>NZ_JBFPNJ010000001.1:0-1456640 GCF_040815575.1 Stenotrophomonas sp. LST15-1-1.1
TTTGTGAACTGGTACAACCACCGTCGGCTGCACAGTGCCAACGGCCTTGTGCCACCTGCGCTCCACGAAGCGCAGGTGGCCTGAACGCCCCTTGAGAGTGTCCAGAAGTACTTGACCACCACAGGTTTACGGCGTGTCCCGCTGGCCCATCCCGACCCGCCCAGCTAGCAGCAATCCAGAGCCGCCTTTGACGTTGCCGTTGCCGTTGCCTGCCGCAGGCAGCGCCCGCGGCCGCCGCCGCAAAGGAAACCCCTTAGATCTTCTTCGCCAGCGACTCCGCCAGACCGGTATAGCTGCCCGGGGTCATCTCCAGCAGGCGCTGCTTGGCATCAGCCGGCAGCTCCAACCCCTGCACGAACGTGCGCATCGACTCTGCCGTGATGCCCTGGCCACGGGTCAGCGCCTTCAGCTGCTCGTACGGGTTCGGCAGGCCATGGCGCCGCATCACCGTCTGCACGGCCTCGGCCAGCACTTCCCAGGCCGCATCCAGATCGGCGTCGAGGCGCTGCGGGTTCACTTCCAGCTTGCCCAGGCCCTTGGCCAGCGAATCCAGCGCCACCTGGCTGTGGCCGAATGCGGTGCCCAGCGCGCGCAGCACGGTCGAATCGGTCAGGTCGCGCTGCCAGCGGCTGATCGGCAGCTTCGCGCTGAAATGCTCGAACAGCGCGTTGGCGATGCCGAAGTTGCCCTCGGCGTTCTCGAAATCGATCGGGTTGACCTTGTGCGGCATCGTCGACGAACCGACTTCGCCTTCCTTCAGGCGCTGCTTGAAGTAGCCCAGCGAGACGTAACCCCAGATGTCGCGGGCCAGGTCGATCAGGATGATGTTGGCGCGACGGGCGGCATCACCGATCTCGGCGATGTTGTCGTGCGGCTCGATCTGCGTGGTGTACGGGTTGAACACCAGGCCCAGGCCGGTGACGAAGCGCTCGGCGAAGGCCGGCCAGTCCACGTCCGGGTAGCTGGCGATGTGTGCGTTGTAGTTGCCGACCGCGCCGTTGATCTTGCCGGTCAGCTCGACGGCAGCGATCTGCCGGCGCTGGCGCTCCAGGCGGGCGACCACGTTGGCCAGCTCCTTGCCCAGAGTGGTCGGCGAGGCGGTCTGGCCGTGGGTGCGCGACAGCATCGGCTGGCCGGCCTGGGCGTGGGCCAGCGTGCGCAGTGCGTCGGCGACGCCGTCCAGGGTCGGCAGCAGCACCTCGCGGCGGGCCTGCTCCAGCATCAGGCCGTAGCTGAGGTTGTTGATGTCTTCGCTGGTGCAGGCGAAATGCACGAACTCCAGCGCCGGTGCCAGCTCGGCATCGTCCTTCAGCTGCTCCTTGATGAAGTACTCCACCGCCTTGACGTCATGGTTGGTGGTGCGCTCGATCTCCTTCACCCGAGCGGCCTGGGCCGGGCTGAAGCCGCTGGCCAGTGCACGCAGGCGGGCGATCGCGGCATCGGAGAACGCGGCCAGCTCGACGATGCCCGGCTCGGCGGCCAGGGCCAGCAGCCACTCCACTTCGACCGTGACACGGGCCTTGATCAGGCCGTACTCGGAGAAGATCGGGCGCAGGGCGTCGACCTTGCCGGCATAGCGGCCATCGAGCGGGGACAGGGCGAGCAGGGCGGATTCGGACATGTCGGCAGGGCTGGGACGAGCGGCGGGGCCGATATTCTACGACGTGCCGGGCGGGAGCGCCCTGTAGAGCCGAGCCTACGCTCGGCTGCTCCTCAGACGCCAGACCGCAGATGCAGCCGAGCGTGGGCTCGGCTCTACAACACAATCGGCCCTGCGGATGAAACGATCTGGCCCGTCCTCGCCATCCCACGCTGCGGACAAGGGAGTATCGTTGTCGCAGCCGCCAGCCCGGGAAGCGCACCCTGCCAGCCGCCGCTTCCCTTTCCCCAACCGAAGTAGTGCGGAGTTGATGCAATGAGCAAAGCTGCAAGCAAGAGCGCCCCCAAGGGTTTCCGGATCGAGCACGACAGCATGGGCGAACTGCAGGTGCCTGCCGACGCCCTGTGGGGCGCGCAGACCCAGCGCGCTGTACAGAATTTCCCGGTGTCGGGCCAGCGCATGCCGCGCGGCTTCATCCGCGCACTGGGCCTGGTCAAGGGAGCCGCCGCCGGCGTCAACGCCGAGCTGGGCCACTTGCCCAAGACGGTGGCCAAGGCCATCCAGTCCGCCGCTGCCGAAGTAGCGGACGGCACGTGGGACGCGCAGTTCCCGATCGACGTCTACCAGACCGGCTCGGGCACGTCGTCGAACATGAATGCCAACGAGGTCATCGCCACGCTGGCCAACCGTGCCGGCAAGGCAGGCAAGACCGCCGTGCACCCGAACGATCACGTCAACCAGGGGCAGAGCTCCAACGACGTGATTCCGACGGCGCTGCGCGTGTCGGCCGTGCTGGCGACCCATGAGCAGCTGCTGCCGGCGCTGGTGCACCTGCGCAGGACGCTGGACAAGAAGGGCCGCAGCCTGCGCAAGGTGGTCAAGACCGGCCGCACCCACCTGATGGACGCGATGCCGCTGACCTTCGAACAGGAATTTGGTGCGTGGTCGGCGCAGCTGGCCTCGGCACAGGAGCGCATCGAGGACAGCCTGAAACGCGTGCGCCGCCTGCCGCTGGGCGGTACCGCCATCGGCACCGGCATCAATGCCGACCCGCGCTTTGGCGCGCAGGTGGCCAAGGCGCTGAAGCAGCAGACCGGCTTCAAGTTCGACAGCGCCGAGAACAAGTTCGAAGGCCTGGCCGCGCAGGATGATGCGGTGGAACTGTCGGGCCAGCTCAACGCGCTGGCGGTGGCCCTGATCAAGATCGCCAACGACCTGCGCTGGATGAATGCCGGTCCGCTGGCGGGCCTGGGCGAGATCGAACTGCCGGCACTGCAGCCGGGGTCCTCGATCATGCCGGGCAAGGTCAATCCGGTGATTCCGGAGGCGACGGTGATGGCCTGCGCGCAGGTGATCGGCCACCACACGGCGATCACCGTGGCCGGCCAGACCGGCAATTTCCAGCTCAATGTGACGCTGCCGCTGATCGCGGTGAACCTGCTCGATGGCATCGGCCTGCTGGCCAATGTGTCGACCCTGCTGGCCGACAGCGCCATTGCCGGACTGAAGGTGCGCGAGGATCGCGTGGCCGAAGCGCTGGCGCGCAATCCGATCCTGGTGACCGCGCTGAACCCGATCATCGGCTACGAGAAGGCCGCAGCGATCGCCAAGCGTGCCTACAAGGAGCAGCGCCCGGTGCTGGACGTGGCGCTGGAAGACAGTGGTCTGGCCGAGGCGGAGCTGCGCCGGCTGCTGGACCCGACCGCGCTGACCGCCGGCGGTATCCAGGCCGGCGGTGGTGGCGCCGGCGGCTGATCTGCAATCTGCACTCTGTAGAGCCGAGCCTATGCTCGGCCCTACAAACGGAAACGCCGCCCGGGAGGGCGGCGTTCTCGTTTCAGCGACGGTCGGCGACGATGTTGCCGAAGGTTTCGGTGTAATCCTTGAACTCGGGAATGGTCTGCACCAGGTCCGGCGGAATCACCTGCATGCCTTCCGGTGGCACGATCTTCACCGGCTGCATGTTGGGATCGGCCGGGGCGGCCACCAGCGTGTTCTGGCGCAGCACCTGCAGCTTGCCGAACATCGTCTGCAGCATCTGCTTCTGCTCGGCGTTGAGCGGGATCAGGATCTCGTCGATCTTCATCTGCCCGTCGGGCAGGATGATGATGTTCGGCGCCGGCTGGCGGCGCACGGTCACGATGCTCTCGCTGACCGAGATCTTGGGTTTGCCGCGCTCGGCGCGGTGGTTGCGGTAGTCCTGGTCACAGCCGACCAGGCCCAGGCAGAGCAGGGCGGCCAGCAGCAGAAACAGCTTTTTCATGGCGGTTCAATGGAGTGCATCCGGAGCCGCCATTGTAAGCCTGCCGGGGCGCAGCGGCCGGCAACGCAGGTGCGCTGCCGGCCGGGTGCGCTGATCTGTCACAGGGTCAGCGGTTGACGACGGTGTCCTTGCCGCAGTCGTCCACATCGCTCTGGTCCATCGTGGCGTAGGGCTTGAACGCCGGCAGCGAGGCCGCCAGCGCCTGCTGGCTGGCCAGCATGGCCGGCATGCGGTCGCAGATGCGCTTGGCCTGCGCTTCGATCTTGGCGGCCTCGGCGTTGATCCGCTTCTCGATGCCTTCGCTGTCGCCGCTGAAGATGCCCTTCAGTGCTTCACCGGCAGCGTTGGCACCGAGCTTGGCGCCCGCCAGGCCCACATCCATGCCGTCCATCGCCACCGCCACCACATGGCCGCGGTAATCGAGCAGCTGGCGGCGCTGGCCATCGTCCAGCGTCACCTGCTTGCCGCCGATCAGCAGCTGTCCCTGCGGGGTGATCTCCGCGCGCGGCTGGTTGTCGGCGGAGATCTTGATGTTGCCCTCGGCGATTTCCTTGCGGGCGTCGTCCATCGCTTCCTTGACGGTCTGGCCGACACCGCCGGCGGTCTCGGCCACCGCCTTGCCGGCGGTCTTGTCGGGGCTGGAGGTGTCGCCACAGGCGATCAGCGGCAGGCACAGCAGGGCAGCAGGCAGCAGGCGCAGCAGGTTCATGGCATTCCCCTCGAATCGGATGGTTGGGTGTTACTTGCCGCGGGGCAGGGTGACGGTGCCGGCGACGCTGCGATGCTGGACGTCGCCGCTGCCGCTGTGCTCGACGGTGAGATTGCCGCGCACGCCATCGACGTCGATATCACCCGAGCCGTGGCTGCGCACACGGACATTGCCGCCGACCTGTTCGATCTCGACATTGCCGGAGCCGACCACACCGATCTCGACGTTGCCCTGCACCTGCTTGAAGCCGATGTCGCCGGAGCCGACGGTATCCAGCCGCGCGTTGCCGCGCACGTCGGTGACCTTCAGGTCACCGGAGCCGACGGTGCCGACGCTGGCATCACCGCCGATGTTGCGGGCGTTGACGTCGCCCGAACCCAGCGAGAGCAGGTTGAACGACGCGGCGCCATCAACGTCCAGGTCGCCCGAGCCTACGGCGGCATGCACGCTGCCCCGGGTGCCGCGGGCGATGCCATCACCGGAGCCCACGTCCATGCTCAGCGACTGCGCGTTCTCGATGCTGCCATCACCGGAGCCGATCTTGAACTGCAGCGGCAGGTTGTCCGGCACGCTGCCACGGATGTCCAGCCAGGCGTAGCTGTTGCCCATCGACAGCGAGTCGCGGCTGTCGCGGCGCAGGCTTACCACCAGCTTGTCACCCACGCGCCGCTGGTCCAGCACCAGCTGGTCCAGCCAGTCCTTGTTGGAAGCGCAGGCGCGGCCCTCGAGCTGGCCACCGCCAGCGCTGGCGACCACTTTCAGGTCATGCTGGTTGATCTCGAACACCACCGCCTTGGCGCCGGCGGTGTCGATCTTCAGCGCGCGCGGCGCGGAGAACTTGCAGTTCGGTGCATCGGCGGCCAGCGCCGACAGGGGCAACAGCAACAGCGCACTACAGGCAATCAAGGAACGCATGGGTGATGCCTCCAGGTTGAAGATCAGATTTCGCCAGCGCGCTTGCGCAGGCGGATGGCGATGAAGATGAAGACCACGCCGAAGGCCGCGCCGATCCACAGGTCGGGCATTGCCAGCGACTTCAGCTGGGCGGCGGGCGCCATCAGCGCCACGATCGAGTCCAGATCCTGCCTGGATTCGCCGCCACCGGCGCGGTACAGCAGGTCCATCCCCGGCATCGCACCCAACAGCAGGCGACCGACGATGTGCTGCCAGAACCAGCCGGTGGTCAGGTCGAACAGGTGCATCAGCTTGGTGGTGCTGACGATGATGCCGGCGAACAGCGGCAGCATGACCGCCCACAGGAACGGCTTGCTCTTGGCCCAGGCCGAGCACAGCAGCAGCCAGCCGGCAGTAGGCAGCGCCCACAGGGCGTATACCGGGATGGACACGAACATGCCCAGCACCAGGCTCATCGGGTTGGCCGGGCCGATGATCAGCTGCATCGCGTCACCGCCATGGGAGACCACTACCAGGCACAGCACCAGCATGAACACGAGCAGTGTCAGGCTGGACGCGATGATGGCGATGAGCGGTGCGACGATCAGTGCACTGAACACCTTGGACAGCACCGTCTGGGTATCCGACAGCGGCAGCGACTTCCAGAACAGGATGCTGCGGTCGCGGCGGTCGTCATACAGCGCGCCCAGGCAGTAGAAGAACACCACGAACGCGAGCACGATCAGCGGCCATGACGAGGTCAGTACCATCGCCAGGTCCAGGCCGTTGCCTAGGTCGGCCATGTCCTTGGCGCTGATGTCGCGGGTCAGCACGGCCAGATCCAGACCATTGATGTTCACGCTCTCGCCGTCGATGTGCAGGCCACCGTCGCGCGCGGCACGATGCAGGGCGAACAGGCCCAGGCCGATGCCGATGCTGCTCATCAGCAGCGAGACGATGCCGGCGATCACCGGGGCGTACAGGAAACCACCGCGGTTTTCCCAGTATTCGCGCTTGAGCAGCCAGCGCAGGGTGCCTGCAGGGCTGACAGGATGGTTGACGGCATTCATGCGTAGGTCCCCTTCATGACAGCGACGAACAGATCGGCAAGGCCGGCGTTGCGGGTTTCACCCAGGCTGGCCAGCTGGCTGCGTGGCACCCCGTCGAACAGCAGGACGGTCTTGCCGAAGGCCTGGCTACGCTCGTCGATGGGCTTCAGTGCGCGGGCGGTTTCAAGCTGATCGGCGCCGACCAGCAGCTCGGTATAACGCTCGCCGACCTCGTCCATTTCCGCATTGAGCACGATGCGGCCGTCGCGGATGAACATCACGTCGGTGAGGATGTGCTCGATCTCTTCCACCTGGTGGGTGGTGACGATGATGGTCTTCTGCTCGTCGAAGTAGTCTTCCAGCAGGCGCTGGTAGAACTCCTTGCGGTACAGGATGTCCAGGCCGAGCGTGGGTTCGTCCAGCACCAGCACCTTGGCGTCGATGGCCATCACCAGGGCCAGGTGCAGCTGCACGATCATGCCCTTGGACAGTTCACGCACGCGCTGCTTGGGCTGCAGCTTGGTATTGGCCAAAAAGCGCTCGCAACGGGCACGATCGAAGCGCGGGTGCACGCCGGCGACGAAGTCGATCGCCTCACGCACCTTCAGCCAGCGCGGCAGCACGGCGACATCGGCGATGAAGCAGATGTCGTTCATCAGATCGTCGCGGTGCGCACGCGGGTCACGGCCGAGCACGCTCAGCTCGCCTTCCACCGAGGTCAGGCCGAGCACCGCCTTCAGCGCGGTGGTCTTGCCGGCACCATTGGGACCGATCAGGCCGATGATGCGGCCGGCCGGTATGGAGAAGCTGGCGTTGTCGAGCGCGAGCGTGTTCTTGTAAGCCTTGCGAAGGCCACGGGCGGTAATGACAGCGTCGCTTGGCACAGCGGTAGTGGGACTGGCATTCATCAGAATTTCCCCTGGGGCAACAATTCGTCGAGACTCAGGCCCAGTCGCTGGATGCGCTCCAGAACGGCCGGCCATTCTTCGTTGAGGAAGCGTTCGCGCTCGCTGCTGCGCAGCTGCGTGGCCGCCTGTTCGGTCATGAACATGCCCAGGCCGCGGCGCTTCTCGACCAGGCCTTCATCGGCCAGCTCCTGGTAGGCGCGCGAAACGGTGATGGGGTTGAGCTGGTAATCGGCGGCCACCTGGCGCACCGAAGGAAGGGCATCGCCCGGCTTGAGGATTCCGTCAAGCATCATGGCGATCACACGTTCCTTCAGCTGGCGGTAGATGGGAGCGCCGTCGCTCCACTGGATGTCGCTCATATTCAGCTCCGTGGGGTCAGCGGCTGTGCGAACGAGAAATACGGCATGGACAGGGAGCTGTGCAGCCGACGCGGGGGGGAGGGGGAGGGAGCGGCATTCCCTGCCGTGGTTGCTGCTGCGTCCTGCGTACTGTCTTCGGAAAGGGCGGGGGAGGAAGCGGCCGGTGGGGCCGGCATGGCCAGCCAGACCAGGACGAACAGGGTTGATACCGCGGTGACCGCGGGGGCGGTGAGGCTGCGACGCATCCGGGTGTTCATGTTTCCCCCTGTCTCAGGTGACTGGTGTTGTATGCAACTATAACACCGGCACGCCTGTGTGCAAGTCCTGCCCCTACCCAACTGATGGCAGGGGTGGTCATGGCACCGAAATAATTATTCAACTATTTGATTTTCATTGAAAAAACTAACTTCGGCGGACTGTTTTCGGCCAGCCTCCCATTCAGCCATGTCCATGCTATGTCATCACCGTCGCGGTGAAACGGCCCCCAGCAGCCTTCCGCCAAGTCGCGCAAAGCCCGGCGCTGTGTGCGCTGCAGGGGCATGCAGACCCCGGTGCTATAGTTCGGCCGATTCCCGGCCGGTCACGGCCGGACCCCTGGAACGGCTACCGCGGAACGTCTCCCATGCCTTTGTCGACTGCCTCCTCGCGCCGCCTTCGCGGCTTGTCCCTGTTGACCCTGCTGGCCACTGGCCTGGCCACGTCGGCTGGCGCATTTGCCGCCGATCTGCTGGATCTGTCGTATCGGCCGCTGGCGGGCAAGCAGCAGGTCAACCTGCAGCAGCGTTACCACGGCCAGGTGCTGCTGGTGGTCAATACCGCCAGCAAGTGCGGCTATACCCCGCAGTACGAAGGCCTTGAAGCGCTGCAGAAGCAGTACGCCGGCAAAGGATTTGCCGTGCTCGGCTTCCCGTCCAACGATTTCAAGGGACAGGAGCCGGGCGACGAAAAGCAGATCCAGGATTTCTGCACGCTTACTTATGGTGTGAAGTTCCCGATGTTCGAAAAGGTGCACGTGACCGGCGCGCAGGCCACGCCGCTTTACCAGCGCTTGACCGCCGCCACCGGTGTAGCGCCTGCCTGGAATTTCCACAAATATCTGGTCGGTCGCGATGGCCGGGTCATTGCCCAGTTCGCCAGCAAGGTCACCCCGGAGGATCCGCAGCTGAAAGCGGCCATCGACAAGGCGCTTGCGGCACCAGCTGCACATTGAATCACGGCACGGATGCCTCGACATCGACGGCATGCGTGCGACAATACGTGTTTTCGCGCCGACGTCGGCGTCCAGTCACTTCCAGGAATGCAGCGAATGAAAATGGGAATGCGCGGCGCCGCGGCGTCGGTTCTGATTCTGGCGATGGGCACCTCCGGTGTCGCCCTGTCGCAACAACCGGCCGCTCCCTCGGCCGCCAAGGAGACCGCACCCTTGAATTCCCCCAAGCAGAAGCTCGGCTACGCCATTGGCCTGGATGTGGCCAAGTCGTTCGCGCCGATCGCCGATGAAATCGATGCGGCCGCGCTGCGCACTGCCGTGGAACGTTCCTTCGAAGGCCTGCAGCCGCAGATCACCCAGGAACAGGCCAAGGCCACCGATGCCGCCCTGCGCCAGGTCGTGATGGCCCGCAGCGGCCAGCAGGTCCCGGGCGTCGCGCCGGGCTCGCAGCCGGCGAAGGTCGACCGGGTCAAGGTCGCGCAGATGATCGGCGCCTATTCGGTGGGTCCGTCGCTGGCACAGCTGAAGGACGATATCGATACCGCCTCGCTGTTTGACGCGATCAACACTGGCCTGAGCAAGGGCCAGCCGAAGATGACCGAAGCTGACGCCACTGCCACCATCCAGGCGTTCATGGGCACCAAGCAGGCCGAGATGCAGGCCAAGGCCGCACAGGCTGCGCAGACCAACCGTCAGGAAGGCAATGCATTCCTGGCCAAGAACAAGACCCAGCCGGGCGTGGTGACCACCCCGTCGGGCCTGCAGTACCAGGTGATCCGCCCCGGCAGCGGCGAGCGTCCGTTGCCGTCCAGCAAGGTGCGCGTGAACTACGAAGGCAAGCTGCTCAACGGCACCGTGTTCGATAGTTCCGCAGGCCGTGGTCCGGCCGAATTCGGTCTGGACCAGGTCATCAAGGGCTGGACCGAGGGCGTGGCCCTGATGCCGGTCGGTTCGAAGTACCGCTTCTGGATCCCGGGTGAGCTGGCGTACGGCGAGAACGGCACCCCGGGTGGCCCGATCGGTCCGAACGCCACCCTGACCTTCGACGTCGAGTTGCTGGGCGTTCTGCCGTAAGCCACCACGGAGTCAGCACGGATATGCGCGTTGCGATTTTTGGTACCGGTTATGTAGGCCTGGTGACCGGCACCTGCCTGGCCGACGTCGGCCACCAGGTGGTCTGTGTCGATATCGACCAGGCCAAGGTGGATGGCCTCAACCGGGGCATCATCCCGATCTACGAGCCCGGCCTGGAGCCGATGGTGAAGACCAACCACGCCGCGTCGCGGCTGGTGTTCACCACCGACGCGGCGACCGCCATCGGCCACGGCCAGGTGGTGTTCATCGCCGTGGGCACGCCGCCGGACGAGGATGGCAGCGCGGACCTGCAGTACGTGCTGGCCGTGGCCCGCACCATCGGCCGGCACATCTCGGTGCCGACCGTAGTGGTCAACAAGTCGACGGTGCCGGTGGGCACCGCCGACAAGGTGCGTACGGCCATCGCCGAGGAACTGGCAGCACGTGGCGCGGATATCGCCTTCGATGTGGTGTCCAACCCTGAATTCCTGAAGGAAGGCGACGCCGTTGCCGACTGCATGCGGCCTGACCGCATCATCATCGGTGCCACCAATGCCGAGTCGGTCGCCGTGATGCGGCGCCTGTACGCACCGTTCAATCGCAACCATGATCGCGTGGTGGAGATGGACGTGCGTTCGGCCGAGCTGACCAAGTACGCCGCCAATGCAATGCTGGCCACCAAGATTTCGTTCATGAACGAGATCGCCAACATTGCCGAGCGCGTCGGCGCCGATGTCGAGCAGGTCCGCCAGGGCATCGGTTCGGACCCGCGCATCGGCTGGCACTTCATCTATCCGGGGGCCGGGTACGGCGGTTCGTGTTTCCCCAAGGATGTGCAGGCACTGGCCCGCACCGCGCAGCAGGCCGGCCTTGAGCCGAAGCTGCTGAACGCGGTCGAGGCAGTCAATGAGTCGCAGAAGGGGCATCTGTTCGCCCTGATCCAGCGCCACTACGACAAGGGTGAGGACGAAGGCGTGCGCGGCAGGACGTTTGCCGTGTGGGGCCTGGCGTTCAAGCCGAACACCGACGACATGCGCGAGGCCTCCAGCCGCCGCCTGCTGGCCCAGTTGTGGGAAGGCGGTGCGACCGTGCGCGCGTACGATCCGGAGGCGATGCATGAATCGCAGCGGATCTTCGGCGAGCGCGACGATCTGGTGTTCTGTGACAGCGCCGAGGACGCGCTGCAGGGTGCCGATGCGCTGGTCGTGGTGACCGAGTGGAAGCAGTTCCGCAGCCCCGATTTCCAGATGCTGCGCGAGCGGCTGAAGGATGCGGTGGTGTTCGATGGCCGCAATCTGTACGAGCCGGCCGACGTCGAGGCCGCTGGCCTTGCGTATTACGGCATAGGCCGGGGGCGTTCGCTGCATGTCTGAAGTACCGACCGAACGCGAGCAGGCGCTGGAAGCGCGCCTGGTCGAGCTGGAGATGCGCGTGTCCTTCCAGGAACACGCGCTGGCCGAACTGAGCGATGCACTTGCAGACGCGCGCATGGAAGGCAGCCGCAATGCCGGCATCCTGCGCGTGCTGCTGGAGGACCTGGGCAAGGTCCGCAATGCATTGAATTCTTCTGATCCGGCGAGCGAACCGCCGCCGCCGCACTACTGATCCATATCCTATGAGCGATACCCTCCGCGACCAGCTGATGGGCCTGGGCTTCAAGCCCGCGCCCAAGCCCGAGCGCAAGAATGATGGCCCCCGCCGTGATGGCCGCCCGCAGGGCAAGGGTGGCGCTGGCAATGGAAAGCCGCAGCAGGCTGGCAGGGGCGAACACAAGCCCGGCGAGCGGCGGGCGCATGGCAATGGTGGTCCGGGCAAGCCCGGCCAGCCGCGTGGCCAGGGCCACGGGCAGGGTCCGCGCAAGCCGCGTACCGCCGAGGAAATGGATCTGGCCAAGGCCTACGCGATCCGTGCCCAGCGCGAAAAGGAAGAGCGCATCGAGACCGAGCGCCTGAAGCAGGAAGAAGCACGCCAGCGCCGCGAGGCCAAGGTGAAGCTGGAAGAACTGCTGAAGGACAAGGCCCTGAATGCTGAAGCGGCCGATATCGCGCGCCACTTCCCCTATGGCGGCAAGATCAAGCGCATCTACGTCACCGCCGAGCAGCTCAAGGCACTCAACGCCGGTGAACTGGGTGTGGTCCAGCTCAACGGTCGCTAC
This sequence comes from Stenotrophomonas sp. LST15-1-1.1, assembly GCF_040815575.1. Lineage (NCBI taxonomy): Bacteria > Pseudomonadati > Pseudomonadota > Gammaproteobacteria > Lysobacterales > Lysobacteraceae > Stenotrophomonas > Stenotrophomonas sp. LST15-1-1.1. The sequence continues at coordinate 12,222 of NZ_JBFPNJ010000001.1, forward strand.
CTGCTGGTGACGGCCGAGGTTCTGGCCCAGTCTGAAGCGGTGTTTGCAGCTTCGGTGGCGTTGAAGGTCGACCCGGATGCGCCGGCCGAGGACGATCCCTACGCCGACCCGCAGTACCAGGTGCCCGACGACCTGGTCTGGTAAGCACCGGCATAAAAGGGGACGGAGGGGATTAAGTCGTTTATCGCACAAACGACGTAGTCCCCTCCGTCCCCTTTTTCATTCCGGGTCGTAGTCGAGGTTCGATGCCAGCCAGCGCTCGGCCTGCGCGCGGTCCACGCCCTTGCGGCGTGCGTAATCGATGACCTGCTCGCGACCGAGACGACCGACCACGAAATACTGGCTCTGCGGGTGGCTGAAGTAATAGCCCGACACCGCTGCGGTCGGCAGCATCGCGAAGCTTTCGGTCAGCTGCATGCCGGCGTTGGTTTCCGCGCCCAGCAGGTCGAACAATCGGCGCTTTTCGCTGTGCTCGGGGCAGGCGGGGTAGCCGGGCGCGGGGCGGATGCCGCGGTACTTTTCGTCGATCAGCGCTTCGTTGTCGAGCGTTTCGGCGTGATCGTAACCCCAGAAGCTGGTGCGTACGCGCTGGTGCAGGCGTTCGGCCAGGGCTTCGGCAAAGCGGTCGGCGAGCGCCTTCAGCAGGATCGCGTTGTAGTCGTCGTGGTCAGCTTCGAAACGGGCCACGTGCGCGTCGATACCGATGCCGGCGGTGACCGCGAAGGCGCCGATCCAGTCCTGCTTGCCGCTGTCGATCGGGGCGATGAAATCGGCAAGGCAGAAATCCGGGCGTTCGGCAGGCTTGTCCACCTGTTGCCGCAGGAAGTGCAGGGTGGCCTCGCCATCGGGATGCTGCACACGTACGTCGTCGCCGATGCTGTTGGCGGGCCACAGGCCGAACACGGCCTTGGCCTGCAGCCACTTCTCGTTGACGATGCGGTCGAGCATCGCGCGCGCGTCCTGGTACAGCTCGCTGGCCTGGGTGCCGACGATCTCATCGGTGAGGATGGCCGGGTACTTGCCGGCCAGCTCCCACGCCTGGAAGAACGGCGTCCAATCGATGTAGGGCACCAGCTCGGCCAGCGGGTAGTCATCGAATACATGCAGGCCTGGTTGCTTCGGCGCGGGCGGCGTGTACGCCTCCCAGTCACCGTGGAACTTCTGGCCGCGTGCATGTTCCAGCGAGACCAGTCGCTTGGCGTCGCCGCGGTTGCGGTGGCGGGTACGGATCTCGGCGTAGTCCGCCTCGTTGGCAGCGACGAACGCATCGCGCAACTCGCGCGAGATCAGCGATTGTGCCACGCCGACGGCACGCGAGGCATCCTTCACCCAGACCGTCGGCGCCTTGTAATGTGGGTCGATCTTCAGCGCGGTGTGCGCACGCGAGGTGGTCGCGCCGCCGATCATCAGTGGCAGATCGAAGCCTTGTCTCTGCATCTCACGGGCGACATGGCTCATTTCCTCCAGCGACGGCGTGATCAGGCCGGACAGGCCGATGATGTCGGCGTGGTGCTCGCGTGCGGCATCCAGGATCTTCTGCGCCGGTACCATCACGCCGAGATCGATCACCTCGAAGTTGTTGCAGGCCAGGACCACGCCGACGATGTTCTTGCCGATGTCGTGCACATCGCCCTTGACCGTGGCCATGATGATCCTGCCATTGCTGCGGGCGGTATCGCCGCTGCGAGCCTTCTCCGCTTCGATGTAGGGCAGCAGGTAGGCCACCGCTTTCTTCATCACCCGTGCCGACTTCACCACCTGCGGCAGGAACATCTTGCCGGCACCGAACAGATCGCCGACCACGTTCATGCCATCCATCAGCGGGCCTTCGATCACGTCCAGCGGGCGGCTGGAGCGCTGCCGGGCCTCTTCGGTATCGGCTTCCACCCACGCGTCCAGGCCATGCACCAGCGCATGCGCCAAGCGTGCGTCCACTGGTTTCTCGCGCCAGGCCAGGTCTTCGGTCTTCGCCGCACCCTTGCTGCCCTTGTAGCGCTCGGCGATTTCAAGCAGGCGCTCGGTGGCATCACGGCGACGGTTGAGGATCACGTCCTCCACCCGCTCGCGCAGGTCCGGTTCCAGTTCGTCGTAGATCGGCATGGCGCCGGCGTTGACAATGCCCATGTCCATGCCCGCGGCGATCGCGTGGTACAGGAACACCGAGTGGATCGCCTGGCGCACGGTCTCGTTGCCACGGAACGAGAACGAAACATTCGACACGCCACCGGACACATGGCAGTGCGGCAGCGTCTGCTTGATGATGCGGGTGGCTTCGATGAAGTCGACCGCGTAGTTGTCATGCTCTTCAATGCCGGTGGCGACGGCGAAGATGTTCGGGTCGAAGATGATGTCCTGCGGCGGGAAGCCGATCTCATCGACCAGCAGGCGATAGGCGCGGGTGCAGATTTCGACCTTGCGCGCGCAGGTGTCGGCCTGCCCGGCCTCATCGAAGGCCATCACCACCGCAGCGGCGCCGTAGCGCAGTACCTTGCGCGCATGCTCGCGGAACAGGTCCTCGCCTTCCTTCAGCGAGATCGAATTGACCACGCTCTTGCCCTGCAGGCACTTCAGGCCAGCCTCGATCACGCTCCATTTGGAGGAATCGACCATCACCGGAATTCGGGCGATGTCCGGCTCGGACATGATCAGGTTGAGGTAGCGGGTCATTGCCGCTTCCGAATCGATCAGGCCCTCGTCCATGTTGACGTCGAGGATCTGTGCGCCGCTGGCCACCTGCTGCCGGGCCACGTCCACCGCTTCTTCGTAACGGCCTTCCTTGATCAGCTTGCGGAACTGCGCACTGCCGGTGACGTTGGTGCGTTCACCGACGTTGACGAACAGCAGGTCCGGCGTGATGACCAGCGGTTCCAGGCCGGACAGGCGGGTAGGGCGGACAGGTGTCATGGCGGGCGGCGGCTCAGCGGCAACAGGGCGGAAGGTGGGTGGCGGTGGCAGTGCTGCTCATGCGGCCTGGACCTGGCCGGCAGGCAGGGCGCGCGGCGGCAGCCCGGCCACCGCCAGCGCGATCGCGCGGATGTGGTCCGGGGTGGAGCCGCAGCAGCCGCCGACCAGGTTCAGCAGGCCGTCTTCGGCAAAGCCGCGCAGGGTGGCCGCCATTTCCTCGGGTGTTTCGTCGTACTCACCGAACGCATTGGGCAGGCCGGCATTGGGATGGGCGCTGACGTAGCAGTCCGACACCTGCGACAGCGTTTCCACATGCGGGCGCATGGCGTCGGCGCCGAGCGCGCAGTTCAGGCCGATCGACAACGGCCGTGCATGCGCCAGCGAGGCCTGGAAGGCCTCGGCGGTCTGCCCGGACAGGGTGCGCCCGGAGGCATCGGTGATGGTGCCGGAAATCATGATCGGCAGCCGCGCGCCGCGTGCATCGAAGGCTTCCTCGATGGCATACAGCGCGGCCTTGGCGTTGAGCGTATCGAAGATGGTCTCGACCATGATCGTGTCGGCGCCACCATCGATCAGGCCATCGATGGCTTCGCGGTAGGTACTGCGAAGCTCGTCGAAACTGGTGTTGCGGAAACCGGGATCGTTGACGTCCGGGCTGATCGAAGCGGTGCGGCTGGTCGGGCCGAGCACACCGATGACGAAGCGCGGCTTGCCCGGCGTGGTCGCCGCCACCGCATCACAACAGGCACGGGCAACGGCAGCGCCCGCCTTGTTCAGCTCGTACACCAGGTGTTCGAGGTGGTAGTCGGCCTGGCTGACCGAGGTGGCGTTGAAGGTGTTGGTTTCCACCAGGTCCGCGCCTGCTTCCAGGTAGGCGGTGTGGATGCCGGCGATGACTTCCGGCCGGGTCAGCAGCAACAGATCGTTGTTGCCTTTCAGGTCGTGACCTTCCGGTGTTCCGCCATGGTCGCAGCCGGGGCCATGGGCGTGGTCGTAACCGCCGGCGAAGCGCTCGCCCCGATAGTCCTCTTCCTGCAGGCCATGTCGCTGGATCATCGTGCCCATCGCGCCGTCGATGATCAGGATGCGATCACGCAGGGCAGCGAGCAGCGATTCCACACGTTCCGGGTGCAGCCAGGGCAGGGCGGGCATGTCGACCTCAGGGCTTGTTGGCGATCAGCGAAATCACTTCGAAATGCGGCGGGCGCTTTTCGCGGGTGACCGTTTCCAGGTTGGAGACCTGCAGGCCGGCCTTGTCGACGAACTTCTTCAGTTCCTTGTCGCTGAAGCCGAGGTTGACGTGGCCATAGGCATCGACCGCGGCCTTGTGCTCGTGGCGGGCCAGGCTGCACAGCAGCAGGCGACCGCCGGGGCGCAGCACGCGCGCGGCCTCGGTGACGGCCTGCGCCGGCTTGCTGGCGTAGGTCAGCGCGTGCATCAGCACGACCAGGTCGAAGCTGCGGTCCTTGAAGGGCAGGGCATGCATGTCGCCCTCGCGCACTTCCACATTGGGCAGGCGACGCAGGCGTTCGCTGGCGGCGGCCACGACGCGCGCACTGGTGTCGATGCACACGTAACGCCGGGCGTGCGGGGCAACCAGTTCGGCCAACACACCGTCGCCGGAGGCGATATCCAGCACGTCGCCGGTTTCCAGCAACGGCAGCGCGGTGCGCGCCAGCGCTTCCCAGGTGCGCCCCGGAGAGTAGTGGCGTTCCATGTCACCGGCCACGCTGTCGGCCCAGTTCTGGTCCGAAGCGCGGTGGGCGAGCACCGCAGCGACCCGTTCAGCATCCTGGCGCAGCAGCGGGTCGTCGCTTCCGTTGCTCAGGGCGTGCCACAATGCACGTTGCGCCGGGTCCAGCTGGGCCTCGTCGAAGCGGTAATAGGCCGACACGCCCGCGCGGCGGTCGCGCACCAGGCCGGCTTCCTTCAGGCGCGCCAGATGAGTGGACACCCGCGGCTGCGCCAGCCGGGTGATGGCCGAGAGCTCGGCCACGGTCAGCTCTTCCTGCTCCAGCAGCGCCAGCAGGCGCACACGGGTAGCGTCGGCGAACACCTTCAGGCGGGTCGACCAGTCTTCCAGATCCATAAATATCCACCTATCGCGATATAGAGATATATTCGCCGACCGCGCCCCTTGCGGTCAAGTCGCAGCTCCCCGCCAGTCAGCCGCCGACGCGCGGCCCCGGTACAATCGGGGCACCTGGGCGCGCGCTGCGCGGCCCATAACATCATGTACCCGGGAGGGTGTTGTGGATTTCAGCTTTACCGAAGAGCAGTTGATGCTGCAGGACGTGGCGCGTCGCATCGCGCAGGAAAAGATCGCACCGAGTGCGGAGCACCATGACCGTACGGGCGAGTTCCCGCTGGACAACATCCGCCTGCTGGGCGAGAACGGCCTGATGGGCATCGAAGTGCCGTCCGAGTATGGTGGCGCAGGCATGGACCCGATCGCGTACGTGCTGGCGATGGTGGAGGTCGCCGCCGGTGATGCTGCGCATTCGACCATCATGTCGGTCAACAATTCGCTGTTCTGCAATGGCATCCTGACCCATGGCAGTGAAGCGCAGAAGCAGAAATACGTGCGCGCCATCGCCGAGGGCGAGGCCATCGGTGCGTTCGCGCTGACCGAGCCGCAGTCGGGTTCGGACGCCACCGCGATGCGTTGCCGTGCGATCAAGCAGGCCGACGGCAGCTATGTGATCAACGGCAAGAAGAGCTGGATCACTTCGGGCCCGGTGGCCAAGTACATCGTGCTGTTCGCGATGAGCGAGCCTGACAAGGGCGCGCGCGGCATCACGGCCTTCATGATCGACACCGACAAGGCCGGGTTCGGCCGCGGCAAGACCGAACCGAAGCTGGGCATCCGCGCCTCGGCCACCTGCGAGATCGAGTTCAACGACTACGTGGCGCAGCCGGAAGACGTGCTGGGCCAGGAAGGCGAGGGCTTCAAGATCGCCATGGGCGTGCTCGACGCCGGCCGCATCGGCATCGCCTCGCAGGCGATCGGCATTGCGCGTGCCGCCTATGAAGCGACCCTGGAGTACGTGAAGGACCGCAAGGCTTTCGGTGCGGCCATCGGTACCTTCCAGATGACCCAGGCGAAGATCGCCGACATGAAGTGCAAGCTGGACGCAGCGCTGCTGCTGACCCTGCGTGCGGCATGGGTGAAGGGAGAGGGCAAGCGCTTCAGCAACGAGGCCGCGATCGCCAAGCTGACCGCTTCGGAAGCGGCGATGTGGATCACCCACCAGGCGGTGCAGATCCATGGCGGCATGGGCTATTCCAAGGAAATGCCGCTGGAGCGCTACTTCCGTGATGCCAAGATCACCGAGATCTACGAAGGCACATCGGAGATCCAGCGCCTGGTGATCGCCCGCAACGAGACCGGTCTGCGTTGATTTTCCCGTGCCGCGCCGCTGCAATGGCGGCGCGGCCGTAGATCCACGCCATGCGTGGATGGTGTTCTGCCCGGATCGCGTACCTGCCTCTGGCCTCCCAGAATTCCTGCTGCTCTAATGCGTATCGTTTTTCTGGAGATACCGCATGATCTACCGCGGCTGGGGCTTCATGACGCTGGTGACGCCGATCGCAGGCATCCTGTTGCTGGCGTACTTCTTCCCGCACGACGGCCCCAAGGGCAACATTCCGCTGCAGCAGGTGCTGCTGGGCGGTGGCATCGGTGCGGTAGTGAACGTGCTGCTGGGCCTGTGGCTGAACCGTGTGCCCCGGCAGAAGGGTGAGGCCGCACCCCATCATTTCTTCTTCGTGCCGATGCAGTGGGCCGCGCTGATTCTCGTGGCTGTGTGCGTGGTGACCGCCATGCTGCGCTGAACCGTCGCCTTGGAGAGCGCCAACCAAGGTTGGCGGCTACCGGGCATGCCGCTGCTCTGGTAGATGCCAACCCTGGTTGGCATGGATTCAAAAGCAGCGACGAAAAAAAGGCCCCGGATCGCTCCGGGGCCTTTCTTGTTTCAACTCACCGCCGGATCAACGATCCGGGCGGTGGGCGGATTCCGCATCACGCTGGCGGCCGAGGAATTCCTTCGACGGTTCATCCAGCTTGTCGCCCAGCATGCGCCGCACGACCACGAAGAACACCGGGATCATCAACAGGCCGAGCAGGGTGGCGAACAGCATGCCGCCGATCACGCCGGTGCCGATGGCGTGACGCGAGTTGGCGCCGGCACCGGTGGAGATCGCCATCGGGATGACGCCCATGATGAACGCGAAGGACGTCATCAGGATCGGGCGGAAGCGCAGGCGCGCCGCTTCGATGGTGGCATCGCGCAGTGTCTTGCCCGCCGCACGCTGCTCCACCGCGAACTCCACGATCAGGATCGCGTTCTTCGCGGCCAGGCCGATCACCGTGATCAGGCCGATCTTGAAGAACAGGTCATTCGGCAGGCCACGCATCATCGACAGGGCGAGTGCACCCAGCACGCCGAGCGGTACCACCAGCAGCACTGCCACCGGGATCGACCAGCTTTCATACAGCGCGGCCAGGCACAGGAACACCACCACGATGGACAGCACCAGCAGCAGCGTCGCGGCGTTGCCGGCCAGGATTTCCTGGTAGGACAGGCCGGACCAGTCGTAGCCGAAGCCCGCCGGCAGGTCGTCGTTGACGATGCCTTCCATGGTCTGCATCGCTTCACCCGAGCTGGTGCCCGGTGCCTGCGAACCGACGATGTTGATTGCCGAGTAGCCGTTGTAGCGGCTCAGCGACGGCGGTGCCGAGACCCATTCGGACTTGACCACCGTGCTCAACGGGATCATCGCGTTGGTGCCATCGGCATTGGTGGTCAGGCTGGACGGGCTGTAGAAGCTCTTCAGCGATTCCTGGCCGGTGCGGTACGGACCATCGGCCTGCATGGTCACGCGCTTGATGCGGCCTTCGTAGAAGAAGTCGTTGACGTACACCGGCGCCAGCATCAGCTGGATGGTGCTGTACACGTCCGACACCGACATGCCCATCGACTGCGCCTGCACGCGGTCCACGTGCAGCTGCAGCTGCGGGGCGTTTTCCAGGCCGTTCGGGCGCACGCCGACCAGATGGTCCGGCTTCTGCGCGGCCTGGCCGAGCAGGATGTTGCGGGCCTGGGTCAACTGCTCGTAACCGGCACCACTACGGTCCTGCAGCCACATGTCGAAGCCACCGAACTGGCCAAGGCCCTGCACGGTCGGCAGGTTGACCACGAAGATCTGCGCTTCCTTGATGCCGTAGAACGCGCCGTTCATGTTCTGGATGAATTCCGGAGCAGTGAACTTGCGCTCTTCCCACGGCTTCAGGCGGATGAAGCCCATGCCCACGTTCTCGCCGGAACCGACGAAGCTGAAGCCGGCCACCTGCAGCATGCCTTCATAGCCATCCTGCTTTTCCAGGATGCCACGCATCTGTGCGAACGCTTCGTTGGTCTGGCTCTTGGTCGAGCCCGGCGGCAACTGCACGATCGCCAGTGCATAGCCCTGGTCTTCTTCCGGCAGGAAGCTGCCCGGCATGCGGGTGAACAGGAAGCCACACAGCGCGGTCAACACCACGAACAGGATCATCCAGCGTGGTGCATGGCGCACCGCCGAGGTGATATGGCCCACATAGGTGTGGCTGATCTTGTCGTAGTACTTGTTGAAGGTGCGGTAGACGATGTTCGGGTTGTCGTTGTGCGTCGGCTTGAGGAACGTTGCGCACAGCGCCGGGGTGAAGCCCAGTGCCAGGAACGCCGAGAACGCCATCGAGATGGCGATGGTCAGGGCGAACTGCTTGTAGATCTCACCGGCCGCACCGCCCTGCAGGGCCGAGGGGATGAACACCGCCGCCAGCACCACGGTGATGGCCACCACCGCGCCGGTGATCTGGGTCATCGCCTTCTGCGTTGCCGGCTTCGGCGCCAGGCCTTCCTCGGTCATGATGCGTTCGACGTTCTCGATCACCACGATCGCGTCATCGACCACGATGCCGATCGCCAGCACCATCGCGAACAGGGTCAGCTGGTTGATCGTGAAGCCGATCATCCACATGCCCAGGAACGTACCCAGCAGGGCCACCGGAATGACCAGGGTCGGGATCAGGGTGGCGCGGAAGTTCTGCAGGAAGATCAGCATCACCAGGAACACCAGCAACACCGCTTCGAACAGGGTCTTGACCACTTCCTGGATCGAGATCTTGACGAAGGTGGTGCTGTCGTACGGCGAGAACCAGGTGACGCCGGCCGGGAAGCTGGGCTGCAGCTCGTCCATCTTGCCGCGCACGGCCTCGGCCACGTTCAGGGCGTTGGCGCCCGGCAGCAGCTGGATCGCGAAGGCGCCGGTCGGCTTGCCGTTGTACTGTGTATCGAAGCCGTAGTTGTTGGCGCCGAAGGCAACGCGGGCGATGTCCTTCAACAGCACGCGCGAGCCATCAGCATTGGCGCGCAGGATGATGTTCTCGAACTCCTGCGGCGAGCTGAAGCGGCCTTCGGCCGATACCGTGGCAGTGAAGTGCTGGCCTTCCGGCGACGGGTCGGAGCCCAGTGCACCGGCGGCGAACTGCACGTTCTGCGCGCGTACCGCCGCCAGCACCTGGCTGGCCGACAGGCCATAGCCCTGCATCTTTTCCGGGTTGAGCCAGATGTTCATGGCGTACTCGGAACCGAACTGCTGGGTGCTGCCGACGCCGGGGATGCGCGAGACCTGGTCGAGCACGCGCGAGCCGACGATGTCGTTCAGCGCGTCACGGTTGATGGTCGGCGTATCGGACTGCAGCGCCACCACCATCAGGAAGCCGGCGTTGGCCTTGGCCACCACCACGCCCTGCTGGGTGACTTCCGAAGGCAGTCGCGGCGTGGCCAGCGATACCTTGTTCTGCACCTGCACCTGGGCGATGTCCGGATCGGTACCGGTCTCGAAGGTCAGGGTGATCGAGGCGCGGCCGTTGGACGCAGACGAGGAGCTGAAGTACAGCAGGTGATCGATACCGGTCAGCTGCTGCTCGATCACCTGGGTGACCGACTTCTCCGTGGTGTCCGCGCTCGCGCCCGGATAGGTGGCCGAGACGGTCACCTGCGGCGGGGCGATGTTGGGGTAGGACTCTACGCCGAGGTTGAGGATCGCGATCACGCCGCTGAGCGAGATCAGGATCGCCACCACCCAGGCGAAGACTGGATGTTCGATGAAAAATTTAGGCATGACGGAAGGTCCCGTTACTGCTTGTTCGATTCGGTGGCGGCCGGCTCGGCCTTGTCGGCCTGGTCAGTCTTGGCCGGTGCCTTGGCGTCGGCCGGAGCCGTGGCAGGCGCGCCCGGAGCAGCGTCGCCGGCGGCAGGCTTGCCGTTGGCGTCCTGGCCCGGGGTCCACGGCTTGGCCGTGGCCGGCGTGCCTTCCTTGACCTTCTGCACGCCGGCGACGACCACCTTGTCACCAGCGGCCAGGCCCTCGCTGACCAGCCAGTTGCCGTTCTGCGCGCCGTCGGTCTTGACGTTCTTGCGGACGACCTTGCCGTCGGCGCCGACCACCATCACATAGCCGCCGGTGGTATCGCGCAGCAGCGCCTGCTGCGGCACCAGGTAGGCGTTGTTGCGCTCGCCCAGGTTGGCCTGGAAGCTGACGAAGGCACCCGGCAGCAGGATCTTCTGCGGGTTCGGCAGCACCGCACGCAGCGATACCGCGCCGGTGGCCGGGTCGACCGTGGTCGAGGAGAAGTCCAGCGTGCCCGGCTCGCTGTAGGTGCTGCCATCGGCCAGCTTGACGTTGACCGTGGCCTTGCCGTCGCCGGACAGGGCCAGCGTGCCCTTGGCCTGCTGCGCACGCAGCTGGGTCAGTTCATCCACGCTCAGCGAGAAGTTCACGTACAGCGGGTCGAGCTGGTCCACAGTGGTCAGCAGGGTCACGTCGCCCTGGCCGACCAGCGCGCCCTCGGTCACCTGCTGCTTGTTGGCCACGCCGCTGATCGGGGCGGTGACGTTGGTGTAGCCCAGGCTGATGCGGCTGCTGGTCACCGAGGCTTCGGCCTGCTTGACCGCGGCCAGCGCGGTGCGCTCGGCCGACTCGGCGTTGTCCAGGTCGGCCTTGGACACGAACTTCTGCGGTGCCAGCGAGCGCGCGCGGTCAGCGGCGACCTTGGCGTTGGCGTAGGTCGCGCGGGCCGACGCCAGCTGGGCTTCGGAGGCGCTGAGCGAGGCGCGCAGCGGTGCCGGATCGATCAGGAACAGGGTCTGGCCCTGCTTGACCTCGCTGCCTTCCTGATAGACGCGCTTGAGCAGCACGCCAGGTACGCGGGCGCGCACATCGGCGCTGCGGAACGGCGACAGGCGACCGACCAGCTCGCGCTGCAGCGGCAGGGTCTGCGGCTTGGCGTCGATCACGCCCACCTCCGGCGGTGGGGGCGTCGGCTGTTCCGGCTTCTTGCAGGCAGCTACGGCGACAGCGACGGCGCACGTCAAGGCAAGGGTGCGGAGTGGGGCGGTCATCAGGAGGAACTCCGGGGTTGGTTTGAAGACGGGGCCGGCGAGGGCTGCGGCGCGAACGCACGCAGGAAGCCATCGACGGAGAACTCTGCCCAGCGCCGACGCAACGCAGCGTCATCACGATGGGCGGTATGGAAGCGCTGTTTGTCGAAATCCTGACCGGCGATCATGCTCAGCAGCAGTTCGGCCATGAAGTGCGGGTCGTCATGCCGCAGCAGACCGCGACTGCAAACGGTTTCAATCCATTCAGCAAGATGAAGCGTCAGCGCGCCGGCGCCATGCCGGTACAGCGTACGCGCCTCTTCGGGAAACTGTGCTGCATCGGCGGCGATCAGGCGGCAGGCCTGGCCGACGTGGGGCTGGTTGAAGTGCTCCAGGAAGTCGGTGGCGAACTGCAGCAGGCTGCCACGCAGGTCGTCACCGCGGAGTGCACGCAGCATGGCCCCGGTCGCGTGACCGACGTGGCGCTGCATCACCCGCCGCAGCAGGGCCTGCTTGTTGCCGTAACGCGAGTACAGGGTCTGCTTTGAACACCCGGCGTGCTGGGCGACCGCGTCCATGCTCATCTGCATGCCCTGTTGGGCAAGCAGTTCGCGCACGGCATCGAACACGCGCTCATCACGCGCATCGAGGGCGACAGGAAGGTAGGCCGGATTCACGCGGTGGACTATACCGTCCAGTTCAGGATTGTGGAATCGCGCCGATGTCGCCGCATGTGTCTTCCGGTAACACGTTTTGCCGATCCTGTCGGCAACGCTGTGCGACCGCGATGCCCATACCGGTGCGAACTGAATAGGGCGTCTAAACCGCAGCAAACCCGAATCTGGTTATTCCGTCCTGCAGCAAGGCCTTTTCGTGCGGTAGGGCTACAATTTCATTTTCCCAACTGAGCAAGCGCGCCGCTCTGCCATGAAACCGCAAAAAACCGCAGCCAAGACCGTGAAAAACAAAAGCAAACCAGTTGAGTCGGAGGTCGCAGTGACCGCTGGTTTCTCCCTGGAGCCGGTGTACACGGCCTTGCGCAAGCGTTACCCCGCGGCCGCTCAGGCCGAGGCAGTGGCATTCGCCTCCAGCTTCTACAAGCGCATGGAGGCCGACGAGTTCCCCCATCACAGCGCTGAGGAATGGGCCGCGCTTGCTGCCGAAACGCTGGAATTCGCCCGCGCCCGCAAGTCCGGCAAGGCCAACGTCCGCGTCTTCAACCCGACGGTGAAGGCCAACGGTTGGGAATCGCCGCACACCGTGCTGCAGATCATCAACGACGACATGCCGTTCCTGGTCGACACTGTGACCATGTCGCTGGCCGAGCATGGCGTTGGCGTGCATGTACTGGGCCACCCGGTGCTGCAGTTCACCCGTGACAAGGCCGGCAAGCTGACCAAGGTCGGCGAGGGCCAGCTGGAATCGGTGATGCTGCTGGAGATCGACCGCCAGCCGGCCGAAGCCATGGCGGACATCGAGCAGGCCATCAACAAGGCGCTGGATGAAGTGCGCGCCATCGTGCGTGACTGGCAGCCGATGCAGGACAAGGCACTGGCACTGGCCGAAGACCTCGGCAGCCGCCAGCTGCCGGTCGACGCTGCCTCGCGCAAGGAAGCACAGGAATTCCTGCGCTGGGCCGCCGACAACCACTTCACCTTCTTCGGTTACCGCGAATACCGCGTCGAGAAGCAGGGCAAGGAAGACGTGCTGGCGCCGCTGAACGACACGGGCCTGGGCCTGATGCGCGGCAAGGACAAGTCGGCCGCGCGTCCGGTCAAAACCCTGGCCGCCCAAGGCCTGAACACCACGTCCGGGCTGAAGGACGCGCTGATCCTGACCAAGACCAATGCCCGTTCGCGCGTGCACCGCGCTGGCTACATGGACTACATCGGCGTGCTGGAATTCGACGCCAAGGGCAAGATCATCGGCGAACAGCGCTTCCTTGGCCTGTTCACCTCCAGCGCCTACAACCGCCGCCCGTGGGAAATCCCGCTGGTGCGCCAGCGCTACGAACACGTGATGAAGCAGTCCGGCCTGGCTGGCTCCAGCCATAGCGGCAAGGCCCTGCGCCACATCCTGGAAACCCTGCCGCGCGAAGAACTGTTCCAGTCCAGCGAGGACGAACTGTTCCGCACCGCGATGGGCGTGCTGGGCCTGCAGGAGCGTGTGCGCAGCCGCCTGTTCCTGCGTCGTGACAAGTACAGCCGTTTCATTTCCGCGCTGGTCTACCTGCCGCGCGAGCGTTTCAACACCGACGTGCGCCTGCGCATCGAAGCGATGCTCAAGGACGCGCTGCACGGCGAGTACGTGGACAGCTCGGTGGTGCTGGGTGAATCGCCGTTGGCCCAGGTGCACCTGATCGTGCGTCCGAAGCCGGGCGAAATGCTCGACGTCGATACCGCCGAACTGGAGCAGAAGCTGGCCCAGGTGCTGCGCAACTGGCAGGACGATCTGCGCGAAGCGCTGGTCACCCGCCATGGCGAAGCCGAAGGCCTGCGCATTGCTGCGCGTATCGGCAAGGCGCTGCCGGCCGGTTACATCGAAGACAACAGCACCGCCGTTGCCGCCAACGATGTCAGCCAGCTCGATGCGCTGACCGGCCCGGACGACCTGCGCCTGAGCCTGCAGGCCGTGCCGCGCGAATCCGGCGATGGCCTGCGCCTGAAGCTGTACCGCCAGCTGGATGACATCCCGCTGTCGGACGCGCTGCCGATGATGGAAAACATGGGCCTGCGCGTGATCGCCGAGCGTCCGTACCGCCTGTCGGTGGACAACGCGCCGGTGTACGTGCAGGACTTCGAAGTCGAGTCGACCGCCGGTGCGATCGATGCGGCCAGCGTCGATGAAGCCTTCGGTGAGACCTTTGCCCGCGTCTGGCACGGCGATGCCGAGAACGATGCCTTCAACCGCCTGGTGCTGGCGGCCGGCCTGCACTGGCGCCAGGTCGCCATGCTGCGTGGCTACTGCAAGTACCTGCTGCAGACCGGCGTGCCGTTCTCGCAGGCGTACGTGGAAGGTACCTTCACCCGCTACCCGCTGCTGGCACGCCTGCTGGTCGAACTGTTCGAAGCCCGCTTCGATCCGGCCACCGGTCATGAAAGCAAGGAAGACATCGCCACCGGCCAGGCGCAGCTGAAGGCCCACCTCGACGTGCTGGCTGCCGGCGACGAGGCCACCCTGAAGGTGCTCAAGACCGTGGTCGACGCCCGCAAGGGTGACCGCGATGCGCAGATGCAGGCCGCGCGCGAAGCGCTGCTGAAGCTGATGGACCGCGTGTCGAGCCTGGACGAGGACCGCATCCTGCGTTCCTTCATGGGCGTGATCGATGCGACCCTGCGCACCAGCTATTACCAGACCGATGGCAACGGCCAGCACGGCCATGTCATCAGCTTCAAGTTCGATTCGGCCCTGGTGCCGGACCTGCCGAAGCCGCGCCCGTACCGCGAAATCTTCGTGTATGGCCCGCGCGTGGAAGGTACCCACCTGCGCTTCGGTGCCGTCGCCCGTGGCGGCCTGCGCTGGTCGGATCGTCGCGAAGACTTCCGTACCGAAGTGCTGGGCCTGGTCAAGGCGCAGATGGTCAAGAACACCGTCATCGTGCCGGTCGGCGCGAAGGGCGGCTTCTTCGCCAAGATGCCGCCGGTGAACGGCGATCGCGATGCGATCTTCGCCAACGGTGTGGCCTGCTACAAGCTGTTCATCCAGGGCCTGCTGGACATCACCGACAACATCGTCAACAACAAGATCGTGCCGCCGGTGGATGTCGTGCGCCACGACATGGACGATCCGTACCTGGTGGTGGCCGCCGACAAGGGCACCGCGACCTTCTCCGACATCGCCAACGGCCTGGCCATCGCGCACGGCTTCTGGATGGGCGATGCGTTCGCCTCCGGTGGTTCGGTCGGCTACGACCACAAGGGCATGGGTATCACCGCGCGCGGCGCATGGGAGTCGGTCAAGCGCCACTTCCGTGCACTGGGCCGTGACAGCCAGACCCAGGACTTCACCGCGGTCGGCGTCGGCGACATGTCCGGCGACGTGTTCGGCAACGGCATGCTGTTGTCGCGCCACATCCGCCTGGTCGCTGCGTTCGACCACCGCCACATCTTCCTGGACCCGAACCCGGATGCAGCGACCACGTTCGTCGAACGTGAGCGTCTGTTCACCGTGCCGCGTTCGAGCTGGGCGGACTACGACGCCAAGCTGATCAGCAAGGGCGGCGGCGTGTATCCGCGCAGCCTGAAGTCGATCGAGATCACCCCGCAGGTGCGTGAGGTGCTGGGCCTGGACGAGAGCGTCAAGGCGCTGTCGCCGAATGACCTGATGAGCGCGATCCTGAAGGCACCGGTCGACCTGCTGTGGAACGGCGGCATCGGTACCTACGTCAAGGCCGCCAGCGAGCAGCACAGCGATGTCGGCGACCGCGCCAACAACGCCCTGCGCGTGAACGGTGGCGAGCTGCGCTGCAAGGTGGTGGGCGAGGGCGGCAACCTGGGCATGACCCAGCTGGGCCGCATCGAAGCCGCCCAGGCCGGCGTGCTGCTCAACACCGACTTCATCGACAACTCGGCCGGTGTGGATACCTCCGACCATGAAGTCAACATCAAGATCCTGCTCAACGATGTGGTGCGGGCCAAGAAGCTGACCGTCGAGCAGCGCAACAAGCTGCTGGCGTCGATGACCGACGAAGTCGCCGCACTGGTGCTCAATGACAACTACCGCCAGAACCAGGCCCTGAGCCTGATGGAGCGGATGGCGGTCAAGCGCCTGGGTTCCAAGCAGCACTTCATCCGTACGCTGGAACAGCAGGGCCTGCTGGATCGCCAGATCGAGTTCCTGCCGTCCGATGCCGAGCTGTCCCAGCGCAAGGCGCGCGGCCAGGGCCTGACCCGTCCGGAACTGTCGGTGCTGCTGTCCTATTCCAAGCTGGTGGCGTTCGCCCAGCTGCTGGATTCGGACATCCCGGAAGATCCGTACCTGTCCAAGGAACTGCAGCGCTACTTCCCGACCCCGCTGCAGAAGAAGTACGCCGACGCGATGGAGCGTCACCGCCTGAAGCGCGAAATCATCGCCACGGCCGTGACCAACCAGACCATCAACCGCATGGGCGCCACCTTCCTGATGCGCATGCAGGAAGACACCGGCCGTTCCATTGCCGAGGTCGCCAAGGCCTACACCATCAGCCGCGAAACGCTGGATGCACGCGCGCTGTGGGCGCAGATCGATGCCCTCGACGGCACCCTGCCGGAGTCGGTGCAGATCGATGCGCTGGAAGTGATCTGGAAGCTGCAGCGTTCGTTCGTGCGCTGGCTGCTGTCGCGCCCGGGCCCGATGCCGGGCATCACCGAGGCGGTCAACCGCTACCAGGGTCCGTTCAACGACATCCGTGTTGCTTCGGGTGTGCTGCCGGATTCGCAGCGTCCGACCTACGAAGCCCTGGTGGCCGAGTGGAAGGAAAAGGGCCTGCCGTCGGCACTGGCACAGCAGCTGGCCGAACTGCACTTCCTGGAGCCGGCGTTCGACATCATCGAACTGGCCCGTACCCGCAAGCTGAAGCCGGTGGATGTCTCCAAGATCCACTTCCGCCTGGGCGACGCCCTGCAGCTGCCGTGGCTGTTCGAGCAGATCGACGCGCTGGAGGTCAACGGCCGCTGGCACGCGGTGGCACGTGGCGTGCTGCGCGACGAGCTGGCTGCACACCATCGCAGCCTGGCCGGCCAGGTGCTGGCCACCAAGGGCAGCACCGCTGAAGCCAAGGTGGCTGCATGGATCGGTCGTGACGACAGCAGCCTGCGCTTCACCCTGGCGATGCTGGCCGAACTGGCCGAGCAGAAGACCCTGGACTACCCGACGGTTTCGGTCGCGGTCCAGCGTCTGGGTCAGCTCGCTGCCCACGGTGCGTAAGTGATGTAGCGCCAGGCGCGGCCTGGCGTGCGTGAACCGGAACGGCCCCGCGAAAGCGGGGCCGTTCTGTTTCTGCCCTTGACCTTTGCGACCACCTGACCCGACGCCGGCCGTGAACCTGCCGGTCATCCGCCCCACGGGGTCCAACTCCCGGCGCTCGGTTATGCTCTCCATCAAACCTCCCCGGATCCACCGATGAGCGACACCCCCCGCATCGCTTTCCTGGCCAGTACCACCGAACCGGCGCAGATGGCCCGCGCAGCGATGGTCTCGCGCTATGGCGACCACCCGCCCGACCAGGCCGACGTGCTGTGTCCGCTCGGTGGCGATGGCTTCATGCTGCAGACCCTGCATCGGCACGGACACCTGGGCAAACCGGTATTCGGCATGAAGCTGGGCACGGTAGGTTTCCTGATGAACCAGTACCGTGGCGACGACGACGTGCACGCGCGTATCGCCCGTGCCGAGCCGGCCCACCTGCGGCCGCTGGAAATGGTGGCGCTGACCGAATCGGGCACCACCACCGGGTCGCTGGCCTACAACGACGTCTCGCTGCTGCGCCAGACCCGGCAGGCGGCGCATATCGGCATCGACCTCAATGGCCAGGAGCGGGTGGGCGAACTGATCGGCGATGGCGTGCTGGTGGCGACCCCGGCCGGAAGCACCGCCTACAACTACTCGGCGCATGGACCGGTGCTGCCGCTGGGCTCGCACACCATCGCCCTGACGCCGCTGGCCCCGTATCGCCCGCGGCGCTGGCGCGGCGCCATCCTCAAGGCCGACACCGAAGTGCGCTTCCGCGTGCTCGATCCCTACAAGCGTCCGGTCAGCGTCACCGCCGATTCGCACGAGACCCGTGATGTGGTCGAAGTGACGATCCGCGAGTCGCGCGAGCACCGGGTGACCCTGCTGTTCGACCCGGAGCACAACCTGGAAGACCGGATCCTGAGCGAACAGTTCGTTTTTTGACGACAATAGGCGGCCGGCACTGCCGACCGCTTGAAGGACCCCACCGATGGGCGACAACTCCCCCCGTTTGCTGACCGTCGCGGTGACCTCGCGTGCGCTGTTCGACCTGGAAGAAAGCCATGCGCTGTTCGAGAGCGATGGCGTGGCCGCCTATGCCGAGTACCAGCGCCAGCACGAGGACGACATCCTCGGGCCGGGCGTGGCCTTCCCGGTGGTGCGCAAGCTGCTGGCGCTGAACCAGGGCGCCAGCCCCGAGAACCCGCGCGTGGAAGTGATCCTGCTGTCACGCAACTCGGCCGACACCGGCCTGCGCATCTTCAATTCCATCCAGCACTATGGGCTGGGCATCATCCGCGCGACCTTCACCGCCGGTGAGCCGACGTGGCCATACGTGAAGCCGTTCGGCACCGACCTGTTCCTGTCGGCCAACCCGGAATCGGTACGCAGCGCGCTGCGCCATGGCATCGCTGCGGCGACCATCCTGCCCAAGCCACCGGGCGAGACCGCAGCCGCTGCCGCTGACCAGATCGACATCACCCGCCCGGCCGGGCAGCTGCGCATCGCCTTCGACGGTGATGCGGTGATCTTCGGCGATGAGAGCGAGCGCATCTCGCGCGAGCAGGGCGTGGAAGCCTTCGGCCGGCACGAACGCGAGCGTGCACGCGAGCCACTCAGTGGCGGTCCGTTCCGCGGTTTCCTCTCTGCGCTGCACACGTTGCAGGAGGTATTCCCGGCCGGCGACAGCGCGCCCATCCGCACGGCGCTGGTCACCGCGCGTTCTGCACCGGCGCACGAGCGGGTAATCCGCACCCTGCGCGAATGGGGTGTGCGCCTGGACGAGGCATTGTTCCTCGGTGGGCGGCACAAGGGCCCGTTCCTGCAGGCGTTCGGTGCCGATATCTTCTTTGATGATTCGCAGCACAACATCGACAGTGCGCGTGAACATGTTGCCGCTGGCCATGTGCCGCACGGTGTGGCCAACGAGGGGTGAGGTGGTAGCGCCGGGCAATCCCCGGCGAGCGCAGCGGCGCCCATGGAAACGCCGGGGATGGCCCGGCGCTACCGGTTTTACGGCGTGGCTGACATCCCCAGCTGCAGGTCCACCACCTTCCAGCGCAGACCCTGCGGTTCCAGCACTACCTTCAATGGTGGCTGGCCGGGGCCGCGATCGACGTCGACCACGAAGCGGTCGAGGGCTTCGAAATGGTGTTTGGCGTTCTTCAGCGGTCGCGCCGGTTCGGTCGTGCCGAAGGCATCGCCACCCTGCAGTTCATTGCGGCCGCGCTTCCACAGCACGTGGCCCTGCAGCATCGCGCCGATGCCGGTGGGGGTGACCATCGTGTCCACCGCGGCACCGCCCAGCTGGTCGCCCAACCCGTACAGCAGGGCGCCGAAGGGGCTGGCAGCCACCTCGGGGCCGGCCTGGCGCACCAGGTAATCATTGAGCTGGGCGCGCAGGCTGGTACGTACGCGTGGGAAATCCACATAGCGTTCCAGACGCGCGGTGTCCCGTTGTTCGATGGCCTTCGACAGGCCATGCACGGTCAGGTACGGGCCGCCGAACCACCAGGCCGCCACGGCCATGACCAGCAGGATTGCGAGCGCAGTGAGTTTCTTCATGCCGCACAGACTGCCGCAACGGCGGCAGTTGCGGGTGAAGACTCAATGACTGGGCGAGCCGCGGCCATCCCCGAATGCGTCGATCAGCAACTGGCGCTCGGCCAGGGTCAATGCGTCCAGTCGCGTGGCCAGTACTTCGTCCAGGCTCCGGATGCGGGTGGTGCCGAGGATGCCGCTGGCCACGCCAGGATGGCCCAGCGCATAGGCGAAGGCGGTCTGGGCAGGACGCTGGCTGTGGATGGCGGCCACGGCCCTGCGCATCTGGCGTGCGCTGCGCATCAATTGACGGCTGCTCGGCTTGAGCCAGGCGCGGGCCAGGTACCAGGCGTCGGCCAGGCGCGGCAGGCGTGGTCGAGCGGGCAGTAGATGGCCCTGCGCCAGTACCGTGCCCGCCAGCACGCCGATGCCGACTGCCTGCAGCTGATCGATCAGGGGCTCGCGGTCCTGCTGGAGGGCGTTGTAGTCGAGCAGAACCACGTCGAAGAGCGTCGGATTGGCGATCATCCAGCGCAATGTCGACGCGGAGTGCGTGTTGATGCCGGTGTGCCGGATCAGGCCGCGTTCGCGCAGGCGCTGCAGGGCGGCCAGCAGGTCATCGTTGATGTCTTCCTCGCTGGCACCGTGCAACTGGTAGATATCGAGGTAGTCCAGGCCGAGGTTGCGCAGCGAGGCCTCGCAGCTGGCGGTGATCGCTGCGGCCGAGAAGTTGCGCTGCTCGGCGCCGCTGATGCCGGCCTGGCCGGTCAGCGTGCCGCCCTTGCTGGAGATGACCAGTGAATCACGCGGGTAGCGCGCCAGCAGGGGGCGCAGGATCCGGCCCAGGCGTGGCTCAGCATGGAAGCCCGAGTAGTTGTGGCCTGTGTCGAGCAGGTTCACGCCATGCGCCAGTGCGTGCTCGACCACTTCGGCAGCCGCCGCCTCGGAGAAACGGCGGTGTCCCCAGAAACCGGAACAGCCCAGGCCGATCGGCGAAACGGCCAGGCCCGTGCGGCCCAGCGTGCGGCGTTGTCGCGCCAGTGCCATCAGAACTCCAGATCCAGTGCAGCGCACAGGTAGTCGACGAACGGGCCCAGCGCCGCCAGGTCCTTGCCGAGCGTGGACAGCAGGCGCGGGCCGGTCATCGTCGCATCGTCCAGCGAACGCCACATCACCCAGTTGCGGTGCTTGAGGTCATCGATGAATTCGAAGTCGGCCGGGAAGCCGCGCGGTGGACGCACCAGCTTCTCGGTTTCCTCGAAGTCGAAACGCTTGCGCAGCGCCGGTGCATGCGCCGCTGCCTTCCAGCTGCCGGGGTTGTCGAGGATGAAGTGGCGGACGCGGCGCTGGGTTTCCGGTTCGGGATGCCACAGCCCGGCGCCGACGAAGCTCTCGCCCGGTTGCAGGTGCACGTAGAACGAGGGCGCGGCCACTTCACGCCGACGCTCATGGAACAGGCGCGCACCCTGCCAGGTTTTGTACGGTGACTTATCGTTGGAGAAACGCGCATCGCGGTGGATGCGAAACAATGAACCGCCCACGCCACGGGTGTCTGCACGGAAGTGGTCGCTCACCTCGGTCAGCGCCGGCTGCAGGTCGCCCAGCAGGCGCAGGAACGGCTGCCGCACGTGGTCTTCGTACTGCTGGCGATGGTCGTTGAACCAGGTCTTGTCGTTGTGCAGCGCCAGGCTGCGCAGGAACTTGAAACTGGCATCGGAGAAATAGGTGCTCACAGGTCCTCCTGCAGGTGCTGGCTCCAGTCGTGCAGCGATCGCAGCAGCGCGGCGCGGCGGGCATCGTCGGGTGCTTCGGCCGCCAGCGCGTCGAGCTGCTGCTGGTACTGGGCCAGGTTGAGTTCGCCCATGCCTTCCTCGCCGAGCAGGCGCTGACGGCGATAGGCATTCCAGCGCTCGCGTTCTTCCGGTGCAAGGCTGCCGGGATGATTGCGGGCACGGTAGCGGAACAGCAGCTCGGGCAGGCGCGGATCGCGGAAGCGGCCCTCCAATGCTGCCAGCTGCTCGGCCGGCGTGGTCCGTGCCAGTGCCAGCAACGACTTGTCGCCGGCGCCGAGGAAGCCGTCGTACAGTGACGCGTCCACGTCGGAAACGCTCGCCGCGCGCGGCTGGTTGTAGACCTGGCGCGCCTTCTCGGCCAACTGTGGTGCGAACGCGCGCAGTCGTTCGGCCTTGGCTTCGATCGCTGCCACGTCCAGCCCGAGTCGTGCGTGGTCATCGGCGCGCAGGTGGTTCCAGGCCACCAGCGCCGGCACCTTGTTCAGGTGCACTTCCTTCAACGGCACCCGGGCTACGCCTTCGGGCAGCTCGCTGGCACGCAGGTACAGGCGCTGGGCGATCACCTCGGCAGGCAGTTCCAGCAGGTCATCGATGTCGCCGTCGAGGTCGAACACGATGACCCGGTTGTTGATGGTCGGATGTACCGCCAGCGGCAACACCGGCGCGGCGCACAGGCGGCTGGCCGGGTAGCGCATCGAGACATGCAGCACCGGCTTCAACGCGGTGATGTCGAGCAGGCTGCCGACAAAGCGCTTGTCGCGCAGCTTCAACGCGTAGTCCCACAGGCGCGGCTGTGACTGCTTGAACAGGCGCGCCATGCCTATCGTGGCGCGCACGTCCGACAGTGCTTCGTGGGCATCGCCCTCGCGCACGCCATTGGCCTCGGCCAGGTGTTCGAGTTTGAACGACGTGGCGCCGTCCTCGCGCTTGGGCCAGTGGATGCCGTCCGGACGGATGGCATGCATCAGTCGCAGCATGTCCAGCAGGTCCCAGCGCGAATTGCCGTTGCGCCACTCGCGTTCGTACGGGTCGTGGAAGTTGCGGAACAGACCGTAGCGGATGAACTCGTCATCGAAGCGGAGGGTGTTGTAGCCCAGCGCACAGGTGCCGGGGCGCGAGAGCTGCTCGTTGATGCGATCGAATGCTTCGGCTTCGCTGATGCCTTCGGCCAACGCCTGCTGCGGGGTGATGCCGGTGACCATCGTGGCCATCGGCGAGGGCAGCAGATCGTCAGCCGGGCGGACGAAGAAGCTGACCGGGGTGTCGATCTCATTGAGATCGCTGTCGGTGCGGATCGCCGCGTACTGGGCGATGCGGGTACGGCGCGGATCCTGGCCGAAGGTTTCCAGGTCGTAGAACAGGAAGCTGTCGGCCATCAGTGCGCGCCCTCCAGCACCGGCAGCCGCACATGGATCTGCGCCTCCAGTGCGTTCCAGTCGATGTCGTCCAGCGTGTCGTGGCCGGCAGTGGCGGCGATCAGCATGTCACGCTGGATATCGGTGCGGCGCAGTGCCTCGGCATAGGGCGTGTGCAGGAACGTCACCATCGTGTAATGCGGCACGAAACGCGTCGGCCAGCGCCGCTGCAGTTCCTGTTCCAGCTCGCGCTGCAGCAGGAAGGACGGATCGGCCACCCGGTCGCGCATCTCAAGATAGTTATCCAGTGCCATCTGCTGGATCGCGCGCGCGTTCGGTTTGCGCTCGGCTTCGAACGCGGCGAACGCACTCTGCAGGTCATCTGCCTCCATCAGATGGCGGGCCAGTGCCACGCAGTCTTCGAACGCGCAGTTCATGCCCTGGCCGTGGAACGGCACCATGGCGTGCGCGGCATCGCCGATCAGTACGGCGCGGTCCTGCTGGTGCCAGCGCTCCAGGGTGAGCGTGCCGAGCAGGCCCGGCGGATGCTGCTCCCAGTCTGCACGCAGGTTGGGAATCAGCGGCAGGGCATCGGCGAACTCGCGCGCGAACAGTGCTTCAGCCTGTGCGCCGGTGTTGACGGTAGCGAAGCTCGGATCGCCCTGGTTGGGCAGGAACAGGGTCACGGTGAACGTGCCCTCGTGGTTGGGCAGGGCGATGCACATGTAGTGGCCGCGAGGCCAGATGTGCAGGGCATTGCGCTCGATGCGGAAGCCACCATCGTCGCTCGGCGGGATTTCCAGTTCCTTGTAGGAATGGTCGAGGAAGGCAATGTCCTCTCCCAGCGGTTCGCGCCGGTTCATCGCCGCGCGCAATGCCGAGCCTGCGCCGTCGGCACCCACCAGCGTATCGAAGCGGATATCGTGCGGGCTGTCGTCACGATCATCGATGAAGCGCGCGTAGCCGGCATCGAAATCCACCGTGTGCAGGCGGCGGTGGAAATGCACGGTGGCACCGGCCTGTTCGGCCAGTTCCAGCAGTGTGGTGTTCAGGTCGCTGCGATGGATCGACCAGATCACTTCGCTGTCATCGCGGCCATAGCGCTGCAGCTGCGGCTCGCCTTCGCGCGGATGCACCATGCGCCCGCGCATCATCACCGCGCGTGCCATCACTTCGTCTTCCACGCCGGCCTGGCGCAACGCGTTGCGTCCGCGCTCGGCCAGGGCCAGATTGATCGAACGGCCGCTCTCATAGTCGGCGATGCGCGGATCGCCACGGCGTTCGTACAGGGTGATGCGCCAGCCCTGCCGTGACAGCAGGATGGCGAGCAGGGATCCGGCCAGGCCGGCGCCGACAATGCTCAGCGAGCGGGATGCATGTGCGATCAACGAACTGTCCAGCAAGAGGGGGAGGGCGGCTTACAGGCCGGCCCAGGCTTCCACTTCTTCGACGAAGTGGTGCACATCCAGGTAGCGGTTGTAGAGCGGAGCAGGTGAGATGCGGATCACATCCGGTTCGCGCCAGTCACCCAGCACGCCAATCGCACGCAGGTGCTCGAACAGGGCGCGCCCACGCTCGCGGCCGCCGATCACACGCAGCGACAGCTGGCAGCCGCGGCGCTCGGGTTCGGCCGGGGTGACGATCTCCAGTACCTGCGGCAGGCGCGCGCGCACCAGTGCGTCGAGCAGGCCGGTCAATGCCAGCGACTTGCTGCGCAGCGAGTCCATGCCGGCACGTTCGAACAGGTCCAGCGACGCACGCAGCGGCGCCAGGCCGAGGATCGGCGGATTGCTCAGCTGCCAGCCCTCGGCGCCGACGGCGGGCTGGAACTGTGGTGCCATCTGGAAGCGGGTGGCTTCGTCATGGCCCCACCAACCGGCAAAGCGCGGCAGCGTGGTGTCGCGATGATGGCGTTCGTGCACGAAGGCACCGGCCACGGCGCCCGGGCCGCTGTTGAGGTATTTGTAGTGGCACCACACGGCGAAGTCCGGGGCGACGTCATGCAGGTGCAGTGGCAGATTGCCGACCGAGTGCGCCAGGTCGAAGCCGATGCGTGCGCCCTGCAGGCGTGCTGCGCGGGTGATCGCATCCATGTCGAAGGCCTGGCCGCTGCGGTACTGCACGCCGGGCCACAGCACCAGCGCCAGGCGCGGACCGTGCGTGGCGATCGCGCGTTCGATCGCGGCCATCGAGATCGTGCCGTTGGCTTCATCCGGCTGCACTTCCACCAGGCAGTCGGCCGGGTCGAAGCCATGGAAGCGGATCTGTGCCTCCACCGCATGGCGATCGGTGGGGAAGGCGCCGGCCTCCATCAGGATCACCGGGCGTTCGGCCGTGGGCCGGTAGAAGCTGACCATCATCAGGTGCAGGTTCACGCTCAGTGTGTTCATCGCCACCACTTCGCTGGGCAGCGCACCGACCACGCGCGCCAGCTGCGCGCTGACCAGGCGGTGGTACGACAGCCATTGGGTCGGCCCGGTGAAGTGGCCTTCCACCGCCAGTTCGCCCCACTGCTTCATCACTTCCTGCACCGCGGCCTGCGCGCCGCGCGGTTGCAGGCCCAGCGAGTTGCCGACGAAGTAGGTCTGCTCACCACCACCGTGGCGCGGAATCAGGAATTCCTGCCGCAGCGGCCGCAGCGGATCGGCGGCATCAAGGGCAATAGCGTGGGTGCGGCTGAGCAGGTCGGACATGGTCGGGCAACAGGCTGCAACGGGGCTGTCAGTGTAGCGCCTGGGGCCTCCGTGCCGCTCTTGCTGTAGAGCCGAGCCCATGCTCGGCTTCGCGGCCCGACAGCCGAGCATGGGCTCGGCTCTACAGGGGCGATGCCCGGTAGCGCTGTCAGGCCGCCGCCGGTGCCGGCAACGGATCCACGTGGCCGCACTCGCTGCAGGTGCGCAGTTCCAGGCTGGCCTGGTAGCGCGCGAACACCTTCGGCAGGTCGGTCTCGATGTTCTGCAGCGTGAAATACTCTTCGTACAGCTTGTGGTTGCAGCGCTCGCAATGCCAGATCACGCCGTCGCGCTCATGCGGCAGGCGCTTGCGTTCCACCACCAGGCCGACGCCGCCGGGTGGGCGCCGCGGTGAGTGCGGCACCTTGCCCGGCAGCAGGAAGATCTCGCCGGCGCGGATCGGGATATCGCGTACCGCGCCATCCTCCTGCACCTTCAGCACCATCTCGCCTTCCAGCTGGTAAAACCACTCCGGGCCTTCGTCGTAGTGGAAATCGGTGCGGCTGTTCGGCCCGCCGACCACCATCACGATGAAATCGCCGTTGTCGATCATCTTGTTGCCGACCGGCGGCTTCAACAGGTGCCGGTTTTCCTCGATCCAGGCATGCAGGTTTATTGGCGAAGCGAGCATGGTGTCTTCCCCGGGGGATCAGTCGCGCTTGCCCTTGCGCGGAACATAGGACAACGCCTTTTCATAGGCCGGCTGCAGGTCTTCCTGGGAGCCGACGTCGATGCCCATCTCGCGTACGCGGCCATCCTTGAGGCTGTAGACCCAGCCGTGCACCATCAGCTTCTGGCCGCGGGCCCAGGCGTCCTGCACGATCGTCGAGCGGCACAGGTTGGCGACCTGCTCGATCACGTTCAGTTCGCACAGGCGTGCGTGCTTGAGTTCGTCGGTCTCGATCGCATCGAGGATGGCGGTGTGCTTCTGCATGACATCACCGACGTGGCGCAGCCAGTTGTCAGCCAGGCCGACGCGGGTGTTGTGCAGGCAAGCATGTACGCCACCACAGCCGTAATGGCCGACGATCAGGATGTGCTTCACCTTCAGCTGGTCCACGGCGTACTGCACCACGCTCAGGCAGTTCAGGTCGGTGTGGGCCACCACGTTGGCCACGTTGCGATGCACGAACACTTCGCCCGGGGCCATGCCGATGATCTGGTTGGCCGGCACGCGCGAGTCGGAGCAGCCGATCCACAGGTATTCCGGATGCTGCTGCTTGGCCAGCTGATGGAAGAACTCCGGATCTTCCTTCTCGATGCGGTCCGCCCAGTCACGGTTGTTCTGCAGCAGCTTGTAGATGTCTTTCATGTTCGGGGTCCCTGACGTCGGGTGGGGGCAAGGCGCGGCCGTTCTGGTCGCGTCGTCGCGGGAAACTGGGCGCTCAGCTGCCAGCGGCGGCTTCGTCGCGATACCGGCGCATCCACTGCGCCAGTTCGATGGAATGCGGATTGTCCAGGCGTTCCAGCTCGGCCATCACCGCCTGCTGGTTGGCCTCGGGGTGGTTCTGGCTCAGCTTCAACGTCAGCTGCACCTGCTCAACGGTGAAGCGGAAGCCGACGATGCCGCGCAGCTGGCGGCGGTGGTCGTCACGCTCGGGTTCGAACCGCCAGTCCTGGCCGACGCTGGCTTCGAAGCGGTCGCCGGTATCGCTGACCAGCTGTGCCAGCGCATCGGTATCGTTGAAGGTCTGCAGCTGGCCACGCAGCTCGGCGGCGGCGTAGTTCCAAGTAGGCACCCGCGCGGCAGGCTCCTTGTCCGGGTACCAGCTGGCCGAGACATAGCCATGCGGCCCGTCCACCAGCACCTTGGCCGCACCGTTGTGGCGCGCCTGCGGGTTGGCACGTGCCCAGTGGCCGCGCAGCTCGATGTGGACGCCGTCGCGCTGGTACAGCACGGGCAGCCGGGTCAGCTCCGGAAGGCCATCGCCACCGGCGGTAAGCACGGTAACGAATGGATCACGCGCCAGCAGGCGATCCAGCCACAGCAGGTCGGTCTCGGTGAAAGCGCGCGGGGTGAACATCGGCCGGCCTCAGGCGCGGCTGCCGAGCGACTGCACCATGCGCCCGCGCAGGCCTTCGTCGCTGCCCGCCTGCGGTGGCTGCACTTCATGCAGCGAGAAGCCGCGGACCAGCGCATCTTCTTCGTCCAGGCCGTCGTACTCGACGAACTCGGCGTCGAACAGCTGCGAGCGGGCGGTGTCTTCGCTGTCATAGCTCAGCGTATTGCCATCGCTGTCGAGTACTTCAGCGGTGCCGGCTTCGCGGATGCGCAGGCGTGCCCAGATCAGGGTGTTGCCGAGGCTGGCCAGCCACCAGCTGTCACGGACGTGGGAAAGGTCGTTCATGTGTGTCTTACCAGAGCGAGGCCAGCCAGAGCAGGGCAGCCATGCCCAGTCCGGCCAGCAGGGTCAGCAGCGATACCCAGGCGGGCGTCGCCAGCCCGGACAGCGAGCGGTCCGGCTGGGTGCGGTATTCGCGCCGCAGCAGCCAGCCCAGCGCGTCGGGCTTGAGGAAGGCGCCACTGCCGAAGCGCTGCGCCAACGCCGGATGGCGATCGCGCACATGCACCAGGGTCAGCGGCCAGAAGATCACGAAGGCACTGAACCCGGCCACTGCAACGCCGACGAAACACAGGGCGAAGAACAGGGTCATGGGGGCAGTACCTCCGTGGTCGTGCGTGTGGGCTTAGAAGTCCGCGCTGCCCGGGGCGCGCGGGTAGGGGATCGCATCGCGGATGTTGGACAGGCCGCACACATAGACCACCAGGCGCTCGAAGCCCAGGCCGAAGCCGGCGTGCGGTACCGAGCCGTAGCGGCGGAAATCGCGGTACCAGCTGTAGTGTTCGCGATCCAGGCCGAACTGCGCCATGCGTGCATCCAGCACATCCAGGCGCTCTTCGCGCTGGCTGCCGCCGATGATCTCGCCGATGCCCGGGGCCAGCACGTCCATCGCCGCGACCGTCCTGCCGTCGTCGTTCAGGCGCATGTAGAAGGCCTTGATGTGCTCGGGGTAGTTGGTCACCACCACCGGGCGACCGACGTGTTCCTCGGTCAGCCAGCGCTCGTGCTCGGTCTGCAGGTCCAGGCCCCATTCGACCGGGAAGTCGAACTTCCGGCCCGACTTCTGCAGCAGGCTGACCGCATCGGTGTAGTCGATGCGCTCGAACGGCGCGTTGATGAAGTCTTCCAGCTTGGTGATCGCGTTCTTGTCCACGCGCTCGGCGATGAAGGCCAGGTCGTCGCCGCGCTCGTTGAGCACCGCGCGGAACAGGTACTTCAGGAATTCTTCGGCCAGGCGCGCGTCTTCGGCCAGGTCGGCGAAGGCGATTTCCGGCTCGATCATCCAGAACTCCGCCAGGTGGCGGGTGGTGTGGCTGTTCTCGGCGCGGAAGGTCGGGCCGAAGGTGTACACCTTGCTCAGCGCCAGGCAGTAGGCCTCGACGTTCAGCTGGCCGGACACGGTCAGGAAGGTTTCCTTGCCGAAGAAATCGCGGCTGAAGTCGATCCCGCCCTGCGCGTCACGCGGCAGGTTCACCATGTCCAGGGTGGATACGCGGAACATCTGGCCGGCGCCTTCGGCGTCGGAGGTGGTGATGATCGGGGTGCTGATCCAGTTGAAGCC
This sequence comes from Stenotrophomonas sp. LST15-1-1.1, assembly GCF_040815575.1. Classification (NCBI taxonomy): domain Bacteria; kingdom Pseudomonadati; phylum Pseudomonadota; class Gammaproteobacteria; order Lysobacterales; family Lysobacteraceae; genus Stenotrophomonas; species Stenotrophomonas sp. LST15-1-1.1. The sequence goes on from NZ_JBFPNJ010000001.1 coordinate 41,522, forward strand.
GTTCTCGTGGAAGAAGCGGTGCACGGCCTGGGCCAGGCAGTTGCGGATGCGGGTGACCGCGCCGAACAGGTTGGTGCGCGGGCGCAGGTGCGCCACTTCACGCAGGAACTCCGGCGTCATCGGCTTGGGCTGGATCGGGTAGGTGAGCGGGTCTTCGACCCAGCCGACCACCTCGACCGCGCTGGCCTGGATCTCGAACGACTGGCCCTTGCCCTGCGACTTCACCAAGGTACCGGTGGCCACCAGCGAGCAGCCGGTGGTGAGGCGCTTGATCTCGTCGAAGTTGGCCAGCGCGTCGCCGGCCACGACCTGGATCGGGGCGAAGCAGGAGCCGTCGGTCACATTCACGAAAGCCAGATTTGCTGAACCGCGCACCGTGCGCACCCAACCGCGTACCGTGACTTCGCCACCTTCCGGGATCTTCCCGGCAAGCGCATGTTCAACGCTGACCACCGTCATGACTTGAATCCTCTGCTGATCGACTCGATCTATGAACACGGGAGTTTACCGGTTGCAGCGTTCTGCTTGCGAGGCATTTCTGCGGTCATCGGCTCCCTATAATGTCCCGGTACCTCTGGAGTGATCCCTCATGGCTGTCCGCCTGACCCCTATTGCCTTCGAGCGCGTGCAGCGCTTCGTCGCCCAGACCCCCGGCGCGCTGGGCCTGCGTTTTGGCGTGACCAAGACCGGCTGCTCGGGCTGGGGCCACATCACCGACCTGGCCCGCGACGAGCGCGCGGACGACACCGTGTTCGACCAGGACGGGGTGAAGATCTACGTCGACGCCAAGAGCCTGGCCCTGGTGGACGGCACTGTGATCGACTTCGGCAAGCACGGCCTGAGCGAGACCTTCACGTTCAGCAACCCGAATGCCACCGCCGAGTGCGGCTGCGGCGAGAGCTTCACCACCGACGCCGACAAGGCCTGAGCCCCGCTTGAGTGGGGGCTGACCTGGTCGGCACGGACGTTGCGGCGCCCCAGGCCCCGGTCAGCGGCGGCTGCGCCGGGCGTCCCAGGCCAACAACGCGCCGCCTGTCAGCAGGCAGGCCGCTGCATAGGCGCCTGGCAGCCCTGTGGCGTCGTGCAGAAGATGCATCAGCAGTGCCGCCATCAAGCTCAGAAAGCCCAAGGCCGTAGCGCCGCTGATCGGGCCGTTGCCCACACGGAACAGGCGACCATTGTCGCGGTTGATCCAGTCTCGGATTCGTGTGAGTCGGTCCATGGCTGGACGTTAGCGCAGAGGATCCACGGATGGAACGACCGGTTTTTGCTTATTCTCCCAACGCCTACGCGATCTCCTTCGAGGAGGTGGCGGGTGTCTGCGATTGCTGTGGCGAGCCGCGGGCGCTGCGCTACCTGTGCACGTTCTATTGTGCCGGCGATGCGCCGGGCTATCTGTGTCCCTGGTGCATCGCCAACGGCCGGGCCGTTGAACGTTTCCAGGGCGATTTCATCGGCTGGAGCGACATCGAGGGCGTGTCGCCGGACCCGGCCGATCCGCCACCGACCATTCCCCGCGAGCAGTTGCTGGAGATCTGCGAGCGTACCCCGGGTTACTTCTCCTGGCAGCAGCCGGTCTGGCTGACCCACTGCAATACTCCTTGTGCGTTCTTGGGCTATGCCGGCAGCGATGACCTGACGCCGATCCTGGCCGAGGTCCGGCCCGACGTGGCGGCGGTCAACCCGCGTGATGCCGACTGGGTGCTGCAGCACCTGACACGCGAGGGGCAGATGGTCGGTTGCCTGTTCCAGTGCCTGGAGTGTGGCCAGCACCGGCTTCATGTTGATATGGCGTAGTTCAGGTTGTTGAATTTCAAGGAAATTGGTTGGATTTCGGGGCGCCGCCTGCGGCCCCTCATTGGCCCCTGAAGCTCAGTGCCTTGTTCACGCCTCCCATCTGCGCCATAATGCGCGGCTTCCTGCCTCCCTGGCAGGATCCCTTGCCCCACCGCGGTATCAACGGCGGGGGGCTGTCCGGCCGCAAGGCCACATCCGAAAGGTAGAAAAACATGAGTCGTCATTACGAAATCGTGTTCATGGTCCACCCGGACCAGAGCGAGCAGGTCCCGGCCATGATCGAGCGCTACAAGTCGCTGGTCGAGAACGGCAACGGCACCATCCACCGTCTGGAAGACTGGGGCCGCCGCCAGCTGGCGTACCCGATCCAGAACCTGGTGAAGGCGCACTACGTGCTGCTGAACATCGAAGTCGACCAGGCCGTTCTGACCGAACTGACCGAGAGCTTCCGCTTCAACGACGCCGTGCTGCGCAACCTGGTCATCAAGCGTGACGAGGCTGACACCGAGCAGTCGCTGATCATGAAGAGCAAGGACGAGAAGGGCGACAAGCCCGAGCGTGGTGAGCGTCGTCGTCGTGATGACGAAGAAGGCGAAACCACCCCCGCCGCTGACAACGATGCCGGCGACGACGCCGCTTCGGCCGCCTAAGGAGCACTGACATGTCCAAGTTCTTCCGTCGCCGCAAGTTCTGCAAGTTCACGGCCGAAGGTGTCAAGGAGATCGACTACAAGGATCTCAACACCCTGCGCCAGTACCTGACCGAGAACGGCAAGATCGTGCCGAGCCGCGTCACCGGTACCAAGTCGAAGTACCAGCGTCAGCTGGCGACCGCCGTCAAGCGCGCTCGCTTCCTGGCCCTGATTCCGTACACCGACAACCACGACGTCTGATGCCGGCGGGGCAGCTTCGCGCTGCCCCCGCTGTGCCAGCTATTCGGACAGCCTTTGTTGCGGGGCCCGCGCCTCGCTAACGAATAACTTATCTGGAGCAATACCATGCAGCTGATCCTCCTGCAGAAAGTCACCAACCTCGGCAACCTGGGCGACCTGGTCGACGTGAAGCCGGGCTACGGCCGTAACTTCCTCGTGCCGCAGGGCAAGGCCGTTCCGGCCACCGAGAGCAACAAGGCCGAGTTCGAAGCCAAGCGCGCCGAGTACGAAGCCAAGGCCCAGTCCATCCACGCTGAAGCCGAAGCCCGCAAGGCCAAGCTGGAAGGCGCGAGCGTGACCGTCGCCGCCAACGCTTCGACCGAAGGCAAGCTGTACGGCTCGGTCGGTGCGCGCGAAATCGCCGATGCCTTCACCGCTGCCGGCCTGCCGCTGAGCAAGAGCGAAGTCATCCTGGGCGAAGGCGCCTTCCGCAACATTGGCGAGTACGAAGTCCTGGTGCACCTGCACGCGGACGTCGAGACCACCGTCAAGGTCGTGGTTGAAGCCGAAAAGGCCTGATCCCACGCCGCAAGGCTTGGTATCACCAGAACGGGCGCCCGCAAGGGTGCCCGTTTTGTTTTGGACGAAAGTGACCGGGTCGGGCCGGTGCTTGGGGTGAGACGCATGTGCCGGCGGACCGAGCATGAATCCATGAATATCAACACGTTGCTCTCATTTTCCGGGCAGGGGGCGGCATCCGGGGCGGCCTGCGGCCACGCCGGAGAGCAGGAGCAGGCATGAGCGCGGAGCTTCCTCCCCCGGTCATCCCGCCCGTGGAACATTGGCCCCGCTATACTCATTCCATTGCGTCACCCTTGGCCTTGTTGAATTCTTTTGAAATCAAGGGCTTGAGGTGCTGGCTGACCTGACATCCACTATGGTGGCGGCCGTAAGGCCCTTGCCCGGAACCCAATCACGCCATGCGTCTTTCCACGATCAAGCTGTCCGGCTTCAAGTCCTTCGTCGATCCGACCACCCTGCACCTGCCGACCAACATGACCGGCGTGGTAGGCCCCAATGGCTGCGGCAAGTCCAACATCATCGATGCGGTGCGCTGGGTCATGGGCGAGAGCTCGGCCAGCCGCCTGCGTGGTGACTCGCTTACCGACGTGATCTTCTCCGGTTCCAATGCCCGCAAGCCGGTGTCGCAGGCCACGGTCGAGCTGATCTTCGACAACTCGGATCACACGATTTCCGGCGAGTACGCCTCGTTCAACGAGATCTCGGTCAAGCGCACCGTCAGCCGTGACGGCAGCAGCAACTACTACCTCAACGGCACCAAGTGCCGCCGCCGCGACATCACCGACCTGTTCCTCGGCACCGGCCTGGGCCCGCGCAGCTACTCGATCATCGAGCAGGGCATGATCAGTCAGATCATCGAGGCGCGCCCGGAAGACCTGCGCGTGTACCTGGAAGAGGCTGCAGGCATCTCCAAGTACAAGGAGCGCCGAAAGGAAACCGAGACCCGCATCCGCCACACGCGCGAGAACCTGGACCGCCTGGGCGACCTGCGCGAGGAAATCACCAAGCAGCTTGAACACCTCAAGCGGCAGGCCAAACAGGCCGAGCAGTACCAGACGCTGCAGGAAGAGCGCCGGGTCAAGGACGCCGAGTGGAAGGCGCTGGAATACCGCGGCCTGGATGGTCGCCTGTCCAAGCTGCGCGAAGGCCTGTCGCAGGAAGAAACCAAGCTGCAGCAACTGATCGCCGACCAGCGTGACGCCGAGGCGCGGATCGAGACCTCGCGTGTGCGTCGCGAGGAGGCTGCAGACGCGCTCAATGCCGCGCAGGCCGAGGTCTACCAGGTGGGCAGCACACTGGCCCGTCTCGAACAGCAGATCCAGCACCAGCGCGAACTGTCGCAGCGCCTGCACAAGGCGCGCGATGAAACCCGCCAGGCACTGGCCGAACTGGGCCAGCACATCAGTGGTGATGAAGCCAAGCTGCTGGTGCTGCGCGAAGCGGTCGATGCGGCCACCCCGCAGTTGGAAGCGCTGCAGGAAGAGAACGAGATCAAGCAGGAAGGCCTGCGCGAGGCCGAAACGCGGCTGTCCGATTGGCAGCAGCGTTGGGAGCAGCACACCTCCCAGAGTTCGGAGGCCTCGCGCGCCGGTGAGGTCGAGCGCACCCGCGTGGACTACCTGGACAAGCAGATCCTTGATGCCGATCGCCGCCGCGAAGCGCTGGCGGCCGAGCGCGCTGGCCTGGACGTGGATGCGCTGGACGAGGTCTTCGAGCAGCTGCACCTGCAGCACGAGACGCAGAAGACCGCGCTGGATGAACTGACCGAACAGGTCGAGGAGCGCAAGCACGGTGTCGCCGCCGTGCAGGAGCAGCAGCGCAACGGCCAGAACGAACTGGCCGAGCTGCGCAAGCAGGTCAATGGCCTGCGCGGTCGCCTGTCCTCGCTGGAAACCCTGCAGCAGGCCGCACTCGGCCAGGAGCAGGGCGCGGCGGTGGCGTGGCTGAAGTCGCGTGGCCTGGATTCGGCCGCACGCGTCGGCGAACGCCTGGATGTCGATGCCGGCTGGGAAAACGCAGTGGAAAGCGCCCTCGGTCAGTTGATCGAAGGCGTGCTGGTCGACGACCCGGCCAGCCTGGTCGATGCGTTGGGCGAGCTGGGCGAAGGCCGCATCGCGCTGGTCGCCAATGACGGCGCGGACCTGAAGGTCGCACCGACCTCGCTGGCTGCACGTGTGCGTGGCCCGGCGCCGATCCGTCGCCTGCTTGCGCGCCTGCACGGCGCGCGCGACCTGGCCGAAGCCAATGCGCTGCAGGCCAGCCTGCCTGAGGGCGATTCCATCATTACCCAGGGCGGTGAGCACCTGGGCGAGGGCTGGGTGCGCGTGTCGCGCTCCGGCGCCGCCAAGCAGGGCGCGCTGCTGCGCGAACGCGAAATCAATGAACTGCGCGAGCAGATCGAGCAGCTGCAGTCGCGCGAAGCCGAACTGGAAGAACAGCTGGCCGGTTTCCGTGAGCACCTGTTGGCGGCCGAACAGCAGCGCGAGGATGCGCAGCGGGCGCTGTACCTGGCACATCGTGCGGTATCCGAACTGGCGGGCCAGCTGCAGGGCCAGCAGGGCAAGGTCGAGGCGGCACGTACGCGCATCGACCGCATCGAAGGCGAGCTCAGCCAGTTGTTGGAGACCCTGGACGTCAATCGCGAGCAGGCGCGGGAAGCGCGTTCGCGGCTGGAGAATGCGGTCAACAGCATGGGCGACCTGGAGTCGAACCGGCAGGGTCTGGAGGGCGAACGCCGTCAGTTGACCGAGGCGCGTGATCTGGCCCGCGACGCCGCCCGTGCGGTGCGCGAGCGTTCGCATGCGTTGGCGCTGACCCTGGAATCGCAGCGTGCCCAGGTGGCCTCGTTGAACCAGGCACTGGAACGCATGAGCACCCAGCGTGGCCAGCTTGATTCGCGCCTGGGCGAACTGCATTCGCAGCTGGACGAAGGCGATACACCGGTCGAGTCACTGCAGGCAGAGCACCAGAACGCGCTGGAAGAGCGTGTGCGTGCCGATCGCGTGCTGACCGAAGCGCGCACGCTGCTGGATGGCATCGACGCCGAGCTGCGCAATTACGAGCAGACCCGCCACCAGCGCGACGAGCAGGCGTTGGCCCAGCGCGAGCGAATTTCGCAGCGCAAGCTGGACCAGCAGGCATTGGTGCTCAGTGCCGAAACACTGCAGGGTGCGGTGGAGAAGGCCGGTTTCGTGCTGCAGGATGTGATCAACACGCTGCCCGAAGAGGCGCGCCTGGGCGACTGGGAACAAGCCGTGCACCAGATCGATGGCCGCATGCGCCGGCTGGAGCCGGTCAACCTGGCCGCGATCCACGAATATGGCGAAGCCTCGCAGCGCTCGGAGTATCTGGACGCCCAGCACGTTGATCTGACTACGGCGCTGGAGACCCTGGAAGATGCGATCCGCAAGATCGACCGCGAGACCCGCGGCCGTTTCAAGGACACCTTCGATCGGGTCAATGCCGGTGTGCAGGCGCTGTATCCGCGCCTGTTCGGTGGCGGCCACGCCTACCTGGAACTGACCGGCGAAGACCTTCTGGACACCGGTGTGACCATCATGGCGCGCCCCCCGGGCAAGCGGGTGTCGAGCATCTCGCTGCTGTCCGGCGGTGAAAAGGCGATGACCGCCGTGGCGCTGGTGTTTGCGATCTTCCAGCTCAACCCGGCGCCGTTCTGCCTGTTGGACGAGGTGGACGCGCCGCTGGATGAAGCCAACGTCGGCCGCCTGGCCAACATGGTCAAGGAAATGAGCGAGAAGGTGCAGTTCCTGTTCGTCAGCCACAACAAGGCCACGATGGAAGCGGCGCACCAGTTGTCGGGCGTGACGATGCGCGAACCGGGCGTCAGCCGCCTGGTCAGCGTGGACCTGGAAGAAGCCGCGCGATTGGCGGGCGCGGCCTGACGTGCCATCCTAGTTACCTGAATGAACTAGCCGGAGAACCTAACGAATGTCCGACACGGCACTGTTGCGCATCGGCATCCTGGCCGCCGGCCTGCTGTTGGTCGCTGCGATCTTCCTGTTTGGCCGCCCGAAAAAGAAGCCCCAAGGCCGCCGCCTCGATAGCGCCGAGCCGACCAGCGGCGAGCGTCGTGAGCCGGTGCTGGGCGAGGATGGCGTGCCCGTGGCCGACGGTCGCGTAGAGCCTGGCATGGGCGAGACGGTCGAGCAGGCCGAGCTGGGTCTGCCCGACGTTGATGGCGCTGCCAGCGACCTGGGCAAGCGCGCGACCCAGGATTTCGACAAGATCGTTTCGCTGTTCGTGGCCGCCCGCGCCGGCGAACAGCTGCGTGGCGAAGACATCGTCGTGGCAGCGGAAAAGACCGGCCTGGTGTTTGGCCACATGAATGTGTTCCACCGGCTGGTGGAGGGGCATCCCGAGCGCGGCCCGATCTTCTCGATGGCCAGCATCATGAAGCCGGGCAGCTTCGACATGGGCAACATCCGCGCCATGGAAACCCCGGCCATCGCCTTCTTCCTGACCCTGCCGGCGCCGCTGACCGCGCTGGACGCCTGGGAGAAGATGCTGCCGACCGTGCAGCGCATGGCCGAGCTGCTGGATGGCGTGGTACTGGATGACGGCCGCAACGCGCTCGGTCGCCAGCGCATCGCGCATATCCGTGATGAGCTGCGCGCCTATGACCGCCAGCACCAGGCCCCGCCGCTGACCAAGACCCCGCGCTGGTAAATCCGGGCGTGCCGACCAACGGTCGGCACCCACCAGACCAGTAGATCCACGCCATGCGTGGATGCGATCTACGCCGGCACGCCCGCCACCTTCGCGAACGCGTCGCGGAAGCGCACCATCTCTTCCTCGGTACCCACGGTCACGCGCACGCGTTGTGGCCAGATCGGCCAGCTGCGGCCAATCACCACGCCGTTGTCCGCCATGGCCTTGGCGAAGGCCGCGCCGTCGCGCTGTACATCCACCACGAAGCAGTTCGCTTCCGTCGGCAGGCAGTGGAAGCCACGCTTGCCCAGCCAGGCGATGGTGGTCTGCCGGGCCTTGGCATTCTGCAGGCGTCGCTGCGGGATCAGCTGCGGGTCACGCAGGCTGGCCAGTGCCGCCGCCAGGGCAGGCACCGGCAGCGGATTTTCGCCCAGGCTGGCCAGCTCGCGCAGGCGCTCGGGATATGCCGCCGCCACGCCAAGGCGCAGGCCGGCCATGCCGTACAGCTTGGAGAACGTGCGCAGCACGATCAGGTCATCGCGCCGGGCCACCTGTGCAATCAGGCTGGGCTGTTCGCTGTACTGCAGATAGGCCTCGTCCAGCAGCACGCGGGTGCCGACCGGCTTGTGTGCCAGCAGCCAGGCCAGTTCGTCGGCGGGGCTGATCGAGCCGGTGGGGTTATTGGGATTGCACACGTACAGCAGGCCGGTCGGTCGCGCGTGCGCGGCGGCCACCATCGCGCGCAGGTCGTGCGCACCATCGCTGCGCAGCGGCACCTTCTGTACATGCGCGCCGCGCGCGGCTGCCATCTCGCCCAGGGTCTCGAAGGTCGGGTCGGCCACCACCAGGCCCGACTGCGGGCCGGTCCACAATGTCGCCGCACGGTTCAGCGGTTCGCTGGAGCCCGGATACAGGCGCACATGGTCGGCGGGAATGCCGGCCTGGGCGATGAATGCGTCGCGCACCTCACCGGCCAGGGCGAAGCGGTAACGGCCGCAGCTGGCGATGCTGTCGCGCGCCGCCTGCTGGGCGGCCGGCGAGGGGCCATAGGGGCATTCGTTGAAGTTCAGCAGCACCGCGCCCGCATCGGCGGGTGGCGGCGCAATGGTCGCCGGCTGTGCCTGGGCCGACCGGGGCAGGCCGCTGCTGGCAAGGGCGAGACCGGCGCCGGCCAGTTGCAGGAAGTGGCGGCGGGAGGCGGGCAGGGTCACAGGCGCGGTTCCTGAAGGGCGACCGACGCACGCTAGCGCTGGCAGCGAGTGCCGGCAAGCGTTGTGCAGTCGAGCCATGCGGCACTGCTGTTCGCCGCCTGTCCAGCACGGTTCGACTCTACAAGCTGCTGCGCGCAGGCGCGGTAGAATTCACGGCCATCCCAGAACCCGCGGATTCCGATGAGCCCCAGCCCCGCCGAACGTGCCGAAGACCTGCGCCGGCAGATCGCCCAGGCCAACCGCGCCTATCACGAGCTGGATGCACCGGAGATCCCCGACGTCGACTATGACCGTCTGGTGCGTGAGCTGGAGGCGCTGGAGCGCGAGCATCCTGATCTCGCCCGTGCCGACAGCCCCACCCAGCAGGTGGGCGCCCGGCCGTCGGGACGCTTCCCCGAAGTCACCCATGCCGTGCCGATGCTGTCGCTGTCCAATGCCTTCAGCGATGAGGAAGTGGCCGACTTCGTGCGCCGCATCGATGAGCGTTTGCGCCGCGGCACCCTGCGTTTTTCCGCCGAACCGAAGATGGACGGCCTGGCGATCAGCCTGCGTTACGAAGACGGCCATTTCGTACTGGGCGCCACCCGTGGCGATGGCAGCACCGGCGAGGACGTGACCGCCAATCTGCGCGAGATCGGCGACATTCCCAAGCGCCTGAAAGGCAAGGGCTGGCCGGATGTTCTGGAAGTGCGCGGTGAGGTCTACATGGCCCGCGCCGACTTCGAGGCCTACAACGAGCGTGCACGCCTGCACGGCGGCAAGGTGCTGGCCAATCCGCGCAACGCCGCCGCCGGCTCGCTGCGCCAGCTCGACCCGAAGATCAGCGCGCAGCGCAGGCTCAGTTTCTTCACCTACGGTACCGGTGAAGTGCAAGGCGGTGAGCTGCCCGATACCCATTCGGGCACGCTGGCACAGCTGCGCGAATGGGGATTCCCCGTCAGCGACCTGTGCAAGGTGGTGGAAGGCAGCGACGGCCTGTTGGCCTATTACCGGGACATCGGCGAGCGTCGCGACAGCCTGGCATTCGATATCGATGGCGTGGTCTACAAGCTCGATGACCGCGCCGGTCAGCAGACCATGGGTTTCGTATCGCGCGCACCGCGCTGGGCCATCGCGCACAAGTTCCCGGCGCAGGAACAGAGCACCACGCTGGAGGCCATCGAAATCCAGATCGGCCGCACCGGTGCTGCCACGCCGGTGGCGCGTCTTGCGCCGGTCGCGGTGGCTGGGGTGATCGTCTCCAACGCCACCCTGCACAACGCTGACCAGATCGCACGACTGGACGTACGTGTGGGCGACAGCGTGATCGTGCGACGTGCCGGCGATGTGATCCCGGAAGTGGTCAGCGTCATCCTTGATCGCCGCCCTGCGGGTACCACGCCCTGGCAGATGCCGACCAGCTGCCCGGTATGCGGCTCGGAGATCGTGCGCGAGGAAGGCGCTGCTGCCTGGCGCTGCTCGGGCGAGCTGTCCTGCCCGGCACAGCGCAAGGAAGCGATCGCCCACTTCGCCTCCCGACGTGCGATGGATATCGACGGCCTTGGCGACAAGTACATCGAAACCCTGGTGGACGCCGGCATCGTCAAGAGCGTGGCCGATCTGTACCGCCTCACCCGTGACCAGCTGCTGCACCTGAAGCTGGTGCTGGATGCTGAAGACCCATCGGCACTTGCGGCCAGCCTGAAACTGCACCTGCCGGCCGAAGGCAGCGGCGCGGTGCTCAACGCTGTGTTGAAGCTGGACGGCAACGATGCGCAATGGCGCGCGCAGGCACTGGCGCAGCCGGCAACCTTCGAATGGAACACGAAGAAGATCGCCACCAAGTGGGCCGACAACCTGATTGCTGCGATCGACGCCAGCCGTGACGCGACGCTGGAGCGACTGCTGTTCGCACTGGGCATCGAGCACGTTGGCGAAAGTACCGCCAAGGCACTGGCACAGTGGTTTGGCGATCTGGCGTTGATCCGCCGTCTGCCGTGGCCACTGTTCAAGCGCGTGCCGGATATTGGCGGCGAGGTGGCGCGCTCGCTGGGCCACTTCTTCGAACAGGAGGGCAACCAGCAGGCCATCGATGCACTGCTGCAGGTGGGGCAGGTACGTATCAGCGACGTGCATCCGCCGAGCGCAAAGCTGCGCGAGGGTCTTGACCTGGCGCAACTGCTGGTTGAAGCGGAGATTCCCGGCATCACCCGCCTGCGTGCCGAGAAGCTGGTCGCCGCATTGCCCAGCGCACAATCGGTGCTGGACGCCGAGCACGGCCAGTTCGTCAACGCAGGCCTGCCCGATGACACCGCGCGCGGCGTCGCTGACTGGCTGGACAGCGAGGGCCATGGCGCGATGCTGCTGGCAGCCGAAGTGGAGATGAAAAACATCCTGGCCAGCGCACCGGCCCTGGCCGAAGTGGTCGCCGGACCGCTGGACGGGCAGACGGTGGTGCTCACTGGCACGCTGGCCCAGCTCAATCGCGATACCGCCAAGGAGCGCCTGGAGGCGCTGGGCGCCAAGGTGTCCGGCAGCGTGTCGAAGAAGACCAGTTTCGTGGTTGCCGGCACCGAGGCGGGTTCCAAACTGGACAAGGCGCAAGCGCTGGGCGTTCCGGTGTGGGATGAAGAGCGTCTGCTGGCCTATCTGGCCGAACACGAGTGATGAACCCGCCGGGTGCGCAGGCGCCCGGCACGCAACCGCAAAGGAACACTGATGCAGACCGCCCCGCTGGATTTCCGCCTGGCCACCCGTGCCGACGAGGAACTGCTGATCGCGTTGATGCGCGATTTCTACGCCGAAGACAAGATCGAATTCGACGATGCGCGCGTGCGCCGTGGTGTCGATGCGCTGCTGGCCGATCCGCGCAACGGCGAAGTACTGCTGTGGCTGGACGAGGCCGCAGCCGTCGTTGGCTATGCGGTGATCGCGATGGGCTTCAGCCTGGAGCAGGGCGGCCATTTCATGCTGCTGGACGAGCTCTATCTCAGCCAACGCGCACGTGGCCGTGGCCGTGGCAAGCGGGCGCTGGCCATCTGCGAACAGCGCGCGCGGGGGCGCGGGGTCAGCCGGCTGCGGCTGGAGGTCAACCATCACAACGAACTGGCGCGTCGCTTGTATTTGGCCAGTGGCTACATCGATGACACCCGCGATCTGCTGACCCTGCCGCTGGACCATCCGCGCCCGGAGGGCATCCTGTGAGCGAGGCACTGCTGCGCAGCCTGCAACAGCGGGCCACCCTCAATGCACTGGTACGGCGCTTCTTTGCCGAGCGCGGCGTGCTGGAGGTGGAAACGCCGATCCTGTCGGTGGCGGGCAACACCGAGCCGAACATCGACAGTTTCCACACCGATTTCAGCGGCCACGTCGATGCGGGCGGTCGACGCCGTTGGCTGCGCACCTCGCCGGAGTTCCCGCTCAAGCGACTGCTCGCTGCCGGCGTGGGCGACTGCTATGAACTGGGCCGGGTGTTCCGCAATGGCGAAGCAGGTGGCCGCCACAATCCCGAGTTCACCATGCTGGAGTGGTATCGGGTTGGCTGGGACCACCATCGGCTGCTGCAGGAAACCGCGGAACTGGTGGGACAGGCACTGGCGCTGGTGGGGCGCAGCGCGACGTTGCGTGTGCTGAGCTATCGCGAACTGTTCCAGCAGCACGCAGGCGTGGACCCGTTCGATGCCGATGAGGCAGCGCTGCGCGCCGCGCTGGGCGAAGTGCACATCGATCCGGTGGGCCTGACCCGCGATGACTGGCTGGATCTGCTGATGACCCACCGTATCCAACCGCATTTCGATGACGCGGTCATGACCGTCGTCCACGACTGGCCCGCCAGCCAGGCGGCATTGGCGCGCATCCGCGCCGGCGCGCCGCCGTTGGCCGAGCGTTTCGAGCTGTACCTGGGCGCGGTGGAGCTGGCCAATGGTTATCACGAACTGAACGATGCGGCTGAACAGCGCGCGCGTTTTCAGCATGACCTGCAGCGCCGTCACGCGCGGGGGCAGGTGCAGCCCGCGCTTGATGAAGCGCTGTTGGGTGCACTGCCTTTGATGCCCGACTGTGCCGGTGTTGCCGTTGGCATTGATCGCCTGTTGATGGCGATGCACCGTACCCCGCGCATTGCAGATGTACTTGCATTCGATTTCGCCCACGCATGACCCGACGTTTTCCCATGGACCTGGCAGGCTGAACGAAAACGCGCTTTGTCGCGCTTGATTCAGCAAGCACGATGATGCTCTTATCACAGCCGATACCGCACACTTGCGTCGTGGTTCATCCATTCATGGGGAAGGCTTTGGTCAAGTGGTTCGCGGTCGTAGCGGCACCGATGTACTCCGTGGCGATATGGGGTGGCCTGCTTCCGTCGACCGCATCGGCGCAGTCGCTTGGCTATGACAGCGAAGTGGTGACCTGCGAATCCCGCGACATGGGCTGGGTGCACTGCGATATCGATGTCAGCAACGGCGTCGACCTGATCCGGCAGTTGTCCAGCAACAGCTGCATCCGTGGCAGCGAGTGGGGCACCGACCGCAGTGGCGTGTGGGTGACCCTGGGCTGCCGTGCCGAGTTCCGCGCGCGCCCGGCAGAGACGGATGCGGCGGCGCCGTCGACCGAGGGCCGCAAGCGTCTGGTGCGACGGGTGGTGCGCTGTGAATCCAACGGTCGCCCGCAGAGTTGCCCGGTACGCCTGGATGGTGCGCCGGTGCGGTTGCTGCGCCAGCTGTCGGTGCTGCCATGCCGGGAAGGGCAGGGCTGGGGCTACAAGCGCAATGAGGTATGGACCACCCGGGGTTGCCAAGGGGACTTCGAGGTGGCCGACGAGCAGGGCCGTTTCGTCGACATGCCGCGTCGGCTGACCTGCGAATCCAAGTCCAAGAAGCGCCGCTTCTGTGGCGCCAGCATCTCCACCAGTGCCACCCTCTCCAGCCAGCTTTCCAGCACCCCGTGCGAGGAAGGCAGTACCTGGGGCTGGAACCGCAACGGCATCTGGGTCGACGGCGGCTGCCGCGCCGAATTCTCGGTGAACTGAATCCCGACGGGTCCATCCGCGCGTGGCGTGGCCCTACAATGGGCCCATGAATACCGCCACCGACCTCGACTACGCCCGCTACGACCACATCCGCCCGATCCTGTGGACCGGCGATGCCCTGCAACTGCTTGACCAGCGCAAGCTGCCGTTCGTGGTCGAGCATGTGGCCTGCCATGACAGCGATGAGGTGGCTGCCGCCATCCACGCCCTGACGGTGCGCGGTGCGCCGGCCATCGGCATCGCCGCCGCCTGGGGTGTGGTGCTGGCCGCACGTGATGTGCAGGCTGCCGACGGCGCGCATGCCCTGCAGCAGCTGGCGCCAGCGCTGCAGCGGCTGAACGCTTCGCGCCCGACCGCGGTGAACCTGGCCTGGGCGCTGGCACGCATGCGACGTTGCCTGAGTGCCGCCGGTGCCGACTGGAAGGCGCTGCTGGAGGCCGAGGCACAGGCCATCGCCGAAGAAGACCTTGCGGCCAACCGCCATATGGGCGCACTCGGTGCGGGCCTGATCGAGGCCGGCAGCGGTGTGCTGACCCATTGCAACACCGGTTCGCTGGCCACCGCCGGCTTCGGTACGGCGCTGGGCGTGATCCGCGCCGGCATGGCCCAGGACCGAATCGCCCGTGTGTTTGCCGGCGAGACCCGGCCGTGGCTGCAGGGTGCGCGCCTGACCGTGTGGGAGCTGCAGCAGGACGGCATCGACGCGACCCTGATCGCCGACTCGGCCGCTTCGCACCTGATGAAGACCGGTGCCGTGCAGTGGGTGATCGTTGGCGCCGACCGGATCTGCGCCAACGGCGATACCGCCAACAAGATCGGCACCTACCAGCTGGCCATCGCGGCCCGCCACCACGGGGTGAAGTTCATGGTCGTGGCACCGTCCTCGACGGTGGACATGGATACCGTGGACGGCAGCCAGATCGAGATCGAACAGCGTGATCCGGGCGAACTGTACGGCGTGGGCGGCACCCGCACCGTGGCCGAGGGCATCGCCGCCTGGAACCCGGTGTTCGATGTCACCCCGGGCGAGCTGATCGATGCCATCGTGACCGAGCGTGGTGTGATCCTGAACCCGACCGCAGAGAACATGCGGGCCGCCTTCGGCGGTTGACCCAGGCAGGGGCGGGAGCCTTTCCACGGGAAAGCGCCCCGGCCCAGCGTCCGGTAGTGCCGGCCGTTGGCCGGCAAACCCCTAAGTTCCTGATTTGTGCCGGTAAAATCACCGTAAAGGCAGGCGGAAAACGGCCCCGTGTGGTAGAATCCAGCGGTTGAATCGAGGTTCCGGCACGACCGCCCCCGGGTGGATGCGCCGGACTGGACCGCTACCAGACAACGGAACCCGAATGGCAGAAACCGCCAAGGAAATCATCCAGGTCAACCTGGAAGACGAGATGCGCAAGAGCTACCTCGATTACGCCATGAGCGTGATCGTGGGGCGCGCGCTGCCAGATGCGCGCGATGGCCTCAAGCCGGTGCATCGTCGTGTGCTGTTTGCGATGAATGAACTCAACGCGCACAGCAACAAGCCCTACTTCAAGTCGGCACGTATCGTCGGTGACGTCATCGGTAAGTACCACCCGCATGGCGACCAGTCGGTGTACGACACGCTGGTGCGGTTGGCACAGCCGTTCTCGCTGCGTTACATGCTGGTCGATGGCCAGGGTAACTTCGGTTCGGTCGACGGCGACTCCGCTGCGGCGATGCGATACACCGAGGCGCGCATGTCGCGGCTCGCGCATGAGCTGATGGCGGACATCGACAAGGAAACCGTCGATTTCCAGCCCAACTACGACGAAAAGGAACTGGAGCCGACGGTCATGCCGACCCGGTTCCCGAACCTGCTGGTCAATGGTTCGGCCGGTATCGCGGTGGGCATGGCGACCAACATTCCGCCGCACAACCTCACCGAATCGATCAATGCCTGCATCGCGCTGATCGACAATCCGGAAATCGATATCGACGGCCTGATGGAGTTCATCCCGGGCCCGGATTTCCCGACCGCAGGCATCATCAACGGCACCGCCGGCATCATCGCCGGCTACCGCACCGGCCGTGGCCGCGTGCGCATCCGTGCCAAGGCGGATGTCGAAGTGGCCGACAACGGCCGCGAATCGATCATCGTCACTGAAATTCCTTACCAGGTGAACAAGGCGCGTCTGATCGAGAAGATCGCCGAGCTGGTCAAGGAAAAGAAGATCGAAGGCATCAGCGAGCTGCGCGATGAGTCCGACAAGGACGGCATGCGCATCTACATCGAAATCAAGCGCGGCGAGTCGGCCGAGGTTGTGCTCAACAACCTCTACCAGCAGACCCAGATGGAGTCGGTGTTCGGCATCAACATGGTGGCGCTGGTCGACGGCCGCCCGCAGTTGATGAACCTCAAGCAGATGCTGGAGGCCTTCGTCCGCCACCGTCGCGAAGTGGTCACCCGCCGCACCGTGTTCGAGCTGCGCAAGGCGCGCGCCCGTGCCCACGTGCTGGAAGGCCTGACCGTTGCGCTGGCCAACATCGACGAGATGATCGAACTGATCAAGACCTCGCCGAACCCCACCGAGGCACGCGAGCGCATGCTTGCGCGCCTGTGGGAACCGGGTCTGGTCGGTTCGATGCTCGGCGCCGCCGGTGCCGAAGCCTCGCGTCCCGATGACCTGCCCAAGGGTGTGGGCCTGATCGAAGGCGGCTACCAGCTGACCGAGATCCAGGCGACCCAGATCCTGGAAATGCGCCTGCACCGCCTGACCGGGCTGGAGCAGGACCGCCTGACCGAGGAATACAAGCAGCTGCTGGAAGTGATTGCCGGGCTGATCCATATCCTGGAAGATCCCGACCGCCTGCTGCAGGTGATCCGCGAAGAGCTGATCAACGTGCGTGCCGAGTTCGGTGACGAGCGCCGTACCGAGATCCGCCACAGCGAGGAAGATCTCGACATCCTCGACCTGATCGCCCCGGAAGACGTGGTGGTCACCGTCTCCCACGCCGGCTACGTGAAGCGCCAACCGGTGAGCGTGTACCGCGCGCAGCGCCGTGGCGGACGTGGCCGTAGCGCGGCGTCGACCAAGGAAGAGGATTTCATCGAACAGCTGTGGCTGGTCAACACGCACGATACGCTGTTGACCTTCACCAGTTCGGGCAAGGTGTTCTGGCTGCCGGTGTACCAGCTGCCCGAAGCCGGTTCCAACGCCCGCGGTCGTCCGATCATCAACTGGATCCCGCTGGAGCCCGGCGAACGCGTGCAGGCCGTGTTGCCGGTGCGCGAGTACGCCGATGGCCAGTTCGTGTTCTTCGCTACCAAGAACGGTACGGTCAAGAAGACCCCGCTGGGCGAGTTCGCCTTCCGTCTGGCCCGCGGCAAGATCGCGATCAACCTCGACGAGGGCGATGCCCTGGTCGGCGTCGGCCTGACCGATGGCGAGCGTGACATCCTGCTGTTCGCCTCCAACGGCAAGACCGTGCGCTTCGGTGAAGACAAGGTCCGCTCGATGGGCCGTACCGCTACCGGCGTGCGCGGCATCAAGATGCCGGCCGGCGAGGAAGTGGTCAGCCTGATCGTGGCCGAGAGTGCTGGCGGCGTCGAGGATGAGAGCGAGGACGACAACGGTGTCGAGGAGGCCGCCGGCGACGCGGTGATCGAAGGTGCCGACGACGCCAACCTGCGTTACATCCTCACCGCCACCGAAAACGGCTACGGCAAGCGCACCCCGCTGCCGGACTACCCGCGCAAGGGGCGTGGCACGCAGGGCGTGATCGGCATCCAGACCACCGAGCGCAATGGCAAGCTGGTTGCCGCGGTGCTGATGGGGACCGACGATGAAGTCCTGCTGATCTCCGACGGCGGCACCCTGGTGCGTACCCGTGGTTCGGAAATCAGCCGCGTCGGCCGCAACACCCAGGGCGTGACCCTGATCCGTCTGTCCAAGGACGAGAAGCTGCAGGCGGTGGAGCGGATGGATGCCTCGATCGACGAGGACGAGGACGAGGTGGCTGCCGCTACCCCGGCCGCGACCGACGGCGCACCGGCTGCTGCCAGCAGCGAGGACGCCGCGCAGGAGTGATCCTGCCGCGATGCTGAGGTACCCGACGACGCCGGCCTTGTGCCGGCGTCGTCGTGTCTGCCGTCGAAAATACGCACGCACTTCACGGTGACGGTGGCATAAGGGCGCATGCTGCCCCCGGAGATCGACGATGTCCGCCACGCCGCAGTCCGCTTCCGTCGCCACGCCCACCTCCCGCCACCCGCTGATCACGGTGATGGCCCTGTTGCTGATCGTGCTCGGCCTGATCATCGGCGGGCTCGGTGGCTGGCTGGCCAGCCTCGGGGGCTCCTGGTACTACGCCATCGCCGGTCTCGGCCTTCTGGTCTGCGGCATCCTGTTATGGGGCAATCGCCGTAGTGGTGCGCTGCTGTATGCACTGGTGTTCATCGGCAGCCTGCTGTGGACCTGGTGGGAATCGGGCAGCGAGTACTGGCGCTGGGTGCCACGGCTGGGCTTGGTGACCGCCCTCGGCATCGTCCTGGCATTGCTGGCACCAACCCTCCAGGGGCCGGTATCCAGGCGCCTGTCGCGCAGCGTGGCCGCTGTGCTGATGCTGGTGTTCGTGGCCGCCTTCGGCCTCGCGTTCGCACCCCATGGCCTGGTCGACGGGCATCAGCCGTTCCCGGAGCCGGCGGTCAGCGCCGGGCTCGATCCAACCCGTGACACCACCGGTCTGCAGCCGGCCGACCAGCCGGCGGAGGGCGACTGGCCGGCGTGGGGTCGAAGCAATGCGGCGACCCGTTATTCGCCGCTGCAGCAGATCACTCCTGACAACGTGGGAACACTGCAACTGGCTTGGCAGTTCCGTACCGGCGACCTGCCGAAGAAGCGCTGGGGGGCGGAAACCACGCCATTGAAGATCGGTGATCGGCTGTACCTGTGCACCGCGCGCAATCAGCTGATCGCCCTCGATGCCGGCAGCGGCAAGGAACTATGGCGGTTCGATCCAAAGGTGAAGGATGCCTCGATCCCGTACACGGCCGCCTGCCGTGGCGTGTCTTACTACGAACAGCCCAGCGCACCGACCCTCGCCGATGCCGCGCTGGCTGACGTCGCCGCCGATCTGGCGCTGCCCGCACCGCCGCCGACCCGTATCAGCCGGAGCGCGGCGCCCGGCAGCCGCGCAGCGTGCAGCGCACGCATCATCGAAGGCACGCTGGACGGCCGCCTGATCGCGGTGGATGCAGACAGCGGTCACCCCTGCGCCAACTTCGGCAACAACGGCCAGGTCGACATCACCCTGGGCATGGGCGAGGTGCCACCGGGTTACGTCTCGATCACCTCGCCACCAGCAATCGTCCGCGGTGTCATCGTCACCGGCCACCAGGTACTGGACGGCCAGCGCCGCGACGCGCCTTCCGGCGTCATCCAGGCCTACGATGCGATCAGCGGCAAGCTGCGCTGGGCGTGGGACATGGACCAGCCCGAGCGCAGCGGTCTGCCACCGCGCGAGCAGACCTATACGCGTGGCACACCGAACATGTGGACCACCGCGACTGGCGATGAAGCGCTGGGGCTGGTGTACCTGCCGATGGGCAATGCCGCGGGCGACTACTGGAGTGGCTCGCGCACGGAAAACCAGAACAGATACGCGACCTCGCTGGTCGCCATCGATGTGGCCACCGGCAAGCCGGTTTGGCATTTCCAGGCGGTGCGCAAGGACGTCTGGGATTACGACCTCGGCTCACAGGCCAGCCTGATCGACTATCCGACGGCATCGGGCAAGGTGCCGGCGATCCTGCTGCCCACCAAGCAGGGCGACATGTACATCCTCGACCGTCGCAACGGCCAGCTGCTGACCCCGGCCGAAGAGCGCAAGGTGCCGCAGGGCGGTGTAGAGCCCGAGCAGCGTGCCGCCACCCAGCTGTTCTCGCTGTACCACACGCTGCGGCGCGACGACGCGCTGACCGAGCGCGACATGTGGGGCATCACTCCCATCGACCAGCTGGTCTGCCGCATCCAGTTCCGCAAGGCGCATTACGAAGGTTTCTACACACCGCCCAGCAGCGATCACCACTCCATCGAGTACCCCGGCTACAACGGCGGCTCGGACTGGGGCAGCGTGGCCATCGATACGCGGCGCGGCGTGATCGTGGCCAACTACAACGACATGCCCAACTACAACCGGCTGGTGCCGCGCGCCGAGGCCGACCGTAAAGGCTGGCTGCCGCGCGAGCAGGTCCGCGCTGATAGGGGCGGTGCCGAAGGGGCAGGGGACCCACAGGTGGGGACGCCCTATGGCATCGACGTCAACGCCGGTTGGCGGCTGCCGTTCACCGGCCTGCTGTGCAAGCAGCCACCCTATGGCGGCATCCGTGCGATCGACCTGCGCAGCGGCAAGCTGCTGTGGGACCGGCCGTTCGGCAGCGCACGCGGCAACGGGCCCTTCGGCATCCGCTCCGGCCTGCCCATTGAAATCGGCACGCCGAACAATGGCGGTTCGGTAGTGACCGCCAGCGGCCTGATCTTCATCGCCGCAGCGACCGACGACCTGCTGCGCGCCATCGACCTGAAGACCGGCAAGGAGCTGTGGCATACCAAGCTGCCGGCGGGCGGCCAGGCCAACCCGATGGTGTATGAGCAGGGCGGGCGGCAGTACGTGGTGATCATGGCCGGTGGGCACCATTTCATGGAGACGCCGGCGGGGGATTATGTGATGGCGTATGCGTTGCCGGAATAGCGCCGGCGATCCGTGGGCGGCTGGTGGGAGGTGACCGCCGTCGCCGAAGTTGCGTGGGTGAGCGTGCACGATCCATCATCAGAACAGGACGGGGTTGGCCAAAGCCCCCAAGGAAGGAAACGCATGCTGAACTCTGAACGCCTGCCGGGGCGTGCCACTCGATTGCTGGCTGGGCTGCTTCTGCTTGGCCCTTGCCTGTGGGCAACCGCGCAGGCCTCGCCCCCGCCCGCCGTACGCAAGCTGCCCAGCGGCGCCGAACTGATCGCTGGCGATGCGCGCTTCCTGAGCCCCGCCTATGCGCCGTGCATGGCGAGCGCAGGCACGGTGGCGGACGCTCGCCGTCGCTGTGTCGATGCTGAATTCAAGGTGCACGACGATGCGCTCAACGTCGCCTACAGCGCTGCGCGCTCCACGATGGCAGCCGGTGATCAGCAGCTACTTCGCGATCTGCAGCGGCAATGGCTGCGCCAGCGCGACAGCCGTTGCCCAGAGGGCGGCAATGCCGCTGCCCAACTGGATGCACAGCAGTGCCGTACGCACATGACCCTGCTGCGTGCCCGCCAGCTGCAGGATGGAGGTGCGGCGGCGCTGGTCGCTGAAGCAAAGGTCGCCCCCGCACCCCGCCAGGTCGCCCCCCATACCGCGGATGCCGCGCCTGATAGGCAGGGCAGGATCGTCCTGCAGCCCGGCGAGGGCAGGATCACGCCTGCGCTGCAGGTGGTCTTCCAGGTGGCCGACTGCAGCGGCACCGGCAACGTGACAACCTGCCAGGTGCGGAGCATGGGCGTGACCCGTGGCGGCCGAAAGGTTGCAGTCACGGGCGTGCAGCCACGCCTGACCCGCGCCGGTGCCAATGCCCATGCTGCGGCCGCCGTGCTGCTGACCGCTTCTGACTTCAACGGCGATGGCTTGCCAGATCTGCAGGTGTGGCAGGACAACAACGGTGTCTACAACGTTCCCGTCCACGCGTTCTACCTGTTTGATGCCAAGGGCAACCGCTACGTGCGTGCCAGGGCATTGGAAGACGCCATCGGCGGACGTGACATCGACCATATCGACAACGGACGGGTCGTCCTGCGCGGCAAGGTCAGCCCGTGCGAGCGGGAGGACAAGGTCATCCAGCTGCGCGGAACCGAGCCACGCACGCTGCTGATGCGCCGCTATGACACCTGCAAGGGCGAGGCCCCTACCGAATCGGACCTGCTGAAGTAGGTCTTCCCCCGACGAACGGATGCGTACCGAAACTGGAGAGCTGAAGGATGAGCGAAGGCTATGGAAAGGGTGGGTCAGGCTTCGGCCTGACCCGGGACCAGTCGGTCGAGATGATCGTCCGTACCTGCATCGACAATGGCATTACCGACCACCGGCAGATTGCCTATGTGCTGGCCACAGCGCAGCACGAATCGCGCGATTTCGCCGCGCCCGAGGAAGACTGGGGCAGGAAGCAGGCGGTGGATCTGCGCTACTTCGGCGGTGAAGAGTATTTCGGCCGGGGCTTTGCCCACCTGACCCACGTCAACAACTACGAGCGGCTGGGCGAGGCGCTGGGAATGGGCCGCGAACTGGTCGAGCATCCGCAGCGGGCGGCCGAAGCGGAAATCGCCACCAAGGTGCTGGTGGTGGGGATGCGCGATGGCATGTTCGGCGCGCGGCTGTCCGACAACGTCAACGCCAACCATGTCGACTACCGGCAGGCGAGGGCCTCGGTCAATGGCGGTGAGCTGAACAACGGCAGCCCCCATCCAGACACCATCGCCACGCTCGCCACCGGATGGGAAGCGCAGGTCGCCGGCCTGGTCCAGCGCGTGCAGCAGCCGGGCTTCCAGATGCCGATGCCGATCCATCAGGGGCCCGCTGGTGCGATGGACCTGCACCGTGGTGACGCCAACCAGCAGGTGCTGGAAGCACAGCAGTACCTGCAGCGGCTGGACATCCGCAACAACGCCAATGCCGCGATCAAGCCCGACGGTGACTTCGGTTCATCCACCGAGCAGGCCGTGCGCCGCTTCCAGACCGAACGGGGCATCAATCCGGCCAATGGCCGCATCGACGATGCATTGCTGGAGCGCATGCGCACCGACACGCTGGCGGTCGATCCGGACTTCAAGCGCCGGACGGTGACCGACCTGACCGGGCCACTGGCCGACGGTAACCTGCGCCCAGGCGAGAAGGGCGAGCCGGTGTTCGAGATGCGCCGCCAGCTGGAGGCGCTGGGGTACCTTGCCGAACCGAACCCACGTGCCGAGCGCGATGCGCGCACGTTTGATGCCGGCATGCAGGCGGCCATGCGCGACTTCCAGCAGGACTACGGCCTGCCCCTGCGCCCGGGCAACACCATTGATGAAGATGCGCGCCGGCAGTTGAACGACGCAGCGGTGGCGCGGGAGTTTGCCCCCACCACCGAATTCGACCGCGCGGAGAACTGGCCGCCGCAGCGTCCGCCCTATACGCGGGCGGAGTTCCAGCCGGAGCAGGTACAAGCGCGGCAGCAGGCTGCGGCGAATCCACCGGTCGCTGACCCCGCCGCACAGGAACAGCTGCCGCAGCGCAGTGGCGTGGAGTCGCTGTCAGCCAAGGATGCAGCGCTGTTCGAGCGCATCCGCCAGGGAGTGCCCGGAGTCATTGGCGATGAGCACGTCATGCAGGCCGTGCTGGAGTCCAAGCGCAATGGCATCGACGACGCCGGGCGCGTCGACCGGGTAATGATGGCCGGAGATCGCCTGTGGGTCGCCGGGATGATTCCCGGTGAACGCGCCAGTGTGGATACGGCGCAGCCCGCACGTTCGATGGACGACATGGTGAGCGATCTGGCCGGTGACAACCGGCAGCGCGAGCAGCAACTCGCCCTCGACAGCCGCCAGCAGGAGAACCGCGGGCCGTCACTGGCTTGAGACGGCGGCAGCGACGTGCCCGTGGTGGGTCCGTCGCTGCCGTCAGGGTGTTACAGCGTCACCACCACCTTGCCGATCTGCTCGTTCGATTCCAGGTAGCGGTGCGCGTCCTGGATCTGCGCGAACGTAAACACCTTGGCGATCAGCGGTGCCAGCACGCCCTTGTCCAGGCCATCGACGATGAACGCCTTCGCACGCGCCAGCGCCGCGTCATCGGACACGATTTCCGAGTACAGGTAGCCCTTCAGCGTCAGCGACTTGCCCAATACGTTGAACAGCGGGAACGGCGTCGGCTCGCTGCTCAGCGCGCCATACTCCAGCAGGATGCCGCCGCGTGCCATCGCCTCGGTGAGCGGTACGAACTGCGGGCCGCCGATGGGATCGAATACCACGCGTGCGCCAGCGCCTGCGGTGATGCGGGCAACTTCGGCTACCAGGTCCTGCTCCTGGGTGGCGATGACATGAGCGGCGCCGGCATCGAGCAGCGCCTGGCGCTTGCCCGGGCCAAGGGTTACCGCGATCGGCGTTGCGCCCACCGCATTGGCGACCTGGATGGCAGCCAGGCCAACGCTGCTTGACGCTGCAGTGATAATGACGAAATCGCCGGCACCCAGCTTGGCCTGCTCCAGCAGTGCACCCCAGGCGGTGACGTACTGCATCCACACTGCAGCGGCCTGCTCGAAGCCCAGCGACGACGGGTGTTTCACCACCAGTCGTGCCGGCACGTTGGCCAGCTCGCCGTAAGTGCCCCAGCGGGCGATATCCAGCGGCGGCACGACGCTGACAGCATCGCCGACAGCGAAGCCGGTCACCGCGCTGCCTACGGCCTCAACCAGACCCGCCGCTTCATAGCCCAGGCGGCTCGGGAACTCTGCCTGCTGCAGATAGGCGCCGTTGCGGAACATCACCTCGGCGCGGTTCAGGCCGATGGCCTTGACCCGGATCTGGATCTCATCGGCGGCGGGAGCGGGTACGTCGATATCGTCAACGCGCAGCACATCGGCGTCGCCATAGGCGTGGATGCGGACAACCTGGGTCATGTAAGGTCTCCAAAGGGAACGCCGGCCGGTGGCCGGGCAGAGGGAACAGAGCGCTACTGTGCGCCTGGCCGGCGAACGAAAGAAGGGGTAATCTGGCGTTTCATTGGAAAACAATAGTTTGCAATGGACCTGATCGTACCCCTGCGCAGCTTCACCAAAGTGGCCGAGGTTGGTTCGTTCGCCGCCGCTGCCGAGGCATTGGACCTGTCGCCGCAACTGGTCGGCAAGCATGTGCAGACGCTGGAGCAGCATCTGGGCGTGCGCCTGCTCAACCGCACCACGCGCAAGCAGAGCCTGACCGACTTCGGGCAGGCGTACCTGGCCCGCGCCCGGGTCATCCTGGAGGAAGTGGAGAGTGCCGAGCAGCTGGCTGAGATCGCGCGCGGGCGACCGATGGGCCGGCTGCGGATCAGTGCGCCGGTCACCTTCGGCGTGCATGCGCTGGGGCCGGCGGTGGTGGCCTACATGCAGCAGTATCCCGACGTGCAGGTGGATCTGAACCTGTCCAACAGCCTGGTCAACGTGGTTGAAGACGGCTACGACTTGGTGTTCCGCACCGGTGATCTCGCCGACAGCGGGCTGGTCGCGCGGCGTCTTGGGCCGTACCCGCTGGCCCTGTGCGCCGCCCCCGGCTATCTGGCCACGCGCCCACCAATAGTCCACCCGCAGGATCTGAGCCGGCACGAATGCCTGGGCTTCGCCCACTCGGTGATCCGCACGCGGTGGAGCTTCCATGACCCACAGGGCGGGGTGTTGACCGTGCCGGTCTCCAGTCGCTTCATGGTCAACCAGGCCGAGCCGCTGCTGAGTGCTGCGGTCGGTGGGCTGGGACTGATCCTGCAGCCGTTCGAGATGATGTCTGCTGTTCTGGCGCGCGGCGAACTGGTGGAGGTGCTGCCTCGATTCGTGCCCGTGTCCACCTCGATCAACCTGCTGTATCCCCGCCATCGACAGGTGACGCCGAAGCTACGCAGCTTCCTGGAGTTCTGCGTGGCGCGCTTCACCGAACAGAGCATGGCACGTGAGCGTTGATCGAAGCGTGCGCAGCGAGTGGTGGCGTCGGTCGTTTACGATGACGTCTCGCCATGCCTGCAGAGGATCTGCCATCACCGTGTTGCATCTTTCCGCGTCCTGTTCTGCCCGCCTCGGATGCGGCGTTGGCTTGCTGGTGCTGATCGGCAGCGTCGTCACCGCCAGCGCACAGACGCCCGCCGCTGCGATCGCCGAGTGGGAGTTGCACGGCCGCGCCGAAGGCCTGGCCCGGCCCGACACCGTCTGCCAGGATTTTCTGCAGGCGATGGGGAAAAAACCCGCCGAGCTGGAATACGTTGGCTGCACGCAGGACGATGCTTCCTACCTCCAGCCGATGGAAGCGCGGTATCGCGTCAGCGGCGCTTCGGCGGCGAGGATTGAAGCCTACCTGCAGCAGACCTTCGGCATGCCGTCATTGACGTACGTCTGCTGTGGCTGGAGCAACGGCGCACCCTATTTCTGGCGCCAGCAACCGGGCAGCGTCAATTACCAGATCGGCATGGGCGTGGAATCGCTGCATCATCCGCGCGGGCAGTGGAGCGCGATTCCCTACTTCGCGGTGACCGTTGCGGTGAATCGGAAAAGCCCGTGATGGCGTACGCTTGAGCACCGACCACTGGCGTACAGGGAATGACAGCAACACCGAACGCACGCTGGGGGGGGGCGGCAAATAGCGCGCTAGGTCGGCACCCGTACCATCTTCGCCATCAGGTGTTCGACCACGCCCGCCGGGTCCGCCGTGCGGCCCACATGTGTGCTGGACATCTGTACCACCGAGCTGCGCTTGGCGGTCAGGAAATGGAAGCGCGCGCGCGCGGGCAGCTGCGCGATCGGGCCGGCGCCGGCATCGCCCCGGCAGATCGCCACGATGGCATCCAGCCACGGCTGCAGCGCTTCAATATCCAGTGCCGGCGCGAAGGCCTGCAGGCGCGCAGCGTCGATCTCGATCGCCGCTTCCAGGTGACGTGCGCCCGGGCAGGACACGATCACGCCGACGTTGATGAACTCCTCGCGTTCCACCCGCGGTACCACGCGGATGACCGCATAGTCATACGTGTGCAGCGTGGGCACGGATGGCCTCCTGCACGAATACCGTACGCACCTTCAGGCGATGCTTCAGGTAGTTGATGTAGCCCTGCCGGTAGGCCTGGGGGCTGTCGAAGGCCGGCTCATCGATCAGCCAGCTGTCCGGCACCAGGCCGACGATGCGCTCGATTTCCGCATCCGGCAGGCGCGCAGCCAGTTCGGCATCCACCTCGGCGATGCGGCTGGCGAACGACAGCAGCACGTGGTCGCGGATCAGCACGAATGGCTTCTCGCAGGCATCGCCGGCGTTGGCCCAGTCGTGATGGAAGTACATCGCCGCGCCGTGGTCGATCAGATACAGCTTGCGGTGCCACACCATCAGGTTCGGATTGCGCGTGGTGCGGTCGACGTTGCTGGTGAACGCATCGAACCAGACGATGCGCGATGCCAGGTCAGCGTCCACCGGCATCGCCGCCGGGTCGTAGTTGATCGCGCCGGGCAGGTAATCCAGGCCCAGGTTCAGGCCTTCGCTGGCGCGGATCAGGTCCTGGATCTCCGGGTCGGGCTCGGTGCGGGCGAACTCGCTGTCCAGCTCCACGAACAGGATCTCCGGAATCGGCAGGCCCACCGCGCGCGCCATCTCGCCCGCGATCAGTTCGGCGATCAGCGCCTTTGGCCCTTGGCCGGCACCACGGAACTTGAGTACGGCCATTCCGTCGTCGTCGGTCTCGACCACGGCAGGCAGTGAGCCACCTTCCCGCAAGGGGGTGATGTAGCGAAGGGCATGGACGGTACGCATGTGCGCATTCTAGCGTGGCGGGTGCCTGGGTTGCGCCGGCCCGCGGCTGGCGGACAGTGGACCGACCATCCGGTACGATCCGCGCATGAATCCATGCACCCCGTTCCACCCGTTCCTGATCCAGCCCGGTAGCCGCGCATGAGCTGGGGCGCCAATACGATTTTCATTGCCGCCACCGAGCGTGCTGTTGCCTGGGCCGCGCAGTCACCGCTTGCGCACGTTGCCTACGTTGTCCGCCGATTGCCGGACCATGCCTGGTATCGCAGGGAGTGGAAGCACGATGTGGGAGCAGAGGGCCTGCTGGTGCTTCGGCCGGTAGGTCATCCCAACGCTTACGGAATGAACAACGGGGTTGCTTGGAATACGCTGATCCCGGACCGGTTCACGACGCCGGACACTGAGGTGTCCGCGCAGTTGCATGCTTACCTGGCTGAGCTGGGAATGGAGGAGGAACGTCCACCCGCTGACTTCCGCCGATGGCTGCAATCGGTTGCTGCCGAGCTCGGGCAGTCGATCGTGTTCTATTCGTGTTCCATGTGGGCGGGCGACATCGAGCACGAGTATGTTCTGGCTTACGGCGCCGGTGAGCGACTGCATGTCACGCGCCAGGACGCCGCTGGCCAGATGATCGGGCACGATGCGCTCAGGAAAGGACTGGCGGAGGTATCCGTACATCTGCCCACAGGCTATTTCGCACTGCATACCGGCGCATTCGACTGGGCGTCGCATGCGTTGATGAAAGGCTGACCGGCTGCAGGAGGCCGCGTTGCAGTGCTCGGGAATGCAGGCTGCCGCAGCAGCGCGGCAACCTGCAGGACCCGATGTACACAGTCAATGCGACAGCGCGCTGCGCTGCTGCTCCTGTACCTGCTGGCGCGTCTGTTCCTGCGAGGCGTGTTCGGCCTGGCGCTGGTTGACGACGGCAAGGCTGTCCAGGCTTTCCTGCACCGGCCGCTGCGCGGCTTCGGCCGTGGCTGCCGATGCACGCAGCGACGCAGGATCATCCAGCGCGCCCTTCACCACGAACACGTTCTGCGCCGCAGCGACATCGCCTGCCTGCCGGCTGAGCACCACATGATCCACGCGGTCCAGGCCGTTCTCGCGGGCCAGTACCAGCAGGCTTGCGCTCAGGCGTTCACTGGAGGCGTCGAAGCTGCGGCCGTTGGCGGCATCCAGCTCTGCCACCTTGCCGCGGATCTGATCGTGCAGGGCACGGTCGTTGCCACCCGCCAACGGCGCAGCCTGCGCTTCGGTCGGCACGGGTGTGGTTGCCTGTGCAGTGATGGGCACGTGGGCGTAGGTGCCCTCGGTGTGGTCGAAATAGTGCAGCGTGGACGGCGAGGTGCTGGTATCGAAGTAGGGCTGCCGTGGTGGCGTGCCTTTACCCAGAGAGAGACCGTTCTGTTCCAGCAGGCTTTCCTGCAGGCCGAGCTGTGCCATGTTCACCGACATCCGGCTGATGCCATCGGGTGCGGGGTTCTTGGCTTCTTCCTTGCAGGCGCGGCCGATGGCATCGGTGGCGTAGTAGTTCTGGTAATCCGAATTGCCGTTGGGACCCAGCCGCGACGACACACCTTCGTCGTAGTAGTGCTTGCCCATGCCCTCGATGTTGGCGGCAGTGGCGGTCATGCTCAGGTCTGCATTGAGCATCAGGTCCGGATGCGCGGCATAGGTCATCGGCGGGCCGGGCTGCACGCGCACGAACTCCTCTGCACGGGTACTTGCTTTGTAGAGATCTTCCAGCGTGGCGTCCGGTTTGGCGGTCTTGACCATGCCGACCAGCGCATTCCAGCCCTCGATGTTCGCCGATGCCTCGTCGCGCCGGTTGGCTGCGAGCAGGGTGCCGATGGCCTGGGTGTAGTCGTGGGTCGAATCGCGTGCGGCAATGTCTGCAATATCGGAATCAAACTGCTTATAGGCCCGTTCGGTCGCTGCATCATTGAACCCATGCTGCAGCTCATGGCCCAGTACGAAGGTCAGCTCTGCCGCGTCGTGCCTGTCCCCCGCTGGTGTGGACAGACTGGATGCCGGCAGGCTGATCGTCTTTGCGCCGCCGTCGTACTCGCCGCCCACACTGCTGTCGGCAGGCAGCAGCTCAAAGCGCTGCAGATGACCGGCAGCGATGGCCGAGTCGACCTGGGTTGCCAGCGCCGGAGAGTTGGCGATGGCCTTGCGAAGGTTGTCGACCTGATCGGTCGTTACATCGGGTTTTCCTGCAAATTCGGTCAGCAGGCGTTCCGTATCCGCTGAAAGCGTAGGCATGGTGCGCTGCTCCTTACTGCACGGTGACAAGGCGGACGCAGGCATGTGCCGGCTCGCCAGACGGGGTCGGATTCTCAGCCATCGTGTCGACCTTGATGCTCAGGTTCGGGCGATCGAAACGGTCATGGATGACGCGGCCGTGCTCGCCTCGGATGGTTTCACGCTTGAAGCCCGCGGCCTGCAGACCCGAGGCGAACTGGTCGAAGTCGACCTGGCAGATCGCCGATGCGTTGGCTTTGCGCTCGGCGGTGGTATCGATGAAATTAAGATCCAGGCGCGTATCGGCGGCGCCACCCGTCTTGATTTCCAGGCCGTAGCTCCATTCCGGCGTCAGCGTGCCGCCGTAGCCGAAATGACCTGGGCCGAAACTCTGCGCGGGCGCCTGCATGGCCTGCGATACCCGTTCAAGGGTCAGTTCACGGGTGGAGGTGGTGTCCTTGATCAGATCCAGCAGGCGCAAAAGAAGCTGATCTGCGGTGAGCGCAGACGGCGTTGCGGCGTCGGAGGCAGTCGATGCCATGGTAGCGGGTCCTTGAGAAGTCGACGAATGGTCAGTCGCGTGTGCGCAGGCGCAGAGCGAGGCCGCACTTAGGACGATTGTCCACGGCCGTGTGAATGCGTACCCAAGCATAAGCGTTCCCTGCATGTTGAGCGCTGACCCTAAAGTGGGCCAGGTGAATCACAGGTTAAATGGAATTGACGATTGCTGGCACCGGGGCCGGGCGCTTCGGACCTCAGGTGTTTGCTGCAAGCGGAGTTGCCAGCGCCGGGCTCTCCCTGGCGGCGCGCAGTCGGCTCTGGATGCCATGGAATTTTCTTCACTTCCTCATTCCGTGAGAGGTGGCAGCATCCAGCCGTGTGTCGATCAAGCACTGGCGTGGTCTTGAATCGCAGGCCTCCCTGCCGCTTTCCCGCGACCGACACCCGCCAGCTTGTTTCCGGCACGTTTGCGCAGCGTTGAACGTGGTCCTGCGAGGCCACTCCCCTCGGCAAGGAGGCCCGCGATGCACAGTCCTGTTCACGCGTATACCTACCGCATCAGCGACCAGCCTATCGCGCAGGCAGCGTGCGCTGGTGTGGGCAGACATGCTGAAGACGTTGCTGCGGTTCATGCAGCCTCAGACAGAATTCTTCCGTGAGTTGAGCACCGATGGTTGGCTCTGCATCCCGCAATGCGCAGAGCCACTACATGCATGCGAGTCGCCCCACGACGCTGCTTTGTTCGCAGCACTGGGCGCGCATCTCGTCCACGATGTCCACGCAGGCTTCCGAGGTGCACGATGAGCAACGAATCGAGAGGAGCCCTGCCGCCCTTGGATCTGGATGATGCCAAGGCCGAGCAGATGATTGGCAAGCTGGTGCTGGTGGGCGTTACCCGTTTTGGTGGCGATGGCCAGGTACAGGGGCTGGAGCAGTTTGCCGGCACCGTGCTGAGGGTCAGTGCCGAAGAGGGGCTGGTGCTGGCCGATGGCGATGACGGACATGAGCGCTACCTGCCACCGATGCTGGACCAGTACCTGCCGGCCGCGCCGGGTGAGTACCAGTTGCGGTCCAGTGGCGTGACGGTGATCGACCCCGATTATCTGTCCACGTGGGAGTTGCACGCGCGGCAGTAGGCGAGGGGTATCCAGGGAGTGGGCCGGGCCAGGCAGGGCCACGCTTTGCAGGATGGGGCGACTAGCCCTTCCGGCCCATTTGCCGGTGGGCCGGGGGTGTTAGATTCGGCCCATGCCCGCGGCGCGGGTACCCAACTCACTCCCAGGGGAAAAGGATGCTCATCCGTCGTACCTCTCTGGCGGCGGCCGTTGCCGTTGCTACACTCGGCCTGCTGGCCGCCGGCCCGGCCTTCGCCGACTACGCCAAGCCGCCGGAACACCTGCTCAAGGTACTCAAGGCGCCGCCGCCGCCGGCACCGAACATCGACCCCAGCGGCCAGCGCCTGCTGCTGACCACCGCGCAGACCTATCCGTCCATCACCCGCGTGGCCCAGCCGTACCTGAAGCTGGCCGGCGTGCGCCTGGAACCGAAGAACCGCAGCCGCCACGACACGCCCGGTGGCTATGGCATTCCGGCCTGTGTGGCCGACTTCACCCTGGTCGAGATCGTCAGCGGCAAGAGCACCAAGGTGAACCTGCCGCAGGGGTGCGCAGGTGGCGCACAGTGGTCGGCCGATGGCAGCCGTTTCGCCTTCCAGAATGCCGTCGATACCAGCGTGCAGCTGTGGGTGGGCGACGCCGCCACCGGCCAGGTGAAGCAGGTGCCGAACGTGCAGTTGAACCCCATCTTCGGCAGCACGGTGCAGTGGCTGGGCGGCAGCCAGAACCTGCTGGTGAAGCTGGTGCCGGCCAACCAGGGGCCGGCGCCGTCCAACGGCGGTACGCCCACCGGTCCGGACGCGCAGGAGTCGCTGGGCAGCAGTGGCGAGAGCAGCACCTATGAAGCGCGTGACACGCTGACCAGCGTGCACGATGAAAAGCTGTTCGCCTATTACGGTGCCTCGCAGCTGGCGGTGGTCGATGCCGCTGTCGGCAGCGTGCGCCCGGTTGGCCAGCCGGCGCTGTACAACGACGTCAACGCCGCACCCGATGGCGTGCATGTGCTGACCGAGACCCTGAAGGCGCCGTTCTCGCATGCGGTGACCTACCAGCGCTTCGCCAATGATGTGGCGGTGCTGGACCTGGCCAATGGCCGCAATACGGTTCTGGCGAGCCTGCCGCTGGCCGATCGCGTGCCGGTACACGGTGTGCCGGAAGGTCCGCGGGGTTACGACTGGCGCTCCACCGATCCGGCCACCCTGGTCTATGCCGAAGCGCTGGACAAGGGCGACTGGAAGGTGAGCGTGCCGCATCGCGATCGCGTGCTGATGCTGAAGGCCCCGTTCACCGGCAAGCCGGTGGAAATCGCCCGCACTGCACAGCGCTTCGAGGGGTTTGCGTGGTCGGCCGACCCGGCCGTGTCGTTCCAGTTCGAGAACGACGAGAACCGCCACTGGATGCAGGCCCGCATCGTCGATGTGGACCAGCCGAAGAAGGAAGGGCGACTGCTGTGGGACATGTCCAGCGATGAGCTGTACGGCAACCCGGGCAACCTGGTGTTCAAGCGCCTGCCCAGCGGTGCGCCGGTGGTGCGCCAGGAGGGCAACACTGTCTTCCTGCGCGGGCAGGGCGCGTCGCCGCAGGGCGACCGTCCGTTCCTGGACCGCCTGGATCTGGGGTCGCTGAAGAGCGAGCGCTTGTTCCGCAGCAGTGCCGACGCCTACGAGCAGTTCCTTGGCTTCAGCAGCACGCCGGGGCGCTACTTGACGTGGCACCAGTCGGTGATCGATCCGCCGAATGCCTTCATCCGCCAGCAGGGTGAGGCGGTGGCCAATGCGAAGGCAGGTGAGGCGCAGTTTGCGTCCACGGCGACCGCCTTGACCAAGCTGGTCGACCCGACCCCGGAAGTGCGGCAGATCCAGAAACGCCTGGTGACCTACAAGCGCGCCGATGGCGTGGACCTGTCGTTCACCCTGTACACGCCGCCGGGTTACAAGGAAGGCCAGCGTGTACCGGCGATCCTGTACGCATACCCGGCCGACTTCGCCAATGCCGCACAGGCCGGCCAGGTCTCCGGTTCGCAGCAGACCTTCACCCGTCTGCAGCCGTACCGCCTGATGCTGCTGGCCGGCTACGCGATCATCGACAACGCCTCGTTCCCGATCGTCGGTGACCCGAAGAACGCCTACGACACCTATCTGGAACAGCTGGAGGCCGACGCCAAGGCGGCGGTGGACAAGGCGGTGGAGCTGGGCATGGTTGACCGCAACCGCATCGGCGTGACCGGCCACAGCCATGGTGGCCTGATGACTGCCAACCTGATCGCCCACACCAATCTGTTCAAGGCCGGTGTGGCGACCAGTGGTTCGTACAACAAGACCTTCACCCCGTTCGGCTTCCAGAACGAGCGTCGCTCGGTGTGGCAGGCGCAGGATGTGTACCTGAAGGCCTCGCCGTTCTTCTACGCCGACAAGATCAAGCTGCCGCTGCTGCTGGTCCATGGCGAGGACGATGCCAACCCAGGCACCGAGCCGTTCCAGTCGCGCAAGCTGTACCAGGCGATCCGCGGCAATGGTGGTACCACCCGCCTGGTGATGCTGCCGAACGAGCCGCATTGGTACACCGCGTTGGAATCGAACGAGCAGCTGGTCCATGAAATGCTCAACTGGTTCGACACTTACGTGAAGAACGCAAAGTAGTCCGGCAAGGCCGCCCTCCGGGGCGGCCTTTCTGTTTCAGCCATCGTCTCCAGGTATCCCCCTGTGGGTGTTGCGTAACCATCTGTGATGCAGGCATGGACCGGCCACAAAGCTGCGGTACGCTGGGCATCTGATGTCTGCTACGGGTTCGCTCCATGAAGGCCTTCATCCTCGCCGTATCGCTGTCGATGTCCGTTGTTCCGGTCGCTGCATTCGGCCAGCCGCTGCCCGGTGAGCTGGCGGCGCTGGGCATCACCCCCGGCATGCCCTATACCAAAGCCAAGCGCCTGCTTGATGCCGCAGGATGGCAGGCGAGCCCGCCACGCGACGCGCCCGAAGCACTGGAGGGTTTCCCGGAAGTGGGCTGCCAGAAGGGCGGCAGCAACTGCAGCAGTACGTTCGCCAAGGATGGGCAGCAGGTCGCTCTGCAGGTGGGAACCACATTGGCGGGTCAGCCCTTCGTGCAGGGCGCCCGCTGAGCGAGATCCGCGCTCATCCCAGCGGCAGGTTATCCAGTGCGCGCGACATCCGATCGTGCAGGTCGCGCACACGTTCGGCCTTGGCGTCCACACGTCGCTCATCGCCGAAACTGCGCACATAGGCGCATGCGGCGAAACCGGCACTTTCCCTTTCGTATTCGGCAATCCAGGCCAGGCGGTCGGGGTTGCTGGCCTGTTCGGCCGACCAGGCCGCCACCGGTGGACGGATACGCGCGATGATGCCAAGCCGCCACGGTTTTGGTGTCAGCCGCGCACGGAAGCAATGCTGCAGCGTGCACATGCGTGCATACAACGTGTCGGTGCCCAGTGCCTTGAAGAAGGCATGCACCTGCGCATCCTGTGGTTCGAACGTGGCATGCATCGCCAGCACGCGCAGCCCGGCCGGGGTGCGGTAGGCACGCAGATGCCAGTCGGGATGGTGTTCGACGAACGCCTGTACGCGCTGCAGCGCGAGGCCTTCGACGCCGCCGGACCGGGCCAGTCGTCGCTTGCGCCGTCCCGACAGGATCTGGTTGACCACCACCATCGCGATGCCGCCGGCCGCCAGGCCGATGTTGAAGTTGCCCAGGGCGCCGCCGATCAGCGCACCGGCTGCCAGCAGTCCCAGTGCGCCGAGCAGTGGCAAAGCGCAGCCCGACGGAGTGGGCACGTGGTCGATGTCGGCAAACAGCACGTCGGGGGTGTTCAGGCACAGCGCGCCGTAACTGTTGCGGGTGATGATGACATCATCCCTGCGCTGCACGATCTGCTCGCGGATCGGGATGCCTTCGACACCGTAGTTGGTCCGTCGCTCGCGACGCGGCACGGACTGGCCGCTGAGGATGTCATCGAGTGCTTCGCGTGCACGCGCATCGGCGTGGGCCTGTGCGGCATCCTGGTCTTCGTCGGACCAGCCGAACCGGCGAACCACCACTGGCCGGCCCCTGTACCTGTCCTGCAGACGGGCTTCGGCCCAGTAGGCTGGAACGATCATCATCCTGTCTTCCCCTTGCTTCCATGGCAGCCGGTCGCCGCGAGTCTGGCACAGCAGAGCAGGGCGTTGCACGATACGGCAGCGCATGCGCCGGCACGGTGATAGATTGCGCGCTTCGCGTGCACTCCACCAAGGACGGAGCCATGTTCGTGTCGTTGCGTTGCCTGCTTGCCCTGGCCCTCGGCGGGGTGGTCGGCACCACCCAGGCGGCGGTGCCGGGACCTGAAATCCTGACCTCCGACGCCACCCGCTTCTACGCGCTGTACGAGGCGGCCGGTGGCAAGCCCAGCGTGGCCCAGTTGGGGCAGTATCTGGCACAGGGCACGCCGAGCCTGGCCCAGTTCGCGAAGCTGCGCCGGGTGACCGCCGAGCGCATGGCCGAGGCGATGGCGCGCGAGTCTGCGGTGTATGCCAATGGACGGGCCTGCCTGGCGGAGTTGCCTGCGGTGCGGCAGCGACTGGTGCAGGTGTTCGCCAATCTGCAGGCGATCTACCCACAGGCGAAGTTCCCGCCGTTAGCGATCGTGGTGGGACGCGGCAAACCGGTGGGCATGACGTATCCGAACGGGGTGGTGATCGGTCTGGAAGCGCTGTGCGCGGCCGACTTCATGAACGCCAACGCGCAGGACCGCTTCGTGCACGTGATCGCGCACGAGTACGTGCATATCCAGCAGACCGGCGTGAGCGAGTACGAAGCAGGCGACCCGCGGGCGACAGTGCTGCGCGAGTCGTTGGGCGAGGGTGTTGCCGAGTTCATCGCCGAACTGATCTCCGGCAACGTCGGCAATGGTCGGCATGCAGGCTGGACGCGGGGCAGGGAAGTGCATATCGAAAGCGCGTTCGCGCTGGATATGGACAACACCGATCTGAAGCCCTGGCTGTACAACTACACGCCTGGTTCGCAGGAGCCCTACGACCTCGGTTACTGGGTGGGGTATCGCATCGCCAAGGCGTATTACCTGCAGGCCGACAACAAGCGCGATGCTGTGCGTGCGCTGATCCAGCAGGACAACCCGAAGGCGATCCTGGAGGCCGGTGGCTGGACGCCGGGCATGTGGATGCCGGCGAAGGTGACCGGTGTGGCAGCAAGGGCGGCTGCATCGGCAAAGTGATCCTCCGCAGGTGGCGCTAGACTGCCCGTGTCGACAGCGGAGGGTGCTCATGCGCAGGAAGGTTTCAATGGTGTGGCTACCGGCTGGTCTGCTCATGGCAGCGCTGGCCACGCCAATGATGGTGCAGGCGGCCAGCACTCCGCTGCTGACCAGGCCGGTCGAGCAGGTGCAGCCGGACGAGGTGCGTTTCATGCAGCAGCGCCTGTCCGACTGGCCACAACTGCAGAAGTACCGCGCGGCCAATGCCGCGTTGCCGCCACCGCTGGCCGGCCACCCGCGCGTGGTGTTTTTCGGCGATTCGATCACCGAAGGCTGGGGTGCGGACGGCAGCAGCACCTTCTTCCCGGGCAAGGGCTACATCAATCGTGGCATCAGCGGGCAGACCACCGCGCAGATGCTGGTGCGCTTTTCGCAGGATGTGCTGGCGCTGCGCCCGAATGTGGTGGTGATACTGGCCGGCACCAATGACATCGCCGGCAACACCGGTCCGGCCACGCAGGCGATGATCGAGGACAACCTGCAGGCCATGCTGGACCTGGCGAAGGCGCATGGCATCGCGGTGGTGCTGGCGTCGGTGTTGCCGGTCAGCGAGTACCCGTGGATGCCGGGCATCATGCCTGCGCCCAAGGTGCGTGCGTTGAATGCTGCGCTGAAGCGCCATGCCGATGCACGGGGTCTGGTCTATCTGGACTATTACGCAGCGATGACCAACCGTGCCGGTGGACTGGATGCGCAGTTGGCAACCGATGGCGTGCACCCGACGGCGAAAGGCTATGCGCTGATGGCACCGCTGGCCGAGGCGGCGATCAAGCGCGCTCAGACGAACGTGCCCAAGCGCTGAGGCAGGTAGTGCAGGCCGCTGGCCGGCAACCTCAAGCTGCATGCAGAACGGATTGCCGGCCAGCGGTCGGCGCTACCCTATCGCCAGTTCCGCCAGCAGCCACTCACAGAACCGCATCACCAGCGGATCGCGGGCGCTGTCCTCGTGCAGCAACCAGCTCCAGCGCGGTCCGCGCACATAGGCCTCATCCAGCGGCTGCAGCAGGCCCTGCGCGCGTGCCGGTGCGGCCAGCAGTTCGCTGACCAGTGCGATGCCCAGGCCCTGGCACGCGGCATCCAGCAGTTGTCCTGGCTCGGAGAAGTTCAGGCCTTCGCGTTGCTGGCCGACATCCACGCCGCCCTGCACCTGCCACTGGCTCCAGTCCATTTCGCGCTCGCCATGCAGGGTGCTGCGCTCGGCAACGGGGAGCGCCAGCACGCTGGGGTGGCAGGCCGGATACAGCCGGTCCTGCAGCAGCATGCGATGCTCGCAATGCGCCTGTGCCTGCAGATCATCGCGAACGCTGATGTCCAGCGTCTGTGCGGTCATGTCCGGCGCTTCTTCGCTGGTCAGCAGCCACAGATCGGCCTGTGGATGCTGGCGGCGGAAGTCGCCCAGCCGCGGTACCAGCCAGTGGCGCGCGAAGGCGGGGCTGGTGTTGACGATCAGTTGATTCGGCTTGCGGTACTGATCGAGCCTACGGATGCCACTGGCCAGCTGCCGCAACAGCGACTGCGTGGTTTCCAGCAGGTCAATGCCGGCATCGGTGAGGGCTACGCTGCGGCCCTGGCGGAAGAACAGCGGCTGTTCCAGGGAATCTTCCAGCCCGCGGATCTGCTGGCTGATGGCCGACTGGCTCAGGTGCAGCTCCTCGGCGGCACGATGGAAGCTGCCGAGCCGGGCGGCAGCCTCGAAGCCGCGCAGAGCATTCAGTGGGGGCCAATGCTTGAGCATGATTGATAAGTCTGGCTGATCGTATTTCCGCTGAATCTATCGTTTGTTATCGTCAATTCGCAAGGGCAACATGGTTCTGTCGCGCATCAGCCGGTGCGCCTGAATCGATCAGCTGGACTTCACGGTCCGCCTTTGGAGCCTGTCATGTCTACCCGTCGCCATTTCATCACCCAACTCGCCGCTACCGCCGGACTGGGCGGCCTGGCCGCGCGGGGTCTGGCCGGACTGCCCGCCCGTGCCCGTGGCGCTGCGCCTGCCCGGTGGCAGATGCCCGATGAACACGGTCCGCAGGAGCGCGTGTTCCTGGCCTTCGCCGCACAGCCGCGGGTATGGGGCGCGCAGGCCGATGCGGTGAACGATGCTGTTGCCCGGCTGGCGCGCACCATCGCCCGCCATCAGCCGGTCAGCGTGTTGTGCCGTCCTGCACAGCGCCGGCAGGCGCAGGAACGCTGCGGCAGTGACAACATCGAATTCCTCGACGTGCCGCTGGACGATATCTGGGTGCGCGACTACGGCGGCTGTTTCGTTATCGATGGCAAGGGCGGGCTTGGCCTGGTCGACTTCAACTTCAATGGCTGGGGCGGCAAGCAGAGTGCGCGCAATGATGGTGCAGTGGCACCGTGGCTGGCGCAGATGACCGGCGCGACGCTGCTGGAAAGCGATCTGGTGGGCGAGGGCGGTGGCATCGAAGTCGATGGCCACGGCACCGCGATCCTGACCGAGAGCTGCTGGGTGAACCGCAACCGCAATCCGGGCTGGTCACGCGCGGATATCGAAGCGGAGATGAAGCACCACCTGGGCCTGCGCAAGGTGATCTGGTTGCCCGGCATCGCTGGCGAAGACATCACCGATGCGCACGTGGATTTCTACGCCCGCTTCGTGCGCCCCGGCGTGGTGATCGCCAACCTGGACAACGACCCGGAATCTTACGATTACGATCTGACCCGCGAGCATCTGCAGATCCTGCGAGAAGCCACCGATGCCGACGGTCGCAGGTTGCAGGTGCATGCGCTGCCGCCGCCGCTGGGCGGGCGCGACAATGTGCACACGCGCGACAACGACGATCTGGCCCGCGGCTACATCAATTACCTGCCGATCAACGGTGCGGTGATCGTACCGCAGTTTGGTGACGCGAAGGCCGATGGTTACTGCCGTGAACTGCTGGAAGAGCTGTATCCCGGTCGCGCCATCGAGCAGGTGGATATCGATGCGATTGCCGGCGGAGGCGGCGGCATCCATTGCGTGACCAAGAACATGCCGCGGGCGTAGTTCACCGGCGCGGCGGCGCTGCGATACAGTGTCTGCCGAGCCGGCCGCGCATGGTGGCCGCCAGGGACGACGAGGCAGGGAATGCAGAACGGAATCGGCAGCAGGCTGCGCTTGGCCGGCGTGGCCACGGTACTGATGCTTGCAGGTCAAGCGAGCGCCATGGCTGCACCTGCAGCGTCAGCGGTCACACGGGAAGCAGTGGATGGCGTTTCCCTGAGCGAATGGACCGCCCGTTGGTGGCGCTGGGCCAATGCGCAGAGGGTGGCGCCCTACATGGATCCCGACGGCCGCCTGTGCGAGCTGGGCCAGGAGGGACCGGTCTGGAACCTGGCAGGGACCAATGGCCGCTTCCAGCCACGCAGGCAGTGCGTAGTGCCCGAGGGGAGACACCTGTTGCTGCCCATCATCAACATGGCCAGCTACCAGACCGGGGAAGACGTCACCTGCGAGGAGCTGCAGGCCGGCGCGGCGATCAACAACGATTATCTGGTCAGCGCTGTGGTGCTGCTGGACGGGCAGCCGTTGGGTGACATGCGCCTGCATCGGGTGAAGAGCGAAGGATGCTTCCACATGGATCCGGACGACGACGATTCGCGATTGGCGGCGGCCGATGGTTACTGGCTGATGCTCAAACCACTGACGCCCGGTCGGCACACCGTGAGCGTCGGCGCCAACTACGGCGCGCCCGAAGGTGGCGCGTACAGTCAGATGCGGCAGACCTTCGAGTATGTGCTGCATGTGGGTGGCCGCACGCAGATCACCCTCGTGACACCCAGGATGCTGGAGGCGTCTGCACCCTGATCTGCGCGGCTCGGGTCAATCATGGTCCTGCTTCAACGCCAGATCGGCAGCCAGCAATGCCTGGGCTGCTGCACTCAGGGCCGGCGAGGGCGGAGCAACCACGCCGATCGATTCCATCATCTGCGGCATGCCGACGAACTGTCGCGCGCGGCGGTCGTAGATGCCAGTGATCAGCAGCGCACGCGTCGCGGTTTTCTGCTCCGGGCCGATCAGTACGCGCTGCTCCATGATGCCGCGCGTGCCGACCCAACCAACCAGCCGCGTTTCCAGGGTGAAACGCTGGAACGGCTTCAGCTCCCGGCGGAACTGGATGGTGCCGGCGCCAACGATCGGCGCCCATTTCTCACGCAGCGCCACCTTGCCCAGCCCCATGCGCAGGATCAGGTCCAGCCGGCCCAGGTCGAAGATGTTCCAGTAGCGGCCGTTGGTCATGTGCAGGTTGCTGTCCAGGTCGTTGGGCAGTACCCGGAAAGAGAGGCGCGAGACCCCGAATGGCGCGTCCAGCTGCGGTCGGAACAGGCTGCACAGCAGCAGGTGGAGCAGGCGGAACCAGAGATTCATGGTTATTACGACTGTTATAGAACGGTCGATACGCTAGTCTATGACGACTGTCTTAGCAAGGAGCCTGCCGTGAGTCCGCGATCATCCGATGCCCCCCAGCGTGTGATCGATGCCGCGGCGCAGATGCTCGCGCGGGTGGGCCTCAATGCCACCAGCATCCGCGAAGTGACCAAGCTGGCCGAAGCGCCGCTGGGGTCCACCTACCACCACTTCCCCGGCGGCAAGCAGGAACTGCTGGCGCGGGCCACCACCATGGCCGGCGACAAGGTGGAGGCGCTGCTGATGGAGCTGCTGAAGGGCGGTGCGGTGCAGGGGTTGCAGCAGTTCCTGGCGCTGTGGCGCGAGCGCCTGCTGCGCACCGGTTTTCGCGCCGGCTGCCCGGTGCTGGCGGCGGCTGTCGAGGAGCCGGTGGAGGCCATGCCGAGCCAGCCGCGTGCGGCGGCCGCCGAAGTATTCGTGCGCTGGCAGGGGCACCTGTCCAATGCCTTCATCGTCGACGGCCACGAACCTGCGGCGGCGAACGGGTTGGCCAGCCTGGTGATCGCCAGCGTGGAAGGTGCGGTGGCCATGAGCCGTGCACTGCAGGACATCGCCCCGTTCGACCGGGTGGCGGCGCAGTTGTTGAAGGCGGCTGCACCCCCCGCTTGAATCACCCGCGCCCGCGCGGGAGACTCATGGCGATCCCTGGTTGGATGCCACGATGGACCAGTCGCAATGTCGCCGCCCGCATCGTCGCCCTGCATTGCAGCATCCAGCGCTGAAGTGGGCTGGGAGGCGGCGGCCTCGATTCGTGGTTACAATCCGCCAACCATTACCCGCGTGCCAGGCAAGGATGTCCGCATGCTGCACCATCTTTCTTTCGGGGTTCGCGATCTGCATGCTGCAGGCCGCTTCTATGATGCGGTGCTTGCGGCCCTGGGCTATCGCCGCGTTTTCGAAGACGACACCGCGATCGGCTATGGCCTGGTCGATGATGAAGACCTGCTCTGCCTGAAGCTGCGCGACGATGCGGCGGCGCCGGGACCGGGCTTCCATCTGGCGTTGGCGGCAACCACGCGTGCGGCCGTTGATGCCTTCCATCGAGCGGCCTTGGCAACCGGAGGCCGGGACAACGGACCTGCTGGCCTGCGCCCGGATTACGGCGACCACTACTACGCCGCCTTCGTGATCGATCCTGATGGCCATCGCATCGAGGCAGTGACCAAGGCGGTGGCATGAGGCGCGGACGCCAGCCCGTTTCGCTGCCGGGCAGCCGCAACGCAGAAACAATGCGCGCGCGACGGCAATTGCAGCATCACGGCTGGCCGCGGCTGCAGATGGCCTTGATCGTTGTGCTCACCGGCGCTGCCGGATTCCTTGCCTCGCACGCGCTTCGCCTGGCGGGCATGGATGCGATGCTGCTGCGCTATCCACTGTCCGTGCTGATGGCCTATGGCGTGTTCCTGCTGCTGATGTGGATCTGGATCCGGTGGCGCTGGGATGCGGTGGCCGACCGATTGGGTTCCGGGCCCGGAGGCGGTGGCAGCCACCAGGGATCGCCGTGGAGTGGCAGCGGTGGGCATTCCGGCGGTGGTGGCGCATCCGCTTCCTGGAGCGAAGCCGCAACGTCTTCCAGCACGAGCGCCGGCAGCACGTCGTTGCTGGACGTAGCCGACGGCGAGGCAGGTCTGCCGTTGCTGGCCATTCTCGGCATC
The DNA here is from genome assembly GCF_040815575.1 of Stenotrophomonas sp. LST15-1-1.1. Classification (NCBI taxonomy): domain Bacteria; kingdom Pseudomonadati; phylum Pseudomonadota; class Gammaproteobacteria; order Lysobacterales; family Lysobacteraceae; genus Stenotrophomonas; species Stenotrophomonas sp. LST15-1-1.1. Next base: position 84,341 of record NZ_JBFPNJ010000001.1, read on the forward strand.
ATCGCGCTGGTGGCTACGGTGCTCCTGGCCAGTGTCTGGGTGGTCTGGTCGGCGCCGGTGCTGATGGCCGAACTGCTGGTGGATGCAGCCATCGCCGGTGGTCTGTACAAGCGTATGCAGGGGATGCAGGAGCAGGGCTGGTGGCGGCTGTGCCTGTCCCATACGATCTGGCCGCTGCTGGGCCTGCTGGTGTTCTTCGCCGGTCTGGGCTGGCTTGCGCAGGAGCTGGCGCCCGGTGCGGTCAGCCTGATGCAGGTGTTCAAGGCCTTGTAGCGGGATCTGCCACCACGTTGAATTTCAATCACACGCAAGGAGAAGCGCATGGATGTCGCTGCACGCAGTAACAGGAAGTTCGTTCGTTGGTTGATGGTGGCGATGCTCGCCCTGTTGATGCCCTTCGCGGTGCTGGCCCAGTCGGGACCCACGGCGGCCCCGCCCACAACGGAGGCGGTCGCGGAAGAAGCCCAATGCCGCGCCTGCACCTATGAACGCATCGGGCACAAAGTGGACATCGGCCTGGTGGCGCTGGTGTCGTTGCTGGTGGTTGCCCTGCTGGTCGCCATTTCCCGCGAGTGGGGCACCACATCGCAGCGCTGGACCTGCCGCACGATGGCGCTGCTGCTGGTGGGACTGGGGGTGGCTCTGCTGTGGTGGGCAGGCAGCATCATCTACCTCGGCTACAACCCTTGGCAGGAGGAGGCCGCTCCGCTGGATGCAGCGTTGACGTCGACGCTGCTCAGTACGTCGCCGAAGTGGCTGGCGGGGCTGTTGATGATGGGCTTCGCGCCCACGGTCTGGCGGCGCAGTGAGCGCCTGCCGTCCTGGCGCATTGCGTGATCTCGGGAGCGCCGGGCAATGCCCGGCGCTCCGTTACGAATCAGTCGAAGCGCCAGCGCACGCCCGCATACACGCCGCGGCCTTCGCCGGGCGTCGAGCGTGCCACGTCCTTGCCGGCATCGTTGTAACCGGGGGTGACGGTGGCGGCGTAATGGCGGTCGCCGATGTTGCGCATTTCCGCCCACAGTTGCCAGCGGCCGCCCGGTGCGTCGTAACCGATGCGGCTGCCGAAGATGACGTGGCTGTCGGCCCAGTAGCTGTTGGCGTAGTCCACTGCGATGCGCGAGGCATACTCGGTGTTCAGTGCTGCATACAGGCCCGAGGCGTGGTCGAAGCGAAGTTCGGCTTGGTACGCATGGCGCGGCAGACCCGGCAGGCGGTTGCTGCCGAAGCGCGTGTCATGGCGATAGCGGAAATCGCTGAAGGTATAGGCCTGGCGCAGCGACAAACGGCCTGGTGCGGCCTGCCACAAGGTGCTGTCCAGTCCGGCCTCGATGCCGCGGTGCACGGTGGGACTGGCGTTGTTCTCGGCGATGAACAGGTTCGGCACCGGCTGCAGTTCCACACTCAGCAGTTCATGGTTCACGTGCGCGTAGTAGCCGGTCAGTTCCCAGCGGCCCAGCGACGCGTCGCCGCGTGCGCCGAGTTCCAGCGTGGTGGCAGTCTGGTTCTGCATCGGCACCGGCGCGCGCTGGCGGCCGGTGGACGGACCATTACCCGCGCCGAAGTACTGGTTCGAGCCCCAGATCATCGACCACGGATGTGGCGCCTCCACCGAACGGCTGAGGTTGCCGAACCACTGCGTCTGCGGTGTCTGCTGCCAGGTGAAGCCCAGCCGCGGCGCGTAATCCCAGTCGTGGTCGCGCAGGCGGCCACCACTGCTCGGCCAGGTGACCTGCACATCGCGGCGGGTGTTGATCAGCGCAAAACCGGTCTGCACGCGCAGGCGCTCATTCACGGCCAGGTTGTTGCCGATATGCAGCGTGCTGTCGGTGCCGTGGTGGCGGAAGTCGCGCGTGCGGGTGCCGGCGGCATAACCGTTGTTGGCAAAGCGCAGCGACTCGCGCACGTCCGCATCCAGGTCGTGGGTGACGCGCAGGTCGATGGTGGTCTCGCTGTCCAGGCCAAACAGCGAATGCCGGCGGCGGTAGTCCAGCGTAGCGTTGAGGTTGGCGTAGTCCAGCTGCTGGCGGTACAGGCTTTCGTTCAAGTCCATCGGATACTTGTGATAGACCAGCCCGGCCTGCAGCGAGGAATCCTCGTCGATCTGCAGCGTGGTGACATTGCCCACCCAGGTGCTGCCCGGTTGCGGACGGCGCGCATCGATGGCCAGGTTGGCCGGGTTCGCCGCGCGCGGATCGTTGCGGATCTGGTCGCGGGTCAGGCGCCCAGGTGTTTCGTGGTTGGTTTCGCGGTAGCGCACGAAGAAGCGGGTCTGCAGGTCGGGTGTGATCTGCCAGCCGATGTTGGCCATCGCCCCCTTGCCATCGCCGGACGCGTGGCGCTGGTAGCCGTCGAATTCGGTATCGGTGTAGGCCAGGAAGTAATCGACGTCGCCGCTGACGCGGCCCCAGCTGAGGCCGAGTTTCTGGTAGCCACGGCTGCCCGCTTCGTAGTGCAGCTGCACGCCGGCCGAATCGCGGCCGCTGCGGCTGATGTAGTCGATGGCACCGCCCAGTGCCAGCGCGCCGCGTTCGAAACCGTTCGCCCCGCGCAGTACTTCCACACGCGACAGCCACAACGGTTCCAGCAGTTCGTAGGGCGTGCCGCCCGGGCCGGTCAGCGGCAGGCCGTCGATCGACACCGCAATGCCGGAAGCATGTGCACCTGGGCCGCGGTTGATGCCCGAGCCGCGGATCGACACCTTGGTGCCTTCGTTGCCCGGCGATTGCGCGCTGATGCCGGGCTGGTAGGCCAACACGTCGGCGCTGCTGGACAGGCGGCTGTCCGCCTTGGCCACGTCGATCACGTTGCTGGCGCCCGGCACTCGCTTCAGCGCCTCGCGCGCCTGCATGCTGGCGTCGGCGGCAGTGACCTGCACCGCGTCCAGCGTGGTGGCCTGTGGGGCGGCGGCGGCGGTGGAGGAAAGGCCGAGGGAAACGGCCAGGAACAGCAGCGACGGGGTGGGGCGGTACGGCGAGAGCGACATGCGGGAATGCTGTAAACCACGAAAGTGGCGTGCAAGTTAACAGGTCGGCGGTCCCGCGTCACCCACCGCCTGCGTATGGGCCTGCGCACCCATGCTTCATGCAGAGCCGAGCCATGCTCGGCTCCGCCTTGTGGTCATGCCATTTCCTGTCCGGTGCATATGAGGTGGACCGTCAGACACTTCGGTGGCTCGGAATTACATTTCGCACACGCCTTGGCCCGGAGCCCTGCACAAGCAGACGATGCGTACCGGCACGCTCAAGCTTTTGCCGGCTCTGCCGATAGCGGATTGGGATCAACAGATAGCCGGTCCCGTAATCGCTGCAATGTCGAAACAGATCGAGTTGCGTACAGGACCTTGGACAGGAAGCAATACACATGGAAGGCAGGCCGGAATACCCGTTCATTGACAGTCGCTATGACAATCCGCGCGAACTGGACGAGTTGCAAAACTTTGTCGAGGCGTTGAAGAACTGGAGATTGCAGTACACGGTAGAGCGTGTCTTCTACGACACCAAGTCAAACCTTTGCGAGATCTCGATCGGCGCAGAGATCGATGATTGGACTGTCGATCTCATCTATGCGCTCGCTGATGAGCACATCGGTCAATACCTCCGCGGTGACATGGTTTGCCATGGAAAGCCGATGGCGGATTGGTATGGCCCAAGTGCCGTCGATCCTGGCAGGGGTCCGAGTGAATCCTCGCTGCCACGAAATTGCCCCGAGGGCCGTGACAGCTTGGGAGATGCAGTTGCCGAGGACGGCGGCACGCGGATGCAGGCGCTGCACGAGGGCAAGGACGAGCTGACAGCGGCAGAACAACGTGCGCTTGCTGGAGTGGAGGGTGAGAGCGCGTTGGCAGCCTGGTTCGCGCGGGAGGGGCTACCCTATGTTGCGATCTGCCAACAACCGGAGACCTTCGCCAGTTTGTTTACTGGCTCGGTCAAGCGCCCGGATTTCCTTCTGCTGTTCGATGCGCTGGGTATGATTGGTGTGGATGCCAAGAACATATCACCCAGTGAATGGAATGGGCGCCTGTTCTATACGCTGAGTCTGGATGATGAGCTGAGGAGGGCAATCGCCTTTGAGCGTGTATTCCGCATGCCGGTCTGGTACGCCATCAAGGGGAGGGATGAGTGGCTGTGGATCAGTGCGCTGAAGGCGGTCGAAGCTGGAAGAACCCTCCAGAACAGCGTGACCAAGGCCAACTTTGTCAGTATTGGGAAGCAACACTTCGTTCACGTTCGAACGGGCGATGATCTTGCCGGCCTGTACTCCCAGCGTATCCCCGGATATCGACGGGTGGCGGCACTTTCGGCGTGATCACATTGGCGCCAGGCCTGGGTTGACGGCGTCGATTCATTCGGGTGGCCTGACTTCCTGAGCGTGATGCTGCTTGATCGGCGCTGTAATGGTGCATGTTCAGGTCATTTGCGGATCAATGTCCTGACTGAGGCCAATCGTACAAGACCAGAGATGTCGGCGGGCGGAGAGAGGAAAACAACATTGCCTCCCTCGGCCTCCCGGGTCGAACCGTAACGGATTGCGTGGAAGCCATCCGCTATTGCGCAATCCGCGATGAATCGTGAGAAATCGTATTCCGGCTTTCGCCATCCATCTTCCTTTGCGGGAGATGCAACCAGGACGGACTGGGCCACCGCCTTCAGGACATCATCCTCGTCGCCGTCCCTGGAGATCTGTTCGAGATCCAGAATTGCCAGAGGACGATCGATGGGAGCAAGTTCGGCGAAGCATCCGGCGCTGGCGTGAGTATCGATCCGATCCGCAGTGAAGTATTTGCTCTTCAGAACTGTTTGAGACCCAAGTCTCTCGCACGGCAGAATGGTGGCATCAAGGCATTCTTCGCTTGCGCGGAGCTTGACGACTTTGATCTGATGGGTGGGGCCGAAGAGCTGTCTTTCGACAGGGTTGTGAGCACTTGCGGGCACTTGATGGCAGATGAGATGTATGGATTTGAGCCAGTGCTGGTTTGCGGCGGTGAAGTCGCAATTGGCAACTTGCGCAGGCTCAAGCTTCAGCCGCACCTGCACATGCTGAGGGAGTTCGCCGCGCTTGCGTTTCCACGCTATGCGAACAATGTGAAGCCGCTGGCCCGGAAGTGATCCGAAGGCCCCAATCATGTAGAGCCGAGCCCATGCTCGGCTGCCTTTGGGTCAGGCGTCGTGCAGCGGGGATAACTGAGCCGAGCAGTTGGACGGCTCCAAAGAGTTCGGTCGGTAACGCTGGTCATACTTGGCGGTTCTTGGTGCCAATGCCACCGTTACCAGGGTGCGTGCGTACAATCGGATATCACTCCGCTGATGCACCGGTGCAAGTAATGCCAGGTTCCGCCAACGAAGCTGTGATGAAAGACCAACTTCTGGAGAAGCTTTTACGGGCCTCGCGAATGCTCACTTCTGAGGATGTTGCGGTATTTGACCGGACGGTTCAGGCGCTGTCAGGCCTGGAGTTCTCCAGTCGGGAGCTGGGAGTCCTCTTCTCGATGTTCGCCGATGACACTCCGCATGAAGAAGTCATGTGGGGGCTGCTTCATCTTGTCGAGGACAGCGACGGCGACAGGATGGTTTCCGCGCTTGTCCAATCAGCTCCGTACATGCGTACCGTGGCACCAGAATGGTTGGAGACGTTCATCTGCAGATTGCTGAATAGTGATCCATACGGAGATAGGTTGATTGCCTGCCTGAAGAATGAAGCCTCAACCAAAGGCGCAGCAGAAGTCATCTCCTTGATCGAAGCGCTGAAGGATGATGCGTCGGACAGTACTCGAGCAAAGGCATCGGTGGTCGCCTCGGCACTGATGTAGCGGTGCGAGCGCCGACCAAGGTCGGCGTCTACCAGGGCGTCCCAGCATCAGGTGGTGCCGGCCAGCGGCCGGCACTACCACACGTTCAACGTAGCACCGGGCCACGCCCGGCGACACTCGATCAGCCCAGGATTCCCGGCAGATCCAACCCCTTCTCCTTCGCGCACTCAATCGCGATCTCATACCCCGCATCGGCATGGCGCATCACGCCGGTGGCCGGGTCATTCCACAGCACGCGTGCAATGCGCTTGGCCGCCGCTTCAGTGCCATCGCAGACGATCACCATGCCGGCGTGCTGCGAGAAGCCCATACCCACGCCGCCGCCATGGTGCAGTGACACCCACGTCGCGCCACTGGCGGTGTTGAGCAGGGCATTCAGCAGCGGCCAGTCGGACACAGCATCGGAGCCGTCGGCCATCGCTTCGGTTTCGCGGTTCGGCGAGGCCACGCTGCCGCTGTCCAGATGGTCGCGACCGATGACCACTGGCGCCTTCAGTTCACCGTTGGCCACCATCTCGTTGAAGGCCAGGCCCAGTCGATCACGATCGCCCAGACCGACCCAGCAGATGCGCGCCGGCAGGCCCTGGAACTTGATCTTCTCGGCGGCCATGTCCAGCCAGCGGTGCAGGTGCGGGTTGTCCGGAATCAGCTCCTTCACCTTGGCATCGGTCTTGGCGATGTCTTCCGGGTCGCCGCTCAGCGCCGCCCAACGGAACGGGCCGATGCCACGGCAGAACAGCGGCCGGATGTAGGCCGGCACGAAACCCGGGAAATCGAACGCATCCTCGACACCTTCTTCCAGCGCCATCTGCCGCAGGTTGTTGCCGTAGTCCACGGTCGGCACGCCCAGTGAGTGGAAACCGAGCATGGCGCGGATGTGGTTGGCCATCGACGCACGCGCGGCCTTTTCCACTTCCTTCGGTGCGGTTACGCGCTTGGCATCCCATTCTTCCACCGTCCAGCCCTGCGGCAGGTAGCCGTTGACCGGGTCGTGCGCGGAAGTCTGGTCGGTCAGCAGGTCCGGCTTCACGCCGCGGATCAGCAGTTCGTCCAGCACGTCGGCAACATTGCCGAGCAGGCCGACCGACAGCGGCTTTTTGGCGGTGCACGATTCTTCGATCAGGCGCAGCGCCTCATTCAGATCGTCGGTCCAGGTATCCAGGTAGCCGGTACGCAAGCGCATTTCGATGCTGCTCTTGCGGCATTCCACCGCCAGGCACGAGGCGCCGGCCATCACCGCGGCCAGCGGCTGCGCGCCACCCATGCCACCCAGCCCGCCGGTGAACAGCCACTTGCCGGCCAGGCTGCCGTTGTAGTGCTGGCGGCCCATTTCCACGAAGGTTTCGTAGGTGCCCTGCACGATGCCCTGCGCGCCGATGTAGATCCAGCTGCCGGCCGTCATCTGGCCATACATCGCCAGCCCTTTCTTATCCAGCTCGTTGAAGTGGTCCCAGTTGGCCCAGCGTGGTACCAGGTTGGAATTGGCGATCAGCACGCGCGGTGCATCGGCATGGGTGCGGAACACGCCCACCGGCTTGCCCGACTGCACCAGCAGGGTCTGGTCGTCGTCCAGGCGCTTGAGGGTTTCGACGATGGCATCGAAGCTCTCCCAGTCGCGTGCGGCACGGCCGATGCCGCCGTATACCACCAGCTCCTGCGGCCGCTCGGCCACGTCCGGGTGCAGGTTGTTCATCAGCATGCGCAGCGGCGCTTCGGTCAGCCAGCTCTTTGCGTTGAGCGTGGTGCCGGTCGGGGCGGCGATGGTGCGGGACGGGTCGTTGCGGGTCATGCGGCGCTCCGGTTCGTAGCGAATTCAAGGCAGGCGTTGAGCACCTGCGCCAGGGTGTGGCGCAGCGGTGCGGCGTGGTCGGGGTCGAGTGGGGTGGGCCAGCTGTGCTCGTCCACCTGGTCGGGTAGCGGCTCGTGCATGTAACCGCGGCAGGCCAGTTCCATCTGCAGGCTGTGCACGCCACCGGCGATGCTGCTGTAGTGGCGGGTGATCCAGCCGCCCTTGAAGCGGCCATTGCGCACTTGGCTCATGCCGCTGATCTTCAGCAGGTTTTCCACCACATCGCTCAACGCGTTGTCGCACGACGTGTCCGGTGCACCGGACGGCCCGGCAGTGCCGAGGTTGAACTGCGGCAGCTCGCCATCGAACAGATGCGGGATGTGCGAGCGGATCGAATGCGCGTCGTACACCACCACGGTGCCGTGGCGTGCACGCAGGCGTGCGATCTGCTTGGCGAGGGCGTCGTGGTACGGCGCGAAATAGGTGTCGCGGCGCCGGGCAATTTCTGCGTCGTCCGGTTCGCGACCTGCGTGGTACAGCGGCTGGTTGTCGAAGGTGGTCAGCGGGCACAGGCCGGTGGTGTTCTGGCCCGGGTACAACGACACGCCGCTGGGATCGCGGTTGAGATCGATCACCGAGCGCGAGATGGCCGAGCGCACGGTGGTCGCGCCCATGCCGCGTGCGAAGTCGTACAGCTCATGCACCCACCAGTCTGCATCGCGACGCGCCAACCACGGCGAATGGAAATCGCCGATCAGGTCATGCGGCAGTTCGCTGCCGGTGTGCGGGAAGCTGACGATCAGCGGGGCATCGCCCTCGTGCACGGTCAGCCAATCGGGATGGCCGCTCATGCCTGCGGTTCCACCGTGGGCAGCAGCTCTACCAGGCCCTCGGCCAGTGCGCCGCTGCGGACCAGATCGGTCGCGATCACCATGTCCGGGTGGAAGTAGCGATCTTCTTCCAGCGTCGGCACCTGTGCGCGCAGCGTGGCGCGCACGTTTTCCAGCGCGGCGCTGGAGCGCAGCGGCGCATGGAAGTCGCAGCCCTGCGCGGCGGCCAGCAGCTCGATGCCGATCACGTTGGCCGCGTTCTCGGCCATCTGCATCAGGCGGCGTGCGCCGTGCGCGGCCATCGACACATGGTCTTCCTGGTTGGCCGAGGTCGGGATCGAATCGACACTGGCCGGATAGGCGCGCTGCTTGTTCTCCGAGACCAGCGCAGCGGCAGTCACCTGCGGAATCATGAAGCCGGAATTCAACCCGGGGCGCGGGGTCAGGAAGGCTGGCAGGCCGGACAGCGCCGGGTCGACCAGCATCGCCAGGCGGCGCTCGCTGATCGAGCCGATCTCGCACACCGCCATCGCCAGCATGTCGGCGGCAAAGGCCACCGGCTCGGCGTGGAAGTTGCCGCCGGACAGCGCCTCACCGGTTTCGGTAAACACCAGCGGATTGTCGGACACGCCGTTGGCTTCGATTTCCAGCGTGGTCGCGGCCTGGCGCAGGATGTCCAGCGCCGCGCCCATCACCTGCGGCTGGCAGCGCAGGCAGTAGGGATCCTGCACGCGCACGTCGTTGTCGCGGTGCGATTCGCGGATACCCGAGTCCTGCATCAGCCTACGCAGGGTGGCGGCGGTGGCGATCTGCCCGCGCTGGCCGCGAAGGGCATGGATGCGCGGATCGAACGGCGTATCCGAGCCCTTGGCTGCTTCCACCGACAGCGCGCCGGTGACCAGCGCGGCCTGGAACACGGTTTCGATTTCAAACAAGCCGGCCAGTGCGTACGCGGTGGAGAACTGGGTGCCGTTGAGCAGGGCCAGGCCTTCCTTCGCGCCCAGTTCCACCGGCTGCAGGCCGGCGCGTGCCAGTGCGTCCACGGCAGGCAGGCGCTCATTGCCGACGAAGGCCTCGCCGACGCCGATCATCACGCTGGCCAGGTGCGAGAGCGGCGCCAGGTCGCCCGAAGCACCGACCGAGCCCTGCGCCGGCACCACCGGCAGCACGCCTTTCACCAGCATGGCTTCCAGCAGCAGCAGCGTTTCCTCGCGCACGCCGGAAGCACCCTGGGCCAGGCTGACCAGCTTCAGCGCCATCATCAGTCGCACCACATTCACCGGCATCGGCTCGCCCACGCCCGCGGCATGCGAAAGCACGATGTTCCGCTGCAGGGTGGCCAAGTCCTCGCGCTCGATGCGCACGCTGGCCAGCTTGCCGAAACCGGTGTTGATGCCATACACCGGTGCGCCCTTGGCGACGATGGCAGCCACCGTTGCAGCGCTGGCGCGCACCGCCGGCAATGCCGCCGGGTCGAGCGACAGCGGCGCACCGCGATACGCCTGCCGCCACTGGGCGAGGGTGACATGGCCGGGGCGAAGAACCAGGGTGTTGCTCATGTGTTGCTCCAGGAGGCAGGCAGGTCGGGCTGTCCGCGCATCACGCGCGCGTGCAGCGGGTTGAATCCAATGCGATAGACCAGGTCGGCGGGCGCGTCGATGTCCCAGATCGCCAGGTCGCAGTCCATGCCGACGGCCAGGCGGCCGATGCGCTCGCCATGGCCCAGCGCGCGTGCCGCTTCACGGGTGAAGCCGGCGATGCATTCGTCCACGGTCAGGCGGAACAGGGTGGCGCCCATGTTCATCGCCAGCAGCGGGCTGGTCAGCGGCGAGGTGCCCGGGTTGCTGTCGGTGGCCAGCGCCAGCGGTACGCCGGCCGCGCGCAGCGCAGCGATCGGCGGCAGGGTGGTATCGCGGGTGAAATAGAACGCGCCGGGCAGCAGCACGGCGACGGTGCCGGCGGCGGCCATCGCGGCAATGCCGGCGTCGTCCAGGTGTTCGATATGGTCGGCCGACAGCGCACCGAAACCGGCCGCCAGTTCGGCGCCATGCTGGTTGCTCAGCTGTTCGGCGTGGATCTTGATCGCCAGCCCGTGCGCGCGCGCGGTTTCGAAGACCTGGCGTGCCTGTGCCGGCGAGAACGCAATGTTCTCGCAGAAGATGTCCACGGCTTCGGCCAGGCCTTCGGCAGCGATGGCGGGGATCATCACCTCGCACACCTCGTCGGTGTATTCCTGCGCCTCGCGGCCCGGCGGCACCGCGTGCGCCCCCAGGAAGGTCGGCACTACGTTTACCCGGCATTCTTCGCCCAGCGCGCGGGCCACCTGCAGCTGCTTGCGCTCGTCCTGCAGGGTCAGGCCGTAGCCGGATTTGATTTCGATGGTGGTCACGCCTTCGGCACGCATCGCCAGCAGGCGAGGGCGGCTCTCGCGTGCCAACTGCTCTGGCGAGGCGGCGCGGGTGGCGCGTACGGTGGAGACAATGCCGCCGCCGGCACGGGCGATCTCGGCATAGCTCACACCCTGCAGGCGCTGCTCGAATTCGTTGGCGCGGTTGCCGGCGTAGACCAGGTGGGTGTGGCAGTCGATCAGGCCCGGCGACATCCAGCGGCCTTCGCCGTCGATGCGGGTGGTCGGCTGCAGGTGGGCATCGCTGCCGGCGGGGCCGACATGCACGATGCGGCCATCGGTGGCGGCCAGTACTGCATCGTGCAGGACACCCAGCCCCTCGCCATCGAGGGTCATCAGGTGGACGTTGGACCAGAGGGTATCGACGTGCATGGCATCCACAACGCGGCTGTGCTTATATGTCTATACAATATAGGCGTCCAATTCGGGTTGTCCAGCCATGTCCGATTCGCGTTCCCCGCACTCCTTCCATGCCGCCCATGCCCTGTTGGCCGACGGCTGGGCCGCCGATGTCCGCCTGCAGGTGCAGGAAGGGCGCATCGCCGCGGTCACGCGTGGGCAGGCTGCGCAGCAGGGCGACACCCGCGTGGACATCCTGGTGCCGGGCCTGCCGAACCTGCACAGCCACGCCTTCCAGCGGGGCATGGCGGGGCTGACCGAGATTGGTGGCGGCGACGGCGACAGCTTCTGGAGCTGGCGCGAACTGATGTACCGCTTCCTGGCCCATCTGCGTCCGGACGCAGTGCAGGCCATCGCCGCCCAGGCCTACATGGAGATGCTGGAAAGCGGCTTCACCCGCGTCGGCGAATTCCACTACCTGCACCACGATGCCGATGGCCGCCCCTACGCCAATCGCGCCGAGATGAGCGTGCAGATTGCTGCTGCAGCCGAGCAGACCGGCATCGGCCTGACGTTGCTGCCGGTGTTCTATGCCCACGCCGATTTCGGTGGCGCGCCGCCGAACCCGGCACAGCGCCGCCTCATCCATGACGTGGACGGGTTCGCGCAGCTGCTCGAAGGCGCCCGTACCGCGCTGGCCACGCTGCCCGATGCGGTGCTCGGCATCGCCCCGCACAGCCTGCGCGCGGTGACCGGCGACGAGCTGAGCGCGCTGCTGCCGCTGACTGATGGCCCGGTACACATCCATATCGCCGAGCAGGTGCGCGAGGTCGCGGCCTGCCTGGCATGGAGCGGCATGCGCCCGGTGCAGTGGCTGTACGAACATGCCCCGGTCGATGCGCGTTGGTGCCTGGTACACGCCACCCACATCACCGACGACGAGCGTGCGCAGATGGTCGCCAGCAAGGCCGTGGCCGGTCTGTGTCCGATCACCGAGGCCAATCTGGGCGACGGGCTGTTCCCGATGCAGGCCTTCGCGCGCGAGGGCGGGCGCTTCGGTGTCGGCTCCGATTCCAACGTGCTGATCGATGCCGCAGAAGAGCTGCGCCTGCTGGAATACGGCCAGCGCCTGATCCTGCGGGGTCGCAACGTACTGGCCCCCGATGCCGGCCGCAGCACCGGGCGCTTCCTGTTTGATGGGGCACTGCAGGGCGGTGCACAGGCGCTGGGCGTGGCTGCTGGCCTGCAGGTGGGCGCCAGCGCAGACATGGTTGAACTGGATGCCGCGCACCCCGCGCTGCAGGCGCGACAGGGTGACGCATGGCTTGACAGCTGGGTGTTCGCCGCACGTAATGGCGCGCTGCGATCGGTCTGGCGCCATGGCCGCCAGTGCGTGGCCGAGGGCCGCCACCTGCAGCGGGAGGCCATCACCACCGCCTTCGCCGCTGCCCTGCGTGGCGTGCTGGGCTGATCGCCTCCCACCATCGAGACCCCACTACGTGAAGGCCAGCAAGTCCGCCACGCTCAACCAGCGCATCCGCAGCGATCTGGAAAGCCGCATCCTCAGCGGGGAGTGGGCGCCGGGCTTCCGTATTCCGTACGAGCACGAGCTGATGGAGCAGTACGGTTGCTCGCGGATGACGGTGAACAAGGTGCTGACCGCGCTGGCCGAGAGCGGCATGATCGAGCGCCGCCGCCGGGCGGGTTCGTTCGTGGCCCGGCAGCCACCGCACCTGGAGCAGGTGGCGCTGGAGATCCCGGACATCGCCATGGAGGTCGGCTCGCGCGGGCATCAGTACGGCTACCGCCTGCTGCAGCGCGAACTGCGCCTGGCCGAGGCAGCAAATGCCGGTGAAGTCGAACTGGCGGGCAGTGAACAGCTGCTGGCGATGCGCTGCCTGCATCTGGCCGATGGCCGGCCGCTGGCGCTGGAGCATCGCCTGATCAGCCCGGTCGGCGTTCCCGAGGTGCTGGAGGTGGACTTTGGCACCACCGCGCCGGGCAGCTGGCTGCTGCAGAACGTGTCGTGGACACGCGCCCAGCACCGCATCAGCGCCTGGGGTGCCGACGCGCCCACCGCCAAGCTGCTGGACGTGAAACCCGGTACCGCCTGCCTGGTGATCGAGCGTCTGACCTGGCGCGGCGAACAGCCGATCACCCGCGTGCGTCAGATGTTCCTGGGGGATGCCTGGGATCTGGTTGCCCGCTTCGCGCCCGGAGCGCGATAGGGGCGAAGACACGCCCGGCGTGGATCTACTGAATCCCGGTTTGGATTACGCGGTGCGCGAGAACCCCGGGTAGATCCACGCCATGCGTGGATGCTGCCTGATCAATACGTCGCGCACTGCCGCCAGCGCACCGGCTCATCCACGCCGGGGCGGGCGTTGAGCTGCACGCGCACGTTGCGCAGGGCAGGGTAGCGAAGCACTTCCTGGCACACGCGAGGCCACACTGTTTCCAGTTCGCCGGTGCGGTTGATCGCCAGTGTCTGCCGGGTCAGCCAGACGCCGCTGGCGATGCCGGATTGCCCGGCCAGCGCGCGGGCCAGTTCGGCCTGGTAGCGGTCCAGCGTGGCAGCGTCGGGGTTGGGATTGCTGCGCGCGTCGTCGGCGCTCCGCGGCGCCGGCGCGGGTGCGGCAGCCGCCTGACCAGGTGCATCCGCAACCTTGTCCGGCGCGGTGGGCGTCGGCAAAGGCTGTGCGGCCGGGGGCGCGACAGGCGCGACGGCGGGTGCCGGAGTCGGATCCGCTTGTTCGCTACGCAGGCCCTGCAGGCCAAGCCCAACCAGCAGGCCCAGCGTCACTGAAGCCAGCGCAGCGATGGCGATGCGGCGCAGCGCTTCATGGCGGGCGATCGCGCGCACGCGGGTGTCAACATCGGCCGGCAGGTAGGGCTGCAGCAGCGGCCACAGGCGCGGACCATCGATCACTTCCACCGCCTGCTTCTCCGCAGCGCCAAGACCATCGCGCTCAACCCGGCCTTCGGTGATCAGCATGCCGCCCTTGGCGCCCGCCAGTCGCGCGGCAGCGCCCAGTTCGTTCACCGCAGCGGTGCCGATGCGATAGGCCAGGCCGTGCTTGCACGACACCCGCCAGGTGTTCGGGCCGTCGCTGAGCAGGAAATCGCTGCTCGGCTCGCGGCTTTCCTCGCTTGGGTCCTGCAGTTCACGCAGGCCGCGCTGCTCGCGCAGCATGCGCTTGATCAGGGTGGAAAACTCGCGCCAGTGCATGCCAGCCAGGGCCTGCAGGCCCAGTTGCATTTCGGTACGTCGGCGCTTGAACCACCAGAGATAGACGGTGGCCAGGGTGCAGGTAAGCAAGGCCGACAGCAGGGCCAGAATCCAGGGAAGCATGCAGGGCGACGACGGAAGGGGCGAAAACGGAAGCCCACAGTGTAAAGGGCCGACCGGTTGATTGCGTCAGGGTGACCCCGACAGCAAGCGTGATGCAGCCCGCAGATCCGCACGCGCCAGACACGAAAAACCCGCCAATCCTGAAGCCGTGAGGGGAGGGAACAAACGGCAGCCGAAGCGATTGGCGGGTTCTACGCGATTGTCAACGAAAATTTATTGCGTTGCAACAAAGGCGGTTCAGGGCGTGCTGCCCGGTGACTGGTGGCTGCCCGGTGAGGGGGCATCGACATCGGCGGAGGCACGGTGTTCCAGCTTGGCCAGGCGCGCGGTCAGCGCATCGATGCGTGCTTCCAGCGCGGTCACCTGATCGGCGGTCGGCACGTGCAGGCGCTTGAGCACGCCCTGTACCTGGTCATCGAACGCCTTGTTGACCTTGTCCCAGGTTCCAGAGGCCTTCTCGCGCGCTTCGTCCAGCGAGTGCTCGACGTTGTCACGCCAGCCCGGTTCCTGCTCGCCGCTACGCTCACGGCGGCGGGCTTCCCAGGCTTCGCCTTCCTTCACCAGGCCATCGAAGAAGCGGCCTCCTTCTGCCTGCGCGCGCCCCAGGGCGCCAAGTCCGGCCAGCCAGACCTGTTGTGCCGAATCGCTCAGCTTGCGCGAAAAGCGTTCTGCCTGGTCGCCGAAGCCGGCATCGTCGTCGCGGCGGTCGTCATTCTCGTAACGGTTCATCGCACTTCCCGGGGGAGTTGGGCCTACCCCCGAGAGTAGCGCGCGCCGCCGTTGCTGGGCCGTGATGGCCGCAGCACAGGTTCAGCCCAGCTTTTCCTTCAACACGCGTTGGATCTCGCTTTCGACCATGCCCTTCATCGCCGACAGCAGGAAGCCCAGCTTGGCCGTCACCCGCACCGCGCCCGGCTGCAGTTCGATCGCTCCGTCCACGCCGCTGCCGGAGAAGTTCAACACATCGGCGGCCCACGAGGATTTCAGGCCGAAGCGTTCACTCAGCTTGGCGGCAACCTGTTCGATCGCTTCGCGTGCCTGGGTGTCGGGCAGGCTGTGGGCGTGGCGGACATCGATGGTGGACATGCAGACTCCTGGCGCAGGGCGGGGATCAATGAGAGGGCGAGCATTGTGCGCATCGACAGCGCCCACGCCAAGCGCTCATCGCAGGTTCTTCTTCGTGAGCGGCCAACCTGCTAGTCTGCGCCGCGTGCAGAACCTGCTAGTCCACTTCAGTCAACAACAACAGCCCGACCAGCCGCTACGGCCCGGGGTGCAGCGCATCGTACGCCAGGCAAACGGCAGCGTGCGCCTCGGTGATGCCGGCAACGGCGCACTGCTGCTCGCGCAGTTCTGCATGGACGACCGCGGCCTCTGGCTGCAGGTCGGCAACGGTATCCGCGGCATCCATGTGAATGGTCGCCCGGTACGGCGCATGGCCCTGCTGCGGGCCGGCGACGCCGTGTACGTAGACGGCGTGGAAATGGTCCTGCAGGGCGAGGTCGACACCCTGCTGCAGGCGCCGGCGCCGGCCGCCAGCATTGAAGGCAGCGGTGACGAGCAGCGCCTGCTGCGCGGTGTCGGTGGCCTGCATCACGGCCGCAGCTACCCCCTGTCGCGCACGCGGGTGATCGGCCGTGGCAGCGATGTCGACATCGAGATCGACGAGCCTGCCTTCGCCGACCAGCACGCGCGGGTGGAAGTGCATGGCGAGCGGGTATTGCTGCGTGACCTGGGCAGTGCCGATGGCACCCGGGTCAACGGCGTTGCCGTGCGACACTGCTGGCTGCAGGCTGGCGACCAGGTGGTGTTCGATGGCCAGCACCGGTTCGTGCTGGAAGTGCCGCACGACCCGCGCCGTCGCCCGCCGCTGGCCGATGACGAAGGCAACGACGAAGCCGAACAGGCGCCCGTGGTGCCTGCGGCCCCACGCCGGGTGCGCCGCTGGCCGTGGCTGCTGGGCAGTGCGTTGCTGCTGGCAGCCGTGCTCAGCCTGCTGCTCTGGTTCGGCGCGCGCTGAGCCGCATCCGCCGGGCATGGCCCGGCGCTACCGGGCGATTGCCCACACCCCGTTCCAATGCGCCGCCGGGTGGCCAATGGATACGGATGCAACCAAATTTCCCTTGCGCCACTAGGCCGCAAGGCTGGTGCAGTGCGGCATACTAGGGGTCTTGCCCCACAGGTGTGCCATGACGCGCGCGTTCAACTTCAGTGCCGGCCCTGCGACGTTGCCGGAATCGGTCCTGCGCCAGGCGCAGGCGGAAATGCTGGACTGGCACGGTAGCGGTGCCTCCATCGTGGAAATGAGCCATCGCGGACCGGAATTCATGTCGGTGGCCGCCGAGGCCGAGGCCGACCTGCGTCGCCTGCTCGACATCCCCGACGACTACGCGGTGCTGTTCCTGCCCGGTGGTGCCACCACCCAGCAGGCGTTGATTCCGCTCAACTTCGCCAGCCCCGGCCAGCGCGCGGACTACGTGGTCACCGGCCACTGGGGCAAGACCGCGGTCAAGCAGGCCAGCCCGTACTTGGACGTCAACATTGCTGCCAGCAGCGAGGCCGAAGGCTATCGCCAGTTGCCCGAGCGCGCCGGCTGGCAGCTTTCACCCGATGCTGCCTACGTGCACATCACCGCCAACGAGACCATCCACGGCGTCGAGTTCCGTGATGTGCCCGAGACCGGCAACGTCCCGCTGGTGGCCGATTTCAGCTCGTCGATCGCCAGCGAGCCGCTGGATGTGCGCCGCTACGGCGTGATCTATGCCGGTGCGCAGAAGAACCTTGGCCCCGTCGGCGTCGCGGTGATGATCATCCGTCGCGACCTGCTGGAGCGCAGTGGCCAGCCGCGCGCGGACATCTTCGATTACCGCTCGCACGTTGCCCGCGACTCCATGCTCAACACACCGCCCACCTGGAACTGGTATCTGGCCGGCCTGGTGTTCAAATGGATGCTCGCCGAAGGGGGCGTGGTCGAGTTCGCCAAGCGCAACGCCGCCAAGGCCGCGCTGGTGTACGGCGCCATCGATGCTTCCGGCGGTTTCTATCGCAATGAGGTCGCGCATTCGGCGCGCTCGCGGATGAACATCCCGTTCTTCCTGCCCAGCACCGATCTCGATGCACGCTTCGTCGCCGATGCCAAGGCTGCCGGCCTGCTCGCGCTGAAGGGTCACAAGGTGGTCGGTGGCATCCGTGCTTCGCTCTACAACGCCATGCCGCTGGCCGGGGCCGAGGCGCTGGTCGCCTTCATGGCCGATTTCCAGCAGCGTCACGGCTGAGCAATGAACGGCGCGCATCGTCGGGTGCGCGCCCCGCAACAAGGAATTCCGATGGCAAGCAAACCCAGCAAGAAGGCGTCGAAGAAGGCCGAACCGGCCAAGGACAGCGCCACCTCCAAGCCCAAGGGCAAGTCGAAGGCAACCGCGGTGCCGACCCTGGCGCCACTGGCACTGGCCGATGTGCGTTCGAAGATCGACCAGATCGACCGTGACATCCAGAGCCTGATCGCCGAGCGCGCGCAGTTCGCCCACCAGGTCGGCAAGGCCAAGGGCAAGCTCGCCGCCGCCGTCGATTACTACCGCCCCGAACGCGAAGCGCAGGTGCTGCGCATGGTGGTGGACCGCAACGAAGGCCCGCTCAGTGACGAACTGCTGGTGCATGTCTACCGCGAAATCATGTCGGCCTGCCTGGCCCAGCAGGAGCCGTTGAAGATCGGCTACCTCGGCCCGGAAGGCACCTTCAGCCAGCAGGCCGTGCTCAAGCACTTCGGCCGCTCGGCGCTGGGCCTGCCGATGGCCAGCATCGAAGAAGTGTTCCAGGAAGTGGAAGCGGGCAACGCCGATTTCGGCGTGGTGCCGGTGGAGAACTCGGGGCAGGGCACCATCCAGATCACCCTGGACATGTTCCTCACCTCCAACCTGAAGATCTGCGGCGAAGTGGAACTGCGCGTGCAGCAGTACCTGATGTCGCGCAGTGGCCGCATCGAAGACATCGAACGCGTCTACGGCCATCCACAGTCGTTCATGCAGACCTCGGCATGGATGCGCGCCAACCTGCCCAAGGCCGAGAAGATCCCGGTGGCCAGCAACGCCGAAGGCGCGCGCCGTGCGCGCAATGCCGACGACGCTGCAGCCATCGGTGGCGAAAGCGCCGGCCACGTGTACGGCCTGAAGAAGGTCGTCACCAAGCCCATCCAGAACGATGCCGACAACACCACCCGTTTCCTGGTGGTGGGCCGCAACATCTTCCCGACCTCCGGCCACGACCGTACCTCGGTGCTGGTGTTCATCCATGACAAGCCTGGCGCGCTGTTCGATGTGCTCAGCCCGTTCGCGCGCCATGGCATCAGCATGAACCGCATCGAGTCGCGTCCCTCGCACCACGGCAAGTGGGAGTACGGCTTCTTCATCGATCTGGCCGGCCACATCGACGACGCGCCGATGCAGGCCGCACTGGCCGAACTGGAAGCGCACTCGGCGCAGATCAAGGTGCTTGGCTCCTATCCGGTGGCCGTGCCCTGATCCCTGCTGCGGCGGCTGCGGCCGCCGCCCCTGATGCATCGCCGGCGACCCGGCGTTTACGGAACCATTCAACGATGAGCAACGCGCAGCACTGGATCGCCCGCAAGGGGCAGCCCCTGCAGGGCAGCCTGACCATTCCCGGCGACAAGTCGGTCTCGCACCGCTCGGTGATGTTCGCCGCGCTGGCCGATGGTACCTCGCATATCGAAGGCTTCCTGGAAGGCGAAGACACCCGCGCCACCGCGCGCATCTTCAGCCAGTTGGGCGTGCGCATCGAAACTCCCAGCGCGTCGCAGCGCATCGTGCATGGCGTCGGCATCGACGGCCTGCAGGCGCCCAGCGCGCCGCTGGACTGCGGCAACGCCGGCACCGGCATGCGTCTGCTGGCCGGCCTGCTGGCCGGTCAGGCATTCGACTGCACGCTGGTCGGCGACGAATCGCTGTCCGGGCGCCCGATGCGCCGCGTCACCGGCCCGCTGTCACAGATGGGCGCGAAGATCGACACCGAGGCGGACGGCACGCCGCCGCTGCACGTGCATGGCGGGCAGACGCTGCACGGCATCGAGTTTGCCTCGCCGGTGGCCAGCGCGCAGATCAAGTCCGCCGTGCTGCTGGCGGGCCTCTACGCGCACGGCGAGACCAGCGTGACCGAACCGCATCCGACCCGCGACTACACCGAGCGCATGTTGTCCGCGTTCGGCGTGGACATCGCGTTCTCGCCGGGCAAGGCGCGCCTGCGTGGCGGCCAGCGCCTGCGCGCGACCGACATCGTGGTGCCGGCCGACTTCTCCTCGGCCGCGTTCTTCCTGGTCGCAGCCAGCATCATTCCTGGCTCCGAGCTGCGCCTG
Organism: Stenotrophomonas sp. LST15-1-1.1; assembly: GCF_040815575.1. Classification (NCBI taxonomy): domain Bacteria; kingdom Pseudomonadati; phylum Pseudomonadota; class Gammaproteobacteria; order Lysobacterales; family Lysobacteraceae; genus Stenotrophomonas; species Stenotrophomonas sp. LST15-1-1.1. The sequence continues at coordinate 104,232 of NZ_JBFPNJ010000001.1, forward strand.
AAGCAGGTCGGCCTCAATCCGCGCCGTACCGGCCTACTGCACGCGCTGCGCCTGATGGGCGCGGACATCACCGAAGAGAATCCGGCAGAGCAGGGCGGCGAGCCGGTGGCCGATCTGGTGGTGCGCTACGCACCGCTGAAGGGCGCGCGTATTCCCGAGGAGCTGGTGCCGGACATGATCGACGAGTTCCCGGCCCTGTTCGTCGCTGCTGCCGCTGCTGAAGGGCAGACCGTGGTGACCGGCGCCGCCGAACTGCGGGTCAAGGAATCCGATCGTCTGGCGGCGATGGCGACCGGCCTGCGCGCGCTGGGCATGCAGGTGGACGAGACCGAGGATGGCGCCACCCTGCACGGCGGCGTGTCGCTGGGCAGTGGCACCATTGAAAGCCACGGCGATCATCGGATTGCGATGGCCTTCGCCATTGCGGGTCAGATCAGCCATGGCGAAGTACGCATCAACGACATCGCCAACGTCGCAACGTCCTTCCCGGACTTCGACGGACTGGCCCGCAGCGCCGGCTTCAACCTGTCCTGATCTGCACCGCATCCGCCGGGCGTGGCCTGGCGGATCACATGGCCTGATAGATGCCAACCTTGGTTGGCATGCTTCTGCGCATGAAAAAAACGGAGGCCGAAGCCTCCGTTTCCATTTCAGGCGTTACCGACGATCAACGCTCGGTGCGGAAATCCACCGGTACGCGCACCACGCTGGCCACGGCACGGCCCTGCTGCACGGCCGGCTCGAACTTCCAGCCCTGCAAGGTGTTCAGCACGGCACGGTCCAGGTCGCGGCTGCGTTCACCGCTGCGCGACACGATCGCCGCATTGGTCACGTTGCCGCGGGTATCCACGTTCAAGCTGGCAACTACGCTGCCCTGCACGCCACTACGCAGCGCGGCGGCCGGATAGCTGGGCTTGCTGTTGCTGGCCAGCGGACGCGCCTCACGGTTGCGTACAGCCGGGGCCGCCTTGCGCTCGCTCGGCGCGGGCGCGGCCTGGCGAGTAGCGGGGGCAGGCATGGTGGCAACCGGCGTTTCAGTGGCCGGCAGCATGCGCTCGCTCACCGGCGCAGGCGCAACGTCGTCATGGTTGGCGAAACGCAGCCAGACCAGAGCGGCGGCGAACATCGCCACGATCAGGGCCAGCCACAGCCAAGGAGAGGCCGAGCGGGGCGCAAGCGCGCCATCCTGCTGCAGCTGAGGGGAATGAAGGTTTTCGTGGGTGGTGGCAGTCATCGCAAACTCCTCACGTCAGTAACGACGCCCAGAGTGTTGCGCGAGGCGGCGTCGCAGCGTGTCAGCATTGCGTCAACGCAACCTGCAAGGTTCAGCTTTTCTGCGGGGAAACGTTCAGTTACTGCGGCTTGAAGTCGAACGGCACTTCAATGCTGCCGGGCACCGGCTGCCCATTGCTCACTGCCGGGCTGAAGCGCCAGCGACGCACCGCATCCGTTGCCGCACGGTCCAGTTCACGCGAACCGCTGCGCTGGATCACCGTCACGTTGTTCGGGTATCCGGTGGCGTCCACCTCCACGCGCACCACCACGCTGCCGGCTTCGCCGCGTCGCAGGGCGGCGGCCGGGTAGGCCGGCGGCGGCGACTGGCCGGCAATCGGCATCGGCTGCGCATTGGCAGTTGCCGGTGCCGCAGTACCCGGCGCGGCCGGGGCGGGTTCAATCGTGGCTGGGGGCGGCGGCGGGGCCGTTTCCACCAGCTTCGGCGCATCGTCTTCGTCCGGCACCGGGGCCGGCTTGGCGTCGGGCATGTCGCTGGAACCCGCCGCTGCGGCCAGCGGCTCGGGCAGCGGTTCCACCTGGGCGGTTTCCTGCGGCGTCTGCGCGGCCGGATCGGCGCGGAAGAATTCCTTGTCGCGACCGGTCAGCCAGACCAGCACGAACAGCAGGATGCCCACGCCGAAGGCGATGCCGGCGATCTTCAGGGCGTTGCGCGGAATATGCACGGTGAACGACTTGGCAGGCGACGGACGGGGAGCAGACATGGACCAGACCAGTACGGAATGCCTTGATTCTGCCACGGCCGGAATGAACCGGGCGGCAGAATTCCGTATAACAGGCGATAATCCCGTTCCTGTTACCCACCACGACGCCCGCCATGCTTGATCCAGCCCTGCTCCGCCACCAGCCCGCCGACCTCGCCGAACGCCTGCGCACCAGCCGCGGCTTCGAGCTCGACGTGTCTGCCCTGGAGTCACTGGAGGCCGATCGCAAGCGCATCCAGGTGCGGACCCAGGAACTGCAGAGCCTGCGCAACAGCCGCTCCAAGGCCATCGGCCAGGCCAAGGCCAAGGGCGAGGACGTTTCGGCCATCATGGCCGAGGTGGCCGCCTTCGCCGATGAGCTGAAGGCCTCGGAAGTGGCCCTCGACGTGCTGCGCGAGAAGATCGACACGATCTCGATGGGCATCCCGAACATTCCCGCCGATGACGTGCCGGCCGGCGCCGACGAGAGCGAGAACGTCGAGCAGTCTCGCTGGGGCACCCCGCGCCAGTTCGATTTCAAGGTGCTCGACCACGTCGAACTGGGCGCGCGCAACAAGTGGCTGGACGGCGAGACCGCGGCCAAGCTGTCCGGCTCGCGCTTCACCGTGCTGCGTGGCCCGATCGCGCGCCTGCACCGTGCCCTGGCCCAGTTCATGCTCGACCTGCACAGCGGCGAGCACGAGTATCAGGAAACCAACGTGCCGGTGATCGTCAACGCCGACAGCCTGTACGGCACCGGCCAGCTGCCCAAGTTCGAAGAGGACATGTTCATCACCCAGCTGGGTGAGCAGAAGCGTTACCTGATCTCGACCTCGGAAATCTCGCTGACCAACATCGCCCGCGACGAGATCCTCGACGCCGAGCGCCTGCCGCTGCGCATGACCGCCCACTCGCTGTGCTTCCGTTCCGAAGCCGGCAGCGGCGGCCGCGACGTGCGCGGCATGATCCGCCAGCACCAGTTCGAGAAGGTCGAGCTGGTCTCGATCTGCCGCCCGGAAGACAGCGACGCCGAGCACCAGCGCATGACCCGCTGCGCCGAAGTGGTGCTGGAAAAGCTCGGCCTGCCGTACCGCAAGGTGCTGCTGTGCACCGGCGACATGGGCTTCTCGGCCATCAAGACCTACGACCTGGAAGTCTGGCTGCCGTCGCAGGAGACCTACCGCGAGATTTCCTCCTGCTCGAACTGTGGCGACTTCCAGGCCCGCCGCATGCAGGCCCGCTGGCGCAACCCGGCCACCGGCAAGCCGGAGCTGGCGCACACCCTGAACGGCTCGGGCGTGGCGGTCGGCCGCGCGATGATCGCAGTGATGGAGAACTACCAGAACGCCGACGGCAGCATCACCGTGCCCGAAGCCCTGCGCCCGTACATGGGCGGCATCGAAACCATCGGCTGATCAGCCGGTAGCGCCGGGCCATGCCCGGCGGCCTTTTGATGAGTGCCGGCCATGTCGGCACCGCATCCACGCATGGCGTGGATCTACTGATGCGGTGTGGCATCCACGCATGGCGTGGATCTACTGAGGCGGTGCTGCATCCACGCATGGCGTGGATCTACTGAGGCGGTGCGGCATCGATGTACCCGAAGGCCCGGGCTTTGCAGTAGATCCACGCCATGCGTGGATGACGCAATCCATCAACCCACCAAGCGCAGCTTCTCCAGCGGTACCCAACCGGCCTCGCCAGCTGCCGGCACGCACCACGCCCATCCATTGAGCGTGCGTACCCCGCGCAGCGCCTGCCCCGGGTCCACATCCAGCTCCCGCGCGCAGTAGTCCTCCGTGGCAAACGCGCCACCCTGCGCATCGCGACCGATCACCGGTGCCGGCACGAATCCCGGCTGCTGCCCCTCGGCCTCGCACAGAAACCAGTCCTCCCAACCCTCGGGCCCCTCATAACGCTCGCCCACCACCAGTGCCTGCCCACGGTGCAGGGCTATCGGGTGCGGAAATTCGCTGCGGTGCGCAGCCGTCACGATGTAGTTCATCGCGCCATGGTTACAAAAAAAAGCGGCCCCGCAAAAGCAGGGCCGCCAGGGTAGGGTGGGCCGGGATGGGGGAGGGAATCCCGGCCCGCGTTCAGCGCCCAGACGAGGGAGAGAGGCGCCGAACGCTGGAACGCATTACGCCGCCGCCACTTCCGCCGCCTCATGCGACGGCAGCGCTGCCAGCGCACCGGCAATCGCGTCTTCGCGGTGCTGCGGCGAATAGGCAATGCCCTCGGCACGCACGAACTCGATGTCGTTGATGCCCCAGAAGGCGAACGTCTGGCGCAGGAAGGGCTCCTGGAAGTCGGCCGGCGAATCGGTGTAGATGCCGCCACGGCTGCTGACCACGATCACCCGCTTGCCACCGGCCAGGCCCACCGGGCCGTTCTCGGTGTACTTGAAGGTGCGCCCGGCCACCGCCACGCGGTCGATCCAGGCCTTCAGGGTGGAGGGCACGCTGAAGTTGTACATCGGCGCGCCGATCACCACGATGTCGGCAGCCAGGAACTGCTCGAGCACCTGTTCAGCATCGGCAGCCTCGGCGGCATCGGTCTTGGCCAGCGAACCGCTGCGCAGATGCGGTACCGGATTGGCGTCAAGATCGCGATAATCAACCTGCAGGCCGTCGATCTGCTGCTTGAACTGGGCCACCACGGCGGCGGTCAGGTGGCGGGAGACGGAGTTGTCGCCAAGCACGCTGGCGTCGATGTGCAGAAGCTTCATGGCAGTACCTATGTTCGGGAGAGGTGGCGGGCTTGCCGCCGACGGAGAGAACGATAGGTTGTTGCGTCGACGGGATAAAGGTGGTTGAATGCCACGTATTGTTCTATCAATGGAACTCGGGTATGCATGACCTGAATGATCTGTACTACTTCGCGATGGTGGTCGACCACGGCGGTTTCGCCGCCGCCGAGCGCGCACTGGGCATCCCCAAGTCGCGCCTGAGCCGCCGCATCAGCCAGCTGGAAACCGACCTGGGCGTGCGCCTGCTGCAGCGCTCCACGCGGCGTTTTGCTGTCACCGACGTCGGTACCAGCGTGCACCGCCACGCCCAGACCATGCTGGCCGAGGCGCAGGCCGCGCGCGAGGTGGTGGACCGCCTCAGCGCCGAGCCACGCGGCCTGGTGCGCGCCAGCGTGCCGGTATCGCTGGCGCAGATGCAGCTGCCCAAGCTGCTGCCCAAGTTCCTCGAGCAGTACCCGAAGGTGCGGCTGCAGCTGAACATCAGCAACCGCCGTGTCGACATCATCAACGAGGGCTACGACGTCGCCCTGCGCGTGCGTTCGCGGCTGGACGACGACGGCAGCTTGGTGATGCGCAGCTTCGGCCAGGTGCAGGAACTGCTGGTGGCCAGCCCGAAGTACCTGGACCGCGCCGGTCGCCCGAAGGACCCGGAAGAGCTGGCCAACCACGTAACCCTCAGCATCAGCGAAGACGAAGCGCGCCAGCGCTGGGAGCTGCATGGGCCGGAAGGCGCGGTGCGCCGGGTGGACCTGCAGCCGCGCGTGGCCGGTTTCGACTTCCCGCTGCTGCAGAGCATGGTGAAGGACGGCTTCGGCATCACCATGCTGCCGGAAACCGTCTGCGCCGATGCCGTGCGCAACGGCGAGCTGGAAGTGGTGCTGCCGGACTGGTCGCTGCCCCAGGGCGTGTGCCATGCCGTGTTCGCCTCGCGTCGCGGCCTGCTGCCGGCGGTGCGGGTATTCATCGACTTCCTGGCCGAACACCTGCCGCCGCAGCTGGAGGCCTCGCGCCTGGATTGCGGTGGCGCCTGCGAGAAGGCCAAGGAGCGTATCAAGGCCAGTGCGCTGGGTGCGTTGGCGGTGGACGCGGGCTGAGGCGCCGCCCCGACGGAACAACGGTCTTGGGCAAATCGCCCGGCCGTGCGAGAATGCGTGCCCGGCCAGCAGGCTGGGCCGATACGGAGAGATGGCCGAGCGGTTTAAGGCACCGGTCTTGAAAACCGGCGAAGGGTTAAACCTTCCGTGGGTTCGAATCCCACTCTCTCCGCCAAGAATGCAAAAACGCCCCGAAAGGGGCGTTTGCATTTGTGAAGGAACGAGACCGTGTTGTCAGAACGCAGGTTCGATCACAGGCGGTGATTCCACTGCGGGGAAAGATAGCCGGTACCTCCGCGTCGTATCGGCATCTACAAAGATCTCGCTCGAACGGCGTCTGGCCAGCGCGGATTTGGTGGCATTGAATGAACACAGGCCAGGGCCGTCAATTCCGGTTACCGTCAGCAAGTGCCGACCTGGCTTCAGTGCGAAGGTGACCGATTCGGCTGTGTTGAGATGGGCGGCCATCTGCTCATCGACCATAACGCCTATTGCACACTTGCTACCAACAGCGCCGATGTCGCGGGTTACCACCACATTCCCGGTGGAAGCGCCTTGGTCGGGGAGTGCAAATACCCGATCTGCAGGTGCCGGCTTGACCATTGCTGCGTCGGGTTGTTTGGTGGGCATGAAACAACCTGCGGCCAGCAGCGGAACAGCGACCATCGCCGCTCGCATTGTGATCTTTGCAGCTGTGGAATGCATATTCTTTCCCCGAGAAAATCGCCATTGATCGGCGGGTTGCACCTATCGGCGTGACTTTACACGAATCCGGCGAAGGTAAGCTGCGATCAATGGCTGTCGGAATCTACTCGTATGAGTAGCAGGAGCGACAGCCGCGGAGCATCATGCGGCCTATGGCGTTGACGAAATCTTCCGGGCCGCACAATGCATTGGTGTTGATGTTCACGTTTTGGGATCAATGCGCTCTCGTCCCAGTCTTGATGCCACTTTCCGACGCATTTCCCCCTCGATCTGCTGAAAGAACGCGTGGACGATGGTTGCGCCAAGGCACTCGCCTTGGCCGGGATTGGCGTCTCGAACTTACATGATGCGCGACAATGCACGCCCTGCCAGTTCATGGCGGACGGTGCGTGGGGATCTTTGATCCGTCGGCTTCTTGCGTCATGTATCCGGCACGCCAACCCGCACCGTCCGCCACCTTGCATCTGCAGGTGGCCACACCGCGAGGTTGCTGCCATGCCTGACCTGCTTCCCGACTATCCCCGTCTGCACGCGCTGCTCGGCGATGCCGTGCGCGATCTTCCCAATGCTCTCGCCGAAAAGATGGAGGACGCACTCAGCGATGCCGCCGAGTCCGCGCCTCCCTCGGCGTTCTTCACTTTCCTGCAAGGCCATGGCAAAGACCACTGTGCTGATGGCAAGCCTTGGGCCGATACTCGCCTAACACCCGGCCGCGCATTCGACCTGGCCTTGGCGACCCGTAGCGCCTCGGGCATCACCGCGCTAACTGCCATGTTGCACGCCGCACATGTGGCCCGGGAGAACGATGAGCCGGGCTTCTATCCGTCGGCGGCGTTGGTCGACGGTCTGTTTGACGCCTGCGAGGCGCTGTCGCTCCAAGTAGAGCGCTGTCTTGACCCTTGATTCACTGGTGCGCCGCAACGGGCAGGGTGGGGACTTCCGTCCCCATGCCTGCGGTTCAAGCGCCGTGCTACTCGCTGTCGCTTTCTGCTTGCTCTGCGCCGCTCGACCGCTTCGCGCGCTCTTTCAACTCAGCGGCCAGGCGTCGCTGTTCTGCGTGCGGCATCCTGGCGGCGGCGAGAATGACATTGGCCAGTACATCGCTATCGGCCAATAGATAGGCGAGAGGGACGCCCAGTTCGGCAGCCATCTTGCCGGCAGTGGCAAAGTCCGGCTCCGACGTGCCTTGTTCGTAACGTGTCACCCGGCTGGACACCACGTCCTCAGACAAGCCAATGCGCCGGCCCAGCTCGCGCTGGGAAATACCCATCGCCAAGCGCGCTTCTTTGAGGCGCTTGGTGAACTGGTCGCGGAGAGGTGTGGGGGACATTACCCGCCTGGGCGCATCCTGTAACGGTCTACAGGATGGCAATCGCCCCACATTTCGTATGCTACATTATTTGTAGCATCGTGGGTCGGAGTAGCGTATGAAGCCGTCTTCGCGGCCAACGCCGCGTGGCAGCACAACATCGGCAATCTGCCTTGCCTGCGGATACCGCGGCCAGATGGCCATCAGCGATGGCCGCAGGCATTGGTCTGGCTCCGGGTGGGCCTTTATGCTTCTGGCGCTGCTTGGCGGGGTATTCGGTTTCGTACTGATGGGCGTGCTGGGGATGCTCGTTCTATCGATTCTGATCGGCATTGTTGGCGCACTCGTGGTCCGTCCATCATCTGCCTACCACTCCTGCCCGCGATGCCACGTCGATCTGCAGTGGCGTTGAAGGCTGCCTCCGACAAGACGGTGCAGATGTGTAGGGAAAATCTGATCCTGGGCGGGTAGTGATGACGTTCCTGTCCCGTTGATCTCTCATTGCCTATAGTGGCTCCAGACCCCGCAATGGAATGGCCCGATGCACCCGATGTCCTCCGGGCGCTGCCTGGCACTCGCACTCGCAATCGCCGTTAGCGCCAGTGCCTGCGCACGTGCGCCGTCCACCGAAAACGAAAGGAATCCTGCCATGTCCGGCGCAACGCAGACCGGCCGCACCCTCAACGGCCATACCTATACCAACGCACCCGTGGACGTGAAGCTGGGGCCGAACACCTTCCGTATCCCCGCCAACTATCTGGACAGTCAGATCGCGCCATGGCCGGGTGAAGGCGTTTCGCTGGTCATTGAATGGCCGGACATGACGCCAACCGCACCGGGCGCACGGGCCAACCCCCGTACGAATGATTTCCGCAAGGAGATCGCGGTGGCGGTGAACTACATCGACAGGATTCCAATCGAAACTTCGCTTGCCCGACTGTCGTCCAACGAGGCCCTCACCGAGGAGGGATCGGTGGAGCGAGGTGATCCACGGGCACGCCTGGACCTGCGTATTGCCCGGTCACCGACACTGGGACTGATCCCGTATGCCATCGATGAAGAGAAGATGGTCCGCTACTCAAAGGACTACGAAGCCCGCTATGGCAAGCCTCCTGTTCGCAACCCGGCCTATGAAGATGACTGGTACGTTGCGCGCGGTGACGATGGTCAGCTCACCTCGTTCCTGAAGTGCGAGACCACCCGATTCCGGGGTGATGGCGTGCGCCTGGAAGGTGATCGGGTGATCGACCTGGAAGACCCGGTGGCAGCAGGATGTACGCACTATTTCGTGGATGTCGAGAACAAGCTCTCGATCACCTTGAACTACAAGCGGGCATTTCTGAAGGACTGGAAGCGCATGGAAGACGCGGTACGGGATGCCTTGGCACGCACCAAAGCCAGGTGATCCGAAGACAATTCAAGGAGTAAGTCATGGGTGGACTGACCCAGAAGGACATCAGGATCCTCACTGCCTATGCGGATTCGGGCAACCGGGAGCTCTACTGGAACTATCTTTCGCAACTTCCCGGTGCAGACGGGTATGGAACGCTTGCGTTGGGCGTTGTGCGCAACGACAGCCTGCCCGGGCGGGTGGCAAACAGCTACGCACAGGAACATGCGAGAACGCAGCACGACGATGGTTCACGCTTCCCCAATGCGGTGTTGAGTGAACGGCAATGGGAAGCCTTCGGACAGAGTCTGCTCAAGCAGGACCTCGTGTTGCGGCAGTACTGGTCGCAGCAGCAGCGCCCGGATCTTGCCTTGAACCTGCCCGGCAAGGATGTGATGACCGCGCACGACCGTGCGTTCGAGCAGCATCGTCTCGACCCCAACTGCTGGACCCCTCGCGTGCTCCTTCAGGCCGCACTGGAAAAAAGCGGCCCGCAGAAGCTGGAGCAGATCTGGACCAACATGCTCGACAACGATGGGGCCGGACTTCCGCGAGTGGGAAGTACCAGCCGCGATGCCATCACCCAGATGGGATTGAGCAAGGGTAGCCAGTACCTCGGCACGCTGACGTTCCATGAAGTCACTCAGGCTCTGGGTGGCCGCTCCTCGGTTGACCCCAACGTCATTGGCGGCCTCAATTCCTACGCGTTGTACTTTGAAAAGGACGGCAAGTGGGTCAGTGTCACCTCCGGCGGTGGGCACAGTTCGCTGCGCGAGATCACCGATCCGGCCCGCATCGCCGAACTCAACGATGCCCGCGAAGTCCGCCTGGAACGCCAGCAGAAGGCCACCCAGTTCCACCCGGAAGATTCGTACCGAACCATCACCCGCAGCCCGCTTACCGCATCGGTCGATGGCCTGCCGGATCTCCAGCGGTCGCCCACGCGTCTGGCCGACATTGGCCCGGGGCATGCCGAGTACGGCCTGTTGCAACAGGTCAGCGGACATGTCGCCGGCATCGATGCGAGAGCGGGGCGCACGTCGGATGAAAGCAGTGAACGACTGACCGCCAGCGTGATGGCCCTTGCCCGTCAGAACAACCTGGACCGTGCCGACCATGTGCTGCTCAGTGCGCAGACGGCGGACAGCCCCGCTGGCCGCAACGTGTTCGTGGTGCAGGGAGACCTGGGCGATCCCGCCCACCTGCGCGCATCGATGCCCACGGACGTGGCAGTGCAGACACCGGTGGAGCAGTCGCTGCGGCAGATGGGGACGGACAGCATGGAACGGCAGCAGCGGGCAACGCAGCGTCAGCAGGAGATCGACATCCAGGCGCTGGAGAATCCTGCCATGCGGATGGGATGATTGCGCATCGGATCAACATCACAGCGCAGGGTCGAACCTGGCCCGCTCCTGCAAGGCAGCGTTGCGCAGTTCAGAACGTGTAACCGGCCTGCACATACACCCGGCGCGGCTCGCCCGGGAAATGGCCGTTGCGCTCGATGAAGCCGCTGGCCGCGTACACCCTGTCGAACAGGTTCTTGATGTTGGCCTGGAACTGCCACTGCTTCCACGTGGTTTTCCAGCTCATATCGAACACCGCGTACGGCTTCACCCGTTGGCCATCCAGGCTGATGCGCTCATCCACGTAGTCGGCACCAAAGCCGACGGCCGAACGGATCGCGGGCAGATCGTAGCGCGTCCACAGGCCCAGCTTGTTGCGCGGTGCATTGGCGAAGCGGTCGCCAGAGGCATTGGTGATGCCGTTGGGCCCCGCGTCTTTCACCCGCGCATCGTTGTAGGCGTAGGTCAGGTTCAGCACCCAGCGCTCGGTCACGTCGGCCAGAAGATCCAGTTCCATGCCGGTGCTGCGCACCAGGCCCAACGCCGCCAGCTGGTTCACGCCATTGATGACCTCGCCAGTGGCCTGCACGATGTTGCTGCGGTCGATGCGGTAGGCCGCCAGGTTCAGGCTCACGCGTTCGGCCAGCAGCGATTTCATGCCCACTTCCCATTGCCTGCTGCGCTCTGCATCGAACGGTCCGCCTGCCGCGGAGTTCTGGTTTGCTGCTGACTGCGGTACGAAGCCGCTGGCCACGTTGGCATACAGGTTCAGACCATCGCGCACGGTGAAGGTACTGCCGAGCCGCCAGCTGATGTCGTTGCCGTCCACGCTGCTGCCGGCGATGCGGTCATCATCCTTGAACCCATCCCAGCGCAGGCCGGCCAGCACGTGCCAGTGCGGGGTCAAGGCAAGCTCATCCTGCAGATACCCGCCATAGCGCTTGCTGCGTGTGCTGGTGCTGCGCCAGGGCAGCGCCGACAGGTTGTAGTCGTGCCAGGTACTGGCGCCGTACACCGGGTTGAACAGATCAATGCCACGCACCGGGCCGGCGCCGCGGGCGAGGTCGGCGCTGTTGGCGGTCTGCGCGGTGAAATCCGCATCCAGCCGGTACACGTCCGCACCGAACAGCACCTTGTGTTCCACCGGACCGGTGCTTACCCGCCACACCGCATTGGCGTTGGCGGTGAACGCCTCGTTGTCGCGGATCTGGTTGCGCAGCTGCCGGGTCATCCATTCGGCCACGCCATCGCGGTCGCGGTCGATCAGGCCCATCGGCTCGTGGTACATCTGGTGTTCGTTGTTGCTGAACCAGCGTGCGGCGACGTCCACGTCCAGGTCGTCGCGCGGCGCGAAGCGGTACTGCGCCAGCGCCACCTTGGCACGCATGTCCAGGAAATCGCTGGCTTCGTTGTGGTTCCAGCGGCGGTCAGTCAGGAAATTGCCGTTGTCATCGACCGGCACACCGCGCAGGCGGTTGCCGCCAAGGTTCTGGGTGATGTCAGTGAATTGCAGCGTCAACTCGCCGGTGTCGCCCACGTCGAAGGCCAGCGAGGCATCGCCGATCACGCTTTCACTGTCGGTGTTCCAGCGCACGCCCTGTTCGCTGTCGCCATACAGGCCGGCGCGGTAGCGCACCGTGCCGGTGGCATTCAACGGACCGGTACCTTCGATCGAGCCGGCGCGGAAATCCCTGTTTCCCACCTGCAGTTCAACGCGGCGCTCGGCAGTGGCCTTCGGCTTGCGGGTCACATAGTTGATCACGCCGCCAGCGTCGCCACCGCCGTACAACGCGCCGGCCGGCCCCTTCAGCACCTCCACCCGCTCGATGTTGAACAACTGCGGTACCGAGAAGCCCGCATAGGGATCGCCGCGGAGGCCGTCATACAGCACGTTCTCCTGACGGAACCCACGCAGGGTCACCCCGGCATAGCTGAAGTAGCTGATGCCGCTGATGCTGCGATAGAGATCGGTCACCTGGCGTGCGGCCTGGTCGTCGATCAGCTCGCGCGGCAGCACCTGGATGGACTGCGGCACGAGTTCCAGCGGGGTATCGGTACGGGTGCCGACAGCGGCATCATCTACCCGGTACAGCGTCTGAGCGCGGCCGCGCACCTCCACCTTGTCCAGCTCCTGCACGCTCCTCGACGGAGCGTCGGCGGCATAGCCTGTAGCAGCGAAGGCCAGTGTCGTGGTGAGGCACAGAATGCTCTGGCGGGGCAGGAGATGGGGCATGGGCGTTGTCGACGTGGCTGCAAATGAGAAAGATTAGCATTTGCGACGACCCGGTACCCATCCCCCGATTGCGCTATGGACACGAGGACGGGTCCGTATAGGGCGTACCGGCCAGTGCCACCAGCGTCCCCGTGGCGCCGCGCACGATCAGCGGCACCATCGCCTGCCGCGGATCGCCGCCGTCCGACAGCACGCGCAGTCCCTGTTCGTAGGCGGTCACCATCGACGCCATCAGCATCGATGCACCCAGTCGCGCGTCGGCATCCTCGACGGGTCGCCCCGCAGACTCAGCCATCAACTGTGCCAGGTCATCGGTCAGCAGCGCCTGCAGCTGCCGCGCATGGGCCACCAATACCGCGCTCTGGGCCACGGTTTTCCAGAACGACGCTGCACCGGCATTGACCCGCAGCAGCGGATGGCCAGTGTCCAGCAGTTCCCGCACCAGCGTCTGGAAGGCAGCCAGAGGCGTCATGGATGCGCGCGCGGCCATGCCTTCGCGCAGCAGCTGCCGCGCTTCCTCATCGCGGTCGAACACCAGCTGTTCCTTGCTGGAGAAGTAGTTGAACACCGTCTTGCGCGACACCCCGGCGGCGTCGGCGATCTCGCTCATGGACACCGCCTCGAAGCCGCGCTCGATGATCAGCCGGGTGGCGACGTCGGAAATCGCCTGTCGGGTCTCGGCTTTGCGTTGTTCACGGCGGCCGGGTGGCGGGGTCATGGGTGGTTCACTTGTAGAAACGTACACCGAGTGTAACATTGTCCCCGCCATAGCGCCGACCCGGTGCTCACGAGGATTTTCAATGCGGTACGACGTCGTCATTGCCGGGGCTGGCCCGGTTGGGCTGTTCCTAGCCTGCGAACTGGGCCAGGCGGGATGCTCGGTGCTGGTGCTGGAGCAGGCGGCCTCGCCGGAGTCGCCGCTGAAGCGCCTGCCCTTCGGCCTGCGCGGATTGAATGCCCCCACGCTGGAGGCGCTCGACCGGCGCGGCCTGCTGGATGCCGTCGCTGCCGGCCAGGTGCTGAAGCCGGAGAAAGGTCCGCCGCCGCCGGGCACCGCGCATTGGTTGTCGCAGCCGCGCAGGCTGGGTGGGCACTTCGCCGGCATTCCATTCGCGCTGGACAACGTCGACAGCGATCGCTGGCCCTGGCGGCTGCCCAGCCCGGTCGGCACGCAGATGGCGGTGGAACTGCAGTCGCTGGAGGCCGTGCTGGCCGAGCGCGCGCAGGCGCTGGGCGTGGTGATCCTGCGTGGTGCGGGCGTGCAGGACGTGCAGTTGGGTTCCGACGAGGTCCGGGTCGGGACGGGTGGGCATACCTTCAGTGGGCGCTGGCTGGTCGGCTGCGACGGTGGCCGCAGCACCGTGCGCAAGCAGTGCGGCTTTGCCTTCGCCGGTACCGATCCGGAGTTCACTGGCCACTCGCTCAGCGCTGAGCTGGAAGATCCGACGGTGCTCAGCCCTGGGCGTCACACCACCGCGCAGGGCATGTGCAATTTCAATCCGCCGGGCACCATCGCCCTGGCCGATTTCGACAGCGGCGCAGGCCATCGCCAGCCACTCGATCGCGATACGGCACAGGCGCTGCTGCGCCGTATCTCCGGCCGCGACGCAACGATCACCACACTGCACCTGGCCACCACCTGGACCGACGGCGCACGGCAAGCCACCGCCTATCGTCGTGGCCGCGTGCTGTTGGCCGGCGATGCCGCGCATGTGCATTCACCGCTGGGCGGGCAGGGGCTGAACCTGGGCCTGGGGGATGCGATGAATCTTGGCTGGAAGCTCGCCGCCGTCGTTCGCGGCGACGCAGATGAAGCGCTGTTGGATACCTATCAGGCCGAACGCCATCCGATCGGCGCCCGCGTGCTGGAGTGGTCGCGCGCGCAGGTCGCACTGATGCGCCCGGGCGCGGGCTCACGCGCATTGGCTGCCATCGTGGCCGATCTGGCAGAAGCACGCGATGGCGCCACGTATCTTGCCGAGCGCGTGTGGGGTGTGGGCCAGCAGCTGGATCTGGGTCAGGCCCATCCGCTGGTCGGCCGCAGCGCGCCGGATTTCCTGCTGGCCGATGGTCGCCGCATGGGTGAACTGCTGCGCGCAGGGGAGGCGGTGCTGCTGGTGTTCGATGCCGCTATCCCGTGCTCAGAGGCGGCGGATATCGAACGAACCCGCATCCTGTGGATCGAGCAGCCGGCTGTCGATTCGCTGGGCCTGTCCGCGCTGCTGGTTCGTCCGGACGGCATTGTCGCCTGGGCCAGTGATGGTGCCGATGCGACGGGACTGGCGCAGGCCGTACGGCAATGGGGGTGCCCCGTTGGCAGGGAGGCGATTGCCTGAGTTCCGGCGCAGCCCGCACAGGGCTGCGCCGCCCTCTTTCAGAGGTCCTTCTTCTTCCCGCTCAGGTCCAGCGGCTGGTCGCTGCCTTTACGCTCGCTCGACCAGACCTCAACGCTCTTGCTGCATCGGCTTTCGCGGGCGGCAACCTCCGGCGGCAGGTCCTTCACATGCGGCGACTCCTGGCAGGCGGCATGCATGGCCGAATCATCATAGGTGGCACAGGCGCTGATCGACGCGAGTGCGAGAACCCCGAGGGCGGAGCGGAACAGGGGCTGCAGGAGGCGCATGAGGGTCTCGGAAAGGGGCCGATCTGGCCATCGAATTCAATCCGTGACCCGGCGCACGCGCAATCCGACTGGCAGCACTTGTTATTAAATAACAATTGTGGGAATACTCGGAAGCTGGCCGCAGCCGATCAGGCAATGCAGATCAGGAACACCGTCGACAGCGCGAGCATCAGCACGAACACGCGCCGACTCAGGGCCAGGCAGGTCAGGCAGGCCGCCAGCGCCCAGACCGCCAGCAGCACGCATCCCAGCAGCCACAGCCCCACCGTCATCATCGAGCCGGCTGCTGCGGCGGACAACGCAAAGACCTTGAACAGCACCACGCCCAGCACGCTCCCCAGCGCGCCGGCCCGCAGGGCAATCGCATCGTGGCAGGTGGGGGAAATCTGGCGGTGCATGAGGGCTGTGTCGCACGTGGTGAGCTGGCGTGCGCAACTCTGCAGCAAGGCGGATCTACGCCGCGTGTTCGTCAGCCTGCACTGTGGTTACCGCACGCGCAGCGTGGTCGCCTCAGTCGAACTCGCCGTCCGCCGCTTCCAGGCGACGCCGGTACTCGGCGCGGTGCTTGAACAGCCGCTGGCACTCCTCAGAGCGATGGATGCGGCTGCCAAGTTCGTTTGCCACCGAGTCGCACATCTTGGCGATATGGTTGTTCCCGGCCAGCTTCATCACGAAGAACACTGCCGTGATGCCAGCACCCAGCAGCACCACATACAGCATGCGGCTGAGCCAGCGTGAGCGCTTGCGTTCGAAATGCTGTTGCAGCGTCAGATCGAAGCGGATGATGCTCAGCACGATCCAGACCACGCTGACGAGGAAACACAGCGTTGGCAGCAGCCCGCGCCAGAGCCCAGCCTCGTAGACCGATTCGCTGTAGTGCACCGCCGCGCCGGCACCGGCGATGGCGATCGCCAAGGCCCAGTTGCGGCCCAGCGAAAGCAGATCATCGAGCAGCTTCTCGCGTCTATGGGGAGTAACTGCCACGGAGCATCCTTGAGCATGACGCTCGGCCGCCGGTTGCGGCCAATCTGCGTAAATGGTGGGGCATCAACGAGGCGATGAGAAGCTGAGGCTCAGCGGCTACCGGCGACAGCGGCCTTGCGGTTCTTCTCCAGCATCACCGACACGCACCACAGCAGCAGGCCGCCGACCGCAGTCGCCGCACCCACGTAACCGGTGGTGGCCGGGCTGAAGCCGGCGCTGATCGCCATGCCGCCCAGCCACGGGCCGAGCGCATTGGCGGTGTTGAACGCCGCATGGTTGGAGGCGGCGGCCAGGGTCTGCGCTTCGCCGGCCACGTCCATCAGGCGGGTCTGCAGCACCGCAGCGAGGGCGCCCATCGTGCCCACGGTGATGATCATCGGGCCGATGGTCCACACCGACTCGGCGGCCAGCGGGTACAGCAGCAGCATCACGATCGACCACACCAGCACCACCGCAGCGGCCTTGAAGTGGAACTTGTCGACCAGCCAGCCGCCGGCGATGTTGCCGATGATCGCGCCGATGCCGAACACGCCCACCGCCAGCGGCATCCACGATTCGGCCACGCCGGTCACCTGCACCAGGGTCGGCGCCAGATAGGTGAACACGCAGAACATGCCGGCAAAACCCACCGCGCCGATCGACAGCGCCAGCCACACCTGGGTGGTATTGAACGCGCGCAGCTCGCGCATCGGCGAGGTCCGCACCTCATCGGGGTCGGGCAGCAGGAAGCGCGCGATCATCGCCACCGTGGCGATGGCCAGCACGCTGACAAGGGCGAAGGCGGTGCGCCAGCTCAGCTGCTGGCCCAGCCAGGTGGTCAGCGGATTGCCGATCAGGATCGCCACGGACAGGCCGAGCAGCACGCGCGACATCGCTTGCCCGCGCTGGCCGGCCGGGCTGATTGCGGCCGCCACCAGCATCGCCACGCCGAAGTAGGCGCCATGCGGCAGGCCAGCGACGAAGCGCGCCACCAGCATCGTCCCGTAGTTCGGTGCCAACGCGCTGGCCAGATTGCCGACGGCGTAGAACCCCATCAGCGCCAGCAGCAGCTTGCGGCGCGGGAAGCTGGCGCCGACGAAGGCCAGGATCGGTGCACCCACCACCACGCCGATGGCGTAAGCGCTGATCAGGTGGCCGACCTGTGTTTCGCTGATCGAAAGGCCACGGCTGATCTCCAGCATCAGGCCCATGCTGGCGAACTCACTGGTGCCGATGGCGAAGCCGCCCAACGACAGGGCGAGGATGATCAGGGTGCGCTGGCGCGGCGTCAGCCGAGCGGCCAGAGGGGAATTGGGGCTCATGCGGGGCGCAAAGGGGCGGGGAAGCGCCACATTGTACTGCTGCACCGCAGCAGGCATCAGCCAGGCTGGAGGTAAATCAGTGTTCGATGGGTGGTGCTGCCCGCGTGGAATGCTGGCTAAGCGCCGCCAGCGCCTGTCGGTATTTGTCGCGCAGGCGCTCGGCGGTGGCGGCATCCAATGATGCCAAGCGCGTTTCATCCGCGTTGTCGGCGATATCGGCCAGTTTGACCTTCAGCGCCAGCGGATCTGCCGCTATCCGCGCGTAGTACGTGGCGGCATCCGCCGCAGACGTCCTGCTGAGCAACCGCACCGCGTGCTGCAACGGGTCTGGGAAGGCCTGTACCCGCTCAGCGAAGGCAGGGCAGTCCTCAAGTACATCATGCAGCCAGGCCACCACCTCGGCGTCATCATCGCCGCGCACGGTAGCGGCCACCCGGCCAACGTGGCCGATGTAGGGGTGTCCTGCCTTGTCGACCTGGCCGGCATGGGCCTCCATCGCCAGCGTGCGAGCGCGTGCTACCCAGTCCATTGCGATCTCCCCGGTGCAAGCGTGTCCCGGTGCAAGCGTGTATTGTCGTACGGACTGTCTGCATGCCGCCACCACGGCCATGCAGGCATCATCGGACGCTGCAGGAATGGCATCTGGATTCCATCAGGGAGATGAGACATGCAGGAATACACCCATCAGCTGGAACTACGCGGCCGCTTCCGTCTGGTAGCGGTGACCCACGAGCCGGTGTACGCTCCCGGCGATGTGGTCGGCCATGCGGTCATCGTCGATGGTGGGGAGCGTCTGACCGACCTGATGTCATTGGCCGATGCGCGCCGGTACCTTGAGGAACTGGTGCGGGAAGAGGGCGTGGAGCCCGGGCTGGAGAATGAAGTCAACCTGCGGAAGAAGGCGTCGCAGCGACGCCGCCGCTAAGCCGTCGCGCCCTTGGGGCGCATCATGGAGGATTCGGGTGTTGTCCAGTAAGAAGTATCTGCTCATCGCCATCATCACGCTGGCGACCCTGCTGCTCGGGTTCGTGCTTTCCGGTTACCTGACGCTGCTGCTGCTTGGTCTGGATACCAAGCTGCTCACCTGGAATACCTATTACCAGTATTTCCACGCCATCGGCCAGCCGCAGGTTGCCCCGTTCGTGGGCAAGATCAAATGGGCCGGCTACCTGGGCTTCGGCCTGCCGCTGCTGGTGCTGGCCATCGTGGGCCTGGTCGTGCTGTTGAAGAAGGACAAGCGCTCGCTGCACGGTGACGCGCGCTTTGCCACCGGCGCCGATCTGGCCAAGCATGGCATGTTCAAGAAGAGCGGCCAGAGCATCGTGGTCGGCAGCCATGGCGGCAAGCTGGTGCGGCTGGATGGCCAGCAGTTCGTCATCCTGGCCGCCCCGACCCGTTCGGGCAAGGGCGTCGGCGTGGTCATCCCGAACCTGCTGGAGTACGGCGAATCGCTGGTGGTGCTGGACATCAAACAGGAGAACTTCGACCTGACCAGTGGTTGGCGCGCCAGCCAGGGGCAGGAGATCTACCTGTTCAACCCGTTCGCCGAAGATCGCCGTACCCATCGCTGGAACCCGCTCAGCTACGTCTCCGACGACCCGGCGTTCCGGGTGTCGGACCTGATGAGCATCGGTGCGATGCTCTATCCCGACGGTTCGGAAGACCAGAAGTTCTGGATCAGCCAGGCGCGCAATGCCTTCATCGCCTTCACCCTGTATCTGTTCGAGAACTGGGATGACGAGCGCAGCAGCGGCTTCCCGGGCGGGCAGGGCACGCCGACCCTGGGTGCGGTCTACCGCCTGTCCTCCGGTGATGGCAGCGACCTGAAGAAGTTCCTCAAGGGCCTGTCCGAGCGTCCATTCCTGAGCAGCAACGCGCGCTCGGCATTCGCCAACATGCTGTCCCAGGCCGACGAGACCTTCGCCTCGATCCTGGGCACCTTCAAGGAACCGTTGAATCCCTGGATCAACCCGGTACTGGACAAGGCCACCAGCACCAACGACTTCCTGCTCACCGACGTGCGCAAGAAGAAGATGACCATCTACATCGGCATCCAGCCCAACAAGCTGGCCGAAAGCCGATTGATCATCAACCTGTTCTTCAGCCAGCTGATCAACCTCAATACCAAGGAACTGCCCAAGTCCAATCCGGACCTGAAGTACCAGTGCCTGTTGTTGATGGACGAATTCACCTCGATCGGCAAGGTCGAAATCATCGCCTCGGCGGTGTCCTACATGGCCGGTTACAACGTGCGCCTGCTGCCGATCATCCAGAGCATGTCGCAGCTCGATGCCACCTATGGCCGAGAAGTCTCACGCACGATCATTACCAACCATGCGCTGCAGATCCTGTACGCCCCGCGCGAACAGCAGGATGCCAACGACTATTCGGACATGCTGGGCTACACGACCATCCGCAAGAAGAACGTCACCCACGCGCGTGAGAAGACCCATAGCTTCACCGAGGAGCGCCGCGCGCTGATGCTGCCGCAGGAGCTCAAGGCGATGGGGCCGGACAAGGAGGTCTTCCTGTACGAAGGCATTCCGCATCCCGTCAAATGCGACAAGATTCGCTACTACAAAGACCGCTATTTCACGTCACGACTACTGCCAAAGGTTGACGTGCCGATGCTTGATGTCTAAGTTGCAGGCTTGAAAGTGTGACGGATGCACGCATTCATGGAAGTGAATTAGTGCGCCACGTCAAAAAAATGCCATACGTCGGTAGATTTCAGATTTGTCTGACATGGAATTGACGTGTGGTTGTGCGAATCTATGCATGGCTTGCGAATCTGTGTGATTCGTCATGCTTTCAGAGTGGCCAGGAGTTTCAGCCATGGGAACAGGGATGGTTCCGACGTTGGTGAGGGTGCGTGAGAGGGGCCTCGGATGAGGTTGCTTCACGCGACTTGGTTGGCAGCTTTCGAGCTGCAGGGGAACCGTGCCCATGTGCTGTTAAGCAGTGCATTCGTTACGTTTCCGGCGTGCATCGCGCAGTGCCGGACGACCAGGGGACCAACATCGGGACTGCTTTTTCGTACGTCAAAGTGAAGCCCGTATGAATCAGGCGTTTATTGCAAAAATGTCCATCGCCGCAGTGGCGGCGTTGATGGTGGCAGGTTGTGCTACCAAGCCCGCACCCGACTTCGGGGGACGCTGGAAGCCGGTCAACCGTTTCGCGACGGCTCCGACCGAGATTCCGCTGTACTCCAGCTACGTCTATCAGGCGTCGCCAATGGATCGCACGCTGAAGGCCATGCTCGAGCGCTGGGCCAAGGATTCCGGCCGCACGCTGGATTATCGCCTTAGTTCGGATTTCACCCTGTATGGCGCGGTGTCGGAGATCGACACCACCAACGCACAGCAGGCCGTGATCGATCTCACGGCGGCCTATGCAGCGCAGGGCGTTTCCGTCTCCATCGTCGGCAACCAGATCGTCGTGCAGAGCGCTGGATCGACGCCGACCGCGTCGGCCCAGGATCCTGAGGCCAGCAGCGGCAGCTGAGACCGCGTCGAAATCATCGAACGTGCCGCACCCCGCGCCTGGCGCAGGGGCGTCGCGCCCATTGATGTTTCAGCAGTACGGAAGAACCCATGTTCCGCAAGAAGGATGCAGGCAACAGCCCCAAGGTCGAGCAGTCGGTCGCCAAGGCGGTCAGCTACGAGATCACCGTGGCCGACATGGCCCGGCGCAGCGAGCGTCGTGCCTGGTGGGTCGCCACCGGTTCGTTGCTGATGTCGCTGGCGCTGGCCGGTGGCTACTACTACATGCTGCCGTTGAAGGAGAAGGTGCCGTTCCTGGTGATGGCCGATGCCTATACGGGCACGGCGACGGTTGCGCGGCTGCGTGGCACGTTCCAGGGTGAGACGATCACCACCAACGAAGCGGTCAATCGCAGCAACGTCGCCCAGTATGTGCTGGCGCGTGAGTCGTACGACTCGGCGGTGATGGGCCTGCGCGACTGGGAGCTGGTGTTTGTGATGTCCAGCGATCCGGTGGCGCAGAGCATGAAGCTCCGTTATGCCGGCAACAATCCGCAGAACCCGTTCGTGATGTACGGGCGCGGCAAGGCGATCCGGGTCAAGATCCTCAGCATCACCCCGCTCGGCGCGCAGGCGAATGGCAGCTTCCGGGGCGCCTCTGTGCGCATCCAGCGCAGTCTGCTCGACAAGCGCACGGGGGCCGCGACCTACCTGGACAACCAGCTGGTGACGATGCGCTTCGAGTACAACCAGAACCTCGCGCTGTCCGAGCAGGATCGCGTGCTCAATCCGCTGGCCTTCCAGGTTACCGAGTATCGCGTCGACAACGATTACGCCCGTGGCGTGCCGGTGCCGGACGACAGCGCCATGCAGGACCAGGCACAGCAGGCCGCGCAGCAGGCGCAGTTGGCCGCGCAGCAGGCACAAGGGATCTACGACCCGAACAACCCCGCCGCTGCGACCATGATCGATCCGGCAACCGGCCAGCCCGTGGCGGCACCGGTCAATGGCCAGATGCAACAGATGCAGGGGCAGCCGGTGCAAGGCCAGCCGATGCAGGGTCAGACGATGCCGGGTCAGACGATGCCGGGGCAGGCCATGCCCGGGCAGCCGGCGATGCCGCCGGCACCGAACAATTCCACCGGAAATGCTGATGGAGCAAGCAACCGATGAGTAGTCGAAAAGTCAGGGGAAGCGCATTGGCGCTGCTGTCGTTGCTGTCGCTGGTGTTTTCCACCGCAGCGATGGCACAGGCGGTGGACCATTACGAGTATGAGAAGGATCGCATCTATCCGGTTCGCACCGGCCTGGGTCTGACCACCCAGATCGAACTGAGCCCGAACGAAAAGATCCTCGACTACAGCACCGGTTTCAGCAGTGGCTGGGAGCTGACCCGTCGCGAGAACGTGTTCTATATCAAGCCGAAGAACGTCGACGTCGACACCAACATGATGGTGCGGACTGCGACCCACTCGTACATCTTCGAGTTGAAGGTTGTTGCCACCGACTGGCGTCAGCTCGAACAGGCCCGCCGTTCTGGCGTGCAGTACAAGATCGCCTTCATCTATCCGAACGACACCGTGTTTGGTGTTGCGCAGGAGGCAGTGGAGGAAGAAGCGCAGCCGTTGCTCAGCACCGAACTGGCCAAGGATCGCCAGTACAACTTCAACTACTCCTATTCGACCAGCAAGGCGAAGAAGATGGGGTGGCTGATTCCGGTCAACGCCTACGACGATGGCAGCTTCACCTATCTGAAACTGCCGAATTCTCCCGAATACAAGACGGGTATCTTCCCGGCCGTGTTCGGTCGTGAGAAGGAGTACGGTGAGGACTTCGTGGTCAATACCACCGTTGAAGGCAATACCTTGATCGTCCACGGGACCTACCCGTACCTGGTCATCCGCCACGGCGATTACGTCGTTGGTCTGCGAAGGAACGTGAAGAAATGAGCCAGCAGAACACTCCCGGAAACGATCCGAACAACGGGCAGGGCGAGAGCAATAGTCCGTATGGCAGCGCTCCCGGCGCTGCACCTGAAGCACCTGCCAACCCCTATTTCGGCAACGCCCGGTCCGGCGCCGCGCCGGATCTGGACGCCAGTGCGCCGCAACTGCGCTCTGCTGAAGAGCAGCGCTTGAACCGTAAGGCGTTGCTGTTCCTCGGCGGCATCGTGGTGTTGCTGGTGGCAATGGGCCTTCTGCTGTTCCGCAAGGGGCAGGACAACAAAGAGGATGTGTCAAAGCCGAAGGAAGTGGCGCGCGCAAGTACCCCGCAGTTGCCGAACGTTGCTCCGGCACCGCCGTCCGAAGCGGTGGCCGCTGCCGAGCCGATCCCGATGTTGCCGGCACTGCCGCCGCCTCCCGCCGCCTCCCGCAATTCGAGCTTCATGCCGCCGCGTGATGATCGTGAGGAGCGGCCAATCGAGCGTGGCCCGTCGCTGCTGGATCGTCGCATCGGTTCATCGGGGGGTGCCGGTGCGGGTGACGCACAGGGGCAGGGCGCCGCTGGTGGCGGCATGAGCGAATATCAGCGCGCGATGATCGCCAATCTGCAGGGGCAGAACGGCACCGGCGCGCCCTCCAGGGTCCGTAGAGGCCCGGATGTCGATGATGTTTCCAGCGCAACGTACATCCAGAGTCCTGACGCGCTGCTGGTGCGTGGCACCTATCTGCGCTGCGTGCTGGAAACCCGCATCATCACCGACTTGGCCGGATATACGTCCTGCCTGCTGACTGAGCCCGTTTATTCGATCAATGGCCGTAGCCTGCTGCTGCCCAAGGGCTCGAAGATCTACGGTGCCTACGGCGGTGGTCCAGCGGGCAAGCGCGTTGAGGTCATCTGGGATCGCATCACCACCCCGAATGGCATTGACGTGGCGATGTCCAGCCCAGGTGTCGACGGCTTGGGTGGCGCTGGTCACCCGGGTCAGTACAGCGCGCACTGGGGCAGCCGCATTGCTTCGGCGCTGATGATCAGCCTGATCGCGGATGCCTTCAAGTACGCTGCGGCCGAGCACGGGCCTGAGACAACCACCGTTGCCAACAACGGCATGACGATCCAGTCGCCCTATGAAAGCTCGACCGCACGCACCATGGAGCGACTGGCCAACGAAGCGCTCAGCAGCGGCCGTCGACCGCCGACGGTCACCATCAACCAAGGCACGATCATCAATGTCTACGTCGCAAAAGACGTGGATTTCACCAACGTACTGAACCCCCGCCGGTAACCAAGAACGATCATGGACGCCGAAGTGTCACCTCTCGCCCTCGTCTCCAGCGATTTCCTGCGCTATCAGTACGAAGTGCTGGGCATCGCCGAGTACATGACTTCACCCGAAGTGACGGAAATCTGCATCAACCGTCCGGGTGAGTTGTATCTGGAGACGCGGGCAGGGTGGCAGTGCGTGGATGTGCCGGGCCTGACGTTCGAACGGGCCCGGCAGTTCTGCACCGCGGTGGTCAACGAGAGCAACACCGGTCAGCGCATAACCGATGCCGATCCGGTGGTGTCCCTGACGTTCCCGACCGGGCAGCGCGCGCAGTTCGTGATTCCGCCTGCCTGCGATGCTGGGAAGGTATCAATCACGATCCGTCTGCCGTCCAAGCACACCAAGTCGCTCACCCAGTATCACGAGGATGGTTTCTTCAACCAGATTCTCGAGCAGGATGGTGGGGTCAGCGAGCAGGATCGCGAGCTGCTGGAATTGCGGCATTCCCGCGAATACGCTGAATTCTTCAGGCGCGCGGTGATGTACCGCAAGAACATCGTCGTCTCGGGTGCCACCGGCAGCGGCAAGACCACCTTCATGAAGGCGCTGGTCAACCACATTCCGGACAGCGAGCGTTTGGTCACCATCGAAGACGCGCGCGAGCTGTTTCTGACCCAGCCCAACGTTGTGCATCTGCTGTATTCCAAGGGCGGCCAGAGCGCGAGCAACGTGACGGCCAAGAGCTGCATGGAAGCTTGTCTGCGTATGAAGCCGGAGCGAATCATCCTGGCCGAGCTGCGTGGTGATGAAGCGTTCTATTTCATCCGTAACTGCGCCTCGGGTCACCCGGGTTCAATCACCAGCTGCCACGCCGGCAGCCCGGAGCAGACCTGGGACCAGTTGGCTCTGATGGTAAAAGCGTCCAACGAAGGTTCGGGTCTCGAATTCAACGTCATCAAGCGTCTGCTGATGATGACCATCGATATCGTCGTGCATATCAAGGCGCATGCAGGCTCGCGCTATATCACTGGTATTGATTTCAATCCTGGGCGCGCCCAGGGGCAGGAGGGTTGAGCAATGTTGCCAGGACTCGAAATGATGGCGTGCCCCGAGATGGCCGTCTCGATGGACGTGATGCAGCACGTCATCAACGTGGAATCGTCCAGCAATCCTTATGCGATCGGCGTAGTCGGTGGCGCGCTCGTGCGCCAGCCCAAGACACTCGACGAGGCATTGGCCACTGTGCGCATGCTCGAGGAAAAGGGATACAACTTCTCCATCGGGCTGGCTCAGGTGAATCGCTACAACCTTGGCAAGTACGGACTGGACTCGTACGAAAAAGCATTTCAGCAGTGCCCGAACCTACAGGCTGGCTCACGCATCCTTGCCGAGTGCTACAAGCGTTCGGGCAAAGACTGGGGCAAGTCATTCAGCTGCTACTACTCGGGCAACTTCGAAACGGGCTTCCGCCACGGTTATGTGCAGAAGATCTACGATTCGATGCGGCGTGGACAGCAGGTGGCCAGCAACGGTGCATTGCCGATCGATGTGGTGAGCCGCGGCGAGCGCCGCACAGTCAAGGTTGAACACCATCCTCAGTCGGCATCGCCCGCCGAGGCGCGAATCGTTGCCCAGGCCAGCGCGCCGGTGTATGTGCCGTCCAACGATCCTGCACGCGCTTACACGGTCTATCCATCCACGGGAGCGATGGCGCGTGGCAGCCTGGTGAATCTTGCCGATCAGGCGTTGTCGCGGGTCGTGCTGGGCTCAGTCGACCGCATGATGCAGCCGCAGGCGCAGCCAAACGGCGGCTATGCGCAACAGGCGCCGCAGGGCTTGCCGCAACAGTTGCCGAATGGCGTTTCAGGGCAGGGCGGACAGCCTATGATGCCGCCGCAGTTGCCAGGTGCCGCTGCAGCTGGTGGCGAGAGCCCAGTGATGTTGCAGCCCTGGGGACAGCAGGGCGCATCGTCAGACCCCAACAACATGTACAACGCGCCGGCGCAACAGATGCCAGTGCAACAGATTCCCGCAGGGGATGCGGCCTTCGTGTTCTGACGAAGTCGTGGTACGACCGGTCCCCCGGCTGGTCGATTCAGTTGTGTTAGTCCATCAACAAGGAAATCAATCCATGAAGCGATTCAATCTCGACCTCGTCCAGGCCCAGCGTACGCTGAAGACCATGCTGATGGCCGTCGCATTCGCTGGCGCTGTATTTGCTCCGCAGGCTTTGGCAGGCGGCCCTGACTTCGGTGGTACCGACGGCAAGGTCTGCGGCTTCTTTACCAACATCAATGGCCTGCTGAACATGGCCTCGATCGCAGTCGTGACGATCGCAGTTATCTTTGCCGGCTACCAGATCGCCTTTGCCCACAAGCGCATTGGTGATGTCGCCCCGATCCTGATCGGCGGCGTGTTGATTGGTGCCGCGGGCCAGATCGCACGCATGCTGCTCGGCAAGGAAGCGGGTAACTGCGACAACGTGAGCGGTGGCACAGATGGTGCTGGTATGGCGTTTGAAATGATCAAACACGCCGTTCAGTACTACAGTGCATAAGAACGTTCTGTTCCGGGGGTGCACGCGCCCAGCGATGTTCCTGGGTGTGCCTTACCTGCCATTTTTCATGGTGGCAGGTGGGCTGTTGCTCCTCAGCATGTACACCAACTTCTGGTTCCTGTTGAGCATCCCAGTGGCCATCTTCTTCATGCGCCAGATGGCCAAGCGTGACGAGATGATCTTCCGGCTGTTGGGGCTGCGCCTGCTGTTCAAGCTCAGGGTCCGCAACGTGCGCGAGCACGACGGAATGTGGGTGTTCAATCCGAATCATTACCGCAGCAAGCCGGCCCGAATGGATTGAGGGCTGGATCCGGCCAGGTGGGCGTCTGACGCCCGCTTGGCCCACTCCGAATTTTCGTCGGCAGTACCTTTTGGAAGCAGTCGTATGTTCAACCCAGATACGTCCATCAGCGAATTCATTCCCTTGTCGTCGCATGTAGCCCCGAATGTGGTGAAGACCACCGGCGGAGATTACCTGTTGACGTGGCACCTGGAAGGGTTGCCGTTTGTTGGACGTGAAGAGTGGGAGCTTGAACATCGACACAACACGTTCAATCGGCTGCTGCAGACTCTTCGAGCGCCGGATTTCGTCAATGTGGCCTTCTGGGTTCATGACATCCGTCGTCGCCGCACGCTGAAAGGCAAGAGTCACTACAAGCAGCGTTTCAACCAGGACGTATCCGATCAGTACATGGGTATGTTGTCCTCGCAGCGCATCATGCAAAACGAACTCTACTTGACGATGATCTATCGTCCGGTGGTGGCCGGTAAGCGCTTCGTGGAAAAATCCGCCAACGTCGACAAGCTGCGCGCCGAACAGGAGCAAGCAGTAGAGAAGCTGATGGAGCTCGCCGGGAATGTCGAAGCTGTTATCCGTGACTACGCGCCGTACCGCCTCGGCATGTACGAGGCAAAGAACGGCGTGGTGTTTTCGGAAACACTTGAGTTGTTCGGCTACCTGATCAATCGTATCGATGAGCCGGTGCCGGTGCTGTCGGCCCCTGTGAAGGACTATCTGCCGGTCAGCCGGCACATGTTCTCGGCCAAGACCGGCGACTTCGTTATCAACACGCCGAATGGTGCCAATCACTTCGGTGCCATCCTGAACATCAAGGAGTATGCCGAGGGCACATACCCAGGCATCCTCAATGGCCTGAAGTATCTCGACTTCGAGTACGTCATCACCCACTCATTCAGTCCGATGGGCCGTCAGGATGCACTGAAGGTGCTCGATCGCACCAAGGGCATGATGATCTCCTCCGGCGACAAGGCCGTAAGTCAGATCGTCGAGCTGGACCAAGCGATGGATCACTTGTCATCGGGTAATTTCGTGCTGGGCGAGTACCACTTCCTTATGGCGGTGTACGGCGATAGCCAGGCCAGACTGTCTCAGAACGTTGCTTCGACTCGCGCCGAGCTGTCTAACGCCGGCTTCGTGACGACGAAGGAAGACCTGGCCGTCACCTCATCGTTCTACTCGCAGCTTCCCGCCAACTGGCGTTTCCGTACTCGTCTGGCCAACGTCAGCTCACTCAACTTCCTCGGTTTGTCGCCGCTGCACAACTTCGCCACCGGCAAGCAGCACAACAACCCTTGGGGCGATTGCGTTACTACGCTGCAGACCACCAATGGCCAGCCGTATTACTTCAACTTCCACGCGACCCATCCGTCCGAGAACTCCCTGGGTGAGAAGGCGATCGCCAACACCATGGTGATCGGTAAATCGGGTACTGGTAAGACCGCGCTGATCAACTTCCTGCTCAGTCAGGTGCAAAAGTACGAGCCATCACCGACTATATTCTTCTTCGACAAAGACCGCGGTGCCGAGATTTTCGTGCGCGCGTGCGGCGGCAACTACCTCGCCCTGGAGAACGGTGCACCGACTGGGTTCAACCCGTTCCAGTGCGAGAACAACGAAGGCAATGTGCAGTTCCTGGCAGACTTGATCAAGGTGCTGGCAGGCAAGCGTGAGTACAGCTCCCGCGAAGAAGAGGATATCTATCGCGCGGTGGAGAGCATGCTCGACACACCAATGCACCTGCGCAGCATGACCAATTTCCAGAAGAGCCTGCCCAACATGGGTGATGACGGCTTGTATGCACGCATGCGTCGCTGGACATCAGGCAACTCATTGGGTTGGGTGTTCGACAACCCGGTCGATACCGTGGACCTGAGCAAGGCCAACATTATTGGTTTCGATTACACCGACATCATCGACAACCCTGAAGTGCGCGTGCCGGTCATCAATTACCTGCTGCATCGACTGGAGTCGCTGATCGACGGTCGCCCGTTGATCTACGTGATGGACGAGTTCTGGAAGATCCTGGACGGTGAGGGTGGACTGAAGGAGTTCGCCAAGAACAAGCAGAAGACCATCCGAAAGCAGAATGGTATGGGTATCTTTGCGACGCAGAGTCCGGAGGATGCGCTGAAGAGCGATATCTCCGCCGCGCTGATCGAACAGACTGCCACCTTGATCCTGCTGCCGAACCCGAATGCCAGCAAGAGCGACTACATGGAGGGCCTGAAGCTGACCGAGGCCGAGTTCAAGGTGGTCACCGCCCTGGACGAGCGTTCGCGCTGCTTCCTGGTCAAACAGGGTCACGCTTCGAGCGTGTGTCAGCTCAACCTGCGCGGCATGGATGACATCCTGTCGGTGATCTCGGCATCGACCGACAACATCGACATCATGCACCGCGTGCTCCAGAGCGCAGCGGTTCGTGCACGGATTACCGTGGACGAGCTGACGCCGGAGCAGTGGCTGGAAGATTTCTACAAGAATCGAAAGGGATCGGGCAAGGCTGCCGCCCAATCCGATGCGGCCTGAGCGCCAACGAACAGGGATGACGATGAAGACTTCCATTTCCGTGGAGAACGACATGAACAAGGCAAACGACAATCGCAGGTCTGGCCGCGGCCCGCGCCGCTCGCGTTTCGCTGCCCTGGTGCTGGGGTGCGCAGCGGTGCTTTCGACCAATCCTGTGTCGGCAAGTGGTTGGCCGGTCTTCGACTTCGCGGGTTTGATGCAGGCGGTTGAAGAGTGGGGCCTCATCGACAAGCAGTCTGGCCAGGACTTGATCGAGTTCGGAAAGCAGGCGAAGCGCTGGGATGACACAATGAAGCAGTATCAGCAGGCATTGGTGCAGATCCAGGCGCAGTTGCGCGCAATCGGGCTGCCTGAGGGGCAGCCGCTGGTCAAGGTTGATCCGAAATACATGGTTGCTGAAACCTGTGGCGGCCAAGGTATGGATTTTTCGCTGTCGGGGCTGATCAGTACGATCGGTCTGAGCGGCGACCAGGATCTGAAAAAGCGCCAGCAGCAGATCTGCGTGAACATCCGCATGATGGAAAACCGCAAGTACAACGAGTCGATTGATTTCCTGAACGAAACCGTGCCGACCATGGAGCACGCACTGGCTGACATCCTCAAGGAGCGTCAGCGGAACAACAATCAAGGCACGGTTCAGGGCGCTGACAGCGAATCGCTGCGCACCGCCAACGACTTGGCTGTTGCTACCCAGAAGTGGGAAGGCCAGATGCGGTCGTACGATGCCTATATTGAGGTTCTGAAGGTCAACCAGAAGCTGATCGGCAAGACCGCCTTGAAGGGTGATCCGGCAACGCGCTTCGTTCGCGACGTTGCCAAGACGGCCATCCTGGCCGGTGCACTGGACCAGTAAGGAAATGTGCTGCTCCGGCTTCCGCCGGGGCAGTCATCGGGTAGGAGCGGGCTGTATGCCCAAGGAATGTGGACAATGATGAGATCGGTCGCCAGCTTTGAGTTTTCCGGTGGTCTGCACGAACTGCTTGGAATCGCCACACGCGTTGATTCCCTTGGCGATTTCGTGTTTTTCCGTCTGATCCTCAATTTCCTGCGGAAGCGAATCAGTGAATTCGGCCTGGAGTTGATGGGGAACATGATGGAGTGGGTGCTTGGCATCTCACTCGTCCTGATGACGCTCTGGGTACTGATCCAGGGTTTCCGCATCGTGACCGGCCGAAGCCGGGACTCGATGATGATTCTGGTCACCAACATGGCACGTGCCGCGCTGATCGTCAGCGTGGCGTCGAGCATGGGCATGTTCGGGACGAACCTGCACTCGTTCCTGACCAAGAACGTGCGTGACGAGATCACGTACGTGGTGACCGGTTCCCATGACTCGCCGGAAGACCAGATTGACGAGAACCTGGCCTATCTGCAGGTGGCGCTGGCCAGTATTGACGCGATCGACGTCATGGCCGATCCCGAGATGATTGAAGAGAAGTCGCGGGCCATGCTGTATGTCGGTCTTGGCACGGCTGGGCCTGCAATTACTGCAGGCTCGATGCTGCTTCTGTACGAGGTGGCCATTGCCCTCTTCATTGGCCTGGGTCCGCTGTTCATCCTTTGCTTGTTGTTCGAGCAGACCAAATCCCTGTTCCAACGGTGGCTGTTCTACGGCATCGGAACGCTATTCTCGATGGCGGTACTGGCCGCCATGACCGGCATCGCATTGGACATGGTGCTGCGCGTGTCCAAGGCATTCTGGCTTGAGTCCATCGGCGCAAAACTGATTCTTGGCCCGGCTTTCGAGAACGGACTGTCTAGCCAAGCGATGCAGCAGGGCGGCATGGGGCTTATCCTGACGACCCTGATCCTGACTGCGCCCCCAATGGCTGCCGTGTTCTTCCAGGGCACCTTGGGCACCTTCATGGCATATTCGCAGATAGGCGGCGGCGCGGCGGCTACCCCGAGCTCTGATGGGCGTCCGCCGGGTCAGCATACGCCGGAGCAGCCTTCGTATTCGAGCGCTTCTCCTAGCGGCAGTGACCCCGGTCGGATGAGTAGCTTCGGAAGTTCCGGAGGCTCCACTAGTCCGCAGGTCGATACTGGTAGGCTCGGCGCAGCAAGATGAATTTAATGGTAGTTGGTGCTAAAAGCTGGGATGGGAGGGCGTAATGTTGAGACGGTATACAAGACGATTGTGCGCTTGTTTGGTTCTTGGAGGGATATCCCTCGTTGCATTTCAGTCAACTGCTTTCGCTGAAGGCGGTTGCCCTGCCGGCCAGTATCCGATTGGTGGGCAGGGGGTGCAGGGATGTGCGCCCATTCCTGGTGCAGGCGGAGGTGATTCGACTGCTCCCCGTGCTACAGGCCGGTGGATCAAGACTTGGGGGGCAATATCTGTGTCCCCCGATGGTAAGTCGGGTGTCGCTGTCGGCAAGCGCAGCAAATCTGAAGCTGAGGGCGAGGCGATGGGTCAGTGTATCGAGTCCGGCGGTCAGGGGTGCCGAGCTTCATTCGCCTATAAGAATCAGTGTGTCGCTGCTGTAGTCCCGAGCTCTGGCAGGGGGGGGACGAGTTTTGGTGGTGGCGAGACCGTTGAGAAGGCTGCTGAGTTGGCGAACAGTGTTTGCAGGAAGGGAGGGGGAGAAGGATGCCACTCGGTGTACACGGCGTGCACTGCCCCTGAATTCGTTAAGTACTGAATATTCTGCATTGGGCGACTTCATTCCGGTTCGCGAGGTTCAACCGGATAGCGTGATTGCCGGATAGGGCCATCATTACGTTCGTGGTGACCGCCTCTCATGACTCGCCGGAAGACCAGAACGACGAGAACCCGGCCTATCTGTAGGTAGCGCTCGCAAATATTGACGCGAGCGACGTCATCGCTGGCCCCGATGATTGAAGTGAAGTCGCGGGCCATGTTGTATGTCGGTTTTGGCACGCCGGGCCTGCAATTGCTGCAGGCTCGATGCTGCTTCTGTACGAGGTGGCCATTGCCCTCTTCATTGGCCTGGGTCCGCTGTTCATCCTTTGCTTGTTGTTCGAGCAGACCAAATCCCTGTTCCAACGGTGGCTGTTCTACGGCATCGGAATGCTATTCTCGATGGCGGTAATGGCCGCCATGACCGGCATCGCATTGGATATGGTGCTGCGCGTGTCCAAGGCATTCTGGCTTGAGTCCATCGGCGCAAAACTGATTCTCGGCCCTGCTTTCGAGAACGGACTGTCCAGCCAAGCGATGCAGCAGGGCGGCATGGGGCTTATCCTGACGACCCTGATCCTGACTGCGCCCCCAATGGCTGCCGTGTTCTTCCAGGGCACCTTGGGCACCTTCATGGCATATTCGCAGATAGGCGGCGGCGCGGCGGCTACCCCGAGCTCTGATGGGCGTCCGCCGGGTCAGCATACGCCGGAGCAGACCACTAACAGTGGCAGCACCGCCGGTGGCGCGAGTGGGAATGCTGCTAATTACACTGTAATGAGCAAACAAAATCAGGATGCACCCAGCCAGGGCTCTGGTAAGTATGGGAATGCGAATGTTGGTTAGTGTTCTGAAGGACTGAGATGATCGCCATGAAGTATTTGACTTTTCTGCTGGTGCTATTTTGGACAATCCCAGCCTTCGCTGAAGGTGGTTGTCCGCCCGGGCAATACCCCGTCGGCGGGCAGGGTGTTCAGGGGTGCGCTCCCATTCCGTCGTCAGGGCCGGCCATTCCCGCATCAGTTCCCACCGGCAAGTGGGAGACCCGCTGGGGCGCGATTGCGCAGGACTCCGATCCCTTGCCCGGTGGGAGCATGCCTGTTGGTGTTGCAGAATCGGAAAAGTCAAAGCGGGAGGCGACTTCGACCAGCCTTGCACAGTGTCAGCGGGCAGGTGGGCGGAGGTGCAAGGTGCTATTGGATTACCACAATCAATGCGCCGCACTTGTGGGGACGGTCTACAACCCATCACGACGGGGAATCACTTACACCTTCAGTGCGCCAACAATCGAACAGGCGAGATCGAAAGCGTTGGAAGGCTGTGAGGTTCGGAGTTCCGGTAGCGGTTGTACGGTGATCTACTCCGCATGCAGCATGTCTGAGTTCAAGTCCTTCAAGTGATCGTTCGCATCTAATCCTTGCTCGGATGATAGTTGCTCTTTGATTTGTTCGTCTTCTTGATGGGGTCTTCCCACTTTTCGGACGGCTGGATGCTGATTTTGAGTGCGCCTGCCCGGACATTGAAGAGGGGCAATGCGATTTTCTAGATCACCAGCAGGATGCTGGTGTAAGGCTGCGGTCCGGGTCATTACTGCTGTGACAAGTCCCCGGAAGAGCAGAACGATGGCAACCTGGCCTATCTGCAGGTGGCGCTGGCCAGTATTGACGCGATCGACGTCATGGCCGATCCCGAGATGATTGAAGAGAAGTCGCGGGCCATGCTGTATGTCGGTCTTGGCACGGCTGGGCCTGCAATTACTGCAGGCTCGATGCTGCTTCTGTACGAGGTGGCCATTGCCCTCTTCATTGGCCTGGGTCCGCTGTTCATCCTTTGCTTGTTGTTCGAGCAGACCAAATCCCTGTTCCAACGGTGGCTGTTCTACGGCATCGGAACGCTATTCTCGATGGCGGTACTGGCCGCCATGACCGGCATCGCATTGGATATGGTGCTGCGCGTGTCCAAGGCATTCTGGCTTGAGTCCATCGGCGCAAAACTGATTCTCGGCCCTGCTTTCGAGAACGGCCTGTCCAGCCAAGCGATGCAGCAGGGCGGCATGGGGCTTATCCTGACTACCCTGATCCTGACTGCGCCCCCAATGGCCGCCGTGTTCTTCCTGGGCACCTTGGGCACCTTCATGGCATATTCGCAGATAGGCGGCGGCGCGGCGGCTACCCCAAGCGCTGATGGTCGTCCGCCGGGTAGTCATCCAGCACCTGCGCCCGCGATGACAGGTAGCAGTAGCCAAGATGCTTCGACCAGAGTGGCAGGGACTAGCATTCCCTCTGCCCCCCCATCCAACAACGGTCTGACCACTGGCAAGTATGGATCCTCGAGTTGAAGCTCAGCTTTCGTGTTAGCCGTCATGTTGACCTTGAGGTAAAGAATGTCCAGGCTTTCTCTGCGGTGCTCAGTTCTTTATGCAGTATTGGCGATGGTGACTTTGTCGTGCCCAACATTGGTAAAGGCAGAGGGCGGTTGTCCTCAGGGGCAGTATCCGATAGGCGGTCAAGGTGTTCAGGGCTGCGCGCCAATTCCAAGTGGCGGTGGGGTGGCCGCTCCGGCTCGCCCCAGTGGTAAATGGATAAAAACTTGGGGCGCCATCTCGCTTTCTCCTGATGGCGCTTCCGGTGCAGCCGCAGGGAGGTTGAGCAAGTCCGAAGCGGTACGGGACGCTATAGCAGTTTGTGCAAACAGTGGCGGCCGAGCTTGTGCAGCCTCCTTTACGTACAAGCACCAATGCGCGGCAGCGGCTGTACCAGGTGCCGGCGCAGGTGGGACGAGCTTCGCAGGTTCTCCGACAATTGAGCAGTCGAAGAAGATGGTATTGGAACGGTGTGAAGCTAAAGGTGGGCTCAACTGTCGGGTAGTTTATTCCGAATGCAGCGAGCCCATTTATCAGTCCTATTGAAGGTGGGTCAATGACGCAATGCATTTTTGCGAGGTTGGCCGTTACCGTGTAGGTGCCGACTTCGTGTTGCCTCCGTCATGGAGTTGGCATCTAATCTGGAAGTTCTTTGAAGCGCCGCCGTGGCCGGCATCGACGGGGCAGAAGGCGCGGGGCATGTGATGTATGGGGCTGGGTGCCGTAGGTCCGGCCGTCACAGCAGGCTCAATGCTGCTGTTGGATGAGATAGCAATCGCGCTGTTCATTGGCCTTGGCCCATTGTTCATCCTCGGTTTGTTGTTGGAGCAGACGAAGTAACTGTTCCAGCGACGGCTGTTCTATGGCAAAGGTGCGCTGTTCTCCATGGCAGTCCTGGCTGCAATGACAGGTATCGCCTTGGCCATGGTGTTCCGCGTGGCCAAAGCTTTCTGGCTGGAATCGGCAGGTACGAAGCTGATTCTTGGCCCTGCGTTTGAGAGCGGCTTGTCCAGCCAGGCGACGCAGCAGGGTGGGCATTGGTCTGATCTTGACGACCTTGGATCCTGATTGCGCCCCCAATGGCCGCGATGTTCTTCCAGGGCACACTGGGTACCTTCATGGCATATTCGCAGGTAGTTGGCGGCGCCGGCGCCTCGCCGAGTGCCGATGGTCGTCCGCCGGGTATGTCGCCTCCTCCGCCGGCAATGGATCAGGGTAGTGCGAGCGTTGGAGGTGGCGCGCGAGCATCGCAGATGTCTGGCTACGCGGTGGGTGGTGCAGGATCTTCTTCTCCTGCACAGACCGCAGGGAAGTTTGGAAACGCCGAGGTGAAGTGAATGTCAGACTGCCTGGAATTCAAATGTGAATTTTGAGTCTTCTGTTCTTGGTGCCGATCCTGGCTTTTTCACCGTCGGCTGTGATGGCGGAGGGGCGTTGCCCTTCAGGTCAGTATCCTATCGGTGATCAAGGAGTTGGCGGTTGCGCCCCGATTCCGGGGGCGGCAGGTGGTGCGGGCGCGCAAGCGAGTGGCCGCTGGGCGACTACTTGGGGGGCTATTGCGAAGGATGAGAAGCCAATCCCGGGTACGAATCTCGCAATTGGTGTGGCTGAGTCCATGGGAACGAAGGCCGATGCAGGTCGGATTGCGCTTGCTCAGTGCGAGCAGAGGGGAGGAAGGGACTGCCAGATACTTCTGGCCTACCATAACCAATGCGCTGCGTTCTCTGGTCCGGACATCTCTCAGTTGAAGGCTCGCGGCGGTGTTCTTAATGCCTCCAGGGCGGGCAGTCTTGAGAAGGCCAAGGAAGATTCGATGAGGCAGTGCGAGGCGGAAGATGGCGGGCAGAGTTGCATCCTGCTGTATGCCTCATGCAGTGCGCCGCACTATATCGAGGATTGAACGTTGCTTCGGCAGTCGTTGAGCAGCAGTGCAGCTTGATTGCTGAGCTTGCTGTCTGAGTTGTTCCAGCTGGCGGCAGCAGAGTTGTCTTGTGGCTCAAGCTTTCATGGTCGGCAATCGGTGACGGGGATATGTTTGGTGGAACGGGAGGTCCCGGCTCAGCAATTCCCGGTCAGCGTGGTGCGGCAAATCCGAGTCATGGGAAGTAGAGATTCAGCTGATGAACCTAAGCGTATCCTTGAAGCATCTGTGTCTATCCTTGGTCCTGCTGGGCTCTGTATACATAAGTTCGGCGTTCGCTGAAGGTCGCTGCCCTCCTGGTCAGTACCCGATTGGCGACCAAGGCGTTGGTGGTTGCGCTCCCATACCAGGCGCAGGACAAAGCGCCCCTGAGGAGAATCCCGGGCATTGGGTCAAGACATGGGGTGCTGTCGCCAGCTCCCCTGGTGGAGATGCAGGTTCAGCTACTGGGCATCAGGCTAAGGCTTCGGCAGAGCGCCAAGCCGTCGAGCGATGCCGGCAAGGCGGAGCTACGGACTGCACAGTCGTTTTTACCTACTACAACCAGTGCTATGCGGTTGTCCGGGCTGCATGACCGGAGAATGGTATGAGGTTCAACACCGGCGCGACGAAAGAACAGGCGCAGGAGCGGGCAGTGAAGGATTGCAAGGGCTTGGGAAGTCAGGAATGCTCTGTTTTCCACTCGGACTGCACCAAGCCCTTCTTTCAGGAGGGCTGATCTGGCGAATTTTGTTGCCTCCGGTTCCTTGAAATTTGCTCGAAGTACTGCGGAGGGCTTCAAGGAGGATTGCGGGCGCGGAGCATCAGGTTAAAGGGTGATCAAAAGCGATATTGGGAGAGTCTTTGCAATGGCTGACTTCAGGCCTTTGAGCGGTACTGCAATTTCTTTGGCCTTGACGGTGGCGTTTGTCGTTCTCGTCGTTACCGGTAATGCGAATGCCGAGGGCCGATGCCCAGCCGGCCAGTACCCCATCGGCGATCAAGGAGTCGGCGGGTGCGCTCCGATTCTTGGGGCGGGGGGAGCCGGCCGTGAGCCGGAACCTATTGGGCAGTGGCGTAAGACGTGGGGCGCCATTGCTTCCTCGCCGAGTAAGTCTGAAGCAGGTGTTGCGACAGGGAAGGCGACGAAAGAGGACGCGGAGCGTGTTGCTCTGGAGGGATGCGGAATGCACGCTGCTCGTGATTGCAGAATACTCATCGCGTACAGAAACCAGTGTGCAGCCTGGCTGGTTCCTCAGAACAAGGGGAATGGGGCGCGTAGTGGCGTTGCGAGCGGGCAGGATATGAAGGAAGCCATCGTGCAGGCGCAGAAGATCTGCATCGATCCTTCTGGGGCGCAGTGCAAAATTGCTTACTCAGCGTGTTCTGAGCCGGTCTACGAGGCGTTCTAGCTACCGCGCCACGGAACCACCAGTGCCCAAGCGTGTTGACTCCCCAAGACAAGGGCAAGCTTCGCGCTGCCGATGTGAAGGTGATATTGGCGCGAAGGGCGGCTATCTGATCGGCCGCTGCCCGCAGGGCATGTATCCCATCGGTGGCCAGGGTGCGCAGGGGGGCGCGCCCATCCCCGTGAGCAGCACAGGTTCGCCGTACAGCAATCGCCCCAACTGGGCGCAGACCGTGCGCGGCGTGGCGATGGATGCCCGCGGTGACACTTTCATCAGCAACTCGATGCGGTCCCGCGGCAAGGCCAAGCGCGCGTCCATGAAAGAGTGCAGGGAATTCGGCAAGGGCGAATGCACGTTGGCGACCCTGTTCCAGGCGCAGTGCGTGGCGGTCGCTCACGCAGGGCTGGGTACTGAAACCACCAGTGTCGCCGCCGCCATGTCCGAACAGGGAGCGGTCATTGTCGCTATGCAGCAATGCAACGCGAAGGCGGCGTGGAAGCGGATGCCCCAGGATCAATGCAGGATCGCCAACACGGCCTGCACCGCGGATCTGTTCATCAGGTAGGGCACCATTCACGTTAAGCCCAGTTTTTATGTGATCAATTCCGCTTTTCGCTTCTCCCGACCTTCGACGCGGCGAAGCTCCTCGCGGTAAGCTCCCCGCGCGTCATAAAAATGACGCGCCAGTGCCGCCGATTGCAGGAGCTTTTCCGTCCAATGAGGACTCTGTCAGCCCATGCACCGGGTGACGCTTGCCACTATCGCGGCCACGCCGTGCGCGGGGCTATGATCCGCATCAGCGCAGGCGCGGGCGAGCCGGGACACCGCGTTCCGACCGGCCAGGGAGGCGGGCATCGGCAAGACGACATTGAAGGAGTGGGAGGGGATGGACGACAGGTTTGGCGCACACATGGACGATGCCCTGGCATTCGTTCCGTCCGGTGCGAACCTGCTGGAAGCCGTCAGGGGCGAGCTCAACGGCGATGGCATCGAGTACCAGCTTCTGGTCATCGACCAACCAACGCCGGAAGGGCTGGTGCCCGGCCAGCACGGACCGAACCGGGTGCTGCTGTTGCTGCGCGGTGACGGGCGCGGGCGCTGGCAGCTGGCCGCGCGCAACGACAAGCTGGTGCCGTGTTCCACCCGCGGTGGCCTGGCTGGCGACCCTTTTGCGTATGCAATGGTTGAGGAAGACACCTTCAGCGTGATCACCAACGGCGGCAGCCGCGAGCGCTGGAGCAGCACGTACCGGTTCCGCTATGCCTCGGCGGACAAGGCCTGCTGGGTGGATGGGGTGAGACGCAAGGTCGTGGACATCGAGACCGAAGCGACCAACATCCGGGATTTCTCGGTGGCGGAACTGGGCAGGGTGCGGTTCGAGGACTTCGACCCGTCCAGTGTCGCCGAGGTGTCGCTTCCATGAGCCAAGCTCCAACCGGCGGAAAGGAATCCGCGCTGATGAACATCCAGGAGTTGCACTGTGTCGACCGATAGAGAGTCGCAACTGCTGCGGCAGGCGACGAAAGCCGGCATCGACTCCCCCCTTGAACTGGCCAATTTCATGGCCCAGGCAGGGCACGAGTCGCGTGGCCTGAGCCGGCTCAACGAGAGTTTCAATTATACCCGGGGCATCTCGCAGATCCCGGTCGAAGCGGCGTGGCGCAATGGCACCGAGGCGCTGGAGTCTGCGCGCCAGGAAGCCCTGCGAGGGCGTCCGGATGACCTGGCCGAGCTGATGTATGGCGGCCGGATGGGCAACGATGCGCCCGGTGATGCGCTCAAGTACCACGGGCGCGGTTATCTGCCGCTGACCGGCAAGGAAAGCTACGAGCGCGCCGGCAGCGCGCTGGATCTGGATCTGGTCAACCATCCCGAGCTGGCGTCGCAGCCGGAACACGCTGGGCGCATCGCGGTGTGGCAATGGCAGAATCGTGTGCCGGAACACGCGCGCGAGGACGTGCGCGAGGCAACCTACGCCATCAACGGCGCCATCAACGGGGTAGAGGACCGGCTTAAGCGTTTCGAGGCGTGGCAGCAGAAGCTGACCCCGGACGTGATGGACCGGCTTGCCCGCGGCGAAGTGGGCGAGCCTGCACAGTTGCCTGAGCGCGCGCGCGATATGTCCGATCCGGCCCATGCCGGCAACCGGTTGTTCACCGACGCACGGGGTCATCTGCAGCAGATGGGTCCACAGAGTGGCCTGCGCAGCCAGCAGGAGCTGGACAATGCGGCCGGGGCGCTGGCGTTGAGCGCACAGAAGGCAGGGATGAGCCGTATCGATCACGTGGTGGCCGGTACCGACGGCAGGGCGCTGTTTGCGGTGCAGGGCGTCATGGGCGACCCGGCGATGCAGCGCTCGATGGTCGAGCGCGAGGTCGCCGCCCAGTTGCCGCTCGAGCAGAGCAGCCAGCAGTTGGCGGCCGAAGCCTCTTCCCGACAGGAACAGACCGCTTCGGTTACTCGCGAGCAGGAGCAGAACCGCCCGCGATCGCTGTAATCTGGGAACCGCCTGCAGGTCGGAAACCGGCGGGCCCATCGCACGACACCGAGCACCCTCGGGTGCCTACATGGATCTCTTTGTAAGGACACAACATGCGAAACACTTTCCTGCATTCCAACGTGGCCCAGCGTGGTCGCGCTTCGGCACTGTTGCTGTTGCCGCTGGGACTGGCTGCCGCCATGGCCCACGCACAGCAGGCACCGGACGCCCCGGCGGCTCCCGCCGTCGAGGAGGCTGTGCCAGCACCGCTAGTGGCCGCGGCGGACGCGCAGAC
Source organism: Stenotrophomonas sp. LST15-1-1.1 (assembly GCF_040815575.1). NCBI lineage: Bacteria > Pseudomonadati > Pseudomonadota > Gammaproteobacteria > Lysobacterales > Lysobacteraceae > Stenotrophomonas > Stenotrophomonas sp. LST15-1-1.1. Next base: position 145,099 of record NZ_JBFPNJ010000001.1, read on the forward strand.
GCCCGCTGACATCGCAACGGATGCTGTTGCTGCACCGGCACCCGTCGCCGCGCCTGAGCCGATGCCGGCCGTGGTTGCTGCACCTGCACCTGCGGCGGAGCCGTCCATACCGCCCGCAGCAGCACCGCAGCCGGCATCGACGACGGACGCTGCTCCAGAAGCCGTCGCCGCCGAACCCGCAGTTGCGCCAGCGCCAGCGCCCGCGGCAGCACCAGCGGCCGACATTACCTCCGCCAATGCTGCGCCAGCTACGCCTGTCGCAGCCCCACCGGCTCCCACGCAGGTGCCGGCCCCCGTTGCCGCCGCTGCACAGGTGCCCGACACCGCACAGGCCCCGGCACCAGTCCCGCCGTCAGCCCCAGCCCCTGTCACACCACCGATCATCCCGCTCGCACCGGACCAGGCCGCCGAGCGCCAGCTCGGTGCGCGCTGCCCGGTCGATCTGGCCGGGCGCCTGGCACCGCAGGGCGATCTGATGATCGGTGCCTGCCAGGGCACGCTGCCGCCGCATCTGGCGGCGCTGCTGGTGGCATTGCCCGAGCAGGACATCCACCTGCCGCGCAGCTGGCGCGAGCGTGAAGTGCGCCAGAAGGCATGGTTCAAGGCCGTGGCCGGCATGGGCCAACGTCCGGACTTCATCGGGCGCCTGGGCGATATCTGGGTGCGCTCGTTTGAAGGCGCAGATGCTTCCACGACCACCTATCTTGTCTCGGCGCCGTTCGACTGTGCCGACGGCGCACTGCCAAACGAGAACACCGCAGAGCCTGTCCGGCTCGCAGCCGGCAGTTGCGGACAGGCCTACGTCCGCCAGCGCGTGTACCAGGTTGGCAGCGATGGCGTGCCGCAGAACATCACCGCAAAGCTGATGCCGGCGGCACCGTCGATCGCCGAGGCCGATCGTGCCCGTCACCGCACCCGCGAAGGCAAGATCAGCCTGGATCACAGCAAGTTGCAGTACGGACCGGCCATGCGCTGGTTCGTGCAGTACCCGGAATCACCGCAGAAGACCGGTCCGCACAGCTTCAGCGACTGGAACCGTGAGCACCTGGCCTTCGTGGTCTGGAACGGCACGGGCTTCGAGCTGCGCGATACGGTGACGCGCGCACAGTGGCCGTGTGATCCCGTGGCGCCGGGCGACAAGGCCTGTGGCGGTTTCCCGGACTCGGGCCCCGATACGTACGTGCTGGCAGGGCCGGCGGCGAACTCAGCGGTTTCCAGCCCCTGATAGCCAAGTTCAGAGAAAAACGGGAGCTGACCGATCGGCTCCCGTTTTTTCGTCAGGCCTGCATGCTGCGGGACTGATTCTGCTGCTGCTCCAATTGCTGGTCGCGGTTCTGCGCCAGGCGCTGCTCGACAGCCTGCTGATCAATCCGTTGGCTGCTCTGCTCCAGTGATGTGTTCATCGCCACGGCAGTGTCCACCGACACGCGCAGATGTGCCGGGTCACCGCCCTGGCCCTGCACCGCGAAGCTGCGCGAGGCATCGGCATTCATCACCACGTCGTCGATGCGCTTGCCGCCTGCAGCATGCATCTCGGCGGCAAGGCTGCCGGCCAGCTGCGTGCTCATCACGTCCGACACGCGCCCGGCCCGCACATCCTGGGCATGCACGCCACGGATCGCGTCGTTGAACAGCGGGTTGCCCAGATGGTTGGCATCGTCCATGCGCAGCATGCTGGTGTGATGGCCGTTCCTCTCCGCTTCGCGGCGTGCCGGCTCACCGGGCTGCAGCGGGCCACGGATGTGGTCGTACAGATCGATGGCGCCGCCGGGAATGCCGCGCGCTGCGCGGGTAACGCCACTGCGCAGGGATTCCACGTCGTCACGGTACTCCTCGATCATCTTGGCGTTGTCTTTCGCCAGCTGCTGCGTATCCGGATGCTTCAGGACCGAGCCGTCGCCGAGGAAGTTGCCCAGCTTGTGCGCGCCGAACGAGCTGCCTGCTGCAAGGATTGGACGATCCGGGATCAGGTCGCGCAGCGGGTGGTTGCTGAAGCCGGCCGCTGACAGCCTCTTGATCTCATCCGGGTTGGCGTAGATGCGTACCTGGCCGAAGTGCGGCGAAGCAGCACTGACCGGATCGGACGCCATGACGTGGTTGATCATGGTGTTGCCGCCTTCGGGGATGCGGTAGCTGAGGCTGACCGCGCCATAGGCGTTGAAGGTCTCACCCTTGACGTTGAAGTGGTGCGAGGTGATCTGGGCAAGGGCGCCGCCGAGGGAGTGGCCGGTGACGGTGACCTGGGGAGTATGTCCACCATTCAAGCGGGACTGGAGTGCGGCAGATTCAAGCGTTCTCTGGGTCAATGCGATCGCGTCAGGTGCCTGCACATTGGTGCGCGCTACTACCATGCCGCCATCGGTCAGGATCGCATCGCGGGCAATATCCTCCGTGCCACGATGGGCAATGACGATCTCTTTGCTGTCTACGCGCTGATAGACGGTGCCCTGATAGCCGTTGAGCCGGTTGTCGACATGCTCGAGTATTTTGTACTCATGGCCGTTGAGCGTGACCTTTTCTTCCTGGCCGGGTGCACGTCGGCCGACGGCGCGGTCCTTGTAGGCGTCATCGGATAACGCAGCGTAGTCCTGGGAGGTGATGGTCACGGTGCGACCTCACTCGCAGAAAGGCTGATCGTGAACAGCTTGTCCTGCAGGTCGGCGGCATAGCCGCTGCGATCAGGCTCACCACTGGCCGGGAAATTGGGAACGCGATCTGCCCGCGGATAGACCAGATCCGGATAGTAGAGCGTATGCGCGCTGCCGTCGGTCAGCGGCTTGGCATCGACGAAGGTCAGGAAGCGAGTTTCGTCTTCGGCGCCGGTTGCTTTCAGCATGGCACCGGCTCCGCTGAATTCCCATCTGCAGACGCCGCGGCCGTAGTAGTCCTCATCCAGCATGCGGTCCACATACAACGTGCCGCGATACTCGCCATCGGCAACCTTGCGCAGCTGCACCGGTTCCTGGCTGGTGATGCGCGCTGCGGTGCCTGTGGCGGGCTCGATGTGACCGCACTGGTCTTCGTTGATGACGTCGTACTGCGCAACGCCCTCGACCACCGCGAAATCTCCGGGGGCATCCTTCAGGCGCAGCACCAGTTCATAGGCCTTGCGCGGGCTGGGGTTGAGCTTGGCGAGGCCACGCCCGCCCTGGGCGACATCGGCTTCGGCAGCGGCACGTTCCTGGTTCATGGCGGACTCCGGGTTGCAGGCGGTCAATAGAAGCAGAGCAAGGCACGGAAGCATCTTGGGGCGCAATGTCGGCCTCCCTGGGGCATAGAGGGATATATGGAGCAGGCCACTCTCCGCGCGAGATTCTGCGCAGTGATCATGGTTGAGAGTAACGCGTCACGCAGATCGACCCGGTAGCGCGTCGGGGTTTCCTCGCCGCTTGCGCCATATCCGGCAATCTCTTCGATGCGCGGGGGACATGCATCAGGAGCGATTCGACGTTCATGCGCTCCCTTTGGCGTGAAACGGCGTGGTACATCCATGTCCATGCATCCTTCCCTGGTGACAGGTCCGGCGATTATGGAGTGCCCGGGAAAGCTGGCGCCAGCCGTCTCTGGACAAGGGTGGCGATTTATTGACGCATTCGGCGAAGGGTGATGCCAGTGAATCGACTGCGGCACAGGCGATTCGATAGCGCCAAGGCGTTTCAATGTCGCGATCGGCTCTCACTATCAATTTGTGACTTGAATCATGAATTCACACCTTCCTTACCCTGACAAAGTGCCTGCCATGAACCTTGCAATCCGCCCAGAATCCATCGACGACCATGTCGCCATTCACGAGCTCACCGAAATGGCGTTCCGCGATGCTGTGCACAGCAGCCACACCGAACACCACATCGTCGGCGCATTGCGTGAGCGGGGCGAGTTGAGCATCTCGCTCGTGGCAGAGGATGCGGGCCAACTGGTGGGGCATGTCGCGATTTCCCCGGTCCGCGTACAGGACGGCAGCCAGGGCTGGTTCGGGCTGGGGCCGATTTCCGTGCTTCCAGAACAGCAGGGAAGGGGTGTAGGCACGGCGCTGATGCAGGCCGCGATCGACGCATTGCGTGCTCAGGGGGCGCGAGGCTGCGTGCTGTTGGGCGAGCCAGGCTATTACGGGCGTTTTGGTTTTCGTGCCGTGCCGGATCTGGTGTTGCCGGGCGTGCCGGCGGCGTATTTCCAGGCCCTGTGCCTGCAGCCGCCGATGGCGCAGGGCGAGGTGCGCTACTCGCCGGCGTTCGACGCGGTTGCCTGATCGGGGAATGGCCGGCGCTCCGGGCGCCAGTCAGCCTTGATGGCGCAGGTGGATGAGGGGATACGGACGACCCTGCGAATCCAGCGGCGAGCGACCGGTTTCGGTGAAACCCATGCGCCGATAGAAGCCCACGGCCTGCGCATTCTGCGCATTGACGTCGGTAGTCAGTTGCGGATGCAGGGCCAGCGCATGCAGCAGCAACTGGCGGCCGATGCCGGTTCCGCGCACGTCAGGATCGATGAACAACGCTTCCATGTGTGAGCCGTCGATCAGCATGAAGCCCTGCGGCTGGTCCTGGTCGTCGGCTGCCACCACCAGCGGCGCCTGTGGCAGGAAGCCGGCAACTTCAGCATCGATCGCTTGGCGGTCAGCGACACTGAGGAAGTCATGGGTGGCGTCGACGGCGCGACGCCAGAGATCGACGAGCGCGTCACCATCGGTGGCGCGGGAAGGGCGCAGGGTGGTCATGGGATAGGCCAAGGTGCTTCGGAATACCCGGATTGTACCGATGTGATATCCACAAACAGAAAGCCCCGCCGAAGCGGGGCTCTGAGCATCAGCGTTCGCTGTGTGCCTTACTGCACGGTGCAGCCGGACACGGCCGGGAAGCCGATGACTTCGCCATTGCCGGTGCAGGCCAGCGTGACCTTCTGGCCCTTCTTCAGGCTGGCAGCCACGTCCTTCGGCAGGTCGCTGGCCTGCACGAAGCCGAACGGCTTGGCGCTCAGCTGGACGACCGGCTTGTCCATGAAGTCCGAGCTGATCGAATCGACCGTGCCGGAAACCAGCAGCGCCTTGCCCTTGTACTTGCCGTCAGCAGCGATCTCGTTGTCCTGGTAATCGCTGAACATCGTGGTGGCGGTCACTTCCAGCGCCGAGGCGGGTGCCATCGCGGCATCGCTGGCGACTGCGGGGGCTGCGGTTTCCGTGGCCTTGGCGGCAGCATCTGCCTCCGCGGCGGCGGACGAGACGCTGGCTTCAGCGACGGCCGCATCGTGCTGGCCCTTGCTCTGCGCGCTGATGCCGCTCATGGTGCCGGCAAAGATCGCCAGGCCGACGAAGTACACGATCGGCGAAACGATGATCGAGCCCAGCAGCTGGAACAGGCCCTTCATGGCGCCGCCCTTGGCCATTGCGACGATGGCGAGGATGAAGGCCACCAGGTTCAACGGCCAGCCCAGGAACAGGCCCAGGCCGGGGAACGGCACGATGAAGCACAACCAAGCGATCGCCAGCGTGATCCATGCGGCTTTTCCGGCAGGGCTGGTGGCCTGCACGGTGGTATCTGCAACTGCGTTCAAAACTACCCCCTGTAGAGATCGAAAGGTGAAATCGTTGCCGGTAAACGGCAGTGCACCGTCGTCAAGTGTCGAAAGCGCTGGCGAAGCGTGAAGGAGTCTTCACGCAAGATCAAGTCGCGATGCAGTGTTGGCGTGGCGCGGTGCTTCACATCCAGGCAGCGGAAGCGCCAAAAGGCCTGCGTTACACTAGCCGCGCGCTCACTCCTTGAATCCGAGAAACGCCATGACTGATGCCTTGGGCGTGCCGGTGCACGACGTCGACGAGAGCTGGATGCGTCACGCATTGGCATTGGCCGAACGTGCGCAACGCGAGTTCAATGAGATCCCTGTCGGCGCAGTGCTGGTGGGTGCCGACGGCCAGCTGCTGGGCGAGGGCTGGAACCTCAACATCGCCTCGCACGATCCCAGCGCGCACGCCGAGATCGTGGCCATGCGCGAGGGCGGGCGGCTGCTGGCCAATCACCGCCTGATCGGCAGCACGCTGTATGTCACGCTGGAGCCCTGCGCAATGTGCGCGATGGCGATCGTGCATGCACGTGTGGCGCGCCTGGTCTACGGCGCCAGCGATCCGAAGACCGGCGCCTGTGGCAGCGTGTTCGATCTGGTCGGTGATGCCCGCCATAACCACCGGGTCGAGGTCCATGCCGGCGTGCTGGCCAAGGAGGCGGGCAACCGCCTGACCAACTATTTCCGGGCCAAGCGCGGCAAGCCGCCGCTGCTGCTGGAGGACCACGCTGGCGAGGGCTGAGTGGCGAAAGGGTATGATGGCCGCCACTTTCCTTTACCGGCCGGCCTCGTGCCTGCCCAGCAACGAGGCGACACGATGGCAGAGAACGGCGCGGCCAACGAGCGACTGATCTGGATCGACCTGGAAATGACCGGGTTGGATACCGACAACGATTCGATCATCGAGATCGCCACCGTGGTCACCGATGCCCAGCTCAACGTGCTGGCCGAGGGCCCGGAGTTTGCCATCCACCATCCGCTGGAAACACTGGAGGCGATGGACGAGTGGAACCGCAACCAGCATCGTCGTTCGGGCCTGTGGCAGCGTGTCATCGACAGCACCACGACGCTCGGCCAGGCCGAAGCGCAGACCGTGGCCTTCCTGGCACAGTGGATTCCGGCCGGCGTGTCGCCGATGTCGGGCAACTCCATCTGCCAGGACCGCCGCTTCCTGCACCGGCAGATGCCGCGGCTTGAGAAGTACTTCCACTATCGAAACCTGGACGTGTCCACGGTGAAGGAACTGGCCAAGCGCTGGGCGCCGACCGTGGCCGCTGGCGTAGGCAAGAACAGCAACCACACCGCGCTGAGCGATGTGCACGATTCGATCAACGAACTGCGTCACTACCGCCAGTTCATGGGCGCGCTGTCGGGGCTGCCGGGCGCCTGAAGATTGCGGTAGCGCCGGGCCATGCCCGGCGAGCGCTACGCTGGGTTGACGAAAAAGCCGTCAGGCATGGGCCCCGCAGCGCTGGGCTCCTCTTTCCGTCAAGGAGACCAATTCGGCCCTTGGTCGGGACCACTGCCGTACAGGTTGAACGCCCTGGCGCACTCGAAATGGACAGATCGGCAGCCGTTCGGGCAGGTCTGGCGCGCGACCTCGCTGCCCATCACCACTTCGTTGTCGTTGCGGAACACCACCTCGAACTGACCGGTTTCGTAGTGCTGCAGCGCATAGGCGCACCTTTCGGTGAATGAGGCAATGACTTCGCATTGCTCCCCGCTGCGCTTGTTGCAGGTCTTCAGCGCCTGTTTGTCGGCCGCCTTCTGCTTGTGCTGGCGAACACTCCAGCCAATGACCTGACCGTTCGGCGAACGGGCAAATGCGACCCACTGAGGAACCATTTTGACTCTGTTGCCCTGAGTGGGAGGTCCGATGCCAGCGCTGCTTTCACCACCAGCGCCAGGAATCGGCGCGCACCCCATCACCCCCGTCTCGCTGCCGATGGGGTAGGAGCCGGGCGGGCAGCGGCCTTCGGCGTTCACCTGGCCTGCCCAGCCGAGGCTGGCAAGGATGAGGGTTCCGATCAGCAGCATTCGTGCGTACATGGCGCGTCCTTGTAGTGATTCATCCATGCCGCCCGGCATACGGGGCGGCTGGAGGAATCATAGCCCCTTCCGACCGGGCCACCACGAACCGTTCAACTCTCCAGCGCTAAGATCGGCGCATGAACGAGCCCATCCTGCTGCCCCGTGATATCGCCCACGACGCCTGCGACTGGTCTGACCTGCAGCGGGCAGTAGCCCTGCTGGAAGCACCCACGATCACCGCGCGCATGGCCAACCTTGTCGGGACGCCGCTGGAGTTCGCGGTGAAGGCGCTTCCCACCTCGGTCTCCAACCGCATCCACGGTGCGGTGCAGGCGGCGTTGTCCAAATCGGTGCAGGCCGCGCTGTGGAGCATGGACAACACTCCGGGCAAGAACGCCTCGACGCGTTGGCACAAACTGGCGGCGGCGACGTCCGGCGCGGTCGGTGGTGCGTTCGGCTTCGCCGCGCTGTTCATCGAGCTGCCGGTGTCGACCACGATCATGATGCGTGCGGTGGCCGACGTCGCCCGCAGCGAAGGCTTCGATCTATCGCAGTTCAGCACCCGCCAGGCCTGCCTGGAGGTGTTCGCGCTGGGCGGCAATTCGCCGCGCGACGATGCCAGCGAGACCGGCTACTACCTGGCCCGTGGCTTCACCACCGATGTGATGCGCCACCTGTCGGCCGAATTGGCCGGGCGCGTGGTGACGGGGCGCGACCTGACCCTGGGCGTTGCGCCGAAGGAAGCCGGCAAGCTGCTGGCCAAGCTGGTGGAAAAGGTCGCCGCGCGCTTCGGTGTGGTGATCACCGAGAAGTTTGCCGCGCAGGCGGTGCCGATCGTCGGTGCGGCAGCCGGCGCGACGCTCAATACCATGTTCACCGACTACTACCAGGACATGGCCCGCGGCCATTTCATCGTGCGCCGGCTGGAGCTGAAGTACGGCGAGGAAGTGGTGCGCGCCTGCTATGACCGCATCGCGCACGGTGCGGCGTTGATCGAGCCGACGTTGTAACGATGGGGTCAGAGCCCTTTCCTGCGGAAAGGGATCCGACCCCGACCTGGCACAGGGTCGGATCCCCTTCCGCAGGAAAGGGCTCTGACCCTTGCTTGGCAGGCACAACTGTTTTGCGCGAACGCGCCTGTTGCGCGCGCAGCGCGATCCCCATCCTTGCCGGCAATCCCCCGCAAGAGAATGCCGCCATGTTGTTCACCCCCCACCGCCTGGGCGCGCTGACGCTGCCCAACCGCATCGTGATGCCGCCGATGACCCGCTCGCGTGCGGCTGCCGGCAATGTTGCCACCGCACAGATGGCCGAGTACTACGCCCAGCGTGCCGGTGCTGGCCTGATTGTCAGCGAGGGCACCCAGATCAGCTCGCAGGGCCAGGGCTATGCGTGGACCCCGGGCATTCACAGCGAAGCACAGGTGCAGGGCTGGCGCAGGGTCACCGATGCCGTGCACGCGGCCGGTGGTCGCATCTATGCCCAGCTCTGGCATGTAGGCCGGGTGTCCCATGTTGCTCTGCAGCCGGACGGCGCGGCGCCGGTCTCTTCCTCGGCACTGTTGGCCGAAGGGGTGAAGGTCTTTGTCGACCCCGCCGGTGCCGGTCCGGAATCCGGCGTGGGCGAGATGATCCAGCACTCGATGCCGCGTGCGCTGGGCGTGGAAGAGATTCCGGGCATTGTGGCCGACTATGCGCAGGCGACCCGCAATGCACTGGCCGCTGGCTTTGATGGCGTTGAGTTGCATGGTGCCAACGGCTACCTGATCAACCAGTTCATCGACTCGCAGGCCAACCAGCGCACCGATGGCTACGGCGGCGCGCTGCAGAATCGCCTGCGCTTCCTGCGCGAGGTGGTGCAGGCGGTGGTCGATGTCGCTGGCGGCGAGCGTGTCGGCGTGCGTCTGGCGCCGTTGACCACGCTGCAGGGGGCGGTGGATGACACGCCGCAGGCGACCTATCTGGCTGCCGCGCACCTGCTGGGCGAGCTGGGCGTGGGTTACCTGCACATCGCCGAGGCCGACTGGGAAGACGCCCCGTTGATGCCGGTGGCGTTCAAGCAGGCACTGCGGATGATCTATCCGGGCACGCTGATCTACGCCGGCAAGTACACCGCAGAGCGTGCCGGGCAGGCGCTGGCGGAAGGCTGGGCCGACCTGATCGGCTTTGGCCGGCCGTTCATCGCCAACCCGGATCTGCCCGAGCGCCTGCGCGTGGGCGCGGAGCTGAATCTTCCCGACCGCGCGACGTACTTCGGCGGTGGCGCGGTCGGGTTCACCGACTATCCGGCGCTGGAGGAGGCCGTGCAGGCCTGATGCCGCGTCCGCCGGGCATGGCCCGGCTCTACCGATGCTGGTGGGTGGGTGCCGACCGTTGGTCGGCACTACCAGGTTGGATCAGGGCCTGTCGCGCACCAGCGCGTCAGCTTCGACCACGCCGCCATCCTTGCCATGCAGGTACAGGTGCATGTCCTGCTGCGGATACGGGATGTTGATGCCGGCCTTGTCGTAGCCCAGCTTGATCTGCTCCAGCAGGGTGACCTTGGTGCCGAAGTGATCGGTCGATTTCACGTAGCAGCGGATGCCCAGATTGATCGCGTGCGCCCCCAGCTCGTACACCACCACGTCGGGTGCCGGCGTCTGCAACACGCGCGGGTCGGCTTTCATCAGCGCCAGTGCGGTATCACGCGCCAGCTGGATGTTGTCTTCGTAACCGATGCCCACCACCAGCTCGACGCGGCGGGTGGGCTCTGCGGTGAGGTTGATGATCGGTGCGGCGGTGATCAGCGTGTTGGGAATGGTGGTGTGCTGGTTATCCGCACCGGTGATCACGGTCTGGAAAATGCGCACCTCGCGCACAGTGCCGGTCTGCCCGGCGATGGTCACCACATCGCCTACGCGGAACGGGCGCAAGGTCACCAGCATTACGCCCGAGGCGATGTTCGACAGCGAATCCTTCAGTGCCAGGCCAACGGCCAGGCCGGCGGTGCCGAGCACGGCCAGCAGCGGAGTGATCTGCACACCCAGCGTACCGATGGCCAGGATCACCACGATCACCAGCGAGGCCGCGTAGACCACGTTGCGCAGGAAACTGCCCAGCATCGGGTCCACACCCATGCGCGCGGTCGCGCGGGGCATCGCATTGGACAGGCGACGCGCCACCCACATGCCGACCAGCAACACGACGATGGCAGCGAGCAACGGCACGCCGTAGGTTTCCAGCAGGCGCTCCCAGTCGAGCGAATGGAACCAGGACGTGGTGGCGGGGGCGGGTGGGGCAGTAGCAATCATGCGGGCTCCTTGTCGAACCGGGCGCGGCGCTCAAGAACGCCAGAAACGAAAAACCCCGCAGAGGCGGGTTGCATGCGAGCAGATTATCGACATGGCGGGATGAACGTGGTGTCAGCCGCCTTCGATCAATGCGCCTGTACCCTTGAGCAGCGAGCGTAGTCCCTGCACCAGATGCGGTTCTACCGTGCTGAGCCAGAGGCGGCCGGGCACCAGTTCGTCCAAGGTGCAGCCGGGAGTACCTTGCAGTATCCCCGCCAGTGTCTTGCCGGGCGCCACAGGCGCAACCAGCTGCGCTGGATTCAGCAGGCTAAGGGGGAAAATGTTGCGGGCCCTGCGCAGGCGCACCTCCGGCGGAGCGTCATACCAGATCTGGTTGCGGTCTTCTTCGTCCTTGGGTTGGGTTCCATCGCAGTAGCCACTGATGTAGGCCTGCGGGCTGCGCTCGAAGGGTGGTTGAGTGACGTAGCCGAAGTCCCAGTCATACAGGGCGATCAGCCCCACCAGGAGCTCCCGGAAGGACTGCGGTTCCAGAGGGAAGCGAGCGTCCTTGGAAAACAGAGCGAATTCCGTTCCAAGCTCGTGACTAGAGTAGAAATCCACTGATGCCGTCAGATCATAGGCGGGCGCGTCACTCCCTTTGGGGACAGCGACAACACTGAGGAGAGTCAGCTCGTTGAAGCCACTGGCCAGAAGTCTTCGATGTGCTGCATTGCCCAGCTTCGCCAAATTGCTGCTGTGGCCCTTTCCGTCAGACGCAAAGTAGGTGGCCTGTACTCCACGCTCTTCGAGCATGGATATAGCAAACTCGTGAAACTCCTGGAATTCCCGCGCTCCTGCCAACGGACCGGAGTAGTTGAACAGTCCAAGTGCGAATGGGATGGTCATGGGGCGAAAGTTGCCGGGAAGTGATTTTAGTCCTCCAAGTGTGCGTCGGCCATTTCAGGGGGCCTACTGGAATAGTTGCAAATGGCGCATCAGCCCCGGTTGGTCCTCCCCAAAAAAAGAAACCCCGCCGAGGCGGGGTTTCTTTATTCAGCTTGCAGCTGGATCAACCCTTGGCCTTCAACTTGGCCAGGCGCAGCCAGGTATCGACCACGGTGTCCGGGTTCAGCGACACCGACTCGATGCCTTCCTGCATCAACCACTCGGCCAGATCCGGATGATCGGACGGGCCCTGGCCGCAGATGCCGACGTACTTGCCCTTGGCACGTGCCGACTTGATCGCCATCGACAGCAGCTTCTTTACCGCCGGGTTACGTTCGTCGAAGAGGTGCGCGACGATCGACGAGTCGCGATCCAGGCCCAGGGTCAGCTGGGTCAGGTCGTTGGAGCCGATCGAGAAGCCATCGAAGATTTCCAGGAACTCATCGGCGAGCAGTGCGTTGGACGGCACTTCGCACATCATGATGATCTTCAGGCCGTTCTCGCCCTGCTTCAGGCCGTTCTGTTCGAGCACCTCGACGACCTTGCGGCCTTCTTCCAGGGTGCGCACGAACGGGATCATGACCCACAGGTTGTCCAGGCCCATCTCGTTGCGCACGCGCAGCACGGCCTTGCACTCCAGTGCGAAGGCGGCCGAGAAGCTCGGGTCGACGTAACGGCTGGCGCCGCGGAAGCCGATCATCGGGTTCTCTTCGTGCGGCTCGTAGCCGCTGCCGCCGATCAGGTTGGCGTACTCGTTGGACTTGAAGTCCGACAGGCGCACGATCACCGGGTTCGGCGCGACCGAGGCAGTCAGGGTGGCGATGCCTTCGGCCAGACGGTCCACGTAGAAGCCGACCGGATCGGAATAACCGGCGATCTTCTCGTCGATCTTCTTCTTCGTCGCGGCGTCCTGGCGGTCGTATTCCAGCAGCGCGTTGGGGTGGATGCCGATGTGGCTGGCGATGATCATTTCCAGGCGAGCCAGGCCGATGCCGGCGTTCGGCAGCTGGCCGAAGTCGAAGGCACGTTCCGGGTTGGCCACGTTCATCATGATCTTCAACGGTGCCGGCGGCATGTTGCCCAGATCGGTGGTGGTGCGCTCGAAACCGAGCTTGCCTTCGTAGATGAAGCCGGTATCACCTTCAGCGCAGCTGACGGTGACCAGCTGGCCATCTTCGATGACCTTGGTCGCGTTGCCTGAACCGACCACGGCCGGCACGCCCAGCTCGCGGGCGATGATCGCGGCGTGGCAGGTACGGCCACCGCGGTTGGTGACGATCGCCGATGCGCGCTTCATCACCGGCTCCCAATCGGGATCGGTCATGTCGGCGATCAGCACGTCGCCCGGCTGCACGCGGTTCATGTCTTCCAGCGTCTTCACCACGCGGGCCACGCCAGCACCGATCTTGGCGCCGACGGCGCGGCCTTCGGCGAGAACGTTGCCACCCTTTTCGGTCAGCGCGAAACGCTCGATCTGGGTGGCATGGCTGCGCGACTTCACAGTTTCCGGGCGCGCCTGCACGATGAACAGCTTGCCGCTGACACCGTCCTTGGCCCACTCGATATCCATCGGGCGGCCGTAGTGCTTTTCGATGGTCAGCGCTTGGCGCGACAGTTCGGCCACGTCTTCATCGTTGATCGAGAAGGTGGTGCGCAGTTCGGCCGGGGTGTCCTCGATCCTGACGCGCTCGCCGGGAACATCCGAATACACCATGCGGATTGCCTTGCTGCCGAGCGAACGGCGCAGGATCGCCGGTTTGCCGGCCTGCAGGGTGGGCTTGTAGACGTAGAACTCGTCCGGGTTGACCGCGCCCTGCACGACCATTTCGCCCAGGCCGAACGAGGAGGTGACGAACACCACGTCGCGGAAGCCGGATTCGGTGTCCAGGGTGAACAGCACGCCGGAGGAACCGACGCCGGAACGCACCATCAGCTGCACGCCCGCCGACAGGAACACGTCCTCGTGCTTGAAGCCGTGGTGCACGCGGTAGGCGATGGCGCGGTCGTTGTACAGCGAGGCGAACACTTCCTTGACCTTGTGCACGACATCGTCGGCACCGGTGACGTTGAGGAAGGTTTCCTGCTGACCGGCGAAGGAGGCATCGGGCAGATCTTCGGCGGTGGCCGACGAACGCACGGCTACGGCCACGTCGCCGCCACCGTTGTCGGCGCTCAGCTTGGCGTAGGCGCTGCGGATGTCCTGGTCCAGCTGCGGCTGCAGCGGCGCATCGATCACCCAGCTGCGGATTTCCTTGCCGGCCGCGGTCAGCGCAGTGACGTCCTCGACGTCCAGCGTGGCCAGCTTGTCGAAGATGCGCTTGGACAGGTCGTTGTGCGCGATGAAGTCCTTGAAGGCTTCAGACGTGGTCGCATAACCTCCAGGAACGGAGACGCCCAGACCGGCCAGGTTGCCGATCATCTCGCCCAGCGAGGAATTCTTGCCGCCTACGCGGGCCAGGTCGGCCAGACGCAGTTCGTGCAACCACAGGATGTTCTCGTTCAAGCGCGATGCTCCGTTTGGCCATCGCCCGAGGCGGGCTGAATGGCCGCGTCCGTAGGAAGAAGTCGATATGATGCCGGGCAGACCACCGTCGGCACAAGCTTGTGTTGGCGGCCCTTTTAGGCTTCGTAGGGGGTAAATGCGCGCATGTCGACCATCCGTCCGGTGTTCTACGTTTCCGATGGAACCGGTATCACCGCTGAAACCATTGGGCATAGCCTGCTGACCCAGTTCTCCGGGTTCAGCTTCATTACCGACCGGATGTCATTTGTCGATGACCCCGAAAAAGCCCGGGAAGCCTGTGCCCGGATCCAGGCGGCGGGGGAGCGGTACCAGGTCCGGCCGATCGTGGTGAACTCCTGCGTGGACCAGAGCCTGAGCGTGATCCTGTCCGAAAGCGGGGCGCTGATGCTGGATGTGTTCGCCCCGTTCATCGAGCCGCTGGAGCGCGAACTGTCCAGCTCCCGGCTGAACCGGGTCGGCCAGGCCCACGGCATGGTCGACTTCGACACCTACCACCGGCGCATCAACGCGATGAACTTCGCGCTGACCCATGACGATGGCATCGCGGTGAATTACGACGATGCCGACGTGATCCTGGTGGCGGTGTCGCGGGCCGGCAAAACGCCCACCTGCATCTACCTGGCGCTGCACTACGGGGTGCGCGCGGCCAACTACCCGTTGACCGACGAGGACCTGGAGAGCGACCGTCTGCCGCCACGGCTGCGCAACTACCGACGCAAGCTGTTCGGCCTGACCATTGACCCCGACCGCCTGCAGCAGATCCGCCAGGAGCGCCGGCCCAATTCGCGCTACGCCAACCTGGACACCTGCAAGCGCGAGGTGGCCGCGGCGGAGGTCATGTTCCAGATGGAACGCATCCCGACCCTCAGCACCACCCATACCTCGATCGAAGAGATCTCCAGCAAGGTGCTGGGTACGCTGGGATTGCAGCGCGAGCTGTATTGATCTTTTCCCTCGCGCCGCGCTGCCGGCCAGCGGTCGGCACTGCCAATGGGCGCTTCAACTGCGCCCTGTAGAGCCGAGCCCACGCTCGGCTGGGCCACCGGGTTCTGGCCGAAGAGCAGCCGAGCACGGGCTCGGCTCTACAGGGGTGATCGCCGTTGGCGGCTTGGCTGCGGGTTGAACCGTCCCCACGTTGAAGCACCAACGTGTAGGATCAGCCCATGGCCCGAGCATTGCCCCGTACCGAGCGTATTCCCCGCCTGAGCCGGCTGAGCTGGCTGATGGGGCTGTACGCGGAGAACTACCGCCACCTGGTGCGCCTGTTCGCGCCGGCCGAGCTGGTGGCGGGAAGCTACGTCTCCTCGGTGGGCGATGGCCTGGATGTGCGTCTGGATGTGATCGAGTGCCACCGCTACACGGTGGAGCTGCGCCTGACCTACGACCTGGCCGACCCGGTGACCGGTGAACCGGACCCATCGGCCTTCGTCCGCCTGTACCGCGACGCGCGCCAGGCCGAGACCACCCACTGCTACGTCGGCCGCCGCTGGCAGGACACTATGGGCCTGTACCCGCCGCCGGCCGAGCTGATCAGCCATCGCATGCGGATGAACACCTTCCTCGGCAAATGGCTGGAATACCTGGCCGAACGCGGCCATGGCGTGGCCACCCTGCGCCGTGACCCTGACGGCAACACCGTGGGCGCCGGCGACCGTCGCCTGTCACTGGTACGCTGATCGGCCATAATCCACGGCTGACCAGCCGCCGGATTCGCACATGCCGTATACCCCGATCGTCGCCACCCTGGGCTATGTGCTGTCGCCCGATCGTCGCCAGGTGCTGATGATCCATCGCAATACCCGTCCGGGCGACCACCACCTGGGCAAGTACAACGGACTTGGCGGCAAGGTCGAACCGACCGAGGACGTGGCCGCCGGCATGCGCCGTGAAATCGCCGAGGAAGCCGGCATCGACTGCACCGCCATGCGCCTGCGCGGCACCATCAGCTGGCCGGGTTTCGGCAAGCACGGCGAGGACTGGTTCGGTTTCGTGTTCGTCATCGACAGCTTCGAGGGTGCCCCGCACGGCGGCAACCACGAAGGCACCCTGGAGTGGGTGGACGTGGACAAGCTCGACCAGCTGCCGATGTGGGAGGGCGACCGCAACTTCCTGCCGCTGGTGTTCGATGCCGATCCGCGCCCTTTCCACGGGGTGATGCCCTATCGGGATGGACGCATGCAGAGCTGGTCCTTCAGCCGTCTTTGACATGGCCGCCCCTACCGACGGCGCGCCAGCAGCAAGTGGAAGTGCCTTTCCCGCTGTTGGCCGTCATTGCCGGCCGTGCATTCGCGATGTGAGCGCCAGGCCGTGACGCTGAAACCGGACATCCGCAGCGCGAGCTCCACGGCATCCAGCTCATGCAGTTCAAAGTCGCCGGCAAAGGGCAGGCTGCGCATGAATCCGGCCTCGCCGAAGGCCAGGCATAGCCGGCCGCCGCGATGCAGCACCCGCGCCAGCTCATCCAGTACCGGGGCCAGGTTCGGCCAGAAGTACAACGTGTTGACTGCCAGCGCAGCATCGACGCAGTCATCCGCCAAGGGCAGGGCATGGGCATCGCCCTCGCGCAGCGCGGCACGCCCGGCCAGGCCGCTGGCGGCAAGATGCTGGTTGCCGGCGTCGACCATGGCACGGGACAGCTCGACGCCCACGTAGCGACTGCCGCTGGCCTGCAGCAGCAGCGACGCGAAGGCGGCGTTGCCCGGGCCGATCTCCAGCACCTGCTCTCCGGGAGCAACCGCCAGCAACGCGATTGCTGCCTGGTTGAGGGCGCCATTGCTGCGGTTCATCGATTCGGCCACGGCCAGCGCGGCCTCGCCATGGGGCTGCCGCAACTGCGCGGCCAGGGTGCGTGCATCCAGCATCAACATCGTCCGTGGGTAAGGAGTCGGACGTGGCGGCGGCGGGTCCGCCGCAGACCATAGCGCCAGCCGAACGGGTTGGGAAGTAGGGAAACCCCGGCTCGGGGTGATCAGGAAATGTCCAGCGTCGCAGTCGGTGAGAACCAGTTGTCCACAGGGGGTGTGGATTACGCGTGGGCAACTTTGTGGATAAGCGCTGGCAGGCGCCACCCCCCTAGGCTGTCAAGATGGGTGGCGAAAAATTCACCGCTGGTGAGGATCGGTGAGTGACGGGTGAAGGGCGGGGTCAGCCCACGCTGTTGCCGGTGGCGGCGCTCGCGGTACCCTGTGGGCCTTGATGCCCCGTGAGACTTCATGAAACGTCACTTCTCGATGCTGCGCGAGTTCCATCTGGCGGACTGGTTCACCCTCGCCAACGCTTTCTGCGGCACCGGCGCGGTGTTTGCCGCGATGCGTTTCCTGCAGGATGGCGAGCGCGGCTATCTGCTGTTCGGCATGGCGCTGATCCCGCTGGCTTTCATTTTCGATGCACTGGACGGCCGCATCGCGCGCTGGCGCAAGTCCAGTTCAACGCTGGGCCGCGAGCTGGACTCGCTGTCGGACGTGATTTCCTTCGGTGTTGCTCCCGCAGCGCTGGCCTATGCCTGTGGCATGCAGGGCGGCTGGGACTGGCTGGTGCTGAGCTACTTCGTCTGCTGCGGCGTCAGCCGCCTGGCCCGGTACAACGTGACCGCCGAGGCGATGAGCGGTGACGAAGGCAAGGTGAAGTACTTCGAGGGAACGCCGATTCCCACCAGCCTGGCGCTGGTGATTGTGCTGGCGATTGCCGCCGGCACCGATGCCATCGGCCACGACCTGTGGCTGGGCCAGTGGCAGATCGGCCCCTGGCAGCTGCATCCGTTGGTGCTGCTGTTCGCGCTGTCCGGGTCGCTGATGATCAGCAAGACCTTGCGCATTCCCAAGCCATGATCCAGCCCTGCGGAGGAGCGCGATGACCAGCTCGGCCAACGACCCCGGCAGCAGCGATTTCGAGAACCTGGCCCGGCAGTACTTCGGCGCCTGGGGCGATGCCCTGCGCCACGCGGCTGTGCCGGGAACTCCCGCTGGCGACGATCCGGGCAGCTGGAAGCACCTGTTCGACTGGTGGGGCCAACTGCTGCCCGAGACCGGTGCGGCCGCACCGGAAGAGGCGGTGCGGCGGTTCCGTGAACAGGCTGGCAGCTGGTACGGCACCATGCAGGAAGTGGCTGCACGCTTTGCCGGCCGCGATGCCAGCAGTGCCGAGGTTGCCCAGGCCTGGCGTGAAGCGGTGAAGGGGCAGGGCGACGGCATGCTGCAGTGGATGCTGCAGGGCGCCCGCGGCAGCACCCACGCCGGCGCTGCTCCGCCCGAGTTCACGGCGTGGTTCCAGCAGTTGCAGACGCTGGCCGGTCCTTGGCTGCAGAGCCCGGCGTTCGGGCCCGGCCGCGAGCACCAGGCGCGGTGGCAGGCCCTGCTGCGCGCGCAGGAGGAATACCAGCATCACTCGCAGGCCTATGTCGAGCAGATCAAGCAGGCACTGGAAGAGGCGTTCGACCTGTTCGAGCAGCGCCTGGCCCAGCATGAGCAGCCCGGCAGCCAGCTGACCAGCGCACGGGCGATGTTCGACCTGTGGATCGAAGTGGCCGAGGAGGCCTACGCCAAGGTCGCCATGTCTGCACCCTTCCAGCAGATCTACGCGGCGCTGGGCAATGCGCAGATGCGCCTGCGCGCGGGGCTGCAACGCGAGGTTGAACAGATGAGTGAACGCATCGGCCTGCCGACCCGCACCGAGATGGATGCCGCCCACCGTCGCATCGCCGAGCTCGAGCGCAATCTGCGCCGGCTGCAGGCACAGGTGGCGGTGCTTGCCGGTACCGATGCGGTCGATCCGGTGGCCCAGCCGGCGCCTGCCAGGGTGAAGCCCGTCGCGCGCAAGCCTCCCGCGAAGAAGGCACCAGCAAAGAAGGCTGCCGCGAAGAAGACGCCGGCGAAAAAGGCCACCTCCCGCACGACCACGCGGAAGTCGTAAGCCATGAAAGGACCGCTGGGCTTCAATGCCGATGACCTGATGCAGGAGACCCTGGCCATGCAGCGCAAGCTGATGGAAGGGTTGAAGCTGTTGCCGCAGGTGGAGGATGTCGACTATGGCGCCACCGCCCGCGAGGAAGTCTGGCGCGATGGCAAGGTGGTGCTGTATCGCTTCGTCGGCGAGAACGCGCCGGTCCGTCGCCCGCCGCTGCTGATCGTGTACGCGCTGGTCAACCGCCCATACATGGTGGACCTGCAGGCCGATCGCTCACTGGTGCAGAAACTGCTGGCGCTGGGCCAGGACGTGTACGTGCTGGACTGGGGCTATCCGGATCGTTCAGAGCGCTACCAGACGCTTGAGGATTACCTGCTGCGCTACATCGATGGCGCGGTGGATGCGCTGCGCGCGCGCAGCGGTGGCCCGGTCGATATGCTCGGCATCTGCCAGGGCGGCGTGTTCGCGCTGTGCTACGCCGCATTGCGCCGGCAGAAGCTGGGCAACCTGATCACCATGGTCACCCCGGTCGATTTCCAGACCGCCGACAACATGCTGTCGCACTGGGCGCAGCAGGTGGACGTGGATCTGCTGGTGGACACGCTGGGCAACATCCCGGCCGATCTGATGAATGCCAGCTACCTGATGCTCAAGCCGTTCCGCCTGAACGTGCAGAAGTACGTGGGCCTGCTCGACATCCTCGATGACAAGGCGGCGCTGGAAGATTTCCTGCGCATGGAAAAGTGGATCTTCGACTCGCCCGATCTGGCGGGCGAGGCGTTCCGCGAGTTCATCAAGCAGTTCTATCAGGGCAACGGGCTGATGAACGGCACGGTGAAGATCGGTGAAGAGGCGGTGGATCTGTCGCAAGTGACTCTGCCCGTGCTCAACATCTACGCCGAACAGGATCACCTGGTGCCGCCGGATGCATCACGTGCGATGCGTGGCCGGCTGGGTACGCAGGACTACACCGAGTCCAGTTTCCGCGGTGGGCATATTGGTATTTACGTGTCCGGGCGCGCGCAGCGCGAAGTGCCGGCGACCATCGACAACTGGCTGAAGGAACGCACGCCATGAAGTATCCCCCCTTGGTCGCAATTGCTCTGGCTCTGGCGCCGGGCCTTGCCGACGCAGCGCCGAGCACCGATGCGCGTCGCGAGATCACGCAGCTGATTGGCAGCCTGGACGGCTCCCAGTGCCAGTTCCAGCGTAACGGCAGCTGGTACGGTCCCGCCGAGGCGCGTTCGCACCTGCAGCGCAAGTACGACTACCTGCTGAAGAAGGACATGGTCGACACCGCCGAGCAGTTCATCGAGCGTGCGGCCAGCCAGAGCAGCATGAGTGGCAAGGCGTACCGGATCCGCTGCCCCGGCCAGCCCGAACAGACCTCTGCGGCGTGGTTCGGCGCGCGCCTGCAGGCGTTGCGCCAACGCACGCCGTAGACACGGCCGGCGCTACAGTGGCCGCAGCCAGTCAGCCGGGAGACCTCGCCATGAACGCTGTGCCGCGCACCCTGTCGCGCTCGCTGAACGACCGCATGATTGCCGGGGTGATGGGCGGCATCGCCCATCGTTTCGGCTGGAACCCGACCCTGGTACGGGTGCTGTACGTGGTGGTCTCGCTGGCGTCGGCCGCCTTCCCGGGCATCCTGGTCTACCTGCTGCTGTGGCTGCTGATTCCCAACGAGGCCGATTGAACGCCGTTGACCGCCCCTGGCTGATCTGGCTGCGCGCGCTGCAGGTGCTGGGCGCGCTGTGGACCGTGCCCAATACCCTGATCGGCCTGCTTGGCGGTCTGGCCGGGTTGCTGGGGGGGGCGAAGATGCGCTGGAGCGGTCGCGACTGCGCGATGGTGTTCGACCATTGGCCGTGGGGGCCAGGCGGAGCGATCACTCTGGGCAACGTGATCCTGCACACCGGCTACGACCTGGGCATGTGCTGCCGTACCTACGCGCATCAGGCGGGATGGGGCGTGGAACCGTTGATCCGGCTGGATGACCACGAGCGTGCGCACGTATACCAGTACCTGGTGCTGGGGCCGCTGTACCTGCCGGTGTATCTGTTGTGTGGTGGCGTCAGTGCGCGCAATCCGTTCGAGCGTGCGGCTGATCATTACGCGCGGTTCGGGCATGGCTGGTGGCCGTAGATTCCAGCCAACGGCGCAGCCCCTCGTGGGTGGGCGCGAAATGCGGTTCATGTGATGGGGCCGGGCGGGGTGGGTTCGCGGGACACGCCGTAAACCCATCCCTGGGGGCTCGATGGCGCCATCCATGGCGCCAACGGTCCCGCGAACCCACCCCGCCCGGCCCCTGACAGTTTCTCGGCGCGTCCAGCCACGGAGAAGAAAAAGAACAGCAGAAGCGGGTCGCGCGCTGCGCTTGCTCGTGTAGAGCCGAGCCTGCGCTCGGCTTCGCGGAATGGCCTGAAAGCAGCCGAGCTTGGGCTCGGCTCTACAAAAAAGCGGCCAGCCAAGCCGCTTTTGCTTTTGATCTTCTTTTTCTTTTCCGTGGGTGGCAGCAGACACCAGAAATCTGTCAGCGGGCGGGTGGGTAGGCATTGCGGGGTGTCCGCGGCATGGATGCCGCGGCCAAGCCCCCAGGGATGGGTTTACGGCGTCCCCGTAATGCCTACCCACCCGGCCAGCCCCAGTAATCCGGCTTTTGCATTCCGCGACCAACCAACCCGCCCACGAGGGGCTGCGCCGTTGGCTGGAAACCCTCCATTCGTTAGACGGAAGTTAAAGATCCGTAAGCATTCTGCTGCTATCCCGCAGTCATCTGCATGCAACCGATCGTCATTAGTCTTCGTGACGTTCCAGTCAGCTTGGTCGCGGTAAGCTCTATCCCGATGGGCTCGCAAGTACCGCTCATCGTGTGCAGTACGCAGTAGCAATTTGGAGGAATACATCACATGGCAATCGTTCTTTATGTCGGTGGTAGCAAGGATGGCGAGAAGGGCGTGGTGCCCTATGGCTTCAGCAAATCCCGCGCCGATACCGCGCTGGGGCCGGAGTTCTACACGGAGCGGTTCATGGAACTGCAGGGTGTCGGCAAGGTCCGCTTGATGGCGCTGGAGAGCCTGCGTGACGACATCGTCATGCAGCGTGCCGCTCGCCACTACCGCTGACCTTCGCACTACGCGGCAGGACGCGCCTCACCATCGCGCGTCCGCGCCGGCATCCCAGCCCCGGGGCCAGTCCGAGCCCCCTTTGCCAGGATGCCGGCGTCCAATCCGGACCCGCCGCCTGAACCGCCGTTCTGTCAACGCCTTGTCCCTGCCGCCCGCGCATTGCAAGAATGGGCCTTTCCCGCAATGCGGCCCAGGCCGGAAACAATGCACGACGCCAAGCACGCCCAGCGCCAGCTCGCCCAACAGATCGCCCAGACCATCGCCGTTGAAATCGGTGCCCAGACCGCCCAGGTCAGCGCCGCCGTCGGCCTGCTCGATGAAGGCGCCAGCGTTCCGTTCATCGCCCGCTACCGCAAGGAAGTCACCGGCGGCTTGGACGATACCCAGCTGCGCAACCTGGAAACCCGCCTGACCTACCTGCGCGAACTGGAAGACCGCCGTGCGGCGGTGCTGGCCAGCATCGGCGAACAGGGCAAGCTCAGCGATGAGCTGCGCAACGAGATCCTCGCTGCCGACACCAAGAGCCGGCTGGAAGACCTGTACCTGCCGTACAAGCCCAAGCGTCGCACCCGCGCGCAGATCGCCCGCGAAGCCGGGCTGGAGCCGCTGGCCGATGGTCTACTGGGTGATCCGACCCAGGACCCGCAGGTCGTTGCGGCCACGTTCGTGGATGCCGACAAGGGTGTGGCCGATACCAAGGCCGCGCTGGAAGGTGCCCGCGCGATCCTGATGGAGCGCTGGGGCGAGGACGCCACGCTGGTGGGTGAACTGCGCAGCTGGTTGAGCGAGCAGGGCGTGATCCGTGCCCGCGTTGCCGAGGGCAAGGAAACCGAGGGCGCCAAGTACCGCGATTATTTCGAACATGCCGAGTCACTGGCGAAGATCCCCTCGCACCGGTTGTTGGCGCTGTTCCGCGCGCGTCGCGAGGAGATCCTGTTCCTGGAACTGGACCCGGGCAAAGATGCCGAGGCCGGTCATCAGTACGCCGAAGGGCGCGTGGCGCACAACGCCGGCATCCGCGATGCGGGACGCCCCGGTGATCGCTGGCTGCTGGATGCCTGCCGCCTGACCTGGCGGGCGAAGCTGCACATGCACCTGCTGCTGGACCTGTTCAACCAGGCTCGCGAGAAGGCCGAGGCCGAAGCCATCGCCGTGTTTGGCGACAACCTCAAGGATCTGCTGCTGGCCGCGCCGGCCGGCCCGAAAAGCGTGCTGGGGCTGGACCCGGGCATCCGCACCGGCTGCAAGATCGCCGTGGTCGACGCCACCGGCAAGCTGGTTGCCACCGATACCATCTACCCGCACGAACCCCGTCGGCAGTGGGAGCAGTCGCTGCAGACGATCAAGCAGCTCTGTGCCAAGCACAACGTACAGCTGATCGCGATCGGCAACGGCACCGCCAGCCGCGAGACCGACAAGCTGGCCGGAGAAGCCATCAAGGCGCTGGGTGACAACGCACCGCAGAAAATCGTGGTCAGCGAAGCCGGGGCGTCGGTCTATTCGGCGTCGGAAACGGCGGCCAAGGAGTTCCCGGACCTGGACGTGTCGATCCGTGGCGCGGTGTCGATCGCGCGCCGCCTGCAGGACCCGCTGGCCGAGCTGGTGAAGATCGAGCCGAAGGCGATCGGTGTCGGGCAGTACCAGCACGACGTGGACCAGTACCGCCTGGCGCGTGCGCTGGATGCGCGCGTGGAAGACTGCGTGAATGCTGTGGGCGTGTACGTAAACACTGCTTCGGCGGCGCTGCTGTCGCGCGTGTCGGGCCTGTCGTCGACGGTGGCCGAGAACATCGTGCGCCACCGCGATGACAACGGTCCGTTCAAGCGTCGCAAGGACCTGTTGAAGGTGTCGCGGTTGGGCGAGAAGACGTTCGAGCAATGTGCAGGTTTCCTGCGTATCGCCGATGGTGATGAGCCGCTGGACGCATCGTCGGTGCATCCGGAAGCTTATCCAGTGGTCGAGCGCATCGTGGCCAGCACCGCGCGCCCGATCAAGGCGCTGATCGGCGACGGCAGTTTCCTGCGCGGATTGAAGGCCGAGCAGTTCACCGACGAAACGTTCGGTGTGCCGACCGTGCGCGACATCCTCAAGGAACTGGAAAAGCCCGGCCGTGATCCGCGCCCGGAGTTCAAGGCGGCCCGTTTTGCCGATGGCGTCGAGGACATCAAGGACCTGCGCGAGGGCATGGTGCTGGAAGGTGTGGTCAGCAACGTGGCCGCGTTCGGTGCGTTCGTCGATATCGGTGTGCACCAGGACGGCCTGATCCACATTTCGGCGCTGTCCGATACCTACGTGAAAGATCCGCGCGACGTGGTCAAGGCCGGCGACATCGTCAAGGTGAAGGTGCTGGAGGTGGATGTGCCGCGCAAACGCATTGCCCTGACCCGTCGCCTGGACGATACGCCCGGCCAGGCCACCAGCCGCCCGGGCAGTCGTGACGAACGCAGCCAGGGGCAGGCGCCGCGTCGCGATGCGGGCAACCCCGGGCAGGGACGCGGTGGCCAGAGCCGCACCCCGGGCAACGGCGGACGCCCGGCACAGGCTGCGCCGCCCGCCAACAATGCCCTCGCCGAGGCCTTCGCCCGGGCCAAGCGCAGCTGAGTCTGCCGTCCCCCATCCGGCGCGGGCCGGGTGGGGGGCTTGTCGATGTTCCCCGGCAATGCGCACACTTGCGCTGGAAGGGGCGCCTGGGGCCCCGCTGTCGCTGGGGAGGCCATGCCGTCAGCACCATCCGCCTGGTTCCGTGACCGCTGTGGCACCTCGCCACGGCCCGCGGGCAGCTGCGTCTGCAGGGGAGGTGGCTGATGGCCGATCAGGGCAACAGCGGCAACGCACTGCTGGAGCGCCGGTTGCAGGAACTGGCCGAAGAGCGCCGCCGCCTGGCGATGATCATCGAGGGCACCGCGGCCGGCACCTGGGAATGGAACGTCCAGAGCGGAGAGATGCGGGTCAACGAACGCTGGGCCGAGATCGTCGGCTACCGGTTGGACGAGCTGGAGCCGATCTGCCAGAAGACCTTCATCGCGCTGGTCCATCCGGATGACCTGGCGCTGTCCGATGCGGCGTTGCAGGACCACTTCGATGGCCGCACCGACCACTATGTCTGCCTGTTGCGGATGCGCCACAGGAACGGCGAGTGGATCTGGATCCACGACCGCGGACGGGTATTCGAATGGGACGGGCAGGGCCGGCCGCTGTGGATGGCCGGTGCCCACGCCGACGTCACCGAGTTGCAGCAGGCGCGTCAGGATGCGGCCGAAATGCGGCAGCGCCTGCAGGCAGTGGTGGATGCATCCGACGAAGTGGCGGTGATCGCCACCGACACCGACGGCACCATCACCCTGTTCAATACGGGTGCGCAGCGGCTGCTCGGCTACACCGCTGCTGAAGTAGTGGGTGGGCGCCGGCTGGACGCCTTCCACGACCCGGTTGAACTGCAGGCGTGGCTGCAACCGTTGGCAACCGCTGATGGCCAGGTTCCGGGTGTGTTCGAGGCACTCAGTACGCGCGCCGATGGCCAGACGTATTCGCGGCAGTGGACGTTGTTGCGCAAGGATGGCCAGCGTCGCCAGGTGCGCCTGTCGATCAGCCGCATGGATGGCGCCGATGGCGAGCGCATCGGCTACGTCGGCATGGCCATCGACATCACCGAAATCCTGCAGGCTCGCGCCGAGGCACGACTTGCCGCGGACAAATTCGCCGGTGCGTTCACCTCGGCGGCACTGGGCATGGCACTGGTGTCGCTGGAAGGTCGCTGGCTGGACGTCAACGATGCGCTGTGCCGCATTCTTGGTTATCCGCGCGAGGAGCTGCTGCAGGTCGATTTCCAGCGGTTGACCCATCCGGCCGATCTGCAGACCGACCTGGCGCTGGTGCAGGATCTGCTGGCGGGGCGGCGCACCCACTATCACCTTGAAAAGCGCTACGTGGGCCGGGACGGCAACACCATCTGGGCACGGCTGTCGGTATCGCTGGTACGCAACGAGCGCGGCGAGCCGCTGCATTTCGTGTCGCAGATCCAGGATGTCAGCGCCCAGCGCAGCAGCGAGCAGCGCCTGTTCGAAAGCGAACAGCGCAGTCGAATCACTCTGGATGCCGTCGCCGACCTGGTGCTCAGCGTTGCACTGGATGGCCGCATCGAATATGCCAACGCCGCTGCGGTGCGTCTGCTTGCCGGCGATGGCGCGCTGTCGCTGGCCGGGCACAACGTGCAGGATGTGTTGGCACTGACCACCGAGTATGCCCCGCAGTCGTTGCTGGACGTAGCGGTGCTGCTTGATCCAGAGGGCAATGCGGTGGACCTGCATGCGGATCTGCTGTTGCAGATAGGAGCGGCGACAGTACCGGTGGACCTGACCCGGGCCTGGCTGCGCGACGATGAGGGCCATGTACGCGGCGCCGTGTGGGTACTGCGCGATGACACGCAACAGCGCGCCCGACAACGTGAGGCGCGGCACTTGGCCGAGATGGATCCGCTGACCGAACTGGGCAACCGCCGCGGCTTCGAAGTGCATCTGCAGCAGGCGATCACCCGCGTCGAGCGGACCGGCCAGGCGGCGTCGTTGATGTATATCGATCTTGACCGGTTCAAGCCAGTCAACGATACCTTTGGCCACCTGGCAGGCGATGCCGTGCTGTGGGCCGTGGCCAGCGTGCTGCGCCATGGTGTCCGCGATTCGGATGTAGTGGCGCGCCTGGGCGGTGACGAATTCGCGGTGATCCTGTCCGGGTGCAGCCCACGGCGAGCCGCGCGCATCGGCGGTGAGTTGCTGCATACCCTGTCCAACCTGTCCATACCTTGGGACCAGCACCATCTGCGGATCGGCGCCAGCATCGGCATCGCGCCGCTTGCTACCGGGATGAGCGTGGACCAGGCCGTCGCGGCGGCGGATGCCCAGTGCTACCGGGCCAAGGCGATGGGCCGCAACAACGTGCAGGTGCAGGGCGAAACCAGCGAACTTCCCGGCGGCTCGCCCGCGGACGGCAGCGACCTCGGCGACGGTTGATCTCAGCCTGTGAGAGGGGCGCGGCGAATACTGCGCCAACGCCCGCCTTCGCAGGAAAACGAAATGACGTCCTGGAACCTGAGTGCAGTTCGTGCCTATGCGCCAGCCGTTGTCGGCTGGCTCCTGGCTGTCTCCGGCTGGCTCCGTCTGGAGCAGCTGCGCAATGATCAGCAGGCCCGGATGCTGGTCCCCGTGGTGCAGTGGGGCGTAGCGGTGATGCTGCTGGTCACGCTGGGCTGCATCGTTGCTGCCAGCGTGACCATCTGGCGCGCCGGGCGTCGTGATGCGCAGCAACGCCCTTGATCTGCACGCAGCGCTGGGCGGGCGGTGGACGGCTACAGCGCAGCCGGATCCATCAGCAGGAACGTGCCTGGACTGCGCTGGTGCGCATCGATCAGGGGAACCAGGCGGCGGAAGTGCTCGGTTGCGCAATCAGTGTCCAGCGCTGCGCGATCCGGCCACTGCTCAATGAATATGAAGTGGCCGGGATCTTTCTGGTCGACGAACAGGTCGTAGGCGATGCACAGAGGTTCGCTCCGCGTGCAGGCAACCAGCTCGCGGTATAGCGGCAGGACGATTTCGACCGCGTCAGGATGTATGAAATCCTCGGCGATGACCTTGAGCATGCTGGAACTCCCGTGCAGGAAACTCAACATTGTAGGTGCGCGTCGCCACGGCCTCAGCGCAGCACCGCCTCGGCATCTACCAACTGCACGTCGTGCATCATGTTGAGGTAGGCCTCGTAGTAGCCCTTGTGCGAAGCGCCAACGATGGCCAGCAGGCGGGTTCCTGGCCGCTCGCCCAGCACTTCGCGGATGTTGGCGACCATGCGCAGGTTGCGGGTTTCCCAGTAGCCCACATAGTTGCGACGAAAGCCCTGCGGTGAGGGTTCGGCCAGCGCGGCTCCAAAGTCCGCCTGGTAGGCCTGCAGGCCTACGCCGGGGCGGTTGTAGGCGCGATACAGGTCCAGCACGCCATCGACCTTGCCGATGTTGGCATACAGTGGCTTGTCGGCGTCCCGCCGTGCGTTTGCCTGCGGGTTGTCCCAGGCCTTCATGAGCGCTTCGCCCGCCGCCTTCTCATCCTCGGGCGGAGTTGGCGAATCGGCGGTGTGGTCGTCCACTGCCCACAGGCGTTCCAGCCCCAGCCGGGCAGCGAGGGCTGCCGCCAGCAGGTTGGTTTCGTTGCGGCGGGTCAGGCTCTTGTCGAGCATCTCGACCAGTGCGGCATCCAGACCGTCGCCGGTGATGCGGTCCTGCACAGGCAGGCGCAGCCATTGCACCTGCGCCGACCCGCGCTCGCCAGCGGCCAGGAACACTGCGGCCAGGTGCCGACGCTGCGCTGCTGTCGGGTCTGCCGGCCACGTCGACAGCAGGCGTTCCATCTCGACGTTGGCGCTGGGCACGTCGAGGCCGGTGGCGACGTGGGCTGCGTCGGTATCAACGCAGTAGGATTCGACGCTTTCGGCATAGCGGCTGGGATTGCGACGCATGAAGTCGCACTGCAGGCCGGACAGGTTCTCGGTGGCGATCGCGTCCGGGCGCCAACGCGCGAGGCGCTGCAGCAGCGGCTCCAGCATGGCCGGCTCGAAGGTGTTCGGCAGTCCTGACAGATGCGCTGTCCCAAGTACCAGTACTTCATTGCGGCGACCGACGGGCGGCCCCTTCAGCTGGTCGGGATGGAAGCTGGGGCGGAAGCCCGCGTCGCTGGCCAATGCGCCGGCACTGTACAGGCTGAGGATGGCGATGGCGCTCAAGCGTCGAAGCATGCTGCCTCCAGGGGAGAATCCAGTCAGTGGGCGCATGCTGCCGGCAGCTCGCCGGCACGGGATGTCCCGATGGTCATTGCAACCTTCTGCGTGCCTGCCGCATCCCCTTTTCGTTGGTGCTGGTCCAGAATGGTGGCAGGAAGACTTCCGGAAGCGCGTCATGGATGAAATCGCCCCCATCATCGCCGCAGGTGCCGTGCTGGGTGCCCTGGCCGGCTGGATCGGGCCGGGCAGATGGCGGTGGCAGCTGTTGCGGCTGGCGCCGTTGCTGCTGGTGCCGTTCGCGTTGTACATCCTGTCTACTCGCAACTGGTTCCTCGGCGGCGGCGGGCCACTGGTGGAGCCCTCCCTGCTGGTCGTCTGCGGCGGTCTGGGCTACCTGCCGGCGGTGCTGGCAACGATGCTGCTGCGCTGGGGGCTGCGGCGCGCTGCCGACCAGGGGCTGGCCCCCTAAAGTACTTGGCCGCCCCGCCGATACCTTCTCTGGAGCCCGCTGCGGGCCCCCGCTGCCGGACCCGAGGCTGCCTCCGATGGGCGGCCCGTGCCGTGTGCTCCGCCGCTGTTTGATGACGATCGCAGCTGCCGTACTGTTCCTGCCAGTCGCTCGAGTGACGCCTTCCGGCGTCTGCAGTCCCAGGCAATCGAAGTTGCCGCCGGGCATCCCGTCCGGCGGGTCGCAACCGCTACCCGGACACCGAGGATCAGACGATGCTTATTTCAGGCTCCATGGAAGGTGCTCAGGCGCCGGTCGAAGTGCTCACCCGTTGGTCTCCCCTGCGCGCGCTGCAGGGGGTGTTGGGCAGGCAGCGCCGCGCCACCGAGGTAGCCGAGCAGCATCGGCGGCACGTCGAGCTTGAAGCCCAGGTTGCTGCACTGCATCGGGTGCAGGCGGTCATCGAGTTCGCGCTCGACGGCACCATCCTGCAGGCCAATGACAACTTCCTGCAGGCGGTGGGATATCGCCTGGATGAGATCCAGGGCAGGCATCACTCTCTGTTCGTCGATCCCGAACACGCGCGCAGTAGCGGATACCGTGACTTCTGGGCGCGGCTGGGCCGCGGCGAATTCGATGCAGGGCAGTACCAGCGCTTCGGCAAGGGTGGGCGCGAGATATGGATCCAGGCCTCCTACAACCCGGTGCTTGACCAGCACGGGCGGCCATACAAGGTGGTCAAGTTCGCGACTGACATCACGGCGCAGAAGCAGCAGGCAGCCGAGTCGGCGGGGCAGCTGGCCGCCATCGACAAATCGCAGGCAGTCATCGAGTTCAGCATGGATGGCCGCATCCTGACGGCTAATGCGAACTTCCTGGCCGCCACCGGCTATACGCTGGAAGAAGTACGCGGCCAGCATCATTCGCTGTTCGTCGAGCCCGACTACCGGGCCAGCGTCGAGTATCGCCGGTTCTGGGAAAAGCTCGGCTCTGGCGAGTACGACGCAGGCCAGTACCGGCGGCTGGGCAAAGGTGGCCGCGAAGTGTGGATCCAGGCGTCGTACAACCCGATCCTCGACGCGGGCGGGCGGCCGTTCAAGGTCGTCAAGTACGCCACCGACATCACCGCACAGGTACATGAGAGCCAGGCCATGCAGCGCGCCGTGGCGCAGACGCGCGAGGTAGTGGCATCGGCGAAGGAGGGCGACCTGACCCGGAGCATCGCCATGGCCGACAAGAGCGGCCTGATCGCCGAACTGTGTGGCGGCGTCAACGCGCTGGTCGAAGCGATGGCCGGGATCATCGGCCAGATCAAATTCGCCGCAGACACCATTGCAGTGGGTGCGAGCGAGATCGCCGAAGGCAACAATGACCTGTCACAGCGCACCGAGCAGCAGGCCGCATCGCTGGAAGAAACCGCCGTGTCGATGAAGGGGCTGGCCGAGACCGTGCAGCGCACTGCGACCAACGCGCGCCAGGCCAGCCAACTGGCCGGTGGCGCCGCCGACGTGGCCGCACGCGGTGGCCAGGTGGTGCATGAAGTGGTCTCGACGATGGCAGTGATCAACGCCTCCTCGCGGCGCATCGTCGACATCATCGGGGTGATCGATGGCATTGCGTTCCAGACCAACATCCTGGCATTGAACGCGGCCGTGGAAGCAGCGCGTGCCGGTGAGCATGGTCGTGGTTTCGCCGTGGTCGCCACCGAGATCCGCGAGCTCTCGCAGCGCTCGGCGGGTGCGGCGAAGGAAATCAAGCAGCTGATCGATGCGTCGGTTGCCAACGTCGGCGCCGGAACGGCGCAGGTCGAGAGCGCAGGGCGGACCATGGACGAGATCGTGGTCGACGTGCGCCGGGTCAGTGACCTGATGACCGAGATCAGCGCCGCTGCGCAACAGCAGAGCGACGACATCCAGCAGATGAACCACGCGGTGGATCTGATCGACCAGGGCACGCAGCAGAATGCAGCACTGGTGGAAGAGGCCTCAGCGGCCGCGCGCAGCATGGAGGAGCAGTCCTCTCAGCTGCTGCAGACGGTGGCAGGGTTCCGTGTGCACGCGGGGGCGGGGGCGGCCCATGGCCATGGCGTGCATGCGCCGGCGCTGCGGGTGGTGTAGGGCGCAGACCAGCGCGGCCTATGGGGCGGCGCGGTCGTCGCCCTGGCCGCCATGCAGCTGCGGGTGAGTGCGCGCATACATCCAGAAGTCGCGCGGCTGCCCACGGACATGGCGATAGGACCGCAGCAATCCCTCGCGTTGCATGCCCACGCGTTCGAGCACGGCAATGGATCGCAGGTTGCTGTCGAGCACGGTGGCCTGGATGCGTACGCAACCAAGTGCGGTATGCGCCCAGGCGACGACCGCCCGCGCAGCTTCGGTCGCCAGCCCGCGTCCCTGGTGGGCAGGGGACAGGTCGTAGGCCAGTTCGGCGCGGTGGTGCTCCATGTCGATGTCGTTGAGGCCGACGGTGCCCAGCAGCTGGTCGTCACTGTCGAGGATCGCCCAGCGGCGGCAGCGTGTGGTGTGCGCAGGGTCGACGATCTGCCGCCGCAAAGCCTCTACAGAGACATCGCCCCAACTAGTGTGCTCGACCGCGCCTGGCAGCGACAGATAGTACGACCAGGCGACCGCGTCCTGCAGGGCCAGTTCGCGCAGATGCGCCGGGAACGCTGGAGGAAGGATGGGAGAGGAGTGCACTGCCATCGCTGCAGTGTCGGCGGCGTCGGTCGGGCAGGGCAAGGCCGGAAACGACAAAGGCCAGGTCGTAGACCTGGCCTCTGATCGTGGTGCCGGTGAAAGGACTCGAACCTTCATGGGGTCACCCCCGGCTGATTTTGAGTCAGCTGCGTATACCATTCCGCCACACCGGCAGCAGCGGGCTAGTGTACCCGAGCCCGGCGGGCGTTCATAGAGGTGCGGGCGAACGGGGCCGAAATGGCGTCGAATTGTCGGTATCGGCTGGCTGCTGGCTATACTGTGAAGGCTTAACAGGCACGGGAGCGATAGCGCTATGGCAGCGTTGCAGGACCTGCGGGTGCTGGTAGTTGAAAACGACGAGATGAGTGCGGCCCTGCTGCAGATGCAGCTGGTGCAGTCCGGCGCTCTGGTCGTCGGCCTGGCCGCGTCCGTTGCCGAGGCGCTGCGCGTGTTGGAAGAGACCGCTCCTGACGTGGCCCTGCTGGATTACCGTTTGGCCCGCAACGAGACCAGTGAGCCGGTTGCTGCGGCGCTTACGGCGCGTGGTGTGCCGTTCGTGCTCGCCACCGGCATGGCCGCTGAACAACTGCCGGTCGCGATGCAATCCGGCGTGCTGCTGATCAAGCCCTATCTGTCCGTTGATCTGTCCAAGGCCCTGGTCCGCGCCGTTGGGCGTTCCAGCGCCAACGCCTGATCCCGCCGCTCAGGCGGCTTCCTCGTAGACGTAACGGATGTCCTCGCGGTCGTCGAGGATGGCGTACTGCGCAGCCAGATCATCCGGGTCCGGGTTGAGCCAAGCGTCCAGATGCTCGGTGCGGATCGGCAGTACTCCCCGGTCATGGCCGGCAGCGGCGACATCGATTGACGGTCCATCGGTGATGGTGGCGAAAGACAGCAGGCGTCCTTCCGGACCGTCCCATTCCGCCCACAGGCAGGCCAGCAGCAGGTCGCGCGGCGGGTCGGGGCGGAATTCCAGCACCACATCCTGCGCCTTCTCGTCGTTGTGCAGGCTGCGGCCGGCAATGGCATGGCGAGGTACGTGCTCGTAGAACGCCTGTACCACCACCACGCCGTGGCGCAGCCCGAAGGCCCCGCGCCAATAGCCTTCCAGGCTGTCCCGCCGTGCGTTGTAAGTACCTGGGTAGAGCGCATCGTTGCGCGCGGGTTTGTCCGGCAGCCGGCATTGATAGCGCATGGGCTTGATCACGCGCCGGCCATTCTCGCTGACCATCACTGGTGCGTATGTGCCGGGGAAAATACGGCTGTCACGCGGCAGTAGCTGTTCCCGATGCAGGTCGTCCAGCCGTGCCTGCGCGCGGTCGATGCGGTTGCCGGCAACGCGCAGGTCATTGCGCGCCTTCTGCGTGGGCCGGGTGGCCAGGGTCGCATTGGCGATGTCGCGACGTTCAAGCTGACGTTCCAGTTCGGCCTGCAGCTGCTGCCGCTCCTGTGCATGCCATTGCTGGATCTTCGCCACGATGTCGCGGCCCAGTTCGGTGCGCGCCCCCGCAAATCCGTCGTCCATGGCTTTCGGCGTCTTCGGCCGCTTCTTGCCTGGATCATGCGCGTAGAGTTCGGCGAATTCCTCCAGGGAGAGGACGGCGCCGAACTCGCGCACCAGCTTGGCGTAGTCGGCGCGGATCAGGGCGGAATAGCACATGGGACTCTGCCGGAAGATGGGTCGCGGCGATTGCGACGCGGATGCGGCAGGATAGCTCGACCTTCCAGGAGACGTTGCATGAATGATCCAGAGACGATCCAGTTCCGCCAGGCGGTGCCGACGGTCGAAGACTACTGCCAGCTGCGTGCACTGGCCGGCCTCAGTGCAAAGACCCATGAGGCGGCGACGCGGGCATTGCCCAACACTGTCTTCGGCGTCTGTGCCTACCAGGGCAGCGAGCTGGTAGCGATGGGTCGGATCATCGGCGATGGCGGTTGCCATCTGCAGGTCTGCGATATCGCTGTGCTGCCCCGTCTGCAGGGGCGGGGCCTGGGCAAGGCGGTGATGCAGCATCTGAGCGACTGGATGCAGGGCAACCTGCCGCCGTCGGCGTATGTGAGCCTGTTGGCCGATGGCGAGGCACATCGGCTGTATGCGCAGTTTGGCTTTGCGCCGACCGCGCCCGCCTCGATCGGCATGTATCGCCGGTTCTGATCTGCGGTCATCCGGGAATCGCAGGCAAAGAAAAACCCCGGCCGAGGCCGGGGTTTCAAAGATTGGCGTCCCCACGGGGATTCGAACCCCGGTCGCCACCGTGAAAGGGTGATGTCCTAGGCCTCTAGACGATGGGGACGCACGAAAAACTTCAAGTTGTAGAACTTTCGACGGCCTAATGCCGAAAGTGGTGGAGCCAAGCGGGATCGAACCGCTGACCTCCTGCATGCCATGCAGGCGCTCTCCCAGCTGAGCTATGGCCCCATGAAACGTCGGATTCCTGCTGGGAGCAGGGTCCTTTTTGAAACTGGCGTCCCCACGGGGATTCGAACCCCGGTCGCCACCGTGAAAGGGTGATGTCCTAGGCCTCTAGACGATGGGGACGCACGAAAAACTTCAAGTTGTAGAACTCTCGACGGCCTAATGTCGAAAGTGGTGGAGCCAAGCGGGATCGAACCGCTGACCTCCTGCATGCCATGCAGGCGCTCTCCCAGCTGAGCTATGGCCCCGTGTTACCGAGCCGCCTATCATACCTGCCTGTTCACATTTGTGGAAGCTTTTTTTGAAGCTTTTTCATCGAATCGTTCATTGCCACAAGGGCAGGGAGCGTTCCGACGCCACAACCTGAATGCCGGTGGGCGGTGAACAAAAAAGACCCGGTTATCGGCCGGGTCCTCGTTGTTCATGATGAGTGGCGTCCCCACGGGGATTCGAACCCCGGTCGCCACCGTGAAAGGGTGATGTCCTAGGCCTCTAGACGATGGGGACGCAGATCTCATCAATGTTCTTTGCGACCTTTCGACGGCCTAATGCCGAAAGTATGGTGGAGCCAAGCGGGATCGAACCGCTGACCTCCTGCATGCCATGCAGGCGCTCTCCCAGCTGAGCTATGGCCCCACGTCGCTGAGGAGCGAAATAATAGCTGTGCCCCCGGGGGTTGGCAAGCGCTTTGTTGCACTTTTCTTCACGTAGCGCGCGCGATGGCGCAGCTGCGTTTTCCGCATGCGGGGCAGCACGGGTATCGATGCAGAAGCGAAGGGTTCAGCGGTCTTCGCCGATCAGCGCAGCCAGGATCGGGCACTGGTCGAGCGCGCCATGTCCGGGACAGGCATCGACCAGCTGGGACAGGGCGCCATGCATGCGCTGCAGCTCTGCCATCCGCAGTTCGATGTCCTGCAGGCGTATCCGCGCGGTGTCACGCACGCTGCCCATGTCCTGCGGAGGATGGTCACTGAGGGAAAGCAGTTCACCGATCTCATCGAGACTGAAGCCCAGCGCCTTTGCCCGGCGGATGAAGCGCAGACGGCGCAGGTCCTGCTCGCCGAAGATGCGGTAGCCACCTGCCGAGCGCGCAGCAGTGGGCAGAAGCCGCTGACGTTCGTAGTAGCGGACGGTGTCGATGGGGACGCCTGCCTGGCGTGCCAGTTGACCAATGTTCACGGCGGACTCCTCGGGACCTGCCGCGCATAGTCATCCCTGGACTCTGGTCAAGAGTCAAGGCTTCGCCGGCGCCGCCTATTCAGCACACTTTGCAACTTTCTTCATAGCCCTCGGGGCAAGGCAGTTCCTACCCTGCGCCTGAACCGGCCGCTCGACGGCCTGAACCGGAAGAGGAGGTGGGGAGTGGAGGGAATCAGGAACGAGGGATTCGTCGAGGTTGCGGTGGTTGAATACCCCGGAGGCGACCCGTCGGCTGCATCGGTTCTTGCCGAAATGGCGCACGTCGCCAATCGACTGGCGCAGCAGCAACGGCGGCCCTGCAAGCGGGTGCTGGTGACCCGCTGGATCGTGCCCGCCAGCAATACTGGTGTGCATCGTATTGCCGGTGCCGAGATGCTGGACGCGGCCATTCCTGCGGTGATCGCCTTGCCAGGGCAGGTCAGTTCCGGCGCGTCGGTGCGTGCCGAGGACGTTCTGCTGGATTGGTTGCGGGCCCACTACGACGGCGGCAGCCTGCTGGCCGCCGCAGGTGACGGTGTCAGTGTGCTGGCGCGGGCCGGTCTGCTGACGGGGCGTACGGTTTCCGGCCCTGACCTCAACCGGCATCCGGCGCTGCAGGTGCAGGTCGGTAGCTGGGCGCCCAGTGAGCGGGCGCTCGTCGATGATGGAGATCTGCTTACCGTGGGCGGCGCCCAGGCGTGGCGCTTCCTTGGCTTGCGCCTGCTGTACCGGCTGCACGGCCAGGGCGTGGCCAGCGCGGTGGCACAGCAGTTGGGCATCGTGGTGCCGGTCGGCATCCAGCAGGATCTGGAGCGATTCAGTGCCAACTTCGCCCACGGCGACCGTGACGTGCTGAAGGCGCAGCGCTGGTTGCATACCACGGCTGCACGTGGGGCCACGCTGGGGGCGATCTGTGAGATCTCGGGATTGGAGCCGCGTACCCTGCAGCGTCGTTTCCTGAAGGCGACCGGGCTAAGACCCATCGAGTACTGCCAGCGACTGCGCGTGGCCAAGGCGCAGACGTTGCTGCAGCATGGCGCCAGCATCGACGAAGTTGCCTGGGGTGTGGGTTACGCCGATCAGAGCGCATTCCGCCGGCTGTTCCTGCGTATTGTCGGCATGACGCCCGCCAACTATCGCCGCCACGTCAGCAGCAAACGCCGCGACCGACCATTGACGCCTGCCGTGGCCGGCAGTCTGCGTGGGCTGAGTGTCCCGTCGGGCGCGCAACTGGGTCGCAACGCTGCTTGATGAACGAGGTCGAGCGCGTCGTGCTTGCATCGCGGGCTCGACGCTTTGACCATGCCGGTCTGTGCAGGCGAGCGCGGGTGAGCTGATGTCGAGTGTTGGGCCGGTGCCGATGCCGGTGGTACTGATTCTGATCTTCCTGTTGCTGGCGATGGCCATTGCGCGGATCTGGTCGCGTGGCGAGCGCGGCCAAGCCCGGCCGCCCGCGGCTGGAATGGTGCTGGACATGTTGCTGGTGGGACTGCTGTGTGGCCGGCTGTCCTTCGTCGCAGCGCATTTCAGCCTCTATCGTGAAGCGCCCTGGAGCATGCTGCAGATTGCCGATGGCGGGTATCACCTGCCCGTTGTCGTTGGCGCTGGATTGGCCTGGGCGCTGTGGCGGCTGCGCAGGCAGCGCCCGTTGCGGGCGCCGGTGCTGGCAGGTGCGCTGGTTGGGTTGTTGTTGTGGGGCGGGGCAAGCCAGGGGCTCGCGTACTGGCAGGCAAAGCAGATGCCACTGCCGACGCTGCAGGTGGCCGACCTGAAGGGCGGGGCGATTGACCTGCAGCAGTTTCATGGCAAGCCGCTGGTACTGAATCTGTGGGCCAGCTGGTGTGGCCCGTGCCGCCGGGAGATGCCGGTGCTGGCGACGGACCAGCAGAAACATGCCGATATCCAGTTCGTCTTCCTCAACCAGGGCGAGACCCCTGGGGAGGTCCAGACCTTTCTTGCCGCTGAACACCTTTCGCTGGGCAACGTCCTGCTGGATGAGGCTTCCGCTGCGTCGACCACGCTGGACGTCCGGGCTTTTCCTTCCACGCTCTTCTTCGATGCGCAGGGGCGGTTGCAGGAGCTGCATCTCGGCGAACTGACCCAAGCCGGTCTTGAACACAAACTGCGCCGGCTGCGGTAGCCTGCGCTGGCATCCCACTACGGAGTTTCCATGTTGTCGATTTCCCCGCGCATCGCGCATACGCTGATGCTGCCGGCCATGCTGGCGCTGGCTGCCTGCAGCCAGGCACAGACCCCGCCGGGCAAGGATGCCGCTGCACCGGCAACGGCTTCGGCATCGGTAGCCGCCAAAAAGGGTGAGTTGCCGGCTGTCCTGAAGGGCATCGAGAAGCACGGCTTCGAGGTGGTCTCTGAATTCGATGCGCCGGGCGGCCTGCGTGGCTTTGCCGGCATGGTCGGCGGCCAGCAGCCGGCGGCGGCTTACGTGACCGCCGATGGCAAGCATGTGCTGGTGGGCAGCCTGTTCGACGCCGAGGGCAATGAAGTTGCAGCCGAGACGTTGGAGAAGCTGGTTGCCGCGCCGATGTCGGCCAAGATGTGGAGCAAGCTCGAGGCCAGTGCCTGGGTACGCGACGGCAAGGCCGATGCGCCGCGTGTGGTGTACACCTTCAGTGACGCCAACTGTCCGTATTGCCACAAGTTCTGGGAGGCGGCACGGCCTTGGGTGGATGCAGGAAAGGTGCAGTTGCGCCACATCATGGTCGGCGTGATCCGCGAGGACAGCCCGGCCAAGGCGGCGGCGATCATGGCCGCACGCGATCCCAGCGCCGCACTGCTGGAAAACGAGCATCAGTTCGATCGAGGTGGCATCAAGCCGCTGCCCAACATCAGCCGGGAGATCGCTGGCAAGCTGGATGCCAACCAGGTGCTGATGGTGGAGATGGGCTTCCAGGGTACGCCGGGCATCCTGTTCCAGGATGCGCAGGGCCAGGTGCAGCGACGTGCCGGCCTACCGCAGGGCAACGATCTGCAGGCGGTACTCGGCCCACGCTGAGGCATCCCGGCATGCTGTAGTGAGCGACAGGCCCGCATGGCAACGTGCGGGCCTGTTGCTTTCTGCGACATTCCCGGCGATGAGGGCTGCGCACGTCGTGAACAGATGTCACGTCTGAATCGTGACTGACATCAAGCATTTCGCTTTGATCCCAATCAAGGCCAAAAACGACAGTCGAACTAGCCTTGGCGCATGGAATACAGCGTCACTGCGCAATGGATGCCGCATACGTCACGCCCTCGAGAGGACGTGCGCGCAATGCCATTCACGACACTCTCACCCAGCGCTTGTTACCCAGTCCGCTGCGGTCGCCACCCCTTCGGCAGCACTGCTGCAGTGGGAGCGACTCCGGCGCAGTGTTGGCAATCGGGACAGCGTCATTGCCCTGTTGCCTGCAACGCGCAGGCTGGCGACGGTCGTCCACGCAGTAACTGCATTTCCAGCAACGGCTCGTTGAGGTCGGGGCAGCGCTCGCGCGCTGCCAGGGCAGACAGCGGGAGTTCCAGTCCAGGGAGGATGCAATGCGCTTGGCGGTACTGAGTCTGGGGTGTCTGGCGGCGATGGCAGCGATGCCGTTGCATGCACAGGAGGATGCGCAGGCGTTGCGTCGGGAGATCGACGCGATGCGGCAGACGCTGGAAAGCATGCAGCAGCGCCTGGACCAGCTTGAACGGCGCGAACAACGTGCGGCTGCGGCTCCCGTTGCCGCGTCGTCGCCGATGCCCGCAGCAGCGCAGTCGACCCTGAATGTGCCAACCACCAGTGGGATCCTTCACCCCACCCAGGTGCCTGGCGTTGCGCAGCCGGTGCTGCCACAGCGTGAATCGGTGGCCGATCCTTCAACGGCGGCTTCGCGTCCAGACAGCGCCGCCGGCCCCACCGATCCGGACCTGAAAGGCTTCTTCGCCATTCCCGGCACCGACACCGTGATCCGCATTGGCGGCTATGCCAAGCTCGATGCGATTGCGGATTCGCGCGGGGCAGGGGACGAGGATCAGTTCATTCCTTCGTCGATGCCGGTGGGCGGCAACCATCGGGATGTTTCGAACTTCAACATCCACGCCAAGCAGACGCGTTTCAGCTTCGAGGCGCGGCGGCCGACCACGCACGGCAACCTGCGCTTCTATCTGGAGAATGATTTCTTCGGCAGCAGCGATGGCTATGAATTCCGTCTGCGCCATGCCTATGGCCAGCTGGGCAACACCTACGCGGGCTATGGCTATTCCAGTTTCATGGATCCGGACAGCCTGCCCGACACGCTGGATTTTGCGGGCCCCGGCGGCGCCGGCTACCTGCCCGTGGCCGGCATCCATCACAGCTTTGCGCTGGGCAAGGGCAACACCCTGACGCTGGCCGCCGAAGACCCGGATACCGAGCTGGCTGGCGCCAGCGAGGCGATGGCGGCAGTCAATCGACTGCCGGATGTGAGTGCCATCGCGCGCATGGAGCGCGACTGGGGTCACCTGCAGCTGGGCGTCGTGGCGCGCAATCTGGCCTACGACGGCGATGTCCGTCGTGACCGCGTCTTTGCCGGTGGCGCGCAGCTCAGTGGCTCGGCCTCGGTGGGGGACCGCGATCTGCTGCTGTTCGGCGCATTGGGTGGCCGCGGCCTGAGCCGCTACACCGCCGACCTCACTGGCTCCGGTCTGGATGCCGTGGTAGGGGCCGATGGCCGCATCGATGCGCTGGACCTGCACGGTGGCTTCGTCGGCTACACCCATTACTGGTCGGATCTGTGGCGCT
Source organism: Stenotrophomonas sp. LST15-1-1.1 (assembly GCF_040815575.1). Lineage (NCBI taxonomy): Bacteria > Pseudomonadati > Pseudomonadota > Gammaproteobacteria > Lysobacterales > Lysobacteraceae > Stenotrophomonas > Stenotrophomonas sp. LST15-1-1.1. Next base: position 185,704 of record NZ_JBFPNJ010000001.1, read on the forward strand.
CGAACCTGATCTACGGACAGCTGACCCTGGAACGCAATGCAGCGCTGCCGACCGATGCATTCCGGCAAAGCCGCTACGGCGTGTTCAACCTGATCTGGAGCCCGGCACCGTCGTGGACGATGGGCATGGAGCTGCTGTACGGCCGCCTGCAGCAGCAGGGTGGAGCGCGCGGCGACACGGTCCGGGTGCAGGGCAGCCTGCAATACAACTTCATCAAGTAGGCGCCAGCGGCAGTACGCCAGCGCAGCCATTCCCCACGCCCGGGTCGACCGGGCCCATGCCAGGTACAGGAGATTGTCATGGCAGAAGCAAAGAAAATCGGGGTGGTCGGAGCCACCTTCCTCGTCGCCGGCAACATGATGGGCTCAGGGGTGTTCCTGCTGCCCTCCAGCCTGGCCAAGATCGGTACCGCCTCGATATGGGGCTGGCTGATCACCACGGCCGGTGCGCTGCTGCTGGCCTTCGTGTTCGCCAAGCTCGGCAAGCTGGCACCCAAGGCGGGCGGCCCGTACGCGTATGCGCGCGATTGGTTCGGTCCCTACATGGGCTTCCAGACCAACACCATCTACTGGTTCGCCAACTGGATCGGTAACGTGGCCATTCCCATCGCGGCGGTGGGCTACTTCAGCTACTTCTTCCCGATCCTGTCCGAGCCGCTGGTGCGCTGCATCGCGGTGCTGATCCTGGTGTGGGCGCTGAGCTTTGCCAACATGATCGGCCCGGCATTCGTCAGCCGCGTGCAGACGGTCACCACCAGCTTCGCGCTGGTGCCGATCCTGGGCATCGCCATCTTCGGCTGGTTCTTCTTCGATGCCGACATCTTCAAGGGCGCCTACAACGTGTCCGGCGAATCGAACTTCGGTGCGATCTCCAGTGCCGCGGCGTTGACCCTGTGGGCCTTCATCGGCGTGGAGTCGGCGTCGGTGACGGCAGGCGTGGTCGAGAATCCGGAGAAGAACGTGGCCCGCGCCACCCTGGCCGGTGTGTTCCTGGCCGCCATCGCCTACATCGCCAGCTCGTCGGTGATCATGGGCATGGTGCCCAACGGCGAGCTGCAGGTGTCCGACGCACCGTTCGCGCTGGCAGCGGCCAAGGCCGTAGGTGGTTGGGGTGGAGCGCTGGTCAGCCTGTGTGCCTTCGTCGGTGCCGCCGGCTCGCTGGGCGGCTGGATCCTGCTGACCGCGCAGAGCGCCAAGGCGGCCTCCGATGATGGCCTGTTCCCGAGCATCTTCAGCAAGACCAACAAGGACGACGTGCCGGTCAAGGGCGTGCTGATCGTGGCCGTGCTGATGACCCTGGCGGTGCTGGTGACCTCCACCTCGAAGACCGCCTCGGCCCAGTTCGACGTGATCACCTCGGCAGCGGTGGTGCTGACGCTGCTGCCGTACATCTACTCGTGCGTCGCCTGCTATTTCGTGGTGGAACGTTCGCACACGCTGGTGCACACCGGTGCGTTCTGGACCCTGACCAGCCTGACGGTCGTGTACTGCCTCTGGGCGATCTATGGCTCGTCGGGAACGATCGTGCAGTACGCCTTCCTGTTCGTGCTGTTCATCACTGTGTTCTATCCCTTCTTCAGCGAGGAGCGTCGCCAGCAGCGGCAGCGTTCCCGCGAGGCGGCGGCGATTTCGGCCGGCGCGCAGCGTTCCTGAGTTAGACAAGGAGAATCAACGTGTATTTCAAGTCCCTGGATTATCCGGTCATCGTCATTGATGGTGACTACGATTCGCCGCGCATCGGCGGCATCCTCATCCGCGCGCTGGTGGAAGAACTGCGCAGCAATGACCAGCGCGTGCTGTGCGGCCTGAACCTGGATGATGCCCGTGCCGGCGCCCGCACCTACGTGGCTGCCTCGGCGGTGCTGATCTCGATCGACGGCAGCGAGGAGGTCGATGGCGAGTTCCTGCGCCTGACCGCCTTCCTGCGCGAACAGAGTGCGCGCCGCGCCAATCTTCCGGTGTTCCTGTATGGCGAACGACGCACCATCGAGAAGGTGCCGAGCAAGCTGCTCAAGTACATCCACGGCTTCATCTTCCTGTTCGAAGACACCAAGAGCTTCATCTCGCGGCAGGTGATGCGAGCAGCCGAAGACTACATGCAGAACCTGCTGCCGCCGTTCTTCAAGGCGCTGATCCATCACGCCGCCGAGTCGAACTATTCCTGGCATACGCCGGGCCATGCCGGTGGTGTGGCCTTCACCAAGTCACCGGTCGGGCGCGCCTTCCACCAGTTCTATGGTGAGAACACGCTGCGCAGCGATCTGTCGATTTCAGTGCCGGAACTGGGCTCGCTGCTGGACCACACCGGCCCGATCAAGGATGCGGAGAACGAGGCCGCGCGCAACTTCGGTGCCGACCACACCTTCTTCGTCACCAACGGTACGTCGACGGCCAACAAGATCGTGTGGCACGGCACTGTGGCCCGCGGCGACGTGGTGTTCGTTGACCGGAACTGCCACAAGTCGCTGCTGCATTCGTTGATCATGACCGGTGCGGTGCCGGTGTATTTCACGCCCAGCCGCAATGCACACGGCATCATCGGGCCGATCAGCCTGGACCAGTTCACTCCGGAAGCACTGCAGCAGCGCATCGCCGCCAATCCGCTGGCCAGCCAGGCCTACCAGGCCGGCTCCAAGCCGCGTATCGCGGTGGTGACCAACTCGACCTACGACGGCCTGTGCTACAACGCCGAGAAGATCGCTGAAGAGATCGGCAGCGCGGTCGACTTCCTGCATTTCGACGAGGCCTGGTATGCCTATGCCGCATTCCATCCGTTCTATGAAAATCACTACGGCATGGCCAAGGGCAAGCCGCGCGAGCAGGATGCGATCATCTTCACCACCCATTCGACCCACAAGCTGCTGGCGGCGTTCTCGCAGGCGTCGATGATCCATGTGCGCAACTCGGCCAGCCGCGACCTGGATGCCGAGCGCTTCAACGAAGCGTTCATGATGCATACCTCGACCAGCCCGCACTACGGGGTGATCGCCGCGTGCGATGTGGCCTCGAAGATGATGGAGGGCGATGCCGGTCGTTCGCTGGTGCAGGAAATGCATGACGAAGCGATCGCCTTCCGCCGTGCGATGCTGCACGTACGCGACGATCTGGGCCGCGATGACTGGTGGTTCAGCGTGTGGCAACCGACGAAGGTCGAGCGCAGCCTGGACAAGGGCGATACGCCGGCGCCGCTGGTCGCCAAGCGCGAGGAATGGTACCTGCAGCCCGATGCGCATTGGCACGGGTTCGAGAACCTGGTCGATGACTATGTGCTGATCGATCCGATCAAGGTGACCCTGCTGACGCCGGGCCTGTCGATGGACGGCAGCATGGGCAAGCTTGGCATTCCGGCTGCAGTACTTAGCAAGTTCCTGTGGGGCCGCGGCATCACCGTGGAGAAGACCAACCTGTACTCGGTGCTGTTCCTGTTCTCGATGGGCATCACCAAGGGCAAGTGGAGCACGCTGGTTACCGAACTGATGGCGTTCAAGGAGCTGTACGACCGCAACGCGCCGCTGAGCCAGGCCTTGCCGTCGCTGGCCGCCGATTATCCCCACGCCTATGCCGGCTGGGGCCTGCGTGACCTGTGCGATGCACTGCATGCGTTCAACCAGGAGTTCGCGGTCGCCAAGGTGATGCGTGAGATGTATGTGGACCTGCCGACACCGGTGATGAATCCGGCCGATGCCTACAACCATCTGGTGAAGGGCGAGATCGAGCGGGTCGACATCGAGCAGATCAGTGGCCGTATCGCTGCGACGATGCTGGTGCCGTACCCGCCGGGCATCCCGACGATCATGCCGGGCGAGCGCTTCGGCGACCGCGACGAGCCGATCATCCAGTCGCTGCGCATCGCCCGCGAGCAGAACGCGCGCTTCCCGGGTTTCGAGTCGGACGTGCATGGCCTTATCATCGAGCGCGATGGCGACGTGCCGTCCTACAAGGTGGAGGTGCTGAAGGCCTGAGCCGGTACGGTCGGCCCTTCGGCGAACGATGGATACCGCGCGCGAGCAACGCATCCTGAAGTTCTCGATCGGGGTCACCGTGGCGGTCAGCGCGGTCGGCTTCATCGGTGGCCTGCTGGTGGGATCGCAGGCCATCCTGTTCGACGGCATCTACAGCCTGGTCGACGTAGCCCTGACCCTGGTGTCGTTGTCGGTGCTGCGGCTGGTGGCGCGGGAGCACAGCCCGCGCTTCCAGTACGGCTATTGGCACCTGGAGCCGATGGTCGAGGCGCTGGGCGGAGTGATCCTGTCGTTGGCCTGCGTGTATGCGCTGGCCAACGCGGTGATTGGATTGACCACCGGCGGGCACGAAGTGAAGTTCGGGCCCGCCCTCTGGTGGGCGGCGCTGCTGAGTGCCAGCAACCTGGGCATGGCCGCGTTCGTGGCCCAGCGTGCGCGCAGGTTGCACTCGGCATTGCTGTGGCTGGATGTGCGTGGCTGGCTGCTGGGTGGATTGATGAGCCTGGCGGTGGTGCTGGCCTTCGTGTTGGCGCTGGCGCTGCACGGTGGGCAGTGGCACCACTGGGTGCCTTATCTGGATTCGATGGTGCTGGCGTTGATCAGCCTGGCGGTGTTGCCGGTGCCGGCGCGCAGTGCGTGGAAGGCGATGCGGGAAGTGCTGCAGGTGGCACCCGATGACCTGGACGAGCGCGTGCAGCAGGTGATGCAGGCGTTCGTGGCCGAGCATGGCTATGCCGGCTTCACCAGCCATGTCGCGAAGATGGGGCGGATGCGGTTCATCGAAATCCACATCCTGACCTCGCCGTCGACCCCACTGGGCACGGTAGGCGAGGTGGATGCGATGCGCGATGAGATCGCGGTGCGGATGGACGCGCGAGGCAGCACGTTCTGGCTGACAATCGATTTCACTGCGGACCCGGCGTGGACGTGATGTTGTTGCTGCCGATCATTGCGCGTGGTGGACCGCTCTGTTGCATGCAATGGGTTTGACCTCAACAGCAGTTGAGGTCGCAGACTGCCTCGCATTCCCCACGAGGCATGCGATATGAACCTGCTGACCACTCCGGACTTCAGCCATGGCCTGCTGGATCTGTTCGATCCCCCCGGCCTGCACGATCCCAGTGCCAACGGATATTCGCATGTGGCGGTGGTGCGACTGCCGGCGCGTGTGATCCACATCGCTGGTCAGGGCGGCGAAGACGACCAGGGAAACCTGTCGCCCGGTTTCGAGGAGCAGGTGTCGCAGGCACTGGACAATCTGCAGACCGCGCTGCGCGCGGCCCATGCGGACCTGACCGATGTTGCGCGACTGCGGATCCTGGTGGTCGACCACGATGAGGATCGCCTGGGCATCATCGCCCGCCAGGTGCGGCGACGCTGGGCCAATCGCCAGGCACCGACCTGCACGCTGATTCCGGTGCCGCGGCTGGCGTTGGACGGAATGCTGTTCGAGATCGAGGCCGAGGCCTACAGCGCCTAGCGCAGGTAGTACTCCACCGGCACCACCCGTTCCTGTCGCGCCTCCGCCAGCGCGCTGCGGCGATGGAAGCAGCATCCCCAGCGGGGTCAGAGGTCGCGGTACTGGATCTGCGCGGCCAGCACGCGCAGGCCATCGGCGGTGCTGGAGAGGATGCGCTCCTCGCCGATTCCCTTCTGCCGTTGCAGGGTGAAGCCTTCGGCAGCGGGCAGGCGTGCGGCGATGGCATCGATGCGTTGCAGCGCGTTGGGACCGTCGCAGTCGACATGGCCCCAATGGATGCCGTTGTGCTGGATGGTCAGGCGGTAATGCATGGGCGGATCTCCGGAAGATCGTGCAGCCACTGATGGAACATCGCGGTCGCGGCGGCGGCGAGGGGGCCGCCATAGCGTCGGGCGTGCGCGCGCAGGTCGATGGGATCGATGCCAGCTTCGGCCAGTTCCAGTGCATGGCCGATCAGCCAGCGCTCGAACTGGCGCGCGTCCAGTTCGGGATGGCATTGCAGGGCGAGGGCGTGGTGGCCGATGGCAAAGGCCTGGTGGCGACAGGCGGGCGTGCTGGCGAGGCGGCGTGCGCCCACCGGCAGTTCGAAGGCTTCGCCATGCCAGTGCAGCACCGGGATACCCTGCAATGCCTGCAATGGTGAGCGTTGGCCTTCATCGGTGAGCAGCAGCGGCGCGAAACCAATTTCCTTGCCACCGGTGGGGGCGACGTCGGCGTTCAGTGCGCGCGCCATCAACTGGGCGCCGAGACAGATGCCGAGCGTCGGACGCTGCTGCTGCAGCCGACGCTGCAGCAATGCGATGCTGTCGGCGAGGAACGGATAGGCGGCTGCATCGTTGACGCTGATCGGACCACCCAGCACTACCAGCAGATCGGCATCTTCGGCGTCGTCGAGTGCATCCACGCCTGCCTGCAGGACCTTCACCTGCCACCCTTGCGCGAGCAGCAGCGGCTGCAGGGTGCCGAGGTCTTCAAAGGCCACATGCTGAAGAGCAACGGCGCGCTTCATGCCGACGCTCCCGGGGCGGGCCAGTAGAAGCTGTCGGGCGTGGAGCGGGCACCGAAGATCGCCTGGCCGACACGGACGACGGTGGCGCCTTCCTCGATGGCGACTTCAAAGTCACCGGACATGCCCATCGACAGCTGCGACAGGTCGAGGCCAGCCGGCGCCGTCTGCTGCAGCTGGTCGCGCAGCTGCCGCAGGCGCACGAAGCAGGCGCGCACCCGTTCCACCTCGGGAGTGAAGATGGCCAGGGTCATCAGGCCGCGCACGCGCAGGCGGTCGAAGGCGGGCAGCTGCTGCACGAAGTCGGCCACCGCGGCCGGCTCCAGGCCGTACTTGCTGGGCTCGGCCGAGGTGTTGACCTGTACGAACACCTCCAGCGTGCGGTCCTCCAGCAGCAGCCGCTGCTGCAGCGCCTCGGCTACGCGCAGGCTGTCCAGCGCCTGGAACTCGCTGGCGAAGCGTGCGACGTAGCGGGCCTTGTTGGTCTGCAGGTGGCCAATGACCGACCAGTGCACGCCCAGGTCGGCCATGGACTCGGCCTTTCGCTGCGCTTCCTGCACCTTGTTTTCGCCCAGCTCGTGGCAACCGGCGGCTACGGCCATGCGGATGCGTGCTTCATCGACGGTCTTGCTGACCGGCAGCAGGCGCACGCTGGCCGGATCACGACCGGCGCGGGCACAGGCGCTGGCGATGCGCTGGCGAACGGTGGCCAGGTTGGCGGCGATCTGTTCGACGGACTGGGCGACGGGCCAGTCGGCGGGGGCGAGGGACATGGGGCACCTCCGGTGCGGGGTGGCCAGGGTGGGATACACTGGCACAGGACAAGAGATAGTTTGGCATAGGACAAAATGAAAATCACCGGGAGCAGCGCCGAAGCGATCTTCGACAGCATCCGCGAGGGCATCGGTAGTGGCCATCTGGCGGCGGGCAGCGTGCTGCCGCCGGTGCGGGATCTGGCTGATCAGCTGGGGGTCAACCGCAATACAGTGGCCGCCGCCTACAAGCGGTTGGACGCGGCAGGCCTGGCCAGTACGGCGGGGCGTCGCGGCACTGTGGTGCGCGGCCTGCCGGCGACGATGGCACGCGAGGGCAGTGTGCCCGGACTGGCCCTGCAGGACCTGGCCGGCGGCAATCCCGATCCGCGTTGCCTGCCCAGCCTGCGCGTGGCCGCGGTGGCCTCGCGCTTGTATGGGGTGGAGACGGTCGATCCACGCATGCAACGCCTGGCGCGGGCCTCGCTGGATGCCGATTGCCCGCCGGGCTATGCGCTGGAACTGACCCATGGCGCGGTCGATGGCATCGAGCGTCTGTTGTCGGCGTGGCTGCTGCCGGGCGACCGCATCGCGGTGGAGGATCCCTGTTTCCTGGGCAGCCTCAATGTCCTCGGTGCGGCCGGACACGCGCCGTTGCCGGTGGCGGTGGATGCGCACGGCATGCAGGTGGAATCACTGCGGCAGGCATTGGATGCGGGTGCACGTGCGGTGCTGCTGACCCCGCGCGCACACAATCCCACCGGTGCCAGCCTGGATGCGAAGCGGGCGCGTGCGCTGCGCCAGTTGCTGGCCGGTTATCCGCAGGTGGCGGTGCTGATCGACGATCACTACGCACTGCTCTCGCAGCAGGCGTATCACTCGGTGCTGCCGATGGACGGTCGGCGTTGGGCGCTGCTGCGTTCGTTGTCCAAGGCGTTGGGCCCGGACCTGCGCGTGGCCTGGCTGGCCTGCGATGGGCAGACCGCAGCGCGCCTGCGCCTGCGCCTGGCGGCGGGCACCGGCTGGGTCAGCCATCTGTTGCAGGATGCGGCCAGTTCGGTACTGGAGTCGGCGCAGCAACGGGCGAAGGTCGCTGCGGCCGGTGAGCGCTACCAGCAGCGGCTGCAGGGTCTGCAGGCGCTGTTGCAGGCGCGTGGGCTGCCGACCCCCATGCCGATGGAAGGCTTGAATCTGTGGCTGCCCCTGCCGGCCGGCAGCACGCCACAGGTGCTGGCGTTGGCGGCGCGTGGCTGGCATGTGCGTGGGGGTGAAGTCTTTGCCGTGTCTGCACCGGCGCATGGGCTGCGCATCACCTGTGCAGCACTGGGCCCGCAGCAGCAGCGCCGGTTGGCCGATGACCTGGCGGCGGTGTGCTGTTTGTAGAGTCGAGCCATGCTCGACCGCTTCTGCCAAAAGAAGTCGAGCATGGCTCGACTCTGCAAAAGCAGATCAGGGCGCGGCACTGGCGCCGGGGCGCACGTAGTAGGACTGGCCGCTGTCGTCGAGGAACACCAGCTCCGGCTTGCCCTGCCAGGAACTCAGCATGGCGCCGGTGTTGTTCTGGTGCTTGACCATCAGGCTGGCGCCGCGGTCCGGGTTGGCCACCACTTTGAAGACTTCGGTGGTGCCGGTGGCATCGTCAAGGGTGAGCAGCGCCTCGCCACCCCGGTCGCTGGTGCCGTAGCCGCCGCGCTCGGAACCATCGGGGCCGAGCAGGATCAGGCCGGACAGCGCGGTGGCACGCGGCCCCTGCGGACGGCCCTGGCTGAGGGGATCGGGGACCGGTGCACCGAGGATCACCCGCGGCTGGCCGCTGGCATCGTGGATGATCAGGCCGCGCGCTTCGATCACGCGTTGCGGTGACTGGCTGCGATGCAGGTTCCAGGCGGTCCAGCCGGACACGAGCAACGCAAGTATGGCGACCACCAGGGTGGTCAGGGTCAGGGCACGCGCCATTGTGTATTCCTTCCTTGGATGTGACCGACGATAGCGGAATCCGGTCGGTCGTGGCCAGTTCGTTGTGTGACGATGTGTATCGTCAATGGAAGTCGCGGCTGTGGCTGCGCAGTCCCTGCAGCAGTTCGTCCAGGCAATGCATGCGCTGCACGATCACATGCTGCACGCCATCCACGCGTTCCAGTCGGCCATCGATCTGCATCAGCTGCGTGTCTACCAGGATGTGGTGCTGGCGGTCGGCCAGGTGTCGCCAGACCACGGCGTTGACCATGCCGGTTTCATCTTCCAGGGTAAGGAACGTGACGCCGCTGGCGGTCTGCGGGCGCTGGCGCATGCGTACCAGGCCGGCGATGCGCACGCGCCGGCCATGGCCGTGGCTGGCCAGCTGTGCGGCATCCAGGCAGCCACGGGTTCGCAGCTGCGCGCGCAGGAACGACATCGGATGGCGGCCCAAGGTGGTACCGGTGCTGCGGTAGTCGGCCTGCATGTCTTCCCAGGCGGTGGGCAGGGGCAGGGCCACGCGCGCTTCGGTGGTGGCACGGGCCTGATCGAACAACGGCAGGCGGTTCTCCACGCCGGAGATATCCCAGCGCGCACGGTGGCGATGGCCGCTGAGGCCGCGCAGCGCGCCGGCATCGGCGAGCAGGCCCTGCTGGCGGCGATCCAGTGCGGTGCGCTGGCAGAGGTCGCCGACATCGTCGAATGGTCGCCGCGCGCGTTCGCGCATGATGGCCTGCGCGGCCGGTTCGCTGCATCCATCGACCAGGCGCAGGCCGAGGCGGATTGCCGCCGCGCCTTTGCTGAAGTCCAGCGTGCAGTCCCAGTCGCTGTGGCGCACGTCCACCGGCAGTACCGTGATGCCATGCCGGCGCGCATCCTGCAGCAGCTGGTCGGGGCTGTAGAAGCCCAGCGGCTGGCTGTTGATCAGGCTGGCGGTGAACGCGGCCGGATGATGGCACTTCAACCAGCAGCTGTTGTAGGTGAGCAGGGCAAAGCTGGCCGCATGGCTCTCCGGGAAACCGTAATCACCGAAGCCCTTGATCTGCTCGAACAGGTGCTCGCCATATTCGCGGCTGAAGCCGTTCTTCAGCATGCCCGTCAACAGTTTTTCGCGGTGCGGTTCCAGGCCGCCACGACGCTTCCAGGCAGCCATCGAACGGCGCAGTGCATCGGCTTGGCCTGCGGTGTAACCAGCTGCATCCACCGCCAGCTGCATCACCTGTTCCTGGAACAGCGGTACGCCCAGCGTGCGTGCGAACACGCGTTCCAGCTGCGGTGGGTAGAGTGGATTGTCCGGATCGTTCAGTGCCTCAGGGCCTTGTTCGCGCAGGATCCGCCGCCGCTCAAGGTAAGGATGGACCATGTCGCCCTGGATCGGGCCGGGGCGCACGATTGCTACTTCGATCACCAGGTCATAGAACGTGCGCGGCTGCATGCGTGGCAGCATCGCCATCTGCGCGCGCGACTCGATCTGGAATACGCCGATGGTATCGGCGGCGCAGATCATGTCGAAGGTCTTTGTGTCCTTGGGCGGGATTGCATCCATGCGTCCTTCGTGCAGACCGTGCTGCTGCAGCATCGCCAGGCATTTGCGGATGGCGGTGAGCATGCCCAGTGCCAGGCAGTCGACCTTCATCAGGCCGGTGGCATCCAGGTCGTCCTTGTCCCACTGGATGACGGTGCGGTCTGCCATCGCCGCGTTCTCCACCGGCACCAGTGTCGACAACGGGTGTTCGGAAATCACGAAGCCACCCGGATGCTGCGACAGATGGCGCGGAAAATCGATCAGCTCGGCGGTCAACGCCAGCAGCCTCCGCATCAACGGTGTCTCCGGATCGAAACCGCGCTCGCGCAGGGTTTCCGGCAGCGGAATGTTGCCGCCCCAATGGTCCATCGCTGCGCCCAGTTCGTTGACCTGGTCCATCGGCAGGCCAAGCGCACGGGCGACATCGCGGATCGCGCTGCGGCCACGGTAGCTGATCGCCACCGCCGTCAACGCGGCACGCTCGCGGCCATAGCGGTTGAACACGTACTGCAGTACTTCCTCGCGGCGCTCGTGCTCGAAGTCGATGTCGATGTCCGGTGGTTCATCACGCTCGGCGGAGATGAAGCGCTCGAACAGCAGATTGCTGCGCGCAGGGTCGATCTCGGTCACGCCCAGCACGAAACACACCGTTGAATTGGCGGCCGAGCCGCGGCCCTGGCAGAGGATGTCCTGGCTGCGGGCGAAACGCACGATGTCCTGCACGGTGAGGAAATAGGAGGCGTACTGCTTCTGCTTGATCAGCGCCAGTTCGTGCTCGATCTGCTCACGTTGCGCGGGCTTGATGCCCTTTGGCCAACGCCACGGAATGCCGCGCTCGACCAGTACGCGCAGCCAGCTGTCCGGGTCGTGGCCTTCGGGTACCAGTTCGCGCGGGTAGGTGTATTCCAGCTGGTCCAGGGTGAAGTGGCAGCGTTCGGCGATGCGCAGGGTTTCAGCCAGCAGTCCGGGCGGATACAGCTGGGCCAGTGCGGTAAGTGGGCGCAGATGGCGCTCGCCGTTGGCAAACAGCCGCCAGCCGGCTTCGGCCACGCTGCAGCGGTGGCGGATCGCGGTCAGCGTGTCCTGCAGGGCGCGGCGCCGGCGCACGTGCATGTGCACGTCGCCACTGGCGACCAGCGGCAACTGGTGGCGTTCGCCGAAAGCCTGCAGCTGCTGCAGCCGGCGCGTGTCATCGTGTTCGTGGTGCAGCTCCACCGCCAGCCACAGGCGCTGCGGAAAACAACGGCGCAGCAGTTCCAGTTCGGTGGCCGCCGGTTGCCGGTCCAGCCACAGGCACAGCAGGCCCTCGGGGAGTCCCTGCAGATCCTCACGCAGGCAGCGGTATTCGCCCTTGGCTGCCCGCCGGCGGCAGGTGGTGATCAGCTGGCACAGCCCCGCATAGGCCGCCTGGTCGGTGCACAGCAGGGCCAGCTTCGGCCCGTCTTCAACCTGGAATTCGGCGCCGACGATCAGCGCCACCCCATGCGTCTTCGCCGCCTGCCAGGCCCGCACGATGCCGGCCAGCGAGCATTCGTCGGTGATCGCCAGTGCGTGATAGCCCTGTCCGGCGGCGCGTGCGAACAGCTCCTCAGCGGTGGACGCGCCGCGCTGGAAGCTGAAGGCCGACAGGCAATGCAGTTCGGCATATCCGGGCAGGTCGGTGTGCATGGGGCTCAACCGAACCAGCCGTGCAGCATCCACGGTGCATGCGGATCATTGCGCGTGCGGAAGGCCCAGCCACGCTGGCCCTGTGCGGTTTCCACCACGTAATAGTCGCGGCGCGCATCGGCCTGGTCCCACCAGCCCGATTCGATCCGCTCCGGCCCGGCGACGATGCGCAGGCGCGGATCGCGCAGTGGCTGTGGCGTATCCAGCAGCCAGCCGGGACGCAACGGCCACCAGGCGGGTGGCTTGGCCGGCGGTTGGGTACCGCTGGCACGTTCAGGGCGGTGGTCGGCCTGCACCGCCAGTGGCTGCACGGCGTCATCGCCAAGGCGTGCACGCAGGCGCTCGCGCAGCTGCGTCCATGGCATCGCCTGCGCTGGACGCGTGTCGAACAGGTCGCGCGCGGCCGGCACGAACGGCGGCAGCTGCTCGGCCTGCAGGCGCAATGCACGGCTGCCGGCGGGCAGGGCGAAGGCTTCCATGCGGTTGCGCGCGATCTCGAACAGCAGCGCCGCATCGCGTTCGGGGGCCAGCAGGCCGATGGTCAGCACGCTGGCCGGCAGCAGGTCGTGTTCGAAATGCAGGTCGAAACGCTGCACGCCGCCATCGCGCGAACACAGGAACGCGGCCAGGTCCAGCAGCAGGCGCCGCAGCGGGAACAGCAGGGCCTGGCTGGATTCGATCTCGTATTCGAATTCGATGCGCGCATCGAACCGGTCCGGCGGCTGGTAATAGCGCAACGGCGCGTTGCCCAGGCCGCGCACGGCATCCAGCTGCTGCAGCACCTCGGGGGCGAAACGGCGGGCCAGGCTCTCGCGTGGCAGGTCGAAGGCCGCGCCCAGCGTGCGCAGGCCGGAGCGTGCCAGCACGGTCACCGCATCAACGGGCAGGCCACTGCGCGCCAGCGGCAGCTGCGCCAGTGCGGCGGGCAACTGCTGTGCATCGATACCCAGGCCATCGTGCACATTGGCCAGCACGCGCGCGGCATGCGGGTTGGGAGCGGCGACCAGGCGATGACGGAAGCCAAGTTCATGCAGGCCGTTGCGCAGGCGTTGTTCGATCGTCAGCCAATCGCCGAACAGGGCACGGCTGGCACCGATTTCCAGCACCAGCGCATGCGGAAAATCGAGGCTGACCAGCGAACTGGTGGCATACAGCCAACTGGCCAGCAACTGCCGGGTGTGCTGTTCGGCGCTGGGATCGTAGTCATGCAGCTGCAGGTCCTGCACCAGTACCTGCGCAGCCGACAGCAGCATGCCCGGGCGCAGCCCCGCTGCCCGCGCGGCAGGGCTGACCGCACGCAGCACACGACGCTGCGCCGGCCCCTGCAGCAGCACCAGCGGCCGCTGCGGATCGGGCTGCAGGCGCAGCACGCTGTCCAGCGCCAGCTGCGGCAACAACAGGCAGGCCCAGTGCATGGCGCCGCCTCAGTGGGCGATGGCCAGCGGCAACGGCTGCGCCGGTGGCAGCCCGCCGCGACACTTCAACACCCGCACCTGGCCGTGGTCGAGCTGCAGGCGCAGGCTGGCCGGAGAGGGGTTGCGGGCGGCGCGGGCCTCGCGGAACACGAAGCCCAGGCACTGGCCGCTGTCGGCGGCAACCTGCAGGCGGCGCAGGGCGCGATCGTCGGCCTGCTGCGGCCAGCACAGCACGGCGGCGCAGGCAGCAGAGCGCAGGCACTGCTCGGTCGCCCACAGGGCCTGCTTTGGTGCAGCGTGGATGATCTGCAGCTGGGCCAGGTCGAGCCCGGCAGCGGCCCATGCCGGGGCATGCGGGCGGTAGGGCGGGGCGACCAGCACGATCGGCCGTTCGCGCTGGCTCAGCTTTGCCAGCGCCGGCCAGACCAAGGCCAGTTCGCCGACCCCGGGTGCGGCCTGCAGCACTTCGCACAGCCCGCTGGCAGGCCAGCCACCGCCGGGCAGGCGCGCGTCCAGCGCCGGATGGCCGCTGGCCAGATGGTCGCTGGCCTGGCCCTGGCGTGCCGGTCCGCGCCAGACCTGGCGGCCGTCCAGCAGGCGGTCGAGGGCGACGACGGCGCCCATCAGCCGGTCCTCCGGGGGAGGCGCCGGGCTGGCAGGAAGCGGCAGGAGTGGGCGGAAAAGGCAGGCATGGAGCGAGTATCGACAGGCCGGTATCAGGGGCTGAGACCGGACATGCTACTCGGCTTGTGAGTAATGTTACTAATGAAATCGGAGGGTGCGGTTTCAGCTTGCTGAAGGAGGTAAAGCATCCACGCATGGCGTGGATCTACCGGGGAGTGGGTGGCCTGGATGCGGAAAAGCCGGCCTTGCCGCAGTAGATCCACGCCATGCGTGGGTGGATGACGCGGGGTGTTGCGCCGTTTGTTCAAGCCGACCACCTGTATGCCCCGCCAACATGCAGGCCCCTCACTTCCCGGGTTGCCCATGAAGCACTGGATGCTCCGCCTGTATGCCCCGTTGTTCCTGCTGGGTTTTGTTGCAGCCGCCATCGGCTGGGTCGGTCACCATCACGGTGACCCGTTGTGGCTGCTTGCCTTGCTGGCTGTCGCCATCGCGGTGTCGTTCGTTGCCGAGCGGATGTGGCCATACGATCCGGCGTTCAACCACGACCATGGCGACCGCCTGCGTGACGTCCTGCATGCGCTGGTCAATGAAAGCCTGAACCTGCTGTCGATCGCCACGGTGCCGCTGCTGGCGGTGATCGTGCCCTGGCACATCTGGCCGACGCAGTGGCCATTCGCGCTGCAGGTGCTGGTGGCGATCATCGCGGCTGACCTTGGCATCACCCTGGTCCACTACGCCAGCCATCGCATCGGCTGGTTGTGGCGGCTGCATGCGGTGCATCACAGCGTGACCCGCATGTACGGTTTCAATGGATTGATGAAACACCCGCTGCACCAGGCCGCCGAAGCAGTGGGTGGCGTATTGCCGCTGCTGTTGCTGGGAATGCCGATGCCGGTGGCCGCAGTGTTGGCGTTTGCCATTGCGATCCAGTTGCTGCTGCAGCATTCCAACGTGGACATGCGCCCGGGTGTGCTGGGCAGGGTGATGGCATGGGCGCCGCTGCATCGCTTCCACCACATCCGCTATGGCACTGCGGGCGACGTCAATTTCGGCTTGTTCCTGACCGTGTGGGACCACTTGCTGGGAACGGCGTTCGATGCGCCGGGCTATCGGCTGGGGCAGCGTGATCTGGGCATCGGCAGCCAGCCGGACTATCCGCAGGCGTATTCCGCACAGCTGCTGGCGCCGTTCCGCGAGCTGCCGCATGGCGATGTGCCGGAGCTGCCGGAGGGCCTGCGCAGGCGCGGTTGATCGGGGCGTCAGGCCGCGTGCAGCTGCAGGCCCTGCAGTTGTGCGGCGCCGATGCCGAACATGCGGCGCAGACTGCGCGAGAGATGGGGAAGGTCGGCGAAACCGGCGGCATGTGCGCTGTCGGTCAGGCTGTGCCCGCGCAGATGATGCGCCAGCGCGCTGCGCAGCCGTTGCCAGAGCACCCAGCCGCGCAGGGTCACGGCCAGGTCGGACTGGAAGCGCCGATGCAGCTGGCTGGTCGACAGATGCGCGGCCTCGGCGATATCGGCGGCCGGCACCGGGCCGGGCAGGTGCTGGGTGATGCGGGCCAGCGCCGCCTGCACGCGACGGTCCAGGGGTTGCGGGCGGCTCAGGCGCGGCAGCCACTCGTGCAGCTGCGCGGCATTGCCTGGCAACGACTGCAGATGCTGCTGGATCTGTTCGAGGTCGGCATGCGCCGGTTCGAGGAACACCGTGCAGCCGTCGGTGGGAGCCGACAGGATCGCGTGTGGCTGGAAGGAGGGCAGCCACACGCGCCGGCCCTGCTGCGGCACGCCATCGATCTCGACCTGCCAGGGCGCACCTTCGCTCAGCAGCAGTTGATGGGCGTAGTGCGCATGCGCAGCGCTGTCGCCGGCGTGGCCCTGCAGCACGGCAACGTGTGCATCCAGCAGCAGGGTGCCATTCCAGGGCAGAGCGGGGGAGGACATGGGGGAATTGTAGATCCACGCCATGCGTGGATGACGTATGTCCAAAAGGCTCATGAGAAAAACACCCACGCATGGCGTGGATCTCCGTGTCGACCAAGGTCGACACCTACCAACAGCAGCGGGGAACTGTCGAAGGCGGGGTGGGTCCGGTTGCGGGGGCGTGAGCGCCATGGATGGCGCGACCGAGGCTACATGGACGTACTTGCGCCGTCCCCCGCAACCGGACCTACCTCGCCTACCCACAGCAACCCAGCTTTTGCTTCGGCTGTTGCAGTTGCCTACGCCGTTGCCTCGGCGGGTGCCGGGCGCAGCCCGGCCGCCACCTCAGCGCCCCTGCGGGTCCGGCCGATGGTGCACGTACTCGACCACGGTGCCATCGGGATGCACCGCATTGAACGCCGCACCGGTGGGCACCACCTGCAGCGGGAAGATGATTTCGGCGCCAGCTGCCACCAGTCTGTCGTGATACGGACGGACGTCGTCGACCAGCAGCGTACCCGTGGTCGACGTGAAGGGCGCCAGCGCCTCGTCGCAGCCTTCGATCAGCAGGAACGCACCGACCATCGCCAGCCGCAGGCCCGCCTCGGGAAACGGAAAGCCGGCATCGGCGACCACACCCTGCAGCTGCTCGTAGAAGGCCACGCTGCGTTCCAGCTCGCCGGGGGCGACGAATACCCGGATCAGCACGCGCGGGCTGCGCTGGCTGGAGGTGTCACAGCGGTCGCGCCAGAGATGGTCGAAGTCGCGATGTGCGGTCATGGGCTCGATTCGTCGCTGGGGAGATCCATTATCGGCAGCCTCGCGCGGCCCGCTGATGACCGCCGGTGATGGGCTGATAACCATCGTGCAGGTAGCGCCTGTGACTTAGGTCCTGTTGACAGCGATGAACGCCCTCGCACACTCTTCACATGATGGGTCGCCCTGCGCGGCCCGGACAGGCAGGTTGTCACGCTCGGGAGGAGGGTCCCGCGCGCAGACCGGTCCGTCCTCTGGCCTGCAAGGCGTTGCCCGGCAACGCATGCGCGGCATGACGCTGCACCCTTCGGCGGCACTTTCCCTGGACCGATTGCCTTGGCAACGGAATTACGCCCGCCGATGAAAACGTTTACAAAGCCGCTCGCCCTGTCCCTGGCCCTGTCTGCCGCACTGGCCGCCCCGGCCTGGGCCGACTCCGCCGCCTTCACCGTGCTGACCCTGGAGCAGGCGCCGACAGCGGACGCGATGCCGGCCCTGGCTGCCCAGTTGAAGACCCTGCAGGTGGACGCGGTCAGCGTTCGCCAGGTACAGCGCGGCATCGGCCAGGTCGATCCGCTGCAGTTGCTGGCCGATGGCCTGGGCTACCAGTACCGCTTCATCGCCGCCGGCAAGGATGATGGCCAGACCCAGCACGGCCAGGCCGTGTTGACCCGGCTGCCGATCGCTGCCGAATCCGGCCCGGACCAGCCGGGCCTGAACTACCTGCGCCTGGATGACGGCCGCCATGCGGTGGCGGTCTACACCGACGCAGGCGCCGGTGCCACGCAGCTGCCGGCGCTGGTGTCGCGTTCGCGGCTCGGCGCCCCGGCGGTGCTGCTCGGTGCGGTAGCCGGTGAATCGGCGAAGGCTGCCGGCTTCGACCCGGCACGCGTGGCTCTGGAAGCCGATGCCAGCTATTTCAGCGATGGTTTCCAGGCTGCCAGCAGTGCGCCGTTCAAGGTGGAAGGCAGCACGCTGCGTGCGACCCTGCTGACCCTGGCCTATGCGGCTGACAAGGGGGGCGAGCAGCCGTGGATGGATACCACGCTCACTGCCGATGCACGCGCTGCGCTGCTGCTGAAGGCGATGACCGAGGACGAGAAGTTCCAGATGCTGCACAGCTACTTCGGGTTGGGCAAGGATGGTGGCAAGTTGCCGGAAGGTGCGGTGGGCTCGGCCGGTTTCGTGCCGGGTGTGGCGCGCTTGGGCATTCCGTCGCAGCAGTCGGCTGACGCCGGCGTGGGCGTGACCAATCCGGGTGGCATCCGCCCGGGTGATTTCGCCACGGCGATGCCGTCGGGCCCGTCCACGGCGTCCACCTGGAACCGCGGTGTTGCGTTTGCCGGTGGCGCAACGATGGGTCGCGAAGCCTGGCAGCAGCGCTTCAACATCCTGCTGTCCGGCAGCGTCAACCTGCAGCGTGACCCGCGCAACGGCCGCAACTTCGAATACGCCGGTGAAGACCCGCTGCTGGCCGGTTCGATGGTCGGCGCGGTGATCCAGGGCGTGCAGAGCCAGCACGTGATCTCCTCGATGAAGCACTTCGCGCTGAACGACATGGAGACCCGCCGCAACTTCCACGACGTGCGCATCGGCGAACAGGCCATGCACGAATCGGACCTGCTGGCGTTCGAGATCGCGCTGGAAGCCGGTCGTCCGGGCGTGGCGATGTGTTCCTACAACAAGATCAATGGCACCTACGGCTGCGAGAACGGCTACCTGATGAACCAGGTGCTGAAGCAGGAGTGGAAATTCCCCGGTTTCGTGATGTCCGACTGGGGCGGCGTACACAGCGGTTCGAAGGCGGCGCTGGCCGGCCTGGACCAGCAGTCGGCCGGTGAAGTGTTCGATGCAGCGGTGTTCTTCGATGAGCCGCTGCGTCTGGCGGTGCACGGCGGCGTGGTGCCGCAGGCGCGCCTGAACGACATGGTGGCGCGCATCCTGCGCACGATGTTCCTGCACGGAAACTTCGACAACCCGCCGCAGCACCAGAAGGTCGACGCCGAAGCCGGTTTCGCCGTGGCCCAGCGCACGGTGGAAGAAGGCAGCGTGCTGCTGCGCAATGAAGGCAGCCTGCTGCCGCTGGCCGACAGTGCCAAGCGCATCGTCATCATCGGTGGCCATGCCGACAAGGGCGTGATCGGTGGCGGTGGTTCGTCGATGGTGGGCGTCACGGCCAAGGGCACCAACGCGGTGCCGGGGGTGCTGCCGACCACCTGGCCGGGCCCGGTGATCTTCCACCCGTCCTCGCCGTTGGAATCGCTGCGTGCCGCGCGTCCGGATGCCACCATCACCTATGTGGACGGCACCAATGCTGCCGCTGCAGCCAAGGCCGCTGCACAGGCGGATGTGGCCATCGTGTTCGCTACCCAGTGGGCCGCCGAATCGGTGGACCTGCCGGACATGCAGCTGCCGGACAACCAGGATGCGCTGATTTCGGCGGTGGCCAAGGCCAACCCGAAGACCGTGCTGGTGCTGGAGACCAATGGCCCGGTGCGCACGCCGTGGCTGGCGCAGGTACCGGCGGTGCTGCAGGCCTGGTACCCGGGCATCCGCGGCGGTGAAGGCATTGCCGCACTGCTGACCGGCCAGGCCAATCCGTCCGGCCGCCTGCCGGTGACCTGGGTGGTGGACGAATCGCAGCTGCCGCGCCCGCACATCGATGGCCTCGGTTTCAAGCCGGCCAAGCCGTTCGGCGATGTGTTCGATTTCGATATCGAAGGCGCCAACGTCGGCTACAAGTGGATGGCGGCCAAGGGCCTGACCCCGACCTTTGCCTTCGGCCACGGCCTGTCCTACACCTCGTTCGCCTATGAAAACCTGAAGGTGAGCGTGGAAGGTTCGCGCCTGGTCGCCAGCGTCGACATCCGCAACACCGGCAAGCGCGCCGGTGCAGATGTCGCCCAGCTGTACCTGAAGCTGCCGGCTGGCAGCACCACGCCGATCCGCCTGATCGGCTACGACAAGGTGAACCTGCAGCCGGGCGAGCAGCGCCGCATCCGCATCGAAGCCGAGCCGAAGACCCTGGCCCATTACGATGCACAGGCTCGCCAATGGAAGATCGATGGCGGCACCTACCAGGTGCAGCTGTCGCGCAATGCTGCCGAGCCGCTGCAGAGCGTGGACGTGCAGCTGGTGGAGCAGGTGCTGCGCTGATACGGCGGGTTGTTGATGCTTGAAGACACGGCCCCGCAAGGGGCCGTGTTTGTTTGCGGGGGGCCGCTGCGCTCGCCGGGCATGGCCCGGCGGGCGGGGGATTCACCCGGCGTCGTCACCAAACCACACGCGCAGGAAATCGATCAGCTGCCGCACCTTCGGCGAGGGCTGGTTGCTGTGCGGGTACACCGCGTAGACGCTCTGCTGCGGAAATCGGTGCTGGCGCAGAACGGGCCGCAGGCGGTCGTGGGCGAGGTCGTCTTCGATCAGCCAGCGTGGCAGCACGGTGACGCCTGCACCGGCAAGGGCAAACGCACGCAGGCTGCTGGCCCCATCCACGCGTATCACTGCGTTGCCCGGGTTGGTGGCGAACAGGGCATCGCTGCCATCCGGCGCGACCACCGGCACATCGGCCAGGCGCGGATAGCCAAGGCGGGGCAGGGTGCCCAACTGTGCCGGATCGTCCGCCGCTTCAGCGGACCCCAGGCGAGCCAGCAAAGCGGGCGCGGCGACTGCGCACAGCGGATGCCGCTCCAGCTCGCTGGCATGCAGTCCCGAGTCCGGCAGGCGGCCGAGGCGGATCGCCAGATCGAAGCGTTCGGGAATCAGGTCGGCCGGTGCCGGTGACGTCGATAGATGCAGCGCCAGCGCTGGATGCTGCGTACGGAAGGCTTCCAGTGCTGGAATCAGCCGCAGCTGTGCGTACTCCGGGGTGGTGGTCAGGCGCAGCATGCCCTGCAGCTGATGCTGGTCGCGGCGTGCGGCATCGATCGCCGCCTGCGCGGCATCCAGCGCCTGCACGCAGTGCTGCAGGAACTGTTCGCCGGCCTCGGTCAGCGCGAGGTGGCGGGTGCTGCGCAGCAGCAGGGTTACGCCAAGTTCCTGCTCCAGCCGCTTCAGGTTGAAGCTGACCACTGCACGGCTCAGGCCCAGGCGCTCGGCAGCGGCGGTCAGGCTGCCCGCCTCGACCACGGCGCGGAAGATGTCGAAGCGATCCAGGCTGACCATGGTGGCTCATTGTCAAAACAGGTTTGACAGTGTTGCAGCTGTTGTCGTGTTTTTCCAACAAGGCCCGGACGGCATGCTGGCGCCTTCATTGCTGGAGCCTGCTGATGCCTTCCCCGCGCCTGCGCCATGAGGCGATCTTCCTGCTGGTGTTCGCCCTGGACCTGGTCAACATGTTCATCGCCACGGTGGCCTATCCGGCACTGGCGGCCGAGCTGCATGCGGACATCGGCACCCTGGCCTGGGTGGGCACCGCCTACATGCTGGGCCTGAGCGTGGTGATTCCGCTGGCGCCGTGGCTGGCCGCGCGCTGCGGTGAGCGTCGCCTGCTGCTGATGGCCCTGCTGCTGTTCGCAGTGGCCGCAGGCCTGGCCGGCGCCGCGCCGTCCATTGGCGGGTTGCTGGGCTGGCGGTTGCTGCAGGGGCTGGCCGGTGGCCTGCTGATTCCGGTGGCGCAGGCGGCTGCGTACCGACAGTGCACGCCTGAACAACGCGGTGCGCTGACCCGGCGCATCCTGCTGGTGGCGCTGCTGGTGCCGGCACTGGCACCGGCCCTTGGCGGCCTGCTGGTGCAATGGCTGTCCTGGCGCGGCGTGCTGTGGGCCAGCCTGCCACTGGCGGTGCTGGCGATCGCCCTGGTACTGGCGTGGATGCCAGCAGATGGCCGGCGCAGTGCGCCGCGCCTGCAGGGCTATGCGTTGACCACCGCGATGTCTGCGCTGGGCGCGTTGCTGCTGGCGCTGACCTGGCTGGGTGAGCCCGGCCATCGCTTTGCCGGTGCAGGGTTGCTGCTGCTGGCGACAGTGCTGGCCATCGCCCATCTACGCCATGCGCGCCGACAGCCGCAGCCGCTGCTGCGCTGGTCGCTGCTGTCACACAGAGGCCTGCGCATGGCGATGCTGGTGTATCTGGCAGTACCGGGGGTATTCATCGGCAGCCAGTTGGCCAGTACCCTGCAGTTGAACCACGCCGGTTACAGCGCCGCGCAGATCGGCGCCCTGATGCTGCCGTGGGCGCTGGCCTCGGCACTGGCAATCACCGGCAGCCGGCGACTGCTGGTGCGCGTCGGGCCGGGCACGGTGCTGCGGCTGGGCATGGTCCTGCAGGCCAGCGGTCTGTTGCTGATGGCGCTGCAATCACAGCCGTCATTCGTGCTGGCCGTCATGCTGTTCGCCTTGATGGGGGCGGGTGGCAGCCTGTGCAGCAGCACCGCGCAGACACTGGCGTTCCATGGTGTGGACGCCGAGGCGCTGGGCGATGCCAGTGCGCTGTGGAACCTCAACCGCCAGCTCAGCTTCTGCCTGGGTACCGCCGCCATCGCCCTGCTGCTGGCCTTGGCCATGCAGTGGTGGCCGACGCATGCCACCGGCGTGGCACTGGGCCTGGCGGCCGCACTCACCCTGTTGCCGCTGGCGCTGCTGCACCGCGCGCAGCTGCATTCCCTTTCCACGACGGAGACCGCTTGATGGACATGACCGCCGAACACGAAATCCACCTTCTGCACGACAAGCTGCAGGCCTGGTTCCGCGCGGAGATCGCGGCCGATGCACTGGACGATCTGATGGCGCATTTCTGCGCGGACTTCAGCATGGTCGGCATTGCCGGACGCAGGTTGGACCGGAGTGCAGTACAGGCGTTGTTCGCGGGTGGCCACGGTGCACGACCTGGGCTGCAGATCGCCGTCGAGGCTGTGCAGGCGGTCGACGCCCCGTCGCCGCTGGCGGTGCTGCGCTATCGCGAGGGACATGCCGTAGGCGAGGGAGAAACCACATGGCGGGAATCGCTTGCGGTGCTGCGGCAGGAAGACGGGCGCTGGCGCTGGCTGGCGTTGCATGAAGTGCCGGTGACGTGATGGATCCGCCGGGCCATGCCCGGCGAACGCAGCGGCGCAGCCCGCACATGTGCCATCAGTCCTGCCTGTAAACACCGCAGAATGCAAAGCAGGCACGCGCTTTGGCGGGTGCTACGGGAGTAGGCTGGGGCCTTTCCTGCCGGGAGGTGATGTCCATGCGTGTGCGTGCCGTTGCTGTTGCCGTAGCCCTGAGCCTGTCCAGCGCCGTGCTGGCCGCCGACACGCCGCCGATGACCCCGGACATCAGCGGAAAACCCTTCGTCGCTCCCGATGTGGGCCGCGACTACGACAAGCGCGTGGTGATGGTGCCGATGCGCGATGGCACCAAGCTGTATACGGTGATCGTGGTGCCCAAGGGCGCCCACAACGCGCCGATCCTGCTGACCCGCACACCGTACGACGCCGCCGGCCGCGCCAGCCGCAGTGATTCTCCGCGCATGCGCGATCTGCTGCCGCAGGGCGATGAAGTGTTCGTCGATGGCGGCTATATCCGCGTGTTCCAGGATATCCGTGGCAAGTACGGCTCCGAAGGCGACTATGTGATGACGCGGCCGCTGCGCGGGCCGTTGAACGGTACCAAGGTCGATCATTCCACCGATGCGTGGGACACCATCGATTGGCTGGTCAAGCATGTGCCGGAAACCAACGGCAAGGTCGGCATGCTCGGTTCATCGTATGAAGGCTTCACCGTGGTGATGGCACTGACCGATCCGCACCCGGCACTGAAGGTGGCAGCGCCACAGAGTCCGATGGTCGATGGCTGGATGGGCGACGACTGGCTCAACTACGGCGCCTTCCGCCAGGTCAATTTCAACTACTTCGCCATGCAGACCGAGAAGCGCGGCAAGGGCACGCCACTGCCGTCGCTGGGCTACGACGATTACAGCACCTTCCTGCGCATCGGCTCGGCCGGCGACTACGCACGCTTCACCGGCGTGGACCAGCTGACCTGGTGGAAGAAGCTGGTGCAGCACCCGGCATACGATGCGTTCTGGCAAGGCCAGGCGCTGGATGCGGTGATGGCGAAGACGCCGTTGAAGGTGCCGACCATGTGGCTGCAGGGCCTGTGGGACCAGGAGGACATGTGGGGCGCCAACCATGCCTATCAGGCGATGGAAGGACGCGATACCGGCAACACACACAACTACCTGGTGATGGGGCCGTGGCGGCACAGCCAGGTGAACTATGACGGCAGCCAGCTTGGAGCGCTGAAGTTCGACGGCGATACCGCGCTGCAGTTCCGCCGCGACGTGCTCAAGCCGTTCTTCGACCAGTACCTTGTGGACGGCGCGCGGAAGGCCGATACGCCACCGGTGCTGGTCTACAACACCGGTGAAAACCACTGGGACCGCCTGCAGGGCTGGCCGCGGAGCTGCGAGAAGGCGTGCGCGGCAAGCAGCAAGCCGCTGTACCTGCGTGCCGGTGGCAAGCTGGCGTTCCAGGCGCCGGCGGCGGGCGAGGGCGACTTCGAGGAATACGTGTCCGACCCGTCCAAGCCGGTGCCGTTCGTGCCGCGGCCGGTGCGCTTCGGCGACCGCGACATGTGGACCACCTGGCTGGTCAAGGACCAGCGCTTTGTCGATGGCCGGCCTGACGTGCTGACCTTCATCACCGAACCGTTGACCGCGCCGCTGCGCATCGGTGGCACGCCGGTGGTGAACCTGCAGGCGTCCACCAGTGGCACCGATAGCGACTGGGTGGTGAAGCTGATCGACGTGTATCCGGACCAGGAGGCGTCGACGCCGGAGATGGGCGGCTATGAGCTGCCGGTGTCACTGGCGATCTTCCGTGGCCGTTACCGCGAGAGCTTCAGCGATCCCAAGGCGCTGGCGGCCAACCAGGTGCTGCCGTACCGCTTCGACCTGCCCAATGCCAACCACACCTTCCAGAAGGGCCACCGGGTGATGGTGCAGGTGCAGTCCAGCCTGTTCCCGCTGTACGACCGCAACCCGCAGACCTATGTGCCGAACATCTACCTGGCCAAGCCGGGTGACTACCAGAAGGCCACGCAGCGGGTATGGCACAGCGCCGCGCAGGCCAGTTACATCGAGCTGCCGGTGTATTGAGCTGACTCTGCCGGGATGGATGCCGACGCAAGGTCGGCATCCGCCCGCGCAACGGCAATGCTTCGATTGCATCGTTCACCAGCATCGCATAGCGTGCAGCGCTGCTCTGGATGGTGTGAACGATGAAAAGGATGTTTCTCTGCTGCGCGCTGTCGGCCTGCGGTGTGGCGATGGCCGGTCCTGGTGCCTTCGCGCCGCAGCCGAGCGGATTTGAAGGCGATCCACTGCTGGGTGCGGATGGTCGCTTGCGGGTGGCACCTGATGGCTCGAACATCATTCCGCTGGGACCGGATCGCTGGTACCGCAGCGACTGGTACCGGCAGACAGGCAACGGCAAAGCGCAGCGCTCGCAGTGGTTCGATGATGAAGGCCGGCTGCTGCACGCGTCCACGGGAGGCATCCGCTACGGCGACCGTCTTGAGGGCAGCGATGTGCTCTGGAAGGTTGAGCTGCGCGATGCGCAGGGGCACTACCTGGGAACCGGGTTGGCCGATGTGCAGGGAAAGGTGCATTTCCCACCGATGCGCGAGGCTGGTGATTGGATGGTGATCGCGTCGGATCGGATGGCCTGGCAGGGGCGCGATGGCGGGGCACGCATCTTCAGCCTCGACGGCCGCGAAGTCCTGCACATCGATGCGCAGGAGATATGGGTGGGCGGATCCTTCGCAGATCGGAAGGTGTACGTGATCTGCGGCGACTATGAAATGGCCCCATGCCGCGTGCAGGATGAGAAGGGCGCGGTGCTGTTGAGCGCCATCTTCGACGAGGCGCGTCCAGCAGACGACGACGGCTGGTGGCTGCGACAGCTGGACACCTGGGCGCGTGTCGATGCGGCGGGCACGCGCGTTGACCGGGCGCTGTACCAGGGCGTGGCGCGATGGCCACGTTATCGCAGCAGCGTCAGGTTCGATCGTGCTGCAGACAGACCACTGGAGATGAATCGCCATGCCAACGGCCTTGAGAGCGACGCGCCGGAGCGTGGTTGGTTGCTGCAGGATGGCCGCTTCGTCGCCCTGCCTGCGAGCGCCACCGGCTCGATGATGGACTATTGCCCGGGACGCTGGCTGCTGCGCGCCGAAGGCGAGGTCGATTCGATCATCGACGCACAGGGAACGGTGGTCGCGCAGGCGCGCTCATTGGGTTCCAACGACCATCCGCAGTTTCCATGGCGGCTGCGCAATGCCTATGCTGGCGTCGGCGCGGCGATCCTCGATTGTGATGGCAGGGTGTTGTTCGAGCAGGCAGACGTGGTCGACTACCGCGCGACCGATGCTGGTGTACTTGGCACGCTGGCGGGGGAACGATCACCGCGCCTGTGGATCGGCGGCGATCTGCGGCCGCACCTGATGCCAGCAGGCCTGCACCTGCAGGAAGACTACATCGCTCCACCCCTGCTGGTGCTGGGCGATGACGAAGGCAACGCGCACCTCTACAACATGCAGCAGGGGAAGGTCGTGGCGACATCCTTCGGCTCGGTCGAAGAGCTGACGGCCGCGCATCTGATCTTCCTGCGTGACGGCAGCTACGGGATGATGCTGGCCGATGGTCGCGAGGTGTTGCCGCCGATCCATGCTCAGATCCTGCCGATGTCGGCCGAGCGGGTCTGGACACGCCAGCACGTCGGACGCGATGGCGACTGGAAAAGCGAGATCACCCTGTTCGATGGCAACCAGCGCGCGCTGGTGCGCCGCCGGTTCGAATCCGGTGCAATGGGCAGGGTGCCTGTGCGCGAAGGCGGCGATCGCGTGCCTGGGATCCTCGCCCTGTCGCTGGATATTGCCGTGGACGACACGAACTATGGAGTGCGCCAGTGGCTTGGAGCTGACGGCCAGGTACTGGCCAGTGCCATTCACTGCAGCAAGGAACAGCGTGGGGGCGAGGGCGACTCAGGTGTCCTGCTGGGCCGAGGCTGGCGCGTGGACAGCGATCCAAAGCGGCCCTGCCAGGTACCTGCGGTAGTAATGCAGGCGGCGGAGGATAGCGGCATCCACTAGCGTTTATGCTGCGCTGGGCCCTGCAGGGTCCAGCGCGGACAGGAACGCACAGAGCTTCACCCCACCTTCGACGGCCCGGTGCGCCAGCGGCTGGGCACCAGCCCGAAGCGCTTGCGGAATGCCGCGGCGAAGTTGCTGGGATGTCGATAGCCGGTTTCTGCAGCGGCCCGCTCCACGCTCCAGCCGGATTCACGAAGGCCCTGCTCGGCGTGACGCATGCGCTGCTCGTGCAGATAGTCGAACACCGAGCAGCCATATTCCTGGACGAAGTGCCGGCGCAGCGCGCTGGGGCTCATGCAGGCCAACTGGGCAAGCTCGACCAGGCTGTGCGCATGGCTGGGGTCATCGTGCAGGAAGGCCCGCACGCGCTCGAGCCGGTTGCGCTGGCCGCTACGCAGCATGCGTGCGCCTTCAACGTGCATATCATCGGCCTGCAGGCCCACCGTCAGCACCTGCAGCGCCACGCCCTCGCGCCAGAGTGCATCAAGGTCGTCCTGCCAAGGGCTCTCGAACAACTGCGCGAGAGTCGGCAGCATCGTGTGCGGGATGGCCCAGTGGCGGCATTCCAGTGGCGCGCGCAACGCCTGTTGCAATTGCGGTTGCTGGAACACGTCCGGATCCATATCGGCTGGCACCAACAGACTGATGCCACGCAGGCGGGTGTTGCCGGGATGCGTACCCACCGTCGCCATATGGTCGCGGTGACTGGTGCTGACCGCCGTGCCGGCGCGCAGGGTGAAGCCACTGCGCTGCGGGACCTGCACATCGACCTGCCCCTGCAACATCAGCCGGATGACCAGGCCAGGGCGCTCATGCGCGGTGGCGGTGTAGGCGAAACGATTGTGCACGTCCGAGGCGATCAGGCTCATGCCGCCGCGCAGGGTCTGCTCGTGCAGGTCACCGTGGCCGGCCCACTGTTCTTCGCGCAGGTAGCGGGGATCGGCGCGGTAGTCATAGCCATGGCGCTGGCCAAAGCGGCGGAAATCGGCAAACGTGAAATATCGGGACATCGCTCGGCGCTCAACAATAAAAGACGGGTGCCGGCGACGATGTGCCCGCACGTTCCATCGTGCACCTGCAGCGCGGATCGGTCCTGCGCTTTCAGAGGTAGAAATAGATTCCCGTCATTTTCTCCAATGCCAGCCCGAATGCGATATCCAGCGGGTCAATCGATTGGCATTTACGGCCAAGTTGAAGGCCGCGCAGCAATGCGCGTGCGTACTGCAACTGCTCGGCGCGGGTGATCGATTCGTCTTCGTAGCGGTCAAAGAGCAGGCCGAACCGGGTATTGAGGGTGGTGAGGAAACCGCTGTCGAACAGAAGATCGACCGTGGAATCGCTGAGCATCACCTCATACAGGTCGCCAGGCAGGCAGGAATCGGTGTCCAGGCGCCGTTCGGCATCGGCAGTAAGCGGAACGCAGGCTGTACGCGTGGGAGGTTCTTGGCCGGGCATGCACGCAAGTATCCCCCATGCAGCGCTTTCGTCACGAAGAAAGGCGTAGTGTCTATGAGGTCGGACGTTTCTGTCCGCATCGATTCCCCCACATGGAGACCACAGATGATTGATTACCAGCTCAACGGAAAAACCGCGATCGTGACCGGTGGTGTTTCCGGTATCGGCCTGGCGGTAGCGGAAACGCTCGCTGCATCGGGTGCGCGTATTTCGGTATGGGACCTGAAGCAGGAAGCGGTGGATGCAACAGTAGCCGCGCTGCGCAGCCAGGGTGCTGAGGCCGTCGGCATCGCGCTGGATGTCACCGACGAGGCGGCGGTGGCAGCTGCGGTACAGCGCACGGTGACGGAACTGGGCGGCGTGCACATCGCGGTGAACAATGCGGGCATCGGCGGGCCTGCGGCAAGCAGCGGCGACTATCCGATCGATGGCTGGAAACGCGTGGTCGATGTGAACCTGACCAGCGTGTTCCTTTGCCAGCGGGCGCAGATCCAGGCGATGCGTGCGGCGGGCAGCGGCGGCAGCATCATCAACATGGCGTCCATCCTTGGCCAGGTGGGTTATGCCGGCTCGACCGCCTACGCGGCGGCCAAGCACGGCGTGGTCGGCCTGACCCAGACGGCTGCATGGGAGCACGCCGCCGATGGCATCCGCATCAATGCGGTGGGCCCGGGCTTCATCAACACGCCATTGCTTGAAAAGATGGACGCCAAGGTGCGTGCAACGCTGGAAGGGCGGCATGCGCTGAAGCGACTGGGGACACCGCAGGAAGTGGCCGCGCTGGTGGCCTGGCTGGCCAGCGACGATGCCTCGTTCGCGACGGGCGCGTACTACGCCATCGATGGTGGCTATCTGGCGCAGTAACCGGGTGCAACAGGGGTAGGCATGGCGGTGATCACCAGATCCATGCCATGCGTGGATGAATCCGCGCGGTGAAGAGGGCGTGCCATCGCCTTCACCGCCGTCCCACGGCCACCGCGCAACGCTCCGGGAAACTACCGGAGCCTCCCTATGGAACTCACCCAGGACATGTCCATTCTGCTGCGCGTGGCCGCCGCCATGGTCTTTGGCGGCGTGCTGGGCGTCGAGCGCGAGATGGGCAAGCACGCTGCCGGCCTGCGCACGCACATGCTGATTGCCGGTGCCGCTGCGCTGATCGTCGGCCTCGGTGACTCGGTGGCCGAACACTTCCAGCAGGAGCGCTACCGCGATCTGCTGCAGGTCGACCCAGTTCGCTTGATCGAAGCGGTGGTGGCCTGCGTCGGTTTCGTCGCCGCCGGCACCATCCTGCGTGGCAATCGCGAGGACCAGGTCAGCGGGCTCACCACGGCCAGCTCTTTGATCATGGCGGCGGCCATCGGCATTGCCGTGGGCATCGGCAAGTACCTGATCGCGTTCGGCGTCAGCGTGCTGTGCGTGCTGGTGCTCGCGCTGATCCGGCGGGTGGAAAAGAAGCTGTAGGGCGGAAACTGGTACGACCAATAATTTCGTATAGCCCTATGGTCTAATAGGTTCTTCGCAGGATTGGCGGTTCAATTCGCGCCTGTGGTCCGATCATCGGTCAAATCGGTATGACCAATTATGGCGGACGCGACGCCCCCACCCAGTGGGGAACCTCCTGTTCCTGTCGAGAGCCCTCATGCAGCCCTGGCAACACGTGTACGACCCCGCTGGCAACCTGTGGTTGTCGAGCCTGATCGCGCTGCTGCCGATCGCCTTCTTCTTCATTGCCCTGGCCGTGCTGCGCATGAAGGGCTGGATCGCCGGCACCATCACCGTGGCCATCGCGCTTGGCGTGGCACTGCTGTTCTATCGCATGCCGGTGGCGCAGGCGCTGGGCGCGGCGGGCTTCGGCTTCGTCTATGGCCTGTGGCCGATCGCCTGGATCATCATCGGCGCGGTGTTCCTGTACAAGGTCTCGGTCAAGACCGGCCAGTTCGACATCATCCGTGCCTCGATCCTGTCGGTCACCGAAGACCAGCGGCTACAGATGCTGATGGTCGGCTTCGCCTTCGGTGCCTTCCTGGAAGGCGCGGCCGGGTTCGGTGCGCCGGTGGCGATCACCGCCGCGCTGCTGGTCGGGCTGGGCTTCAAACCGCTGTATGCGGCCGGCCTGTGCCTGATCGTCAACACCGCGCCGGTGGCGTTCGGCGCAATGGGCATTCCGATCATCGTGGCAGGGCAGGTGACCGGCCTGGATGCCTTCGAGATCGGCCAGATGGCCGGCCGCCAGCTGCCGTTCCTGACCATCATCGTGCTGTTCTGGATCATGGCGATCATGGATGGCTGGCGTGGCATCAAGGAAACCTGGCCGGCGGTGCTGGTGGCCGGTGGTTCGTTCGCCATTGCCCAGTACCTGACCTCCAACTTCATCGGCCCGGAACTGCCGGACATCACCGCGTCGCTGGCATCGTTGGTCTGCCTGACCCTGTTCCTGCGCCGCTGGAAGCCGGTACGGATCTTCCGCTTCGATACCGAAACCAGCGCCGAGGCGGCGGCACAGGCACTGGAAGCACCGCGCCACAGCGTTGGCCAGATCGCCAAGGCGTGGTCGCCGTTCCTGATCCTCACCGCGATGGTCACCGTGTGGAGCATCAAGCCGTTCAAGTCGTTGTTCGCAGCCGGTGGCCCGCTTGAAAGCTGGGTGCTGAAGATTCCGGTGCCGGGCCTGGACCAGATGGTGCAGAAGATGCCGCCGATCGTCGAAGCGCCGCTGAGCTATGAGGCGGTGTACAAGTTCGACTGGTTCTCGGCCACCGGTACCTCGATCATCCTCGCCGCGGTGATCGCGATCATCGCCTTGCGCATGCCCGCGCGCTCGGCGCTGCAGACCTTCGGTGAAACCGTGCGCGAACTGCGCATGCCGATCTTCTCGATCGGCATGGTGCTGGCGTTCGCCTTCATCGCCAACTATTCGGGCCTGTCGGCCACGCTGGCGCTGGCACTGGCGCACACCGGCAAGGCGTTCCCGTTCTTCTCGCCGTTCCTGGGCTGGCTCGGCGTATTCCTGACCGGTTCGGACACCTCGTCCAATGCGCTGTTCTCGGCGCTGCAGGCCACCACCGCGCAGCAGATTGGCGTGTCCGACGTGCTGCTGGTGGCGGCCAACACCACCGGCGGCGTCACCGGCAAGATGATCTCGCCGCAGTCCATTGCCATTGCCTGTGCAGCGGTGGGCCTTGCTGGCAAAGAGTCGGACCTGTTCCGCTTCACCGTCAAGCACAGCCTGATCTTCACCACGATGGTCGGCCTGATCACCCTGGCCCAGGCCTACTGGCTGACCTGGATGATTCCCTGAGCATGCAGAGCAGGCCGACCAACAGCGGCGTGCTTCGGGCCACAATGGCGCCATGACCACACAACGGGTTTCGGACAAGGTGGCCGCGCAGCTGCGTGCGCTGGTGCAGGAACAGCAGTTGCAGCCGGGCGACAGGCTGCCGGCCGAGCGCACGCTGGCGGTTCAGCTGGGGGTCTCGCGCACCGCGCTGCGCGAGGCCATCGCGCAGCTGGCCAGCCACGGTCTGCTGACCGCACGCGTGGGTGGTGGAACCTATGTGAGCGAGCCCGCCGCGCGTGCGCGGCAGGCGCTGGATGAACCCCTGGTACCGTACCTGCCGCTGTTCCAGGGCGACCCGGAATACCGCTTCGACGTGCTGGAAATCCGCCACGCGCTGGAAGGCGCCACGGCCTGGCACGCGGCGCTGCGCGCCACCGACGAGGACCGCGCGCGCATCGCCCAGGCGTTCCAGACCATGATGGACGCGCATGGCAAGGACGACCCCACCGGCGAAGCCGAGGCCGACGCGGCCTTCCACCTGTCCATCGCCGAGGCGTCGCACAACCTGGTGCTGCTGCAGGTGATGCGGGGGTTGTTCGAGCTGCTGCAGACCAACATCTCGCAGAGCCGTGAAAAGCTGTACACCTCGGCCAGGACCTTCTCGCCGCTGTCCGACCAGCACCGCGAAATGATGGATGCGGTGCTGGCCGGCGATCCCGAACGTGCGCGCGCCGCCGCGCATGCCCATCTTGAGTTCGTGCACACCACGCTGCGCACGCTCGACGACAACGAAGCCCGGCGTACGCGGGCCTCGCGCCTGCCTTCCCCACACGGTTGACCCCATGATCATTTCCGCCTCCACCGATTACCGTGCAGCAGCCGAGCGTCGGCTGCCGCCGTTCCTGTTCCACTACATCGATGGTGGCGCGTATGCCGAGCACACGCTGAAGCGCAACGTGTCCGACCTGTCCGACATCGCGTTGCGCCAGCGCATCCTGCGCAACATGTCCGATCTGAGCCTGGAAACCGAGCTGTTCGGCGAGAAGCTGGCGATGCCGGTGGCGCTTGCCCCGGTCGGCCTGACCGGCATGTATGCCCGCCGTGGCGAAGTGCAGGCGGCGCGCGCAGCCGACAGCCGCGGCATTCCGTTTACGTTGTCCACGGTGTCGGTGTGCCCGATCGAAGAAGTCGCGCCGGCGATCCAGCGCCCGATGTGGTTCCAGCTGTACGTGCTGCGCGATCGCGGTTTCATGCGCAATGCGCTGGAGCGCGCGCAGGCGGCGGGTGTGACCACCCTGGTGTTCACGGTCGACATGCCGGTGCCGGGCGCGCGCTATCGTGACGCACACTCGGGCATGAGTGGTCCGAATGCTGCAATGCGCCGCATCGGCCAGGCGATCACTCATCCGCGCTGGGCGTGGGACGTGGGCCTGCGCGGACGCCCGCATGACCTCGGCAACATCTCCACTTACCGTGGCAACCCAACGGGCCTGGAGGACTACATCGGCTGGCTGGGCAGCAACTTCGATCCGTCCATTTCGTGGAAGGACCTGGAGTGGATCCGCGAATTCTGGAAGGGCCCGATGGTGATCAAGGGCATCCTCGACCCGGACGATGCGCGTGATGCGGTCGCTTTCGGCGCCGATGGCATCGTGGTCTCCAACCATGGCGGTCGCCAGCTGGATGGTGTGCTGTCCACCGCACGCGCCTTGCCCGCCATCGCCGACGCCGTGCAGGGCGACCTGAAGATCCTTGCCGATTCCGGCATCCGCACCGGGCTGGACGTCGTGCGCATGCTGGCGCTGGGCGCCGATACCGTGCTGCTGGGTCGCGCCTTCGTCTACGCGCTTGCCGCGCAGGGCGAGGCCGGCGTGGCCAACCTGCTGGACCTGATCGCCAAGGAGATGCGCGTGGCGATGACACTGACCGGTGCGCACCGCATCGCCGATATCGGCCGTGATTCGCTGGTGCGCCTGCCATGAGTGATCGCAATACGGTGCTGGCGCAGTTGCGTTCGGCGGTGGGGCACCGCCACGTACTGACCGGCGACAAGGCCACCCGCCGCTTCCGTCGCGGCTATCGCTTCGGCGACGGCCCGGTACTGGCGGTGGTGCGCCCCGGCACGCTGCTGCAGCTGTGGCAGGTGCTGCAGGCGGCGGTGCAGGGCGGCGCGGCGATCATCCTGCAGGCAGCCAATACCGGCCTGACCGGCGGTTCCACTCCGGATGGCGATGACTACGGCCGGCCGATCGTGCTGGTCAGCACCTTGCGCCTGACCGGCATCCAGCTGTTGAACGAAGGGCGGCAGGTACTGTGCCTGCCCGGCGCGACGCTGGACCGCCTGGAGCAGACGCTGGCACCGCTGGGCCGCGAGCCGCACTCGGTGATCGGCTCTTCGTGCATTGGGGCCTCGGTGCTGGGCGGTATCTGCAACAACTCCGGGGGCGCACTGGTGCGCCGTGGCCCTGCCTACACCGAGCTGGCGCTGTATGCACAGGTTGACGCACAGGGCGAACTGCAACTGGTCAACCATCTGGGCATCGCACTGGGCGACACGCCCGAGCAGATCCTGCAGCGCCTGCAGGACGGTGACTACCGCGCTGCAGACGTCAGCAATGGGGATGGCCGTGCCGCCTCCGATCCGCGTTACGCCGAGGAAGTACGCAAGGTGGACGCCGGTACCCCGGCTCGCTTCAATGCCGATCCCAGCCGCCATTTCGAGGCAGCCGGTTCGGCAGGCAAGTTGGCGGTATTCGCTGTGCGCCTGGATACGTTCGAGAAGGAGGCCGCCGAGGTCTTCTACATCGGCAGCAACCGCACCGACAGCCTGACCGCGATCCGCCGCCAGCTGCTGACCGGCTTCGAGCGTCTGCCCATCGCCGGCGAGTACATCCACCGTGATGCCTATGACATCGGCGAGCGTTACGGCAAGGACAGTTTCCTGCTGATCGACAAGCTCGGTACCGCGCGCGTTCCGGCTGCATTCGCGCTGAAGAGCCGGGTCGATGGCTGGTTCGAACGGCTTGGCCTGCGCGGTGTCACCGACCGGGTGATGCAGGCGCTGACCAGTGTGCTGCCTTCGCACCTGCCCAAGCGCATGGGCGAGTTCCGCCAGCGTTATGAACATCATCTGCTGCTGAAGGTTTCCGCACAGGATGCGGCCGCCACCGAGGCGTGGCTGCGCAGCTTCTTCAACGGCCATGAAGGCGGTTACTTCCACTGCACGGCCGACGAAGGACGCAAGGCGTTCCTGCATCGCTTTGCCGTGGCCGGTGCAGCGGTGCGCTACCGCGAAGTGCACCGCGAACAGGTGCAGGACATCGTCGCGCTGGACATCGCGCTGCGCCGCGATGATGCCGACTGGTTCGAGCAGCTGCCGGCAGACATCGACGGCCGCCTGTTGCACAAGCTGTACTACGGCCACTTCCTGTGCCACGTGTTCCACCAGGACTACATCGCGCGCAGGGGTGAAGACCCGATGGCCATCGAGCACGCGATGTGGGCATTGCTGGACCAGCGCGGTGCGGAGTATCCGGCCGAGCACAACGTCGGCCACCTGTATCCGGCCAAGCCGGCGCTGGCCGCCTTCTACCGCACGCTGGACCCGAGCAATACCTTCAACCCCGGCATCGGCCAGACGTCGAAGGCGAGGGGGTGGGGTAGCCGCGACTGCGACGGGCACTGATGGCAAACGCTTCGAAAATTCGGATTCTTTGTATTCCAGACTCGTCGCCTTGGCACTAGCCTGAGCCCTCGCCTTAGACGGATACAGGATCGATGCAGAGCGCAGATGAAATATGGGTTTCCATCAAAGCGTCGCTTTTCGAGAAGAACTGTCTGGATGAGATGCGGCTACGGCCAGGAGCTTCCGAAAGTGAGTTGATTGAACTGGAGGCCCAGTTGGGAGTTGTTCTGCCAGATCTGCTGAAGCAGATGCTGGCGATTCACGACGGACAGGATGGGTTCGGTCTTCTTTTCGGAAATCAGATGCTCTCGATAGCGGAGATCCTGCGGCAGTGGCAGGGATGGCGCGAGATCGAGGCTGACGGGATGAATGAAGACTGCGCTGAGTTCATGGAGGCTAGTCCTCCGGGAGTGGTGAAGCCCATGTACACGAATGCGCGCTGGATACCGCTCACGCATGACGGCGGTGGAAATCACATGGGCTTGGACTTCGATCCCGATGCGGGTGGGTCTGAAGGTCAGATGATTGCGTTTGGGGGTGACGAAGATACGAAATATCTTCTCGCACGTACTTTTGATGATTTTGTGGCGAAGGCCTTGGAGTGGATCCAACAGTCGCGTTGGAATGACGGCGGCCTGCAATCAGACGCCGATGATGATTTTGCTCCCCCTGCGATTCTGCGTAGCATCAGCGGATAGCCCCGGATGCCGTTCGCTTGGTGGCTCACTGCATCGCCTGCGACGTGATCGGAAACTGATGCGGGGAGACCGTTCTTCTCTGCGTTACCATCCGTGTTCCGTAGGCACGCACCGATGCGCAGGAATTGCGATGCAGAGAACAATTATTCGCACCGTGCTGAGCACACTGCTGCTGTCCGCTCCACTGCTTGCGCAGGCCGTCGCACCCGTTCAACAGGATGCCGCGGGCAACCGGCTGGAAGCGCTGTTGCTGCAGGGCGAGCAGGGAGCGGACGACCCCGAGCGCTACTGCACTGCCGATGGCCAGTGGTGCGTGCGGGCGTTGCCTGCAACGGGCGAATACCAGCCGGCAGCGCTGGAAGTCGCCGAGCGTGCGGGTGATGAAGCCGAACCGCGGATGCGCCACGTCCCCATCGAGGTGGTTGACGATGGCGACCTGCGGGTCTGGCCTTTCATCGTGCGCCTGGCCCCCGGCGCGGGGGCAGGTCAGGCCGTGGCCGATCCGCAACAGGCGGCACTGCAGAACGTGCTGGTCGGCGGTCTGCTGGAGGCCCGCGCGATGTATTCCGGCGGCGGTGCCAGCGCATCGACCCTGCAACTGGCGCGCATCCGTCATCTCGATGATGGCGTCCAGGTGGACGCCGACGTGCTGTCCGTTGCGTGGTCGGCCAACAAGATGATCCGGGCCTGTTTCAGCGAGCGCGATTTCAATCAGCGCGCCGGTGCTTGCCACGACGAGTACAGTTTCGATGCGGAACTTGTGCTGGCAACCGAAGGGCAGGACATGCCCGTGCTGCGCTACCGCACCGAGGCCAGCGACTATCCGGCCGGGGTATCGCCGCAGCGGGACTCGCTGGCCAAAGGACGATTGAAGAAGAAGGACCTGCGTACCGAACAGGATGCGGAGTGCAGCTACACGCGCGTCTTCCGCTTCACCTCAGGGGCTTACCAGCCGGACCAGCCACTGCCGGAGTGCTCGGGCTACACCGAGCCCTGAGCGATGGAGCCGGGCAGGGGCCCGGCTCTGTGCGACGACGCTGGCGCGTTTACTCGCAGCGGGTGGCGGTGATGATGTTGTCCTTGTCCACGAACACGCGCAGGCGGTCCTGGCGGATGTCCTTGGTGGTGATGGTGGCCGGGCCGATGGGATTGACCATGCCGGCGCCGCTTTCACTGGACAGGCGGCGGATGTTCGGCTCGTTGGCCGGCTGGCCGATGGCCCAGCCCAGCTGGCTGGCATCGCAGCGGCCACTGCCCTTGACCTCCGGGCCGGGAGTGCTGACACAGGCCGACAGCAACAAGGCCGAGGCGGGCAGCAACAGAGTCAGGCGGATGGTCATGCGGGCGCTCCTGCGCAGGGGATTGGCGGCACGATAGCACTGACCGCGCGAAACCCGGCAGCGTTCGGGTCATTGCCCGCGCGGCCGCCGCACTGCATAGTGGCCGGCGTTGCCGGCAGCGCGCCGGCGGGCAGACCGGGCCAGTCCGGTGCAGGTGTTGGATCGGGTATGACGGCAGGCAGTTTGCGAGGCAGGCAGAACGCAGTGAAGGCGATGGCGTTGCTGTCGCTGCTTTGCATGGCAGAGGCAGCCGTGGCCGCCGAACCGGTCGCAGCGCCCGCTGCCGAAACGCCGGCGTTTGGTGGCTGGCGCAACCTGCAGAGCGAAGCCGGTTATCAGCCGGCGCAGCGCAACCTGGCCTTCGCGATGCTGCCGCAGGCCGCAACCCGTGGTGATCGCTTCGCCATCCTCGACCGTGAAGGCAAGCGCACGGTGTGCTGCCTGCAGGTGGCCAGCGAGTCGCTGGGTGTTGCCGCGCTGCGCGAGCAGTACCACCTGCCGCAGGCTGGGGTGACCGATCTCAGCAATGGCCGCAGCCCGGCGCGCCCGTATCTGCCGCATGTCTATGCGATGCAGCGGGTGGATGAACTGGCCGACTATGGTTTCGCCGATGTTGCTGGTGCCTACAGCGATCTGGGCGGGCTGCTGCTGCCCGACGCCGCTGCGCTGGCCGCCGACGGCAGCGAGGTACGCCTGGGTGAGGCCCATTATCGCCTGCAGTTCCACCGCCAGCCGCTGGCCGATGATGATGGCGCACTGGACCGCTACACCCTGCAGCTGCTGCCTGCGGGCGCCCCGGTTGTGGTTGAAGTGCCGTTCGGCACCTACTGATTGCCACATCCTACTGGCTAGAATGGCGCGCGGCGCTGAATGTCGCGCTTGATCCCGTGAGTTGTTGCCGTGCGATTTCTGCTGCTGCCCCTGATGTTGCTGGCCGGTTGTACCAGCGTGCCCCCCGCGCCGCCGCCGGCGCATTCGGATGCGCTGTGGCGCCTGATCGAGCGTGATTGCCAGGGCGCACAGTCGCCACGCGGCGATTGCCTGCAGGTGCGCCCGGCTGTCGACCACCGCGATGTGCTGGTCAAGGACGCGCACGGCCACTATCAGTTCCTGCTGATGCCGCTGGACAAGGTCAGTGGAATCGAAAGCCCCGCGTTGTACCGGCGTGGCGCACCCAATTACTTCGCTGCCGCCTGGCAGGCCCGCACACGCACCGAACAGGCGCTGGGCCAGCCGCTGCCGCGCAGCGTCGCCAGCCTGGCGTTGAATTCACCGCATGGCCGTTCGCAGCATCAGCTGCACATCCACGTCGACTGCCTGCGCAGCGATGTGCTGCGTGCGCTGGAAGACAACCGCACAAGCCTCGGCACGCAGTGGGCACCGCTGCCTGTGCCGCTGCGCGGCCATCGGTACCAGGCGCGGCTGCTGCCGGGCGAAGCACTGACCGCCAATCCGCTCAACCTGCTGGCCTATGACCTGAGCGGAGTGGACAAGGTCGGCCAATGGAGCCTGCTGGTGGCGGGGCACGAGGACGTGCACGGCGCCCCCGGCTTCATCCTGCTGGCAACGCAGCTGGATCCAGGCAGCGGTAATGATGCCAGCGCCGAGGAGCTGCAGGACCACGCCTGCAGCGTGTTGACCGGTGCGGATGCTTCGCTGGAGCGGGTGCGCTAGTTTTCCGCTGACTGCCGCTGCAACCAGGCTGGCGCAGTCAGTGCGTACAGCTGGCGATCCTGCCAGCCGGCTTCGTCCAGATGATGGTCGCGCAGCACGCCTTCCTGCTTGAACCCGATCGAGTGCAACGTATCCACGATCTGGGCGCTCGCATCCGGTGCCAGCATGGAATACACCCGACGCAGCCCGACCTGCTCGAACAGGAAGGGGCAAAGCGCCCTCAGGGTTGCCTGCAGCTGACGCTGCTGCGCGCAGCCCACCGTGTGCAGCCAGTGCAGTTCCGCGCTGCGGGCGTGCGCGCAGTCCAATCGGACATTCAACTGATCCAGCAGTTTGCCATCGGCATCGAAGGTGCCCAGCAGCAGGCGATCATTGTCGTACTGAAGCTGCGAGCGCTGCACGCCGGCCAGGAACCGCGCTTCAGCGTCGAAGCCGTCGGGGAAGACGACGCTGCGTTCGACCTGGTGGTGATGCCGGCGCCAAGCGAACAGATCAGCGCGCTGCAGAGGGCGCAGGACGATGGGGTCATGCTGGAGTCGCAGGAGATGGCGGCGCAGCACCGGCCGCAGCGGAGGCCGTGAAGTAGGGAGATACCGGTTCATGGGGTGGGACGATGCCGTACCAGGGCGAAATGAGACAATGAAAGAAGTTGCAAACGCTGCGCCGTCGCTGGCTGTGTTCTGAGTCGGTTCAGGCATAAGGCCATCAGGCCTGGTCATTTCCGTTGCAACCATCCGTTCAGGACAATTTCGTTACGGGATCGTTATGCGCGCATCGTCGCCGGCGCCCCGGACCACCCGTCCAACTCCCCCAGGAAGCCCATGTCCGCCTCTTCCTTGGCGCTGCGCCCGCGTCCGCTGGTGCTTGCCTTGTCGTCCCTGATGCTGGCCTCGTTGCCCGCCTTCGCGCAGGAAAGCGCACCCACCTCATTGCAGGAAGTGAAGGTCACCGGCTCGCGCATCCCGCGTGCCAGCGTCGAGGGGCCATCGCCGGTCACGGTGATCAGCCGCGAGCAGATCGATGCGCAGGGCTACCGCAATGCGTTCGATGCGTTGAGCGCGTTGACTGAAAATACCGGCAACGTGCAGGGCGAGGACTTCGGCAACACCTTCACCCCGGCGGCGAACACCATCAACCTGCGTGGGCTGGGCCCGAACCGCACGCTGGTGCTGGTCAACGGTCGTCGCCAGGCGGACTATCCGCTGGCCTACGAAGGCTCGGTGAACGTGGTCAACCTGGCCAACATCCCCAGTGCGTTGATCGAGCGCATCGAGGTGCTGGCCGCAGGCGCATCGGCGGTGTACGGCTCCGATGCGATCGCCGGCGTGGTCAACATCATCCTCAAGGACCGTTTCGACGGCGTGGACGTCAACGTGCGTGCCGGCGGCACCCAGCAGGGTGGTGGTGACAACCAGCGCGTGCAGGTGGTGGGTGGCAGCTCGGGCGAACGCTGGGAAGGCCTGTTCGGCTTCGAACTGGATGTGCGCAAGGCGATCCACGCGCGGCAGCGCGACTTCATGGATTCGCTGGACGATGATCCCACCGGCAAGGCGCCGCAGCCGACGGCCGTCGCCTATCGTCGCAACGCCGCCACCGGTCGCAACATCGATCCGGGCGTTGCCGGTTGCGATGCGGCCTCGGCCATCTACGGCGGCAGCGTGTTCCGCGCCAACAACCCTCGCCAGGGCGCGTACTGCGGCAGCAACGAAGCCGCTGCCAGCTACTGGACCGTGCAGACCGAGAAGCGCAACCTCAACGGCTACGGCCTGCTGACCTTCCACGTCAACGACACCACCGACCTGTTCGCCGATGTCGCCGTGGGCAGCGCACGGATCCAGAACAACACGCGCGCGCCCACCTGGACCTCGTCACGCAACTATTTCTACAACCAGAACACGGGCAACCTGGAGAGCTGGTACCGCCGCTTCGCGCCGGAGGAAATCGGCGGCCTGCCACGCAACGCCAATCGTTTCCTGGAAAGCTCGTGGTCGTTCAACGTCGGTGCGCGTGGCCAGTTCGGTGACAGCGGCTGGGACTACGAAGCGGTCTACAGCCGCTCGCGTTACGAGAACCGCACGCGCCGCCCGGTGCTGCTGGCCGGCATCAACGAGTACCTGCTGGGTCCGCAGCTGGGTGTACGCAACGGCGTGGAGGTCTACGCGCCGGATCCGTCGCGTCTTTTCCGGCCGCTGACACCCGATGAGTACGGTCGCCTGTCCGACTACCAGGAAAGCCGTAACGCTGCGTGGCTGCAGACCTTCAGCGCGACGGTCAATGGTCGCCTGTTTGCATTGCCGGGGGGCGATGCCGCGTTGGCCGCGGTGGTCGAAGCGGGCAGCCAGGGTTACCGCAACCGCCCGGACCCACGCCTGGGAACCGGCGAGTTCTGGAACACCAGCGCCGGCATCGGTGCCGGTGGCGAACGTGACCGCTATGCCGCGGGTATTGAACTGCAGTTGCCGTTGCTGCAGTCGCTGACCACCACCCTGGCAGGCCGCTACGACCAGTACCGCGCCGGTGGCGAGCATCTCGGCAAGGCAACGTGGAGCTTCGGTGTCGAATTCCGTCCGATCGAAAGCCTGCTGATCCGTGGCACAGCAGCCACCAGCTTCCGTGCGCCGGACATGAACTATGTGTTCGCTACCGAGACCCGTGGCTACAACCCGGGCATGACCGACTACTGGCGTTGCCGCACCGCCGGCCAGTCGTACGACAACTGCGACTACAACGGCCTTTCGATCGACTACAGCAACCGCGCCAACCCGCAGCTGCAGCCGGAGTCGGCCAAGTCGTATGGCTTCGGCGTGGTCTGGTCGCCGCTGTCCGGGCTGGATTTCAGTGCGGACTACTACGACATCCGCATCGACAACGAGGTGACCAGCCTCGACACCAGCCGCATCCTGCGTGATGAGGCCGACTGCCGGCTGGGTCGTACCCTCGGCGGCGAAGCGCGCGAAATCGGTTCGCCGCTGTGCCAGGACGCGCTGTCGCGGGTGATCCGCAATCCCTCCAATGCCACCGTGCAGCCGGACCAGGTGACCCGCGTACTGATCAACCCGATCAATGCGGCGTCCGAATCGGTGCGCGGCATCGACCTGAAGGGCAACTGGCGCTTCGATGCGGGCCGCTATGGCCGCTTCACCACCCGCCTGGCCTACACCTTGGTGCTGGAGCACGAGTACAAGCAGTTCGCCGATGATGAAGTGCGCGACATCCGCAATTCGCTGGATGACTGGCAGTGGCGCAGCAAGGCCAACGGCAGCATCACCTGGAACCAGGGCGACTGGACCGCGACGATCTATGGCAACCGTTATGGCTCGTTGCCCAAGAGCGATGGCAGTGGCCGCATCGCGCCGTACATGACCTACAACGCCAGTGTGTTCCGCCAGTTCGGCGAGAACCTGACACTGGGCGTGATCGTCAACAACCTGCGCGACAGCCGGCCGCCGGCAGACAGGAATGGGGGTGGTTGGCCGTTCTATCCGGTGGGCAACTACGACCCGTATGGTCGTCAGTTCTGGGTGGAGCTGGATTACCGGTTCCGTTGATCGAAACGCAGAACGAAAGGCCCGGCATTGCCGGGCTTTTCACTGTTTACGCGTCGATCAGGGCAGGGCCTGCACCAGATACGACTCGATGACGTAGCTGAAAGGCTGCTGCTGGCGGTCGCGCAGCAGGGCGCGCACTTCCAGGATCACGCCATGGTCGCCTTCGCCGCGCGGCGGCCAGAACGTCTGGTCGGTCACGGTCTGGCGCTGGAAGCCAAGCGGACCGACCACGCGGCCGAACGGCTCGTCGGTCGTGTCGAGCACCTGGTTCATGGCCGCGCTGAGATGATCGGGCAGGTACCAGTTGTCGGCCTCGGACAGCACGCGGCTGCCGCAGGCCAGCTGCACGCGACGGTAACGCAGGGGCGTGGAGGCATCGGCGCCCAAGGCCTGCAGCACGTCGGCCGGCGCGGGCTTTTCCTGGCCATGCACGCGCACCGCGCGGACCCGGGCCTGCTCGGCCAGGCCGTGCTCGGCGCACCAGCTTTCCAGGGTGGCGGTGGCGCTCTGGCCGGCCAGCACGCGCTGGTGCAGTACCTCCACCAGCGCGGCCGAGGCGATCCGCTGCTGGCCCGGCGGCGCCTGCAGGGGCGCGCTGGCGTTGGCATCGGTAGCGGACAGGCTGGCGATCGGGGCGGCGGCCAACAGGGACGCGGCCTGCCAGCGGCGAAGACGATCGTGGCGGTCGGACGGGCCCATGCGGCATCACAGCGGAAACAGGCGCCCATGTTACCCGTTCAGGCGTGTATCCGGCGTCCCCGTGGCGCACGGTCGCGGACGGGATTCATCGTGCCGGTGAATGCATGGCATGCAGATATTTCGTTGGCCGATGGCAGCGGCGGCGGGCAGGATGGCGCCAGTATTGGCTTTCCGGGAGATCCAGATGACCCTGCAGTTCGTCCATGGTGGCGTCGATCGCGACGGTGCCCCCCTGCATTTCCATGTCCGTGATGGCCGTTTCGTCGGCATCAACAGCGACGATGCCGCACCGGAGGAGGCCGAAAGCGTCGACCTGACCGGCTTTACCGTTCTGCCTGGACTGGTCGACGGCCATATCCATCTGGACAAGAG
This sequence comes from Stenotrophomonas sp. LST15-1-1.1, assembly GCF_040815575.1. NCBI lineage: Bacteria > Pseudomonadati > Pseudomonadota > Gammaproteobacteria > Lysobacterales > Lysobacteraceae > Stenotrophomonas > Stenotrophomonas sp. LST15-1-1.1. The sequence continues at coordinate 229,590 of NZ_JBFPNJ010000001.1, forward strand.
CTTCGTCGGCGACCGCTGGCATCCGCATCAGCCAGTGAACAGCCTGCGCGAACGCCTGGCGGTGGAGAAGACCGCGATTGCCGCCGCTGCACCGATGGCGGACCGTGCCGAAGCGCTGATCCGCCAGTGCAGCGCATTCGGTACGGTGGCGATGCGTTGCCACGTCGACATCGATGGCAGCACCGGCCTGCACCATCTGCAGGCCGTCCGCGAGGCGGCGCTGCGCTGTGCCGACATCATGCGCATCCAGTTGGTGGCGTTCCCGCAGGCGGGGGTGATGTCGTGCCCGGGTACGGCGGCGGTGCTGGAACAGGCGATTGCTGCAGGGGTGGAAGTACTGGGCGGCATCGACCCGAGTACGCTGGACGGGGATGCCGAAGGCCAGCTGGCGTTGTTGTTCGGGCTGGCCGAGCGCTATGGCGTGCGACTGGACATCCACCTGCACGAGCCGGGCGAGACCGGGCTGGCGCAGCTGCTGCGGATCGCGGCGCGCACGCGCGCGTCGGGCCTGCAGGGCAGGGTGGCAGTCAGTCATGCCTATGCGCTGGGTGAGGTGCCATTGGCACGCGCGCTGCAGGTCGGCGAGGCGTTGGCTGCCGCAGGCGTAGCGATCATGAGCAACGCACCGGGCGACCATCCGTTCCCGCCGTTGCGCGCACTGCACGACGCGGGTGTACGCGTGTTTGCCGGCAACGACAACATCCGCGACTGCTGGTGGCCCTACGGCAATGGCGACCTGCTGCAGCGGGCGATGCTGCTGGGCTATCGATCGGGCTTCTACACCGATGCGGACCTGATGCTGGCGTTGGACATGGTCACCACCCATGCGGCGGAGGTGATCGGGTTGCCGCAGTACGGCATTGCGGAAGGTCTTCCGGCCACCTTCGTGGCGGTGCGTGCCGACCATGGCCCGGCGGCCGTGGCCGGGGTGCCGGGCGAGCGTCGCGTGGTGGTTGACGGACGCTGGCTGTAGCGGCCGGGCTGCGCCCGGCACCCGCGGTAGTGCCGGCCGCTGGCCGGCAACCTCAGCAACAGCAACAGCAAGAGCAGCAGCAACAGCAACAGCAACAGCAACAGCAACAGCAAAGGCGTGCATCCCGTGGGAGGCGGGGCGGTGTCGGATTGCGGGGACGCCGCAAGTACGTCCCTGTAGGCTTGGCCGCCGCTTGCTCGTGTGCGCTGTCCTGCGCACACGGCAAGACCGGGGTTGGGCATCCTGCCCAACCCGCCCGAGGCATGCCTCGGGCCCATGCCGCGGACACCCCGCAATCCGACACCGCCCCACCTCTGACAGTTTTTCGGTGTCTGGTAGATCCACGCCATGCGTGGATGAATCTCCATCGAAATCGAATATTTCGACAATTGAACGAAGAGCATCCACACATGGAGTGGATCTACGTGTCGACCAAGGTCGACACCCACCAAGAGCAGGCCATGCCATTCCCACAGATCGCGGGAATCTATCGAAGGCGGGGTGGGTCCGGTGGCAGGGGCGTGAGCCGCATGGATGCGGCGACCGAGCTTACATGGACGTACTTGCAGCGGCCCCTGCCACCGGACCCACCCCGCCATCCCTCAGGAAGCCTGCTGTTGCTGTTGCTTCGGCTGTTGAGGTTGCCGGCCAGCGGCCGGCACTACCCGTGGGTGCAGGGCGCAGCCCTGCCAACCCTTCACTCCGGCTCGCGCTGCACCTGCCGCCAGAGTTCAGCGGCCAGCGCACGCACCGCATCATCGGCATCGGCGCGATGCAGCAGGCCGATCTCGTAGTTGTCGACCACCGGCAGATCGCGCTCGCCATCGATGATGCGGTGTTCGCGGTTGACCGCGCGACGTGGCAGCAGGCTGATGCCGATGCCGTCGGCTACCGCGCCCTGGATGCCGCTCAGCGAGGAACTGGTGAACGCGATGCGCCAACGCAGGCCAAGCGCCTCCACGGCCTGGATCATCTCGTCGCGGTACAGCCCGCGCGGCGGGAAGGTGACCAGTGGCAGCGGGTCCTGCAGCAGGCTGCTGCTGCGCAGGCTGTCGATCCAGTGCATGGGTTCACGCCGGCAATGCACGGCCTGGCGGGTGTTGCGACGCTGCTTGACCAGCACCAGGTCCAGCTCGCCATGGTCGAAGCCGTGGGCCAGATCACGGCTGAGGCCGCTGCTGATTTCCAGCTTGACCTGCGGGTGGCGGCGGCTGAAGGCGGCGAGCATGCGCGTGGTCTGAGCGTTGACGAAGTCCTCCGGCACACCGATGCGCACCGCGGTCTCCACGGTGGCGCCGGCCAATGCCTGGGCCAGCTCCTCGTTCAGGTCGAGCATGCGCCGGGCATAGCCCAGCAGGGTGTGCCCGGCATCGGTGGGATGCACGTCGCGGTGGCCGCGCTCGAGCAGGCGGTGACCGGCGAGTTCCTCCAGCCGCCGAACCTTCTGGCTGACCGTGGACTGGGTTGAATGCAGGCGGGTGGCGGCCGTGGTGAAGCTGCCACAGTCGGCGACCATCACCAGGGCCCGCAGCAGGTCCAGTTCGAACACTGTTCTATTCGATTTGGCACTGTCTTGCATTTGAACATTTCACTTCTGGATACCCGTGCCGACTTCTACCATGCAGGGCAGGGGCCGGCAATGGCCGGCGCCATCGCGCATGAGGAGAGTCACGATGCACCACCCTCGCTCCCGGCAGCGTCGTTCGGCAGTGGCTCGCATGCTGTTGCTGTGCCTGCTGGTCATGGTGATTCCAGCGTGCACGGCGACTTCCAGCAGCGATGCCGATGCGCAGTTGCGTGATGCCGCCAGCCGCGGCGATGTCGAGGCCGTGCGCGAGGCGTTGGACGCGGGTGCCGATCTGGAGGCGCGTGACGGCCAGGGCCGCACGGCCCTGCTGCTGGCCACCCACGGCAACAACGTGGACGTGGCGCGTGAGCTGATCGAGGCCGGCGCCGACGTCAATGCCAAGGACGCGATGCAGGACAGCGCCTACCTGTTCGCCGGCGCGCGCGGCCTGGACGAGATCCTGGCGCTGACGCTCGCGCACGGCGCAGACCTGCGCAGCACCAACCGCTACGGCGGTACCGCGCTGATTCCCGCGGCCGAGCGCGGGCATGTTGCCACCGTGCGCACGCTGCTGCGCGCCGGCGTAGCGGTGGACCATGTCAATCGCCTGCACTGGACTGCGCTGCTGGAGGCGATCCTGCTCGGCGACGGCGGCGCGCGCCACGTGCAGATCGTGCAGCTGCTGCTGGAGGCCGGTGCCAACCCCGAGCTTGCCGATGGCGAAGGCGTAACGCCGCTGGCACACGCCCGGCAACGCGGCTACGCCAACATCGAAACCCTGCTGCGCCAACACGGCGCGACGCGCTGACCCCCCCCCTTCCACCCGCACGCTGCCGTGCCCACCAGGATGCTCTCCATGTTCCGTTCCCGTCCGTTGTCCCTCGCCATCCTTCTTGCCGTTGCACCGCTGTCGGCGTCTGCCGCCGAACGCGCCGATCTGCTGATCCGCAACGCCACGGTGGTCGATGTCGAGCACGCACGCAGCGTGCCCGGGCAGAGCGTGGTCATCCGTGGCGAGGACATCGTTGCGGTCGGTCCCGATGCGCAGGTGCGCAGCCAGTGGAGTACCAGCCGCCAGATCGACGCCAAGGGCAAGTATCTGATTCCGGGCCTGTGGGACATGCACGTGCACTTCGGCGGCGGCCCGGCGCTGGTGGAAGAGAACAAGGCGCTGCTGCCGCTGTACATCGCCCACGGCATCACCACGATCCGTGACTGCTCCGGCGATCTGCCGCAGCAGGTACTGCAGTGGCGCGGCGAAATCGCCAACGGCACGCTGTTCGGTCCGCGCCTGCTGACGTCGGGTGCGAAGATCGAAGGCATCAAGCCGGTCTGGAAGGGCACGATCGAGGTGGGCAGCAAGGCCGACGCGGACAAGGCGATCGAGCGCCTGCAGCACGACAAGGTCGACTTCGTGAAGATCACCGACAGCACGCTGACCCCGGAGCTGTTCCTGTACTCGGCCAGCGCCGCCCGCAAGGCCGGTTTCAAGGCGTCAGGCCATATTCCGATGGCGTTGACGGTGGAACAGGCAGTGGACGCAGGCCTGGCCTCGATCGAACACTTGGACTATGCCTTCAAGGCGGGCAGCAAGGATGAAGCGCGGATCGCCGCCGATTTCGGCGCCGGGCGCATCGACCGCGCCGAGGCCAACCGCCGGCTCGACGCCAGCTTCGATCGCGAAACCGCGCTGCATGCCTATCGTGATTTCGCCAAGCGCGGCGTATTCGTGACGCCCACGCTCAACGGCGGCCGTATCCTCGACTTCCTCGACCAGGACGACCACGCCAACGACCCATATCTGGCTTACATCGGCCCGGGCCTGCGTGCGACCTATACCTGGCGCGTGGAGCGCGCGGCCAAGGCGACGCCCGCGCAGATCGAGGCGCGCCATGCGCAGTACCACCAGGTGGCCGCAGTGCTGCCGTTGTTGCAGGAAGCGGGGGTGACGATCATCGCCGGCACCGATGCGGGCTTCCTCAATTCGTTCAACTACCCGGGTATCGGCCTGCATCAGGAGTTGCAGCTGTTCGTGAAGGAAGGCCTGAGCGCACCGCAGGCGCTGTCCGCCGCGACCCGCTCCGGCCCGTCCTGGTTCGGCCAGATGCAGCGCTATGGCGGAGTCGCCACGGGCAAGGCGGCCGATCTGGTGCTGCTGACGGCCAATCCGCTGCAGGACATCGCCGCGACCGAAAAGATCGACAGCGTGATCCTGCGCGGCGATGTGTACGATCGCGCGGCGCTGGACAGGATGCTGGCCGACACCAAGGCCAAGGTCGCTGGCTGGAATGCCGCGGCGAAGTAGAACCACGCCCGCGTTGATGTCGCCGGCAGCGCCTAGCGTGGCGCCGGCCGCATGCCATGCAGTTGCGGCAGCGCGGCTTTCATCGCGTCGATGAAGGCGCGCAGGCGCAGGGGTTGCTGTCGTGCGGCAGGGAACACCAGATGCACCGGCAGCGGCGGTGCCTGCCAGTGCGGCAGCAGCTGCACCAATCGCCCCTCGGCCAGATCGTCGGCCACCAGCCAGGCCGAAACCACCGCCGCGCCCAATCCAGCACGTGCGGCCTGCTGCACCACGAACAGGTTGTCGCTGAGCAGGCGTGGCATGATGGACAGCGTGTGTGCGCGGCCTTGCGCGTCGTGCAGCAGCAGACGTTCACGGTAATAGGTGACCAGCGAGATCCATGGCAATGCCTGCGCCTGCTCGGGCGTGGTGATCGAGCCTGCATCGGCCAGCGAGGGTGCGGCCACCACGATGCGCGGTACTTCGGCCAGCGGCAGGGCGACCATGCGCGGTTCGTCGACCGTGCCGACCCGCACCGCGCAGTCGATGCCTTCGGCGATGAAGTCCGGACGGCGGTCCTCAAGGATCCACTCCAGGCTCAACTGTGGATGCTGGGCCAGGAAATCGAGCATGGTGGGCAGCAGCTGCGCCTGGCCGAATGCATGCGGCACCATCACCCGCAGGCGTCCGCTGAGCATCTGGGCCTGGCCGTGCAGCTCGGCCTGCAGCGCTTCCCATTCGTCCACCACCCGCTGCGCATGGCGTTGGCAGCGCTGGCCGTCCTCGGTCAGCAGCAGGCCGTGGGTGGACCGTTGCAGCAGGCGCAGGCCCAGTTGCCGCTCCAGGGCCTGAAGCCGACGGCTGACGGTGGGCTGGGTGGTACCCAGTTGCAGGGCAGCAGCAGAAAGGCTGCCGCTGTCCACGATGCGCAGGAAAGTGCGCAGCAGGTCCAGGCGGTCGCCACCCAAAGCAAGATCGTTCATGCGCATGACGTATGACAAGTATGTAAGTGAGCCTACTACAGACGTGTCGCGAATATCGTCAAGCTACGCTCCACTTCTTTCCCGGATGCCCCCATGGCCACTCCCTCGCTCTCAACCAGCACCACTGCGCCCAGCGCTGCGCCCGCCCCATCATTGGTGCTGGCCATGGCCGCCGGCGCGGGCTTCTCGGTGGCCTCGCTCTATTACAGTCAGCCGATGCTGGGCTTGATCGCCCAGGATCTCGGTGCGGGCGAGCGTGCCGTGGGCCTGGTGCCGACCCTGACCCAGCTGGGTTATGCGCTGGGCATCCTGCTGCTGGCTCCGCTGGGCGACCGCTTCGACCGGCGCAACCTGATCCTGCTGAAGTCGGTGCTGTTGGCGTTGGCCCTGGGCGGGGCGGCTTTGGCCGGCCAGTTGCCGGGGCTGCTTGTTGCCAGCCTGCTGGTCGGGCTGATGGCCACGCTGGCGCAGGACATCGTGCCGGCCGCTGCGGTGCTGGCGCCGGATGCGCAGCGTGGGCAGGTGGTGGGCAGGGTAATGACCGGCCTGCTGCTGGGCATCCTGCTGTCGCGCGTGGTCAGCGGCGTGGTGGCCGAAGCCTGGGGCTGGCGCGTGCAGTTTGGCCTTGCTGCACTCTCGGTGCTGGCGATGGGCGCGGTGATGGCACGGGCACTGCCGCACTTCGCCGCGACCAGCACGTTGCGCTACCCCGCGCTGTTGGGCTCGTTGCTGGCGCTCTGGCGCGAGCAGCCGCAGTTGCGCCGCGCCGTGGCCAGCCAGTCCCTGCTGGCGGTGGGCTTCAGCGCGTTCTGGTCGACGCTGGCGCTGATGCTGCACGCACGCCTGGGTCTGGGCAGTGCCGCTGCGGGTGCGTTCGGCATTGCCGGTGCTGCGGGTGCATTGGCTGCGCCCGTTGCTGGCCGCTTCGCCGATCGCTTGGGCAGCCCTGCGGTAGCGCGGTTGGCGATCGCCGTCGCGCTGGCAGGCTTTGCCCTGTTGCTGGCCGAGTCATGGCTGCCGGCCGCCGCGCTGCTGCCGTTGCTGGTGGTCAGCGCGTTGCTGTTCGATTTCGGTTTCCAGTCGGCGCTGGTCGCGCACCAGACTCTGGTCTACGGTCTGGTGCCGCCGGCACGCAGTCGCCTCAACGCGCTGCTGTTCACCGGCATGTTCATCGGCATGGCCGGTGGCGGTGCATTGGGCAGCCTGGCGTTGGCGCAGTGGGGCTGGCAGGGCGTGGCGTGGCTGGCGACGATCTGTGCTGGTGGCAGCCTGCTGATTCGCCTGCGTTGAGGGTGTGTTCGGCAGGGCTGCGCCCTGCACCCGCCGAAACAACGGCAACGGCAACGGCAGAAGCTGGATTCCGTGGGAGGGCGGGGCGGTGTCGGATTGCGGGGACGCCGCAAGTACGTCCTTGTAGGCTTGGCAGCCGCATCCATGCGGCTGACACCCCGCAATCCGACACCGCCCCACCTTCGACAGTTTTCCGGTGTCTGACACATTCACGCCATGTGTGGATGAATCTCCATCGAAATCTAATATTTCGACAATTGAACGAAGAGCATCCACGCATGGCGTGGATCTACGTGTCGACCAAGGTCGACACCTACCAAGAGCAGGTCATGTCATCCGGGCAGATCGCGGAGATCTGTCGAAGGCGGGGTGGGTCCGGTTGCGGGGGTGTCCGCGGCATGGATGCCGCGGCCAAGCCTACAGGGACGTATTTACGGCGTCCCCCGCAACCGGACCCACCTCGCCATCCCACGGGCAGCCCGCTTTTGACGTTGACGTTGCTTCGGCGGGTGCCGGGCGCAGCCCGGCCGAACCCCCTCAATCCTGACCGGTGTCATCCAGGCTGATGATTCCGCGGCGCAGCGCCTGGGTGACCGCGTGGGTGCGGTCGCCGACGCCCAGCTTGTCCATCAGGCTTTTCATGTGCGCCTTCACCGTCTGCTCGGAAATCTGCATGCGTTCGCCGATGCGCTTGTTCGACAGGCCGCCCGCCACGTGGCGCAGCACTTCGGTTTCGCGCGGCGACAGCCGGTCTTCCACGACATGCGCGGCGATGCTGGCCGCCACCTCTGCCGGTATCGGTGCGCGGCGGCCGCTGGCCACGGTGCGGATGGTGTCCACCAGTTCGTGGCGCAGCGTGTCCTTCAGCAGATAGGCGCTGGCGCCGGCCTGGAGGGCTCGCACCGCACGCACATCACCGCGGTAGGTCGTCAGCACGATGATGCGTGCACGTGGATCAAGGGCGCGGATCCGCACGATCGCTTCCACGCCGTCCATGCGTGGCATCTGCAGGTCCATCAGCACCACATCCGGTTGCAGTTGCTGGTAGCGGGCCAGCGCCTCTTCGCCATCGGCCGCTTCGCCGAGCAGGCGCAGGTCCGTGTGCGTGCTCAGCAATGCCGCCAGGCCATCGCGCAGCAGGGGATGGTCATCAACCACCAGTACGCCGATGGGAGGAAGGGATTCAGTCATGGGTGGGTCTGCTCCAGGGCCGGCGCCAGCGCGATGGACGGCGGTGATACAGGCGGCGGGCCGGCACGGACAGCGCCACTTCGGTGCCCAGTCCCGGTCGGGTCCACAGCTGCAGTTCCGCGCCCAGCCGCTGTGCGCGCTCGCGCATGCCCTGCATGCCCCAGTGACCGCGGCCGGCATCCTCGTCGGCAATACCGACACCATCATCGCGTACGTGCAGCAGGAAGCAGCGGGTGCCGTAGGACAGCTCCACTTCGATGGCACTGGCCTGCGCATGTCGCAACGCGTTGCGGATGGCCTCGCGTCCGATCAGGAACACCTCTTCGGCAGCATCGGTCTGCAGGGGCGGAGGGCTGCCTTCCACGGTCAGGCGCAGCGGATTGGTGCCCTGGCCCGCGTATTCGGCGTGCACATCGGCCAGCGCCGAGGCGAGGTCGCGACCGGCAAACGGTCCTTCGCGTAGTGCGTTGACCCGTTCGCGGCCTTCGGCAAGATTCCGTTCGGCCAACTGCATCGCCGCCTCCAGCTGGGTGCGCACCGGCCCCGGTGTCTGCGCGGACTGGCTGATGGCGTGCAACCGCAGGATGAGCCCCTGGCTGCCCTGCAGCAGGGTGTCGTGCAGGTCGCGTGCGATGCGTTCGCGCTCGCCGTTGCGCTCCTGCAGGCGGGCGCGGAACAGCATCGCGAGCTGGCCGCTGCGGATGCGGATGGCCAACATCAGTACGGCCAGCACCAGCGTCACGCACAGCAACTTGAACCAGACGCTCTGCAGGAACGTGGGCGCGATCCGGAAGGTACGGATGGCTGGCGCGCGGCTCCAGATGCCGTCCTCATTGGCAGCCTCCACCTCGAAACGATAATGCCCCGGGGCCAGATTGGTGTAGTACGCGCGCGTGCTGCCGCCGGCGTCCTGCCATCCTTCGTCCACGCCGGACAGGCGGTAGCGGTAGCGGTTGCGCTCGGGCCGCGCCAGCGACAGCGCGACATAGTCGATCTGCAGCTGGGAGGTTCCGGCCGGCAGGCGCAATCCCTCCTGCAACGGCGTCTGGGTGGTGCCATACAGCACGTCGCCGATGCGCACCCCGGGCGCCATGGTGTTGATGTGCGGCTGCAGGGTGTCCAGCCACGCCAGCCCCTGATTGGTGGCCAGCCACAGCAGGCCGTCCGCGGCCAGTACGGCGGTCGGGATGGGGCCGCTTTGCAGAGCAATGCCTGGCATGCCATCGACGGCATCGAACAGGCGCGGAGCAACCGGCTGACCGTCGCGCAGTGCGCTGCGCAGGGTCGCGACTTCGAGCCGCACCAGGCCGCGGCTGCCGTTGAGCCAGAGCCGCCCCTGCGCATCGGCGACCATGCCGGTAATGCCTTCGAGGATACCGGTGGTGTTGGTGCGCACGGGCAGGAACCGGCCGTTGCCGACGCGCGCGGCCAGACCCGCCTCACCGGCAACCAGCAGCAGATCGTCATGCTGCAGCAGCGCGGTTATCGGGCCGACCGACAGCCCCTGTGCTGCGCCGAACGTACTGATCGATGCGGCATCCAAGCGGCGCAGCGTGCCGTCGGAATAGCCAAGCAACAGCGCGCCGTTGCTGGCACGCGCCAGCGACGAGCAGGCCTGTTCGGGCAGCCGTGTCTCCCGTCGCCAGCGGCTATCCGCGTACTGCAGCACCGCCTGCTCGCCGGCGCAGACCCAGGCCTGGTCATCGTCGGCAAACAGCAGGGCATGCAGCGGCTGGCCGGTGAATGGAGCGGGTAGTGGAATACGCGTGGTGTCGCCGCCGACCGTGCGTGCGAGGTTGATCCAGTCGAACTGCCAGATCGGGGTCGGCGCCCGCTGCGCGGCGGCCTGCAGCTGCGCTGCGCTTTCGGCAAGCAGCGGGCGCTGCAGGTCGAACAGCTTGAGGTCTTCGCCATAGCCGTATACGCGGCCGTCGCTACCGCGTACCAGCGAGCGGTAAGGATCGCTGGGGCCGACGGCCAGCGTCTGCACGCTGCGTGCGCGGAAGCGGTTGAGGCCGAGGTTGGTGCCGACCCACAGGTTGCCTTCGCGGTCAGCGATGACCGGCACCGCCGAGGTCGCGGTGAGGCCCTGTGGCGTGTCGAAGCGCTCGATGCGCACGGCACGCTGACCTTCGAAGGTGACGCGGGCGACGCCACCGTGCGGGCTCAGTGTGGCCCACAGTGCGCCGTCGGCAGTGAACTGTAGTCGCGCGGCTATCAGGTCCGGCATGCGCCGCGCTTCACGTTCGCTGGGGGGCAGCAGCCCCTGCGCGTTGGCCAGTGGTGAGGTGCCGCGGATGCGGTCGGCCAGCCAGATCTCGCCCTGCGGGCTTTCCACCAGGGACGCCATCTGCGAGACCGCGATGCCGGTGTTCTCAAATGCGGTCTTTCCCGCCGGGCGCTTCCAGATGCGCAGGTCGGCCAGCACCCAGAAGGTGCCGTGGCTGTCCTGCAGGAGCCATTGCACACGACGTTGTGGCACGCCTTCATCGGCGGCCGGCGCCTGCCAGCGTTGTCCGTCGAACCAGCGCAGGCCACCATTGACTGCTGCCCACAGGCGTCCGTTGTGGTCATGCGCGAAGCGCGGGACCACGCCCACCGGCACGCCCTGCGCTCGCCCGAAACTGCGCAGCCGCTGCGGCGAGAACTGGCTGATGCCCGCCTGGAAATAGCCGATCCACAGGCCGTCGCCCTCGCCGTCGAGGCCGAGCGTGACCATGTTGGTGGAGGGGAAGCTGGCCCCGGCCGGCGCCGCCTGGCGTTCGAAACGACGACCGTCGAAGCGGTACAGGCCCGAGCCGGTCGCCAGCCACAGCATGCCCTCACGATCCTGGGCGATGTCCCAGATATCGCCGGGCGCCCCTTGGCCCACCCGCCACGCGGTGTGCTGGTAGCCGGGCATGCCGTCGCTGATCACCGGATGCTGTGCAGCGAGCACGGGCAGGGCGATCCACAACAGCAGGCACGACAGCAGCGCCGGCAGGCGACGCGGGAGAGGGAAGATGTGGCCACGCATGAAGCGCATTCTGGCAGGTGCGGGGCAGGCGCAGGTGACCCGAATGGGGTAGGCGTGATGCAGCGGGGTCGGCTATCACGCCGACATGGATGATGGAGGCCGGCGATGCAGCGCTTGTATGTGATGTTTCCCGATCGCGGCCCGGGCCTGGGATTGCTGTGGCTGAGAATGTGCGTGGCCAGCGCGCTGTTGCTGCCAGGTACCGCTGCAGGTGGGTCGTGGTGGCTGTGCCTGGCGGCAACGGGCTTGCTGTTGCCTGGCCTGCTGACGCCGCTGGCGGTTGCGCTGGCGGTGCCGGGGCTCTACTGGCAGGGCGCGGCGTTGCCATGGTCGCTGCTGCCTTTGGCCTTGTTGCTGCTGGGACCGGGCGCCTATTCGCTGGACGCGCGGCTGTTCGGCCGCCGACGCCTGCGACGGCCGCCTCCCCCGATCGGGTGAGTGTTGACCTCGACCGTTGGGGGTAGGGCGCCGACGGGCGGCGCCGCACCATGGGCCACCCCCGCTGCGCGTCCGAGCATGGCTACCGTTCTTTCGCCCGCCCAGCCCACGCCCATGCTGGCGCCCCAGCAGTCGGCCGCCCTGCAGCGTGCGCTGCGCTACATCGATGAGCACCTGTCGCAGCCGCTGCGGGTCACCGAGCTGGCCGAGGTCGCCTGCGTCAGCCGTTTCCATCTGGTGCGCCTGTTCCGCAGTGGCACCGGTATCAGCCCGCTGCGTTACGTGCGTCGACGGCGCATTGAACGCGCGCGGCAGCTGCTGGCGACCCACGGGCAGTCGATGACCTGCCTGGCCCAGCATCTGGGTTTTTTCGACCAGAGCCATTTCGTTCGCAGCTTCCGCGCCGAGACCGGCTGCAGCCCCGGCCAGTATCTGGCCGGCGATGCGGCGCTCGCGCTTCCCCTTGTTGTTTCCTCCACTGGAGTCCACCCATGAGCCTCGCCACCGCCACCCCCGCCAACGCACTGCTGTCACCCACCGACCACGCCCTGATCCTGATCGACTACCAGTCGCAGATGGCGTTCGCCACCCACACCATCGACATCTCCGCGCTGCGCAACAACGTGTCGTTGATCAGCAAGGGCGCAAAGGGCTTCAACGTGCCGGTGCTGCTGACCACGGTGGCCGAGAAGTCGTTCTCCGGCCCGATGTTCCCGGAGCTGCCGGCGATCTTCCCGGGCCAGACGGTGTTCGATCGCACCTCGATGAACACCTGGGAAGACCAGCCGGTGATCGATGAGGTGAACCGTATCGGCAAGCGTCGGCTGGTGCTGGCCGGGCTGTGGACCAGCGTCTGCATCGTGGGCCCGACGCTGTCGGCGCTGGAGCAGGGGTTTGAGGTATACGTGATCACCGATGCCTGCGGCGATGTGAGCGAAGAGGCGCACGAACGCGCGATCACCCGCATGGTGCAGGCCGGTGCAGTGCCGATCACCAGCGTGCAGTACCTGCTGGAACTGCAGCGCGACTGGGCGCGCGGTGAAACCTACGACCTGACCACCGGCATCGCCCGCGACCATGCGGGCGGCTATGGCGTCGGCATCCAGTACGCCAAGACCATGTTCGGCGCGCAGGAAGGCGGGCACTGAGCGTGCGCGACGGCCATGGCCTTGACCTGGCCTTGCTGATCCTGCGGGTGGCGGCGGGAGGATTCCTGCTGCCGCACGCGCTGGGGAAACTGTTCGGCTGGTTCAACGGTCCTGGGCTGGCGGGTTTCGCCGGCGAACTGCGTGGCTTCGGCCTGCCTGCGGCGGCCCCGCTGCCACTGCTGCTGGCGCTGCTGCAGGTGGTGGCCGGCACTGCGGTGATGCTGGGCTGGCAGGCCCGGATCGCCGCGCTTGTCGCTGCTGCGTTCATCGCCTTCACCGCACTGCTGGCATTGCCCAAAGGCTGGTTCTGGATGCGCGGCGGTGCCGAGTATCCGTTGTTGTGGACGCTGGCATTGCTGGCCATCGCCCTGGCCGGGCCCGGTGCATGGGCGGTGGATGGGCTGGTTCTTTCTGGAGACATCGCATGAGCAACGACCCTCTCGATCCTGGCCGTCGCAACGTGGTATTGGCCACCGGTGCCGCGCTGGCGCTGGGACTGGCTGGCGGTACCGCCGCGGCCATCGAATCCCCTTCCAAGGAGCGCCGCATGAGCACGTTGGTCATTCGCAACGCACGCATCACCACCCTCGACCCGCAGCAACCGCATGCGCAGGCATTGGCCGTGCAGGAAGGTCGTATCGTCGCCGTCGGCAGCGATGAACAGATCATGCGCGACTGGGGCAGCGAAGCCACCCTCATCGATGCACAGGGACGGCGCCTGGTGCCGGGCCTCAATGACAGCCATACGCACCTGATCCGCGGCGGCTTGAACTACAACCTGGAACTGCGCTGGGACGGCCTGCGTTCGCTGGCCGATGCGATGGCGATGCTGAAGGCGCAGGTTGACCGCACGCCCGCGCCGCAGTGGGTGCGCGTGGTCGGTGGATTCACCGCGACCCAGTTCACCGAGAAGCGCCTGCCGACCCTGCAGGAACTGAACGACATCGCCCCGGATACGCCGGTGTTCCTGCTGCACCTGTACGACCGCGCGCTGCTCAACCGCGCCGCGCTGCGTGCCTGCGGCTATACCAAGGAAACGCCTGATCCGCCCGGTGGGCAGATCGTGCGCGATTCGCTGGGTAATCCCACCGGCCTGCTGCTGGCCAAGCCGAACGCACTGATCCTGTATGCGACGCTGGCCAAGGGGCCGAAACTGCCGATCGAATACCAGGCCAATTCAACCCGCCATTTCATGCGCGAGTTGAACCGCCTGGGCATCACCTCGGTGATCGACGCCGGCGGTGGCTTCCAGAACTACCCCGAGGACTACCAGGTCATCGAGCAGCTGCACCGCGACCAGCAGCTGACCGTGCGCATCGCCTACAACCTGTTCACCCAGAACAAGGGCCGCGAGGTCAGCGATTTCCGCGGCTGGAGCGAGATGCTGCAGCCGCGCCAGGGCGATGACCTGCTGCGCCACAACGGTGCCGGCGAGATGCTGGTGTTCTCCGCAGCCGATTTCGAACTGTTCAACGAGCCGCGCCCGGAGCTGCCGCCGGAGCTGGAGCCGGAACTGCACGACGTGGTCAAGCTGCTGGTGGAGAAGCGTTGGCCGTTCCGCATCCACGCGACCTACGACGAGAGCATCAGCCGCATCCTCGACGTCTACGAGCAGGTCAACCGCGAGGTGCCGTTCGATGGCCTGCACTGGTTCATCGACCACGCCGAGACCATCACCCCGCGCAACATCGAGCGTATCCGCGCATTGAACGGCGGCATCGCCGTGCAGCACCGTATGGCCTACCAGGGCGAGGCGTTCGTGCAGCGCTATGGCGTGCAGGCGGCGCGGCACACGCCACCGGTGAAGCGGATGCTGGCCGAGGGCGTGCCGGTCGGCGCCGGTACCGACGCCACCCGCGTGGCCAGCTACAACCCCTGGGTGGCGCTGTCGTGGCTGGTGACCGGGCGCACCGTCGGTGGCCTGGCCCTGTACGGTGATGAAAACCTGCTGGAACGTGAGCAGGCCTTGCGCTTGTGGACGCAGGGCAGTGCCTGGTTCTCCGGCGACGAAGCAGTGAAGGGCACGCTGAAGGCGGGCCAGCTGGCCGACTTCATTCTGTTGTCGGCGGACTTCTTCCGCGTCGATGAGCAGCAGATCGCCGACATCACCAGCCTGCTGACCGTGGTGGGTGGCCGCATCGTGCATGGCGACGGCGACTACGCCGGGTTGGCGCCGCAGCTGCCTCCAGCAATGCCGGACTGGTCGCCGGTGAACCGGTTCGGTGGCTACCACGTCGGCGGCGCCGCCACTGGCCTCGCGGCGGCCCACCATCATCATCACGGCGCAGCGTGCAGCACCCATGGTGCGCACGGACATGCGGCCCGCCATGCCGCGCCAACCGATGACCTGACCGCCTTCTGGGGCGCGATGGGATGTTCGTGCTTCGCGTTCTGACCCTGGCATCACTGGCATTGCCGTCGTTGGCACTGGCCTGCGACGGTGGCGCCTGTACCGCAGTTGGCGATGGCCAGTGGCAGTGGGATGCATCGCTGCGCCTGCGTGGCATGTACTACGACCCGACCCGGTTCGGCGTTGGTGGCGGCGAGGATGGCTACGGCCTGCTGCGTGCGCTGGCGTCGGCCACCTTCGCCCGCGATGACTGGCAGGCGAAGCTGCAGCTGGGTGCACATGCCGAGCGCGGCAAGGCCGGCGGTCCAGGTCGTACCGATCGCGGTGCGTTGGACGTACAGCAGGCGTACTGGCGCTGGGCTGCTGGTGGCATGCACGTGCAGCTGGGCAGGCAGGAAGCGGGCTATGGCAGCTCGCGCCTGCTGTCGGTGCGCGACGGGCCGAACATCCGCTTGGCGTTTGATGGTGCACGGGTAGGTTGGCAGGGCCGGCTGGGCGCGCTGGACCTGATGGCGCTGCGCCCGGTGGAGAACCGCGCGGGTGCGTTCGATGACCGCGGTGAGCGCGGTGCACACCTGATCGGCGTGTATGCCACGACGGCGAAGGGTGCAGGCAGCAGCCAGTGGGATCTCTATCTGCTGGACTATCGTCGCGAGGGCGCGCGCTTCGCCGCAGGCAGCGGTACCGAGCGGCGGCAGACCCTGGGCGCGCGCTGGTTCGGTCAGTCCGGTGCGCTGGACTGGAATACCGAAGTGGTGGTGCAGGGTGGTGAGCTGAAGGCCGTGACCGGCGATCTGGACATCCGCGCATGGACCCTGGCCACCGATACCGGCTGGCGCTGGGCAGAGCTGCCGTTGCAACCGCGCCTGGGCCTGAAAGCCGATATCGCCAGCGGCGATGCAGATCCGCGAGATGGCCGGCTCGGGACGTTCAATGCACTGTTTCCCAAATCCGCTTATTTCAGCGAAGCCAGCCTGTTGGCACCGGCCAACCTGATGGATCTGCAACCGACACTGGCGCTGCGCCTGCATGACGCGGTGACCACCGAACTGGGTGTACAGCTGGCCTGGAAGCAGCGGCGCGCCGATGCGGTCTACACCACGCCGGCACCGTTGGCTGCGCTGCCCGGCAGTACCGGTGGCGCACGCCGCATCGGCACCCAGTACAAATCCGAAACCCGCTGGCAGGTCAATGACCGCTGGCAATGGCAGCTGCAGCTGGCCTGGGTCGATGCGGGCCCTGCACTGAAGCAGGCCGGTGGCCGGGACACGCTGTTCGCCTCAATCGTTGGAGCATGGCAATGGTGAACGCATCCGCGTCACAACACTCCCCACAGGCCGATGGCGCCTGGTCGCCGCTGAAGATCCGCATGTTCCGTTCGATCTGGCTGGCGATCCTGGCCAGCAACATCGGTACCTGGGTCAACGACGTCGCCGCCGCCTGGGTGATGGCCGAACGCACCGGTTCGGCGTTGATGGTGGCACTGGTGCAGTCCGCCACCACCGTGCCGATCGTGCTGCTGGCGCTGGCGGCCGGCACCCTGGCCGACATCGTCGATCGCCGCAAGTACCTGCTGTTCACCCAGGGCTGGATGCTGCTGGTAGCGGCAGTGACGGCGATGCTTACGGCGATGGATCTGCTGACGCCACAGCTGCTGGTGCTGCTGACCTTCTGCATGGGCTGCGGCGCGGCGATGGCGATGCCGGCGCAGGCGGCGATCGTCTCCGAGCTGGTGCCGCAGCCGATGCTGGCCTCGGCAGTGGCACTCAATTCCATCGGCATCAACATCGCCCGTTCGATCGGCCCAGCCATCGGCGGCGTGATCGTGGCCCAGCTGGGTGCGGTATGGGCCTTCGGGTTCAACGCCATCACCTTTGCGGCAATGCTGTTCGTGGTGTGGGGCTGGAAGCGCGATCCAAAGGCGTCCAGCCTGCCTCCGGAGGGATTCGGTGCTGGCCTGAAGGCAGGCCTGCGCTATGCCAGCCGTGCCGGACGCCTGCAGGCGGTATTGATCAAATCGGCTGGTTTCTTCTTCTTTGCCGCAGCGATGAACGCGATGCTGCCGGTGGTGGTGCGCGGACAGATGCACGGTGGGGCAGGGCAGTATGGCGTGCTGCTGGGCTGCATCGGCATCGGTGCGGTGGGCGGCGCACTGCTGCTGCCGAAGCTGCGGGCGAAGCTCGACCGCGACCTGCTGGTGCTGCTGGCCACCTTGTCGCTGGCTGCAAGCCTGGCCGGCCTGGCCCTGACCCGCAGCTGGTACGTGTTGCCGCTCGTGATGCTGGTCAATGGCTTCGCCTGGATCACCGTACTGTCTTCGCTGCAGATTGCAGCACAGACCGCGGTGCCGGCCTGGGTGAGAGCGCGGGCGCTTGCCCTGTACATCATGGTGTTCTCGGCCGGCATGGCGGCCGGTGGCCTGAGCTGGGGCGCGCTGGCGCAGCGCACATCGCCGGAGCTGGCATTGCTGGTGGCCGCCGCAGGTGCGGTCATCGGCGGCCTGCTGGTATGGCGCGTGCGCATAGCCGGTGCCGAAGATCTGAACCTGAGCCCGGCCGGCCACTGGCCAGCGCCGGAGCTGTCGGTACCGGTGTCGAATGATCGTGGGCCGGTGCTGGTGACCATCGAATATCGCATCGATGCCGCCGATCGTGCCGCGTTCCAGGCGCAGATGCGCACGCTGGGGGCGATCCGTCGACGCGATGGCGCCGTGGTCTGGGGCGTGGTCGAGGATGTGGCGACCCCGGGCATCCATCTGGAATATTTCGTGGCGGCGTCGTGGTTGGAGCACCTGCGCCAGCATGAGCGCATCACCGCCGACGACAAGGCGATCCAGGAGGCGCTGCGCGCGCTGCACCGCGGTGAGCGTGCCCCGGTGGTGCGTCATTTCGTCGGCGGCCATGATCCGCTGCCGGCGGCGGCGCCACATCACCACAGCGACATCTGATGGCCCCGTGGTAGAGCCGGCCGCTGGCCGGCTGAACGCGGTTTCGAGCGGCGTTGATGCGGTTGCCGGCCAGCGGCCGGCACGACCGCAGGAGCGGCGGCGCCGGAGCGCCGCCGCGATACCTCATCTGCGTGCGAACGCCAGCAGGTCGGCGTTGAACTGATCTGCATGGGTAAGGGTGAGGCCGTGCGGCGCACCGGCATACACCTTCAGTTCGGCGTTCTTGATGATCTGCGAGGACAGCTTGGCCGAGGCGTCGAACGGCACGATCTGGTCGTCATCGCCGTGTACGACCAGGGCCGGCACGTCGATCTTCTTCAGGTCTTCGGTGTAGTCCACTTCCGAGAACTCGTGGATGCAGTCGTACTGGCCTTTCACGCCGCCCAGCATGCCCTGCAGCCAGAACGAATCACGCATGCCTTCGGTGACGCTGTTGCCATCACGATTGGCGCCGAAGAACGGCGTGGCCAGGTCCTTGAAGAACTGCGAACGGTCGCCGCCGGTGCCTTTGCGGATGCCGTCGAACACCTCCAGCGGCGTGCCGGCCGGATTGCCGGCGGTCTTCAGCATCAACGGCGGCACGGCGCCGACCAGCACCACCTTGGCCACGCGCGTGCTGCCATGGCGGCCGATGTAGTGGGCCACTTCGCCACCGCCGGTGGAATGGCCGACCAAGATCGCGTCCTTCACGTCCAGCGCATCCAGAACCGCAGCGAGGTCGTCGGCGTAGGTGTCCATGTTGTTGCCGTCCCAGGTCTGGCTGGAGCGGCCATGGCTGCGGCGATCATGGGCGATCACGCGGTAGCCGTTCTGGCCCATGAACAGCATCTGCGGGTCCCAGGCGTCGGACGACAACGGCCAGCCATGGGCGAATACGACAGGCTGGCCGGTGCCCCAGTCCTTGTAGAAGATGCGGGCGCCATCATTGACGGTCACGAAATTGCTCATTGGAGGTTCCTTGGCGGAAGGGAGGGAAGACGCCTGCGGGTTCGCCGGCGCCTGCGGCAGTACAGCGCACGATGCGCCGTGTGCATTGCACGGCTGTGGCGGATTGACGGGTTCGTTGCGCTGACGCGACTCGCTCTGGCGGCAGGCCGGTACTGATGGCAACCATGGTCATCGGACGCGCGAGGGCCAGTCATGAAGATGACGATATGGGGAGTGCTGCCTGGACTGCTGTTGGCGGCTGTCGCAATGGCGCAGACCAACGTCTACAAATGCACCGATGGTGATCAGCCGGTCTACCAGCAGACGCCCTGCCAGGGTCGGGCGGAGTGGCGCTGGGAAGTGCCTGCTGTGGAGTCGAGGGCGCGTGGGCCGACGCCTTCAGTCATACGACCTGCCCGCAGCGCAGCCACGCGGACGCCACGGCGCGGACGCGCTCAGGGCGCGCTGATATCGATCACGGCCGACCCGCAAGCCTGCGATCGGGCGCGCCAGCAGCAGGTGAAGACGCTGGCCAAGCCACGCAGGCTCGACTACCTGCAGCGCAGGCAGCTGGATGACGCGGTTCGCGAAGCCTGTCGTTGAGCACAGCGAAAAACGGCACCCGAAGGTGCCGTTCTGGTCTGCAGCCGGGTAAGCCTCAGCGGCCGTCGCTGGCGGCGGCCGGCGCGGCTGCTGCATCCGGCTTGGGCAGGCTCAGCTCCGGGTTGCCCTGTTCGGCCTGCAGGATCTGGATCCGGCGCTGCAGCGCATCGAGCTGGCTGTTGGTGCTCTGCACGTCGGTGCTCAGGCTGACCGCCTGCTGCTGGGCCTGCTGCAGCGCTGCACTGACCTGCGCCGACTGCGCCTGCTGCTGTTCCATTTCCTGCTGCAGGGTGCGCAGGCGTTCTTCGTTGTAGGCCACCAGGCGCTCGGTGTAGCGCTTGCCGGCTTCCAGCCGGGTGGTGTCGATGTAGACCTGCGCCAGCTGTTCGGACTGCTGCGCGAAGGTGCGGTAGACACGCTCGGCGTTGTCGACGGCATCGGTCTTGATCACCCGCCAGAAGTTCTTCTCCTGGAACAGGGCCACGTAGTAGGTCAGGGTATTGGCGTTGAACAGCAGGCTGGCGCCGTAGTTGCCGTTGTAGGTGGTACGCAGCTCGGTGAGCTGCTGCGCATCCATCAACTGCTTGAGTTCGTCGACGGTGTTGCGTACCACCGGTGCGGCCTTGGCCGGCTCGACGGTGGCAGTGCGATCGCCACGTGCGGCCAGCGCCGACGGCGCCACCACGATCATGGCCACGGCCAGCAGAGCTGCGCCGCGCGGATACCGGGCGAAGACGGTGCCCCCTGAAGTTTCTCGCATGTCTAGACCATCCACGGATGTAGTGTGGGTTGAGTTGAAAGTGGTTCCCCGCCGCGAGTCTAGCATGGGCACGGGCGCCGCCAACCCGCGCCCACGCGGGTCAGAAGACCAGCTGCGCCGAGCTGCACTGGATCGACTGCATGCTGACATCGGTGCGGCCCAGTTCCAGCCCGAGCAGGCTGGCCAGGGTGTTGGTCAACAGGGTGCCGACGCTGTTGAGCACCGGCTTGAGCGCGGCCAGTACCGGCCTCAGCAGCGCACACAGCAGGCCGCTGCAGGTCACGTTGTTGCCCGGGGTGGTTACCCCACCCCCGTTCTGACCGTCGAGGAATCCAGCGGGTGCGGTCTGGATGTACGCCGCCAGATTGTTGCGGATGCATCCGTTGTAATTGGCCAGGTTGCCAATGAGGCTGTCGCAGCGGTTGATCAGCAGGCCACCCAGCAGCGCACCTAGCGCACCATCCAGTACGCCCAGGCCCTGCCCGGTGACGGTCACCTTCAGACCTTCCCAGACCGAACCGTCGCGGTGGCAGGTCAGCAGGTTCAGCAGGCCGCAGGCATAGGGCACGCCATTGGTTACCGTCCAGTCGTTCAAGGGGTTCAGCTGTTGAGCGGGGTCGCCGTCACGTAGAAATGGAACGATCTTGTTGATGTCATAGCGCCCCCCCGTGGGATAGGCGGCCGCCAGGTAACGATCGGCCAGCGCCTTGGCCGTGTCGCTTGCGCTCATGCCCTTGGATGAGGGAGTCAGCATGCCCGACAGCACGCGCAGCAGTTCGTTGACCAGATCCGACACGGCGGTGCCGACGGCCAGCGGGTTGATCCGGGTCGAGCCGGTCTGGCCGGCGGCCAATGTCAGGCTCTGCGTGCTGGTCAGTGCCGGCAGGGTGATCCTGTCGTTGATCAAGGGCTGCCCCAGCAGCTTCAACAGCTGCTCGTTCTGCAGGGTCGCGTCACAGACGTTGCTCTTGGAGAAGCGATCGGCTGCGTTGACCTTGCCGACGCAGGCGCGCAGCACCGAGGAATCGACCTGGACGGTGGCCGTGGGAGGTGCCGCGCCACACTGGATGCTGGTCAATGTTCCCATCGCATTGGCCACATCCACGTGCAGCGGCAGATGCAGTCGGGTGCCGAGCAGGTTCAGCAGCGGACCGATCGCGAACAGGCGGTCGCTGTCGACGTCCACCATCAGCCGCACCTGCGCGTTGTAGGCGCGTGCGCCGACACCGCCGATGGCGATCGACGGCGGCTCCACTACGCCGGCCTTGACGTCGATGCCCAGCAGGTTCAGGCCCTGCACCTGCACGCCATTGCCATCGTTGGCAATGGAGATCGCGGCGGTGACGAGATCCAGCACGTTGACCCGTGATTCCAGCGCGCTGCCGATGGTGCCATCCGGTGAGATCACCTGCGCGAACAGGCCGCCGCCCCCGTTCTGGCTGCCCAGCAGAATATTGAGCTGGTTGATGTCCAGCCGGGTGCCGACCAGGTTGGACAACGCCTGCAGCTGTACGCCGACGGCGGTGTCACGGCCAACGACAGTCGCGGTGGCATTGACCAGCTGTGCCAGCGAGATGCGGTTGATCGACAGCAGCCGGTTGAAGTCGGCCACGCTGAGGTCGGCGGTGACCGGGATGCCCAGTGCGGCCAGCAACCCGGATGGAGTGATGGTCGCCTGCGCCAGGCCATCGTAGGACAAGACCGTCGCGTTGGTGACGTCCAGGCCGACCAGGCGAAGGGTCGCCATCAACGGTGAGTTGCCATTGGTGCGCAGCAGCTGCGAGCCCACTGCGAACACCGCGGTGGGTTCCGAGCGCTTGGCCACGGCATGCACGCGCAGGGTGGGCAACGTGCGGTTCTGGCCGAAGAATGGCAGCACGCCGCGTTCGGCAACGACGCGCACCGCGTTGCGTGGGTTGCTGGCGTCCACGCTTGGGCTGAAGTGGTCAGCCGTTCCGCGGGTGGCATTCCAGTTGCCACACTGGATCTGCACCTGGCCGCGGAAGCGGTTCTGCGACAGTGCGCTCTGCCGGGCAGCACTGTTGTCGGCATTGCTGGCGTTGCACAGGTCCAGCCGTTGTGCGCCTGCCAGCGCGGCAAGATCGACTACTTTCTGTGCATCGCGCTTGGCCCAGAACAGGAAGCCGATCTCGATCAGGCCGAGCATTGCCAGCAACGCGATCATCACCAGCATCATGGTGACCGACATGCCGCCGCGCGGGCGACTGAAGCTGATGTGGCGTGCTCGGTTCATGGCAGACCTCAGCGTCCGGACCGGGAGGATCCTGCAGACTTGGCGACGTCGGTTTCGAAGAACTGCGGGATGTCGTACTGGAAGCTCTTCAGGTAACGCGCGTAGCTGGATGTGGCCTGGTCGCCGAGGATCGGCAGGCGGGCACCGGCTACCTCGCCGGAGGCCTGCAGGCGGAACAGGCTGCGTGTGGTGTCGCCGATCTGTGAGGTATTGGGCCGCAGCTGCGTGCCGCCGAAATCAGGCCTGGCTGCAGGGACTGGCGGAGGCGGCGGAGCCTGTTCCGGCGATACGTCCACGGTGGCCAGCGGCTCGCTGTACAGGGGCGCGGCTGCCGGTGCGGGCGCCGCACCACCCAGCATCTGCCCGGTCAACGGCTGCTGCGGCGTCTGCGCCTGCACAACCGCAGCGAACGACAAGCCGGCAAGCGTTGGCAGCAGGCAGCGGATCAGTGGCGTCGAGGTCATGGCGTGTTCCCGGTGGGATGGTCGGTGGTGCCGAAGCGTTCCAGCATCGAGGGCGGCAGTCGTGGCGGCTCGCGTTGGTCGCGGCCATCGCGGCGGGGTTCGGCGGCCAGGCGCGGGCCCGTGGCGGCTTGGCTGGCAGTCGCCGCGGCAACGGGCCGCGTCGCCGCCGCCGCTGCAGCAGTGGCGGCTGCCTGGCGTTGCTGCAGCCGCGCGCGGATCTGCTGTGCCTGCTGTTCGACGCTGCGGCGCGTCTGCTCGCTGAAGCTCGCCTGCTGGGCCAATCGTTCGACGGTGGCCGTGTCGCCACGCAGCAGCGCCCACAAGGCCAGGTTTGCGGTGGCCTTGGCGTTGCCCGGCGACAGTTCCAGCGCCTTGGCCAGTGGCTCGCGTGCCTGTTCGAAGCGACCGGCGCGCAGCCGTGCATAGCCGAGGTCGCCCAGGTAGTCGGTGTTCAGGGGGTTCAACTGGGTGGCACGTGCGAGTGCCTGTTCGCCGCCGTCGTCATCATCACGGTGGGCGGCGATCAGGCCGATGCCATGCGCGGCGGCCGCGGCCTGTGGGCCGTTGCCGAGTTCGCGGTACAACACCAGCGCCGCATCGATCTGGCCGGTCTGGCGCAGTGCATCGGCCTGCAGCAGGCGCAGTGCCGGGGTATCGCCGTAGCGTTGGCGGAAGGCATCCACGTGCGCCAGAGAGGCGTACCAGGCGCCCTGCTGCTGCATGCGCTGGATCAGCTCCAGATAGGCGTTGCGGCTGTCCTGCGGGGCCGGCGTCGGCTCGGCCAGGCTCGGCGCACGCAGGTACTTCGGCGTGGTGGAGCTGCAGCCGGCAGCGGCGGCAACCAGGGCAAGCAACAGGCAGGCGGGGCGCAGGACAGGCATGAAGGTCATCCCATTTTCGACAAGGTAGTGGCCAGCGCGACCAGCGCCGGTCCGGCCAGCACCAGCATCAGTGCCGGCAGCAGGGTCAGCATCATCACCACGGTCATCTTCACCGAGAGCTTGCCGACCTTTTCCTTCAGTGCATTGCGGCGCTGCTCACGCAGGCGGATGCTGAACTGCCGCAGCGGTTCCTGCACGGCACCGCCATGCGCGTGCACCTGCAGGATCAACTGCACGAGGCTGGACAGGTCGTCGTCACCGTACACATCGCTCAGCCGCCGCAGCGACTGCGCACGCGTGCGACCGTGGGTGTAGGACGCATTCGCTTCCTGGATTTCACCGCCCAGCACCGGCAGCGCATCGCGCAGCTTGTCGCCCAGTGTCTGCAGGCTCTGGTCCATGCTGAAGCCCACGCCCTGCAGCAGGCGAAGCAGGTCGATCAACAACGGCAGTTCATTGTTCACCGCGCGGCGGCGGCGCTTGACCCACGCGCTGAGCGCGAACTTCGGCAGCAACAGGCCGGCAGCAAGCGCGCCGATCACCACCATGATCCTGGACAGCCCCGTGGCATCGCTGATCGCCAGCGCGATACCCAGCACCAGCACCGCCAGCAGCAGGCGCAGGCCGAGGTAGATGGCGGTGCCGCGGCGGGTGTTCCAGCCGGCCAGGTCCAGCAGCAGGCGATCTTCACCGGCCAGCAGTGCCGCTTCCAGGCGGCCACCGCTCAGGCCGCGACCGAACTGCTCCAGCCATCCAAGTGAATCCTTGCGCGCATCGGCAGCGCCATCTTCGTTTTCGCGCGGACGCAGCGCCATCTTCAATGTGGCCGCGCTGCGGTCCTCGCGATGGCTGCGCACCCAGCTGCCGAGGCCCAGCAGGGCCACGCCGGCAGCGAGCACCAGCAGGGCGGCCACGAACCAGATGCTGGCGCTCATTGGATGGCTCCTGCGTGGACGGGGATGTTCATAGCGATTTGGCCAGGCGGTACAGCAGGAAGGCGCCGGTCAGTTCCATGCACAGGGCGATCAACAGGATCTTGTGGCCCAGCGGATCGTGCAGCACCGGCTGGAAGAATTCGGGGCTGGAGATCGCCATCAACACCGCGCTGGCCGGTGGCAGCAGGCCCAGTACCCAGGCCGACATGCGGGTTTCAGACGTGGTCGCGGCCAGTTCCTGCTGGGCCTGTTCGAGGTCACGCATGAAGTCGCCCATGCGCTGCAGGATCTGGTCGGCACGGCCACCGATGCGCACGCTCACGCCCATCACCACCGCCAGCACCTTCAGCACGTCCATGCGGTAAGGCTGTGCGGCCAGGTTGAGCGCGCGGTCCAGGTCCATGCCGCCACGGGCATAGCGCACGGTGGTGTCGAGCAGGCCGCGCAGCGGGGCGTTGGTCTGCATCGAGGCGACCTGGAAGGCGGCCTGCAGGCTGTTGCCGAGCGCGGTCAGGCGCACCAGGTTATCGAGGAAGTCCGGCAGCTGGTGCAGCAGCTGCGCCTGCAGCTTGCCGGTGCGGCGCATCAGCCACAGCCAGCAGCCCAGCAGGTACAGCAGCAGCGTCAACGGGAACATCCAGGCAGTGCCCAGGCGAAGCACCGCGAATGCGGACAGGGCGATGCCCGGCAGCAGCATCAGCAACGGCAGCTTCCAGCCAGGCGTCAGGCCGGCACGTTGCAGCTGTCCGTCCCAGGGCAGGGTGCGCCGACCAGGTGCAGGCAACGGGGCCTGCCGCGCCGCGTCGGCGGTGGTACTGGCACCAGGGCCGGTGCCGCGCGCCAGCTGCTGCTCGGCATGCTGCAGGGAGGCCTGGCGCTGTTCGCGGCTGTTGGCCGTCCCCCACAACCACACGCCCAGCGCCAGCAGCACCGACACGATGCTCAGCACACCCAGCAGCAGGCCGGTACTCATGCTCAGAAGTCTCCGTACAGGGATTCGCGCAGCAACTGCCGGAACGGTTCCAGCTTGTGCGAATGCGGTTGGAAGCCCAGGCCGATCCAGCGATCGATTTCCTTGCCGCTGCCATCGATCTGCACTTCGTGGCGGAACATCTCCTGGGTGGTGATCAGGTTGTCGCTGACGCCGGTGATTTCGGTGATCGACACCAGCACGCGGCGGCCGCTGCCCAGGCGCGAGATCTGCACGATGAAGTCGATCGCGCTGGCGATCTGGCGCCGCAGGCTGTCTTCGCTGCCCTGGAAGCCGGCAAAACCCGCCAGCATCTCGATGCGGTACAGGCAGTCGCGAGGCGAGTTGGCGTGGATGGTGGCCATCGATCCGTCATGGCCGGTGTTCATCGCCTGCAGCATTTCCAGTACTTCGGCGCCACGCACCTCGCCGACCACGATGCGGTCGGGGCGCATGCGCAGGCTGTTGCGTACCAGGTCGCGGATGCTGACCGCGCCCTGGCCCTCGGCGCCACCGATGCGGCTCTCCAGGCGCACCACATGCGGGTGGTTGAGCGAGAGCTCGGCGGTGTCTTCCACGGTGATGACGCGTTCATTGGCCGGCACGTAGCTGGCCAGCGCATTGAGCAGCGAGGTCTTGCCCGAGCTGGTGCCGCCGGACACGAGAATGTTGCAACGGCCCAGCACCATCGCCTTCAGCAGCGCCTGCATCGGTGCATCGAAGGTGCCCTTGGCCAGCAGCTCATCGGGGGTGAAGGGGTCCTTGCGGAACTTGCGGATGGACACCATCGGCCCGTCCACCGCCAAGGGCGAGATGATCGCGTTGAGACGACCACCGTTGGGCAGGCGCGCATCGACCATCGGATTGGAGTCATCCAGGCGGCGGCCGAGCGGGGCGATGATGCGACGCAGGATGCGGAGCAGGTGGGTGTCGTCGGTGAAGCGCTGTGGCGCGCGTTTGAGTTGCCCGCCCTGGGAGACATGCACATCCTTGAAGCCATTGATCAGGATGTCTTCGATGGTGGGGTCATGCAGCAGGTCATCGAGCGGGCCGAACCCGGTCAGCTCCTTGACCAGGCCTTCGGCCACCACCTGCATTTCTTCTTCGTTGATGGGGATGCGCCATTCCTGGATGAAACTGACCGTCTGCACCTCCACCCAGCGGGCGATGGTGTCAGGAGCCCAGGAGTCGATGTCGATGCGCTCGTCTTCGATGCTGTTGAGCAGATGCTCGTGCGCGGCCGACAGCACCTTCTGGTACTGCTCGGTCTGTGCGAACGGCAGGCTGCCCGGTGCATGCTCCGGCACCGAGTTGCGGGCGACAACGTGCGGGAACGGGGTCACTTTGTCTTCCATTGCGATCCACCCAGGGCAAGGGCAAGTCTTTCCCGCAGGCCATGTGCCTGGACCGGGCAGGCAGCCGGGTCCAGGCGTTGCACCAGCGGGGCGAGGGCACGCAGGTACGGGTCGCGCGGCGCATCCTGCAGCAGCAGATGGCCATGGCTGGCGGCCGTGCGCACCCTTGGCCGCTCAGGCAGGGTGGCCAGCAGCGGCAGCTCGAAGCGGCGCGCGATCTGTTCGGGGCTCATGCCACTGTTGTCGTCGTGGCGGTTGATCAGCAGCTGCAGGCGCTTCTCGCGATCGCGCTGACCGGAAAGGTGCTTCAGGGCGTGGTCCAGCGACACCAGCGTGGCGATGGAGGCGTCGGCCACCAGCCAGATTTCATCTGCCTGGTCCAGAAGCAGCGGCGGCAACTGCCGCAGCGGGCAGCCGCCAGCATCACACAGCACGCTGGCAAACACGCTGCGCAGGCGCTGCAGCAGCGCTCCAGGGTCGGACGGCGGCAATGCATCGCTGCCGCTGGCACGATCAAGCAGGACCAGGCCGCTGGAATGCCGGGCCATCGCGGTGCGCGCCAGCGTGGCATCGATGCGGCTGGCATTGCGCAGCGCGTCTTCGTAGTGGAAGCGGCTGTCAAGGTTGAGGTACAGGGCAAGGTCGCCGGCCGGCTGCGCCAGCTCCATCAGCAGCCCGTCCTGCACGGCCGCATCGCCTTGCGCCAGGGTATGAGTCTGTTGCGCGAGCACCGACAGATGTGCAGCCAGGGTGCTGGTGCCGACGCCGGCGCGCACGCCCAGCAGCACGATCAGCCGCGCCTTGTGCGCCTGCTGTGCGCTTGCGGCGGGCCGCGGCGACAGGGCGCGGCGCAGGGCGGCCTCGATGCCGGTGTTGTCACTGTCCAGGTCCAGCACATCGCGCAGGCCGGCGCGCAGTGCCATCACCACACCTTCAACCTGACCGGCGCTGGTGGCGCCCACCGCCACCAGGGTCAAGTCGGGCTGGGTCTGCTGCAGCTGCTGGGCAAGCACCGTCGATGCCGACGCATGCTCCGGGCGGAAGTCGAGCAGAACCAGGTTCTGCGGGCCACGCTGCAGGTCCTGTGCCGAGGTCGGCTCGCCGCTGTCCTGCCAATGCAGTGCCGTGGCCGGCGGCAGCTTGGCAGCCAGGCGCGGCAGCAGTTCACGGTCGATCCCGTACAGGACCAGATTCATCGGTGGTCCTTGCGGGTGCAGCGGCAGGGCAGTGGCGTAGGGCATGGGCGTGGTACCGGAGACGTCATGTGGATCAGCGCGAGAAACCGGGCACCGGATCGCGGCTGATCGGGCCAAGCAGCCACGCGCCCCACTCGGGCATGTTCGGCTTGGCTTCGCGATCGCCGGGCAGCGGCAGTTCGGTATTGCGCGCAATCGGCTGTACCAACCGTGGCGTGACGATGATCACCAGTTCCTTGTCCTGGCGCTTGTAGTCGAAGTTGCGGAAGAACGTACCGATGATCGGCAGGTCGCCGAGCAGCGGAATCTTGTTGACCGTCGAGGCCACGGTGGAACTGACCAGACCGCCGATGACAAAACTCTCGCCATCGCCAAGCTCGACAGTGGTATCGGCACGGCGGGTGGTGATCGACGGGATCTGCACGCCGTTGAGCGCGATCGAGTTGGTGTAGTCCAGGTCGCTGGCTTCCGGCGCGACCTTCAACGCAATACGGCTCGGTGAGAGCACGGTGGGCGTCACGGTCAGGCCGATGCCGAAGGGCTTGTAGGTGACCGTGGTCGTGCCGAGCCCCTGCGGCTCCAGGATTGGCAGTTCGCCACCGGCCAGGAAGCTGGCGCTCTGCCCGGACAGCGCAACGAGGGTCGGCTCGGCCAGCACGCGCGCCATGCCGTTGGCCTGCAGCAGGTCCACATCGGCATTCCACAGGCCCTTGGTCGAGCCAAACACCAGCCGGAATGCCGAGGAGATCGGCGATTCGCTTTCGTTGCTGGACTCGCCTTCCTTCATGCCCGGCAGGATGCCGGTGTTGCCTGGCAGCTGCCCACCGGGTCGGGCGAATCCATAGGCAAAACCACCGTTGCGGTTCTGGAAGTTGATGCCGATCTGCTTCAGCGCGGTCTTGTTGAATTCGACCACCTTGACCTCGACCTGCACCACGCCGCCGCTGCTGATGGTGGAGGCGTCGGCCAGGCTGCCGTCCTTGCCCAGCGCCATCACGGCGGTCTTCTGTTCCTGCATGTGCGCCAGCACGCTGTCGCTGGTTCCCTGCAGGAGCCCTTGATGGTCCTGTTGGGTGAACACCAGCCCGTTGGAGCCAGTATCGGCGGCGCCCTGCACGGCACTCTGCACGCGCACCTGCACGCGCTGCGGTTCACTCTGCTTGCGGTGCCACAGCAGCAGGGTCGTGGTGCCTGGCGCCTTTCCGACCAGCAACGCCTGGCGTGCGCCACGCAGCATCAAGATGTCAGCCACGCCGGGATCGGCGATGGCGACCCGTTCCAGGTCGGCTGGCAGCGTCCATGGCCGCTGTTCGCGGGTCTGCAGCAGCAGGTCGTCGGCAGCCACGCTCGCACCCGGTGCCAGCAGCACCAGCAGCAGGGCCAGCCAGCGCTGGCGGACAGAGGGGCGTAGGCAGTAGCGACGTTCAGTCATGTGCGCTCTCGGCAAGGGTCAAAGGGAGCCACGGGGGGCGGCGGTGTCGCCGCGGATGATCTCGATGCCCGCCGGTCGCGGTGGCGAGCGGCGCTGCACCGGTGCACGCGCCGGCGTTTCGTGAGCGTTGCGCTGCACGCTGCTGCCGCGGCCAGCCAGTGCGTCGCCATCCAGGCCTGCGTAGGCGTTGTTCTCCGGTCGCTGCAGAGCCTGCTGCTGTTCGTTGTCCAGGCCGCGCACCGGGTCAAGTACGCCGCGTGCCTGCGGGAACAGCGCCAGGTCCGGCAGGCCGGTATCGGCGGGATTGCGCAGGGCCAGGAACAGCTTGCCCTGCTGCGCGCCGAGCAGCAGGCGGTTGGCGTCGGCCACCGGTACCGCCAGCACTGCGGTGCGTGCCGGTTGCGTGGCATCGCTGCCGTTTCCGTTGCTGTCGCCGCTGCTGGAACCATTGGTGATATCGGCCGCGCGTGAGTCGTTGCTGGCCGTGGCCGGTGCCGCACCCTGGGCAGGGCTGGGGGCCGCCGCGATGTCCTGCTGACCGTAGCTGAGAACGCGCAGGCGCGACAGCAGCAAACGGGTCTGTGCGATGTCCTGCTGGCCGTTGTAGCTGGTGGCGGCGCTGCGCAGGTTGAGGAACACGTCGACGAAATCGCCGGGCAGGATGCGGTTGCCTGCCGCGACCAGCTCATCGACCGGCACCGCCAGTGCCCGTTCACCCGGCCGCAGCTGCAGCGAGAAGCCCTGCGCGAGCAGGCTGGCGCCAATCGCGCTGCCCTCGCTGATGTCCTGTACCGGCACCTTGCCGACCACTGCCGCCAGATCGGTCACTGCTCCCGGCACTTCTGCGGTGCGTTGCGTCAGCCGCACACCGTTGGCGCTGATCGGCTCGCCGGCAGGGAGCCGCGCGGTGGCTTCAACGACACTGAAGGTCTGCGCATCGGCCTTTACGATCGTGCTCGGATTGTCCGCCGAAGCCGCAGGCTTGCGACCGATCACGAAGGCCACCACGGCAAGCAGCACGGCGAGTGCGATCAGCGCGATGGCAGCGATGCGGGTCAACTTGAGCATGGAATTCTTCTCCTGTACCGATCGTCAGTTGCTGCCAAGGTCCAGCTGGGCGACCGCGACGCTGCGAATGGGGGCGCCCATCACCCAGCCATAGAGCGTGGCGGTGCCGGGCAGGAAGGGGTGGGCGTTGTAGTCGTAGCTCACGGTCACGGTCATGCATTGCACCGTGGCCAGGCCGGCGCAGGGCGTCTGCGGCGAGACCACGATGGCACCGGCGCCGCCAGTGCTGCAGTCCGGGTTCTGCCTGGAAAACTGCAACAGCCATTGCATGGAGCGACGGGCCGCCAGGCACGCTGCAGTGCGACGCTCGCCGGCGCTGCCATAGCGCAGCGACGCGCGCGCGCCCTCGGCCGAGGCCGTGGCCAGGGTCTGCTGTGCGGCCATGATCAGCACGCCGGAAAAGGTGAACAGCAACAGCGGCACCAGGCCGAGCAGCAGCATCAGCGCGAATTCAATGCTGGCCACGCCGCGTTGGCGGCGACGTGCGAACGCTTTCATGCCACGCCTCCATAAGTCGTTGCCAATACCCAGCCAATCGCCGCGAAGGCCAGGTAGGCGGCGTAGGGAATACCCTGTCGACCCTGCCGCGCGGCATGCAGCTCGCGCAGGGCAGGGTGGCCATTCCAGTGCGTACTGGCACGATTGACCTGCATCTGCAGGCGCAGCGGCAGGTGACCGGCCAACTGCCGTCCGGCAATCACCAGCATGGCGTGGGCGCCTGCGGCCAGGCTGGCCAGCACCCATACCGGCAGCAGTGCCTTCCAGCCCAGCAGCAGGCCGAGCACGGCGAAGAACTTCACATCGCCGGCGCCCATCCAGCGCACCGCATAGAACGGCAGCAGTGCCAGCAGGCCAAGTGCCGCGCCCAGCAGGTGGGGCGCCCAGGTCGTGCGCGTCGCAGTGAACTGGTCGGCGACGATCAGTGGCACCGCGATCGCGCATGCGGCCAGCAGCCAGGTATTGGGCACGCGGCGGGCGTACAGATCGCTGATCGCGATCCGCAGGCACACTCCCATGGCCAGCAATCCCAGCAGTGTCATCGCACACCCTCTTCGTCCGTCATTGGACAGTTGCAGACCCCCTTCATCGGCCACCGCGGTCGCCATCGAAGCGACCGCAGGTGCTGTACCCCGCGCGACGGCTAGGTGGTGGTGGCGTCGGTGGCGATGGCCTGCAGGCGGGTGAACAGCGTGGTGAAGAACGCGGTGATCTGGGTTCTGCCCACCACGATCAGGATGCCGGCGATCACGGCGGCCAGCAGCCCGTACTCGAGCGCGGTCACGCCATCTTCTTCTTTCAGGAACTTGCGGATCGATGCGTTCATGACGGTTGTCTCCCTCTACCTGTCAGTTACTGCAGGACACCTGCATGGGCGGTGGCCCGGCTCCGCCGGGACCGTCCGTAGGCCTCTGCCATCCTGGCGGAGGAGGCACGGCGGGCAATCCCGCTGTGCTCAAGCAGGGTGATCATTCCCGGGCAGGGCAGCGGCCGCGCAACCGCGACCGCACGGCACCGGGCCGGTGGTCGAAACGGTATTTCGCAGGTGCATGGTCATGCTGTCCCCCTGGGTGTGGCCGCCATCTGCGTGCCCGATCACCGTGTATTTGTATTTGACTTTGCCTGAATGGCGGTTCCCTGCAACCGGAACCTATATGCAAATTCGGCAGATTCGGTGCATTGCTGAATATTCAGGCGCGGATCTGTGACGCAAATCCGTTCCTGCGCAAAACGATTCATGGTCGTGTAGATAATGTGAGGTCGATCTGCGCACATGCGAAAACCGTGCCATCCGCGCGCACATTTTCTTCACGTCGTCGATAATCGGCTGTCGTCGAAACATCCTGTTTACGGCTGCGGATTATCGGGCATACTCGCATTCAAGGTTTTGCATTTTCATGGATGGGCGCGCGCGCTGCGCAGCGACCGTCACGGCAACGGACGATGCTCTTGGAAACGGCGTGCGCCCTGTCAGGCAGTGGGGGCGGAGTCGTGCAGCAGACCAAACGGGGGACGACACTGTCATGGTCGATGGTGGGGTGGAACACAACGACGACGGCGATCTCAGGTCGATAGACCTGGCCACGCTGAGCGGCGTGCTCCGCGTGTGCGATGTGGAACTGTTGCTGCTGGATGGCAATGGTCCGCGCGCGGCATTCGCTTCGCGCGTTCACGAGGAAGCCCTGTTCTGCAGCATCACCTGCGGCTTCCATTGCCGCGGCCGATTCATGCTGCCCCCCGACTGGGCAATGCTCGGTTACCTGCACACCACCGACGATGCATTGAGCTGGTGCCATGGCGTGCCGCTGACGCCTGGCATGGCGCTGGCCGTGATGCCTGAAGGCATCAGTGAATTCACGCTGAGCCCCGGCACGCAGATGACGCTGATGCTGGTGCCGGTGGCGCGCGTGCAGCGCAAGCTGACCGAACTGAGCCTGCGCAGCACGCCGCCGGCGGGACAGGCACTTTCGTTGTTCAACCTCGGCGATGAGGCAATGCCCCTGGTACGCCATTACCAGCAACTGCATGCACAGCTGGGGCAGGGTGGTGGGTTGCAACCGGAAGAAACCGAGCGCCTGCTGCACGAGCATGTCCAGGCACTGCTGGGCGCTGGCCCCGCCGATCGGCCCAGCTGCAGCCGCGCCCGCCGCACGCATTACCTGATCGCGCAGCGGGCGGAGAACTTCATGCGCCTCAACCTGCGCCGCAATATCTACATGAATGAGATCTGCGACGCCGCCGGCGTCAGCGAACGTGGCCTGCGCTATGCGTTCGAGGATCTGTTCGGTACCTCGCCCAATCGCTACCTGTCGATGCTGCGGCTGTGCGCGGCCTGCCGCAGCCTGTCGATGGCCGATTCCAACCGGCGTTCGGTCAAGGCCATCGCGCTCAGTTGCGGGCTGTGGGACCTGTCGCGCTTTGCCGACAACTATCGGAAAGTCTTTGGCGAACTGCCGCGCGACACCCTGATGCGCGCGCCCGCACAGCTCGGCCAACCGGCCTGAGGGTATCGGCCGGGCTGCCGCCCGGCACCCGCAGAGGCAAGGTCAACTGCCGAAAGCAAAAGCGGGTTTCCTGTGGAATGGCGGGGTGGGTCCGGTGGCGGGGGACGCCGTAAACCCATCCCTGGGGGCTTGGCCGCGGCATCCATGCCGCGGACACCCCCGCAACCGGACCCACCCCGCCTTCGACAGTTTCCCGCGCGCTTCAGATGTCGCGCCGGGCAATGCCCGGCCGAGGGAAAGTCGGATCATCAATTTCGATTTAGATCGAAATAATCACTGAAAATCAAAGATCGATCATGTCGGCAGTGAATGCACGACGGCAGATCCAACCGTCATGGGGAAACTGTCACAGGTGGGGCGGTGTGGGCTTGCAGGACCGTTGGCGCCATGGATGGCGCCATCGAGCCCCCATGGACGGGTTTACGGCGTGTCCTGCAAGCCCACACCGCTCCGCCAACCCCCAGAAAACCCAGAGCCGGCTGTTGCTTTGGCTTTGGCTTTGGTTTTCGCCTCTGCGGGTGCCGGGCGCAGCCCGGCCAGCCCTCCCTGCCGGATTTGCATATGCGGCTGCCGAATCCGGCCGTGGATTTGCCGGAATGCGCGATTGCCCTGCCGGAATGAAGTGCTCAGCCCCCGCTGAAAGGCGCGAAATGTCAGTCACCTGCCTAACGGCAAGTCCACTGACATTCAAGTTGTCCGCCTACGGGGGAAATGCTCATGAACCGCATCTACCGGCGTGTATGGAACCGCCAGCTCAATGCTCTGGTTGTGGCCTCGGAACTGGCCACCGGCGATAGCGGTGGTACCGCACCGCGTGACCGTCGTGCCAGCCTCCTGGTGCCCAGCACCCTGGCCCTGGCACTGCTGTGCGCGCTGGCCAGCGGACCTGCGGCGGCAACGGAGTCCAACCAATCGCTGCGCGACCTGCAGGCGCTGGCGGCCAAGTACACCCAGCCGATGCCGGTGAAGGTCGATGCCGAAGTGGCGCTGGCGGCGGCCGCACGACAGGCCCAGGCGAACCCGGCGATCAGTGCCAACGCACGCGTCGGCCTGCAGCTGAGCACGACCTCACTGCCGATCGTGCGCGACGTCCTGCCGGCCACCGTGCAGGTCAAGCTGGCGGCCGGCGCTACGCCGCGCCAGGTGCCCGCACCGGCGCTCGGCGCCGACGTACGTGCCAACATCGGCGTCGGCAACGCAGCCTCCGCCCGTGTCGATGCAGCGCTTGCCGCCAATGCCGCATCGGCTGCCCAGGCACCGTTGGGCCTGACTGCCAATGCGGCAGCAAAGGCCAACGTCGGCATCGCCGGTACGCCGGTTGCCAGCGTCGACGCCGGCACCCAGGTTGCCACCGCCGTGACTGCAACGCCGTCCGGGCTGAAGACGGCTGTCGACGGCAAGGTCGATTCGCAGCTGGTCGTGGCGGGCAACCACATCGAAGGACAAGGCCAGGCCGGGGCCACCGCCGCGGTCACACTGCCGGCGAAGGAAGAGCTGCCGGGTGACACCGATGACCGCGCGATTACCGCAGCGTTCGATACCGGTGTGGCAGGCAAGGTGCGGGTGCAGGGCAAGGACGGCGAAGAACTGGTCGCTGATCGCAACCTCAAGCTGGCCGGCACCGCAACCGTCGCCGCGCAGAACAGCGCGCTTGGCCTGGGCGGCCTGCTCAACGGCGTCGGCACTGCGCTGAACGGCGTTGGCAGCGCGGTCGGCAGCCTGCTCAATGGTGACCTCAATGGCACTGTCGGCAACCTGACCGGCGCCGTCGGCGGCCTGGTCGGCAATACTCTGGGCAGCCTCGGCCTGACCTCGCCGTCGGCCATCCCGCCGACCAGCCCGAAGGCGCCGGCCGCTGCCGACCCGAACGCGGGCCTGGTGATCGGCACAGGTGGCCTGGTGGGCGGTGTCACCGAACTGCTGGGCCCGACCACCGCCAGCCTGTTCGGCGGCACTGGCTACCTGTCCAACGGCAACCTCAAGCTCAGCACCGCCAACGTCATGCAGACCTATTCCACGGTCAACGTGCTCGGCCTGCCGGTGGTCAATGCCACGCCGGTCGGTACCACGCTCAATGGCCTGGGTGGCGCGGTCACCGGCGGCAGCTCGCACCTGACCCTGATCGGCGGCGTCACCTCCGACAGCTATATCTACAACATCAACAACGGCAACCCCGGTGGCCTGCTCGGCCTGCTGCTGCCGACGGATTCGCCGGCCTGGGCGGCCAAGTGCCTGGACATCGCACTGGCTGACATCTCCTGCTGGGCGGTCAACGCCGCGCAGGACTACCAGGTGCTGATGGGCGATGGCGCCTATGCCAACGGTTCCAAGGAGGTGGTGATCGGTGCAAATGCCCGCCATGAGCTGCCGAAGGTTGATGCCAACGTCGCCTTCCCCGGCGCGGGTGCCAATGATCCGAGCGATCCGACCGGCGTTCCCACTGCCGACTACGCGGCACGCATGGGGCACTCGGTAGTAGTCGGCGACAGTGCCAGCGGCACCGCCAACGGGCAGACCCTGCTCGGCGCGGAGAGCACCTCCAACCAGGCCAATTCGGTGGCATTGGGTTACCGCTCGGCTGCACTGCGCGGCGCCCAGGCCAGCTACAGCGCCTACGGCCTGACCGCCGCACAGGTGTCGGCCGGTGAAGTGTCGGTAGGCACCGCCGGTGGCGGCGAGCGGCAGATCACCAACCTCGCGGCCGGCAGCGCCAACACCGATGCGGTCAACGTGGCTCAGCTGAAGGGCGCCATCAGCCAGATCGATGCGGTTGGCGCAGCGGCGGTCACCTATGACCTGGATGGTGCAGGCGACCCCAACTACCGCCGTGTCACCCTCGGCAATGGCACCGGCACCACCACCATCGGCAACCTGGCCGCCGGCGCGGTCAATGCCACCAGCAGCGAGGCGGTCAACGGTGGGCAGCTGTTCGCCAGCAACGACACCATGGCGAAGTTCTTTGGCGGACGCGCCGCATTCGATCCGCTCACCAGCACGTTCACCGCACCGCTGTTCGAGATCAGCAGCATCTCCACCGGTGGCGCCGTCGCCTCGGGGCTGTATGACAACGTCACCGACGCCTTCGATGCGGTGGACGGCTCGCTGGTCAACCTCAACACGCAGATCAACGACATCCGCAACACCGGCACCCGGTACCTGCGGGTGAATTCGACCGGTGCTGACGCCGTGGCCAGCGGTACCGAAGCGATCGCCGTCGGCGCCGGTGCCAGCGCAACCGCCGCCAACAGCATCGCGGTCGGTGCCGGCAGCCTGGCCGACCGTGCCAACAGCGTGTCGATCGGTGCCGCAGGCGCCGAACGCCAGGTCACCAACGTCGCCGCCGGTACCGCCAGCACCGATGCGGTCAACCTGGGGCAGCTGCAGGCCTCGGAAGAGGGCGCGCTGCGCTACGACCTCAACGGCGACGGCAGCGTCAACTACGGCAGCGCTACGCTCGGCCAGTCCGGCACGGCCACCACGCTGCGCAACCTCGGCCCGGGCCAGATCAGCGCGGCCAGCAGCGAAGCGATCAACGGTGCGCAGCTGTTCGCGGCCAACCAGACCGTGGCCACCCACCTCGGCGGCGGCGCTGCGGTGGATGCCAATGGCGTGGTCACTGCACCGACCTACACGCTCAACAATGTCGCCGCCAATGGCACCGTCAGCCAGGGCAGTTACAACGACGTCGGCACCGCCTTCGATGCGGTCAGCACTTCGCTGGCCAACGTGGCCGACCAGACCGATGACCTGGACAAGCGCGCCGTGAAATATGACGTGGACGGGAGTGGCAACGTGGTCGATACCGTGACCCTCAGCGGCACCGGCGGCGCACCAGTGAAGGTCACCAACGTGGCCGCCGGCAGCATCCTGGCGGGCAGCAGCGATGCCATCACCGGCGACCAGCTGTTCAGCACGCACCAGACGGTGGCCAGCTACTTCGGTGGCAGCACCGTGTACAACGGCAGCACCGGGCTGTGGACCGCGCCGACCTTCAACATCTCCACCATCGCCACCGATGGCACCATCACCGGCAACGACTACAGCAACGTCACCGCGGCGTTCTCCGCCGTGGATGGCTCGCTGCGGGTGCTCAACCAGCGCATCAGCAACGGTGGCGGCAGCCCGTACCTGGCGGTCAACTCTACTGCGGCGGCGGCTACGGCCACCGGTGCCGAAGCACTGGCGGTCGGCCCGCAGGCCAGCGCAGCGGGTGCCGGCAGCGTAGCGGTTGGCAACGGCGCCAATGCCAGCGCAGGCAACAGTGTTGCGCTGGGTGCCGGCTCGGTGGCCAGCGTCGGCGCGCAGACCGGCTATACCGGTGCCTACGGCCAGGCCGGTGCCAGCAACTCGTCCGGTGAAGTGGCGGTGGGCAGCAGCGGCAGCGAGCGCAAGATCACCCACGTGGCCGATGGCTCCGACGACCACGATGCGACCAACGTCGGCCAGCTGAAGAACGGCGTCAACTACGCCATCGACCAGTCCAAGTCCTACACCGACCAGAAAATCCAGAACATCACCAACGTGGCGGGCAGCTTCCGCGCCAACAACAGCAACAACCTGGCCGATCCGTCCGCCAGCGGCGCCAACTCCGCCGCGGGCGGTGCCGGCTCAACCGCCGCCGGGGCCAACTCGACCGCACTGGGCAACGGTTCTCAGGCGCAGGCCGACAATTCGGTGGCGCTGGGTGCAGGCTCGGTCGCCAACCGCGCCAATACGGTGTCGGTGGGGGCAGCGGGTGCCGAACGCCAGGTGGTCAACGTGGCCGATGGTTCGCAGGCAACGGACGCGGTCAACGTGCGCCAGCTGCAGGCTTCGCAGCAGGGCACGATCCGCTATGACACCACCACCAACGGCACCACCAACTACAACAGCGTGACCCTGGGCAGCACCAGCAGCGGCCCGACCACGGTGCGCAACGTCGCCGCCGGCACCGCCGGTACCGACGCGGTCAATGTCGACCAGCTGAAGTCGGGCATGGCGCAGACGCTGGACTGGTCCAAGGCCTACACCGATGAGCGCATGGGCGGCTTCGAACGCGACCTGCGCAAGACCGACAACCGTGCCTCGGCCGGTATCGCCTCGGCGATGGCAACCGCGTCGCTGCCGCAGCCCAGCGAAGCCGGCCGCAACATGGCTTCGATCGCGGCGGGCAGCTACAACGGCGAATCCGGCGTGGCCTTGGGCATCTCCGGTGTGTCCGAGGGCGGGCGCTGGATCTACAAGTTCAGTGGTTCCACCAACAGCCGTGGCGAGGCCGGTGTGGCCGTCGGTGCCGGCATCCAGTGGTGATCGCCCGCGCCGGGTCGCACGCGCGGCCCGGCGCAGCTGGCAACGTCTACAGGGGGAATGACATGAAATCGCATCGCATCGCTCGCAGTGGCCGCGTCGCCACCACGCTGGGGCTGATCCTGGCCGCAGGGCTGCTGGTGGCCTGCCGCAGCCACGCACCCGCCGCTGACGGCCCCGCCGGCAGCACTGCCGTCACCTTCCCGGAGGCCAGCAAGGCATCGCTGAAGGAAGGCATCTATCCCGATATCGCCGACCTGCGCCGGTTCGCGCCGGGCATGAGCAAGCGCCAGCTGTACACGCTGCTGGGCACGCCGCATTTCAATGAAGGCATGTGGGGTGTGCGCGAGTGGAACTACCTGTTCAACTTCCGCACCGCACAGGGCGCCGAATACTTCACCTGCCAGTTCCAGGTGCGCTTCGATAACAAGGGCATCGCCCAGGGCGGCTACTGGAAGCCTGAATCGTGCGCTGCCGTACTGGATCCGCCGCGTCCGCCTGCACCGCCACCGCCGGCGCCCTTGCCGGAGCAGCCGCTGCGACTGGCTGCCGATGCGCTGTTCGGTTTCGACAGTGCGGTGCTCAGCGCCACCGGCCAGCAGGCCGTGCAGGGTGTGCTGGCGCAGGTGCGCGAGGCCAGCCAGGTGCAGTCGATCCAGGTGGTCGGCTACACCGACCGCATCGGCAGCGCTGCCTACAACCAGGCGCTGTCGCAGCGGCGCGCCGAGGCGGTGCGCATGGCCCTGGTACAGGGCGGCGTATCAGCGGCGAGCATCAGCGCTGAAGGTCGCGGCGCGGCGGAACCGCTGGTGCAGTGCGACCAGCGCAACCGGCGCGAACTGATTGCCTGCCTCGCGCCCAACCGCCGGGTGCAGATCGCCGGCGTGGCCCGGCCGCACTGAATCCCCGTGCCGGGGCGCGCCCCGGCATCCCGAGTCCCCCCTGTTCTGCCGGCAGGCCGTGGAAACGTCTCCCCCGTTTTCCACGCCTGCCGGTGGGCAGGTTTCTTCCCTGGTGCACCTGATGAATGCCCAATTCCTGCCCTTGTCCATGAAGACGGAAGCCACTCTCAGCGTGTACGGTCAGCTCGGCAACCATGCAGTGGTGCGCATTCCCGGGCGCCGGC
The DNA here is from genome assembly GCF_040815575.1 of Stenotrophomonas sp. LST15-1-1.1. Taxonomy (NCBI): domain Bacteria; kingdom Pseudomonadati; phylum Pseudomonadota; class Gammaproteobacteria; order Lysobacterales; family Lysobacteraceae; genus Stenotrophomonas; species Stenotrophomonas sp. LST15-1-1.1. Next base: position 270,036 of record NZ_JBFPNJ010000001.1, read on the forward strand.
TGCCGGGCCTGATCCTGCAGGCCGACACCGTTGCCGGCTTCCTCACCCAGCTGCAGGAAGCGCAGGCCTGCCTGCGCAGCGGCCGCGCGCAGCGCGCCGACGCCGAACTGGACATGCTGGTCGACATGCTGGAGCAGTGGTACGCGCTGATCGAATCGCGGCTGGCCGACGCCGGCGAAGCGTTGTAGAGAAAGGGGGGCAAGTCGTTTCCCGCACCGCCGGGGAATGAACGACTTGATCCCCTCCGTCCCCATTTTTGTTGCTAGGCGCGGGCGCGGATCATCCAGCAGGCGGTCTGCACCCGCACGCAATCACCGTCGATGAACGGGGCGAACGCGGCCAGTGCCTGTTGCAGCAGCGCATCGGCGCGCTCGGCGGGCAGCGCACGCAGGGCCAGGCCCACAGGTCCGAGTTGGCCAACGTAGCTGGGCAGCGCGTCACGGGTGAGGAAACAGGTCAGGTCCAGCGGCGATACGTCCACGTCCTGCCATCCGGTGCTCTGCAGCATCTGGCGCACCCGCTCGCCATCGGCGAAGGCGAACTGCCCCGGCGCGCCGGCTGTTCGTGCCGGCAGCACCAGCTGGTCTGCCAGCGCACGCTCGGCGGTGGTCATGAATGGATTCTCCTGCGCGCTGCGCCAGGCGATGAAGCGCAGGCCTGCGCCGGCTTGGGCGGCACGGCGCAGGTTGGCGAAGGCGGCCAGCGTGTCCTCGAAGAACATCACCCCGAACCGCGACTGGATCCAGTCGTAGCGCGCTGCTGCGAAGTCATGGCGCTGGGCATCGGCAACGATGAAGTCGATGTTGCGCCCGATCGCGACGGCACGCTGGCGGGCGAGGGAGAGCATGGGGGCGGAGATGTCGATGCCGGTACAGTGAGCACCAGGACGCGCCGTGGCGGCGATCAGCGTGCTGGCGCCGGTGCCGCAGCCGATGTCCAGCAGTTCCGTGACGGTAGCGGGCAACTCGTCGCGCAGCGCATCGGCCATCGGTTGGAACAGGCCGTCCAGCAGCGTCTGCTGCGCGACCCAGTTCTCGCCAGCAGGGCCGTTCCAGAGCGTGTGCTGATCGAGCGGGAGTGAATCGGCCATGGGCTTGCCTTGCGCGGAGAGTACGACCATGGTGGCGCTTGAAGCCCCCTTGAGGTCAAGCACGATGCGGGAACTGGATATCGGTGAGGTGGTGCGCCGCAGCGGCGTGCCGGCCTCGACACTGCGCTATTACGAGCAGCTGGGCCTGGTGCAGGTGCTGGGGCGTCGCGGCCTGCGCCGGCAGTACCACCAACAGGTGCTGGAACGGCTTGCGCTGATCGGCCTGGGGCAATCAGCAGGCCTGTCACTGCAGCAGATCGGCGCGGCGATGCCGCAGGGAACAGGGCTCGCATTGGACCGCACGGCATTGCTGGCCCAGGCCGATGCGCTGCAGCGGCAGATCCGCGAGCTGCAGCGGGTGCAGGATCGGCTGCAGCGGGCTGCGGCCTGTCCACACGCCGAGGATGCGCGGCGCTGCGCCTCGTTCCGCAGACTGCTGCGTGCGCAGCAGCGCCTGGCGCGTGCATGAGCAGTAGATCCACGCGATGCGTGGATGAACTGCTGACACGCGTTCAATCGCGGGTGCTGACTTCCCACGTGGCATGCAGGACGCCCGGCACCTGCTCCATCCGCGCCAGCACCACGTCCAGTTCGTCGGCGCTGACCGCCGTGCTGACCAGTACGGCGATCACATCGGTGGGTGCATCGGCGTGCTCGACCAGCTGTATGTCACCGACGGGATACTGCGCTGCTTCCAGTGCATCGACCAGGCGCTCGCGCACGCGCGGCACCGCGTCGGCATCCACGCTCAGGCGCACTTCGTAGGTCGCTTCGCTGGCGGCTTCGTTGATCGGGATGCGGTTGATCGCGTTCACCAGTGGCCGCAGCAGGGTATTGCCGGCAATGATCAGGACGGTCAGCAGTACGCCTTCGGCCAGCATGTCCGCACCGGTACAGCTGCCCACGGCCGCCGAGCACCACAGCGTCGCGGCGGTGTTCAGGCCGCGCACGTTCATGCCTTCCTTCATGATCACGCCGGCGCCGAGGAAGCCGACACCCGAGACCACGTACGAGATCACCCGCACGGCCTCGGCGCTGCCGGCGATACGCATGCCCAGATCAACGAAGGCGGCGGCGCCGACGGCCACCAGCACGTTGGTGCGCAGGCCGGCCGTGCGCTGCCGGTATTGGCGTTCGGCCCCGATCAGGGTGCCGAGCACGAACGCCGCCAGCAGGCTGACCACGGTGTCGGCGAAGGGGCCGGACTGGAAGGTTTCAATGAAGCGCATGGCCGCAGTCTACCTCCCGCAGGTGACAGTAGATCCACACCATGCGTGGATGGGTGGGGCTTCCGGGAACATCATCCACGCATGGCGTGGATCTACTCGTCGACGCGCTCGCCCATCATTTCGCGCTGGCGCTTGTCCAGCTCCTCCGCATAGCGCTTGCGCACGAATGCTTCAGACACCACGCCCAGTACCTGGCCATCGTCGGCCACCACCGCCAGCTCGTCGGCCTGGGTCTGGTCGAACCGCTGCATCACGCTCACCACGTCCGCGCTGGTGGCAAGCGCTACGTCGCGGTTCTCGGCGAACGTACCCACCACGTCCTCGGGCTTTACGCCGTCGCCGAACAGGCGCGGGATCTGCACGATGCCGGCGTAGTGGCCTTCACTGTCGATCAGGATCACCCGGCTGCCCGAACCCAGCGGGAAGCGCTGGCGGAAGGTGGCGGCATCGAGGTCGGCCGGCGCGGTGGCTACACCCTTGCGCATCATCCGCCCGGCATTGAGGTTGTGCACCCAGCCGATGTCACGTGCGCTCTTGATGGTTTCCCCGCGCAGATGCATGCGCCAGGTCGAGAAGGAGTAGCCGAACCATTGCCGCACCAGCGTGCTGGACACCAGCACCGCGCTCATCACCACGCTGGTCAGCAGGAAATCGTGGGTGCCTTCCAGCACCAGCATGGCCATGGTCATCGGCGCGCCAACCACGGCTGCGGCCAGTGCGGCCATGCCCGCCAGCGCCGCTGAGGTGGCGTCGACCACCGGCACGCCGGTGGCCATCGCCAGCAACCCGGCAAACAGCGTGCCGACCAGCGTGCCCATGAACAGCGAGGCGAAGAACAGGCCACCACGGAAGCCGAAACCCAGCGAAATGCCCGAGGCCAGGCATTTGAGGGTCAGCAGTCCGCCGATCCAGATCAGCGGCAGATGGGTGGTCAGGTCCAGGTGCAGCGCGCCGTGGCCGGACGACAGCACCTGCGGGCTGGCCAGCGCCAGCGGGATCAGCAGCAGGCCACCCACCACCGGCCGTCCCCACAGCGGCAACGGGCTGCGCTTGACCGTGCCCTCGATGGAGGCGATCAGGCGCATCACCACGATGCCGACCATCGCACAGCAGCAGCCGAGCAGGCCGTAGATCGCATAGTCGGCTGCGCGCACGTCGATGGTGGATGCCGCCGGCAGCAGATAGGCCTCCACGCCGGCCTGGTCGGCAACGAAGGCGCCGGCCAGCGCGGCCACCGCCACCGGCGCCAGTGCCGCCGGCGTATAGGCGCCGATGACGATCTCGAAGGCGTAGAACGCCCCGGCTAACGGTGCACCGAAGGCCGCGGCGATCGCACCGGCCGCGCCGGCCCCGACCAGGATGCGCACGTCGTTGCGGCGCAGGCGCATCACCCGTCCCAGCTGCGAGCCGCTGCCCGCGCCCATCTGTGTGTACGACGCTTCCAGTCCGACCGACGCGCCGCAGCCGTTGGAGACCAGGGTCTGGGTCAACACGATCAGGTTGTCACGCATCGACATGCGGCCGCCGTGCAGCGCATTGGCTTCCACGGCGTCCAGCAAGGGGCGCTTGAGGCGCGTTGCAGCCAGGCTGACCAGGCCCACCACCAGGCCGCCCAGCGGCAGTACCAGCAGCGCGGTCCAGGCCAGTGCGGGCAGTGAGCTCAGGCGCATGCCCTCGTCCAGCCCATACAGCGCCGTCTGCAGGGTGCGTGCCAGCCCAGCCTGCAACAGGGTCAGGCCACCGGCGATCAGCCCGACCAGCAGGGCCAGGGCGATGAACCACAGGTCGCTGCCACGCAGGCGCAGGCGCAGGCCCTGGAAGGCCAGATGCAGGCGCGATGGCGAAGCGGTGGAGGACATGGTGGCGGCATGATACGCCGCCACCGTGAGCGCTACCGTCACCGCATCAGGCGGTTACCGCACTCAGAAGCGGTAGCGGCCCTGCACGTAGAACGTGCGCGGTGCGGCCACCATGCGGCCGGCGTTGCCATCCACGTTGCGGGTGTACCAGCGCTTGTCGGCCAGGTTGTTCACGCCCACCGCGACCTCGCTGTCGGCCAGCCAGGGCAGCTGCCAGGCCGCCTGCGCGTTCCACAGGCGTACGCCCGGCACACGGCCCACGCGCGCATCGGCGGTTTCGTTCCAGGTGTTGGCGGCATCGGAGAACTGGCCGCTCTGGTGGGTGCTGGACACATTGAAGGTCCAGCCGGCCAGCGCATAGCGCGCGCCGATGCTGTCGGTATCGCGCGAATAGAAGGGCACATCCAGGCCACGATTGTCGCCGGACTGCTGGATGGCCTTGGTCCAGGTGTAGTTCGCGTACAGCTCCAGCCCGGCCAGCGCGCTGCTTTCGGCGAAGCGGTACTCGATCGCGCTTTCCACGCCCTTGTGGTCGGTGGCGCCGATGTTCTGGAAGGTGGGCGGGGTGATGCCCGGAATCTGCAGGATCTGGTTGTCGAAGCGCATCTTGAACACGGTCACTTCCGCGCGCAGCGCGCCATCCTGCCAGCGCGCACCCAGCTCGGTGGTCCTGGCGATTTCCGGGTTCAGCGGATTGGTCGCGCTCTGCGAGTTGAGCTGGATGTTCTGCACCGGCCCGAACGAGGTGGTGTAGTTGCCGAACACGGTCAGCTGCGGGGTCAGCAGGTAGGCGACGTTGAGCGAGGGCAGGGCCTTGTCGTTGCGGCTGCTGAAGGTCGCGCCGCCACCGGCCTGCTGGCGGTCCATGTCGATCCACTCCATGCGCACGCCGGGCGTGATCCGCCACTGGCCGATGGCGATGCGGTCATCGACGTAGAACGAGTGCGCATCGGTGGCGTTGTCGAAGCGGGTGGTCGCGCTGGCCGCACCGGTACGGCGGGTCACGGTGTAGCTGCGGTCATTGCCGCGCTCGCGCAGGAAGCGGTAGCCGGCGGTGATGTCGTGCACGCTGCTGCCCCAGTGCAGGCGCTGGGTGTAGCGCGGCTCAATGCCGAGCACGCGGTAGTCGCGCGGCTGCACGGTGATCTGTGTGTTGGCGGCATTGATCAGCGAGCTGGCGCGGTTGCTCTCGTTGTAATACGCCAGCACCTCGAACTCGCTGTTCTCCGACAGCGTGTTGGTGTAGCCCAGATCGATGCCAGTGCGATGGCCTTTCCAGAAGTCGGTCGGCCGGGTGTTCTGGAACGGATCGGTCCCGTACTGGGCGCGGGTCAGGCCACCGGGTGTCAGCGAGCGCACATCGTAGTACGAGAGCTTGGCGCGCAGTTCCTGTTGCGCATCGATGGCATAGGCGAACTTCAGTGCCAGGTCGTCGAAACGGTCATCGCTGCCCTGGCGCCAGCCGCGGCCGTCCTGCCCGGAATACAGCAGGGCGGCACCCAGCCCGTTGCCGGCGGTGCCGCCGAGGAACGCGTTGTACTGCGTGCTGTCGCCGCCGCCGTGGTCGTAGGCGCTGTAGCGCACGCCCGCCTCGCCGTGCAGGCCGGCCGCGGTCGGAATCGCACGGGTGCTGAAGTTGATGATGCCGCCGACATTCTGCGGCCCGTAGCGCACCGCGCCGCCGCCACGCACAACGTCGATCGACTCGATGTTGGCCAGGCTGGCCGGGGCGAACGACAGCTGTGGCTGGCCGTACGGCGCAACCGCCAGCGGCACGCCGTCCAGCAGTACGGTCGAGCGCGGCGAGTAGCGACCGGTCAGGCCACGCACGCCGATGTTGAGCGACACCGAGCTGCCGGCCGTGCCGGAGTTGTCGGTGACCTGTACGCCGGGAATGCGGCGCATGGCATCGCCCAGGCTGGCGGCGCCGCTGGCCTCGATGCGCTGGCGATCAACCACGGTACGTGCGCCGGCGAAGCTTTTGACGCTGTCGTGCAGGCCGGTGCCCAGCCAGCTGCCCGATACCTGGATGCTGTCGAGCGTGGTGGCGCTGTCCTGCGCTAAGACGCTGGCGGCCGGGAGCAGGCACAGGGCGAGGGCGGCGGCCAGGGGCAGGCGGGCCGGTTGCAGGGCAGGGATGGGCATCGTTGCGGGCAGTGAAGGGCGTAAATGAGAATTATTGCTGATTCCATTCGCCATTGGAATCGACGTGCGGTTCAGCGCTTTGACCGGGTGCTAAAGTGATCAATTGCCTCCTGACCCGCTGAGATCTGCCATGTCCACTGCTGCTTTCTATCCCGTCGGTACCCCTGGCCAGCCGTGGGGCGTGGCGGAACGGGAGCAGTGGCGTGCGCGCCAGCAGCGCCTGCGCCGTTACGACGAGGAAGTGCTGCCGCGCATCGATGCACTGGCCGGGCGCTTCGACAAGGTGGCTTACGGCCAGCTCGACTATGCAGGCGAGACCTACACCCTGTTCGCCCTGCGCAGCCGCGACTGGAATCCGGCACTGCCGGCCGCGCTGGTGACCGGCGGTGTGCACGGCTACGAGACCAGTGGCGTGCTGGGCGCGCTGGAGTTCCTCGAAAAACACGCCGCCAGCTACGCCGGCAAGGCCAACCTGCTGGTCGCGCCGTGCGTGAATCCGTGGGGCTTCGAGCGCATCAACCGTTGGAACTTCGATGCGATCGACCCGAACCGCAACTTCCGCGCTGATGGCCCGGCGCGCGAATCGACGGCGCTGATCGAACTGATTGCACCGTTGAAGGGCCAGTTCGTGCTGCACATCGACCTGCACGAGACCACCGACAGCGACGAGAGCGAGTTCCGTCCCGCACTCGCCGCGCGCGATGGCAAGCCATTCGAACCGGGCCTGATTCCCGACGGCTTCTACCTGGTGGACGACAGCGAGAATCCGCAGCCGGCGTTCCAGCAGGCCGTGGTCGCGGAAGTGGAGAAGGTCACCCATATTGCACCGGCCGACGACAAGGGCGAGATCATCGGTTCGCCGGTGGTCGCGCACGGCGTGATCGAGTACGCGCTGGTGCCGCTGGGCCTGTGCGCCGGCATCACCGGGGCGAAGTACACCACCACCACCGAGGTCTATCCGGACAGCCCGCGGGCGACGCCGCAGCAGTGCAACGACGCGCAGGTGGCAGCGGTGCGCTCCGCGCTGGATTACGCGCTCGCCCATCGTTGATTTGTAGTGCCGAGCCTATGCTCGGCTCTACTCACCCCAATGCCTCGGCCCACCACAACGCCGCCGGCCCCGGCGGCGTATCGCGGCGCCACACCAGGTCGCTGTGGATGCGGCGCGGCCAGCCCGGCACGCGCAGTTCCAGTAGGCGGCCACGGTCGTAGCGCTGCACCAGCGCACGCGGCAGCTCGGCCCAGCCTATGCCGTCCTCGGCCATCTCCATCACCATCAGGTAGTCCGACGCGGTCCACGCCGGCCCGCTGATCGGCGGCGCGTGGTCGACCTGCGCGCTCAGCCGCACCTGCCGGTGCCGGGCCAGCTGCGCCGCCGCGCGCACGCCTGCCTGCGCCAGTGGATGGTCGCTGGCCACATACACCGCCAGCTCGCTGTGGTGGGCCAGTGGCTGGGCAACCAGTGCATCGGGGTACTGCGCCTGGCGCGGCAGCAGTCCCAGCCCGGCGCGCCCCGCATCCACCAGTTCCAGTACGTCCCGCCCTTCGGCATCCAGCCATTCCAGTTCGATCTCGGGAAATGCCTCGGCAAACCGCTGCAGCACACGTTGCGCCGGATCGAGCTGGTAGACATCGGAGAACACCACGGTCAGGCGTGGCTCTACGGGTGCGGCCAGACGCACGCTCAGCTGTTGCAGGCGCGCGTCGGCGGCAAGGATTTCCTGCGCGTGGCCCAGCACCTGCCGGCCGGCGTCGGTCAGCTGCGGGTAGCGGCCGCTACGATCGAACAGGACCATGCCGAGGTCGGCTTCCAGGTGGGCGATGGCGGTGCTGACCGTGGACTGGGTTTTGCGCAGCCGGCGCGCGGCCGCCGAGAACGAGCCCAGCGCGGCGGCCTCGACGAACGCCTGCAGCGATTCGGGGGAATAGGGCATTGATCCATCGCTCCTGTCGATGGAATCCATTTTGATACCACCGTAAAAGGCGATGATACTGGCCGCCGTCGCCCCTGTCTGCGGGGGCGTTCCGGATCATCCACGCACGGCGTGGATCTACTGAGGATGGGGCGCGGTCCCCGTCCCGCAAGGAGCTTCACATGTCCCGTACTGTTCCCGCCCGTGGCGCCGTCGTCGCCTGGGCCTGCCTGACCGTGGCGATCGTCGCCGAAGTGGTCGGCACGTCCTTCATGGCCCATGCCGCCCGCGATGGCGGCTGGACCGGTTATCTGGTGATGGCCGCCGCGCTGGCGCTGTCCTATTACTTCCTCGCGCTGTCGGTGCGCCGTATCGCCGTCGGCGTGGCCTATGCGGTGTGGGAAGGCCTCGGCCTGACCCTGCTGACCGTGGTCGGCATCAGCGTGTTCGGCGAGAGCCTGTCGCTGCAGCAGCTGGCCGGTCTGGTGCTGGCGGTGGTCGGCATCGTCTGCGTCACCCTCGGGGAGGCGCACTGATGAACATGATGGCCCTGTTTTTCGTGATCTGTTCGGCGCTGATCGATGTGGCCGCCAACATGATGGTGGCCAAGTCCGATGGCTTCCGTCGCTGGCGCTGGGGTGTCGGCGCCATCGTGCTGGTCTGGATCGCCTTCGCCCTGCTGGGCCAGGCCGTGCGCTACATGGACCTGGCCACCGCCTATGCGATGTGGGGCGCGATCGGCGTGATCGGCACGGCCACCTGTGGTCGCCTGCTGTTCGGCAATCGCCTGCGTCCGATTGGTTGGGTTGGCATTGGCCTGGTCACTGTGGCGGTGTTGCTGCTCAGTACGTCTTGAACCCGGCTTGATTGCGGCGATCAGTGAGGTCGCCGACACTTGGGCTTTCCCGCAACGGAGTGCCCGCATGTTCAGTCACGTCACCGTCGGAACCAACGACATGGCGATCTCCCGCCGCTTCTACGATGCGTTGTTCACCGCCGTCGGCGGCCGCGCAGGCGTGTTCGATGACGAGGGCAAGCTGGTCTACATCAAGGATGGGCGCATGTTCATGGTCATTCCGCCCATCGATGGAGAGGCGGCATGCCACGCCAACGGTGGCACCATCGGCTTTGCGCTGGCAGACCCACAGGCGGTGCATGCCTGGCAGGAAGCGGGCGTGGCCCATGGCGGTACTGCGGTGGAAGACCCGGCCGGCGTGCGGCAGAAGGCCGGGCGCCAGTTGTACCTGGCCTACCTGCGTGATCCGGACGGCAACAAGCTGTGCGCCGTGCATGTGATGGGTTGAATCATCGCCGCTGGACGCGGCGTGTCGTAATCGGGCCAGCGTGACCCCGGCGCCCGACGCGCCCGCAAGGCCCCAGGCGCGCGCGTAGCACGGAACACCGGCCGATCATGCCTGCGCGGTGCCACGACTTCATCCTGTGTCCACTGCTGTTCATCCAGAATCCGCCGGCTTACTTTCTGATCGATCCGGAGATGGCTGCCCATGGAAGCACTGGAGCCTCAACATCAGCCGGTGCGAACCCTGCGGCCTGTCTTCGCCTTCGCGGCGATCGTCGTTGTTGCCTTCGCACTGTTCGTCAGCCTGTTTCCACTCGGCGCCGGTCGCCTGCTGGTCAAGGCGCAGGACTGGGCGGCGCTCAACGTCGGCTGGTACTACCTGCTGGCGATGACCCTGTACCTGGTGTTCGTGGTCGGCGTGGCATTGTCCAAGTACGGCGGTATCAAGCTCGGTGCCGACCATGACGAACCGGAGTTTAGCTATCTCTCCTGGGCCGGCATGCTGTTCGCTGCCGGCATCAGCATCACCCTGTTCTTCTTCTGCGTTTCCGAACCGCTGACCCACTACCTGCAGCCGCCACAGGGTGATGGCGCAGCGGGCGAGGCCGGTGCGCGCCAGGCCATGCAGCTGCTGTTCCTGCATTGGGGCCTGCATGGCTGGGGCGTATTCGCGCTGGCGGCGATGGCGATGGCCTATTTCGCCTACCGGCACAACCTGCCATTGGCCTTGCGCTCGGCGCTGTATCCCCTGATCGGCAAGCGCATCAACGGCCCGATCGGTTACACCGTCGATGCCTTGGGCATCGTCGCCACGGTGTTCGGCATCGGTGCGGACATGGGCTTCGGCGTGCTGCATCTCAACGCCGGCCTGTCACACCTGTTCAATGTGCCGCACTCCAACCTGGTGCAGATCCTGCTGGTGGTGGCGATGATGGGCGCGGCCGTCGCGGTGGCCGTGTCCGGGGTCGAGAAGGGCGTGCGCTGGATGGCCAACATCAACATGCTGCTGGCGATCGCGCTGGTGCTGTTCATGCTCTGCGCCGGCCCCACCCAGTACCTGCTCAGCACGCTGATGCAGAACCTGGGCGATTACCTGGGCAGCGTGGTGGGCAAGAGTTTCGACGTGTACGCCTATGGTGGCCGGCCGGAATGGCTGGGCGGCTGGACGGTGTTCTACTGGGCCTGGTGGATCGGCTGGGCGCCGTTCGTCGGCCTGTTCATCGCGCGCATCTCGCGCGGCCGCACCATCCGCGAGTTCGTGTTCGGCGTGCTGCTGATTCCGCTGGGTTTCACCCTGGCGTGGCTGTCGATCTTCGGCAACAGCGCGCTGGACCAGGTGCTGCATCATGGCCAGCAGCAGCTGGCGCAGCTGGCGGTGGATGATCCACCGACGGTGCTGTATGCGTTGCTGGATGGCTACCCGTGGAGCAAGGCGGTGATCGGGGTGACCGTGCTGGTCAGCTTCATCTTCTTCGTGACGTCGGCCGATTCCGGGGCGGTGGTGCTGTCCACGCTGTCCTCGCATGGTGGTGCGCCGGAGGACGATGGCCCACGCTGGCTGCGTGTGTTCTGGGGCACGGTGATCGCGGTGCTGACCGCCGGCCTGCTGCTGGCCGGCAGCATCGATGCGCTGAAATCCGCAGTGGTGCTGGCCTCGTTGCCGTTCTCTGCGGTGCTGCTGTTGATGATGTGGGGCCTGACCCGTGCCTTCAGTGACGAGTCGCACCGCAAACGTGCGCAGCAGTTCAGGCCATCGCCGCTGATCGGCGATGATCGCCACCACCAGGGCTGGCGCCAGCGCCTGACCCAGGCCATGCACTTTCCGGTACGCGACCAGGTATACCGCTTCATGGATGACACGGTGAAGCCGGCGATGGAGGCGGTGGCCGAGCAGCTGCGTGAGCAGGGCTGGGACGTGCAGACGCGCTTCGAAGCGGGCGACATGGAGCTGTCGGTCAACCACGGCGAGCAGCAGGACTTCCTGTACCGGGTGATCCTCAGTGGCTACCTGACCCCGTCCTTCGCCGCGCAGCAGCTGCGCAACCAGCGCTACTACCGCGCCGAAGTGCATCTGTACGAAGGCAGCCAGGACTACGATCTGGTCGGCTACAGCCGCAAGCAGATCATCAACGACATCATCAGTCAGTACGAACGGCACCTGCAGTTCCTGCACCTGAGCCGTTGATGTGGTGGGTGCGGACCGTTGGTCCGCACACTCCTGTAGAGTCGAGCGTGGGCTCGGCTCTACAGCGGCGGTCAGAACCGGTAACGTGCGCCCAGCGAAACGAACTGCCCGCGCAGGTTGTACTGGCTGATGTCGAAGCCGTTGGAACCGCCGGCCGGATCGAACGGCGGGTCCTTGTCGGTCAGGTTCAGCACCGACAGCGACAGCGTGGTCTTCGGAATGCCTTCATAGGCCACGTACAGGTCGAGCTGGTGGTACGGCTTGACCCGGTCGCGCAGGCCCGGATTGCTGGTGGCCGTGGCTACGCGCTGGTCATAGCCGCTCACGTACTGCAGGCTCAGCGTGCTGCTCCAGTCACCCACCGCCCAGTTCAACGAGGTGGTGCCGCGCGTGCGTGGCAGGGCGCCATGGCGGTTGTTGCCGGCGCCGTCATAGGGCGCCTGTCCAGCCACCAGCGGCTGCTTGAAGCTGAGCAGGTGGGTCCAGCTGCCGGCCACGGTGAAGTTGCCCCAGCCATCGGTGCGGAAAGTACGGTTCGCTTCCAGGTCGATGCCCGAGGTGGTCAGCTCGCCCTGGTTGGCGTACTGGTTGGTGATGATCTGGATGCGGCCCTGTGCATCGCGCTGCACGCGGCCGGGGAACAGGTCCGGGTTGTTGACGATGAACTGCGCGCTGTCCGGCTTGACCAGGTTGTCCTGTTCGATGCGATACCAGTCCAGGCCGATGCTGGAATCGGCATCGGGCGACCACACCGCACCGACATTGAGATTGCGCGAGCGTTCGGCCTTCAGGTCCGGATTGCCGGTGCGCAGGTTGGTCACGCCACGGCTGCCGCCGGGCTGCAGCGGATCGAACGGATCGACCACCGAGCCGTAGCTGATGGTCTGCCCCGGTGCGATCTCCGGCAGCGACGGCGCACGGAAGCCACGCGAGAACGAACCGCGCAGCAGCAGGCTGTCCAGCGGCTGCCAGCGCAGCGCGAACTTCGGCGAGAACGCCTTGCCGAAGTCATCGTAGTGGTCACCGCGGCCGGCAACCTGCAGCTCCAGCGTGCGATGCAGCGGCACGCTGAACTCGGCATAGGCGGCACTGACCTGGCGTTCGCCGTCGACGATGTTGATCGCCGGGCGCAGCTCGGTTCCGGACAGCACCTGCGCACTGGTGCGCGCGTCCAGCGATTCCTTGCGGAATTCCGCGCCCCAGGCGAAGCCGATCGCACCGGCCGGCAGTTCCCACAACGAGGTCGATGCCTTGACGTTGAGCGAGTGCAGCTTGTACCAGCCTGGACGTTTGGTCTGCAGGCGCAGATCGTCCAGTGCGCCCGGCGTGCTGGACGGATCGAGGAAGTTGTAGCTGCCATCGCGCAGGATCTGCTGGAAGGCGTAGCGGTCCACGAAGTTGTCCACGTACTCGCGCTGCGCGCTCTGCGAGGTCAGTGCGGCCACTTCCCAGTCCCAGCGTTCACCGGTGCCACGTACGCCGGCCAGGGCGCGGTAGAACACCTGGGTGTTGTCCTTCAGGCGCGGGCCGAGATCGAAGAAGGTGTATTCGAACGGCAGCGGCGCGCTGCCCGGATTGTTCGGATGGCCGACCGGCAGCACGGCGGCGATATCGGTCAACGTGCCGGTGGCGGGATTGTAGGCACGCAGGCCAGGGCCGACCGTCAGCGGCGCGCTGAAGATCTGGTCGGCCTTGTTGTGGCTGTACAGCACGTCAGCGAAGGCTTCGACGCTGTCATTGAAGCGGTAGGTCGCGCTCAGCGACGCCTGCAGGCGCTCGGCGCCGGGCTGCAGAGTCTTGAACGGCTGCGCGTTGAAGGCGCAGGCCTGGCCGGGCAGGGTGCTGCCGAAGTCGCTGTAGGGACGCGGCTCGCTGCCATCGGGGCAGGGCGAGAACGGCTGCGGCGCACGCGGATTGGACAGCCAGTTGCCACCGGCCGTGGACCAGCCGGCCAGGCGGCCACCGGGCTTGTCGCGGAAATCGCCGTCGCGGGTGTACGCGCGCTGGTCGGCATCGAGGCGGTCGCGCTTGAGCAGATCCAGTCCGAACAGCACGTTCCAGCCTTGCTGTTCGAGGTCACCGAAGCCGGCCAGCAGGTTGGCCTTGCGCTCGTTCAGGCCGCCCTGGGTGGCGGTGCCGAAGCCACCGCCGACCTCCACGCCATGGAAATCACGACGCAGGATGATGTTGATGACGCCGGCGATGGCGTCCGAGCCGTACACCGCCGAGGCGCCATCCTTCAGCACTTCGATGCGCTCCACCGCGCTGATCGGCAGCGCGTTGAGGTCGACGAAGGTGTCCTGGGTGTTGAGCGCGAAGCCGAAGTTGGCCACGCGGTAGCCATTGACCAGCACCAGCGTGTTCTTCGGCGACAGGCCGCGGAGGCCGATCGACGCCGAGCCCGCAGCGAAGCTGCCGGTGTACTGCTCGTCGAAGCTGTTGCCGGCGTTGGCCGACAGGTTGCGCAGCACGTCGGTAAGGGTGGAGCGGCCGGTCTGCAGGATCTGCTCGCGGGTGACGATCTGCACCGGGTTGGGGCCGGCGGTGTCGCTGCGCTTGATGTTGGAACCGGTCACCAGCACGGTGCCGAGGGTGGTGCTGTCCTTGCCGGCATCGGCGGTTTCAGCGGCGCCGGCAGCGCCGGCGGTGAGGCCGAGCGCGATCGCGCCGGCAAGCAGGTTCAGGGTGGTGCGGTACATGGAAGCGACAACGCCGAACGGGGGAGGAGCCGTCAGTACCGCATGCAGATACCTGCGCCTTCCAATGACGAAAGCGCATTCAGTTATACATCACAGGTTCTTAACGACCGGAGCAGGCAGCGGCGGACCGTATCCGGGCGCCGCTACTGCATTCAAGCCCGATCCATTCAATCGACTGGGTGAATTATCAGGTCGGAGACGAAAATCCAGAGGCTGTCCGGTATGTCGTTGTGGCAAGCAAGCCCCATATCCGTGATGCTTTCAGGAAACTGGACCAGCACCCGCATGCCACGTTGATGCCTGGTCATGGAAGTCTGGGATTCCTCAAGAACAATGGTCCCGTTGGTACCGATCAACCTCCAGTAGTCTTCGGAGGGCCGAACATCGTCAGGAGGGGATTTGCTCCCGAGAAAGGTCGCCAGCAGCACCTTCCGACCATTCATTCCGCTCAACGTGATTCCTTCTTCAGCAAAGACGATGTAGACATTATCCATTGGGATGGGGGCGGCGCGCAGCGCCGCCGGATCCAGCGCCTTGCATCAAGGCCGCAGCAGCACCTTGCCATTGCGGCCCGAACCGGCGCCGGCTTTCGCCGCCTGGGCGATGTCGTCCAATGCGAAGATCTGCTCCACCGGCAGGGTCAGTTCACCCCCGGCCGCACGCTTCAGCAGTTCACCCACCAACCGCCGCTTGTCTTCCACCGCCATTGCCTGGCTGACCTTGCTGCCCCAGAAGCCCTTCACCGTGGCTTCCTTGTAGATCAGGCCGCCGGCGGGAATGCGCATCGGTTCGCCGCTCATCACACCGAAAGAGACCAGGGTGCCGTGGTGGCCGAGCAGGTCGACCAGGTCGCCGCTGGCATCGCCACCGATGGAGTCGACTGCAGCAGCGGCCTGCGCTTGCCCGGTGGCTTCGCGCACGCGGTCCTTCCAGCCGTCCACCGAGGTATCGAACACGTGATCGATGCCCAGTGCCTGCAGTTGCGCCACGGCCTCGGCATTGCGCACCAGGTTGGCCACGTGCACGCCGCGTGCCTTTGCGAGCATCGCCAGCGATTTGCCGACGGCACCGTTGGCGGTGTTCTGCACGATCCACTGGCCCTGCTCGACGTGCAGGAATTCCAGCAGCATCAACGCGCTCAGCGGCATGGCGATCAGCTGTGCGGCCATTTCATCGGCGATCGCGTCCGGCATCGGGATCACCATCCGCGCCGGTGCGATGAACGCTTCGGCCCAGGTGCCGTGCACCGAGGCGGCGGCAACCCGCTGGCCGATCTGCAGGCCGTCGACGCCTTCGCCGAGCGCATCGACCACGCCCAGTGCTTCGCTGCCGCCGATCGCCGGCAGCGTCGGCTTGTAGCCATACAGGCCACGCACGGTCAGCAGATCGTGGTTGTGGATCGAGGCCAGCACGGTGCGGATGCGTACTTCACCGGGACCGGGTTCGGGCAGGGGGGCATCGGCAACGGCGAGGACCTGGGCCGGATCGCCGAAGGAGGAGTACAGGGCAGCGCGCATGGGCAGTGTTCCAATGAAAGTTGACGTTGTACCGAACTGGGGATGCCCCCGGCGTCGACAAGGCCGCGCACGTGCAACACGGCATCCTGCGACCGATGGTCGCGTTGGCGCGCGATCACCGCATCTTGTGTTGACGGCTCGGAATATCCCCACTATGTTGTGGCTGTCACTCCCGGTCAGCCGCCGCCGCCGGACATGCAGCAAACGTCCCGCGGCCCGCCCCTGAAGGCTTGCCGTGTCGACGCGGCCGCCATCGTGCGGACGCAGGTCGCCCCCACGGCCCGGATACCGGCCGCAGGCGCAGGCAGATGCCGACGACCTACGTTCCTGCACCCTGGCACTTCACCCGTTCGCCCCGCGCGCCGGTATCGCGTGCAGGGCCGCCATGGCATCGGGCGCCGACGCGCTTACGAGCCTGGAGTTCCACCACCATGACCGACAGTACCTTCCGCGTGGCCGACCTGGTCGGCGCCGGCGACGCCATGCGCGCCAGCGGCGAGCGCGTGCCGACCTGGATCACCAAGGAAGCCGGCAATCGTCGCCTGCCGTACGATGCGGCACGCCTGCTGCGCAGCATCGACACCATCCACGCCGAGCTGCCGCAGCTGGATGTGGCCGACTACCGCCGCGTGGTGCTGGCGATGGTCGAGCGCAAGCCCAGCATCAGTGCCGATGATCTGGTGGATCTGCTGATCCGTGAAGCGGAATCGCGCGTCGATCTTGTCGCGCCCGAATGGGAACAGTTCGCCGCACGCCTGTACCTGCGCCGGCTGTACAAGCGCGCCAGCCGCAATCGCTTCTACGACGTCAGCCTGAAATACGGCTCCTTCGTAGGCCTGCAGGAAAGCCTGGCCGACCGCGGCGTCTACAGCAACGACATCCTGCGCTGCTATTCGAAGGAAGAGCTGCAGCAGGCCGGCGAGATGATCGACCCCGAGCGCGATCGGCTGTTCGCTTACAACGGCCTGTACCTGCTGGCTACGCGCTACCTCGCCACCGATCGCAGCCGCGAGGTGTATGAGCTGCCGCAGGAGCGCTGGCTGACCATCGCCCTGTACCTGATGCAGAACGAGGGCGGGCCGGGTGAGAGCGGCCGCGTGCGGCGCATGCAGCTGGTGGGCGAGGCGTACTGGGCACTGTCCAACCTGTACATGACGGTGGCCACGCCGACCCTGGCCAACGCCGGCAAGGTCGGTGGCCAGCTGTCGAGCTGCTTCATCGATACCGTCGATGACAGCCTGCAGGGCATCTATGACTCCAACACCGATATCGCCCGCGTGTCCAAGCACGGCGGCGGTGTGGGTGCGTACCTGGGGTACGTGCGCAGCAGTGGTGCGCCGATCCGCGGCGTGCCCAACTCGTCCGGCGGCGTCGTGCCGTGGATCAAGCAGCTCAACAACACCGCGGTGTCGGTCGACCAGCTCGGCCAGCGCAAGGGCGCGGTGGCGGTGTACCTGGACTTCTGGCATCGCGACATCGAAGCCTTCATGGACCTGCGCCTGAACAACGGCGACCAGCGCCTGCGCGCGCACGACGTGTTCACCGCGATCTGCGTGCCCGATCTGTTCATGGAGGCGGTCGAGCGCCGGGCCGACTGGTACCTGTTCGATCCGCACGAGGTGAAGCAGGCCAAGGGCTGGTACCTGCAGGACTTCTATGACGAGAAGCGCGGGCAGGGCAGCTTCCGCGACCGCTACGCCGAACTGGTCGCCGACGAGCGCATCAGCCGCCGCACGGTGAAGGCGATCGACCTGTTCAAGCGGATCATGCTCAGCCAGCTGGAAACCGGTAACCCGTTCCTGTTCTACCGCGACGAAGTGAACCGGAAGAACCCGAACAAGCACGCGGGCATGATCTATTCCAGCAACCTGTGCACCGAGATCCTGCAGAACATGAGCCCGACGCGGATGATCCAGGAGATCGTCAGCGGCGACCAGATCGTCACCACCCGTCGTGCCGGTGACTTCGTGGTCTGCAACCTGTCATCGATCAACCTCGGCCGTGCCATCACCGCTCCTGAGGATCTGCTGGCCACCGATGTGCTGGAGCGGTTGATTCCGATCCAGGTGCGCATGCTCGACAACGTGATCGACCTCAATGCGCTGCCGGTGCCGCAGGCCACCATCACCAACCACAAGTACCGCGCCATCGGCCTGGGCACGTTCGGCTGGCACCACCTGCTGGCACAGCAGGCGATTCACTGGGAGTCGCCCGAGGCCGAGGAGCTGTCCGATCGCCTGTTCGAGCGCATCAACTTCCTCACCATCCAGGCCAGCGCGCAACTGGCCAGGGAGAAGGGCAGCTACCCGATGTTCGCCGGCAGCGACTGGCACAACGGCAACTATTTCCGTGACCGCGATTACAGCGGTGCAGCCTGGGACAGTCTTGCGCGCGAGGTGGCGAGCAACGGCCTGCGCAATGGCTGGCTGCTGGCGGTGGCGCCGAACATGAGCACGGCGCAGATCGCCGGTTCCACCGCGTCGATCGATCCGATCTACAGCGCGTTCTACTACGAGGAAAAGAAGGACTTCCGGCGGCCGGTGGCTGCGCCCGGGCTGTCGCTGGAAACCTGGCCGTATTACGAAAAGGGCGCCTACAAGGTCGACCAGTTCGCCAGCGTGCGGCAGAACGCGCGCCGCCAGCGCCATGTCGACCAGTCGATCAGCTTCAACCTCTATGTGCCGAGCACGATCCGCGCCAGCACGTTGCTGGAGCTGCACCTGAGTGCCTGGCGGCAAGGACTGAAGACCACCTACTACGTGCGCTCCAACGACATCGACATCAGCGAATGCGAGTGGTGCTCGAGCTGATCGACGCACCCCCTGTAGAGCCGAGCCCACGCTCGGCTCAGGCGCGAAGAGCAGCCGAGCATGGGCTCGGCTCCACATCCGCAACGCACGCAATACGAAGGCAGAAGACCATGGCAACACCCCTCGACCGCATCAAGATCCTCGAACCGCGCCACCCCAACCGCAGCACCGGCATCATCAACGGGCGCACCAGCGGCATCCTGAACTGGAACGACATTCCCTACCCGTCGTTCTATCGCGCCTACAAGGAGCTGTCGACCAACTTCTGGATCCCCGACGAGGTGGACATGAAGGTGGATGCACGCCAGTACGGCGAGCTCAACGCGCGCGAGAAGAATGCCTACGATTCCATCATCGGCCTGCTGGCCACGCTGGATTCGCCGCAGACGCGCTTCATCTACAACGTCGCCGAATACATCACCGACCCGGCCGCGCACGCCAACGCGGCGATCATCGGCCAGCAGGAAGTGATCCACAACGAGAGCTACAGCTACGTGCTGGCCTCGATCACCGATCTTCCCAACCAGAACCGCATCTTCGAGATCGCCCGCACCCACCCGACCATCATCAAGCGCAACGCGCCGATCATGGGGGCGTATGACGATTTCATGCGCGAGAAGACCGCCGAAACCCTGCTGAAGTCGCTGATCCAGTCCTCGATCCTGGAAGGCATCAACTTCTATTCCGGTTTCGCGTACTTCTACAACATGGTGCGGCAGAACCGCATGAACGGCACCGGCAAGATCATCAGCTTCATCAACCGTGACGAACTGGCCCACACCAAGTTCATCAGCGAGCTGATCCGCGCCATCGTCGGTGAGAACCCGGAGCTGCAGACCAACGAGCTGACCGCTTACGTGCACCAATCGTTCGAACATGCCATCGAACTGGAAACGCAGTGGTCGGCGGAGGTGCTGGACGGCATCGACGGCATCGACGTGGACGAGATGGTGCGCTACGTGAAGTACCGCGCCAACAAGATGGCCGGCATGCTCGGCATCGAGCGCCTGTACAGCGACACCACCGACAACGTGATGCCGTGGATCAAGGCCTACGCCGACAACTTCACCGAGACCAAGACCGACTTCTTCGAGATGCGCAATGCAAGCTACAAGAAGACCAACGTCGACAACGGCTTCGACGATCTCTGAACGCGGCCCGGCGCTGCGCATCCTGATCGTGGTGGCGTCGCTCAGTGGCAACACCCGCGAGCTCGGCCGCCACATCGCCGAGCGATGCCGGGCCGCAGGCCACGCCGTGCACTGGCAGGACGCCGACGACCCGCGCCAGTGCCCGCCGCTGCCGGTGGACGAGGCCGACCTGGTGCTGCTCGGTTGCTGGACCGACAACGCCGGGCGCACGCCGTCGGAGATGAAGGCCTGGGTGGCAGGTATCGCCGAACGCGGCCAGCGGCCGCGCCAGGTGGCGGTGTTCGGTACCGGCGAAACGCAGTGGGGGCAGGAGTACTACTGCGGTGCGGTGCACCGGCTGATCCGCTATTTCCACAGTGGCTACCCGCCGCTGGAGATCGAACAGATGCCCCATGGCCAGCGGCATGCCGCGGCCATCAACCGCTGGACCGACGCGGTCCTGGATCATTACTGGAGTACCACCGATGCAGATCATCGACGCCACCACGCCTGAGCAGTTCCAGCAGTTGCTGGCCGACCATCCGCGCGTGCTGGTGGACTTCCACAAGGACCAGTGCCCGGGGTGCCGGATGCTGGACATGTCGCTGCAGCGGGTGGCCAGCGGCACTGCAGGGCAGGGCACGACCCTGCTGCGGGTGCAGCTGGAAGTGGTGGGCGAGGCGTTCTTCCGCGAGCTGGGCTTGCGGCAGACCCCCACGCTGTCGCTGTTCCTGGACGGTGACGAGCGCATGCGCATGCCGGGCTTCCAGTCGCCGCAGCAGATCGAAGCGGCGATCGCCGAGTTTTTGTAGCCCAGGATCAGGGTCGGATCCCTCGCCGCAGGCTAGGGCTCTGACCCCACTTCGACGCATGGCTTCGATCATCGGGGTCAGAGCCCTTGCCTGTGGCAAGGGATCCGACCCCGGGCGCGTGGATCAACCGCCAGCGAACGTATCCACCAGCAGCTTCACGTTCAGCACCACGATCACCAGCGCGATCACCCAGGCGATGCTGCCCAGCCAGCGCGGGGCCACCAGCGCGCCCATCGTCACCTTGTCGGTCACGATCCGCACCAGCGGGATGATCGCGAACGGCAACTGCATCGACAGCACCACCTGGCTCAGCACCAGCAGCTTCACCGCGCCCTGGTCGCCGAACAGCATGATCACCACCACCACCGGGATGATGGCCAGCGCGCGGGTGATCAAGCGCCGCAGCCATGGCGGCAGGCGCAGGCGCAGGAACCCTTCCATCACGATCTGCCCGGCCAGTGTCGCTGTCACCGTTGAGTTCAGGCCGGACGCGAGCAGCGCCACGGCGAACAATGTCGAGGCCAGGCCAACGCCCAGCATCGGCGCCAGCAACTGGTGCGCCTGCTCGATGTCTTCCACATCGAAGCGGCCATTGGCATGGAATACCGACGCCGCCAGGATCAGGATGCTGGCGTTGATGAACAGTGCCAGGGTCAAGGCAACGGTGCTGTCGGTGACGGCCCAGCGCAGCGCGCTGCGACGACCTTCATCGGTGCGTGGATAGGCACGGGTCTGCACGATGGACGAATGCAGGTACAGGTTGTGCGGCATCACCGTGGCCCCGATGATGCCGATGGCGATGTACAGCGCGTGCGGATCCGTGACCACCTGCGCGCGCGGAATGAAACCGCCGAGCACCTGCATCACCGGCGGCGCGGCCAGCGCGATCTGCACCATGAAGCAACCGAAGATCACCAGCAGCAGCGCGATCACGAAGGCTTCGAGCGCGCGGAAACCACGGTTCATCAGCAGCAGCACCAGCAGCGTGTCCAGTGCGGTGATCACCGCGCCCCACAGCAATGGCAGGTCGAACAACAGTTTCAAGGCTATGGCCGTACCGATCACTTCGGCCAGGTCGCAGGCGATGATCGCCGCTTCGCACAGCGCCCATAGCGCCAGGTTCACCGGCTTGGGGTAACGCGCACGGCAGGCCTGCGCCAGGTCCATGCCGGTGGCGATGCCCAGCCGTGCCGACAACGCCTGCAGGATCACCGCCATCAGGTTGGAGATCAGGATGACCGACAGCAGCAGGTAGCCGAAGCGCGAGCCGCCTGCCAGATCGGTGGCCCAGTTGCCCGGGTCCATGTAACCGACCGACACCATGTAGCCCGGGCCAAGGAAGGCCAGCAGCCGGAACCACCAATGGCCTTTGTCGGGTACGGCAATCGAAGCGTTGAGCGCACCCAGGCTGGCCGGAGTGGAGGCGGCAGAATCGGTGGGTGCGACGGTGTTCATGGCTTCCAATATAGCCACTGCTATATCGCATAGCAATGTGAAACAATCGTCTTTACTGCGTCACTGGTCCAGAATTCAGGTTCGCACCCGATGACAACTGCAGGACAGGCACACGCGTGGGCAAGACGGACGATTCGACATCGCTGAAAAGCACCCCCTTGATCGAGGCCGAGCGCCAGGTCGAGAGCTTCCGGCAAGTGCGCGAGGCACACCGGATGGAACTGGTGGAGGACTATGTCGAGCTGATCTCCGACCTGTTGGCCGACGGCGGCGAGGCCCGCCAGGTCGACATCGCCACCCGCCTGGGCGTGGCCCAGCCGACCGTGGCAAAGATGCTGCGCCGGCTGGCCCGTGACGGTTGGGTGGTGCAGCGCCCGTACCGCGGTGTGTTCCTGACCCCCGAGGGCGAGGCGTTGGCCCATGCCAGCCGCCAGCGCCACCAGACCGTGGAGCGCTTCCTGCTGGCGTTGGGCGTGGACCCGGATACCGCGCGGCGTGATGCCGAGGGCATCGAGCACCATGTCAGTGAGCAGACACTGGCCCTGTTCGACGAATTCGTACGCAAGGCCGAGGGCGGCTGAGTCGCGGCTTCTTTACTGCTGTTCGCGCGGTATGGAATGAGTGCATCCACGCGTGGCGTGGATCTACTCGCGCAATCTGCTTTCTGTAGAGCCGTGCCATGCTCGGCTGCTGTTCGCGCGGTGATGAAATGAGTCGAGCATGGCTCGACTCTACAATTCAGGCGGGCAGCGCGCCTGTTCCTGAGCACACGCCTGCTTCCGCCATTCCTTCAATACCGGCTGGAGGCCTCCGTAGCGCCGCCCCTGCCAGCCATTGGCCAGCACCGTGCCCTGCGCATCGATCAGCACCAGGTTGGGCGGGGCCGGGCCCGCCAATGCCTGCAGCGCCGGCATGCGCTTCGCGCGACGCGGGTCCAGCACCGGCCACGGCATGTCCTGCAGCTGCATGTAGCGACGCAACGCCGCCTCGCTTTCATCCAGGCTGACATACACCACTTCGGTATCGGCGCCGGCCTCGCGCAGCGCGTCGCGCACGCCGCGCAGGGTCGGCACGAAGGCGTGGCAGGGCGCGCACCAGTCGGCACCGAAGTACAGCGCGATCAGCTTCGGCGGTGGCGACCACTGCACCGGCCGCAGGGCACGTGGCTCGGGCCGCATCAGCGACGCGGAGACCTGCGCGTGCAGGTCGGCCGCCGCGGCCGGCGATGCCAGTGCCAGCAGCAGTGCGGGCAGCCAGCTAGAACGCATAACGCAGGTTCACGTACCACGAGCGGGCGAAGCGAGGACCGTACACGTAGTCGCTGTCGCGCAGCGCGCCGCTTTCCAGATCCTTCTGCCGTTGGTCGAACACGTTCTTGACCCCGGCCGCCACCGACACTTCCTGCTGTGCCTGCGCGCCCAGATGGCGATGCCAGCGCGCGCCGAGATCGGTGACCAGGAACGCGCGGGTGCGGTGCAGCTCGCCCAGCCGGTTGTTGAGCACCGGCATCGATCCGGTGTGGCGCAGCGCCAGGAACGTCTCCCAGGGTTCGGCCGGCATCCAGCTCAGCTGGGCCACGCCGGTCCAGCGCGGCGTCTTCAGGTAGTCGCGGCTGTCGATCACCGTATCGCCGCCGTCGGCGGTGTCATCGAAGATGCGTTGGGGCTCGCGGAACTGCGAGCGGTACCACGACGCACCGGCAGTCAGCCGCCATTGCGGAGAGGGCTGCCAGCCGACGTTGGTTTCCATGCCCAGTACGTTCGAACCCGACGCGTTGTAGCGCAGCTGTGTCAGCTGGCCATCGTCGCCGCGCTGGATCTCGCCCAGCGCGAAGGTGTCACGGATGCGTGCGTAGGACGCGGTGGCATCCCAGCTCCATACCGGATCGGCCGGGTCCGAGCGCCAGTCGAACCCGAACAGGGTGGTCAGCGCGCGCTCCTCCTTCAGGCCACGGCTGTTGCGCACGCGCACCTGTTCGCCACCGAGGGTATCGACGTGGACATCCTCGACGAAGATTTCCGGCGCACGGAAGCCGGTGGCGATGCCCGCACGCCATTTCAGCCGGGGTGTCGCCTGCCAGGCGAGGGCGATACGCGGTGAGAACACGGCGCTGTCCAGTTCCGAACTCTTGTCCACGCGCGCGCCCAGCACCAGGTCGATGTCATCGCGTACGCTCCATTCGTCCTGCACGAACGCGCCGAGGTTGTGGAAGGTCGCATCCTCAAGCACGGCCAGGCGCTGGCCGGCGCCATCGCGGTTGTCGTCACGCAGGCCCTCATGCTTGTACTGCACGCCGAACGCAAGCGTGTGCGCACCCAGCCGCCAGCTCAACTGGCTGTCGATGTAGTGCAGCGGGTTGTGGGTGCGCCCGTACTGGCGCCACGAGCGTGATGCGGCACTGCCGGGCACGTTCGGGTCCAGCTGCGAAGGATCGTAGCCGGGCGCCGATGGGTCGGTGACCACATCGCCAAGACCGCCATAGAAGCTGTCGCGGTCGATGTCGGCGAAGGCATAGGCGAGACGGAAGTCGACGTCGCTGTTCACTTCCTGGTCCCACGACAGGCTGCCGCGGCGGTAGTTCGTATCCAGTGACTCGGCGATGTTGGCCAGGTGTTCGGGCTGGTCGAGGCGGTTGCCGCCGCGTCGGCTCTCATCGGTCACCTGCAGGTCCAGCCGCAGGCGCGTTCCCGGATTCGGTGCATACCAGGCCTGCAGGCCACCGACCTTGAGGTTCTTGCGGGTGATCTCGGTATAGCCGTCGCCGTTGTAGTCGATGCCGCTGTTCCAGTTGCGCTGGGCGATCACCGACAGTCCCGCGTCGGCTTTGCTGGCGACCAGATCCAGACGCACGTCGGCGTTTTTCTGCGGCGTGCCCTTCAGTACATCCACGCCGGCCTGCACATGGCCGCCGCTGCGTGCAGGCAGTGGCGGAATCAGATTGATGACACCTGCCACCGCGCCCGGCCCGTACAGCGACGAACCGCCGCCCTTGACCACTTCGATGCGGTCGACGAAGCCGGCGGGAATCTGTTCCAGGCCATACACGCTGCCCAGTGTGGACAGCAGTGGAATGCCATCGAACAGCAGCTGGTTGTAGGCACCGGGAAGACCCAGCAGCTGCACCTCGCTGTTGTTGCAGTTCTGGCAGTTGCTTTCCACGCGCAGGCCGTTGATCAGCTCCACCGCGCGGGAGAAATCGGTGGCCGCGCGCAGGGCAATGTCTTCCTTGCGCAGCACTTCGGTGCGGATCGGCACGTCCGACAGCAGGCGTTCGCTGCGGGTGGCCGTGCTGACTTTCACCTGCACCCGGTCCAGCTCGGTGGGTGAGGGCGGTGCAGCGACTGCGGCCAGTGGCAGGGCGGCGGCGATACCGGCAGCCAGCGGCAGCCGGCGGAGAAGGGAGGCAGCAATGCGCATGGGGGCGTCGTCCTTGGGGAGGGAGGGCGGCGAGGGCGACCTGGCTGGCGCACATGAAAGCAGATGGTCATCAATATAGCAATTGCTATAATGATGCCTCTACTCGTGCCGGGACCATGGCCTTTACTCGAATGCAAGTGTTATAACATTACATATTGCGCGCGCAAACGTGCCGGTGGTCGTGCACCGGAAGGGGTCAGCCGCGGCGGAAGGCGGCGGGAGTGCGCGCGCCGACGATGATCATGCGGATCATCGTGGAGATCTGTTCGACCAGTTCCGGGTCGTTCTCAGGGGGCTGGTCCATGGCCGAAGCGCCCATCGCAAACACCAGCCGGGTGATCGCCATCGACACCAGTTCCGGCTTGTACAGCACCGCGCCATCCAGTGCGGCCAGGCGCACCAGGTCGTGCTGCAGCTCTTCTTCGAAGTAGTGCAGTTCGCGTTCGACCGCGTGCTTGAAATCGTCCGAGCCGACCGCGCCTTCGCGCAACAGCACGTGCAGCAGCTTGTCGTCGGCGCGCAGCTGTTCCATGAAGGTTTCCACCGACACGCGCACCACGCTGGTGGCGCTGGACGTAGCGCGCTGGCGGGCTTCGCCGATGATGGTGCGCAGTGAGCGGCCAGCGACGTCGATCAGGGCGACGGCAAGTTCGTCCATGTCGCGGAACTGGCGGTAGAAGCTGTTGGGTGCGATGCCGGCCTCGCGCGCGACTTCGCGCAGGCTGAGGGTGGACAGGCTGCGATGCGGGCCGATCAGTTTCAACGCGGCGGCCAACAGATCCTCGCGGCTCACCGTACGGCGGGCCGGGCTGTTGGCATCTTCAGGCGGAGACAGAACGGTGGCGGCGGCCATGGCACTTCCGGAGGGGCAAGGCTGAATCATACCCAATCCGGTGCAATATACACATGTATACACAGCTGTGTGTGCGGCCGTATAGTGCGCCCATGAGCGCTGTCGTCCGACCTTCCCTGCTTTCTCCGTACCGCTGGCTGTCGCCGTCGCTGTTCGACTTCTGGGCGGGCCAGCTGAATCCGTTGTGGACCCTGCGTGATCCGATGGCCCGCCTGGTACGGCGCGAGCCGGCCGGCGAGGGCGCCGCGACCCTGGTCCTGCGCTGCAACCGGCACTGGGCCGGGATGCGCGCCGGCCAGCACGTCACCCTCGGCGTTGAGCTTGAGGGGCGTGTATTGCGCCGCAGCTACAGCCCGACCCGCCTGGGCCGCCGCGAGCTGGCCATTACCGTCAAGGCGGTGGAAGGCGGCAAGGTCAGCCAGCATCTGGTCGCACACGCCAAGCCGGGCGACCTGTTCCGGCTGGACGCGGCCTTTGGTGATTTCCATATGCCTGCCGCCGCGCCGGTATTGCTGTTGGCGGCCGGTAGCGGCATCACGCCCATGCGCAGCCTGCTGCGCGACGCCTGCCAGCGCCCGCTGGCTGCACCGGTCGACCTGTTCTACTGGGAGCGCAGCGCGGCGGCGTTCCAGTTCCGCGATGAACTGCTGGCCCTGGCTGCGGCGCATCCGAACCTGCGCGTGCACCTGCTGGCCACCCGCGAAGGCGACGCGCCCGCTGCGCGTATCGACAGCCACACGCTGGCCGTACCCGGTGACGACACTCCGCTGGCGCAGCGCCATGTACTGGCCTGCGGCCCGGACGGTTTCGTTGCCGCCGCGCGCGCGCGGCTGGCCCAGCAGGTGGCCGGTTTCCAGGCGGAAGCCTTTACCCCTCCGGCCGCACTCAGTGATGCCGACAGCCTCGGCGAGGTGGCATTGACCCTGGCCCGCAGTGGCCGGCGGCTGATCGTGCCGCGTGGCCGCTCCCTGTTGGAAAGCCTGGAGGCGCAGGGCATCGCGCCCAAGCACGGCTGCCGCATGGGCATCTGCAACAGCTGCACCTGTGAACGCGTCAGTGGCACCACCCGCCACCTGCGCACTGGCGACACCCAGTCCGAAACGGCCGTGCCGGTGCGGATCTGCGTGAGCGCGCCGACCACCGACCTGACCCTGGATCTCTGAGGACTCCGTTGCCATGACCCGCGCTACCGACCGTGCCCTGAGCCCTGCCGAGATGCAGACGTTTGGTGAGGAACTCGATGCGATCCGCGACCGTGTGATCGGCAGCCTCGGCGCGTCCGACACCCGCTACATCCGCCGCGTCGCAGCGGCTGTGCGCTGGTCCGGCGTGCTTGGCCGCAGCCTGCTGTTCCTGGGCGCGTTCTCTCCGTTGTTCTGGGCACCGCTGCTGTGGCCGGCCTGCATCGCCGGCACCCTGCTGCTGGCGCTGGCCAAGATCCTGGAAAACATGGAGCTGGGCCACAACGTCATGCACGGCCAGTACGACTGGACCGGCGACCCCAAGCTCAACGGCAACACCTACGAATGGGACATCGTTGCCACCGCCGACAACTGGCGCAAGACCCATAATTTCCGCCACCACACCTACACCAACGTGCGTGGCATGGACGATGACATCGGCTATGGCCTGCTGCGCATCTTCCCGGAACAGCGCTGGAAGCCGTTCTACCTGCTGCAGCCGATCATCGCACCGATCTTCGCACTGCTGTTCCAGTGGGGCGTGGCTGCGCAGGATCTGCGCCTGGGCCGCTGGTTCAAGGGCCGCATCAGCAGCCGCGCGATGTGGCTGCAGACCCGTCCGGTGGCACGCAAGATGATCCGCCAGGTACTGAAGGACTACGTGTTCTTCCCGCTGCTGGCCGGTCCGTTCTTCCTGCCGGTGTTGCTGGGCAACATGGTGGCCAACGGCCTGCGCAACATCTGGACCTACGTGATCATCTTCTGTGGGCACTTCACCGCCGAATCGGAAACGTTTCCGAAGGAATGCCTGCGCAATGAATCGCGCGGCCACTGGTACCTGCGCCAGCTGCGCGGTTCGTCCAACATCAGCGGTGGTTTCGTGATCAACGTGCTGTCGGGCAACCTCAGCCACCAGATCGAGCACCATTTCTATCCGGACCTGCCGGCCAACCGCTATGCGGCGATCGCCAAGGAAGTGAAGGACATCTGCCGTCGTTACGGCCAGCACTACAACAACGGCTCGCTGCCGCGGCAGTTCACCCAGGTGGTCTGGCGCATCCTGCGGCACGCGTTCCCGAGCAAGCCGCGCCGCCTGCCGATGCCGGACATCATGCCGGCACCGGCGTCGGCCAACGCCGGCTGATCGTTCAGCCGGCCTTCGCCAACAGCGCAGGCGACTGGCGGTCCAGCCTGCGCAGGAACACCTGCATCTCCTTGCGGGCCTGCTGGTCGCCCTTGCTGCCGGCCACGCTGAGCCCGCGCTGCCACGCCTCGCGCGCCGCCTGTGGCTGGCCACCGGCCAGCCATGCCTTGCCCAGCAGTTTCCACGCTGCCGAATAGTCCGGGTCCAGCACCACGCAGCGCCCAAGGTGGGTGGCTGCGCGCACCGGATCGCCGGCGTCCAGCCAGCTTTTGCCCAGGCCGAAGCGCAGCAGCGCGCCGTCCTTGCCGGCAGCGAGCATCTTTTCCAGCGTTTCGATGTCCATCAGCGCACCTCCACCAGGGTTTCCACCGGCCCCGCCTGGAAGCGCCCGCGATGGAACAGCAGCGGTGCGCCGCCTTCTTCCCGCACGTCGACGATGCGCCCGGCCAGCAGCAGGTGATCGCCGACCGGCCACTGCGCGTGGCGGGTGCAGGTGAGGTGGACGACGGCACCCGCGATCCGCGGTGGCGCGTCCTCGCCGTCGTCCAGCAGGGGCACATCGGTGAATCGATGGCGTACCTGCGGGTCGGCGAAACGGCGCGCCAGGGCTTCCTGTCCGGCACCGAGCACGCTGATCGCGAACCGGGTGGCGCGCTGGAACGTGGACAGGCTCTGCGCATGCAGGGCCAGGTTCCACAGCACCAGTGGCGGCTGCAGCGAGATCGGCACGAACGAATTGATGGTCAGGCCCTGCGGCTTTCCCTGTGCGTCACGGGCGCAGACGATCGCCACGCCGGTAGGGAAATGGCCGAGCAACCGCCGCAGCGCACGCGGCGGCAGGCTGACCGACGGCACCGGTGCCGGAGCGGGAAAGACCCCTGCCCACGGCCCGGCGTATGCGCCAGAGTCCGCGTTCATGCGGCCCTGGCCTGGCGGTAGCGCCGGCCGACTTCGGCCCAGTTGATGAGGTTGAAGAACGCGCCGATGTAGTCCGGGCGGCGGTTCTGGTAATGCAGGTAGTAGGCGTGCTCCCACACATCCAGGGCAAGGATCGGGGTATTGCCGGAGGCGCCCGCCGCTGCGCCCATCAGGGGGCTGTCCTGGTTGGCGCTGCTTTCGACCTGCAGGCGGCCATCGCGATCGACGGTCAACCACGCCCAGCCACTGCCGAAGCGGGTCTGCGCGGCCTTGCTGAAGGTCTCTTTGAAGGCGTCGTAGCCGCCGAGGTCGCGATCGATGGCCGCGGCAAGTTCGTCATCGGGTGTGCCGCCAGTGGCGCTGAGCACGGTCCAGAACAGGCTGTGGTTGGCGTGGCCGCCGCCGTTGTTGCGCACCGCGCCGCGGATCGATTCGGGCAGGGCATCCAGATCGGCGATCAGGGTCTCCACAGGCTGCGCCGGCAGGCCCGCCTGTTCCAGCGCGGCATTGAGGTTGTTGACGTAGGTCTGGTGGTGCTTGCTGTGGTGGATTTCCATCGTGCGCGCATCGAAGTGCAGTTCGAGGGCGTCGTAGGCATAGGGGAGGGCGGGAAGCGAGTACGACATCGAGACAGTCTCCGTGGGGAAGGCCAGGGGTGTGGCCGTGGGGAGACTGTTATCGCACCTCAACATTGGTTGAGGTCAAGAGGAGTGATTGAAAAGCGGGCGCTGTCGGCGCGTTGACGGTCCCGTGATCGCGTGGGCGGATGGGCGCATGCAGGACACGCCGTAAACCCATCCATGGGGGCTCGATGGCGCCATCCATGGCGCCAACGGTCCTGCACGCGCCCATCCGCCCACGCAAGAAAGGTCCTCGCGCCGGCGCGGAGGCGACGTCAAAGGCGAGAGCAGCAGGGGTAGTGCCGGCCGCTGGCCGGCAACTCGCGTTGGTCGGGGCTGCCGGCCAGCGGCCGGCACTACCTGTATCCGTCGAATCCTGCGTCTGGCGTCAGCTCAACCAATCCTTGCAGGCGCTATCAACCTGATCACCACAGGCGGTCTGCATCCGCTGCTGCAACCGTGCCAGCGTCTCCGCACCCTTGTGCTTCGCGCTCCACGCCTGCAGCTGTACGGCCAGCCGTTCGAAGCGCTGGCGCGTGCGCTGGTGGTAGCCGGACGGCTGCTTGTCCAGCTCGGCGATCAACGCCTCGGTGGCCTGCTCGATGCGCGGAGCATCGTCGGGCGCCAGCCGCAGCAGGCCTTCCACGTACAGCACACCCCATTGCACGCGCGTGGCAGGCCCCTGCGCGCCTTCGTAGGCACGCTTCAACCACTCCAGGGCGCCGGCGGTATCACCGCGCTGCTCGGCCAGTTCGGCCAGCTCCGGCATGTAGTAGTAAGGCTGCTCGCTGCGCTTCAGCTCGGCCAGCAGCAAGGCCTCTGCGCCTGCATCGTCATCGACTTTACGCAGCGCGTAGACGGCGCTGCTGATGGTGGCCTGGCGCGCGTGTGCGTCCGTGGCGGCGGCATCAGCGGCGGCCACGCGCTGCTTTACCCGCTCAACCAGGGCTGCCGGCAGCGCGCCTTCGGGCTGCTGCTGGCGGGCCAGCGCCAGCTCGGTCAGTGCGCGTGACAACGCATCGTCAGCGCGATCGCCACGCGCGGCATCGGCGCGTTCCAGCGCGACCAGCAGCTGCTGGCCGAGGGCATTGCTGCTGGCCGGACCGGCGCTGGCCTGCTTGACCAGCCCGGCGCCGGCATAGCCCAGCAGCTCGCGGTTGCGACGTACTTCCGCCGGCTGCGCCAGCACGGCCTGCAACCGTTCGCGTACCTGGGTGGGTGCTGTCGTCGGTTTCTCGGCTGTAGCCAAGGCGAGCAGCGCGAAGCGACGCTGCAGCGCAGGTTCGGGTGCGGCCTTGGCCAGCTGCTGCAGCACGTCCTGCGTGCTGCGCTTGCCGGCCAGGCGGTTTGCATCCACTTCCCAGCCGTAGTCACCCAGCACCTGCCAGTCTTCGGCACCAAGCTTGGCCGGCGTGGCCAGCGCGGTCGCGAGCGTTTCAGCAACGGCGCTGCGGCGGCTGGCGGCGACGGTCAGTGCTCGGGTCAGTTCGGCCGCGTCGTTGCCGCCGGCGACGCGGGTGATTTCGTTGCGCTGCGGGTCGAGCACGATCAGGGTCGGATAGCCGCGCACGCCGAAGCGTTCGCCCCACGCCTGCGCGCCTTCCTCGTCGCCGTCCAGGTACACCGGCACGAATTTGCCGGTCAATGCGATGAAGGCCGGATCCTTGAACAGCCCGGCCTTGAGCTGGTTGCACGGCGGGCACCACACCGCGCCCCAGTACAGCAGCACCGGCTTGCCACTCTCGGCGGCCTCGTTGAAGGCATCATCCACATCGCCCTGGCGCCAGGCGATGGCGGAGGCCGGGGCGGTGGCTGCCGCCTGCGCCGTCGGCACCGGGGCGGAAGCGGGTGAGCAGGCGCTCAGGGCCGAGGCCAGCAGCAACATGGAAAGCGCGACGCGCATCGGCAGCATCTCGAAGGACAGGGTGATGGGGCCATTGTAGGAACGGTCGGGGTGCTGGCTGATGCAGTTTGCTTATGTCGCACGCGCAGCACGGCATGTGGGCTGGAGATCAGTGCGGGCCAAGGTCCGCACCCATCGAAGCGGGCACCGTCAACACCAGTGGTTGGTAGATCAGGCCGTTGAACTGGCCAACCTCACCATCCAGCACGAATCCATAGTGTTCGTAGGCCGGCACCGCGTTGAGGGAGGCGCGCACGGTCATCTGCGGGCCACGCACCTGCGGCAGCACCGCCCGCAGCAGGGCACGACCAATGCCTTGCCCCTGCAGTTCCGGTGCGACGAACAGCATTGCCAGATGCTGGCCGGCCTTCAGTTCCACCACGCCGACCACCTGGCCTGCCTTTTCGGCCACAAGAATGTGGTTGTCGCCCTGCAGGCGTTCGGCGAACGCGGAGGCGGCAGCCACCGTGCCGAATGTGGCGATGCCCTCGGCGGTGAGCATGGGCGCAACGGCCGAAGTGAAGGCGGCCATGCACACCGCGCTGATCGCGGGCAGGTCATCGACATGGGCGGCGCGGATCCTGGTCATGCGCTGTACTTCCTGTGGCGGGACGGCATCAATGCCCCACGCTAAGCTGGCGGCATGACTGATTTCAATCCCGCCCATGCCCGCCTGTTTCCAACGCAGGGCCTCAGCCTTGGCCTGATGACGCCGGTGGCCGCACACGGCCTGGCCGATCCAGTGGAAGCGCGACGCATCGCGCGGCTGGCCGACGATCTGGGTTTCGCCGCGCTGTGGACCCGGGATGTGCCGTTGATGGTGCCGCAGGGGCCGGATGCGACTGCCAGCGCGCTGGATGATCCATTCCTGTGGCTGGGCATGCTGGCCGCGGCGACCGAACGCATTGTGATCGGTACTGCGGCCATCGTGCTGCCATTGCGGCAACCGCTGCAGGTGGCGAAGTCGGCGCTGAGCCTGGACCGGATCAGCGGTGGACGCTTCGTGCTGGGTCTTGGCTCGGGTGATCGACCCGAGGAGTTCGCGGCATTCGGCGAGGATCTGCAAAGCAGGGCGGCGACCTTCCGCGAACGCTGGTCGCTGCTGCGTGCGGCGCTGTCGCCCGAACCATCCGAGCGTGCGCCGGTGCTGCAGGCAACCGGTGGATACGATGTACTTCCCGCGCCGGCCAGGCGCATTCCGCTGCTGGTGGTCGGTACTGCACGGCAGAGCCTGCAATGGATCGCGCGGGAAGCCGAAGGCTGGGCGACCTATCACCGCGAAGAAACCGCGCAGGAAGGGCGCATTGGTCTGTGGCAGCAGGCCCAGGTCCAGCGTGGCGGCGTGCCCAAACCGTTCGTGCAGTCGATGCTGCTGGACCTGCAGGCCGAGCCGGCTGCGCCGGCAGAGCCACTGCCGCTGGGCTTGAAGGTGGGCCGAGATGGCCTGCGCGACTACCTGTTGCGGGTGCATGCGCAGGGCGTGGCGCATGTGATGTTCAACCTGGTCGACAACGGCCGGCCGATGGACGAGGTGCTGCGTGAGATCGGGGAGCAGATCCTGCCGGATACGCGTCGGTAGGTGTCCATCTCGCTGGACACAGCTCTAACGTTCGCCTCTACCGTTCGCCGGGCATGGCCCGGCGCTACCCTCGGTGTTCGAATCGTTCGCATCTGCGTATCATTCGCATTTGACATCCACTGTTGGAGCCTTGCGTGACCCATCGCAACCCGCTGCATCCGACCGGACGCCTGTTCGTGATCGTCGCCTTCATCGAGGCCATCACCTGGGCGGGTCTGCTGGCCGGCATGTGGCTCAAGTACGGCCCGCAGGCCAACGTCGCGCTGGTGAAGCTGTTCGGGCCGCTGCATGGCGTGGCGTTCATGGTCTACGTGGCGGTGACCCTGTTTGCGGCGCTGCGCCTGCGCTGGCCCTGGTGGGCAACGGGTCTGGCCTTGCTGGCCGCAGTTCCGCCGTTGGTGACCCTGCCGCTGGAATGGTGGTTCAAGCGTCGCGGCCTTCTGTCGGTACGCGCAGGGCAGTGATGCACCCGCGGGTGCGTGCCCGTTAAGCGAATGGGTATCAAATGCAAATGCGAGCCGTTATCATTTAAGGATGGCGTCGCCGCCTGACAGGGCGACGTCGCGTGGGGTGCATAGGCGCCCGGCGTTCCCTCCTTGGTTACGGTTGGTGTTCCATGCATGCACGTCCCGTGGTTCCCGGCTTGCCGGCGCTGGTGTTGGCAGCCCTGATCGGCACCATGGCGATGATGTCCTTCGTCGCCGTCATCGGTCCGGTGGTCCGCCTGCTGGGCCTGTCCGAATGGCATGCCGGTCTGTCGGTCACGGCCGCGGGTGTGTTGTGGATGCTGGCCGCTCGCCCCTGGGGCCAGCTCAGCGACCGCATCGGCCGCAAGCGCGTGCTGATGCTGGCGATGAGTGCCTACACCGTGGTCTACATCGCGCTTGCGGTGTTCATCGATGTCGCACTGCAGACGATACCGCCGGTGCTGGTCTCGGTGCTGGTGCTGGTAGGGGCGCGTGGCCTGATCGGCCTGTTCTACGCGGCAGTGCCGCCGACCGCTGCCGCGCTGATTGCCGACAAGGCACCCACCGGCCAACGTGCGAAATTCCTCGCCCGCCTGGGCAGCGCCAACGCGCTGGGAATGGTGCTGGGTCCAGCTGCTGCCGGATGGCTTGCCTACAAGAACCTGCCGCTGGCGCTGTATGTGGCGGCACTGTTGCCGCTGCTCGCGCTGGGCCTGCTGGCCTGGCGCTTGCCGGCCACGCCACCGGTCGCTGCCGCGCAGAACCGCGAGCGCGTACCACTGTCGCGCCTCGACCCGCGGCTGCGCCTGCCGCAGATGGCTGCATTCGTGGCGATGGTGTCGGTCACCATCGCCCAGGTCACGGTCGGCTTCTTCGCCATCGATCGCTTCGGCCTGGATGCAGCCGAAGGCGCGCGCATGGCCGGCATCGCACTGACTGCAGTGGGTGTGGGCCTGATCCTCGCGCAGGGGCTGGTGATGAAGCTGGACGTGCATCCCCGACGATGGATCATCCTCGGCGCACTGATCGCTGGCATCGGCTTCGCGTCGGTGGCCGCGGTGCAGCAGACCTGGCAGTTGCCCGCGGCCTACGCGCTCGCGGCGTTCGGCATGGGCTTCGTGTTTCCCTCGTTCCAGGCGTTGGCCGCCGATGCGGTGCAGGCGCACGAACAGGGTGCGGCGGCTGGCACGGTCGCGGCGGCACAGGGACTGGGCATGGTGGCCGGGCCGATGCTCGGCACCCTGTTGTATCGCGGCGGGGCCAGCCTGCCTTATCTGCTGGTCGGCGTATTGCTGCTGGTGCTGTGCGTGCTGGCCGCGGCGTATCGGATGAAGGAGACGACATGAACGATTCCCTGATGCAGGGCGCGTGGCCGGAGGCTGCGTCGATGCTGCCGGAGCCCACCGCTGAAGCATCGCTGTTCCTGCTGCGGCAGGCCGATCAGCAGATGCACGCGCGGGGCTGCCGCGCACCTTTGCCGGCGGGCGCGCTGGCCACGCTGGCCGAGCGCGTGGCGACGTTCTTCGCGCAGCAGCGCGGTGGCCCGGGCCTGCTGGTCGGCGCGGTGCCGTTCGAGCCGCGTGCCGATGATGCGTTGTACCAGCCCGAGCGCCTGCTGCCGGCATTGCCTGTGCAGTCACAGGCGGCGCCGGCGCTGGCCGGAGCGCTGAGCGCCGAGCCGTCCGCGCAGGACTATGCAGCGGCGGTGGCCGACGCGGTCAGCGTGATGCGCACACCCGACCCGGCGCTGCACAAGGTGGTACTGGCGCGCAGCCTGGTGGCGCACACGCAGCAGGCGCTGTCGCCGGAAATGCTGCTGGCCCGCCTGGGCACCGATCCTTCGGTGGCGACCTACGCCGTGCCACTGCCGGTGGACGTCGGCCAGGCACCGGCGTGGCTGGTGGGGGCGACGCCGGAGCTGCTGCTGCGCAAGCGCGGTGCGCAGGTACTGTCGCATCCGCTTGCCGGTTCGGCCCGGCGCAGTGCCGACCCGGCGGCCGACGAGCGCGCCGCACAGGCGCTGCTGGCATCGGCAAAGGATCACGATGAACACCGCCATGTGGTGGAAGCCATCGTCGATGGCCTGTCGCCCTGGTGCAGCCACATCGAGGCGCAGCCGCGCCCGGTGCTGCACGCTACCGCCAGCATGTGGCATCTGGGAACGCGCATCCACGCCACGCTGAAGGACGCTGCCACCTCGGCGGCGACCCTGCTGGCCGAGCTGCATCCCACCCCGGCGGTCTGCGGTACCCCGCGGATGGAGGCACT
The DNA here is from genome assembly GCF_040815575.1 of Stenotrophomonas sp. LST15-1-1.1. Taxonomy (NCBI): domain Bacteria; kingdom Pseudomonadati; phylum Pseudomonadota; class Gammaproteobacteria; order Lysobacterales; family Lysobacteraceae; genus Stenotrophomonas; species Stenotrophomonas sp. LST15-1-1.1. Next base: position 306,530 of record NZ_JBFPNJ010000001.1, read on the forward strand.
GCAGCGCATCCGTGCGCTGGAACCGGTGCCGCGCGGCTTCTATGCCGGTGCCGTGGGCTGGCTGGATGCACAGGGTGACGGCGACTGGTACGTGGCGATCCGCTGCGCGCGCCTGCAGGGCACCCAGCTGCGCCTGTATGCCGGCGCCGGCATCGTCGCCGACTCGCAGCCTGCCGCCGAGGTCGCCGAGACCGGCGCCAAATTCGCTGCGCTGTTGAACGCACTGGGCGTGCAGGACCCGCTGCCCCTGATCGAGGTATCCGCATGACGCCGTCCGCCGTTGACTCCCACCTGCCGCTGCAGCAGCAATGGCCCGAAGCGCTGGTCGCGCGCTATCGGGCTGCAGGTCATTGGCGTGGCGAAACCTTCCCCGGTTTCCTGCGCGAACGCGCCGAGCGCCACGCCGATGACATCGCGGTAGTGGCGGGCGATGTGCGCTTGAGCTATGCGCAGCTCTGGCATGAGGCGGGGCGTATCGGGGCCGGCCTGCTGGCGCTGGGCCTGCAATCCGGGGAGCGCGTGCTGGTGCAGCTGGGCAACACCGCCAGTTTCATCAGCACCATCTGCGGTCTGTTCCGCGCCGGGCTGGTGCCGGTGTACGCACTGCCGGCGCATCGCATCACCGAGCTGGCCCACTTCGCCCGCAAGGCCGAGGCCAGTGCCTACATCAGTACCGATGTACATGAGGGTTTCGACCATCGTGGCCTGGCGCGTGCGCTGCAGGTGGAGGTGCCGGCGGTGCGCCACGTGTTGATCGATGGCGACGCGGCCGAGTTCGTCGCGCTGGACTCGCTGCAGGGCGACCGCAGCCAGCTGCCGGCCGATCCTGACCCGCAGTCGGTGGCTTTCCTGCAGATCTCCGGCGGCAGTACCGGGCTGTCAAAGCTGATTCCGCGCACGCATGACGATTACATCTACTCGTTCCGCGCCAGCAACGAAATCTGCGGCATCGACCGCGACAGCGTGTACCTGGTCGCGCTGCCGGCGGCACACAACTTCCCGATGAGTTCACCGGGTTTCTTCGGTGCGCTGTACGCCGGCGCCCGCGTGGTGCTCAGCCCGGGCCCCGGCCCGGATGCGGCATTCCCGTTGATCGCGCGCGAGAAGGTGACCTGCTGTGGTCTGGTACCACCGCTGGCACTGCTGTGGGCGCAGGCGGCGGCGACCAGCAGGCACGATCTGTCCAGCCTGCAGGTCCTGCAGGTTGGTGGCGCCAAGCTGGTGCCGGAAGCCGCGCGGCGGGTCATCGATGGCCTCGGTTGCACGTTGCAGCAGGTGTTCGGCATGGCCGAAGGCCTGGTCAACTACACCCGGCTGGATGATCCGCCGGAACTGATCGTCGCCTGCCAGGGGCGGCCGATCAGTGCCGATGACGAAGTACTCGTGGTCGATGACCATGACCGGCCTGTTACCGCAGGCGAGGTTGGCCATCTGCTCACGCGTGGCCCGTATACCATCCGCGGCTACCACAACGATGCGGCGGCGAATGCGCGCTCGTTCACCGACGATGGTTTCTATCGCACCGGCGACCGCGTGCAGCAGCTGCCCGGGGGCTACCTGGTGGTGCAGGGTCGTGCCGGCGACCACATCAACCGGGCCGGCGAGAAGATCTCCGCCGAGGAGATCGAAGACCATCTGCTGGCCCATGCCAGTGTGTTCGATGCCGCCGTGGTTTCCATTCCGGACGACTATCTGGGCGAGCGCAGCTGTGCCTTCGTGATCCAGCAGGGCGAGGCGATCAAGGCACCGGCGCTGAAGGCGTGGATGCGCGGACGTGGGCTGGCCGCGTTCAAGGTGCCCGATCAGATTGTTTTCGTGGACAGCTTCGATACCACGGCGGTTGGCAAGATCAGCCGCCGTGAACTGCGCGCGCAGCTGCGTGCGCGTCATCTGCAACAGACAGGAGGAACGCGCTGATGGCGCTGCCCCGTATTGCCCCGTATTCCCTGCCGACCGCCCCGGAACTGCCGCAGGCGCGTGGTGCCTGGCGTCCCCAGCGTGATCGTGTTGCCTTGCTGGTGCACGACATGCAGCGCTATTTCCTCGCCGCCTTTGATGCGGGAAACGCGCCGCTGCGTCCAGCAGTGGACAATATCGCGCGACTGCTGGGACATTGCCGCACGCACGGCATTCCGGTGTTCTACACCGCCCAGCATGGCGACCAGGACCGCCGTGACCGCGGCCTGCAGGCAGACCTGTGGGGTCCAGGCATGGGCCGTCGTGCCGACCACGAGCCGATCATCGACGCGCTGGCACCGGCATCGGGCGAGCATGTGCTGGTCAAGCACCGCTACAGCGCATTCCAGCGCAGCAATCTGGAGACGCTGATGCGCGTGCGTGGCCGTGATCAGCTGCTGATCACCGGCGTCTACGCGCACATCGGATGCACCGCCACGGCGGTGGAGGCGTTCCAGCGCGACATCGAAACCTTCATCGCTGCCGATGCCGTGGCCGATTTCTCGCGTGCCGACCACGATCAGGCGCTGCACTGGATCGCCCGCACCTGCGGCGTACCGATGACCACCGATCAGTTGCTGGAGGGATTGTGATGAAAGCGACGACCGAAGCCTTGACCCTGGAGCGCATGCGCGCCGACGTCGCCCGCGTACTGGATTGCCAGGCGGCTGACATCGGCGACGATGACAACCTGATCGATCTGGACCTGGATTCGATGCGCATGCTGGGGCTGGTGCTGGCCTGGGGCAACACCGGGCTGCCACTGGAATTTTCGCAGCTGGCCGAACACACCACGCTGCGCCAGTGGTGGGCGATGGTGCAGCAGCTGCAGGCCGCACAGACAGCATGAACGGAGCGCCGCTGCCGCTGACCGAGGCGCAGGCCGGGCTGTGGTTTGCCCAGCGGCTGGCACCGGAAAACCCTGCATTCAATACCGCGCATGCGGTGTGGATCGAGGGTCCGTTGGATGTGGTGGCGTTCACTGCCGCCGCCAACCAGGCCGCCGCCGAGGCCGAGGCGCTGGCCTTGCGTTTCGCCGAGGCCGAGGATGGCCAGCCGGTGCAATGGCACGAATCCACGTGGGTGCCATCTCTGCAGCTGCGCGATGTCGCTGCTGCGGCTGATCCGCAGCAGACGGTACGCGCCGCGATGCAGGCTGATCGCTGCAGCGCGGTCGATCCCACCCGCGACCGACTGAGCCAGCAGGTGCTGTTCAACCTGGGTGGCCAGCGCTGGGCCTGGTACCTGCGCGTGCATCACCTGGCCACCGATGGCTATGGCATGGCGCTGTTCACTGACCGTGTCTGCGCACTGTATGCGGGTCGCACCGGTAGCGCGTTGCCTGCGCTGGCGGGCGTGCTGGCCGACGATGCCAGCTATCGCAGCGATGCGCGCCGCGACGCGGACAGGCAGTGGTGGCTGCAGGCACTGCAGGGCGCGCCGGCCTGCGCTGGCCTGGCCGGAAACGCCGCTGCCAGTGACGATGCCGTGCGCTGGGTGCAGCCGGTGGACGCATCCTTCCGCGAGCGCCTGCTGCAGGTTTCGGCATCGTGGCTGCAGCCGTGGCCGGATGTGCTCGCTGCATTGGCCGCCGAGTATGTGCGCCGCATGAGCGCATCCGAGGAAGTCGTGCTCGGCGTGCCCTACATGGCGCGGCTGGGCAGCGTCGCGGCGCGGGTGCCGGCGATGGTGATGAACGTGTTGCCGCTGCGGGTGGCGGGCGGCGAGGACAGCGTCGAGGAATTCTGCCGGCGCATCGGGCGCCAGCTTAGCCAGGGCCGCAAGCATGGCCGCTACCGTGGCGAGCAGTTGCGTCGTGACCTTGGGCTGGTCGGCGCACAGCACCGCCTGCATGGGCCGTTGATCAACGTACAGCCCTTCTACAAGCCGCTGGCGCTGCCGGGTGTGCGGGCCTCGCTGGAGGTGCTGAGCACCGGGCCGGTGGACGATTTGACACTGGGCTTCCGTGGCGATGGACAGACCCTGCTGGATCTGGAGATTGAAGCGAACCCCGCCCTGTACGATCTGGACGAGGTGAAGGCGCATGCCCGGCGGCTGCTGCATTTCGTGTCGGCGGCGCTGCAGGCCGAAGACATCGCGGCGGTGCCGCTGGCCACGCCGGAAGAATCCAAACAGCTCGTGCATGGCTTCAATGCCACCACCCATCCGCTGCCTGACACCACCCTGGTCGAACTGCTGCAGCAGGGCATGGACCGTGATCCGTCAGCACCGGCGCTGGTGTTCGGCGATACGACGCTGGACCATGCCACGCTGGAGGCGCGCAGCTTCGCCCTGGCCGCGCAGCTGCGTTCGCTGGGCGTGGGGCCGGGCACCATCGTCGCCGTAGCGCTGCCGCGTTCGCTGGAACTGGTGGTGGCGCTGCTGGCGGTACTGCGCGCAGGTGGCGCGTACCTGCCACTCGACCTTGCCCATCCGGCGGAGCGCCTGGCGCGCATCCTGGCGTCGGCGCAGCCGGTCTGTGTGCTGGCAGAGAGCAGCGCGCAATCCCGGTTGGCAGACGTAACGGTGCTGCCGCCGGATCAGTGGACCGATGTGAGCTTCGCCGCACCCTGGCCCGGCCCGATGGGCGACGACGCGGCCTATGTGATCTATACCTCCGGTTCGACCGGCGAGCCCAAGGGCGTGGTGATCGAGCATCGCGCCATCGTCAATCGCCTGCTGTGGATGCGCGAGCACTACGGCATCGGCGCCGACGACCGGATTCTGCAGAAGACCCCGGCAACCTTCGACGTATCGGTCTGGGAATTCTTCCTGCCACTGCTGTGCGGCGCGACGCTGGTGCTGGCGGGGCCGGACGCGCACCGCGACCCGACCGAGCTGGCGCGATTGATCCGTGTGCATGGCATCACCACCGCGCATTTCGTGCCGTCGATGCTGGATGCGTTCCTGGCGGCACCGGCCTCACAGGACCTGCGGCTGCGGCGCGTGTTCACCAGTGGCGAGGCGCTGGACGCCACGCTCCGCGATCGCTTCCACGCGAGAATGCAATCCGAACTGCACAACCTGTACGGGCCGACCGAGGCGGCAGTGGATGTGAGCTGGTGGCCGGCGTCGGCCGATGATTGCTCGCGCCCGGTGCCGATCGGTTTCCCGGTCTGGAACACCCGGCTGTATGTGCTGGACGCACGGATGCAGCCCGTGCCGGTGGGCGTGGCAGGTGACCTTTACCTTGGCGGTGTGCAGTTGGCGCGCGGCTACCTCGGTCGCGATGACCTGACGGCCGAGCGCTTCCTGGCCGATCCGTTCCTGCCGGGGGAGCGCATCTATCGCACTGGCGACGTGGCGCGCTGGCGGGCCGACGGTGCTGTCGAGTACCTGGGGCGCAGCGACCACCAGGTGAAACTGCGCGGCCTGCGCATCGAGCTGGGCGAGATCGAAGCGGCGTTGCGCGAGTTGCCTGGCATGGACCGGGTGGAAGTACTGTTGCGCGATGATCTTCCCGGCGAGGCGCGGCTGGTCGCCTATGTGCCCATGGCCCTGGCCGATGCAGCCGTGCTGCGAAGTCATCTGCTGACACGGGTGCCGGACTACATGGTGCCGTCTGCGTTCGTCGGCGTGGATCAGTGGCCGGTGACGGCCAATGGCAAGCTGGATCGGGCTGCGCTGCCGAAGCCGCCGCAACAGAAGGTCGCGGGGCAGGCGCCGCGCACGCCGCTGGAGCAGGAACTGGCCGGGTTGTTCGCGCAGTCGCTGGGGCGTGAATCGCCGGTGGCCGTCGACGTGGATTTCTTCAGTCTCGGAGGCGACTCGCTGTCGGCCGTGCACCTGCTGCTGGCCATCGAGCAGCGCTGGTGTTGCGAGCTGGGTCTCGGCGCGCTGTTCGCGCAGCCAACCGTTGCCGCGCTGGCGGCACGCATTGCCGAGCCGCCTGCACATGCCGATCACGCGTTGGGACCGGTGATTGCGTTGTCTGCGTCCGACGAGCCAACCGTGGCGCCCTTGTTCGTGCTGCACCCGGCCGGGGGCATTGCATGGAACTATCGTGCGCTTGCCCGGGCGCTGCAGCCAACGCGCGCGGTGTACGGCCTGCAATCACCCGCGCTGGATCCTGCGCAACCCCTGCCAGGCAGCATCGAGGCCATGGCCAATGACTATGTGCAGCGGGTGATCACGCTGCAGCCGCAGGGGCCGATCCACCTGCTCGGCTGGTCGGTGGGCGGCATCCTCGCGCAGGCGATGGCGGTTCGCCTGCACGACATCGGCCGCGAGGTCGGCGAACTGGTGCTGCTCGATGCCTATCCCAGCGAGTGCTGGCGTGCCGAACCAGAGCCCGACCCGATTGCCGCGCTGCGGGCGCTGCTGGCCATCGCAGGGCATGATCCGGACGCGCATCCTGAGCTGGACGACCGCGCGCGCATCCTCGCCTTCCTTCGGCGCGGCGGCAGCGCGCTGGGCAGCCTGCCCGAGGTGGTGCTCGACGGCGTAGTGCGGGCGGTGACCGGAACCAATCGATTGATCCGCGAACACCAGCACCGACCCTTCGTGGGAACGCTGGCGCATGTGCGCGCCGGACGCGATCATCAGGCAAGGCCGCAACTGCAGTCCGCGCTGTGGAAGGCCCATGCGCTGCAGGTGGACGCCATCGAGCTGCCGTTCCTGCACGCCGAACTGACCGGTCGCGATGCCGTGGCACAGCTGGCACCGTGGTTGTCGGCGCGTCTGCAGCAATGGGACAGGCAACAGGAGAATGCAACGTGCAGTTGACCGGTTTTGAAGGAAACGTGGCGCTGGTCACCGGCGCAGCGGGCGGTATCGGCGCGGCACTGGTGGGGCAGCTGCTGGACGCAGGATGCCGGGTGGTGGCAACCGATCGTGAGCGGCCTGCGCTGGCGATCGACGATGGGCGCGTGCAGGCCTTCGCACTCGACGTCACCGACGGTGCGGCGGTGGACGCCCTGGTCGACCAGGTGGAAGCCACGGTGGGACCGATCACGCTGGCAGCCAGTGTGGCCGGCGTGCTGCATGTCGGCGAAGTCGTGGACACCAGCGACGCGGATTGGCGCAGGGTATTCGCGGTCAATGCCGATGGTGTGTTCCATGTCGGTCGTGCACTGGCGCGGGTGATGTCACCGCGCCGGCAAGGCGCCATCGTGACCGTCAGCTCCAACGCGGCGGGTGTGCCACGGCACGGCATGGCCGCCTATGCGGCCTCGAAGGCGGCGGCGACGATGTTCACCCGCTGCCTGGGCCTGGAGCTGGCGCCGCTGGGCATCCGTTGCAATATCGTTGCGCCTGGCTCCACGCTGACCCCGATGCAGACTGGCATGTGGGAAGACGAGCAAGGCGCGGCGCGGGTGATTGCTGGCAATCCGGCCACCTACAAGGCCGGCATTCCGTTGCGCAAGCTGGCCACGCCGGAGGACATCGCACAGGCGGTGATGTTCCTGCTGTCCGAGCAGGCCGGGCACGTGGCGATGAGTGACCTGTACGTGGATGGTGGCGCCACGCTGCGCGGGTAGGAATGCACTCTGTAGAGCCGAGCCCATGCTCGGCTTATTGCTCAATGCGGGAACATTCCGTGCAGAGCAGCCGAGCATGGGCTCGGCTCTACAGAATCTATCGTGGCGTGACGGGTAGCGGCTGCGGCAGGGTTAGCCGATACACCAGTACCCGGTTGTCGTTGTCGTACGCGCTGTCGCAGTGCTCGCCCTGCATGCGGCAGCTGCGGGCGATGAAGTCGTTGTCGTTGCCGATCAGCAGCAGTACGTCATTCGGGTGCTCTGGATCAAGCGCCGGCAACACGTCCATCGCCTCCCACTTCTCCGACAGCAGTCCCGGGTGCGGGCCGCGCCCTGTATCCAGGTCCAGCCCAGCCCGGGCCAGTTGTGGCCGGTCGAGCAGGTTCAGCACCTCTTTGACCTGGGCGGGCACGATACCGGTCTTCAAGATCGCATCAGCCGGATCGGCCAGCACCGATGCCGTGCCGGTCTCATATTCCGTATCCGCCAGATTGGACGCCTGCGCCACGTTCACCAGCAGCACCGATTTGTACACGATCGGGTCATCGCCATCCTTGCCCAGGCCATTGCCATCGCGGGCCAGCATCAGGAAGCGCTCGTTGTCCAATGCACGCAGCTCGCTCTGTGCAGCGGTACGGTCGAGCTTGCCCTTGCCGTCATGGGCATAGGCGGGCAGGATCATCACGTGATGGCCGACCGGTTGCGTCGGCGTCGGGTTGGTGGACACGTCGTAGACCAGCACGCGGGTATTGATGCGGCCGGCGGCATTGCCCGGCGCGCTGTCCTGGATCAAGGCACTCTGCAGGGCAACAAACAGCCGTGTGCCGTCGGGCGACAGGCTCATGCCTTCCACGCCCTGGTTGTTGCGGCGCCCGGTCTGCGGCGCGGCCAACGATCCAAAGGCAGGCTTGCCATCACGTTGTGGTCGGATCGCCAGCGGCGGCACGATCACTCCCTGCAGCTGGCCCTGTGCATCGAAGTAGTAGACGTTGGCGGTGTACTCGTCGCCGATGTAGAAGTGGCCGTCGGCAGTGAACTGCAGGGATTCCGCATCGAGGGCGACCTTGCCGGCCCCCGCGCCAACGGCGGGCGAGGGCAGCACCACGCCACGCTGGTTGATCGTGTGATCACCCGGGTCTGCACCGGTGAAGGGCTGGCCGTTGTAGTCCTTCAGCACCAGGCCCTTGTCGGGCGTCATCGTCACCACGCCGAAGCCCTTGGCCGTTCCCTGCGGCCATTCGATGCGCAGCTTCATGCGTTCCAGGCGGCCGGCGTAGTCGTAGAACAGGCCGGCCTCCGGATCGTTGCGGCCGCGGTCGGGCAGCGTCCACAGCACCCCTTGGTAGCCCCGCGCGGTGCGCCGCCACGTGCCCGGCTGTATCGCCAACGACGAGAACGAGCCCAGCGTATCGCCGAGGAAGTCCACCGTGCCGGCCGGCAATCGCCCGGCGGCGACCAATCCCTTGTCCACGTAGGTGAAGCTGCCCACGTCCACCGCGCGTGGTGGCATGCCGCGGGCTTCATGCGGTGCGTTGTAGCCGCTGACCGAGAGCGCGGCCAACAGCAGGGCAGTTGCGGACATCAATGGACTCCTCGGCCGGTGATCAGAAGCGGATGTCGATGGTACCGAACACCTGGCGCGGTGCCGACGCATGGAACACATACAGCTTGCCCGACGGGTCGCTGGGTGCGAATACGCTCGAATCCAGGTTGCTGGCGTAGCGCTTGTCACCCAGGTTGGTGACGTTCAGCGACAGGCGCATGCCCTTGGCGAAGCCAACCTGGCCGAAATCGTAGCCACCGGCCAGGTCGAACACGGTGAAGCCGCCGAAGCCCTGGTCATTGGTATAGGTGTAGAAGCGCTCGCCGGTGTACTTGCCGCGCAGGCTGGCGAACCAGCCGTTGTCGCGCCAGGTGATCTCGGTGGCCAGCAGCTGCTTGGGCGTGTCGGTCTGGACCTTGCCCTTGATCTGCTGCTCGACGCCCGCCTGGATGTAGTTGGAGGCATACGTCGAGCGGTTCAGCGACGCCGAGGTGTACCAGCTGAAGTGCTCGTTCGGTGTCCACAGCACGGTCAGTTCGGCACCGCGGCTGTCGACGCCGCCGACGTTGTAGAAGCGGTTGCCGCAGGTCGGTCCGACCGGCTGCCGCGAGTCGCAGGGGTTGTACTGCAGCAGGCGGTTGTCGAAGCGCACGCTGTAGGCAGCGACCGATGCCTGCAGGGTGTCGGTGACGAAGCGATACCCCGCTTCCAGCGAGCGTGATTCCTCCGGCTTCAGGTTGCCCTGTGCGTTCCAGGTGGCCTGGCTGACCGCCTGCGGGCCCAGCTTGAAGCCGCCCTGGAACATGGCGATGTTCTCGGCGTAGCTGGCGAACACTTCGTGATGCTCGCTGAGGCGGAAGTTGGCGCCGACACTGGGCAGGAAGTTCTTGCTGGCCTTCAGCGAGCCGGTGGCGAACTGGTTGTTCGAGCTCGGCGAGATCGGTGTCCTCGCATCGCCGGGCAGTGCCTGCGCGTCGGAGGTGGCACGCGGACTCTTGGCGCCGAACTCCAGCGTCAAACGGTCGTCAAGCAGGCGCCAGGTGTCCTTCAGGAAGAACTGGTGGGTCTTCCAACGCGTGCGCTGGGCGAACACACCCACATCCGAGGGCAGGGTGTTCATAACGCTGAGGTCGCGTGGTCCGTCCACCGCGGTCTGGTAGCGCTCGGCGCTGCTGGTGTTGCGTTCGTACCAGACGCCACCTTCGATGCGGTGCGCACCCAGCTCCCAATCGAACGACAGCGTGCCGCCATCGCGGTCGATGGTGTAGATGGTGTTGCGGAAGATGATCGGGATTTCCTGCGCAGTGCCCTTGTTCGACCACGCGCCGCTGTTCCAGTTGTGGCCTTCGCCACGGTCGTCGTGGTGGTAGGCCAGCGCCCGCAGGGTGAAGCCGTCGGCGAGGAAGAAGTCGCCGGCCAGATAGTACAGGTTGTCATCGCGCAGGATCTGCCCGGCAGTGAACGCACCGTCGGCGTCCTTGTCAGGACCGCTGTTGTCGCACTTCTTCGCGTTGAGGCTGGCGGTGTTGCAGTAGGCCTTGGCCACGGCCTTGTTCCAGTCCGGTGCGTAGCCGCCCCAGTCCCAGCCCAGGCCGCGGGACATCTCGTCCTTGGACAGGTAGAAGTAGTCCGCCTGGCTGGTGCGCGAGGTGTCGACGAAGCCGGTGATCTGGCCGCTGCCGAAGTTCCACACGCCCTTGGCATTGAACTGCCTGGTGGTGGATGTGTTGTACGCGGTCTGGTCGTTCCAGAGGTCCGAGACCGCGTTCATGCCCGACACGTAGCCGGAGAATCCGTTGTACTCGCCGCTGTCCACGCGCACGAAGGTGCGGCGGTTGGCATCGCTGCCGAAGGTCTGCACCACGCGGCCGCCCAGTTCCTGCGCCGGTCGGTCGGAGGTATAGGAAATGGTGCCGCCGAGGTTGCTGGTGGATGGCGTGCCGAGGCTGCCGATGCCCACCGCGAGTTCGGCGCCTGCCATGTTCTCGCTGATCAACGCACGGTTGATGGTCAGGCCGTTGTAGTTGTTGTACGCGCCATCGCCCAGAGGTACGCCGTCCAATGTGTAGCCCAGCCGGGTGGCGTTGAAGCCGCGCAGGCTGAGGGTCATCGACTGTTCGTTGGTACCCAGCGCGTCGGCCGACTGCGCGTTGACGCCGGGCAGCAGGTTCAGTGTCTTCTGCAGGCTGGTGCCTGGCGGCAGGATGTCCAGGTTCTCGCGGGTGATGCGCTGCACCTGGCGTGCCTCGCCACTGCCGATGACTGAAACGGCATCGAGGTCGGTGGCCGACGGCGCCTGCTGCGCCCATGCGGTCGGCGCAAGGGCAAGGGACAACGCAGCAGCCAACAGGGTCTTGGTCATGGAACAGGCACTCAGGCAGGCGCGAGCCCCCGCATGGAAGCGGAGCTCAGGCAGATGAAAGGGGGAAGACGCGATGCGATCGCGGGCGCCGGAGGCGCCGTTCGATCAACGTGAAAATGGTGCGCTAGACAGATGACTGTCTGGTGACATGTTCAGTTGTTGTGAGGCGCAGACCTGTAGAGCCGAGCCCATGCTCGGCTGCTTTCGGGTGCAGCCGAGCATGGGCTCGGCTCTACAAGGAGCTTCAGGGGCAAGGTAGATGCCGACCTTGGTCGGCATGCGCGGCGCCGAATTGTCGATGCGTCGCATTGATGGAGAAGCGCCAATCAAGGTTGGCCTCTACCAGAATCGCCGATCCAGGTCGGCGTCAACGTACACTCAACCCGCGTTGCGGGGTTTGCGCGTGCGCTTGGGCTTTGCCGTATCACCGCTGCTGGCTGCACCATCCTGCAACGCCTGCAGCCAAGACAGCGTATCGACGTAGTCGATGAAGTGGCGCAGATACCCGGGGCTGGTCGCCTGCATCGTATCCAGCATGCGCTGCACCAGCACTGCCGAGTTCAGCGGGCCGCCGTCGGCCGGGGCCTCGGTGCGGAGCGAGCGGCGTACCTGCAGTTCGCTGCGCAGTTCGGACCACTCGCGGCGCACGTCGTCCAGCATCGGCACCTGCGGATAGTGCGCAAGCGCATGCGAGCTGGCATCCAGATCGCGCACCAGCGCACGCAATCCATCCAATGGCGAGGACTCAGCTGCCATCGCCGCTCTTTTCGCCCGGTGCAGCCGCCTTGGGCTTGGGAATCGGCGCGATCTCCACGCGGCGGTTGCGCGCGCGGCCTTCTTCGTTGGCATTGGAGCTGACCGGCTGCTCGCTGCCGAACGCGGCGGCGAACACCGCATCGGCCGGTACGCCGTCGGCGATCAGGGTACGGGTCACCGTCAGCGAGCGCTGTGCGGACAGCTCCCAGTTGTCGGCGAAGCGGCGGTTGCCTTCGCGCACCGGCGCGTCATCGGTGAAGCCGCTGACCATCAGGATTTCTTCGCGCGAACCCAGATACGCCGCCAGCGGCGTGGCAAGGCTGCGCAGCAGCTCCTGGCCTTCCGGCTGCAGCTGGTCGGAGTTCAGCGCGAACAACACGTTGCCGCTGATGCCGATGCGGCCATCCACCAGCGTCACCCGTCCGGCGGCGAGCGGGCCAGCCAACGCCTGTTCCAGCGTCTGCAGGCGCTTGGCCTCGGCCTGGCGTTGCTTGACCTCCTGGTCCAGCCGCTGCGACAGCTCCAGCTGCGCGGCAACCACGCCGACCAGGATCAGCACGAACGCACCCAGCAGCACCGACATCAGATCGCCGAATGCCGCCCAGATCGGGGCGTGCGAGCCGCCATCGACCTCCAGCTCGTCGCTCATGCGCTGCCGGCCTTGCCGCGGCGCGCGGCCAGCTGCTGCAGTTCTTCCATCACCTGCTTCTGCGACAGCAGGCTGAGGTCGACCACCTCGCGCGCCTGTGCCACGTAGTACGCCAGCTGCTCATCGCTGCGCGCCAGCGAGGCATCCAACGCACCGCCGATCTGCTCCAGGCGTCCCGACAGCTCCGCCGAGGCGGTGCCGAACTGCTCGACCGCAGACCCGAAGGTGCCGGCCAGCTGACCCACCTCACCGGCACTGCCGTTGAGCAGGGTGGCGATGCCATCGAGCTTGCCGGTCTCGGCGGCGATGTGGTCGGTGAAGCGGTTGCCGACGCGTTCCAGCAGTTCAGCCGAACCACCGACCAGCGCGTCCACGGCCGTGCGCTGCTCGTGCGAGGCGTGGTTGATCGCCTCCAGCAGGGTCTGCACCGTGGCCAGCAGGTGGCCACGCTCCTCCAGCATCGCGTTGTCGCGCACCAGGCTTTCAGACAGGGTGCTGCGCAGTTCGTTGATGACCTCGGCCGCGGCTTTCGGCGCTTCAGCCGCGGTCTGCAACAAGGTGGACACTTCGGCCAGCGTGGCGCTGGCCTGTGCGCGTCCGTTCTCGCCGATCTGCTGCGCGGTCTGCGCCAGCGTGTCGCACACCTGCTGCTGCTGCATGGACAAGCGCTCGCCATCGGCCTGCAGGCGCTCGGCCAGGTTGGTCGAAACATTCTGCAACGCATCGCTCCAGCGCTGCAGGCGCTGTTCGTCAGCGGCCACCAGCTGAGCCTGCAACGCGGCATGCGCCTGCTGCAGCTCGGTACTCACCGCGTCCCAACGCAGCTGGCGCTGCTGTTCGCGCGCATCCAGGCCCGCCTGCAGTTCGGCATGCGCCGTGGCGGTGGCGGCCTGTGCAGCCTGCCAGTCCTGCAGGCGCTGTTGTTCGTGGTCCTGCAGCAGCGACTGGCCGGCGGCGTGACGCTCATCCATCGCCTGCAGCAGCGTCTGCGCACGTTCGTCCAGATGGCTGCTGGCACGCTGCAGTGCCTGCTGCTGACGCTCGACCAGTTCACTGTTCAACGCATGCTGCTGTTCGGCAGCGGCGCGCCAGGCGTCGGCGTTGCCGCTGGCGTCGGCCTGCAGACGCTCGCCGATGCGCACCACCAGGGCTTCACTCTGCGCGCTCTGGCCTTCGCTGAAGGCCTGCAGGTGCTGGCGCAGTTCGGCAACCAGTGCCTGCTGCGCCCCGGTCTGTTCGGCCACGACGTTGGCCCAGCTGGCCTCGGTGGCCACGCGGCTGCGCTCGAAGCCCTCAGCCAGGCCGTTCAACTGCTGCTGTACGGCCTGTTCGACGCGCGAATGCAGCGCCTGGCCGTGGCTGGCCAGGCCAGCCAAGGTGGTTTCGGCCATCGGTTGCAGCGCGCCCCCGATGGCGGCGGCGCTGGCTTCGGCACCTTCGCGCAGCGACTGTTGCAGCGAGGTGGCCAGGCGCTCCTGCAACGCCTGGCTCTGCGTCAGGAACTCGGCCTGACCGGCCAGCAGGCGCTCATTGGCGGCCGCGCTGTGCTGTTCAAAGGTGCTGGTCATCACCTGCAGGCGATCGACCAGCGCAGGCAGCGCAGCGGACTGCGACTGCAGCAGGCGCAGCGACTCGGCGCGCTGCCAGGCTTGCGAATACGGATGCAGGTCAGTGGCGATGGCGCGGTCCAGCTGCTGCACCACCTGCAGGCGGTCGCGGCGCAGCAGCGCCGACAGCAGGCCCAGCATGGCCGAACTGGCGACACCGGCGATGGACGTGCCGAAGGCCACGGCCAGGCCCTGCACCGGCGAGGCCAACGAGCCGCGGATGGCCGCCATGTCGGTAGCGCTCTGCAGGGCCAGGCCCGTGCCGCGCAGGGTGTCCATCATGCCCAGCAGCGTGCCGAGCATGCCCAGCAGCACCAGCAGGCCCACCAGATAGGGGGTCAGCACCGGCGAGGGCAGGGCGGTGCGCTCGCCTTCCACGCGCAGGCGCACGGCGTTGCGCAGGCCCAGCGGCACACGCTCCAGCCACGGCGCCAGGCTGTCCTGGGCCAGCGAAACGTCATTGAGCGCCGCGCGCAGGCCATTGCTGGCCTGCCGGTAGCGGTACAGCTCCACGCCACCGGCGATGTAGCAGGCCGCAATGATCGCTGCCACGGCCGCACCCAGCGGGTGAACCGAGACATAGCCGACACCGATCCAGCACACGGCCAGCAGGCCAGCAAGGAAGACAAGGACGTGGAAAACAGTTCTGGACATGGTGTTCCGGTCAGTGTGAGCGCAGGGCGGCAAGCAGCCCCTGGATCGGGTGGAAGCGCAGTTGCAGCTCGGCGAGCAGCAGCGTGCGCATGTCGTGGCGGAAGGACGCGCGCCAGCCGGGCTGGCCGTGCACGCGTTCGAATCGGGCACCCAGCACTGCTGGGGCGGTGGCGAGCAGGCTGTGCTCGCGCGGGCTCAAGGTCTGTTCCATCACCGCATCGACCTCGGCCAGCCGCGCCAGCTCCGGTGATGCCAGCACCAGCTGGTCACGCAGGCGGCCGCGCAAGCGACCGGTGGCGGTCTGGATGGCCTGCTGCAGCACGCGGTAGCGCTGCCGCAGCGAAGCGAAGTTGGGTGCCGCAGCGGCCTCGGCCAGGTCCAGCAAGCGCTCGGCCTCGGCATCCTCGCTCAGCGAGGCCAACAGGCTCGCTTCGGCTTGAGCGCAGTCGGCCAGCAGATCATCCAGCGCTTCGGCGGCCTCGGCCGGTTCAGCCAGGCGGCCATCGAGCGCGCCCGCAAGGGCCACGGCACGGCTCCAGTCCACCCACTGACCGAGGCGATCGGTCAGGGCGGGACTGGAGGCCGGCATCGCGCCGTCGCTGAGACGGGCGAGCAGACGGAGGAAGTCCGGTCCACCCAGGACCGGCTGCGCTGCGTTCGCCATCAAGGGGGTGGGGGCCAAAAACCGTTGATTTTACAACCAGATGAAGCCGGCCGTATGAAGGCGGGGCGCGGGGGCAGCAACGATCGGGCCACAAGGCTTAAAATGGTCGGCTGTACCACCGCACCCCGACTTCTGGAGCTTGAGATGACCGTTGCGCAGTTCTACCCGATCGGCACCCCCGGACAGCCCTGGGGCGACGCCGAACGCGCGCAGTGGCGGGCCCGCCAGCAGCGGCAGCGCAGCTACCACGAAGACGTGGTGACCGCGCTGGAGCGGCTGGACGAGCGTTTCGACGTGGTGCAGTACGGCCAGCTTGACTACGCCCCGGACCACTACCCGCTGTTTGCGGTGGTGAACCACGACTGGAACCCGGCCCTGCCCACCGCGCTGGTCACCGGCGGCGTGCATGGCTACGAAACCAGCGGCGTGCATGGCGCCCTGCAGTTCCTGGAACAGCATGCCGAGCGTTACCTGGGCCGCTTCAACCTGATCGTGGCCCCGTGCGTGAGCCCGTGGGGCTACGAGCGCATCCAGCGCTGGAATCCCAATGCCATCGACCCCAACCGTAGTTTCCGTGACGGCGGCCTGATCGAAGAAGCCGCCTCGCTGATGCGCTGGGTGGCCGAGCGCAAGGCCAGCATCCGGGTCCACCTGGACCTGCACGAGACCACCGACAGCGACCTGCACGAGTTCGACCCGGCCCGTTGCGCCCGCGACGGCAAGCCGTTCGAGCGCGACACAATCCCCGATGGCTTCTATGTGATCGGCAACAGCGAAGACCCGCAGCACGAATTCCAGAAGGCGTTGATCGCCGCCGTGGCCCCGATCACCCACATTGCCCCTGCCGACGCCGAGGGCAATCTGGTGGGCATGCCGCTGCAGTCGCTGGGCGTGGTGTGGGGCGAGTCGCGTTCCATTGGTGCATGTGCTGGCTTCACCGATGCGCTGTATGCCACCACCACCGAGGTGTACCCGGACAGCCCGCGCACCAACCCGCAGGAATGCAACGACGCCCAGGTGGCAGCGGTGTGTGCGGGGTTGGATTTCGCCCTGGCGCACTGAGCGGGACGCGGTCGAGCCGAGGCAGGCCTGGCTCGCCGCCCCCTGTGCGCCCGGTCTGCTGCGCCGGTGTGCAGGATCAATGGATCGAATCACATGGCCAACATCAACCATTTGTCCGGCGAACCGCCTGCGGGCGGCTCGGCTTGCCCGCCTGAAGAAGTGGGGGCCGTGGGCCTCGTCTATGTGGCCGATGGTGAGGAAGGCCCGATGGCGGCCGCCGCTGCCGGGCAGCGCGTCGATCGCCCGGACGACCGCCCGCCGTGGATCGTTGTCGATCACCACATGCATTCGGTGATCGTTGCGAAATGGCCGGGCAGGCTGTTGAAGGTCCGCGTACTGCGTTCGGCAGCCGAGCAGCCGCTCGTCCACGCCGGCTACACCCGTGCGACTGCCGTGGATGTTCTGGAGGCGCTGCCGTTGGCGATGCTTTTCGGTAGCAGCGGCGAAGCCGTCGTTGAATTGCTGAACGCTATTCCGGGTCTTTCGGTAACAGTGATCGCCGCTCTGGGCGAGCAGGTCGATGCGCAGGCAGCGGCTGTACACAATGCGGCCTGGGATAGATGGCTTGCCCGCGTTGACCCCGGCTCGCCGTTCATCGGCGAGGAGCATGCCGGCGTCCTCGCAATGGGGGCGCATGCGTCCCGGTCGCCGGTGGGCGCCGCGCCCTCGATCCTGCATGCCGCGTTGCGCAGGCACGCACGCGACACGGCGGGGGAGGGCGCGTTCATCGAAGACGAGGGAGAGCCCGTGTTCAACGCCAGCTGGTCACGGGCGGCCGCCTGCCTGCAGCATGCGCTGATCGGCGTCGGTGCGGAGGAGTCGCTGCTCACTGCCGCCGAGCGCGCCGTTCTTGTCCGTGCCTGGAAAGGCACAAGGCGTGCTCCCACTCCCTAGCGCCGGCGCACGGAAGAATGCGTTGTTTGTTCAAGCGCCGGTGCGGGCGTTGCGCGATGATGGCGCTGGTTCCAGGCAAGCAGGACTGCCGTGCTCGATTCGAGACCCCCCGCCTTTCCCGCTACGCCCTCGCCGCGGCGCTGCATCATCAGTGGTGAGCGACGGCAACGCAGCGCACCACCGCAGGGGCGATCCGATGTGATCACCTTTCCTTCGCTTTCATCTCTGGCGGCGGTGCTCTGTGATGAGAATCGTGAACTTCTGCGCACCCTGCACAAGCTGCAGCCGCGCTCGCTCACCGAACTGTCCGGAATCTGTGGTCGAAAGGTGCCGAGTCTGTCGCGCACGCTCCGGCTCATGGAGGGTTACGGCCTGGTCGAGCTGCGACGGGTCGGGGCAAGGGTCAGGCCGCTGGCGCTTGTGACGACGTTTGTCGTGGTGCTGGATTGAGCCGGGGCGGAAGCGCGATCGATGACGTTCCACTACTGCACTATAGTAGTCCTGCGCCCGTCCCGGCCCGGGAAACCAAAGGGCAACAACTGAGGCGCAGGCTTCCGATACCCGGATTCTCTGGCCGAGGTCTCGTATCGAAATGGGGACTCGCCTCTGGGAGGAGGGATGCGCTATCTGGTTGATCTGGACGTAACAACCTATCTGGCCGCTGGGCGCGACATTGAACAGCTTCTCCCTGAGCGATATGAGATGGATCAGCTTGTGATTCGCTATGTCTCCATCGAGCGCAACAAGCCCAGTTCCTGGAGGGTTCGCCTTTGCGAGGTCCTTGACAACGGAACCCCCGGGTTCATCGATGTATACGAATTCGAGCCAGTGGATCCTGATCTTCCATTCGGAGACGAATGGATGTTTGATTCCATTGAGAGTGCTTTGAAGTTCGCGGGGAACACTCTGAAAGCACGTCATGACCGCTATGTAAATCAGGGTTTGATCCAGGATGAGTTCAAGGACCGATACCATCCGGAATGGTGATCTTCCAGGTATGGAAATGGCAGGTCTCTGGCCTGGGGCCGGCGGGGCATTGGACTGCTGGTTGACAATGAAAGAGGACTCAAGCCATTTACACCTTCAATGCCAATGTTGTTTCTATAGAAGATGACAGCCACTGCCTCGTTGTTGGGCTTGCAGATGGCGCTGATGATCCGTCCCACTACCTGATTCTGCAGAGCAGCAGGGATTTTGACGAGCAGGACATCAGGCTCGGCATGGATCGCCTCCATCTCGAGATTGGCGGTGCGCTTCAACCCTGCTACGGCGGATTGGAAAGCGTGGTTCTGCGTGAAGTGTCCCTCGAGTTGTTGATTTCTGGGGAGGCACGAAAGAAGCTTGGAATCGGTGGTGCAATTGAAGTGGTGTTGACGGATGTGAGCTGCCGGGCGCGGCTTGACGTGGCGTTGGCTCAGATGTGTGCGGCGAATGGTGTGCCGTTCGTTGCGGAGAGAAAATGACTCTGTTGCGCCGTGGTGACAAGCGAGGTTTTGCTGAGCAGGTTCAGGGAAGTTCTTTTACAGCAGCAGGGTCCGGCATTGACAGCAAGGATGCGACGTAAGAGCCATGATCAGAAAATATTTCAAGCATTGGGCTGAATCGATCCTTGGGGAGGGCATCATCCTTCTTGAGGCAGTAGATGATGAGGTCACCAGGCAAGTGGAGATCTACGGCGAGACGATCATCTGGTGTGACAGGATGGGGCAAAGCGATGATCGCTTCATGCTGGCCGACCAGCCTTTGTCCAACCTTGGCCTGGGGCCGGAGGATGAAGTGGCCGAGTCGGATTTTGAGGTGGCATGGGCAACCGCAAGGGGCTCTCGGTGATGCCGGCTATCTTTCCTTTTCATCTCTGATTGGTTGAAGGAGCGAAGGCTGGATCTGGGGGGCATTACCATTGCCAACAAGACCGGCAGCGAAGTTGTTGTGAAGAAACTATAGTTGCCGGGCCGCGCAGCCTCGCGGCGCGGATTTGCAGGCCAGGCGATGTGATCGAAGGCCAAAGGTACCTGACGGGTGTTCATCAAAAGTTACCCGGCTGGTCAGTGCCGGCTTCTGGCACTGCGTCCTGCGCGGCCCAACCCCCGCCCAGCGCCAGGAACAGATCCACCTGACGATCCACCCGCTGCGCACGCGACGCTGCGAGCGCGGATTCTGCATCGGCCAGGGCGGCCTCGGCAGACAGCACATCGAGGAAGCCGATCCTGCCGAACCGGTACAGCTGCCCGGCCTGGCCGCTCGCACGTGCCGCGTCGTCGCGGGCGAGGGCAAGGCTGTGCTCGCGATCGATCTCCTGCGCATACGCCGACAGCGCGGTTTCGGTCTGCCGCAACGCGTCCAACACCGCGCCATCGAACGATGCCAATGCAGCATCGGCGTTGGCCCCGGCAGCGTCGATCCGTGCGTGGGTTGCGCGGCGGTTCGGCCAGCGCCACGACAGCAGCGGTCCGATGGACGCGCCGATGCTGTCGCTGCCCAGCAGCTTCTTGAATGAACCTGCCATGCCAGCGGACGCGCCGATGCTCACTTGTGGATACAGCGCCGCCGTTTCCACGCCGATCATCGCAGTGGCGGCCGCCAAGCTGCGCTCCGCCGCACGGATATCCGGGCGACGCTGGATCAGCTGGCTGCCATCGCCGACAGGAATCAGCTGCTGCAGGCGCGGCGGTTGTTGGCAGTTGGCGACTTCCTGCGGGTAGTCCGCTGGTAGTCGGCCCATCAGCGCTGCCAGTTCGAACAGGGCTGCCTGCCGCTGGGCAACCAGATGCGGCACTGCCGCCGCGCTGCGGTTGACCGCCGCGCGCGCCCGGCTCACGTCGAATTCGGTTCCGCGTCCGCCGGTGGCCAAGAGAGTGGTGGCGTCCAACGTGGCGCGCTGCGTATCGAGCACCCGCTGCGTCGCCGCCAGGGTGAGGTTGGTCGAACAGATGCCAACATACGCGCGGGTGACGGCAGCAGCGACAACCACCCGTACCTGGTCGCGCGCTGCAGCGACGGCCTCCGCATCCGCGCTGGCTGCTTCAATACCGCGGCGGATGCCGCCGGCCAGATCCAGCGGGTAGGACAGGTGGATGCCGAGCGCGTATACCTGCGGTGGCGAGGAAGGCGAGGTGTATCCACCGGCGCGGGCCAGCGTGGCCGATGCGTCGGCGTCGGTGCCTACCGAGCCCTCGGCCCGGACCTGCAACACCATCGCCGTGGCGCGGCGCAGGTTGGCGTCGGCCGCGCGCAGGTCGGTGTTGGCCCGCAGCGCTTCGCTGACGTAGGCATCGAGCCGTGGATCGTCGTACAGCTGCCACCAGCGATCCGGCGGCTCGGCTTGTGCGTAGGCCGCCTCGTGGCTCGATACGAATGCGCGGCGGGCGGCCGGGTCGGCGGCGACCGCGTTGGCCGGAAGTGTGTAGTCGGGGCCGGACACGCAGCCGGCCAGCGACAGTGCACAGGCGAGCATACCCGCGCGTGATGCGTTGCCGATCACTTGCAGGCTCCCGGCGCGCGCGGAGTGATGGTCACGCTGGCGGTTCTGCCGACGATCAGGCGGGTATCCGGTGCAACGTCATCCAGGCGGATGCGGACCGGTATCCGCTGCGCCAGCCGCACCCAGGTATAGGTCGACGCGACCGACGGCAGCAGGTTGTGGGTGCTTGAGCGCTGGTCGTCGGCGATACCTGCAGCGATGCTCTCGACGTGCCCACGCAGGTCGCGACCATCGCCCATCAGGCGCGCGACCGCGGCATCGCCTTCGCTGATGCAGTTGAGCTTGGTTTCCTCGAAATAGCCCTCGACCCTCAGGCTGCTGCTGTCGATCAGGGCCAGGGCCTGGGCGCCCGGCTGCAGGAAGTCACCTGGATGGAGATCAAGATTGGTGACGATGCCATCGGCGCTGGCGCGCACCTCGGTGCGCTGCACGTTCAACAGTGCCACCCGCCGCTCCGCACGGGTCTGCGCCAGACCGGCCACTTCGGTATCGACCTTCGCCGCATTGCGCTCGCGTGTCTCCGAGGCGACCAGATTGCCCAGCGCGATATCCCGCTTCGACTCGCGGCGGGCAAGGGTAAGCGTGGCCTGCGCGCTGCTCACTGCGGCATCCGCCTTCTCCAGCGCGGCGGCAAAGCGCGGCTGGTCCAGCACCAGCAGCAGCTGCCCGGCTTTCACTCGCTGGTTGTCCTGCACCAGCACCTGGGTCACCAGTCCGCCCATGTCCGACGCCACCCGGATCACATCCGCGCGTACCCGGCCATCGCGCGTCCAGGGCTGAGTTTCGTATCGGCTCCACAGGGACAGGGCCGCGATGACGGCGACGGCGAACAGGCAGAGCGTTGCGCTCCAGCGGCCAATGACACTCAGCACGTGTTTCATTTCAGTTTCTCGAACAGGGGCGCGAGCTGGATCAACAGCTCCGCCAGGATCACGAACAGCGAAAGGCCCACCAGCGGGCGATAGGCGAACAGCCGGTACAGCCCGAGGCTTGCCAGCAGCCGCGAGGCCATCATCGACAGCGCCAGCGCGATGAGCGCCACCACCAGCAGGCCGGGAATGAAGACGCCATCGATGGAGATATCGGAGAACATCGCATCAGTCCTCATGAACGAGCAGGTCGCGGCGCAGGCTGGAAAGCAGTGCAAGAACATGCTCGGATCCGGGCGCGCTGCCAGTGCTGACGGCGTCGCGTGTGCGTTCGAGCGATTCCAGCAGCGGCGCATTTACCAGGCGGGGAGCGGGAGTGCGGAAGTGGGCGATAGCCCTGTGCATCAGCAGCGCATGACACTCGCGGCTGCTCCGGTCCTTGAGCGTCCTGCCGATCACACGCAGTTCGGCCACGGCACTGGCCGCGCGCATGTCTGCAAACATCGTCCGCAATGTGGCGGCTGCATCCGGATGGCCGCGCAGGCGAGGAGCAAGCAGCGCAAGCCGATCCACCATGCGGCTTGTCCAGTCGCTGGCATTTCGCACTTGCCCGGTCGCCCGGCGCGCGATGTCCCGCCTGATCACGTCCTGCAAGCGCGCGCGGCTGCGATTGCTGTCCAGCGTCTGCAACAGCGACATGCTGCACAGCGCCGCCGCCGTGCCGACGAACAGCGCGACGCCGCTGTTGAGCGCCCCCACGATGTTGCTGGCATTGGTCGCGCCCAATCCTGCAATGAGCGGGAAGGTGAGCACTACCCCCAACGCCGCCATGATGAACGGTGGGCGGGCGAGGAACGAGCCACACACCAGCAGCGCGGGCGCCAGCGCCATGGCCAGGCCGACGAAATCGGACAGGCCCGGAAAAATCACCAGCGCGTAGAACAGCCCGATGACCACGCCGACGGTCGACCCGATCAGGTAACGCATGACATGCCCCGCAGGTTCCTCGGCGGTCCCGAACAACACGCAGGCCGTGCCGATGATGGAGACGGCAGTTGCACCATCGGACCACGCGGTAGCGATCCACAGCGCGCAGCTCAGTACGATGCCGACGAAAGCACCCAAGGCGCTGCGCAGGGCGATCCGGTGATCACGGTGCAGCACATGGCCATTCGCCTTGCTGGCGAGGTGCACGGGCACTCGCCGGCGCCAGTCCGGGCGGGCGGCGTGCAGCTGCTCTTCCAGCAGCCGGCAGTCGTGATGCGCAGCATCGAGTTCGGCCTGACGGGTGCAAAGTGCTGCACGCAGCAGGTCCGGCCATGCTGTGTCTGTCGTGCCAACAGGCTGTGCGCGCAGCTGGGCCATCGATTCATCTACCGCGCTGGACAGCATCAGCACATCGAGCATCCGGTCATGCAGCGCGCGCAGGATCTGCACCTGGGCGACGCCATGCACACTGTCGAACGGCAGGTGGATGGACAACGTATGCAGTTCGAGCAGGTCCGCGGCTACCTTGGAGCGATCCTCCGCCAGTACCGTGTCGTTGGCGCCTGCGCGCATGTCCTGCGTCCAGCGTTCCGCATCGCCGAGGATCGACGCCACACGCGCGTGCACACGCGGCGAAACCCGGCGCGGCAGCACCAGCCCGTGGACCAGCGTTGCCGCAAGAATGCCGATGGAGATTTCCTGCACGCGGGTGATGGCAATGGTGAAGACGTCACCGGGCACCATCACCGCCGGGAAACCGATCAGGCTGGTGGTGTACCCGGCCAGCAGGAAGGCATACGCACGCGGTGTGCGGTCGAGCATGGCCAGGTACAGGCACAGGCCCATCCAGGCCGCCAGCAACACGCTCAGCACCAAGGGCGCGTTGGCGAACCGCGGCACCAGCAGCACCGTAGCAACCGCGCCGCCGACGGTTCCCAGCAGGCGGAACAGGCCCCGGCTGAGCGTTGCGCCGGACATCGGCTGCGACACCAGGTAGACCGTGCCGATCACCCAGAACGGGCGGGTCAGGCCGATGCGCAGCGAGACATACAGTCCGAGGATCGCGGCGAGCAGGCACTTGAGCGAGAACAGCACCGCTTCGCGGTCGACCTTCAATGCGGGCGACGTCAGCAGCGCACTGGGGCGCGAAAGCCAGGGGAGGATAGGGGCGGGAATCTGCATGCCGCCATCGTATTCAGCGAGACCGTCCGCCGAATTTCGCTAGAATGTCAGTCTATCGCTGAATCTGGTCATTGAGAATGACTCGCATTTCGCTGCCTGGCTTTGATCTGGACCCGGACGCGACGGATCGGCCAGCAGTGGCCAGCCGCCTGCAGGTGGCCGACCACGCTGCCGAGATTCCGGTGCACGACCACCGCAAGGGACAACTGATCCTGGCACTTCATGGCGCGGTGACCTGCGAGGTGGCCAATGCCCTGTGGATCGTGCCGCCGCAGTGCGGCGTGTGGATTCCCGGCAGCCTGCCGCACAGCAATCGCGCCACGGCGAACGCGCGCCTGTGCTATCTGTTCGTCGAGCCGGGCGTCGTCGACCTGCCACTGCACTGCGTGACGCTGTCGATCTCACCGATGGTGCGCGAGATGATCCTGCACCTGGCCGATGTGCCGCAGGACTACCCGCGCGGCGGGCACGTCGAGCGGCTGGCGCGGGTGCTGCTGGACGAACTGGTGGAGATGCCGGCCGAGCGGTTGTACCTGCCGGTGAGCGATCACCCCAAGATCCGTGCGCTGGCTGCGGCGCTGTCGGCCAATCCGGCGGACCGCAGTACCATCAGTGAATGGGCCAAACGCCTGGCGCTGGGCGAGCGCACGTTGACGCGCCTGATTGATCGGGAAACCGGTCTATCGTTCGGACGCTGGCGACAGCAGCTGCATCTGCTGGTTGCGATTCGCGAGCTCGCAGGCGGCGCGGCGGTGCAGCGGGTTTCTGAAAGCCTGGGCTACGAGTCGGTAACAGCGTTCATCACGATGTTCAAGAAAGCGCTGGGGCAGTCGCCTACGCGGTATTTTGCGGCGCGGCTGCGGAATCAGGATTCCGCTGCTCGTAGCGATTGACGTTGACTGGCTGAAACGGAGTATCAGCTCTCCACGGAGCTGCGTTTGTCGCGTATCGAATAGATCACTGAAAAGATCTTCCAGCCCTGCTCGGTGCGGACCAGCTGCCACATTTCCCTTCCCCAGTTTTCTTTCGCACCGTTGGCGTGGAAGCTGTAGTCGAACGACACCGATGCCACATCGCCGTCTGTTTCGATCTTCGTGTTGAAGAACTTCTCCTCTCGTGGCTCTGCAGTGGCCACGGCCTCATCGATGAGCGAAATGAAGTTGTTCGATGGGATATTTCGTGCCTTGATCGCATCGGGCTTGGCCCTGCGGATGTCCGCCAATCGCCGGTCCTCGGACACGAACTGCCAGCCGATGTCTTCCGGCTTGTCAGAGAAGAACAGTGCCATGTAGGTCGGTTTGTCCTTGTTGATCAGCGAGGTGCGGAAGGACTCGATCACCTGTTCGATCGCTTCCACATCGACAGGCATGTGTTGCTCTGCGCAAGCCGGAAGGCTGGGCAACAGGCAAAGGGCGAGGGTGGTGAGGACCGTTCCTGGAATTTGCATCTGTAGTGTCGGGTTGAAGGAGAGGGCGGGCACACGCATCAGCGAGCGTACGTGCGCCAGAAGAGCACATGATCGCCCGCTCTGCTTGTTGCGACGAAGACCGACCTGTCTATTTCGTGCTCGCAGCGAAAGAAGGAGTAGGAGCGCTTCAGAGCGGTCTCACTCGGCCACCAGCTTCGATTGAACAGCGCCGGCCGGGTAGCGCTGTGGTTGATGGGCCGGCAACCGGACGGCAAGAGCAGCTGCTTGCTGCGTGGTTTGCTGAAGGCAAGCGCGCTCACGTTTGAATCGAGGTCGTGCACCTCGCGCAGGTCGGTCGCCTCATCGGGCACCCACGCGGGAATCCAGCCCTTGGTAATCATCTCGGCGTCGACGGCTTCCTGCTTCGTGGCGTAGGAGCTGTCCATCACCAGATCGCAGGAGGTGAGTATCAAGCAGAGTGCGAAGAGGAGGAGCAGCCTCATGCGGTCTGAAAATGGAGGTAATGTCGGGGTCATAGACGATCCTACAGCGCATCCTTGCATCACTGGCTTGACGGGGCACGCTAGCACTAATGAAGACTGGAGGCAGTTTGGGGGGGGGTACCCTGATCACCAGGGCAGGGTCGTTGCCGATATCGATAATCGTGACCGACATCCCGCGGCTTGACTTGATTATGTAATGGGCTTGCGCGATAACTGCCCCGTGCGGCATGGCCGCATTCCGGAACAGGGACGATCCGAAGCAGGGCGCGACAGGGCGGTGATCCGCCTGTGCACCTTCGTCCCTCCCGGCGCGGTATTCGCCCAGGAAGGAGAACACGGATGTTCGGACGGACAATGAAGCTGGCGCGTGTGGCGCTGACGATGGCCGCGCTTGGCTGCGCGGCCCCCCTTGCCGCGCAGGCGCAGGAGAGCAAGACAACCTGGCGCATCTCCCAGCCAAGCGGGAATTCGACCCAGTACAAGACCCAACAGCAGGCGGTGCAGGCGATCCAGAGCCTGCCCGCGCCGAGTCCGTTCCCGCCGGAGTTCCAGTTCGGTTGGAAGTCCGTCAATTCGATCAAGTCAAAGGCCGTGGACCTGGAAGGCAATACCTCAATCACGTACTGGATGGGCAAGTCCCAGCCCTCCGACCCTGATTGGTCGTATCTCAGTACCGCGATGTTCCCGACCGAAGAGGCGATGGTTGCCGCTTACCTGGCCAAGGTTCAGGAGGCAAATCCTGTATGTCCCGGCGCGGCGGTCACCCCGACAAGTGAATGGTATGCACTCAGCCCCGACATGGAGGGGACGATCGAGACCCGGGATTTCCAAGCCACGTACATGATCGGCCACAACACGGCGGAGTCGCCGTGCACGCCCTATCCAAGCGATCTCCATATGACGCGGACCCGGCGTCTGAACTGCCCGGTCCCCCTCACCCAGTGGTCCAACAAGCATGAAGCGTGTGTCAGCGAAGAGTTCGTAGCAACCATCACCTCCAAGACGACGCAGTGCGAAAAGGATGGGGGGAGCGCCGGCTGCCCCGATGAGGATCAGGCCCCGTGCAACGGCACCGTAGGCAACCCCTGCGACGTAAAGACCGGCGAGAAGTACGAGATCGCGCAGGACTTCGATCTGGGCTGGATCGCACTGACGCGCTATTACCATTCGGGAATATCCACCTCGTCCGGAGGGTTCGGCTACGGCTGGACACATTCGCTTGGAGCGCAACTGGCACTGGATGGGGCGGGTGGCGCTGGCATCGTTGAAGCCACTGGTTTCCAGCGCGCCTTCAAGAAGATCGGGCAGGTCTACGAGGCCGCCGACAGCAGTGGCGATCGCCTGGTCCAGAATGGGAACTGGACGCTGTACGCGTCCGACGCCATTTCGACATTCGACGATGCGGGTCGGCTCGCCGCGAAGCGCTTTGTGGACGGTACCTCGCTCACGTTCGTCTATGACGATAGCCAGCGCCTCGCTGCCGTCGTGCACAGCAGCGGCCGTACGCTTGAATTCGTCTACCAGTCCAACGACTACGAAGCCCTGATCAGCTCCGTTCTGGTCGCGGGCGTGCCGCAGGCGAGCTATACCTATACTGCGCATGGGCAGGTCGCTA
The DNA here is from genome assembly GCF_040815575.1 of Stenotrophomonas sp. LST15-1-1.1. Classification (NCBI taxonomy): domain Bacteria; kingdom Pseudomonadati; phylum Pseudomonadota; class Gammaproteobacteria; order Lysobacterales; family Lysobacteraceae; genus Stenotrophomonas; species Stenotrophomonas sp. LST15-1-1.1. The sequence goes on from NZ_JBFPNJ010000001.1 coordinate 334,202, forward strand.
CCGTCACCTACGCGGGCGGCGGGGTGCGCACCTATCACTACGAGAATCAGGATTTCCCCCAGCACCTGACCGGCATTACCGCCGAGGATGGGCGCCGCTACAGCACCTTCACCTATGACACCATCGGTCGCGTCATTTCGAGCCAGCACGCGGGTGGCGCTGATGGCGTAACCCTTGCCTACAGCCCCAATGGCGGTGCGGTGGTCACCGATGCATTGGGCCATCAGACCGATTACACGCTGACGCCCGGTGGCGACAGCGCTCCTCCCCGCAAGGTGTCGGGCACGACCGATGCCCAGGGTTCGATCAGCCGCACCTACTATGACGGCGCGGTCGATTTCCGCCGGCGTCTGGATACCTATACGGACCGGCGCGGCGTCCAGACCAAGCACACTTACAGCGAAGGCGTCGACGCGGTGACGGGCCGACCGGTCAACACCCATACCATCACCGATGCGGTCGGCCTGCCTGAGCAGCGTGTTGTGCAGACCACGCGCGACAGTGTGACCAACGCGGTGCTGGCTACGACCATCGCTCAGCGTGAGACGCGTACCGCCTACAACGCCCGTAGACAGCCTGTGAGCGTGACCCTGAGGGACCTGGCGTCCGGGCAGACGCGTACGGCCACGTATACCTATTGCGAGGCCGCGGATGTAGCCGCAGCCGGCAGTTGCCCCGTGGAGGGGCTGCTGAAGAGCGTGGACGGCGCACGCACCGACGTGGCCGACGTCAGCACCTATGCCTACTACGCCGTAGACGACGCAGGGTGCGCGACCAATGGGGCCTGCACCTATCGCAAGGGCGACCTGCGCAGCGTCACCAATGCACTCGGTCAGACGGTGGAGACGTTGGCCTACGACGCCTACGGGCGACCGTTGTCGGTGAAGGATGCCAATGGCGTGGTCACCGACTACGCCTACCATGCTCGTGGCTGGCCCACCTCGGTGACCGTACGCGGCGCCACCACCGCCGAGGATCGATCCACCCAGATCAGCTACTGGCCCACCGGTCAGGTGCAACAGATCACCGAGCCCGATGGCAACAGCGTGATCTACGTGTATGACGCTGCACAACGACTGACCGACATCGAGGACAACGCTGGCAACACCGTCCACTACACGCTGGACAATGCCGGCAATCGCCTGAAGGAGGACACTCTGGATGCGGGCGGCACCCTGCGCCGCACTCTGGCACGCACCTTCAACACGATTGGCCAGCTTACGGCGCTGAAAGACGCCGGCAACCACGCGACCGGCTTCACCTACGATGCAAACGGCAACCCGCAGACGGTGACCGACGCCCTGCAGCGCGTCACCAGCCAGCAGTACGATCCGCTGAACCGGCTGGCGCGGACCCTGCAGGACGTCGGCGGTGTTGCTGCGGAAATCCGCAGCCAGTACAACGCGCTGGACCAGGTCACCCAGGTAACCGACCCGAAGGGCCTGCACACCACCTACGCCTACAACGGCTTTGGCGATCTGACCGGCCAGGTCAGCCCGGACAGTGGCGCAAGCAGCTTCACCGTAGATGCGGCAGGCAACCGCAAGACCGCCACCGACGCGCGCGGTGTCACTGCCACCTATCACTACGATGCACTCAACCGCCTGACTGGTATTGCCTATCCGGACCCCAATCTGGACGTGGGCTACAGCTCTGATGTGGCGCCGGCCGTCTGCGTGGCTGATGAGCGATTCGCCAAGGGGCGCCTGGGGCAGGTACTGCACGCCAATGGCAGCACCCAGTACTGCCACAACCGCTTCGGCCAGATCACCCGCAAGGTGCAGACCGTCAACGGTGTCGCCAGTACGCTGCGCTACGCCTACAGCAAGTCGGGCCGCCTGACGGCGTTGACTTACCCGGACGGCAGCGTGGCCGACTACGTGCGCGATACTCAGGGGCGCATCAGCGAGATCGGCCTGACCCGCCCTGGGCAGTCGCGGCAGATCGTGGTGAACAACGTGACCTACGTGGCCTTTGGCCCAGCGACCGGTTGGACCTATGGCAACGGCCGTCAATTGCAGCGGCCGCTGGACCTGGACTACCGTCCGCAGGCCGTGCATGATCCGGCAACAGGTGGGCTGTCGCTGAGCTATGGCTATGATCCGGTGGGTTCGATCACCGAGCTGAAGAACGGCGCAGGGTCCGAAGTGCTGGCCAAGTACGCCTACGACAGCCTGGGCCGCCTGACCCAGACCCAGGACGGCGCGACCGGCACGCCGATCGAAACCTACGGCTACGATGCCACCGGCAACCGCATCTCGCTGACCACTTCGGCAGGAACCGCCAATTACACCTATCCGGCCACCAGCCACCGACTGACCGCCGTGGACGGTGAAGCACGCAACCATGACGCAGTGGGCAACACCACCAGCATCGGCAGCAAGGCGTTCACCTACAACGATGCCAACCGCATGAACGCGGTGAAGCAGGGCAACGCCACATTGGAGAGCTACGCCTACAACCATCGGGGCGAGCGCGTGCTGCGCACCCCAGCCGGTGGTGCGACTCAGATCACGTTGTACGACGAAGCAGGGCAGTGGCTGGGCAACTACTCGGCCACGGGCCAGGCGCAGCAGCAGGCGATCTGGCTGGACAACTATCCGGTGGCACTGATCAATGTGCCGGGCACCGGCGTGCCGGAGCTGGCCTACATCCAGCCGGACCACCTGGGTACGCCGCGCGTGGTGATCGATCCGGTGCGCGATGTGGCGATCTGGGAGTGGAGCAACAAGAGCGAGGTGTTCGGCAACCAGATGCCGAGTGCCGACCCGGATGGGGATGGTGTGGTGTTTGAACTGGCGCTGCGCTTCCCGGGCCAGCAGGCGACGGATGCGAGTGGGTTGTTCTACAACTACCGGCGGGAGTACGACCCGGCAGTGGGGCGGTATTCCCAGAGCGATCCGATTGGATTGCTCGGTGGCGTAGGCACCTTCGGCTACGTCAGCGGTAACCCCGTCAGCCTTGTTGACCCCCTAGGTATGGCTGGGAAGCCGGTTGATCTCGGAGATGGTTATACAGGACGTGTTGACACATTCAACTATCGTGGCGATGCGTCCTTTGAAATTCACGTTCTTGGACCTCGCGGAAATGAGGTTGGCGTCTACGGGCCCGACGGCTGGATAAATAAGCATGGATTCAAAGGCGCTCCATCAGGTCTGCCTAGTGGTGTAGAGGATCAGTGCAAGACAATTTCCGCCGACTACTCTCGTCGAATTGGAGTCCATATGGGGCGAGCCGAGAAGCGAGCTTCGAAATTGAAATCGGCTCTGCGTGGCTGGCCTATACTGGGGACGCTTATAAACGAGATGTCAACGCCGAGCCCGAAGAGAATTTGCGAAGATGCCCCCGACTATCCCGGCTGTGAGAACATGTGAGAATTATGAGTAGGATCTATCACGACGGTGTATCGTGGAACTTCACCGAGTATTTCGACTATATTGATGAAGTGGCCGATGGCATGCCTCCTGGACTGAGGGATTTTGCCGCGAATGCACGGAGCTATTCGCTCCATGGCAAGGGGACGCTGCACGATTCGAGATTGTTGTCATTGATGGTTTCAAAGAACTATGCGGATAAATTCTCTGGCTCTAGGACGTTCGTGGAAATCAGTCTTGTCGATCAGCTATTCGAGGGAAAGTTTGTCCTCAGTTACGATTCTGTGCATGACTTATTTTTGAAGGAGTCCAGTTTAAAGGAGCATGCCCATGCTGATGTTTTGAGGCATGAATTCTCTGTCCTTCGGCCGGGATTGTTTGAGCATCAAATAGTTTTTGATCACGAGGGCGAGATCCGCATTCAATTTTCTGATTTTTCGTGTGAATGGGCCGCATTCTCCTCTTGAATTGATCGGCTCAACTGTTGCTTCAAGCGCCGCAAGCCTTCAACTTCATCAAGAGCATTCCCTTGGCTTGTGAGGTGCATCGCCATCGTGGTGGGCGCTTGGTTGGTGCGCCCATTCAGCAAGGTCGCTTGGGTGCACCGCGCGTGGCGATTGGCTCAGTGCGGAATATCGCGATCTGGGAGTGGAACAACAGGAGCGAGGTGTTTGGGATCAAGCGCCGGTCAATGACCGGTTGCGGAATGACCGGGTGCGGATAGTGTGGCACTCGAACTGGCGCTGCGCTTCCCCGGCGCAGTAGGTGATGGATGTGAGTAGGTTTCTCTACAACTGGCGGCGGGATTGCGATCCGTCGGTTTGCCCTCAAATCCTCCGTTTGCACGGTTCAATTTCTGGAGCCATACTGCAATGGCGACTTGCCGCCATTTGGGTCGGTAGAGTCGTAGCGTTATGATCGGGGGTGGAATTTTCAAAGTGCGGCGTTCCCGAAGTTGGTATTTGTTTCGATATATTTCATCGGTGCTGGAGTCGTTGATGTCGAAACCCAAGCGAGCTTGGCGCCCCCTCGTTTTCTTTCCGGGCTTGGTATTCTGCAGTCTGGCTGCCTTCATGGGCGTCTTGGTTCTGAAGTTTGGAATCAACAATAGCGGCACGCTGTGCGGTCGACTTTGTGGTTTTGGATTTGCGATTCAGCAGTACTTTGGCCAATTGGCCTATGAGAGGGCCGTCGCGGCGATGTGCTTCGTCGCGGCTGCAGTAGCGTTGGATATCGCGATCCGACAAGGGCTGCGCGACAGTCCATCAGCCCAGTCAGGAAAGAAACGGCGTCAACGATGAAGACTTTTCAGTTCTACGGACGTCGGCGTAGTGCTGCAAGCCATCGTGCATCAAGGAGTACGAGCAGCACTGCTCATCATGCGGCCGGCTCAGCTGTCGATCCCGGAGATGACCAAGCCCCCCCCAAGGCTGACGGGTTGGGCGTTCCCAGCTGCGGGGCGGCATGCATGGGTTCATGCCAGAGGCGGAAGGGGCATGGGCCGCCGTTTGCCAGGGCGAGGCGCATTGGCTTCCGCGTACCAGCGAAGGCCTGATGAAAGCTCAGCGAGCACGGGTTGCATGAGGGCGGAGGATTCCGCACGGAAGCGGTGATGACTTGGATGTTGGTTGTTTTCTATGCGGCCCTCTCGGTGCTCGCGTATTTCGCAATGGTCGCTAGAACTCCCACCAGGCGGTTCTTCTCCGCGATTGGAATCATTGCGGTTCAGATAGCTTCGCTTGTGTGGATTCAGATCATTGCCAGAGCGCTGGGCTCGCAGTCCAATCATGGGCGCTATTCCATGGGAGTCGGGGAGCTCTACCTCGCCATACGCCCCATCCTCTTGTTCAACCTGGCGGTATGCATCGCCCTTGTTCTGATCTTCTTGGTTGCTCTATCCGGAAAGAGGCTGGCAGGCGAGTGAGCGTGGGGCAATGCTGTTGTTGAGACGGAGGAAAACGCGAGCCAAAGGGGGGGGGGGCTGCAGTACCGGTGGGCTTTTTTCCGTTCGCTGGTGAGCCTGGAGGCGCAAGGTGCATTCCAGGCGAGTCCCGTTCACCGCTCCACCTGCAACCGCCCCACAGCCTGCGCACTCAACGCCAGGCACGCCAGCATCAGCCCCTCCATCACCCGGTCGCCCACATAGTCCTCGGGCTCGCCGTTCTGCCGGGTCCGCTCTGCCGCCAGCAGCACCTCCTGTACCACCCGCAACCCGGCCAACGCGCAATCCGCATCGGCCAGTGCCATGCAGCGCCCGGGCAACTGATGCCGCTCCGGCCAGGGCTGCCCGTCGGCCGCAGCGCCTTTGCCGATGCGCTTCAGGTTGGCAATCAGGGTGTTCGCATCCGCACAGGGCACAGCCTCTGCCAGGTCGTCGGCATTGGCCGGGTCACTGTAGGCGTGCAGATGGGGAAGGTCAGATCCGTTCATGGCGAGGCTCCGTGCAAGGCAATCGGTAGCCGCCACACAAGAGGTGGCGGACGGTACGTGGTTCGAATCCGGGTTGACGTCAAGCCGGTGGGCGCGAACGCCCCCACGCACCGCCCGCCATAGCCGGCAGACGGATTGCCAGCCGGCGCCACGGAATGTGGACGCCGGCTGGCAAGCGCAATCACTCAACGCCAACACGGGATTCGAAACCCGGCCACCCGTTTTCGGTGGCACGCCATCTCAGCCCGCGTCGCTATGCAATGCCAATCAGAAGAGTTGCAAATAGCTCACGATTGGAGACGCTTTCGGCATTGAACCACGCTGTTAAGTACTGGCAGCGCTGGCTGCCGCGTTGGTCCAGCGCGACCAGGCAATCTGCGACAGGTGTCGTGGTTGTGGGCATGAAGAGAGCAGGGCGGCCGGGGCGAAGGCGACATCACGTCGGAAGCGGCGGGCCGTGCCCGGCGAGCGCGGCACCATGAACCCGGATGCATTCCGCCGGGCACGACCCGGCGCTACCGATTCCGTCGTGCCTTGACGTTCCCAGCCACCGAGCGCAGGCTTGCCCAGCACGTTTCCTAAACACCAAGGAGACTTATGACAGCCACCGCGTCTCTGCACCCCACGCCCGACACTCAAGGCCGTTCACGCCTCTGGAACGTCTTCTGGCTGCAGGGGGTCATTCCCAGCAACATTCTCTGGGCCGTTGCCCTCTGGGCCCTGGCCAACCAGCGCACCACACTGGTGCTGGCGGTGTTCGCCGTGCTGCTGCTCTATACCGGCTGGATCATCCCCGCGGTCTGGCGGGCGGCACCCACCGCGCGCACCCCGAACCTGGGCGTTGCCGCGCGCGGGCTGACCGTCGCCTGGGGCCTGAACACGGTGCTGGTGATTTTCTTCCTGACCCTGCAGCTGGTGGCTCAATAGAACTGGATCGGCTCACCGCTGCGGTCGAAGGCGGCGAAGCGGCCGATCTGGCCGTCGTTGATGGCGTTGACCATCAGCCGCAGCGGGCGCGTGGCTTCGTCGGTGGTGGGCGCGAAGCCCGCACGGCCGTCCATCGCGGCCACGAACACCATGTCCCACTCCACGCCGGTGGTGGTGGATTCGCTGGCCAACGCCTGGAAGCTGGGCACCTCGGCCGGCAGCTTGTCCACGCACAGCACCGGCGACAGGGTGCCGCCTTCGCGGCGGTCATGCCGGTCACGCTGGTCGTCGGTGGGCGATTCGGGCAGGTCGGCGCGGGCGAATACGAACAGCAGGCGTTGCGGTTCGGCCTGTTCGCCGGCGGCCTGCAGCAATTGCTGGAAATCGTTCATCATCATGATGGCTGTCACACGCACACGGCACGGAAAGCCGCATGCTGCCACAACGCCCGCGCGGCGTGGCCGGCGGCGATTGATTTAAGTCATCCCGTTGCCAATGCCTGCCGCGTAGGCTGGCGTCAGTCTCAGCAGGCGAGGGTATCCGGGCCGTTCCGGGCACAGGCAAGACGGTGGAACAACAAGGTGGACCAGCCATGAGCCAACTCACCGACGGATTCGGGCGCAGCTTTCCCTACCTGCGCCTGTCGTTGACCGAGGCCTGCAACTTCCGTTGCAGCTACTGCCTGCCCGATGGTTACCAGGCCGATGGCCGCCCGCGCTTCCTGGCGGTGGACGAGATCGCGCGCCTGGTGCGCGCGTTTGCCATGCTGGGGATGACCAAGATCCGTCTTACCGGTGGTGAGCCCAGCCTGCGCAAGGACCTGGACGAGATCATCGCCACGGTGGCTGCCGTGCCCGGCATCCGCAAGGTGGCCATCACCACCAATGGCACGTTACTGCCGCGCCGCCTGCCGGGCTGGCACCGCGCCGGCCTGACCGCGCTGAACGTGAGCATGGACAGCCTGCAGCGCGAGCGCTTCAGGACCATCACCGGCCACGACCGCCTGCCGGAAATCCAGCAGGGGCTGGCGATGGCGCAGGCACTGGGCCTGCCGGCCATCAAGCTCAACGCGGTGCTGCTGCGCGGCCTGAACGACGACGAGCTGCCGCAATGGATGGACTTCCTGCGCGACCGCCCCTTCAGTGTGCGCTTCATCGAACTGATGCGTACCGGCGACAACGAAGCTTATTTCCAGCGGCACCACCTGCGTGCCGAACACGTGATCGACCAGCTGCATGCCGCCGGTTGGCATGAGCGCCCGCGCGCAGCCGATGCCGGCCCGGCGCGTGAGTTCAGCCACCCGCAGCAACGCGGCACGGTAGGCATCATCGCCCCGTACTCGCGTGATTTCTGCAAGGGCTGCAACCGCCTGCGGGTGACCGCCAAGGGCGACCTGCGGCTGTGTCTGTTCGGGGAATTCGGCGTGCCGCTGCGCCCGCTGCTGCAGAGCGACGATGACCAGGACGCGCTGCTGGCACGCATCACCACACAGCTTGGCCTGAAAGCGGCCGGGCACGGATTGCATCAGGGCCAGACCGGGTTGACCCCGCACCTGGCGTCGATCGGAGGATGAGGAACACGATGAGTGGTGAATTGACTGCGGCCTTCCACATGGCCGATGTGCGCGACAAGCGCGTTACCCGCCGCCGCGCGGTGGCGGTGGGCGAGCTGCATGCCGGAGCGGTGGCCTACCCGCTGATTGTCGAGCGCCGCCTGCCCAAGGGCGATGCGTTGGTGATGGCCGAGATTGCCGGCCTGCAAGGCGCGAAGATGGCCTCGATGCTGATGCCGTTGTGCCACCCGCTGCCGCTGGAGCTGGTGCAGGTGTACTGCGCGCCGGTGCCGGAAAGGCAGTCGATCCGCGTGTGGTGCGAGTGCGCGAGCGAGGCCCGCACCGGTGTGGAGATGGAAGCACTGGCCGGCGTGAACGCGGCATTGCTGACCCTGTACGACCTGAGCAAACCGGTGGAGCCAGCACTGCGCATCGAGGGCATCCGCCTGCTGTTCAAGGAAGGCGGCAAGCGTGGTCTTTGGCTGCATCCGGATGGCATGGCCGAGGGTGAGCGCGAGCGCTTCAGGCCGCGTCCGCCGAAGGGCTTGAACGGTGCTGCCTGCGCGGTGATCACCCTGAGCGATCGAGCGAGCGAGGGCACGTATGCCGACGAGTCCGGCCCGAAGCTGGTGAGCGGGCTGCAGTCGCTTGGTGGCGAGGTGGTGGCTGCCGAAGTACTGCCCGATGGCGTCGAACCACTGGCGGGCCGCCTGCGTGCGCTGGCGGGCGAGGGCGTCCGCCTGTGCCTGTGTACCGGCGGCACCGGGCTGGGCCCGCGCGACCTGACCCCGGAGGCGCTGCGTTCGTTGAATGCGCGCCCGGTGCATGGACTGGCGCAGATGGTGCGTGCGTTGAGTGCGCAGCACACGCCGATGGCCTGGCTGAGCCGTGCCGAGGTGGTGCAGCTGGATGACATGCTGGTGTTTGCACTGCCGGGCAGCCCTCGTGCGGCCGCGCAGTGTCTGGACATTCTGGCACCGGTGCTGGGCCACGCGCTGGCGATGGTCGATGGCGGTGGCCACGCATGATCGCCTACAGCGAAGCGCTGCAGCACCTGATGGAGGCAGCCACATCGCTGCCGGCCGAGCGCCTGGCGCTGCATGAGGCGGGTGGTCGCATCCTGGCCACGGACATCATCAGCGGGCAGTCGCTGCCGCCGTTCGACAATTCGGCGATGGACGGCTTCGCGCTGCGCGCCAATGGCACGCCCTTCGAAAGCGGTACCGCGTTTGCGGTGCAGGGCTGGCAGGCCGCAGGCGATGCCGGTGCCGAGGGCGGCGAGGGCGCATGGGAAATCATGACCGGCGCGCGCATGCCGGTCGGGCTGGATACGGTGGTGCCGATCGAGAACGTGGAGATCCTCGCCAGCGAGGATGGCCGGCCGACCCGCATTGCGTTGAAGAGCGTGGTGAAGCCTGGCCAGAACGTGCGCCTGCGCGGGCAGGACGTGGAAGAAGGCGAGCGCGTGCTGCAGGCCGGGCAGGCGCTGGATATCAATGCGCGCACCCTGCTGCATGCGATCGGCGTGGCCGAGGTGGCGGTGGTGGCACGGCCGAAGGTCGCCGTCATTGCCACCGGCAAGGAGCTGGTGACCGAAGCGGCGCAGGCGCTGGACTCCGGACAGATCCGTGACAGCAACCGGCCCTATCTGATCGGCCGCCTGCAGGCCGCCGGTGCCGAGGTGGTGTGGCAGGGCACGGTGGGCGATGAGGTGGCTGCCTTCGATGCAGTGCTGGATGACGCGCTGGCGGCAGGGGCACAGGTGCTGGTGAGTACCGGCGCGGTGTCGGCCGGCCGCTACGATTTCATTCCCGATGCGCTGCGCGCGCGTGGCGCCCGCATCGTGTTCCACAAAGTGGCGATCCGCCCGGGCAAGCCGTTGCTGTTTGCGGTGCTTCCGGACGGCGCGCTGTATTTCGGTCTGCCGGGCAACCCGGTGTCGGCGGCAGTGGGGCAGCGCTTCTTCGTTGAACCGGTGCTGCGTCGCCTGCTGGGCCTGGCCGCCGAGCCGCTGCTGCAGCTGCCGTTGCAGGCCGACGTGCGCAAGCCGCCGGGCCTGCGCTTCCACGCGCGGGCGCGGGTGGAAGTGGACGCGCAGGGGCGCTTGAGCGCGCGCGTGCTGGCCGGCCAGGAATCGTTCCGTTTGAAATCCATGCTGCAGGCCAACGCCTGGGTGGTGCTCGAGGGCGAGGGTGACGTTGCCACGGCCGGCACACCGGTGCGCGTGCAGGGCTGGGGCCATCAGGACCCGCTGCAGCTGGCGAACCAGGAGTCATGATGAAACAGGTGAATCTGCAGTTGTTCGGTGCGTTTTCCGATCTGGATGCCAGCCGCGAGATCGCGCTGGAGGTGGCCGGTGGCACCGTGGCCGATCTGCGCCAGGCGTTGCGTGAACTGTTGCCGGTGCGCTTTCCCGGTTTCCGCGCGGGGCTGCTGGACTATTCGGCCTTCGCCGACCAGCAGCGCGTGCTGCGTGACCACGAGGCGTTGCCCGCCGATGGCAAGGTGGCGATCCTGCCGCCGGTGAGTGGGGGCTGAGCCATGAGCAACGTGACTGCGAAAGTGGTGGACCGCGCGCAGCGCACCATCGATCCGGCCGAGGGCATCGCAGCGGTGTCCGACCCGGCATTCGGCGGCATCGATGTGTTCATCGGCAAGGTGCGCGACTTCAATGTGGGGCGGCCGGTGACCGGCATCACCTACGACCTGTTCGAACCGCTGGTACTGAACGAGATCCAGCGCTTGGCGGCGGAGATCGAGGCGACGTTCGGGCCGAAGCTGAAGTTGTACGTGGCACATGCCAAGGGTCGTCTGGGCATTGGCGATGTGGCGGTGGTGGTGGCCGCAGGCAGCCCGCACCGTGATGAAGCGTTCAGGGCCTGCCGGCAGTTGATCGAGGCGGTGAAACACCAGTGCCCGATCTGGAAACAGGAACATTACGAAGACGGCGACAGCGAGTGGAGCGAAGGATGCACGCTATGCCACGCCGACAGTGAACCGGCACATGAGCACCACCATTGACCCCAGTAGATCCACGCCATGCGTGGATGGCGGTCACCGATGACCATCGCCGGCATCGTGCTCGCCGGTGGCCTGTCCAGCCGGATGGGCCGCGACAAGGCGCTGCTGCCCTGGCAGGGGCGCACGCTGCTGGAGCACATGCGCGGCACGTTGCGGCTGGCCGGGGCAGACCGCGTCTGGGTGAGCGGACGTTACCCGGCCTTCGGCGGCGTGCCCGACCAGGTCACGCGCTGTGGGCCGCTGGGTGGCCTGTACAGCGTGGCGATGCAGATGCCTGATGGCCCGGCCTGGGTGGTGCCGGTGGATACGCCCCGTCTGACCCCGGATCTGCTGCAGCAATTGCGTGACGGGCATCGCAGCGCTTGCACGATCTTTGACGGGCATCCGCTTCCGATGCTGTTTAATGTGGACAATGAAAGTCGCACGATCCTCGAAAACATGATCCACGATCCCCTCGGCCCGCGTTCCCTGCAGGCCCTGCAACACCGGCTGGACGCGCAGACCCTGCGCCTTGCCCACGCTGATGAAAGCGCCCTGGTCAACTGCAATACCCCCACCCAATGGGAGGACGTTGCCTCATGAAGGTGCAGTTGCAAGAACAGACAATGCGCCTGCGCCTGGACGAAGCCGAACTCGCGCAGCTGCTGGCCGGTGAAACGGTGGAAAACCTGACCCGGTTCGGTGGCAGCGGCGGCTGGGGTACGGCCGTTTCGCTGCATGGTGGCGAATCGGCCGTGCTGCTCGACAGCGGCACCGATTGCCGCCTGGTATTGCCCCGGTCTTCCGTGGAAGACCTGGCCGGGCGCCTGCCATGCCGCGATGGCCTGGCCTTTGCGCTGTACCTGGACGACGGCACCACGCTGCAGCTGCAGTTCGATGTGGATGTACGCGACAGCGTGCGCCAGCGCGGGGTGACCCGCCGCAGTTCCGCATCATCGGTTTGACATTTGTCAGGGGCGAGGGGGAAACCCGCGCCTGATTGATCCAGATCAACCCCGTCGTTACTGCTGCACGGCCTAATGGCTGCATGACGACGGGTTACAACTTGAAAGCAGTACCCACGTCATTCCACAGCCTTGGAGCCATGTATGACCGTCGGTAGCGATCCTGTTGTCCGCAGCACTGCCAGTCCTGGTCGCGTCATCAGCGACTGGACGCCGGAAGATCCCGGCTATTGGGAGCGCACCGGCAAGCGGGTCGCCACCCGCAACCTGGTCATCTCCATTCCCTCGCTGCTGCTGGCCTTCTCGGTCTGGGTACTGTTCTCGGCGGTGACCATCAGCCTGCCGAAGATCGGCTTCGGCTTCAGCACCGATCAGTTGTTCTGGCTGGTGGCACTGCCGAGCCTGTCCGGCGCGACGCTGCGCATCTTCTATTCGTTCGTGATTCCGATCTTCGGCGGTCGCCGCTGGACGGCGCTGTCCACCGCATCGCTGCTGGCACCGACGATCTGGCTTGGCTTTGCCGTGCAGAACCCGGCGACGCCTTACTGGGTGTTCGTGGTGATCGCGATCCTGTGTGGCTTTGGTGGGGCGAACTTCTCCTCGTCGATGTCCAACATTTCCTTCTTCTATCCCAAGCAGAAGCAGGGCCTGGCGCTGGGCCTGAATGCCGGCCTGGGCAATGTCGGCGTATCGGTGGCGCAGGCGGTGATTCCGCTGGTGATCACGGTGGGCGTGTTCGGTGCCCTCGGTGGTGCGCCGCAGCCGGTGGTGGAGGGCGGTGCGCCGTTGTACCTGCAGAATGCCGGCTTCATCTGGGTGCCGGCCATTGCGATCTGTGCGGTGGCGGCCTGGTTCGGCATGAATGACCTGACCAGCGCCCGCTCCTCGTTCGCCGAACAGGCGGTGATTTTCCGCCGCAAGCACAACTGGCTGATGTGCTGGTTGTACATCGGCACCTTCGGTTCCTACATCGGTTTTTCGGCCGGCTTCCCGATGCTGGTGAAGAGCCAGTTCCCCGCCGTGAACCCGCTGGCCTACGCCTTCATCGGTCCGTTGCTGGGTGCGCTGATGCGCTCGGTCGGCGGCAGCATGGCCGACCGCTGGGGTGGTGCGCGGCTGACGTTCTGGGTGTTCGCGCTGATGATCGCGGCGGTGTTCGGCGTGCTGCATTTCCTGCCCAGCGATGGCCAGGGTGGCAATTTCTACGGCTTCCTCTTCAGCTTCATGGCGCTGTTCGTGCTCAGTGGCATCGGCAACGGCACCACCTTCCGCATGATTCCAGTGATCTTCCGCACGCTGCATGAGCGTCTGTCGGCAGGTGCCAATGCCGAAGGCAAGGCCGCGTCGGCGCACCAGGCCAGCATCGAATCGGCTGCGGTGGTGGGCTTCTCGGGTGCGATCGGTGCCTACGGCGGCTTCTTCATTCCCAAGAGCTACGGCTCTTCGATCACGTTGACCGGCAGCCCGGACATGGCGCTGTACGGGTTCGTCGTTTTCTATGTCACCTGCCTGGCCGTGACCTGGTGGTGGTACTACCGGCGCGGCGCAGAGACGCCTTGCTGACATGAAAACGCACCGCAGCCAGATGACACACACAGCCACGATGCAGATGTCCGCAAAGGGAGACCCCCGATGAGTTATTTCCTTGATCGCTTGCAGTTCTTCAAGCGTGACCCCCAGCCCTTTGCCGATGGCCATGGGTTTGCCAAGAGCGAAGGCCGTGACTGGGAGAACAGTTACCGCCAGCGCTGGCAGTACGACAAGATCGTGCGTTCCACCCACGGCGTGAACTGCACCGGCTCGTGCAGCTGGAAGATCTACGTCAAGAATGGTCTGGTGACCTGGGAGACCCAGCAGACCGATTACCCGCGCACGCGCCCGGACCTGCCCAACCACGAACCACGTGGCTGCCCGCGTGGCGCCAGCTATTCCTGGTACCTGTACAGCGCCAACCGCCTGAAGTACCCGCTGATCCGCGGCACGCTGCTGCGCCTGTGGCGCGAAGCGCGCAGAACCCAGGGGCCGGTGGATGCGTGGGCCAGCATCGTGGAGGACAAGGAAAAGGCGCGCTCGTACAAGACCCGGCGCGGCATGGGCGGTTTCGTGCGGCTGAACTGGGAAGAGGCCAACGAGATCATCGCCGCCTCCAATCTGTACACGGTGAAGCAGTACGGACCGGACCGCGTGGTCGGTTTCTCGCCGATTCCGGCGATGTCGATGGTGTCCTACGCCGCCGGTGCGCGTTACCTGTCGTTGCTGGGCGGTGCCTGTCTGTCCTTCTATGACTGGTACTGCGATCTGCCGCCGGCCTCGCCGCAGGTCTGGGGCGAACAGACCGACGTACCCGAGTCGGCCGACTGGTACAACAGCCGCTACATCATCGCCTGGGGCTCGAACGTGCCGCAGACGCGTACGCCCGATGCGCACTTCTTCACCGAGGCGCGCTACAACGGCACCAAGACGGTCTCGATCTGCCCGGACTATTCCGAGCTGGCCAAGCTGACCGATCATTGGCTGCACCCCAAGCAGGGCACCGACGCCGCGCTGGCGTTCGCCTTCGGCCACGTGATCCTGCGCGAGTTCCATGTCGATTCGCCGTCGCAGTACTTCCAGGACTACTGCCGCCAGTACTCGGACATGCCGATGCTGGTACGCCTGGAGCGTCGTGCCGATGGCCGCCTGGTGGCCGGGCGTTTCCTGCGCGCCAGTGAGCTGGGTGGATTGGGCGAGGCCAACAACCCGGACTGGAAGACCCTCGCTTACGACGAGACCAGTGGCCAGATCGTGGTGCCGAACGGTTCGATCGGTTTCCGCTGGGGCGAAAAGGGTCGCTGGAACATCGAGGAGAAGGCCAGCAACGGCGCGGATACGCGCCTGCGCTTGAGCCTGTCCGATGCCAACGATGGCATCGAGGCGGTCAGCTTCCCGTATTTCGGTGGCATCGAGAGTGACGGCTGGACGGCCGCCCCGGCCGAGGAAGTACTGGACCGCAACATCCCGGTGCGCCGCCTGGCCACGGCCGATGGCAGCGACACCCTGGTGGCGACGGTCTATGACCTGCTGCTGGCGCAGTACGGCGTGGACCGCGGTTTCGGCGGCGCCAATGTCGCCACGAGCTTCGATGAGAACGTGCCGGGCACGCCGGCCTGGCAGGAACGCATCACCGGCGTGCCGCGTGGCGAGGTGATCGAGATCGCCCGCGAGTTCGCGCGTACCGCCGACAAGACCCATGGCCGTTCGATGATCATCGTCGGCGCGGGGATGAACCACTGGTTCCACAACGACATGAACTACCGCGGCCTGATCAACATGTTGATCATGTGCGGTTGCGTGGGCCAGACCGGTGGCGGCTGGGCGCACTACGTGGGCCAGGAAAAGCTGCGCCCGCAGACCGGCTGGCAGCCGTTGGCGTTCGGCCTGGACTGGAGCAAGCCGCCGCGCCATATGAACGGTACGTCGTTCTTCTACTTCAACACCGGGCAGTGGCGCTACGAGAAGCTGCAGGTGGACGAGCTGCTGTCACCGCTGGCCGACGCCAGCAAGTACAGCGGCAGCCTGGCCGACCTGAACCTGCGCGCTGTGCGCATGGGCTGGTTGCCATGCGCGCCGCAGCTGGACCGCAATCCGCTGCAGCTGGTGCGCGAGGCCGAAGCGGCCGGCGTGGCCCCTGCCGATTACGCATTGGGCAAGTTCAAGGACGGTTCGTTGGACTTCGCCTTCGCCGATCCGGACGCGCAGCAGAACCACCCGCGGATGATGTTCATCTGGCGCTCGAACCTGCTGGGTTCGTCGGGCAAGGGCCACGAGTACATGCTGCGGCACCTGCTGGGTACCCGCCACGGTCTGCAGGGCAAGGACCTGGGCGAGATGGGGGCGGTGAAGCCGGAGGAAGTGAAGTGGCGCGACGAGGCGCCGGAAGGCAAGCTCGACCTGCTGGTGACGCTGGACTTCCGCATGTGCACCACCGCGCTGTATTCGGACATCGTGCTGCCAACGGCCACCTGGTACGAGAAGGACGATCTCAACACCTCGGACATGCATCCGTTCATCCATCCGCTGTCGAAGGCGGTGGACCCGGCGTGGGAATCGCGCAGTGACTGGGACATCTTCAAGGAGGTTGCGCGCACCGTGAGCGAGATGGCGCCCGGCGTGCTGGGCGTGGAGAAGGACCTGGTGCTGGTGCCGACCCTGCACGACACCCCCAACGAGCTGGGCATGCCGTTCGGCGTGGCCGACTGGAAGAAGGGCGAGTGCGAGGCCATCCCCGGCCAGACCATGCCGTCGATGACGGTGGTGGAGCGCGATTACCCGAACCTGTATCGCAAGTTCACCTCGCTGGGGCCGCTGCTGGACAAGCACGGCAATGGCGGCAAGGGCATGAACTGGGACACGAAGCACGAGGTGGAATTCCTCGGCAAGTTGAACCACACCGTGCACGAGGAGGGCGTCAGCCAGGGCCGGCCGGCCATCTCGACCGCGATCGACGCGGCCGAAGTGATCCTGCACCTGGCCCCGGAAACCAATGGCCACGTGGCGGTGAAGGCATGGGAATCGCTGGGCGGCTTCACCGGCCGCGAGCACACCCATCTGGCGGTGGGCAAGGAGCACGAGGCGATCCGCTTCCGTGACATCCAGGCGCAGCCGCGCAAGATCATCTCCTCGCCGATCTGGTCCGGGCTGGAAGACGACAACGTCAGCTACAACGCCGGCTATACCAATGTGCACGAGCTGATTCCGTGGCGCACGGTGACCGGCCGCCAGCAGTTCTACCAGGACCATGAGTGGATGATCGACTTCGGCGAGGCCTTCATGAGCTACCGGCCGCCGGTCAACACCCGCACCATCGAGCCGCTGCTCAACCAGCGCTCGAACGGCAACAAGGAGATCGTGCTGAACTGGATCACCCCGCACCAGAAGTGGGGCATCCACAGCACCTACAGCGACAACCTGATCATGCAGACGCTGTCGCGCGGCGGCCCGATCGTGTGGATCAGCGAGGACGACGCGCGCAGTGCCAGCATCGTCGACAACGACTGGATCGAGCTGTTCAACGTCAACGGCGCGATCGCCGCACGTGCGGTGGTCAGCCAGCGCGTGATGCCGGGCATGGCGATGATGTACCACGCCCAGGAACGCATCATCAACGTACCGGGTTCGGAGATTTCCGGTACCCGCGGCGGCATCCACAACTCGGTGACCCGCATCGTGCTCAAGCCTACCCACATGATCGGTGGCTACGCGCAGCTGGCCTACGGTTTCAACTACTACGGCACCTGCGGCACCAACCGCGACGAGTTCGTGATCGTGCGCAAGATGGACAAGGTGGATTGGCTGGATGGCGAGGCCGTCCCGGCCGCCGCCAAGGAGGTGGTGTGATGAAGGTCCGTGCACAGATCGCGATGGTGCTGAACCTGGACAAGTGCATCGGCTGCCACACCTGCTCGATCACCTGCAAGAACGTCTGGACCTCGCGCGAGGGTGTCGAGTACGCCTGGTTCAACAACGTTGAAACCAAGCCGGGCATCGGCTATCCGAAGGAATGGGAGAACCAGGAGAAGTGGAACGGCGGCTGGGTGCGTACCGGCAGCGGCAAGCTGGTGCCACGCGCTGGCGGTCGCTGGCGGATGCTGGCCAAGATCTTCGCCAACCCGGACCTGCCGCAGATCGACGATTACTACGAGCCGTTCGACTTCGACTACCAGAACCTGCACACCGCCAAGGACAGCCAGCACCAGCCGACCGCACGGCCGCGCTCGCTGATCAGTGGCGAGCGCATGCAGAAGATCGAGTGGGGCCCGAACTGGGAAGAGATCCTGGGTTCGGAGTTCAGCAAGCGCTCGCGCGACTACAACTTCAATGAAGTACAGAAGGAGATCTACGGCGCCTTCGAAAAGACCTTCATGATGTACCTGCCACGCCTGTGCGAGCACTGCTTGAACCCGGCGTGCGTGTCGGCGTGCCCATCGGGCGCGATCTACAAGCGCGAGGAAGACGGCATCGTGCTGATCGACCAGGACAAGTGCCGTGGCTGGCGCATGTGCGTGTCGGCATGCCCGTACAAGAAGATCTACTACAACTGGAAGAGCGGCAAGTCGGAGAAGTGCATCTTCTGCTACCCGCGCATCGAGATGGGTGAGCCGACGATATGTTCGGAGACCTGTGTCGGCCGCATCCGCTACCTGGGCGTGATGCTGTACGACGCCGACCGCATTGCCGAAGCCGCATCGGTGGCCGCCGAAAAGGATCTGTACCAGGCCCACCTGGACATCTTCCTGGACCCGCATGACCCGGCGGTGATTGCCGCCGCACGTGCGGAAGGCATTCCGGACAGCTGGCTGGAATCGGCCAAGCAGTCGCCGGTGTACAAGATGGCCATTGACTGGAAGCTGGCGCTGCCGCTGCACCCGGAGTACCGCACGCTGCCGATGGTCTGGTATGTGCCGCCGTTGTCGCCGATCCAGTCGGCCGCCGAACGTGGCCGCATCGGCATGAGTGGCGAGCTGCCGGACGTGGCCTCGCTGCGCATTCCGGTGCGGTACCTAGCCAACATGCTGACGGCCGGTGACGAGGCACCGGTGGTG
This sequence comes from Stenotrophomonas sp. LST15-1-1.1, assembly GCF_040815575.1. Lineage (NCBI taxonomy): Bacteria > Pseudomonadati > Pseudomonadota > Gammaproteobacteria > Lysobacterales > Lysobacteraceae > Stenotrophomonas > Stenotrophomonas sp. LST15-1-1.1. The sequence continues at coordinate 353,031 of NZ_JBFPNJ010000001.1, forward strand.
CGGGCGCTGGAACGCCTGATGGCAATGCGCGCCTGGCGCCGGGCCAAGAACGTGGACGGCGTTGAGGACACCGCGGTGCTGGACCAGGCCGGGCTGACCGTGGCCCAGGTTGAAGAGATGTACCGCTACTTGGCCATTGCCAACTACGAGGACCGTTTCGTGATTCCCAGCGCTCACCGCGAGTACGCCAACGACGCCTTCGGCGAACGCGGCGGCTGCGGCTTCACCTTCGGCAACGGCTGCAACGGCGACAGCCCGGCCGACCTGTTCGGCCAGCGCAAAAGCACCAGCTTCGTGGTGAACAACGGGCCCAACCACCGCCGCAAGGAGGTGGTCTGATGAGCGTCCTGAAGCTGGTGGGGGTGCTGCTGGATTACCCCCGCGAGGAACTGTGGCAGCACGGCGAGGAACTGCTGGCGGCCTGTGACGAGGTGGCACTGACGCCGACGCGGCGCAGGCAGCTGCGCGGCTTCGTGCAGCAGCTGCTGGACAGCGATCCGTTGGATGCGCAGGCCGCGTGGCTGGCAACCTTCGACCGCGGCCGTTCGATGAGTCTGCTGCTGTTCGAACACATCCACGGCGAATCGCGTGACCGTGGCCAGGCCATGGTCGATCTGGTGGAAACCTATCGCAAGCACGGCTTCGAGCTGGATGCACGCGAACTGCCGGACTACCTGCCGCTGCTGCTGGAGTTCCTGGCGCACCGTCCTGAGGCAGAGGCGCGGGAATGGCTGCACTACATCGGCCATATCGCCGGGATGCTGGCCGCGCGCGCCGCCGAGCGCGAGCTGCCACATGTGCCGCTGCTGGAGATCCTGGTGGAGGCCGGCGACGGCAAGGTCAACCTGGAGGCGCTGCGGCAACGCGCCAGCGAAGAGCCCCGCGACGATACGGCCGAGGCGATGGACAAGCTGTGGGAAGAGGAAGCCGTGCGTTTCGGCGCCGAAGCTCCTGCCGAAGACTGCAAGCCACCGACACGCTCACCGGCCCGCCCTGTGCATCGAGAGGTCCAGCCATGAACTACTACCTGCATCAATTCGCTTTCCAGTACTACCCATACATCGCCGTGGCTGTGCTGCTGATCGGCAGCTGGGCGCGCTATGACAAGGCCATGTACACCTGGCGCACCGGTTCCAGCCAGATGCTGTCGGACAAGGGCATGCGGATCGGCAGCAACTGCTTCCACATCGGCATCCTGGCCATCCTGGGTGGTCATCTGGTGGGCCTGCTGACCCCACACGCGGTGTACGAGCACTTCATCACCTCCTCGCAGAAGCAGATGCTGGCGATGGTGGTGGGCGGCGTGTTCGGCGCACTGTGCTTCATTGGCATCAGCATCCTGCTGGTGCGCCGGCTGAGCAACGCCCGTGTGCGCGCCACCGGCAGTTTCGGTGACACCTTGGTGCTGGTGCTGCTGTTCGCCCAGCTCTGTCTTGGCCTGTACAGCATCCGCGTGTCGGCCGGACATCTGGACGGTGGGGTGATGGTGCAGCTGGCCGAGTGGGCGCAGCACATCGTGACCTTCCGTGCCGGTGCCGCCGACTACATCCAGGGCGTCAGCTGGGTCTACAAGATGCACATCTTCCTGGGCCTGACCCTGTTCCTGATCGCGCCGTTCACCCGTCTGGTGCACGTCTGGAGCATTCCGGTCAGCTATCTGTGGCGGCCATACCAGGTGGTGCGCCGTCGCCAGGCGGCGCTGCGTTACGGACCGCGGGAGTAAGCCATGGGCAGCCTGCCGAAGTTCCTGCCGATCACCGTGATCGATTCCACCCAGCCTGTTCCGGCCGAGGCCCACCAGCACCAGCATGACGGGGCAGAGCAGGGGCCGCGCTCGCTTGGGCAGCCGGCACCGTGCCGGTTGTTCGTGGAGGACACGGCGATCAGCGAGGCCGACATCGCTCGCGAGATGCAGCACCATCGGGCCCTGCGCCCGGAACAGTCGCGTGCCGAGGCTGCACGCGCACTGGTGGTGCGTGAACTGCTGCGATTGGAAGCACAGCGCCTGGGCCTGCTGGCGCCAGCCGGCGGCCGGGTCAGCGATGAGGAAGTGCTGATCCAGCAACTGCTGGAAGACGCAATTGAAGACCGGGTGCCGACCGACGAGGACTGCCAACGGTATTTCGAACAGAACCCGGAACGATTCCGCTCGCCGGACCGCGTACGCCTGCGCCATATCCTGCTGGCCGCGCCGGCCGATGATGTGGCCGGGCGGCTGGAGGCGCGCACCGAGGGCGAACGTCTGGCCAACGAACTGAAGGAAGCGCCGCACCTGTTCGCCGACTTCGCCCTGCGCCATTCGCGCTGCCCATCCAGCAGCGAGGGCGGTGACCTGGGTTGGCTGCAACGTGGGCAGACCACGCCGGAGTTCGATCGCCAGGTATTCCGCCTGCGCGAGGGCCTGGCCGGCTTCCCGGTGGAGTCACGCTGGGGCTACCACGTGGTCAGCATCGATGGGCGCGAGGAAGGGCAGCCGCTGCCGTTCGACGCAGTGTTGCCGCAGATCCGTGACTACCTGGAGCTGCAGGTGCGCCAACGCGAAGTGCAGGCCTACCTGCTGCAGCTGCAGGAGCGCTACCCGGTACGCGGGCTGGATGAGATCGAAGCCGAAGCCGAAATCGGCTGACCCACTCTTGAGAAAGGAGGTTGCATGAACCAGGCCCTTGCCCCCGCCAGTGCCGGGCAGCAGCAGCGTGCGCTGTGGCTGAGCACGTTCGCGTTCACGGTGTGCTTTGCGGTGTGGATGATCTTTTCCATCATCGGTATCCAGATCAGCGAGCAGCTGGGCCTGACCGACACCCAGTTCGGCCTGCTGATCGCCACCCCGGTGCTGACCGGCTCGGTCAGCCGTGTGTTCCTGGGCATCTGGTCCGACCAGTTCGGTGGCCGCAAGGTCATGGCCTTGGTGATGCTGTGTGGCGCGGTCGCCACGTGGATGCTGACCTACGCGCACACCTACCCGCAGTTCCTGTTCGCCGCGCTGTGCGTGGGCATCGCCGGTGGCAATTTCTCGGTGGGCGTGGCCTACGTGTCCAAGTTCTTCCCGGCCAGCAAGCAGGGCACGGCGCTGGGTATCTTCGGTGCCGGCAACATCGGTGCGGCGGTCACCAAGCTGCTGGCGCCGATGGTGATGGTGGCGGCGGGCTGGATGATGGTGGCCAAGGTGTGGGCAGTGGCGCTGGCGATCACGGCGGTGCTGTTTTTCCTGTTCAGCAAGGAAGACCCCTCGCTGGAGCAACGCCGCCGTGATGGGGTGAAGCCGGTGCCGTTCGCCGAGCAGATGGCACCGTTGAAGAATCTGCAGGTGTGGCGGTTCTCGTTGTATTACTTCTTCGTGTTCGGTGGCTTCGTGGCACTGGCCCTGTGGCTGCCGCATTACCTGGTGGGCGCGTACGGCATGGACGTCGGCACCGCGGGCATGCTGGCCGCGTGCTATTCGATCCCGGCCAGCCTGTTCCGCGTGGTGGGCGGCTGGATGTCGGACCGGATGGGGGCGCGCCGGGTGATGTACTGGACCTTCGGTGTGTCGGCCATCTGCACCTTCCTGCTGGCCTACCCCGATACCGAGTATGTGGTGAAGGGCATCCATGGTCCGATCCACTTCCACCTGGCCATCGGCGTGGTGATGTTCACCGTGCTGGTGTTCGTGCTGGGCTTCTTCATGTCGCTGGGCAAGGCTGCGGTCTACAAGCACATCCCGGTGTATTACCCCAGGCACGTGGGGGCGGTGGGTGGCGTGGTGGGCATGATCGGTGGCTTGGGTGGCTTCATCCTGCCGATCGTGTTCGGTGCGTTGAACGATGCGCTGGGTATCTGGAGCAGCTGTTTCATGCTGCTGTTCGTGGTGGTGTCCGCCGCGCTGGCGTGGATGCACTTCGCCATCCGCCGGATGGAGCGTCGACACTTCCCGCAGATCGATCGGGAGACCGACCTGCCGGAGGCCATCGATGCGGCGGCGGTCGATCGTGCGCGCGGCACCTGAACGGTGGTGCCGGCCGCTGGCCGGCACCAGCAACGCAATGCGCCACGCTTGATTTCAATCAGGGCTGTGCGAAGAGGAACGCGCGAGGATGACCGTCATGAGCTTCCATGTTGATGCGAGCGAGAACACGGCGCTGCAGGCGGCATTGCTGCGGCAACCCCGCCACGTGCTGTTTCCGCCGCCCGACCAGTTCAGTGCCGGCTTCGGTGAAAGCGGCTGGCGTGCCGCCGTGCGCGCCAGCAACGAGCACCTGATTCCGCGTGGGCTGACGCTGGGTTTCCAGACCGGCCGCATGGGCCGCGACGTGCCGGCCGAACGCTATCTGGACACGTTGCTGGCCGCGTTGCGCCTGCAGGCTGATGCTCTGGCCGAGGACCGTGAGGTGGTGGCGATGGTGCTGCAGCTGGGCCTTGCCGAAGCACTGCCGCCGTCGCTGCTGGGGCAGTTGCTGGATGCAGTGCCGCGGCACCTGCGCACCGTGGCCCGGCCGCAGGTGGAGGTGCGGCTGGATGCCGGCAGTGCCGTGGCGCCGGCAGAACTGCGCGCGGTGGGCTGCACCCGGCTGAACGTGATCGATCGAGCCGATGCACCTGGCCCGGCAGTGCTGGCGCAGGCGCGCGACGCGGGCTTTACCGCGCGCTACTACCAGTTGCGTGTGCCTGCGGCGGAGGATACGGGATTCATCGGGCGATTGCAGGCTGTGCTGGCAGATGCGCCCGAGCGCGTGCTGCTGCCGGCGCCATGCGCGCTGCCTGAGCATCCCTCATCTGAACGCTGGCTGCAGGCGTGGCGATTGCTGCGCGAGGCGGGCTATGTGGGTATCGGTGGCGACCATCATCAGCGCGGCGACCTGCCGGATCCGAACGGCCCGGGTGACGGTCAGCGTCATTGCGATCTGGCCGGCGTGCCGCGCCGCGATCGCAGCGATTTCATCGGCATCGGCCTGGCGGCGTGCAGCCAGATCGGTGAGGTGTTCTACCGGACGGAGGATGACCTTGAGTGCTGGCAGGCCCGCCTGCAGGCGGGGCATGTGGGCGTTGCCGCGGGCCTGATCCTGTCCGAGGGGGAACGCCTGGCTGCCGAGGTCGCGCAGAGCATCGCCTGCGACCATGCGCTGGATGCTGCCGCCTTCGAGTGGCGCAATGATGTTCCGTTCGATGAATGCTTCGCCGAGACCCTGCCCGCACTCGCACCGCTGCTCGCGCGTGGCTGGGCGCGCTGGGACGGCCGCGTGCTTCGCCTGGCCGAGGAAGGGCGGTTGCTGTGGCGTATGATGGCCGCATGCTTCCGGCCGGCGGCCGCCATCGCTTGAGTGCTGTCCCGATGTCTTCGACTCCGCCTTCCCAGGCCAGACCCGGCCGCACCACGCCGAATCCCGCCGCCGCCGATGATGGCGATGCGCTGCATTTCTGCAGCACCTGCGCCTTCTCCGATGCGTGCATGTCGCAGGGCTATGACAAGACGGCGCTGGGCGAGCTGCATGTGCTGGTTGACCATGTAGGGCCGTTCCATGCGGGCGACTACATTTTCCGCGCGGGAGAGGCTTTCGATTCCATCGCGGCGGTGCGCGCAGGCATGGTCAAGACCTTCGTCGATGACAGCCAGGGCAACGAGCAGGTGCTGGGCTTTGCGCTGCCGGGCGAGGTGATCGGGCTCAACGCGATTCATGGCTCGCGCTTCCCCTGCAATGCGGTGGCTCTGGATACGGTGCACCTGTGCCGTATTTCGTTCCCCAAGCTGAGCCTGCTGGCGACCCGCATGCCGGGGCTGCAGGCGAAGCTGTTCAGCCTGCTCAGTGCGGAGATCGGCAAGGTTGCCACGCTGGCGGCCAACCACCGCACCGAAGAGCGGATGGCCGCGTTCCTGCTGGACATGTCGGCCCGTTATGCGCGGCGTGGTTTTTCCGCGACCCGTTTCAACCTGACCATGGCCCGCACCGAGATCGCCAACTATCTGCGGATGGCACCGGAGACGGCCAGTCGTGTGCTGCGGCGGCTGAGCGATGACGGCGTGATTGCGGTGAAGCAGCGCGAGATCCTGCTGTTGCAACCCGACCGGCTGGCGGCGCTGGCCGTGGCCGATGAGAACGACCCCGATTGAACCTGACCAGGGAGCCGACGATGAAGCGATGCGCAATGGTGTTTCTGGGTCTGCTGGTCACGCTGCCTGCGTGGGCTGGCAACCTTACCGTGTCGGCGGCATCCAGCCTGACCGAGAGTTTCCGCGAGCTGGGCGCTGCCTATGAGAAGGCGAACCCGGGCAGCAAGGTCGACTTCAATTTTGCTGCGTCCGGCGTGCTGCTGCAGCAGATCGCGCGGGGCGCACCGGTGGATGTGTTCGCCTCGGCCGATGAAACAACGATGGACCAGGCTGCGCAGCAGAAGCTGCTGGCAGCGGGTACGCGTGCGGTCTTCGCAGTGAATGCGCTGTGGGTGGTCGTGCCGCCGCAGGCGAAGGCGCCGCCGCGCGCACTGGCCGACCTGGCGGGCGCCGGTGTGCAGCGCATCGCACTGGGCAACCCGGACAGCGTGCCGGTGGGCCGCTATGCAAAGGGTGCGCTGCTGGCCGCAAAGCTGTGGCCGGCAGTGCAGGGCAAGGTGATCAGTACGCAGAACGTGCGGCAGTCGCTGGACTACGTGGCACGGGGCGAGGTGGATGCGGGCTTTGTCTACGCTACCGACGCGCAGGCGATGCCGGATCGCGTGCGGCGCGCGTTCGACGTTCCGGTTGCCGGACGCATCGCCTATCCGCTCGCGGTGGTGCAGGCCAGCACGCAGCCGGTGGAAGCCAAGCGCTTCGCGGCGTTCGTTCGCTCGGCGCAGGGCCAGGCGATCCTGCAGAAGCACGGGTTCGGCAAGCCCTGACGGATGGACCTGGACTGGAGCGCATTGGGGTTGTCGTTGAAAGTGGCCGGCTGGGCCACCGCGATCAATCTCGTAGCAGGCGTGGCACTTGGCGCGCTGCTGGCGCGACGGCGTTTTCCCGGTCGGGAACTGCTGGATTCGATACTGACCCTGCCGATGGTGCTGCCACCGACGGTGCTGGGCTACTACCTGCTGGTGCTGATCGGGCGCAATGGCCCGATCGGTGCCTGGCTGCAGTCGTGGTTCGGTATCAACCTGGTATTTACCTGGCAGGCGGCGGTGATCGCTGCCGCGGTAGCGTCACTGCCGCTGGTGTTCAAGCCGGCACGCGCCGCATTCGAAGAAGTGGATGGTCAGTTGGAGCAGGCCGCGCGCACGCTGGGTGTTTCCGAAGCAGCGGTATTCTTCCGCATCACCCTGCCGCTGGCCTGGCGCGGGATTCTGGCTGGGCTGCTGCTGGCGTTCGCTCGGGCGATGGGTGAGTTCGGCGCCACGCTGATGGTGGCCGGCAGCATTCCTGGCCGTACGCAGACCTTGTCGATCGCCATCTATGAAGCCGTGCAGGCCGGGCAGGACGGCAAGGCCAATGCGCTGGTGATCCTGACGTCGGTGGTATGCATCGTGATCCTGCTGCTGGCCGCACGGCTGGTGGGCGGGCGCCGCCGGGAGCTGCGCGATGTGGCTTGACCTGCAGGTAAAGCGGCGATTGCAGGCGTCCGGACAGACCTTCGAACTGGACGTGGCACTTCAGTGCACGCAGCGGCAGGTGGTGCTGTTCGGGCCCTCGGGCGCCGGCAAGAGCCTGACGCTGAAAGCGGTGGCCGGCCTGCTGCGCCCGGAGCACGGACACGTGCGCCTGCACGGGCAGGCGCTGTTCGATGCGGGAGCGGGAGTTGATCTGCCGCCGCAGCGTCGTCGCCTGGGATATGTGTTCCAGGACTACGCGCTGTTTCCGCACCTGAGCGTGCGCCAGAACGTCGCCTTCGGGCTTGAGCGCGGCTGGTTGAATCCGCAGCGCGGTACCCGCGTCGATGCGGTGGAGCAGTGGTTGCAGGCATTCCGTATCGAGCATGTGGCGGATCTGCTGCCGTCACAGGTATCCGGTGGCCAGCGCCAGCGTACGGCGTTGGCGCGAGCGCTGGTGACGCGGCCGCAGGCCTTGCTGCTGGACGAGCCGTTTGCAGCGCTCGATCACGACCTGCGCCAGCACCTGCGCCAGGAGCTGGAAACCGTGCTGGATGAAACCGGTATTCCGCTGCTGCTGATCAGCCACGATCCGCAGGATGTGGCGGTGTTCGGCCAGCAGGTGGCACGCGTGGTTGATGGGCGCATCGTCGGCGATTGACGGGTGGCGGTAGTGCCGGCCGCTGGCCGCTGGCCGCGGGCGAGGCTCCCCTCAGTACAGCTCGCAGTGGGTGCGGCCCTCGCCGCGCAGGGCGTCCCAATGGCCCTCACCGCCGATCGCGTCGATGGCTTCGCGCACCGCGCCTTCCAGGTGGCCCTTGTTGCCACACAGGTAGATGTGGCCGCCACGGGCCAGCACATCCTGCATCTGCGCGGCCTGCTGCTGCAGCACATGCTGCACGTAGACCTTCTGCGCAGCATCGCGCGAGAACGCGGTGTGCAGGCCAGCCAGTACGCCACGCGCCTGCCAGTCATGCAGCTGCTCGCGGTACAGGAAGTCGTGCTCGCGGCGCTTCTCGCCGAACACCAGATGGACCTCGCGTGCCTCGCCGGTTGCCTGCAGTTCCTGCATCAGGCCCATCAGCGGCGCGATGCCGGTACCGGTGCCGACCAGCAGCAGGGGCGCGTTGCCGCTGTCGGGCAGGTGGAAGCCCGGATTGGAGCGGCAGTACACACGGGCTGTGTCGTCGCCGTGCAGCAGGCTGCCGGTGGCGGTGCCGAAGCGTTCGCGGCCACGCAGGGTGTAGCGCACTTCGCGCACGCACAGGCTCAGCTGATCATCGTGCGGATGCGAGGCGATGGAATAGGCGCGGGGCAGGCGTGGTGACAGGAGTTCACGCAGGCGGGCCAGTGGCACGCTGCCTGGGCTGGCGTGGTCCTGCAGCACATCCAGCAGGTCTAGGCCATGCAGGTAGGCGTCCAGTTCACGCTTCTGGCTGATCTTCAGCAGGCCCTTCAGTACGTCGCTGCCGCCCAGCTTTGCCAGCTCGCGCAGCACGCCCTTGCTGAGCAGGCGCAGTTCGCGGTCGCGCAGGGCGTCGACGGCGCTGGAATCGCCCAACCAGGTGGCCAGTGCCTGCAGCAATGCCGGATCGTTTTCCGGAACCAGATGCAGGGTGTCGCCGGCCCGGTAGACCATGCCGCTGCCGGCGATGTCCAGCTGCAGGTGCCAGGCGGCAGGGTCACTGCGGCTCAGGCGCCGCCGTTCGACGATGCGGGCGTTGAACGCATTGTCTTCGCCATAGGCCGTCACCTGCAGGCGCAGATCCTGGCCTGCGGTCGAATCACCCTCCAGCACCTGGCCCAGCACCGGCCGCCACTGCTGGAAAAACTGCTCGTAGCCGAGGTCTGCATCGACACGGTGCAGCAGTGGCTGCGCCTGACGCTCGCTCAGCGCTGCATCCAGCGCCTTGGTGAAACCGCAGAAGCTGGGGTAGCCGGTATCCCCCAGGCCGAACACCGCGTAGCGCAGCCCGGGCAGGACCGGCGCTTGGCGCAGCGATTCGAAGAAGCGCTCGCCATTGGCGGGCGGCTCGCCGTCGCCGAACGAGCTGGAGATGGCCAGCAGCACATCGCCCTGGCCCAGGCTGGCCACATCGATGTCATTGAACGGCAGAACCTGCGGCCCATGCGGCTGCAGGTCCGGGTCCGCGCCCAGGCGCTGGGCCAGGGCGCGGGCGTTGCCCGACTCGGAGGCAAAACCCACCAGCAGCCGGCTGATGGGCGTGCATGTGGGGATGGCGTTCACGCCGCCTCGTAGACGTCGTCGAACTTTTCCTTGCTGAACTCGACCAGGTCGTAGTTCTGCATCAGGTCATTCACAACGCGTCGGATGCTGATGTACGAGGTGATGTTGCCATCGGCATCGAACAGGGGCTGCACGGTGGTGTCGACCACGTACAGCACGCCGCCCTTGCCCAGGTTCGGCACGATGCCGGTCCAGGTCTTGCCGGCCTTGATGGTGTCCCACATGTCCTTGTAGACGGCCTTGGGCACGTCCGGATGGCGGACGATGCTGTGCGGCTGGCCGATCAGTTCTTCGCGCGCGAACCCGGTGAGCGTGCAGAACAGGTCATTGGCATAGGTGATGTTGCCCTGCAGGTCGGTGGTGGAGATCACCATGACGTTCTGCATGGCGTTGAGCAGCTGGGCGTTGTCGGGGGTGTAGCTCATTGCAGGTCCTTTGGATGCCGGTGACGCCGGCGTGTTGGGTTTCTGCATAGAGATACGCGCCCGTGGCGGTGGACGGATTGATATAGGTCAAGCGTGTGCCGGGAGGGGCCTGCGACTGGGTGTCGCAGGGGCAGGTATCGATGGTCTGTAACGCCGGACGTGGGCTCGGCTTTACCGGAAATCCTGCTCAGCCCATCACATACCGCAGCACACCCGCAGATACCACGCCGATCACCACCGTCGGCAGCATCGACAGCCGCGTGGCAGCCAGCAACGTGATGGCCAGCGCGGCCAGGTCGGCAGGCTTGTCGGCCACGAAGTCCGGGGCGATCACCGAGATCAGCACGCAGCCCGGGGCGGCTTCCATCACCGTTACCGCGCGCTTGCTCAGGGTGCGGTTGCGCAGCGCGAGAAAGCCAACGATGCGGGTGAGATAGGTGGCGGCGGCCATCAGGATGATGGTCAACACCGAGGTCCAGTGGATCAGGCCGTTGAAGATCATGCCGCGTCCTCCGCCAGCAGCCAGGCGGCGGCGAGACCGGCCAGCGCGCCGCTGGCTACGTACCAGGCGCCGGGCACCAGCAGGTAGGTGCCCGCTGCCACCAGCAGGCTGACCAGCCATGGCCGGGCGGCGCGCATGCCTTGCCACATGCCACGCAGCAGCACCAGGAACACGGCGGGGAAGGCCATGTCGAAGCCGTAGGCATGGATGTCGCCGAGCAGCGGGCCGACAATCGCGCCCAGTGCGGTGCAAAGCACCCACACGGTGTACAGGCCGGCCGACACGCCGAGGTAGTAGGACAGGCTGAAGCCCAGTGCGCGACGGCGCGCATCGGCCACGCCCAGTGCCCAGCTTTCATCGCACATGAAGAACAGCGCCGGGAGCACGCGACGGCGCGGCAGGTGCTGCAGCAACGGTGCCAGGCTGGCGCCCATCAACAGGTGGCGGCTGTTGACCAGCGCGGTGATCGCCACGATCAACGCGATGTGCGGCGGCGAGGTCCACAGCTCGACCGCGGCGAATTCAGACCCGCCAGCGAAGTTGAGGCCGGTCATCAGCGGCACTTCCAGCGCCGACAGGCCCTTTTGCGCGGCCTGGGCGCCGAGCACCAGGGCAAAGGGAATGAAGCCGATCATCACCGGTACGGCGGCGCGCAGACCGCGCAGGAACTCGGCGCGTGGTGCGGTGTCGCAGGCGGGATCAGGCAGGGGCAGGGTGGTTCGGGCGTCCATGGATCAACAACGAGTGGGGGTGACCCATGCTAACGGTCCGATCACGAAATCGGGTTGCGTTGATGCCATTGGTTCGGCGGAATGTGCAATATCATGCGGTGATCCGGTCAGGGAGTGGAATTCCATGCAGTACCAGCTCGACAACCTGGATCGTCGCATCCTTGACGCCCTGCAGCGCGACGGTCGCCTGCAGAACCTGGAGCTGTCCCGCCAGGTGGGGCTCTCGCCGTCGGCCTGCCTGCGCCGGGTTCGCCTGCTGGAAGAGGGCGGCTACATCGATCGCTACGTGGCCCTGCTGAATGCGGCCAGGATCGGACGAGGGTTCACCGTGTTCGTCCGTGTGTGGCTGCGCGGCCAGGACGAAGACACCACCAATCACTTCATCAACAGCATCAAGTCCTTCCCGGAAGTGCTTGAATGCCATCTGATGGCTGGCGACTGTGACTTCCTGCTGCGGGTGGAGGTGGCCGACCTCGACGCGTACCGGCGGTTCCAGATCCAGCACCTGAACCGCATCGCCGGGGTGCAGAACACGAAGACCGAGATCCCCATGCAGCGGATCAAGCAGACCACTGAACTGCCGGTCTGAACCGGCGCGGCGCGTCCCCCTGCGCGCCGCCGTCATCGCAATGACACGTGACGCCGCTACGGTGTGACCCGCTTGCCGGCCGTGTGCAGGCCGACCCACCTGGTCGTGCCGCGCTCCGCCGCTGCAGCTGATGTCGCTGCCGAGGGTCATGTGTTCTACGTCAGGGGGCTGAATGGACAGCATGCGATCAGACGTTGGAGGGTGGCCGCCGCCGCCGGGTTGCTGTTCGCCTTCGCCGCTGCCGCACAGGACGACATCCGATCCTATGACATTCCCGCGCAGCCGCTGGAGCAGGCGGTCGAGCGCTTCAGTGTCGTCAGCGGGTGGTCGGTGATGTATCCCGGCGATCTGGGTACGGGCCGCAGCAGCCATCCGTTGCAGGCCAGCCTGCCGCCGCTGCAGGCGTTGCAGGTGGTGCTGCAGGACACGGGTGTCGAGGCCGAGCTGATCGGTGCACAACGCGTGGTGCTGCGCCGCGGTGCACACGCGGTCACCGGATCCTCCCAGACCGATGTGGCCGCCGACCTGGAGCAGCGTCGCCGCTTCGGCGACCTGCAGCAACGGCTGCGCACCGCTTTCTGTGGGGACCCCGACCTTGTGCCCGGCGCCTATGCGGCGACGCTGCGCTTCCGCATCGCCAACGACGGCCAGGTGCAGGAGCCCGAACTGCTTGCCGGCAGCGGCAGCACACGCCGCGATGCGCGCCTTCTGCAGGCGATGCAGGCCCTGCGGCTGGGCGCCGATGCTGCCGCGCTGCCGCAGCCGGTGACCCTGCAGATCCGTCCTTCCAGCGCGGGCCACGACTGTGGCCGGCGCCCGCCCCAACCATGACGTCAAGGAATCGAACATGAGCAACAGCACGGCTGGGGCGGTGGACCTGATGGACCACCTGCTGGGCGCGTACGACGAACTGAAGCGCCGGCTGGTGCGCAAGCTGGGCTCGGAAGAGCTGGCCGGCGACGCGCTGCAGGACACCTGGATGCGCCTGAGCTCGCGTCGACACCGCCTGGACCCGGTGCAGAACCCCGCGGCGTATCTGCTGCGCATGGCGATGAACACCGTGATCGACCGCCAGCGCGCCGACCATCGCCTGCTGAGCCTGGAAGAAGTGGATACGTTGATGGACATGGCCGATCCCGGCCCGGGGCCGGCACAGGCGGCCGAGCAGGAGATGGCGCTGGAAGACATGGTCGGCCTGCTGCAGCGGATGCCAGAGCGCCGTCGCCGGATTTTGCTGGCGATCCGCGTGGACGGCCTGCAGCAGCGCGATGTGGCCGAGCATCTGGGGGTGTCGCTGCGGCTGGTGCAGCGTGAGCTGAAAGCCGCACAGGATTATCTGGCCGAACGCAGCGGGCAGGGGCGGCAGGTGCGGTTCTGAGGCGCGGCATCCGTCTACACTTTGACGCCGAGCAGAACCCCGCAGCGTGCGGGGACGGCAAGAGCCCTCATGGACGCTGACGATCAACCGCACCGCCCGCTCGACGCCGTGGAGCGCCAGGCCCACGCGTGGGTGGTGCGGTTGACCTCGGGCGAGGCCACGGCGGCCGATGGCAGGAAATTCCGCCAATGGTGCGAGGCCGATCCCGGCCATCGGCAGGCCTTTGCACGCGCGAAGCGGCAATGGGAACAGGTACGCCTGGCCGGCGAGCAGCTGCCTGCCGCCGCACGCCAGCCACAAGTGGCAACCCCGGCGCAACGCTGGAGCCGGCGCGCATTCCTGGGTGCGGCCGTGGCGGCACCTGCAAGCCTGGCCGTGGTGGCCGCGCTGCACCCGCCGTTGGGCCTGTGGCCTTCGGTGACGGCGATGTCGGCCGATTTCCACACCGGTACCGGCGAGCGGCTGTTGATTGCGCCGACGCCACATCTGAAGATCGAACTGGATACGCAGAGCAGCCTGCGCCGGCGCAGCGACGCGCAGGGTGAGGGCTACGAGCTGGTGCAGGGACAGGCGGCGATCGACGCCGCAGCGGGGACTCGCCTGGCACTGTTCGCCGGGCCGGGCTGTCTTGTAGCCGACGAGGGCGCAGCACGCCTGGATGTGCGCAACACCGACGGCCAGGTGCGTGTGACCTGCCTGCGCGGCAGCGTTCGCATCGAGCATCCGCAGGGTCGCCTGCAGCTGCAGGCCGGCCAGCAGACGGTGTATGACGAGCGCCTCAGTGGTGTGGTGGCCGAAGCCGTGGCAGCCGAAGTCAGCGCGTGGACCGAAGGCATGCTGGTGTTCCGCCGCGCGTCGCTGCGTGAGGTGGTGGCCGAGATCAACCGCTACCGGCGCGGCAAGGTGTTGCTGGGCGAATCGGCACTGGCGCGGGCGCCGGTCAGCGGGCGTTTCCGCATCGATGATCCGGACGCTGCGCTGGAGCAGCTCGGGCAGACGATGTCACTCGGCCTGCGTCGCTTTCCGGGTGGAATTGCCGTCTTGGGGTAAGACCCTGGCTGCGCGCGACGCGCACGGCCGCTGCACGCATGGAGAGGCCAAGGATGCGCAACGAGACCATCGGTGTGTTGGATCTGCGCCGGAATCTGTCGGCACTGTTGGAAACCACCCAGCGCCGGCCGTTGATGGTGCACCGCTACGGCGCGCCGTGGGTCTGCGTGGTGTCCGACCCGCAGTGGCGACAGCAGGCGGTGCTGCTGGAATTCGAGCCGCAGGGCCATCCGTTGGCGATGCTGTTGCGGTTGCAGCGGCAGGCACTGCCGCTTTCCGAATCGGGGGCGCTGCCTGCAGCTGCATTGGCGCGCGCGCTGCTGCTGATGGCGATGCATGGCATCGAGGGGCTTCCGACGCTTCACGATCACGTGCGCTACCACCGGTTGTGGCACTGGTTCGTGGCCGCCAGCGATGCGCAGATGGAGGGTTGGCAGCTGCCGCTGCTGCAGGCGTCGATGGCGGCACTGTTGGATGACCCGGATGCGATGCACGCGCTGGCCACATTCGCACTGCGCAGCGACGTTGCCGTGCTGGCCCGACGCTGCGGCGGCGATGCTCCGCGCCTGGACCTGGAAGCCTGCAAGCGGATGACGCTGCGGTGACATTCCCGCGACGCTGCCACGCACTGCTCAACATCGCGTTCGTGCTGTCGCTTCGGCTGCCTTGCTGACGTCTTCTGCAGAGTACGACGCTCCCGCGTCGGGGAGCACAGGCGACGCCGATGAACGACAGTCGCAGGATCAGCATGCTTGAGCTGGATCGCCACCTGAGCCAGTCGCTGGAGCAGGCACGGCATGCACCCGTGAATGTGCATCGCTACGGACAGCCGTGGGTGTGGATGCTGTCCAGCGATGCCTGGACCGACGCAGCACGGTGGTCGGCGCTGGATGCGAGCGGGCATCCGTTGCTGCTGCTGCGGCAGGCGCTGGACGCGCGCCTGCAGCCGTGGCCGGAATCGGCCATGGCCAGTCTTGCACAGGAGTGCGGGGAGGTGCGCATGGTGCAGCGTGCGGTGCTGCTGGTCGCGCTGCGCGCTCCCGTCAGCGTGCAGCGCCTGCACGACGACCTGCGCTATCACCAGGTGTACCGGCAGTTCATCGGATTCGGCCATGGCATGGCCTGGTCGCCCCTGCAGTGCCTGCGCCTGTTGCAGGCGTGTGCCACGCCACTGCTGCAGCACTGCGTGGACGACACGCTTGCGCGTGCTCCTTCGTCGCTGCTGGACGCTGCCTGCGTGCCGAACGCACGTCGCGTGGGTGATCGGCTGCAGGAACAGCGGATTTCCGCGGGATGTTTATCGTACTGACACATGCGCCGCTGACCATGTGGCAGCGGTCTCTTCCAGGATGATGAGGGCGGAACAATGGCAACGCAGATGGGTGGTCGCAGGGCTCGGCAGCAGGGCTTCAGCCTGATCGAGATCATGGTGGTGGTGGTCATCATCGGCATTCTGGCTGCGCTGATCGTGCCGCGGTTGATGGATCGCCCCGACCAGGCCCGTGTGGTGGCGGCACGCCAGGACATCGCCGCGCTGATGCAGGCGATGAAGCTGTACCGGCTGGACAATGGTCGTTACCCCAGTGCCGAGCAGGGGCTGCAGGCGCTGGTGAAACCGCCGCAGGGCAGCGCTGCGATGCCGGCCACACCCTACCTGGACCGCCTGCCGGATGACCCGTGGGGGCACCCCTATCAGTACCAGAACCCCGGTGCGCACGGTGATATCGATGTGTTCTCGCTGGGCGCCGACAGCAAGCCCGGCGGTGAGGCCGGCAACGCGGACATCGGCTCCTGGCAGTTGTGAGGCCAGACAATGGCACGCCGTAAAATTCCAGGTGCGTTTGCCCGCCAGCAGGGCATGGCGGTGATCGTGGCGATGCTGGTGGTGGCACTGGTGGCGGTGATCGCCACGGCACTGCTGACCCGTCAAGCGGCGCAGCTGCGTGCGGTACGCAGCGATCAGCTGCGCATGCAGGTGCGCATGGCGGTGGATGCCACCCTGGAACGCGCGGCGCAGCAGTTGCGTGACGACGCGCGCGAGCAGTTGACGACCGTTGGCAGCGGACGCTGGGCGCGTCCGCTGCAGCTGCAGGTGCCACTGCCGGTGCACCTGCAGCTGGTGGACGCGCAGTCGAGGTTCAACCTGCGCACGCTGCTGGCCGACGGCCAACCTGCAGTGGAGGCACTGCGTGCGTTCACCACCCTGTGTGCCGGGCAGGGGCTGCCTCGCGCCGCCTGTGCCAGCGCCGCAACACAGATCCAGTCGCGCCTGCGCGATGGCGAGCGCCAGGCGCGTGCGCCGTTGCCGCGCGAGTCGCTGATCGAACAGGTGCTGGCCGGCGCCGATCCGGTGGCGGTACAGGCACTGGCACGGCGCACGGTGGTGCTGCCTGCGCAGACCCTGGTCAACGCCAATACAAGTGATATCGCCGTGCTGCAGGCGATTGCGCCCGGGGTGGATGCCGGGCGCCTGCAGGCGCTGCTGGGCGAGCGCGATCGTGGCCACTGGCTGCTCAATCGCGGTGACATCGCCAACCGGCTGCAGTTGAGCAACGAACAGATGGCGCTGATGCCGCTGGGGATCCACAGCGAGTGGTTCCTGGCGGTAGGCCAGGTGGAGGCAGACGGCGCATCGGTGGATTTCCGCGCATTGATCTGGCGCGAGTACCGCGACGACAGCGTGCGCGTGCAACGGGTATGGACAAGGATCGGTGCATGAGCACGCAGCTGAGAATGCGCCTGCCGGCGCTGGAACGATTGGATAAGGACAGCGCGGTTGAATGGGCGCAGCTGCACAAGGACCGTGTGCTGGCAACGGGCAGCGACCGCCTGTCGACGCTGGGCCAGCGCTTTCCGCAGGCGAGGGTGCATGCGAGCCTGGACCCGCAGGACCTGATCCTGCTGGAGCTGCAGCTGCCGCCGCTGTCCGGGCGACGCCTGCAGGCGGCCCTGCAGGGCGAAGTGGAAGCGATGCTGCTGGATGATCTGCAGGAGGTAGTGCTGGGCCATGGCACACAGGCGGTCGATGGCACGGTGGCGGTGGCGTGGCTTGGCCTGCAGGCGATTGCGCGGGTACAACAGCAGTTGCAGGACGGTGGGCTGCAGTTGCAGGCGCTGCATCCAACGCCCTTGCTGCTGCCGTGGTCGCCCGGGCAGGCCACCTTGCAGGTGTGTGGCGAGCATGTGCTGGTGCGCTGCGGCCGTGATCGTGGCTTCGTGCAGTGGTGCAGCGGGCGCGACCTGGGCTCGGTGATGCAGATGCTGTTCCTGCGGTTGCAGCAGGCCGGGGTGCAGGCGGTGCAGTGGATCGATGCCGTACCAGCTGCGTGGGCGGAGCGCTTGCCGGCCAGCGTGCTGGCGCAGGCGCTGCAGTCCAGCGGTCCGCTGCCCGGCTGGTCGCTGCCATTGCCGGCCACGGGTACAGGTGCGCCACGGCTGGCCATCGGCCTTGCGTTGGCGGCGGCGGTGCTGGCTGCGCTGGGACTGCAGCTCCAGGTATCGCGCTGGCATGGCGAGGCTGAAGCCTTGCGGCAGGACATGGCGCAAGGTTTCAGCACGCATTTCCCGGAGATCCACGATGTGGTCGATCCGGTGGTGCAGGCACGACGGGCGCTGGCGGTGCCGGCAGCGCCACGGGCGCTTCCTGCCGTGCAGCAGCAGGTTGCCAGTGTGCTGCAGGCCATACCCGAGCTGGCGGGCCAGGTGCGCAGCCTGCGCTATCAGCCGGGCCAGCTGGACATGGAACTGGACGCCGACGCGCCGGCGTTGGCCGAGGACGCGCAACGGCTGGAGCGCTGGCAGCAGGCGATGCAGGCACAGGGGCTGCAGCTTGCCCGCCAGGCCGGTGGCCGGTTGCGGATAAGCAGCGGGGCTATGCCGTGACCGCACCCGGGTTGCGCCCAGCCGTTTCCCTGGATGGACTGCAGCAGCGTTGGCAGCGGCTGGCGGCGCGCGAGCGCGCGATGCTGCTGTTGATGGCTGCCGCGATAGTGGCGGCCGCGCTGTGGCTGGGCTGGCTGCAGCCGCTGCTCAAGCAGCGCAGCCATTGGCAGGTTGAACTGCCCCGGCTGCGGGCGCAGTCGGCAGCACTTGCACCACTGCTGCGCGCCCGTGAACAACAGCGCCAGGCGCACGGCCATCGGCCGACGCTTGACGGGCTGCGCCAACAGATCACCGCTGCCGGCCTGGCCGGCAGCCTGCAAATCGAAATGCGTGACGGGCGCTGGCACCTGCAGGTGCGCAGTGTGCCCGCCGATGCGCTCTGGAACTGGCTGCTGCCCTTGCTGGCCGACCCGGCCATCGAACTGCAGCAACTGCAACTGCAACGCACAGGGGACGCGAACATGCCGGCGGCACGGATTTCCGGAAACATCGTGATGGCCGCCAATGGCGGTACCCATCCATGAAGTCGATGCGCAGCCTGGGCTGCAGCGCGGTACTGGCACTGGTGGTGGGCCTGGCCCATCTTCCGGCGGCGGTGCAGGCGCAGGACGCCAGTGGCGAACCGGTACAGCTGAACCTGGTGGACACCGACATCGGCGGAGTGCTGCGCATGGCGGCACGCTTCACCGGCCGCCAGTTCCTGGTCGACCCACGGGTGACCGGCAAGATGACCGTGGTCTCCGACGGGCCGGTCAGCCGTGTGCAGGCCTACCAGCTGCTGCTGGGTGCATTGCGCATGCGCGGGTTTGCCGTGGTTGAAAGCGGGGGCGTCAGCCGGGTGGTACCGCAGGCCGATGCCAAGCTGCTGGGCGGGCGCGTTGGTGCAGGCGGTGCGGGAGGCGAGATAACCACGCGCACGTTTGCCCTGCGCTACGAAAGCGCGGCGGCGCTGGTGGCGGTGCTGCGGCCGATGATCACCCCGGACAATCCGATCACCGCCAACCCAGGCAACAACACGCTGGTCATCACCGACTACGCCGACAACCTGGAGCGCATCGCGCGGGTAATCGCCAGCGTGGATACGCCGGCCGGCATGGACACCGACGTGGTCAAGCTGCAGCAGGGCATTGCCGTGGACGTGGCGGCGATGGTCGCACCGTTGCTGGATGCGCAGGGCGCGGAGCCGGCGCAGAAGGTGGTGGTGATGGCCGACCCGCGCAGCAACAGCGTGCTGCTGCGCTCCAGCAGCCCGGGCCGCACGCGCCTGGCGCGGCAGCTGGTGGAGAAGCTGGACAAGGCCCAGGACGAGTCCGGCAACCTGCATGTGGTGTACCTGCGCAATGCCCAGGCCACCCAGCTGGCCGGAGTGCTGCGTGGCGTGGTGGCAGGGCAGAGCGATGCGCCGGCGATGGGCAGCACCGACGGCATCACCGCATTGCCGGGCGAGGCCAGCCGCAGCGCCAGCACGCCGGCGCAACCCGCACAGGGGGGCAAGAGCAAGGGCAATGCGCTTGAATCGCCACGGCTTGACCCGGGCCGTCGTGATCCGATCGACGCCGGCAGCAGCGGTTTCAGCCAGAACGGCATCTCGGTGCAGGCTGACATCGCTACCAACACCTTGCTGATTTCCGCCCCGGAGCCGGTGTACCGCAACCTGCGGCGGGTGATCGACCAGCTCGACCAGCGTCGGGCGCAGGTGCTGGTGGAGAGCCTGATCGTGGAGGTCAACCAGACCGATGCCGCTGAACTGGGCGTGCAATGGATGCTGGGCAACGGCCGCACGTTCGGTGGCACCCATTTCGGCGGCACCACCGGTGGCAGTGGCATCAGCACCACTGCGCGCACCACGCTGGATGTACTGCCGAAGGACGGCCTGAACATCGGCGTGATCGACGGCACGATCAACCTGCCGGGCGTCGGCCAGATCCTCAACATGAAGGCGCTGGCCAACGCCCTGCAGAGCAAAGGCGGCGCCAACATCCTCTCCACGCCGAACCTGATGACCCTGGACAACGAGGCGGCCAGCATCATGGTCGGGCAGACCGTGCCCTTCGTCAGTGGCCGTTATGTGACCGACGGTGGCGGTGGCAGCAACAATCCGTTCCAGACCATCGAACGCGAGGACGTGGGCCTGAAGCTGCGGGTGCGCCCGCAGATTTCCGAGGGCGGCACGGTGAAGCTGGACATCTACCAGGAAGTCAGCAGCATCGATGCGCAGAGCTTGGGCAGCGCCGGCATCATCACCAACAAGCGGGCGCTGGATACCAGCGTTCTGCTCGATGACGGCCAGATCATGGTGCTGGGCGGCTTGCTGGAAGACAGCGTCAGCCACGGCCGCGATGCCGTGCCGGGGCTGGGGAAGATTCCGGTGCTGGGCGCGCTTTTCCGCAGCGACACGCGCAAGCGGGCCAAGACCAACCTGATGGTATTCCTGCGCCCGCACGTGGTGCGCGACCCGGCCGCCGGGCAGCGCCTGACCCGCGACCGCTACGACTACATGCG
This sequence comes from Stenotrophomonas sp. LST15-1-1.1, assembly GCF_040815575.1. Taxonomy (NCBI): domain Bacteria; kingdom Pseudomonadati; phylum Pseudomonadota; class Gammaproteobacteria; order Lysobacterales; family Lysobacteraceae; genus Stenotrophomonas; species Stenotrophomonas sp. LST15-1-1.1. The sequence continues at coordinate 373,868 of NZ_JBFPNJ010000001.1, forward strand.
CAATGCACAGGCCGCTGCCCAGCCCGTGCAGAGCTGGGCGCTGCCGGCACTGTCGGCACCGCAGCTGCCGCCGCAGGACCTGTCGGTGCTTGGCCAGGGCAATGCGCGGGACGGCCAGGGCCAGCCGTTGCAGAACGGCAGCCTTGCGGCGTTGTATCCGGCCAACGAGGGCAATGTTCAAGTGGTGCAGTTCGCGCAGGGCGTGGACGCGGCGCGTGCCACCCAGGCCGTGGCACAGGTGCGTGCGCTTGGCCTGCAGGCCTATGCCGAGACCACGCCGGGTGAAACGGGACAGCGTCTGCGGGTGCGGGTGGCGCGCGACCCGGCCGCGCTCGACCCTGCGCTGCAGCAGCTGCGCGGGCTGGGTTACACCCCGGAACTGGTCATCGGGCCATGAGCATGCCCGCGCCGTTGCCACTGCTGCCGTATGCCTGGGTGCGCAGCCACGGGCTGATGCTGGCCGAATCAGGCGGCGCGCCGGTACTGCTGGGAACCGCCGAGACCGCCGCCTGGGCGGTGGCCGAGCTGCGCCGCCGGCACGGGCCAGTACCGTTCCAGGTGCTGGATGCGGCGGTCTGGCAACAGCGGTTGGGCGAACAGTATCGTGACGGTGGCGATGCCGCTGCGGTGGTCGGCGCGGCCGAAAGTGAAGTCGATCTCGACCGGCTGATGCAGGACATGCCCGAGGTGACCGATCTGCTGGACGCGCAGGATGACGCGCCGGTGATCCGCATGATCAACGCGCTGTTGGCGCAGGCCGCGCGTGATGGCGCCAGCGACCTGCACATCGAACCCTTCGAAACGCATTCGGTGGTGCGCTACCGCGTCGATGGCACCCTGCGTGACATGGTGCAGCCACGGCGCGCGCTGCATGCGGCGCTGGTCTCGCGCATCAAGATCATGGCCCATCTGGATATCGCCGAGAAGCGCCTGCCGCAGGATGGGCGCATCGCCATCCGCGTGGGCGGCCGGCCGCTGGACATCCGGGTGTCCACGGTGCCGACCGGACATGGCGAGCGCGCGGTGCTGCGCCTGCTGGAGAAGGATGCCGGGCGCCTGCAGCTGCAACGCCTTGGCATGGCCGACGACACCCTGGCCACCTTCACCGGGTTGATCCGCCAGCCGCATGGCATCGTGCTGGTGACCGGGCCGACCGGCAGTGGCAAGACCACCTCGCTGTATGCGGCACTGGGGCAGCTCGACAGCAGCACCAGCAACATCCTCACCGTGGAGGATCCGGTGGAGTATGACTTCGCCGGCATCGGCCAGATCCAGGTCAACGCGCGCATCGGAATGAGCTTCGGCACCGCATTGCGCGCGATCCTGCGCCAGGATCCGGACACCATCATGATCGGTGAGATCCGTGACCTGGAAACGGCGCAGATCGCGGTGCAGTCGTCATTGACCGGTCATGGCGTGCTGGCGTCGCTGCATACCAACGATGCGATCTCGGCGGTGACCCGCCTGGCGGATATGGGCGTGGAGCCGTTCCTGCTGGCCTCGTCGCTGCGCGGCGTGCTGGCGCAGCGGTTGGTACGCAGGCTGTGCCTGCAGTGCCGGCGTGCCGAGGTCGATGCCGATGGCCGCACGGTGTGGCGGGCGGTAGGCTGCTCCGCCTGCGCGAACAGCGGCTACCGCGGGCGCACCGGCATCCATGAACTGTTTGTGGTGGATGAGCGCGTGCGCGCGTTGATCCATGAAGGGCAGGGCGAACCCGCGCTGCGCGAGGCCGCGCGGCGTGCCGGCATGCGCACCCTGCGCCAGGACGGGCAGCGCTGGGTCGAAAGCGGGGTGACCACGCTGGAGGAGATCCTGCGCGTGACCGGCGACGACTGAGGCGCGCATGGCACTGTTCGACTACCAGGCGGCCAATGCACAGGGGCGCATCGAAAAGGGGCAGCTGGACGCCGACACCGCGCGCGGCGTGCGCCAGCAGCTGCGTGGACGCGGATTGACGCCGGTACAGGTGTCAGCCGCACGCAGCGCCGGCAGTGGCTGGGGCGCGCGCAGGCTGTCGGCCAGCGAACTGGCCTGGGCCACGCGGCAACTGGCCAGCCTGCTGGCAGCCAGCCTGCCGCTGGAAAGCGCATTGAGTGCGGTGATCGAACAGGCCGAACGGCCACATGTCGCGCAGGCACTCACTGCGGTACGTGCCGATGTGCGCGGCGGCCAACGGTTGACCGTGGCGCTGGCGGCGCGGCCGCGCGACTTTCCCGCGATCTATCGTGCGTTGGTCGGTGCCGGCGAGGATTCCGGCGATCTGGCGCGGGTGATGGAGCGCCTGGCCGACTACATCGAAGAGCGCAACGCATTGCAGGCGAAGGTGCTGACGGCATTCATCTACCCGGCAGCGATCAGCCTGGTGTCGGTGGCGATCGTGATTTTCCTGCTCAGCTACGTGGTGCCGCAGGTAGTGACCGCGTTCGTGCAGGCGCGGCAGACGCTGCCGATGCTGACCCAGGTGATGCTGGCGGCCAGTGCGTTCGTGCGCGCGTGGGGCGTATGGACGGGGATGGGCATCGGCGCGCTGGTGGTCGGCTGGCGGCTGGCACTGCGGCGGCCGGATCTGCGCCTGCGCTGGGACAGCCTGCTGCTGCGCGTACCGATGGTGGGCCGTTTCGTGCTGGGCGTGAACAGCGCTCGCTTCGCCTCGACACTGGCGATCCTGCTGGATGCCGGTGTGCCCCTGCTGCGTGCACTGGACGCCGCGCGACAGACACTGGGCAACGTGTTGCTGGCGCGCTGTGCCGAGGATGTGGCCGCGCGCGTGCGCGAAGGTACGTCGCTGGGCGCTGCGCTGAAGGTGCAGAAAGTGTATCCGCCGATCCTGGTGCATCTGGTGGCCAGTGGCGAGAAGACCGGTTCATTGGCACCGTTGCTCGACCGCGCTGCACAGACCATCTCGCGCGAGATCGAGCGCCGCGCGATGGCACTCACGGCATTGCTGGAGCCCACGATGATCCTGGTGATGGGGGGAGTGGTGCTGACCATCGTGCTGGCCGTGCTGATGCCGATCATGGAAATGAACCAGCTGGTGCAATGACGTGCATCCACGCATGGCGTGGATCTACTGATGCCCGGTTTCTCCACACAATCCTCCACACCTTTTCTCGATCTTCCACAGGTTTCTTAAGCGGCCTGTCATCGGCGACGACCAGCATGGCTACGTCGCCGCAGAGTGGGCTGGGAGGCCCTCGGCGGCAGCAGGCGTGTAGTGACCGTTCCTCCCTTGGTGTTTCACCTTCGCAGTAAACCCTTCAGGAGAAGATCATGAACAAGTACAAGACCCTGGCCGCGCTGGTTGCTACCGCGCTGCTCGCCACTGCCGGTGCCGCTTCGGCCCAGACCGCTGTCACCGGCGGCGGCGCTTCGCTGCCGGCCGACCTGTACAAGGGCCAGGCCGACAGCATCCTGCCGGCCAACTTCAGCTACGCCGTGACCGGTTCGGGCACCGGCAAGAAGGCCTTCCTGGAAAACAACTCGGCGCTGTTCTCGACCACCGGCACCGTGCATTTCGCAGGCAGCGACTCGGTGCTGAGCGGCACCGAGCTGAGCATCTACAACAGCACCTACAACGTCTCCACCGATGCCAACCGCTACGGCGCGCTGGTGCAGATCCCGTCGGTTGCCACCTCGGTCACCATCCCGTTCAACAAGGCCGGCTCGGCGGTTGACCTGTCGGTCGCACAGATCTGCGGCATCTTCTCGGGCAAGATCACCAGCTGGTCGAGCATCGACAGCAACCGCAGCGGCAACATTCAGGTCGTCTATCGTGGCGAAAGCAGCGGCACCACCGAACTGCTGGCCCGCTTCCTGACGAGCGCCTGCCAGCCGGTCGACGTCTCCGGCACCACCCTGAAGCTGACCAACGGCGTGCCGGCGTTCTCGGTGCAGTCGACCTTCGCCAACCTGTTCACCACCGTGCCGTCGAACTTCATCGCCGCGCCGGCCACCGGTGGCACCTCGCTGTACAACGCCGTGTACGCCGTTGACGGCCGCGTCGGCTACGTTGGCCCGGACGTGATCCCGAGCCTGGTTGACGCCACCAAGGTGGCCAAGGTCAAGGGCTTCTCGCCGGATGAAGTGAGCGTGCAGGCGACCCTGGAAACCGCTGCTCCGCCGACCGGCTCCGCTGCTGAAAATCCCGCCAACTGGGTGCCGGTGTTCGGCAATCCGACCGCGGGCTATCCGATCGCTGGCTACACCAACTTCGTGTTCGGCCAGTGCTACAAGAACGCCACCGTCGGCGCCAACGTCCGTGGCTTCCTGACCCGCCACTACGGCAGCACCGTGGTGAACGGTGTCGAGCAGGGCCCGAACGATGCGGCCATCCGTGCGCACAAGTTCATCCCGCTGACCAAGGCCTGGCGTGATGCGGTCCGTACCCGCTTCGCGACCGCCAGCAATGCCGGCGCCGTGAACAACCCGAGCACCTGCGCCAACATCGGCCGTCCGCTGTAACGGTCTGCAACGCAACACCTGCTGATCGAAGCGCCGGCCGAAATGCCGGCGCTTTCTGTTTCCGGGGGCACAGCCCCTGCGCTGAACTGTCGTCTTCACGCCGCCGCCACCGTCTATCAGGTGCAGGGCGTGCGTAGCGCAGGCCCCCTTCGTACTCGCCGCGGCCGACGCGGCCCATCAGGTTGACGAGGTCCCCGATGTCGCACCCGCATTCGCCCGCTGCCCGTTTCTCCGCCTCCCTCTGGCGCAGCCATCCGATGGCCTGGGCCGTGGCCGTGGCGCTGGGCACCGTGGTCGCTCCGGCCAGCCAGGCGCAGCAGGCGTTCAGCCCCGGCTGGTTCGCCGACCGCGGCGCCGCCCAGGGTGCGGCAGCGCAGAGCGGGCGCATGCCCAATGGCGTGCCGATCCAGTTCCAGCTGCCTGCACAGCAGCAGGATGCGGCACGACAGAAGCTGCAGCAGTCGATCGACAACCTCGGCACGGCTGCGCAGGCCATCGCATTGCAGCAGCGCATGCAGGAGCAGGCCAGGCAGGCGCGGCGCGAGGCGGGCTTCGTGGTGGCCGACGGGCTGGGCAAGGATGGCCTGAAGGTGGACGAGAATCCGCTGACCCGCGGCTGGATCAATGCCCGCGAAGCGACGCAGTCGCAGGGCGCCGACGGCCGGGTGCAGGTCAGCATCGAGCAGACCGCTGACCAGGCGATCCTGAACTGGGAGACCTTCAACGTCGGTGGCAACACCACCCTCAATTTCCTGCAGAATCCCGACTGGGCGGTGTTGAACCGGGTCAGCGACCCCAACGCCCGGCCCAGCCAGATCCTTGGCCAGATGAAGGCCAACGGCACGGTGTTCGTCGCCAACCGCAACGGTGTGGTGTTCGGCAACAACAGCCAGGTCAACGTCCGCAACCTGGTTGCTGCTGCAGCACGCATCAGTGACGCGCAGTTCCGTGACAACGGCCTGTACAGCGTTGATGCGAACACGTCGGCCCTCACCGATGCGGTGGGCAAGGTCATGGTTGAACGCGGCGCGCGCATCACTACGCATGAGCCCACCAGCGCAACGCGTGGCGGTGGCTATGTGCTGCTGGCTGGCCACAGCGTGGAGAATGCGGGCCAGATCGAAACCCGCAAGGGCCAGACCCAGCTGGCGGCCGGCGACAGCTTTGTGATCCGCCGCGGCGTGGGCACGGCGCAGAACACGGCGTCGACCACGCGGGGCAATGAGATCGCGCCGCGCTTCGTCACCGGCAGCACGGCCGGCAGCGTCCGCAACAGCGGCCTGATCCAGGCGCGGGAGGGCGACGTCTCTCTTGCCGGCCGCACGGTCGAACAGGCCGGTGTAGCGGTGGCCACCACGACGTTGAACCAGCGCGGTACCGTGCATCTGCTGAGTTCCTCCTCCGACAGCAAGGGCAGCGTGACCCTGGCCACGGGTTCGACCACGGCGGTGCTGATCGAAGATGATGGCAAGACCACTGCGCTGGACAGCCAGCGCGATGCGCTCATCAAGGAGTCCGGTGAGCAGGACAAGCTGCGCGGGGCCAGCAACAGCGGCACCTTCGACAACCTTTCGCGCCTGCAGGATCGACGCGAGCAATCGCGCATCGAGATTGTTTCCGGCGGCGACGTGAACTTCCAGACCGGCTCGCTGGCGGTGGCGACCGGTGGTCAGCTGATTTCCGATGCCAGCCGCCGCAGCTATCTGGACGATGGCGCCCGCGTGGACGTGTCTGGTGCGGTCGGTGTGCAGGTGGCCATGGAGAGCAACAACGTCAAGGTGAAGGTGCAGGGCAACGAACTGCGCGATTCGCCCGACAACCGTGACAGCGGCAAGATGATCAGCAGCGAGGTGTGGATCGACCGTCGCCAGTTGACCGAGGTGGCCGCAGGCACGGGTGGCTATGAAGGCACGCGCTGGTATGCCGGTGGCGGTTTGCTGGAAGTGAGTGGCTACCTGGACAACCAGGGGCATTCGATAGGCGAATGGGCGGCGCAGGGCGGCACCGTCCAGCTGGCTGGCAAGGAAGTTGTCAGCCACGCGGGTTCGCGCATCAATCTGGCGGGCGGCAGCCTCGATGTGCAGTCCGGCGTGGTCCAGCAGAGCTGGCTGCGTGGCCGCGATGGGCAGTTGTACCGTCTTGATGATGCCCCGGCCGAGATGCTGTACGACGGCCTGTACCGGGGCTTCGAGGTGAAGCAGGAGCGCTGGGGCGTCACCGAAACGTTCCGCAATCCGCTGGTGGCGCCGGGGCAGCGCTACGACAATGGTTATACCGTGGGACGCGACGCCGGCCGGTTGCTGATCTCGGCACCCACCGCCGTTCTGCAGGGACAGGTGGACACGGCTGCCTTCCAAGGGCTGCAGCAGACGCGCCGCCCCGACCAGGGGCAGGAGGGATACGCGCAGGCGCAGACGGCTGCCGCCCGCAACGCTCAACTCTGGCTGGGCCGTTATGACAGTACCGGCCGCAATGCGGTGTACGACGCCAAGGTACGGATCGGAGAGAACCAGGCCGATGCGCGGAAATGGTCGCTGCAGGCGCCGGTGGAGGAGTCACAGCGCAACACGGTGTCGCTGGACAGCGATGTCCTGAGCGCACAGCGCTGGGGCCGCATCGACATCGCCACGGCGGGACAGGTTGCATTGGATGGCACGCTCAGCTTGCAGGAGGGTGGCCAGCTGGTCCTCACCGGTAGCCGGGTCAGCTTTGGCGGTACGGTGCAGATTGCGGGTGGACAGGTTGAGGCCGGCAACCTGCTTTCCGTTCTCGGTCGCCCCACTGCGTTGCTGTCCGCTGGACGTGGCGCGGTCGATGTTGCGCCGGGTGCTGCGTTCGAGCTTGCGGGTGGTTGGAGCAATCCCCTTGCTGTGGCGGATGCAGGCGGCACCCAGGCGTGGATCGACGGCGGACAGTTGCGCATCAATGTCAGCCATGACATCACCGTGGGTGAGGGCGCACGCATTTCGGTGGATGCTGGCGGCAGCATCGATGCAAACGGCAAGGGCCAGGTGGGCAGGGGCGGCAGCGTCAGCCTGCTGGCGGCCAGCACCGATGTTGCTACCGATGGCAGCGGCCGGCTGCGTATCAGCGATGGCGCCCGCTTCAGCGCGCTCGGCAGCGGCAGCGGCGCCTTCAACCTTGCGACCGGGGGCAAGGTCGCCATTGGTGGTCAAGCATCGACGCCGGAAGCGCTGCGGTTGCAGGCAGCGCTGTTCAGCAGCGGCTTTTCCCGCTACGACATCGGTGGCCACAACGGGCTGACCGTTGAAGACGGCGTGCAGTTGAATGTGGAACAACCCGCCCTGCGCCTGGCCGAAGGTGCGCAGGGCGCATCGAGTCGCGAGCAGGGCCTGCAGGCATGGTCGCCCTCGCTGTACATGGCCGATCCGGTCAGCGGTCGGATCAGCCAGCGCGCCGGCGCACGTCTGACATTGCGCGCCGGGCACCTGCTGTCCGCCGGCGACCTGCGCATCGGCAGCAAGGCCGTGCTCAACGTCGATCCGGGGCAGTCGATCGAATTGTTCAGTTCCGGCGATATCAACGTGGCCGGTACCCTGAAGGCCGCCGGTGGCCGCATCCGCCTGGACGAGGCCTTCGATCCCTCTGGGGTGCGCGCCGATGCACGCCGCGAACGCCGCTGGACGATCGCCGACGGGGCGCTGCTGGACGTGAGCGGCGACGCGGTTGCCGCCGCCGATGCGCGCGGGCAGCTGCGCGGGCAGGTGCGCAAGGGTGGCACGATCGAGATCGGCGGCGCACTGGATTGGGAAGACCAGGACAACGTGCGCCACCTGCCACCGGACACCTTCGTGGTGGTCGAGCGCGGGGCGCGGCTGGATGCCTCGGGAGCATCGGCGCTGCTCGATATCGATGGCGGCGGGCGTACGCGGGTGGACAGTGACGGCGGCAGCATCGTGCTGCGCGCGGCCAATGCGCTGTATCTGCACGGTGCGCTGGATGCAGCGGCAGGCGGTGACCAGGCGCGTGGTGGCACGTTGGGCGTGGCCTTTGGCGGCGGCACCTATGGCAGCACGGCAAAGGGCTCGGAGGTGCTGGCGCCACGGCTGATCTCGCTCACCCAGAACACGCTGCAGACGGAGGTCCTGCCCGCGCCTCTTGAGTACGGTCACGCGGCGCTGTCGGTCCAGCAGATCACTGCGGGTGGCTTCGATCATCTCTCGCTGTTCGGCGAGGTCCGCGCGCAGGGGGATGTCAATCTGCGCATGGACCAGAGCCTGCGGATCCACGGCGTGAATGAGCGCTCCCTGGGGTTCGCGCCGGGCAACAGCGAGGGCAGCCGCCTGCAGTTGAGTGCGCCCTACGTCCGCCTTGCGCAGGGGCGTTGGTGGCAGCCGGCCGGCGAAGGAACGCTGCGCCCGTTGGAGGCAGCGTTCGACGCGGGCAGGCAACATCGTTTCGATCTCACGGCTGACCTGATCGACCTGCGCGATGTCACCTGGCTGGCCGGCTTCGATCACATCGACCTGCGCAGCAGCGGCGACATCCGCATGCTGGCCCCGGTCGCCAGCAGTTCGCAGGAATCCACGCTGGCAGGCCCGGGGTCGATTGATATCAGCGCCGCGCGCCTGTATCCGGCGGCCCAGGCCCGCGGGCGCATCGTTGCGGGTGTTCCGGCGATCGGCCCTTCTGGATTGCCGACCTGGGAAAATCCAGACGCCGTACTGCGCATCCATGGTGTTGGCGGAGCGGCGCAGGCCTTGCCGGACTCGGCCTTCGGCAGTCTGGAACTGGTCGCGGCGACAGTAGTACAGGGCGGTAATGTCCAGGCTCCCTGGGGACGGGTGCAACTTGGTGGCCGTCAGTTCAACGCAAACCGCGGCAGCCGCGTCGACCTGCTGGCCGGCAGCGTGACCTCGATCAGTGGCGCCGGCTTGACGCTGCCTTTCGGCGGCACGGTGGATGGTGTGACCTGGCGAAAGGGCGGTGCCGAATTCGATGTGCTTGGCCCCGGGTCGGTCAATATCCCGATTGGTGTGGACATCGTGGCCAATGCGTTCAACGGCGCCACAGGCAGCGTCGTGGATGTTTCCGGCGGAGGTGAGTTGTCCGGCGCTGCCTTCGTGGCCGGGCGCGGCGGCTCGGTCGATATCCTGCGACACACGTTGGCAGACGCGAATCCGCGCTATGGCTTCAGTCGCGCTGGCAACGCGGTCTATGCCATCGTGCCGGGGCGAACGGACGCGCAGGCACCGCTGGCGACAGCCGACGGCAGCGCCAACCCGCGTGTGGGTCAGCAGATCACCGTACCCGCAGGCGTGCCCGGGCTCCCGGCCGGCACCTATACACTGCTGCCGGCCAGCTACGCTCTGCAGCCCGGCGCGTTCCGCGTCGAGATCGGGGCAGAGAGTGCGATCGGCAGCGCCCAGCCGGTATCGACGGGCACCGGCTCCTGGCGGCTCAGCGGTCACCAGGGTCACGGTTTCGGCGGTGCGGTCTCGCCGCTGCTTACCGACCTGCTGTTGACGCCAGCGGAGACCGTACGGCGCCATGCCAGCTACAACGAAACACCCTACAGCGCATTCGTGCAGGGCGTGGCCGAACGTCGCGGTGAAGCGCTGCGTTGGCGACCGGTGGATGCCGGCAACCTCGGCCTGATGCTCGGTGATGGCGCGGGCCGTACGGGCTCGCCGGCCGTCACGTTTGATGGACTGTCCCGCTTCAATCCAGGCAGCGCGCAGGGGCGCGGCGGCATTCTCTCGGTCAACCTACTTGTCCCGCAGGATGCATCGCTGGAGATCGTCGGCGACGGGCGCGGTGCGCCCAGCACCGAACGCGGTGCCACCGTCTTCGACACAGCGCTCAATGCGTTGCGCCCGGCTACCTTGTTGATCGGCGGGACGTTCCGCCGCGATGCGACCACCAGCACGGTGGAAGGCAACGCAACCCGCGTGGCCGTGCGCAGCGGTGTCAATCTGGTGGCGCAGGAGGTGCTGCTCGCGGCTGCCTTCGGCGGCAAAGGCATCCTGTTGGAACAGGGTGCCTCGATCGACACCCTGTCCCAGGCCGATCCCTCACGCGTGGACCAGGCCACGGCGCCCTACCTGGTCACGGGCGGATTGCTGGCGGTGTCCAACCAGCGCCTGACGGCGCTGAGCGCCCAGGGCGGCTTGGCGGCAGGGGCGGTGGCGATCGATATCGGTGGCTGCGTGGCGGGTTGCAGTGGGCAGACTCGTTTGCTGTCTGCTGGCAGCATCAATGTGGTCACCGACGGCGCCTTGAACATCGGTGATGCGGTGAGCTATGGCACTCGCCAACTGGGCCTGGGCATGTCCGCGCTCAACCTGGGCAGTGCCGAAGCCATTGCAGCGGCGGCGGCGACGGGCGGATTGCCGGCCGGCATGACCATGAACCAGGAAGTCCTGCAACGGCTGCTGCGCGGCAACACCGCGTCTGGCGCCCCTGCGCTGGAAGCGCTGAGCCTTACCGCACGTGATGCGATCAACGTGTTCGGCAGCGTGGACCTGGATACCCGCGACAGCACCACCGGGCGCAGCAGCCTGCGCAGCCTGGTGCTGGGTGCACCGGCGATCCATGGCTACGGTGCCACCACCGACCGCGCGCGCATCTTTGCCGATACGCTGGTCTGGGACGGCACGCTGGCGGGCACGACGTTGCCGGGCGGCGAACAGGCACAGCCGGGCGGGGACGCAATGGTCGGTCGTCTCGGCAGTGGCCAGCTGGAGATCAACACACGCACGCTGCAGTTGGCGCGCGCGCCGTTCACCCGGTCCAATTCGTCGGTGGCCGCCGATCGCCAGGTCCTCGGCTTTGCCGGGGTCACGCTGGCAGCGTCCGAGCGGATGCTGTTCTCGGGCAAAGGCAGCCTTGATGTCTTCCAGCAGCAAGGTGGATATGTGGCTGGCAGCGGCTGGCAGCTGACGGGAGGCGCGCTGGATATCGTCACGCCGCTGCTGACGGGCGATGCGGGCGCGCAACTGGCGATACGCAGTGGCGGCAACGTGCAGGTGCGCGGCGCAGCCGCCACCGCAGGCAATGACGCGCTGGGTGCGGAACTGTCGATCAAGGCCGAGCGCATCGCGATCGACAGCCGGGTGGCGCTGGCCTCCGGCCGGTTCGATGCCAATGCACGCGAGGGGATTTCGCTGGGCGGCAGCGCTGTGCTGGACCTGGCCGGCCGCAAGGTCAGCCTGTACGACGTGGACAAGTACAGCTGGGGTGGCGATGTCACGTTGTCATCCGGCGAGGGCGATATCAGCGCCGATGCGGCATCGCGCATCGACGTATCGGCACGCAACAACCGTGGCGGTCGCTTGACGGTGCAGGCACTCGGCAAGCATGGGGGGCGCGTGGCGCTGGCCGGAACACTGCTGGGCGGTGCAAGCGGGCGCTACGATGCCGGCGGCACCGAGGTGCCCTACGATGGCGCTGAACTGGTGTTGCGTGCACGCCAGCTGCAGGACTTTGCCGGGCTCAACACACGGCTGACGAGCGGTGGCATTACGGGTGGCCGTACCTTCCAGTTGAGCGAAGGTGACCTGGCGATCGGTAACGAAGTGAAGGCCCGCCACGTCGATATCAGCGTCGATGGTGGCAGCCTGCAGGTCAACGGCCGCATCGATGCCAGCGGTGAACAGGTCGGCAGCATCCGCCTGTCGGCACGCGATGTGCTGCGCGTGGACGGCACGCTGGATGCCCATGGCAGCGGCCTGCGTGTGGACAGCTACGGCAAGATCATCGACAGCCCGAACCGGGCCACGATCGAGCTGACGTCGACCAACGGAGGCCTGCAGCTGGGCGGTGCGTCGGCGCTGGATCTGCGTGCCGGCACCTCGGTGCCGGCCGGTACCGCTGCGGGCCAGAGCGATGGACGCGCACGCGGTAGCGTCAAGCTCAATGTGCCGCGCGTGGGCGCCGATGATGCGGCCATCGACGTGGCCAACGGCATCCGCATCGCCGGTGCCGGCGATATCCAGGTCAACGCCGTGCGCATCTATGATTCTGCGCCGCTGGCCAGCGCACCGGACGTGCATGGCCATCGCCCGCAAGTGATCAACCAGCGCTGGCTGGACTCGGTGGTGGACCCGGACAACAGCGTCTGGATGAACGGCGCACTGGCCAACGCCGGCCTGCAGCAGCGCATCGCCCCATTGGGCGGGTATCGGCTGCGCCCGGGTGTGCAGATCGTGGCGCGGACCAGCAGTGATAACCCGCGTGGCGATCTGGTGGTAGCCGGCGACATCGATCTGTCCGGTTACCGCTACGGACCGCAGTCGAACCGGGTCGATCCTGCCCGCCGTGGCTTCGGTGAATCCGCCGCGCTGGTGCTGCGTGCCGAAGGCGATATCAATGTGTACGGCAGCATCAACGACGGCTTCGCGCCGCCGCCTGCCAATCCCGATGAAGATGGCTGGGTGCTGCTGGAAGGGCGCAGTGGCGGTACGCCCAACACCGCGTTCGGCGGCGACCTGATCGTGCCCGGCGAGGGTGTCCAGCTGCAGCGCGGCACCGAGTTCCGTGCCGGCGCCACGCTGAACTATGCATTGCCATTCGAGGGCGTGACCTTGCCGGCAGGAACCGTGCTGCCGGTGGAGATGGTGTTGTCCGGGCCGCTGCTGCTGCCGGCCGGTACTGTGCTGAGCGCGGCAGTGACGACAGGCAGCGGGCAGGTGATGGCGGCCGGTACCGTGCTGGCACAGGCGCTGGCATTGCAGTCCGGTGCCCGCCTGGGTGCAGGCTTCCGCCTGCGCACGCCAGCGCCGGTGGCCGCACAGGTGTGGCCGGCCGGTGTCGCCCTACCCATGGCAATGAAGCTCTACGGCGCACTGGATCTGCATGCCGGCGCGATCATCCCGTCGATGACCAAGGTGGAGCTTGCCGGCGACGCGCCGGTGAAGCTGCGGACCGCGGATGCCAGCGGCCGTCAGGGGCGCAACTGGGCGCTGGCCGCGATGCTGCCCGAAGGAACCACGTCGTGGGATCTGACCGCGGTGGCGGGTGCGGATATCGCCGCCGCCGATCCGCGTACCCGCCGCTGGGGCAGCGAGGGCAGCATCGTGCTGGCTGACAGCCACTACAGCACCATCGGCACGGTGACCACGACGACGGAATGGAAAGGGGATCGCGTGATCACCCTGGACGGCTCGCTGAATCTGTGGGGCGATGAATCGTGGGTTGGGAAGCCCGTGGCCGATCTGGCCCGGGAGCTCGGTTTGACCGAGAGCGAAGTGTGTGACTCCGGACCCAACTGCGGCCCCGCGCCACGCCTGGTCGACAAGGACGGCTCACTGGCTTGGTGGGGTGATGAGTCCTGGGTCGGCCGCCCGGCATCGGAACTGGGTGCCGAAATGGGCATGTCGGAAGAGGAGATCTGTGCGGCAATGGGTTACTGCTACGGCGGCGGCACGCTGACCGAAGTGACCACTTACGGCAAGCGTCTGGGTGCCCCTGCCTGGAGCGTACTGCGCACCGGCAAGGGCGATCTCGCGCTGCTGGCCGCGCAGGACGTGCGCATGAAGTCCGGCTTCGGGGTATACACCGCAGGCGCGCCGACCCATCTGGGAGATGGCGCGGATGCGCAGTTCGATGTGGCGCGCGCGGCATCGCCGGGCAACACGCTGCTGTTGGGTGCGACGCAGGCGTCGGGCTCCTACAATGCGGCCATCGCCGGTTACCAGGCGTGGTATCCGGACCAGGGTGGCAATCTGCGCGTTGAAGCAGGCCGCGACATCATTGGCGATACCTGGAGCTTCCGTGCCGAATCGGGTACACCGCAGCGCGATCAGGCCGGGCATTCCAGCGCTGCAGTAGGCAACTGGCTCTGGCGCCAGGGCTCCGGGACCACCGGTGGTGTCGTGCAGAGTGCTACCAGCTGGTGGATCAATTTCGGAGCCTACAGCACCGTCGGCACCGAACGGGACGCGACGCCGCGCCTGGTCGGCTTCACCGGTTTCGGCACATTGGGCGGTGGCAATCTGAGTCTGGATGCAGGCCGTCACATGGGCATGCTGGACAGCATGGGCAATGCGCTGGGCTATGAGGTCTCACCCCATTCAAGCGCGCTGTCAGCCGCGGTCGGCTCCACCGGCCGGATGGTGGGCGGGGTGCTGCATCTCACCGGTGGCGGTGACCTGGAACTACGCGGTGGCGGCGCCCTGAATCCCGGCCTGCGCGCCAGCAGCCGTGGCGGTGCGCCTGATCTGCAGGACCTGGACATCAACGGCGCGGTGACCAATACCCGCGGCAATACGCGCATCGATGCCTCGCGCATCGGCGGTATCAGCGCGGTGCAGACCAGCTACGGGCAACTCGGGCTGAAGGATCCGTTCGTGGCCGACAGCCCGGCTGCGATGGCCGGTCCGGTGCTGGTGCTGGGTGATTCCACCGTACAGGTGCAGGCGCGAGGTGATGTGGTACTGGGCAGCGCCGCTGACGCAGGCCGCGTGCCGGTGGCCAATTTCAACGACATCGTGCTGGATGACGGCAGTCATGCCGCCGGTTCGAGCTGGTTCTCGCTGTGGACGCCGCGTACTGCGCTCGACCTGTTCTCCGCAGGTGGAAATCTCTCGCCTGGCCTGGTGGGAACGCAGCACGCCACGGGCAGCAACCAGGGCAAGGAGGAGCTGAACGTCCGTCCCGGCAATGGGGACATCTACCTCAACTACTGGCTGTATCCATCCCGGTTCGCGGCCGTTGCCGCCTCCGGCAACATCCATCTGGCGAGCCTGCGCAGCATCAGCAGCACCGATGCCCAGGACATCATCCTGTTGGCACCCTCGGTGACGGGGCGGCTGGAAGTGCTGGCAGGAGGATCCATCCTGGCCGCCGACCGCGCTACCCAGATCGCACGCTCCAGCAGCGATGCGCGCATTCCCACCCCGTTTGATCCTGGCTTCATCGCGCAGGGCCCAGGAAACGTGGGGACAGTGCGCAGCAATGTGTCCGTGGACGGCACCGGCGTGAGTCCCCAGGCCTCACTGCCGTTCTTCGCGTTCGGTCCCAATACCGCGCTCGGCACACTGCTGCCAAGCGCTCCCACCGTGGCGAGCCGGTTCTATGCCGTGGCCGGTGACATCATCGGGCTGGGGAGTGGTGGCCGCCGGCAGCTGATGCAGAACACCGGTGCCGCGAATCGGACGCTGTTTGACTGGTATGAAGCGGGATCGGCGGTACAACTGCGCGCCGGTCGCGATGTGATCAACGCGAATGTCACCGCGCTCAATACCAGCGGCACAGACATCAGCAGGATCGACGCGGGCCGCGACATCATCCGCAGCAACCTGACGGTCGCCGGCCCCGGCAACGTCGAGGTGAATGCCGGCCGGCAGCTGCGCCAGGAAGAGGCCGGCAGCATCGTCACGCTCGGCGGTATCGTGCAGGGTGATACGCGGCCGGGCGCAAGCATCGCGCTGACCGCTGGCAACCAGAGCATCGACTTCGAAGCACTGCGCGCACGTTACCTGGACAGCGCCAACCTGGCCGACCCGGCGCAGTCGCTGGCGGCGCAGCCGGGCAAGGCGGTGAAGATCTACGACAAGGAACTGAAACAGTGGCTGCAGCAGCGCTTCGGCAGGGCTGCCGACGGTGCCGAGGCGCTGGCCGTATTCGATGCATTGCCGAAGGAGCAGCAGCGCATCTTCCTGCGCCAGGTCTACTACGCTGAACTGCGCGAAGGCGGTCGTGAATACACCAATGCAGAAGGGCCGCGGTTTGGTTCCTACCTGCGCGGGCGCGAAGCGATCGCCACGCTGATGCCGGACAAGGATGCGACTGGCGCAACCATCAACCGCACTGGCGATATCGTGATGTACGGCGGTTCCGGCGTGCGCACCGAAGCGGGTGGCAACATCGAGCTGATGGCACCGGGCGGGCAGATCGTGGTGGGTGTGCAGGGCGTGGTGCCTCCGGCCAGTGCGGGCCTGGTCACCCAGGGCCAGGGCGACATCCGGTTGTTCAGCCAGGACAGCGTGCTGCTGGGCCTGTCGCGGGTGATGACCACCTTTGGGGGTGACATCCTGGCGTGGTCCGAGCAGGGCGACATCAATGCCGGCCGCGGTTCGCAGACCACGCTGCTGTACACCCCGCCGCGCCGCGTCTATGACACCTGGGGCAATGTGATCCTGTCGCCGCAGGCCCCCGCCAGCGGCGCCGGCATTGCAACGCTGAATCCGATCGCCGAAGTGGCGCCGGGCGATGTCGACCTGATCGCGCCGCTGGGCACCATCGACGCGGGCGAGGCAGGTATCCGCGTGTCGGGCAACATCAACCTGGCGGCACTGCAGGTGCTCAACGCTGCCAACATCCAGGTGCAGGGCGACAGCAAGGGCCTGCCGGTGCTGGCCTCGGTGAACGTCAACGCGCTGGCGTCGGCCAGCGCTGCGGCCAACAGCGCCAGCCAGGCCGCACAGGACGTGATGCGCAAGAGCCAGGATGATGCGCGGCGCAACCAGCCATCGGTGATCAGCGTGCAGATTCTCGGCTTCGGCAGTGCCAGCAGCAGCATCGACCCTCCAGCACGCGGAAACACGGCCGCCGCGACGGGCTACGACGACAACAGCGCCTTCCAGTTCCCGCAGGCCCGGGTAGACACCGGCAAGCAGCCGACCCAGTAGATCCACGCCATGCGTGGATGGAGGAAAGGTGCGGACCACGGACCGCACCCACCACGCGCAGACACAGGATCGGGCCAGCTGCCAGGGAACGGTGGCGGCCCCAGCCAGGACGGCACCGAGGGCAGGGAGCAGCCATCAGCGGTGAGGACCACCGACACGGCGTCGCCGGGCGCGGGACAGCGCCCGGCGACCGGGGGGCAGTAGATCCACGCCATGCGTGGATGCAGCCCAGTAGATCCACGCCATGCGTGGATGCAGCCCAGTAGATCCACGCCATGCGTGGATGCTCCTTCAGAGCGCCAACACCCGCCGGTAACTCAACGGCCCGCGTCCATCACGCAACCCCAACCGCAATTCCAGACCGGTCGCCGGCAATACCTCCCCCTGGCTCGGCAGCATCGCCCAACCAACCCCCGGTTGCCATGCCCGCACCTCAAAGCGCTGCACATCACGCGCCACCAACAGCCCGCGCGTCGGCTCAGGCGCAGGCAACGGATAGTGATCGGACGGCGCACCGCTGGCGCGCCACAGCGTGCTGCCTTGCCGCCACCAGCGAACGCGCTGCCACTGCAGCCCATCACTACCGACGCTGCGGGTGATCTCCAGCGAGATACCACCATCAGTGTGGCGCTCACTGGTCAACGACGGCGGCAGCAGCCGCGCAGGTTGATCGGCCGGACGCACCGCGCCGTTCATCAGCGCATCGTCGGCCCGCATCTCGATATCGCGCTGGAACTGCTGCAGCACCCGCATCGCCGTGCTGGTCTCGGCATCGGCCTGGCGCAGGCGCTGATCGGTGCTGGCAACGCTGTCCAGGGCGCGCCAGCAGATCACCGCAAGCACGCCCATGATGGTGATGGCGATCATCACTTCGATCAGGGTGAAGCCACCCGCAGCGCGTTTCATGGCACCGCCGTCCATGGCAGCTGCAGCCGCGCGAGCGATTGCTTCGGCGCATCTTCGGCCACCACGCTCAACTCCAGTTGCGGTTGCCCGTCGGCGCCGCTGCCCAGGTGCTGCTGCACCAGGAAACGGGTGCGCCCCTGCAGGCACAGCAGGCGTGCATCGCCGGGTGGCTGTGCGGCCAGGCGCAGCTCCTGCCAGCGGTCCTGCGCACACAGCAGGGCCAGCCGACGGTCACGCAGGCGCGACTGGTCATCGGTCGCCACCGCCACCGAGCGCATCACCGCCGCCAAGGCGATGGCCACGATGGCCAACGCGATCAGCACCTCGATCAGCGTGAATCCGTGTTGCTTCCGCTTCACTGCACGACCTGCAATTGTCCACTGCCATCATCACGAAGACGCAGTCGACGGCCGTCCAGCGACAACGCCAGCTCCCACGGCACGCCGATCCATTCGGGGCTTAATTCGATGACGGCCGTCGGCTCCACTTTCATGCCGTGGGTCTGCCACTGCTGGGGGCGCAGCAGGTCATCCCGTTGCAGATCGACCCAGCCTTCGCTGTCGCGACGGCTGAAGCGATAGCCTTCTGCAGTGGCCTGCCAGCGGATCGGTCGACCATCGATGCGTGCTTCATCGCGTGCGACCTGCAGGCGCTGCGCCAGCCGCTCGGCCTCCTGCCGCAGCTGCCGCGAAGGGTCGAGCAGGCTGCCAAGGCCAAGACCGATGCCCGCCGTGCAGATGCCGATGATGACCAGTACCACCATCAGTTCAATCAGGGTGAAGCCGCGTGGTCTGCGTTGCATCGGACATCGCCTCCCGTCCTTGCCGATACCTGCCAGCGTAGGTGCGGATGATGAAACAAAAGCGTCAGCGGCAGCTGCTAGCGTGGCCGCACAGGAACATGGCGAAGGTGCGGAACATGGACGGCAGGCGTTGGGATCGCAATCGCATGTTGACCCTGCTGGCGGCCATGCTGCTGCTGGCCGTGGCGGGATATTGGGGCATGGCCCTGTTCATGGCGCCGGTTCGCGTTGCCGCCGCCACGGTGCAGGTCGCCGTACCCGCTGCCCCGGCCTTCGACGACGCTGCGAGCGCACCGCTGGTGCGGCTGCTCTCGCCCGGCGCGGTGCAGACCGACGTGGCCGTGCTGGGCGTAATGGCCGGGCAACAGGCGCCACTGGCGCTGCTGTCGGTGGATGGGGCGCCTCCCCAGGCCTATGCACCGGGCCAACGTCTGGGTCCATCTACCGTACTGGCAGCGATCAGCGCGAACGCGGTTGAACTGCAGCAGGCAGGACAGCCGCGCTCGCTGCCCGTGCCCGAACTGCCGCCGCTGCCCACCGATGGCATCGTTCCCGCCGCGCTGGGGCGGCACTGAACACGGCTCAGCGCGCTGGGCGCTGCGGCACCACCGAACGCCCGAACGCGTCGCCCATGCGTTGCCGCGTACCCTCCAGGTTGTACTGCAGCATCTGGTTGCCGGGCTTGCGCATCAAGCGTTCGGCCTCGGGAAGAGCAGGGCGGGCGGCTGCGTTCTCCGCCGGCGCCAGCTTGCGTTGCAGGCAGTCCCAGGCGGGGATGCGCTCGCCATTGACCTGTACTTCGATGCATGGCGCTGCATCTGCCTGTTTGGCAGCCTGGTCGGCCCGCGCCCAGGGTGAGGCCAGTGCCAGAACCAACGTCACACAGAGGGCAGGGCGGTCTGGCGTAAGCAGGGTGGCGTGCATCTTGAATCTCCTGAGGCAGCAGGCGTTCTGCAATGAAGACGTGTACCAGGCGAAGTGTCCGCCTGCGCCTGTTTCAGCATCGTCAACAGATGACAGTGCTGTCACAAAACTGTTGGCGGTTTTGACGCGGCCTGCACGTCCTGTTGGTAGACCCACGCGCCGCTCCCTGGCCATTCCCTTCGATACGACGCGATGCCTTCGATGACTCCCGTTCCGTGCCGTGCCGCTCGCCTTCCGCTGCGCCTGCATCCTCTGATGCTGGCCCTGGCGTCGCTGCCATTTCCAGTGCTCGCGCAGGACGCCGCACCAGCGCCCACGGTGAACATCAACGAGTACATCGTGCGCGGCAACACCGTGCTCGATGCGCGCCAGATCGAACGTGCGGTCGAGCCGTTCCTCGGCCCCGGCAAAACGCTCGCCGATGTCGAGAAGGCGCGTGATGCAGTCAACGCGCTGTATCAGCAGGCCGGCTACCAATCGGTCTATGTGGAGCTGCCCGAACAGCAGGTCAACGCGGGCGTGGTGCTGCTGAAGGTGCAGCAGACGCCCATTGGCCAGCTGCGCGTGGTCGGTGCCCGCCATGACTCACCCGAACGCATCCGCGAGCGGGTACCGGCGTTGGCTGAGGGGCGGGTGCCGGACTTCGACCAGGCGCAGAAGGAACTGACTGCGCTGAACGAGGGTGGTCGTCGCCAGGTGCTTCCGCTGGTGCGCGAAGGCCAGGTGCCGGGCACCATGGATGTGGACCTGCAGGTGGAAGAGAAGTCGCCGTGGCGCGCGAGCGCGGCACTCAACAACGACCACAGTGCCGACACCGAGAAGCTGCGCCTGAGTGCATCGCTGGCCCACGACAACCTGTGGAAGCGCGGGCACAGCGCCAACATCGGTGTGTACCTTGCACCGGAAGATACCAAACAGGCGAAGGTGTTTTCGGCCTCGTACACGATGCCCTTTGAAGGCACACCGTGGAGCCTGGAAGCGTCCGGCTACACGTCCGACAGCCGCGTACTGAATGCAGGTGGGCAGGTCGGCACCGGCACCGGCACCAACGTGATCGGCAACGGTCATTCCATTGGCCTCAAGCTCAACTACCGCCTGGTCGGCAGCAGCCAGTGGTGGCGCCAGCTCAGTCTCGGCGTGGACTTCAAGGACACCGAAGAAGACACGCAGATGGGCAAGGACAGCCTGAAGACGCCGTTGAAGTACGCGCCGATCACCCTGGCCTTCGTCGGCGTGCGCCAGGGCGAGAGCGATCAGCTGAGCATCAGCACGCAGCTGGTGGCGGGAACCCGGCGTCTGCTCGGCTATGGCAGCAATGCCACCGATTTCGGTCAGAAGCGCTACTGGGCCGACCCGAGTTTCGTGGCGTTCAAGGCCGATGTTTCCAACACGCATACCTTCGGCAACGACTGGCAGTGGTATGCGCGTGGCTCGCTGCAGGCGACCGATGCGCCGCTGGTCTCGGCGGAGCAGTTCGCCGCCGGTGGCATGTACACCGTGCGTGGCTACCTCTCGGCCGAAGCGATTGGCGACTACGGTGGCCTGGCCAACCTGGAATGGCGCACCCCGGCGTGGTCGCTGTGGAGCGGTACCGACCTGCGCCTGTACAGCTTCGCCGACGCGGCCTACCTGCGCCTGCGTCAGCCGCTGCCGGAACAGCGCGACAAGTACAACCTGGCGTCGGTCGGGCTGGGCGCGCAGCTGCGCCTGGGCGAACACCTTCAGCTGCGCCTGGACTACGCCTGGCCCTACGCCGATGGCCCGGTCACGCGGAAGGACGACCCGCGCCTGCATTTCAACATCAGCACCAGTTACTGACCCTTCCCTTGAGATGCGTTCTCCGGAGACCTTTTGCATGGACCGTCTGCTTTCCCGAATGTTGCTGCTGCTGGCTGCGCTGATCGCGCTGCCCGCCGCCGCGGCCGATGCCAACTGGTGGCAGGCCGAATGGAAGTACCGCAAGCCGATCACCGTCGACGCCGGCCCGCAGGGCGCGGGGTTGGCAGGCAATCCCGGGCGTACCCCGCTGTTGCTGCGCCTGCATACCGGCAATTTCGGTTTTGATGGCACGCAGGAGGGTGGCAACGACCTGCGCTTCGTTTCTGCCGACGGGCGCACTGTGCTGGCCCATCAGATCGAGCAGTTCGACCCGAACCTGGGCCTGGCGCTGGTATGGGTGGACGTTCCGGCACTGAGCGCCAGCGCGCCGCAGACGATCTGGATGTACTACGGCAACGCGAAGGCGCCTGCCAGCGGTAACGGCCAGCAGGTGTTCGATCCGGACTACACGCTGGTCTACCACTTTGCCGAAGCCAATGCGCCGGCGCGTGATACCACGGCCTACGGCAACACGGCCGGGGTGGTAGTGCCTGCGGCGGAAAGCACGGTGATCGGGCGTGGCGTGCAGCTGGGCGCTGGCCCGCTGCCGCTGCCGGCCAGTGCTTCGCTGGCACAGGAAGCGGGCGCGCCGCTCACCGTTTCGGCCTGGATCAAACCGGGCGCACTGACCACCGCGCAGGCGATCTATGCTCGACGCGATGGCGCCGCCGAGCTGGTGCTGGGCATCGACAACCGCGTGCCATTCGTGCAGCTCAACGGCCAGCGCAGCACGCCAGCGCAGCCGATTCCGGAAGGACAGTGGGCGCATCTCGCGCTTACTGCCGAGAAGGGCTCGCTGCAGCTGTATCTGAACGGCCGCGTGGTGGCCCAGCTCAGTGGTGAACTGCCGGCACTGACCACCGCCGCAGTGGTGGGTGCTGATGCCCCGGGTGCGACGCAGCCGCTGGCCAACTTCGATGGTGCACTGGATGAACTGCGGATCTCACGCGTGGCGCGC
Organism: Stenotrophomonas sp. LST15-1-1.1; assembly: GCF_040815575.1. Lineage (NCBI taxonomy): Bacteria > Pseudomonadati > Pseudomonadota > Gammaproteobacteria > Lysobacterales > Lysobacteraceae > Stenotrophomonas > Stenotrophomonas sp. LST15-1-1.1. The sequence goes on from NZ_JBFPNJ010000001.1 coordinate 396,390, forward strand.
CCGGCGGCGCTGCTGCTGGCCGATGCCACCGCGCAGGGAGCCGATTCGCGTCTGATCAGCTACGGCGCCGACGAGCAATCGGCCGGGCAGAGCCACTTCGCCTTCATCCTCAAGGCGATGCCGTTCGACGCCTGGGTGGTGGTCGCCATCCTCGGCCTGATGATGCTGTTGTCGTGGGCGATCATGATCGCCAAGAGCCGCCATTTCGGTCGCACCAGCAAGGCCAATGCGGTGTTCACCGAGAGCTTCAGCAAGCTCTCCGGCGTGCCGCTGCGCACCTTGTCGGAGATGGACCGGCAGGGCAAGGTGCCGACGGCGATGCACGACGGCTCGCTGTGGCGCATCTACCAGGTGGCCATCGATGAAATGCAGCAGCGCCATCAGCGCGACGGCAACTCCGGCTATCTGAGCGCGGCCACCATCGCCGCCATCCGCGCGTCGATGGACGCGGTGATGGTGCGCGAACAGGAGGCGATGGCGCGGCGCATGAACTGGCTGTCGACCACCATCGAGGGTGCACCGTATGTGGGTCTGTTCGGCACCGTGATCGGCATCATGCTGGTGTTCGTGGTGGCGGCGATGGCCGGTGCGGTGGACATCAACTCGGTGGCCCCGGGCATGGCGGCAGCGCTGCTGTGTACCGCCGCCGGCCTCGGCGTCGCGATCCCGGCACTGTTCGGCTACAACTGGCTGGGTGCACGCGCCGAAGCGATCGGTGCCGACATGGCGGTGTTCATCGACGAGTTCGCCGCCCGCCTGGCCGAAGAGCAGGACGGGCGCGGCCCGGCCGCGGTCCAGGGCTGAGGAACCGGCCATGGCCTACAAGGCGAAGTTCGGCATCAAGAAACGCGAGAAGGGCATCAACGTGACGCCCTTCGTCGACGTGCTGCTGGTGGTGCTGGTGATCTTCATCCTCACCAGCAACGCCTCCATTCCCGGGATCGAGGTCAACCTGCCGAAGGCCAGCAACAGCACCGCACTGGAGAAGCCCAAGACCAAGGCGATCACCATCGATCCCAGCGGCCAGGTGTTCCTGGATGCCTATCCGGTGACAATGACCGAGCTGGAGGACCGCCTGCGCACTGAACGCGCAACCTCGCCGGATTTCCCGGTGATCGTGCGCGGTGATGCGCAGGTGCAGTACGCACGCGTGGTGGAGGTGCTGGATCTGCTGCGGCGGCTGGAGCTGGCCCAGGTCGGCCTGGTCACCGGCAAGGCGCAGGGCTGAGGCATGGCCGGCCATCGACCGCCCCTGCAGGAGCCTGGTACGCGCGGACGCCAGTTGCTGGTGACGATCGCGCTGGTGCTGGCCGCGCTGCTGGCACTGGGAGTTGCCGTGTGGTGGCTGTTGTTCAAGGACACCGCCAGCACCCGCCGGCCGGTAGTGCAGCCGCCGATGCTGGCGTTGCCGCCTCCACCACCGCCACCGCCGCCACCGGAAAAACCGCCCGAGCCGGAGACGCCGCCGGAAGAAACCGTGCCTGAGCCGGAACCGCTGGACCAGCCAACGCCGGCCGAAGAGCCGACACCGACGCCGGACAACGCCGACCCGGTAACCATGGACGCCGATGCGCAGGCCGGTGGGGACAACTTCGGCATCCAGTCGGGCAGCGGTGGTGGTTCGTCCGGTGTCGGCCGTGGCGGTGCCGGCAATGCCAGCTATGGCCGCTACCTGGGCTATCTGATGCAACAGGCGATCTCGCGCGATGCGCGGGTCAAGCGCCTGGCCTTCCAGCTGCAGGTGAATGTGTGGCTGGCGCCGGATGGCCGGCTGGAGAAGGTCGAGCTGGTGCGTGGCAGCGGCAACGAGGAGGCCGACGTGGCCGTGCTCGATGCGCTGCGGCAGATCGGCAAAGTCGACCAGATGCCCCCGGCGTCGCTGGATTTTCCCGCGCGCGTGCTGATCCAGGGCCGTCGCCCCGGCGCTTGACCGATGACTTCCGTGATTTCCACTCTTTCGATGAGAACCGTGATGAACGACCACGACCGTGCTCGAACCGCATCCCACCGCCCGCGGCCGGCCCGACGGGCGCTGCTGTGCTGCGCCGTACTGCTCAGCCTGGCCGTGCCGGCCAGTGCAATGGCTGCCGAAACCACCATGGTCAAGCTGATCAAGGGGCTGATTGCCAGTGGCGCGCTCAAGCCCGAAGACGGCCAAGCCCTGCTGGTTCAGGCCGAAGCAGAGGCGGCGGCTGCGCAGCGCGGCACCGCGGGCAGCACAGCCAGCAGCGGCGGCGTGGCGCTGGAAGCCGGCGACGTGCGTGTTCCGTACGTGCCGCAGAGCGTGCGTGATGGCATCCGCGATGAAGTACGCCAGGATGTGATGGCGCAGGCCAAGGCCGAGGGCTGGGCCGCGCCGAACGAGGTGGCCGAGTGGACCAAGCGCATCAAGGTCACCGGTGACATGCGCGTGCGCAGCGAGTCGCGCTTCTACTCCGAGCGCAACAGCGACATCGAGACCAACTGGGCCTCGGTGAACTCTGGCAACGGTTTCGATACCAACAACAACACCAACCTGCAGTTGCCGCCGCTGCTCAATACCCGCCAGGACCGCCGCAACCTGTGGCGCATCCGGGCACGGCTGGGCATCGAAGCGATGATCGGCGAGCACACCACCGCAGGCGTGCGCCTGGCCAGCGGCAGCAGCAACGGGCCGGTGTCCACCACCGAACAACTTGGCGGCGGCCTGGGCAAGAAGGACGTGTGGCTGGACCAGGCATGGCTGGCCTACAGCCCGGCCGACTGGGTCACGGTGCGTGGCGGACGCTTCGGCAATCCGTTCTGGACCAGCGACACGCTGTTCTCCAACGACCTGAACTTCGATGGCCTGGCGGCCAATCTCAGGTACGACATCGCTGACGACGTCGGCCTGTTCGGCAACCTGGCGGTGGTGCCGTTGGAGTACACCTCCGACAGCGCGCCCAGCCAGAGCCGAGTGAAGACGCCCAACGAGAACAAGTGGCTGTCCGGTGCACAGGTGGGGGTGAACTGGCGCTTCAACGATGACAACAGCCTGCGTGCGGCGCTGGGCTACTACGATTTCAAGAACATCAGTGGGCGCCTGTCGTCGCCGTGCGCGCTGTATGCAGGCGCGGTCGGTTGCGATACCGACTGGTCGCGGCCGGCGTTCATGCAGAAGGGCAACACCCTGATGCTGATCCGCGACATCGCCCGCAATCCGCTGGATCCGGCCAACACGCCCACGCCACAGTACGTGGGCCTGGCCTCGGCATTCCGCCTGGCCACCTTCAACCTGCGCTGGGATACACAGCTTGCGCAGGACATCGGCATGCGCCTGGACGCGGACTACATCCGCAACCTTGCCTATGACAAGCAGGCCATGTTCGCCCGGGCCAACAACGGCATCGTCAACAACTACGGCGCCGGCGGCACTGCCAGCATCGACACCTTCCGTAGCGGCGACACCGCCTGGATGCTGCAGGCGACTTTCGGCGCAACCGAGCTGAAGGAGAAGGGCCAGTGGCAGGCCCTGCTGGGCTACAAGCGGATCGAGGCCGATGCACTGCCCGACGCTTACAACGATCCGAACTTCCACCTCGGCGGTACCAATGCGCGCGGCTACTACGTCGGCGGCGCCTATGCGCTGGATGCGCGCAGCTGGATCAGCGGCAAGTGGATGGCGGCCAAGGAAGTGTCGGGCCCGCCGTTGTCGATCGACGTGTTCCAGCTGGAGTTCAACACCGGTTTCTGATCGGACAGCGTGATCGCAGTCACGACACGTGTGGCGGGGGCGCGGCGACGCGCCCGTCTAAGGAAGGAAGACCACGCGTTGCACAAAGGAGGAGTGGATGAGCCGTCGCAAGCTGTTCGAGAGTTCCGAGCCCGCCGCACACACACTGGGCATCGGGCCGGCCTATGTCTCGGTGGAGGGGTTGCGCCAGCACCTTGCCGAATTCCTGCTGTATGCAGGGCGCCCGGTGGTCATCATGCGCGGGCGCAGCGAGGTCGGCTATTTCCTGCCGGCACGCTGCTGGCGCCAGCGCGAGGATGATCCGCTGGCTGCGGCTGCCGCCGATCAGCTGCTCGATGCCGCCGGCTTCCAGGCCGAAGACATCCAGCAGGTCGAACAGGAGTTCAACGCCATGCGCCAGCGCACCGTGCTGCATTCACGGCGTTGAAGCCATACCCGGCGATCAGGCTGTCGCCCCGCGCTCGCTGGTGATCCGTGCACCCTCGCGCATCACCAGCGTCACCGGGGTCTTTTCCACCACCTCCAGCAGGCGCTGCCACTGCGCATCACTCAGCTCGGCGGTGGCATGCAGCACGCGGTGTACGTGGAAGCGTCCGTCCGCATCACGTTCGGAGCGCAGCTCGGCGTGGAACTCGCCCAGCTCCCAGCCCTTGCGCTGGGCATACATGCGCAGGGTGATGGCGGTACACGCGGCCAGCGAGGCCAGGTACAGGTCGAACGGAGCAAACCCTTTGCCTTGGCCGCCCAGCGAGGCCGGCTCATCGGCCGCGACATCGAAATGGCCGTTGCTGATGTGGTGCAGGTAGTTGTCGGCGGTCGAAACAATGCGTGCGTAAGCCATGGGAATCCCCGGTTGTAGCGCCGGGCCATGCCCGGCTGCAGGAAAAGGCGGCGCCAGCCGGAGCCGGGGCCGCCACGGAATCACTCCGTACGATCGTACGAGAACTGGATGCCGGCCGTGCCACCGGTTTCAATGAAGAGATTCATGAAGGCTGGCACCGTCTCCGCCCGTACCCAGTCGCGCTGCAGTTCGCAGAACAGCTGCGTCACGCTGATCAACTGGCCACCGGCCTGTTCGATGCGGCGCAGCGCGGCGTCATGCGCGGCCAGCGAGGTGCCGCCCACCGCATCGACCACCACGTAGACTTCATAGCCTTCCTTCAGCGCATCCAGCGCGGGGAAGGTAAGGCAGGCTTCGGTCCACAGCGCGGTCATGATCAGCTTCCTGCGGCCGGTTGCTGCCACCGCCTTGCGGAACTCGACGTCTTCCCAGGAATTGATGGTGGTGCGGTCGTAGGTCGGGTAGTCGCCCAGCACCTTGCGCAGCTGCGGGATCGGCGGCTTGTTCAGGCCGGTCTGCACGTTCACGGTCGAATGCACGATCGGCAGGCCGTAGGCGACCGCCGCCTTGGCGGTGCCGACAATGTTGTTGACCAGCAGCTGACGGTCCATCGAGGCGATGGAGTTCACCTGTACCGGCTGGTAGTCGATGATGATGAAGGCGGAATTCTGCGGGGTCAGCAGGTGGTCGCTGACGGGGTCACGGATCGGTTCACTGGCCATGAGGGTGTCCTGGTCGGGGGTGGCTTGCGGTGGAGCCGGCGGTGTGCCGGCAGGCGGGAATTGCCGTGGATGCAGTGGGCTCAGCTGCGCTGCGAATCCAGCTGCTCGTGGTGCTTCTGCACGTCCTGCGCCTTCTGGTAGCTCTCGATCAGCAGCTGGTAGTTGGGGAAGATCTGCGTGTAGATCGCTGCCCACTGCTGGGCGTCCTCGCGGTTCCAGGTGCGCTGGATTTCCGAGGCGACCGCAGCGGTATCCATCGGCACCACGCCCGCCTGCACCACGCGCGCCAGAGTGATTTCCTCGGCCATCTTCGAATAGGTGCCGGAGGCATCGACCACCGCGAACACCTGGTAGCCGTCGGCGACGGCGGCAATCGAGGGGAAGGCCATGCATACGCTGGTGATGGTGCCGGCGATGATCAGCTGCTTGCGGCCGGTGGCCTTCACCGCGGCGACGAACTCGGGGTTGTCCCACGCGTTGATCTCGCCGCGGCGTGCCACGTACTGCGCATGCGGTGCGGCGTCGTGGATCTCCGGGATCAGCGGGCCGTTCGGACCCTGCGGTACCGACGCGGTGGTGATCACCGGCATCTTCGCCAGCGTGGCCATCTTCGCCAGGGCGGTGGCGTGCGCACGTACGGAGGTGAACGGCATGTCACCAATGGTCTGGAACAGGCCACTCTGGTGGTCGATCAGCAGCATCGCGGCGTTGTCCGGGTCGATCACCGGGCGGGCGCCGTTGAAGTTGGCGGGGGTGTTCATTGTCAGTTTCCTGGGGGAGGGGGCGAAAGCCCGGAAGGCGGCGGGCGATTGCCCGCCGCAATGCAGTGGATCAGTGCGCGATCTGACCGAAGCGGCCGCCGTTGAAATCGTTGACGGCCTGGCTGATCTCGGCCTGGGTGTTCATCACGAACGGCCCATAGCCCACCACCGGCTCATCGATCGGTTCGCCGCTGAGCAGCAGCATCGTGGCGTCGCTGTCGGCATCGATGAAAACGTCTTCGCCGCTGCGGTCGAAGGTCACCAGCTGTGCTTCGCCGACGGCCTGGCCGCCGTTGATCCGCACCGTGCCCTTCAACACCACCAGCGCCAGGGTGCGGCCATCGGCCACCGGCAGTTCGGCGTGCTGGCCCTGCAGCAGGCGGATGTCCCACACGTCCATGGGGGTATGGGTGCGTGCCGGTCCAGCATGGCCATCGAATGCCCCGGCGATGACGCGTACGCGGCCGGCACCGTCGGCCAAGGCCACCGAAGGAATCTGCGCATCGAGCAGGGTCTGGTAACCCGGCGCACCCATCTTGTCCTTGGCCGGCAGGTTCACCCACAGCTGCACCATGTCCAGCGTGCCGCCACGCTTGCTGAATTCCGGCGTGTGGAATTCCTCATGGAGGATGCCGGAGGCAGCGGTCATCCACTGCACGTCACCCGGGCCGATGGTGCCGCCGGCACCGGTCGAATCGCGATGGGCGACTTCGCCTTCGTAGACGATGGTGACGGTCTCGAAGCCGCGATGCGGATGCTGGCCGACCCCACGCGGGGTTTCGCTGGGCGGGAAGCTGTACGGCCCGGCGTAGTCCAGCAGCAGGAACGGGCTCAGGTGCTGGCCATGGGTGTTGTAGGAGAACATCGAACGGGCAGGAAAGCCGTCGCCCACCCAGTGCGGGCGGGGGGCGCTGTAGGTACCGGTGACACGCTTCATGGCGATCTCCTGACCGGGGCAACCGGTCGCTGTTTTTCGTTGCGGAGACGATATCGCCGTGACAATGGACCCGGTAGTCGGCAGAATTTGCCGTCATAGTCCTATTTCGTGAACGATGAAGGCCCGGCAAGGGCCGCAGGAGATCGTCCCGTGTTCATCGCCGACATCCGCCGCTGCGACCTCAACGACCTGTTCTACTTCGCCATGGTGGTCGAGCACGGCGGCTTCTCGCAGGCAGGGCGCGCACTGGCCATGCCCAAGTCCAAGCTCAGCCGGCGCATCGGCCTGCTGGAGGAACGGCTGGGTGTGCGCCTGATCCAACGTTCCACCCGCCGCTTTTCGGTCACCGAGATCGGCCAGGACTACTACCGGCACTGCAAGGCGATGCTGGTGGAGGCCGAAGCAGCCGAGGAGGCCATCGCGCTCTCACGCGCCGAGCCGCGGGGCGTGCTGCGGCTGGCTTGTCCGATCGCTCTGCTGCACGCGCGCATTGGCGGCATGCTGGCTGACTTCCTGGCCCTGCATCCGCAGGTGACCCTGCAGCTGGATGCCACCAACCGGCGCGTGGATGTGGTGGGCGAGGGCGTGGACGTGGCCATCCGCGTGCGCCCGCCACCGTTGGAGGACAGCGACCTGGTGGTGCGCGTGCTGGCCCGTCGCATCTGGTGTACCGCTGCCAGCCCGGCCCTGCTCAAGCAGATGGGTACGCCGAAAGTGCCTGCCGATCTGGCGATGATGCCGACCGTGGACCTGGCATCGCCGGCGCAGGTGCACGCCTGGGAGTACGCCGGCCCAGAGGAGGTGACGGCCAGCGTGCACCACCGCCCGCGGTTGGTCAGCGATGACATGATCGCCCTGCGCAGTGCGGCGGTGGCCGGTGTTGGCGTACTGATGCTGCCGCGCATGATGATCACCGACGAACTGGCCAGCGGCGCGCTCGTGCCGATCCTGCCGCAGTGGCAGCCCAGGCACGGCATCGTGCATGCCGTGTTCCCCTCGCGGCGCGGCCTGCTGCCGGCGGTGCGCGCGTTGATCGACTACCTGGCCGAGCGCTTCGAGGCGCTGGAAGAGCCGTAGCGGCGCGCCATGCGTGGATGGGGCGACTGCCCGGGGGTGCAGGATCGACGCTTGCCGCCTACACTCCCGGTCCGGACCGTCGCCATCACGCCCATCATTCCCCGGTCCGGCCTTGGCACTCATGTCTCCCAATGCCCTGGCGCTGATCGAGCTGTTGATCCGCGAGCGCCGCGCGTTGTCGCGCTTCATTGCCCGCTACCTCGACCCGGCCAGTACCGAAGACACCCTGCAGAACCTTTATCTGAAGGCCAGCAGCGTGCCCGGCGACCCGCCGATCCTGGAACCGCGCGGGTATCTGTACCGCATGGCCTATCACCACGCGCTCAACCGCAGCCAGGCCGACGCGCGCGAACGGCGGGCGATGGCGGAGTACGCCAGCGACCTGGCCGATGCCAGCAATGATGGCGAGGCGCAGGCGCTGGACCAGGCCCAGCTGCGCGAGATCAGCCAGACCATCCTGGCGCTGCCGCCACAGGTGCGCGAGTGCTTCGTGCTCAACCGCTACCTGGGGCTGAGCGAGCGCGAGATCGCCGTGCGCCTGGGTATTTCCAAGAGCGTGGTGGGCAAGTACGTGCTGCGCGCGGCCCTGCTCATCCAGCAGCACCAGCGGGGAAGCCACGCATGACCTGCAGGTGCCGTGGGCAGATGCCGCTTGCCGCTGTCTCAACTGTAAGGCGCACCCGTCGGTGGTGCCGCAGGCCACAATCATGACTACGTCCATACCCTCGCCGCGTCAGGCCAGGCAGGCGTTGCGCTGGGTGATACGGTGCAATGCGGGCCGGTTGCCGGAGCGCCAGCAACGCGCCCTGCAACGCTGGCTGCAGGCCGATCCCCGGCATGCCGATGCCTGGCGCCAGCAGCACGCCTTCTGGCAAGGCCTGGATGCTGCCGGCCCGGATGTCCTGGCTGCGCTTCCGGAACTGACTGCCGAACCCGCGCTGCGGCCGCTGCAGCCGCGTCGTCGGCTGCCTTGGCTGCTTTCCAGTGCGGCGGTGCTGCTGCTTTCGGTGACGGTGGCGCCGCACGCGTGGCTGCTTGTCCGCAGCGATGTGCGCAGCGGCAACGCGCCGCGCACGGTGCAGCTGCAGGATGGCAGCACCGCCATATTGGATGCAGTCAGCGCGCTGGCGCTTGATTTCAGCGCCGGCCAGCGCCGCCTGCAGCTGCTGCGTGGCAGCGCCTGGTTCCAGGTCGCGCACGAAGCACGACCGTTCCGGGTGCAGGCCGGCGGCGGCGAGATCCGTGACATCGGGACGGCCTTCAGCATTGCATTGCACGATGCCGTGGTGACCACCGAAGTCAGCCAGGGCGAAGTGGAGATTCGGCCGGGCCGGGTCGCAGCGCAGCGGCTGCAGGCCGGGCAGGCACGCGCGTTCCGTAATGGCCACTGGCTGCAGCCGCTGCAGCTGACCGATGTGGATGCCGTTGCACCGTGGCGACGCGGCGAGATCGTCATTGATGATCTGCCTGCACAACAGGCAATCGAGCGTCTTGCCCGCTATCGGCGTGCGCCGGTCTGGGTTCTGCGCGGGCAGGGCGCGCAGGTGGCGGTGAGCGGCTTGTTCCACCTGCAGCAGCCGGATGCGGCGATTGCCGCCGTGGCCCAGCAGGCCGGCCTGCGCAGCCAGCGCCTGCCGGGCGGCGCGTTGTTGCTGTGGTGATGTCTCGGGGGGCGGGTGGACCCATCCACGCATGGCGTGGATCTACTGGTGTGATTCGATGATCTGGCGATCAACCAAAAAACCGTGGGCAGATCCGATCCCGCGTTGTCTCTAGTGGTATAGCCAGAGCGAAACCGCGTTTCTTCTCAAGCCAACCGAACCGCGTGCACCCGATGTGCGCACGGTCCCGCCACCTTGAGGAGTCACCGTTCATGCCGTTCCCGGCAGCCGCCCGTCATCGCCGCGCCACCGTCCTCGCCCTGGCGATCGCCACGGCACTGGTTCCTTTCGCATGGGCGCCGACCGCCCACGCCCAGGCCGCTACCGCCTCCGTGCGCGCATATGCCATTCCCGAACAACCCTTGGCCGACGCAGTGCGCAGTTTCGGCCGCCAGTCGCAGGTGCAGGTGGTGTTCCGCAGCGATCTGGTGGAAGGGCGGCGCTCGCGCGCAGTGCAGGGCCAGTACAGCCCCACCGAAGCGCTGGATCAGTTGCTGCAGGGCAGTGGCCTGCGCGCGCAGCAGGAGCCGGGTGGCACCTGGACCCTGTTGGCCAGCGGCGATGACGGCGGGGTGGTGGTCACCGACACGCTGAAAGTGGGCGGGCGCCTGCAGGCCGACGGCGGCGAAACACGTGATCGTTGGGGATACGACGACGTGTTCGCGCTCGACCTGAGCACGGCCTATTCCGGGCGTGACCGGGTGGAGCGCTATCGCGGCGCCAACCCGGCCGACGTGGTCAAGGACCTGGTCGGTGTGTTCAGCGGCGACGCCCGCAACAGCGGCGCATTGGACCTCAACATCCGCGGCATCCAGGGGCCGGGGCGGGTGCCGGTCAGCATCGACGGTGGCGAGCAGGCGCTGACCGTATGGAGGGGCTACAACGGCGTCAGCAACCGCAACTACATCGATCCCAACCTGATTGGTGGCATCCAGGTCATCAAGGGGCCAGCGTTGGTGCGCGATGTACACAGCGGTATCGGCGGAGCGATGGTCATCAAGACCCTCGATGTCGACGACATCGTGCCGGCCGGCGAGCGCTTCGGCGGGGAGCTGAAGATCGAAGGCAGCAGCAATGCGGTGTCACCGCGCCTGCCACGGCTGCACACCGGCGAGGACTACCGCACGGTGGAGGGTTTCCCGCAGCAGTCGCCGGCCTCGCCCTATGCTGACCGCACCCTGGTGGTGCCGGTGAAATCGCGCAGCGGTGACAACCCGTTCGATGGCGATGACCAGGCCTGGCGCCTGGCGCTGGGCTGGCGCGGTGAGCGGGTGGACGTGATGGCGGCCTACGCGTGGCGCAAGCGCGGCAACTATTTTTCGGGCAGCAAGGGCAGTGCCTACTACGACCAGGACCCGCGCGAGCAGTACGAATACCAGGGCATCGATTACATCACCACGCTGGCGCGCTACTTCAAGCCGGGTGATGAAGTCCCCAACACGTCCAGCGAACAGGAGTCGTGGCTGCTGAAGGCAACTTGGCAGATCACCGACGACCAGCAGCTCAAGGCCACCTGGCGGCACACGCTCTCGCACTACGGCGAGATCATGCCTTCGCGCATCCTGTCCGCGCCGGATTACGGGCGCATCCAGTGGCCGCTCAGCCGGGTCGATTCGGATGCCTGGAACCTGGAGTACCGCTGGCAGCCGGCTGGCAGCCGGTGGCTCGACCTGCGCGCCAACCTGTGGCGGACCGAAACCAACAGCGATACCTACACTGCCGGTGGTTTCCCCAACTTCGCCTCGGGCAACCCCGATTGGGATCCCAGCCGCAGCCCGATCCTGCGCAACACCGCACTGGCCAATGCCCGCAACGACCGTACCGGCCTGACGCTGAGCAACCGCTTCGGCCTGCATTCCACGCTTGACCTGACCGTGGGTGGCAACTGGCAGTACGAAACGCTGCGTTCGGGCGATCCGTACTTTGGCGTGACCGACGGCTGGCGCATGTACCCGCGCGCGGGCCGTCGCCAGGAAGGCGAGGGCTACCTCACGCTGGAGTGGCGGCCGGTCGATTTCCTCACCCTCAATGCCGGCGTGCGCTACAGCCGCTACTGGGCGTTCGACGATTTCCTGCAGGAGCATCCGGAGCTGCTGACCCGCAGTGTCGGCAGCAAGGAGGCGCGCTACCGGGTCAATGAGCTGCCGCCACGCCCAGCCAGCCTGCAGGGAGAGATCGATGCGATCGAATCGGAGCGTGAGTTCTGGGAAAGCATCGGCATGGGCTCGCTGGTCGACGACCTGCTGAAGAACCTGCTGAGCAAGTACGAAACGCCGGTGCCGGTGGAGCACAGCATCGCCTGGGCAGCCGATGCCGATGGCAACTACACACGTGCCAGCAACCCCTGCCTCAACGGCCAGGTGGCAGCGATCCCCGGTCTGCTGCCGATGGTGCTCGGTACCGACCAGACCTGCCGGGTGCAGAACGCCGTGCAGGGACGGGCGGTGCAGGCGCACAACAGCCGCCGCCGCGACCATGCCTGGCTGCCGACGTTCTCGGCCACCGTGCACTTCTCGCCTGGCGCGCGCCTGTATGCCCGCTACACCGAGGCCAAGCGCTTCCCCAGCATGTTCGAAAGCACCATCGCATTCTCCAGCAGCCTCAATCCGCTGTATCCGCTCAAGCCCGAACACGCCTACAACTACGAGCTGGGCTATGTACACAATCTGTCCGCGCTGTTCGGCGGCACCGCCGATGCCGACGTCAAGTTGGCCTACTACGTGCACAAGACGCGCGATGTGATCGAGCGCGACGCCTACTTCCTGTTCGACAACATCGACAAGCAGACCATCCGTGGCATCGAACTGCAGGCGCGCTTCGACAATCGACGCTTTTTCAGCGACCTGGGTATCGCGCGCACGCTGGAAAACGAGGTGTGCGACGAGAGCAGCGCGGTGCTGCTCGACGCCAACCGCGGGCTGGTGCCGAACTGCGTACAGGACGGTTTCGTGGGCGGCTACCTGCTGACCCAGGCGATTCCCAAGCTGTCGGTGAATCTGTCACTGGGCACGCGCCTGTTCGATGAGCGGCTGGAACTGGGCAGCCGCATCGTGCACTACCGGCGCCACGACAACCCCGACCTGCAGGTCTACCGCGATCGTCTGCTGGCAGGTGGCAGCAGCCTGCTCTGGCAGAACGTGCCGTTCACCTGGGGAAACATCACCACCGTGGATGCCTATGCGCGCTGGCGCTTCAACGAACACGCCAGCGTTGAACTGGTCGGCAGCAATCTCGGCAACCGCTATTACGTCGACCCGGCCACGCGCTCCACGCTGCCGGCGCCGGGGCGCACCGTCAAGCTTGCGCTCACTGCGCGCTTCTGAGTTCCACCGTTGCAAGCGTTGTACCTGTAGTTCCCTCAATCCAAGGAGTTTTTCCATGAAAATGATCTCCCGTTCCATGCTTGCCGTCGCCGCCAGCCTGGTCCTGGCCGGTGCCGCCCACGCTGCCGATATCGTCGGTGCGGCCAGTGCCGTCACCGATCCGCAGCTGAACGTCAACGTCGGCGAATCGCAGGTCAATGGCGGCCCGCACTCGGCAGGCAAGGCCGGTATTGGCGTCGGCACCGTCTCGGGTGGCACGCGTGTGGACTTCCAGGGCTTGAGCGCCTACTCCGCACCCACCGTCATCAACGGCACCACCGTGCGCACCCTCGCCATGCCGATCACCGGTACCCCGGGCAGCCACGCCGGCATGGGCCACTTCAACTTCGTCAAGGTCGGTAGCGGCGATGTCTGGTTCGGCGAATGGTCCAAGGATGGCGCGGCTGGCGGCTTCAACAACCGCCAGGTCTACTTCGCCGGTGACCGCGCGGGCACCACGCTGCCGGCAGGCGTGGCCACCTACGCCGTCGCAGGCCTCAACAAGTTCAACGGCAGCAACCTGCTCAGCGGTACCTTCCGCGCTGACTTCGGCACCGGCCGCCTCAACGGCGCGCTGGTCGGCTCGGGCCTGACCGTGGCCGTGGCTGCAACGATCAACAGCGCCAACGCGTCGTTCGCCGGTTCGGCCACGGCCAACGGTACGGTTGCCGGCACCAGTCAGGGCCAGTTCTTCGGCGCCAACGCCGCCACCCTGGCTGGCATCGCCACCTTCGCCGGCAACAGCCAGTACGACACCGCCTTCGGCGGCAGCAAGAACTGATCGCCACGCCCCTGACGGGGCAGGGCAGGGACAAGCCGCGATCCGCCAGTCCCTGCTTCGGCCTGCGATGGTGCTTCAACCGGATCGAACATGCGCCACCTTCTCTTTCTTGTCGTCCTGCTGCTGGCATGGCCGGTCAATGATGCCCGCGCCCAGCAGGATGATCTGCGCCGTGTGCTCGAACAGGGCAGCGAGCTGCGTCATCAGCAGCAGGACCAGCAACGCCTGCGCCAGGCCGAGCACGAGCGGCCGACCATCACCCTCGACGGCCAGCGGTACCGCGTGGAGCGCACTGTCGACGACCTCGGCCAGGCGCTTTATCTCTCGCTGCAGCATCAGCAATGGCAGGCCGTGGCCGCCTTCCTGGCCGAGTACATCGAACTGCCCGGCCACGATCCGCTGCTGCGCCACTACGCGCAGGGTGCGCTGGCGCGGGTGGCTGGCCAGCACCGCAAGGCGGCCGCCGAATACGAGGCCGTGCTCGCCGCGCAACCCGACTTCCTGCCGGCGCGGCTGGAACTGGCACGTGTCCATGCCGAAGACCAGCGCGACCGCGATGCCATCGCCCTGTTCGAGGCGATCGCAGCCGGCATCGATGGCGACGACCCGGCAACGGCGGGTGTGCGTACGCGGGTGGACGGCTACCTGCAGGCCCTGCATGCGCGTCAGCGCTGGAAGGGTGGGATCGCCGCTGGCCCGGCGTGGAGCGACAACATCAACCGCAGCTCGGCCAGCCGCACCTGCCTGTTCGGTGACGGCACCACCTGCTTCATCGAACGCCGGTTGCCCGATGCACAGGCAGCATTCGGCCTGGACTACGACGCCAGCCTGGAACGGCGCCTGCCGTTGGCCGGCCACCATGGGCTGTACCTGCGCGGGCTGGCGTTCGGCCAGGCGTGGCGCGGGCACAGCGACTACAACGAGCTCAATGCCAGCGTGCAGGCCGGTTACAGCTGGCGCAGCGCACGGCATACCGTGCTGCTGGCGCCCAGCTACGATTACCAGGGGCTGGGCAACCACGCGCTGCAGGGCGGTGCCGGTGTTCATGGCGACTGGCAGTTCGCCGCCGATGCGCGCAGCCTGCTGAAGCTGGAAGCCGACTGGAAACGCCAGCGCTATCGACAGCCGGGGGTGGCCAGCAACTACGACGGTGAACTGGCGGCGATCTATGCCACCTGGTTCCGTGCGCTCAACCCGCGCTGGACGGTGTTCGCCGGGGTCGACCTGAGTGACAGCAGTGCCGCTGATCCCGCCAATGGCTACCGGCAACGCGGCCTGCGCCTGGGCGCCGCACGCCAGTGGAGCGGTACCACGGCCACCGTGTTCGTGTCGCTGCGTGAGCGTGACTACGATGCCTGGAGCCCGTTGCTGGAAGCGCGCCGGCAGGACAGCGAGCAGAACCTGATCGCCATCGTGCGCAGCGAGCGCCTGGCCGTGGCCGGGCTGGTGCCCAGCCTGAGCCTGCGTTACGCGCGCATCGACAGTAACGTGGACTGGCTGTACAGCCACGACCGCAGCCTGCTGAGCCTGAAATGGGAACGGGCGTTCTGAGTCGTCGGCCGGGTCCGGAGAGCGGGAGCGTCCATTTATCCCCAATTTGGCCAAATTGGGTATAGTGGCCTCATATCCTTCCGCTGGAGCCGTGCCATGACCCTCCCGCTCGACCTGCCCGGCCTCGACAAGGCCCCGGCATCCTCGGTCAAGACCCGTGGCTGGCCCAGCCTGATGCGTACCGTGCGCGAGAAGCAGGCGCTGGTCATCACCAACCACAATCACCCCGAAGCGGTGATCGTGGACATCAAGACCTACCAGGAGCTGCTGGCCAGGGCCAGCGGCAGCGACACCGAAGAGCGCAGCGAGGTGCTCTCGCGCCTGCGCAGCGAGTTCGACCAGGCGCTGGCCGGGCTGCAGCAGGGTGAGGGGCTGGGCAAGGTGATGGGCAAGCCGATCCGCCGCGGCCACAAGGTCGCGCTCGGCCGTCCGCTCTGACTCATGGGGCGCATCCTGGCGTTGGCCGGCGTCAACGGCGCCGGCAAGAGTTCGTTGCTCGGTACCTGGCTGGAGGCCGACGGCCTGGGCTGGTACAACCCGGACAGCTTCACCCGACGTCTGGTGGAGGCGGGCTGGCCGTTGGCCGACGCCAACGCTGAAGCGTGGCAGGAGGGCGCACGACGGCTGCGCCAGGCAATCGCCGACGGCAGCGACTTCGCCTTTGAAACCACCCTGGGCGGCAACACCATTCCGCGACTGTTGCGCGAGGCCTGCAACGAGCACGATGTGGCAATCTGGTTCTGCGGGTTGGCCACTGTCGAACTGCATGTGGACCGCGTGGCTGCCCGCGTTGCCGCCGGTGGCCACGACATTCCGCAGGACAAGATCCGCGCACGCTTCGATTCCGCACGCGAAAACCTGTTGGTATTGATGCCGCACCTGGCCGAACTGCATGTGTATGACAACAGCGCGCCAGCAGATCGCCACGGGCATGCTGCCCCCTTGCCGGTGCTGGCACTGGATCGCCAGGGCCTGCAGTATCCGGTGTCGGTGGTGGAGCTGCTGCACACCCCGGACTGGGCCAAGCCCATCGTCATGCGCGCGATGGACCTGCATGCCGACAGCACGCCGCTGGCCGGCCCGCCTGTGCGATGATCCGACTCCGCAGATTCAGTGATCGAGGAACAGGGATGTACGAGCGGAAGCACTGGCAGGCCATCGGCCTGCGCGCGCTGGTGGCGGCCATGGCATTGACGGTGGCGGCGCCGCTGCTGGCACAGGATGCAACGCCGGCTAACGCCAAGGATGAGCCGAAGAACGAGCCGAAGAACGAGCCGATGAGCTACGACAAGGCACGTCGTACCGCCGAGGCGTCCCTGCGGCTGCATCCGGGTACCGACAGCCAGTACGACTACCGTCCGCTGTGGGCCGGCAATGCCGACCTCGATGGCGACGGCCGCCCGGAAATCATCTATCTGTACACCGCGACCCAGACCGGCAGCGCGACGCAGCTCAACGAACTGGTAGTGATGACCCCGCTGGCCGAAGGCGATGCACGGGGTCAGACCGCGTCACCGGGCAAATCCGCCTATGACGACGAAACCTACGCGTTGATCCGCGCGTCCGGCTACGCCGATGACGCTGCCGTGCACATTCCCGGCGAAATGGAAGCGATCACCATGGAGGGCGACCGTATCCGCGTCACCTTCAACAGCACCCGCAATTCAAAGCTGTGCGTGCGTGGCAAGGTGGCCTGCCCGCCGGAAGGGCAGCATGCCTGGGTGTACCGCTGGACCCCGGGCAAGCTGACCCGCGCCGAGTAATCGCATTACCGGCAGCGCCAGGCGATGCCTGGCGCCACCTCAACCACTCAGGCCGGGGTTACCTGTTCCGGCTCGGCTACGTCCGGCAACGGCGGCAGGGCGCGGTCCACTGTCACCGGCGCATCGCTCTTCAGCAGCGCAGCTGCCTCCTTGTTGCAGCCCACGGCCGGCGGCGAACCACGCAGCGGCAGGCCGGCGGTCTCCTTCACGAAGATCATCGTGATCAGGCCGATTACTGCTGCGCCCATCAGGTAGTACGCGGGTACCAGCGGATCGCCGGTGCGCTCCACCAGCCACGCGGTCACCAGCGGCGTGGTGCCACCGAACAGCGAGACCGATACGTTGAACGCAATGGACAGCGCGCTGTAACGCACCGGCGTATAGAACAGTGCCGGCAGCGTGGACGGCATCGAACTGGTGAAGCACACCAGCGCCAGGCCCAGCAGCATCAGCCCAAGGAAGATCAGCCAGTCGTTGCCGCTGCCCACCAGCAGCAGGCTCGGGACCGCCAGCACCAGCAACGCGATGCAGGCGCCGATGATCATCGGGCGCCGGCCCAGCTTGTCGCTGAAAAGGCCACCGACGATGTTCAATGGCATCATCACCAGCATCACGATGATGATCAGCAGCAGGCCCTTGCTCTCCGCATACCCCATGGTCACGCTCAGGTAGCTGGGCATGTAGGTCAGCAGCATGTAATCGGTCACATTGAACACCAGCACCAGACCCATGCACACGATCAACTGCCTGCCGTGCACGCGCAGCAGCTCACCCAGGCCCGGACGCTCGTGGTCACGCTTCTCGGCCTCTTCCGCATAGGCGCGGAAGGCCGGTGTTTCCTCCAGCCGCATGCGCATGTACAGGCCCAGCAGGCCGAGTGGGCCGGCCACCAGGAACGGAATGCGCCAGCCCCAGTCCAGCATCTGCGCGCTGCTCAGCAGCATGTGCAGTGCGGTGACCGTACCGGCACCGGCGATGTAGCCGCCCAGCGTGCCGAACTCCAGCCAGCTGCCCATCAGGCCGCGGTTACGGTCGGTGGAGTACTCGGCGATGAACGTTGCCGCGCCACCATACTCGCCACCGGTGGAAAAGCCCTGCACCACGCGCGCGAGCAGCAGCAGTACCGGTGCCCAGATGCCGATGCGTTCGTAAGAGGGAATCAGGCCGATGGCGAAGGTGCCCAGCGCCATCATGATCATGGTGAAGGCCAGTACCTTCTGGCGCCCATAGCGGTCGCCCAGGGGCCCGAAGACCATGCCGCCCAGCGGGCGTACCAGGAAGGCCACGGTGAACGTGGCGAACGCAGCGATCACCTGCGCGGTGGGGTTGCTGGAGGGGAAGAACACCTGGCCGATGGTCACGGCGAGATAGCCATACACACCGAAGTCGAACCATTCCATCGCGTTGCCCAGTGCAGCGGCGCCCACGGCGCGCTTGAGCATGGGTTTGTCGACAACGGTGATCTCGTCGACCTTCAGATGGCGGCGGCGTTTGAACCAGCCGAAATGGGCATGGGCATCGGAGTTGTCCTGCATGGGGACTCCCTTGGAAGAATGGAAATGGAGATGGAGTGGGCGGTACGGATGTCCCGAAAGTCGGAAACGGCGATGCTGGCGCAGCAGGCGCAGGGGCATCGAATGGAAGGCCCGGAACGGGGCGAAAGGTGTGTGCGATCAAACGCCGCGCACGCGACAAGCAGTGCCCGCTGCCAGAACGCGGGACGACATGCAGGACGGACGGATGGGTCCGATTACGTGTCAGACCGCGTCAGTGCACGTGGGGTGGTGGCAGGCGCAGGGGACAGGCGGGGCAGGGCCCGCAGGCGTCATCCGCCGGGATCCAGCGCGAGGCGATGGAAAGGCGACGGGGATGCAATGATGGAAAGCGAAGCGCCGGTCGGCAGTGCTTCCCGCATGCCAGCAACAGGTGCTGACGCGCAGTGGGTCGTGTCGATCATGCGTTCATGATAACGGTTACAGTGTGAGCGTGCCGAGAATCGCGCCAGCACGAACGCAGCGTTCCATGTTGCCTGTTCATGCAGATGACCCAAGCACATCGAATGAACATGTTGTGCTCACCTCGCTCACGCCATGCCTTTTACGGTGGTCAAGAACCAACGCAAGGAGTAACGCATGACCCGTCGCATTCCCGAAGGCACCCTGGTTATCGTCGCCGATGGTGGCTCGGCCCGCGTGTTCACCAACGTCGGCAGCGAGCAGAAGCTCACCTTGAAGCAGGAAGGCGAGCTGCGCCTGCAGGACATCAGCGAGCAGGGTGTGTCCGGACAGGGGCCGTCGGGCGCAGTGCCCAAGGACATGTCGATCTCGCAGCTCAACGAAGCGACCTTCGCCAAGCAGGTGGCCGAACAGCTCAACGAAGACGCACTCAACAACCGTTACGCGCATCTGGTGCTGATCGCCGATCCCACCACGCTGGGCCGCATCCGTCCGTTGCTGCATAAAGAGACGCAGGCGCGGTTGCTGGTCGATATCGCCAAGGATCTGACCAACGCGCCGCTGGAAGACATCCAGCGCACGCTGCAGGCGTAACGGCATGCCCTTCATGCGTGATCATGTTGCCGCCGAGCCGGCCCGCGCGGAGGTGGATGCGCAGGCTGGTTGGCTGCTGCTGGAATTCGGCGCCCCGTGGTGCGGCCATTGCCAGGCCGCGCAACCGGCGCTGCAGGCCTTCGTGGATGCGCATGATCTGCCGCACTGGAAGATCGAAGACGGCAAGGGCAAACCGCTGGGCCGCTCATTCCAGGTGAAGCTATGGCCGACGGTGATCCTGTTGCATGACGGCAAGGAAGTGGCGCGCGTGGTGCGGCCGGTGGATGCGGCAGATCTGGCCACACTTGAGGGCGCGCTGCCGGATTGAGCGGCTCCTGTAGAGCCGAGCCCATGCTCGGCTTGCTCCGTCACCAACCGTAGTGCTCGATCACACCAGAGTCGAGCATGGGCTCGGCTCTACACGCGTCAATGCAGTGTCACCCGCACATGCTGCTCGCGCAGTTCATGCAGCAACCGCCGACCATGCTGGCTCAGCGCCATCATCGCAACCGTGATCTTCTGCAGGTTGTAGCCCGGGCGCAGATGCGCCTGCGGGTCGGCCGGTTCGTTCTCGCCGATCATCATCGCCATGCCCTCGGCGGTGTTCAGGGCGTGCTCGATGCGGAAGAACAGGGATTCCATTTCCGGGGTCAGGATGGGCGGTTCATGCGACATGCGATGGCTCCTTGAAGGACGTGGCCACCGGAAGGGTGGCGGGCGATGCGGGTTGGAACCCCGGCGCAACTGAAGAAAACCGGATGGCCTTGCGGCCACACGCATCGCCCACCGCAGTTACGACAGGCGAATCTTCAATTGAATTTCGGGGGTTCCAATCCCGGCAGCGGTGTTCGCGCTGCGAGGGCATCCTGCACACGCCAGCCAGCGCAGTTCCAGTAGATTCTTCATGCCGAGATTTCTCCAACTGAAGCGCGGGCATCCGCATGTCGCCCGCGGCCGAACCAATGGCCTGATAGCGACACAACGCGGCGCGACACGCCCGTTTCACAAGGTCGAGGGCGCTCGCGGGTGCAAACGAAAAAAACAGGAAGGGCAGCCCCGAACGCACGCCGGGGCCGCCCTCACAAGGCCAAAAACGCCTTTACCAGCTGTAGCTCACGCCCACCTGCGCACTGGTCTGGTGATAGCCGCTGGCCTTCTGCAGCGACAACCCGCCCCAGGCACCGATGCCGTTGCCGAACTTCACCGACGCACCACCGCTGAACTCACCGCGGTTACGCGGGATGCGCGCATCCACCACCTCATCGTCCATGCGGATCTGCGATTCGCTGCGAGTGTGCAGCCAGTTGGCGGCCAGGTACGGCTGCACCTCGGCGGCACCATTGCCCCAGCGGGTCACGCCGGAAAGACGAACGCCCGCACGCCCAAACATGCCGTTCGCATTCTCGGCAGTCACCACCGTGCCGTTTACTTCGGTGTGGCGGGCGTTGTCCCAACGGTTGTAGCCCACCTGCAGCTGCGGCTCCAGGTAGATGCCGCCGTTGCTGGCGCCACCCACACGGAAGGCGTAGCCGGTTTCCACCGCACCCTGCCAGGCGCGGCTGTCGTAGCGTTCATCGGCCAGGCCGATGCCTACCACGCGGTTGCGGAACTGGGCGCGCTGCAGCGAACCGTCCAGATAGAAGCCCGCATACGGATCGGCACCGTTGCCCGCGCGCAGCGTACCGTACAGGCCGAGGGCCTCGCCCTTCACCTTGCCGCGTGCGTAGTAACCGGTCAGCTCATTGGTGGAGGTGCTGGTGGCATTACCCGTGGACAGCATCACGCCCACGCTGCTGCCCGAATCGTGACGCCACACGTCGGCGCCGACGGTCAGTGCCTGGCTGTTGCCACGAATGTCGAGCTGGCGGCTGATGGCATCAAAGCCGTTGCGCGAGCCGTCCACGCGGGCCCAGGCGCGGCCGGCATTCTGGCCGGCATGGCGGTCGTGGTAGCCCACGCGGAACATGCTCTGCGCTGCCTGCAGGTTGGCCAGATAGGCGCCGGGCTCCGGGCGCAGCACCGGATCCGGATCCGGGCCCGGCAGCGCCGGGTTGCATTCTGGCAGGCTCGGGTCGACCACGCACGGGTCTGGCTGGGTCGGCAGCACCGAGCGCAGGTACCAGTTGCCATCGGCGCCGGTGCCCTTGTGCAGGAAGTACTCGTACTGGCCACCCACGGCGCGACCGGCCAGATTGAACTGGCCGTTGGACGCACCGCCGACCTGGATCAGCTCGATGCCCTTGTCGGTCCGCGCGCCGGCACCGGCGACGTTGTTGACGCGCACGTTGGCCGTGCCGCTGGTGTCGCCGCCGATGATCAGCTTGTCGGTGGCTGCATCATCGCCGGCCAGCACGGTGTTGAACAGGATCGTGCCGTCGTTGCCGGCGAAGTTGCCGGCCACGTTGAGGGTGTGGAAGGCCGAACCGTCGCCGAGGGAGATGGTGCCGTTGCCGAGGTTGAGCGTGCCGACCGAGGAATCTCCGGTCATGTTCCAGGTGGCGGAATCCAGCGCCACACGGGTAACGTTGGTCATCGTGCCGGTGATGCTGGCGTTGTTGGACAGTGAGACGTCCACAGTGCTACCCACTGTGTTGACGATGTTGCCGGTCAGGCGCGAGTCGTCGACATTGAGACCGACCGTGGCGTCCGGCGCCTCGACGAAGAGTAGATTTCCATCCCCGCCGATAAGCTGACTGTTGTTCTGAACCGTAAAGTTGACATTGCTTCGGGGCGCTGTCGGTGTTCGTGACGGAGCGACGTGAATGGCAGCTGCGGATCGGCCCTCCACCTTGGAGTTGTCGATGTTGACGTTGGATGCGCCGTCTACGTCAGTGTCGATTGCGTAGATGCCGTTCTGTGCACCAATAATGTTGCTGCCGTTCTGAATGGACACATCTGCGGTCCCGATCAGAAGCAGTCCATTCCCCGATTGCGTCGGGCTGGCGCTAGCGTTGGCAAGTGCCTCGACTCGTGTTGCATCCAGGACGAGAAGGGCGCGCTGGCCGGGATTGACGGTTGCTACACTGGCGCCAATCCCAAGGCCGACCAGTTCACTTCGGCGAACGGTCGCTGTCGAAGCGGGCCTGCTGATGCCGCCAAAATTGTCGTCAGACAGAGTAAGCGCGCGCCCAAGTGTGTTTTGAATGGTTGAGTCGCTGATGTCGCCATCGCTGTTGTTGAGGACAACGGCGCCCGTTGTCCGTGACGCATTAGTCGTTGCACCTGCCAGTACAAGTCTGGATGCGGATCCAGCGAAGATTTCCGAAGTCCGGCCTCCTGGATTCACAGTTAATGTGGCGCCGCGCAGCGACCAGGCCTCACTTGGGTCGCCGGGTTGAACGGTTGCCGAGTCCCCGGGATTGAGGCTCCCTGCATACGCGGAAGCCGACAGAGCAAGAGAGCAGGCCACAGCCAGCGAAAGGGAACGACGAACAGCGATTTTCATGGCAGAACTCCTGTGGGGGAACAAACGTCCGTAGGGGATCGCATTCACTTCGTCGGTGTGAATCAAACGCGTAGAAGCGGTGATGACGAGGTGAATTGGGCGGGATTTCTCTGAACGCGACTTTGGAAGAGGGGTGTTGGTCACATTCCGACGTCAACTGACGCAGACCGCGTTGCTGCAGTGCATCAGGAACGGGCACAGTCTGGTGATCAGCCGGGTGCGCATCCATGCAAAAAGTTGCAGATGAAACAGGACAACTTTTGTCGCGTTTGGAACCGTTCAGCCGCAGCGCAACATGCGACAGCGCTACCCCGGTGCTAGGATCTGACTACCACCTGAATCGATCCAAATGCCGATGCCCATGTTGGAACGCCGTTTCCTGCTCGCTGTCGCCGCTTCGGCGATGTTCGCCTCCGGCCTGGTTGCGGCGGCCCCGGCCAAGACCGCTGCCGACAAGGCCTATGCCTCGGTCGATCCGTTCATCGGTACCGGCGGCGAGGGTCACACGTACCCTGGTGCGACGGTGCCGTTCGGCATGGTCCAGCTCAGCCCGGATACGCGCATCCAGCCGCGAGAGAAGGCCTACGGCTGGGCGGCGGGCTACCGTTACGACGACAGCAGCATCGTCGGCTTCTCGCATACGCATTTTTCCGGCACCGGCCATTCCGACCTGGGCGACATCCTGCTGATGCCGTTCACCGGCAACCCGGGCCTGGAGCGCGGCGACCCGGAAAAGCCCAGGAGTGGTTACGCCTCGCGCTTCCGCCACGACGACGAGAAAGCCGAGCCGGGCTACTACGCGGTCACCCTGGACGACTACAAGGTGCGCGCCGAGCTGACCACCAGCGCGCGCGTGGGCGTGCATCGCTATGCGTTCCCCAAGGGCACCGAGGCCAAGGTGCTGTTGGACATGCGCACCAGCATGTATGACTACCCTGGCAAGATCCTGTGGTCGCGGGTACGCGTGCGCACCGATGGCACCGTCACCGGTTTCCGCGAGACCCGCGGTTGGGCCGCTGGCCGCCAGCTGTATTTCGCGATGCGTTTCTCGCGGCCGCTGGCCGGCCATGAACTGCACAACACCGAGCAGGACATCGTCTACAAGGGCTTTGCGCCCCCGGGCGAGAAGGACCCGAAGCAGCGGGCGCAGATCGAGGGGCGGCAGCTGGTAGGCACGTTCGACTTCGGCAAGCTGGAGGCACCGCTGGTGGTGAAAGTGGCGATCTCGCCGGTCAGCGAGGCCGGCGCCATCGCCAACCTGGATGCCGAAGTGGCCGACTTCGATTTCGACCGCGTGCGCGTGCAGGCAAAGCAGGAGTGGACGCAGGCGTTGTCGGTGCTGGATATCGACGCGCCGGAGCACGCGCGTCGCAGTGCCTACACCGCGCTGTACCACACCTTGCTTGGGCCGACGCTGTTCATGGATGCCGACGGCCAATATCGCGGCTCTGACAATGCGGTGCATCAGGCCAAGGGCTATACGAACTATTCGACGTTCTCGCTGTGGGATACCTATCGGGCGCTGCATCCGTTGCTGACCCTGGTGCAGCCGGAGAAGCGCAACAGCGATTTCGTCAATTCCATGCTGGCCCATCATGAGCACAGCCCTTACGGCATGTTGCCGGTGTGGTCGTTCCATGGCCTGGAAGACTGGTGCATGATCGGCTACCACGCGGTGCCGGTGATCGCAGACGCCTACGTGAAGGGCATCCGCGGTTTCGATGCGGACAAGGCGCTGAAGGCGATGGTGGAGACCGCCAACTACGGTCCTTACGATGGCATCGCGCAGTATCGTGAGCTGGGCTACGTGCCGATCGACGAAGAAGGTGAGGCGGCCAGCAAGACGCTGGAATACGCCTTCGATGACTGGACCATCGCGCGCATGGCACAGGCGATGGGCAAGGCCGATGTGGCGGCAACCTTCGACAAGCGTGCCGGCAACTGGCGCAATGCCTTCGACAAGGACACCGGCTTCATGCGTGCGCGCAAGCGCGATGGCAGCTTCCGTACGCCGTTCGACCCCAGCGCCAGTGGCTACGGCACCGACTACACCGAAGGCAATGCCTGGCAGTACTCGTGGTACGTGCCGCAGGATGTGGCAGGCCTTGCGGCCGCGCATGGTGGCAGCGACAAGCTGCTGGCGCGCCTGGATGAAGTGTTCAACGCCAAGGTCGATCCGGCCATCTTCGAACACATGGAAGACATCACCGGCCTGATCGGCTGGTATGCGCATGGCAACGAACCCAGCCATCACGTGGCCTACCTGTACTCGTATGCCGGCCAGCCGTGGCGCACGCAGGCACGCCTGAAGCAGATCATGGACACGCAGTATGCCGATCGCCCAGATGGCCTGGCCGGCAATGATGACGTGGGCCAGATGTCGGCGTGGTACGTGTTCACCGCGCTGGGCTTCTACCCGGTGGCGCCGGGCAGCGGAGAGTACATCCTCGGCCGTCCGTTCCTGCCGAAGACCGCAATGCGACTGCCCAACGGCAAGACCTTCACCATCGTGGCCGAAGGCCTGGACGACAAGCACACCTATGTCGGCAGCGTGACCCTCAACGGCAAGCCGTTGCAGCGCACCTTCCTGCGCCACGATGAGATCCTGGCCGGTGGCGAGCTGCACTTCACCATGCAGGCCGAACCGAACAAGGACTGGCCGGGGCAGGGCGCGCAGGCGCCGTATTCGATGTCGCGGTAGCACCCGCGGTAGCGCCGGGCCATGCCCGGCGTTGATGGACGGCGCCAACCAAGGTTGGCGTCTACCGGAACCGCGCACACCGCTGGTAGATGCCAACCTTGGTTGGCATGCGATCTACACCATCCCACCATTGGCCCGCAGCACCTGGCCATTGATCCAGCCGCCATCGGCACCGGCCAGGAACGCCACCGCAGCGGCGATGTCTTCCGGCGTACCCAGCCGCTCCAATGGGTTCATCTTCGCCAGCCGCTCGATCAGCTCCGGCGACTTCCCGTCCAGGAACAGATCGGTGGCGGTCGGCCCCGGTGCCACCGCGTTCACGGTGATGCCGCGCCCACGCAGCTCCTTGCTGAGGATCGCCCCCATCGTCTCCACGGCGGCCTTGCTGGCGGCATACACGCTGTAGCTTTCAAGCTTGATGCCGACCACGCTGGTGGACAGGGTGACGATGCGACCACCGTCGCGCACGCGCCGCGCGGCCTCGCGCAGCACGTTGAATGCGCCCTTGAGGTTGATGCCGATCACGCGGTCGAACAGGGCATCATCGCTGTCGGCCAGCGCGGCCAACTGCAGCACGCCGGCACTGTTGACCACCACGTCGATGCCACCGAAGCGCGCCTCGATCGCGTCGAACAAGGCATGCACGGCCTGCGGGTCGGCCACGTCGGCCCGCAGGGCCACGGCGTGGCCGCCATGGGTGGTCAGTTCGGCAGCCAGTGCCTCGGCCTCGTCGCGGCGGCCGGCATAGTTGATGACCACGGCGTGGCCGTCGGCGGCCAGGCGGCGCGAGATGGCAGCGCCGATGCCACGGGAGCCGCCGGTGACCAGGGCGACAGAGCGGGAAGCGGGGGAGGTCATGGCAGGTTCCAGGGAGTCACGCCGGGATGGCGCAGGGCCATCTTCGTCTCTCCGCCGTCGCGGATAATCATGGATAATCCGGAAACATCATCCGGCCAGCCGAACAATGGATCGATTCACCGCCTTGCGTGCCTTCGTCCGGATCGTCGAGCGCCGCAGCTTCAGCCGCGCCGCCGAAGACCTGGGCCTGCCGCGGGCCACGGTGACCGACGCGATCAAGGCATTGGAGCAGCGCCTGGGCGTGCGCCTGCTGCACCGGACCACGCGCGTGGTGGTGCCGACGCTGGAAGGCGAGGCCTTCTACGGCCGCTGCCTGCGCCTGATCGCGGACATGGACGATGCTGAGGCCGCGTTCCGTGACGTGCCACCGCGCGGGCCGCTGCGCATCGAAGTGCACGGTACGCTGGGGCGTCACCTGCTGTTCCCGCACCTGCCGGATTTCCTGCAGCGTTACCCGGACATCGAACTGGAGGTCAGCGAGGGCGACCGCTATGTCGACCTGCTGCGCGAGGGCGTGGATGCGGCCATCCGCGTGGGCACCCTGGCCGACAGCGATCTGGCCGCGCGGCGCCTGGCGTTGCTGCGCGAGGTCACGGTGGCGTCGCCTGCCTACGTGCAGGCGCACGGGCAGCCGGAAAACATCGCGTCGCTGGCAGCGGGACACCAGATGGTGGGCTACCGCTCCAGTGCCACCGGCCAGCTGATTCCGCTGGAGTTCCAGCAGGGCGGCCAGGTGCGCCATATGCCGTTGCCGGCACGCGTGCGGGTGTCCGGTGCCGACGCCTTCCTGGGTGCCGCGCTGGCCGGGTTGGGCATCATCCAGGCGCCGCGTTACCGGATGGACCCGTACATCGCGCGCGGGCAGTTGCTGGAGCTGTTGCCTGATATGCCACCCACGCCGAGCCCGGTCAGCCTGGTCTATCCGCGCAACCGCACGCCGTCGCCACGGTTACGGGTATTCATCGATTGGGTGGCGGGTGTGTTCGAGCCGGAGCGCGCGCACGGCGGCCCATCCACGCATGGCGTGGATCTACGGTAGCCATGCTGACGGGAGGGTGCCGACAACGCGGCGGAAGGCAGCGCTGAACTTGCTGGGGTTGGCGTAGCCGCAGGCCATGGCCACCTCGGTCACGCTGAGGCCGCCCTGCAGCGCCTGCTGCGCCCAGTGCATGCGGCGCTGGGTCAGGTAGGCATAAGGTGGCATGCCGGTGGCGGCGCGCAGCGCGCGGCTGAAGGTGGTGGGTTCCATGCCGAGTACGCCGGCCAGCGCTGCGACATCCAGCGGCTGCGAACGGTGTTCATCGATGAAGTCCTGCAAATGGCGCAGTTGCCGCGATGACAGCGGTGCGGCCATGCGTGGCTGGGCGTGCGGTTGGCCGGCAAGCTGGGCCAATCGCCGCACCACCACTTCTGCACCGTACTGCAGGAACCCGGGCAGGCAGGCGTCAACCTGCGCGCTGGACCATAGCGCGTGCAGTACGGAGGCGATGACCGGGTCGCGATGCAGTCGCAGGGAAAGGGAAGGAATGTCCGGGAAGCCGCCAGGCGCATCGCGCCACTGCGCGGTATCGATGGCCATTCCGAGCAGCTCCACCGAAGGGCTGGCGTAGTGTCCATGATCGCCAGGCAGTACCACGTTGAACTGGCCCGGATGCCATGGTGCCTGCAATACCCCGGCAGTGGTGCGTTGGTACAGGTAGCCGCCACCGGCCAGCAGCAGGCCCAGCCGCAGCTGGTGCGGGTGCCCCATGGGGCCTTCGCTGGCCCGGAAGCCATGGCGCAGCAGAACGACCGAGCCATCCTCGCTGGTCACGGTTCCCTCCATGGGCTGGGCGGCTTCCCGGTGCAGCTGGTCGGCGAGGGCGGGCATGGCGGGTCCAGGAATGGAGCAGCGCTGACTGCAATGGAGTGGCGGCGAGCGTCGAATGTTACAGGATAACAGTTTGCGCCAGCCGGCCCGCCAGGCGCGTTTCCGTTCCTCATGAGGTTGCCCTTGAAAGTCCCCGTTTCCTCCGTTGCCCTCGTCGCAGCGTCGTTGCTCGTTCCTGTTCTTCCCGCCCACGCGCAGTCCGCCGATGCCACCACCCTTGACGGCGTGGTGGTCACCGGCTCCAAGCGCGATACGCCCTACCTGAAGAGTGACCTGTCGGTGACCGTGCTTGACCGGCAGGCGCTGAAAGAAGCCGGTGTCACCGAGTTCCGTGACCTGGACAAGCTGGCCCCCAATGTGAAGTTCAACGTGATGGGCCAGCTGAGCAACATGTTCATTTCCATCCGCGGCATCGAATCCAATCCTTTCCTGGTCAACCGCGCGTCGGTCTACATCGATGGCATTCCGTTCCGCGAGCTGAGCAACGCGGTGCTCAACCAGGTGGAATCGGTCGAGGTGCTGCGGGGGCCGCAGGGAACCCTGTACGGCGCCAACAGCGAGTCGGGGCTGGTGCTGGTGCGCACGCGCGGCCCGGCCGATACCCGCGAGGGCGAGGTGAACGTGCGCAGCACCTGGTTCGGCAACGGCAACGGCACGGCCGTGGATGGCTTCCTGGCAGGCCCGCTGAGCAAGGACGGCACGCTGTCGGGCTCGGTGGCGTTCATGGGGTCCGATGAGGATGCCCACCTGAAGAACCTGACCCCTTACGGCGCGCGCGGCGAAGTGAAAGAGGGCTACCTGCAGGGCAAGCTGCGCTGGCGGCCCAGCGATTACGTGACCGTCAACGCTTTGGCCTATCACCTGCGCACGCGCGCACCAGGCATGTTCGAGTACGAGTACCTGCCGCTGGATACCGGCCTGTACAACCGCACCTATGGCGACCGCCTCAATGGTGGCCGCCATGCAGGTGATTTCACCTACATCAACGATGCGCCCAAGCGCACCGAAAAGGACGAGACCGTTGCCGGCCTCAGCGCGCAGTGGCAACTGCAGTCAGGCACCCTGGATGTTGCCGCCTCGTACCGCAGCGAAGAAACCACCTCGGCTGGCTATGACTTCGACATGACCGCCAGCTCCGCGTTGGCCGGCTACATCTACGACAAGAAGAATGCATGGAATGCCGAGGCGCGCTTCAGCTCGCCCAGCGACCAGGCGCTGACCTGGATGGCCGGTGTATCGACCTATCGCATCGACAAGGATTCGATCCAGGGCACTTTCGTCGGCCCGGCGCTGCGCGGGCTGGACAGTTACAACCTGGCGCCGCGGCAGACCTCCAAGGGGGAGGACTACAGTGTGTTCGCCACCGCCAGCTACACGTTGCCGGCGTTGCCGAAGCTGACCGCCAGCCTCGGCATCCGCCACGAGCAGGCCCGCCGCTCCACCGAACAGCGGGCCGGATTCCTCGACCTGGGTGCCGGGGGCCTGGTGCGCTACCGCGACGCAGCCCTGGCGCATACGTTCTCGGCCACGTTGCCGCGCGTCTCGTTGCGCTATGACGCCAGCGATGATCTGTCGTTCTATGCGGCCTCGGCCAAGGGCTACATCCCCGGTGGCTTCAACCTGGCCGCCGCGCAGAGCGATGTGATCAACGACAAGGTGCTGCGCTACGAATCCGAACGCATGTGGAGCCATGAAGTGGGCTTCAAGATGAACCTGGCGGGCGGCCGTGGCCATATCGGCGGCGCGCTGTTCCATATCAGCTCGGACAACTGGCAGGAAATCCAGGTGGCCACCGATGCCAACGGCCGGCCGATCTCCTCCGACTACGTGGGATCGGATGCCTCGATACGGTCGCGTGGTGCAGAGCTGGAAGGCGTTTTTGAAGTCGCGCCGGGGTTCACGGTGATGGCCAATGTCGGCTATGTCGATGCGACGTACACCAAACTGTGGGTCAGCCCGCAGGAGAACTTGCACGGCAAGCGGGTCAAGCTGACGCCGCACTACACCGGCTACCTGGCCGCGCGGTATCAGTTCGACTCCGGCATCTACGCCCGTGTGGAATCGCAGTTCACCGGTTCCAGCGCGCTGGACGAGCGCAACCGCGCGTTCCAGCCGGCCGTGGCCGTGCTGGGCGTGCAGTTGGGCTACGAGCGGGGCCCGTGGAGTACGCGCGTGTTCGTGCAGAACCTGACCGACAAGCGCCGCATCAACGGGCTGATCTTCGACAACCTGGCCTTCGGCCGCGATGGCAACTACTACGGGCCGGTGGACAGCCCGCGCATTGTCGGCGCCGAGGTCGGCTACCGGTTCTGAAGGGTCATCAGCCGGCGGACCGCAGGGCCCGCCGGTTGCGCAGATGTGCGACGGCCAGCATCACCCCGCCGCAGGCGGTGGCAACGCCATGCCAGAGCAGCGATTCCTTCAACGGCAGGTACAGCGAAGCGGACAGCAGCAGGATCGCGCCTGCAAGGGCCACGCACAGCGGCAGTGCCCGCCGATGGCGGCGCCGGCCAGCGGTGGTGCTGAGCAGAGCGATCGATGAGGCGAGTAGCGCGAACAGCCATTCCCAGCGCGACATCACCAGCAGCGCGGTCATCGTCGCGTGGCCAGGGTGCTGGAACGAGCGCAGCGCCATCATCGCCGCGGGCGTGAAGGCCAGCAGCAAGGGCAGGGCCACGCAATGCGCGGCACAGGCCAGCGACAGCCAGGCGCCTGCAAGATCGAAGCGGGGATGCCAGCGTGCCGAAGCTGGCGGCTGGGTGCGGGCCCTTGCGGGCGAGGTCGGGATGTGGTCCATAATGTTACATAGTAACAATTCGGAGCTGCCCCCATGAAACGTTCTGCTGTCCTTCTATTGCTGCTTGCTGCCCATTCTGCGAACGCCCACGACGTGCGCCATCACGATGCGCATGTGCATGGCCAGGCCGATGTCGATCTGGCCGTGGACCAGGGAACGCTGGAGCTGGCACTGCGTGCGCCGGGCATCGGCATCCTCGATTTCGAACGACCACCTGCCGACAGCCGCGAACAGGGCGCACTGGCGCGGGCGCGATCGATCCTGCAAAGCGGCAGCTGGGTCACGTTGCCGAGCGCTGCTCAGTGCCGGCTGGACCATGCCGAGGCGACTGCGAAGGGCTTTGCGCCAGTAGTAGTGGCAACGCAGCCTGGCCAGCACACGCACGCCGGATTCACCGCAGCACTGCGTTACCACTGCGCCAACCCAGCGGCATTGCGTGGGCTGGCATTGCCGCTGCCGACGCTGTTTCCAGGTCTGCATGAGGTGATCGTCAATACCGCGACGTCGACCGGGCAAGGCCGCAGCGTGGTGACCGCCGACAGCCTGCGGGTGCCGCTGGCGCCATGAACGAGGCCGCCATCATCGACCTGCAGGGCGTGCAGTTCGGCTACGCAGACCGAGCAGTGCTGGACATCGCACAGCTGCAGGTGAGCGCGGGCAGCAGCGTGCTGCTGCGCGGCACCAGCGGCTCGGGCAAGAGCACGCTGCTGGGCCTGCTGGCAGGCATCCTGCTGCCGGGTCGCGGCAGTATCCGTGTCGCCGGCCACGCGGTGAACACGCTCGGTGCCGCCGCGCGCGATCGTTTCCGCGCCGACCAGTTGGGCGTGATCTTCCAGCAGTTCAACCTGCTGCCTTTCCTGAGCGTACGCAACAACATCGCCCTTGGCGTGCGCTTCTCGCCGTTGCGCAATGCGCGCATCGAAGGTGGGCTGGATGCCGAGATCGCCCGCCTGCTGCGCGCGCTGCAGCTGGACCCGGCACTGATGCCGCGTGCGGCGGGCACGCTCAGCGTTGGCCAGCAGCAGCGCGTTGCCGCTGCCCGTGCCTTGATCGG
Source organism: Stenotrophomonas sp. LST15-1-1.1 (assembly GCF_040815575.1). Taxonomy (NCBI): domain Bacteria; kingdom Pseudomonadati; phylum Pseudomonadota; class Gammaproteobacteria; order Lysobacterales; family Lysobacteraceae; genus Stenotrophomonas; species Stenotrophomonas sp. LST15-1-1.1. The sequence continues at coordinate 428,832 of NZ_JBFPNJ010000001.1, forward strand.
CCGCCCAGCAGTACTGCTGGCCGACGAACCGACTTCGGCGCTGGACCCCGACGCGGCCACGGCCTTCCTGCAGCTGATGTCCGCGCAGTGCCGCGCCGCCGGCACCACCGCGCTGGTGGTCAGCCACGATGACCACCTGCAGCCGTTGTTCGACCAGGTGCTGTCGCTGGGTGATCTGAACCGGGCAGGGGGTGTACATGTTTGAGTTGGCCTGGGCCAGCCTGCGCAGCCGCGCCCTGAGCGTGAGCCTGACCGTGCTGGTCATCACTCTGAGCGTGGTCCTGCTGCTGGGGGTGGAGCGCATCCGCACGCAGGCCCACGAGGGCTTTGCCAGCACCGTCTCGGGCACGGACCTGATCGTCGGCGCGCGCTCGGGGCCGGTGAACCTGCTGCTGTACTCGGTGTTCCATATCGGCGACCCGACCAACAACGTGTCCTGGCAGTCCTACCAGGAACTGTCCGCGCTGCCGCAGGTGAAATGGGCAGTGCCGCTGTCATTGGGTGACTCCTGGCGTGGCTATCGGGTGATCGGCACCACCGCCGGCTACTTCGAACATTACCGGCATGGCGCAGGGCATCCGCTGGCGTTCGCACAGGGCAGGCCGTTCGACGACCTGTATGACGCGGTGGTTGGTGCTGAAGTGGCACAGGCGGCGCACATCGGCGTGGGCGCTGACATCGTGCTGGCCCATGGCACTGGTGCGGTAACGCTGGCCACGCATGCCGACAAGCCGTTCCGCGTGGTCGGCATCCTGCAGCGGACCGGCACGCCGGTGGATTCTTCCGTGCTGGTGTCACTGCCGGCGATCGAGGCGATCCATGTCGACTGGCGCTCCGGCGTGCAGCTTCGCAGCCAGCATGTCAGCGCCGAACAGGCACGCCAGCTCGACCTGACCCCGACCAGCATCACCGCCTTCATGCTCGGCCTGAACTCGCGCATCGCCACGTTCGGCGTGCAGCGCAGCATCAACGAGTATCCAGACGAAGCGCTGCAGGCGATCCTGCCCGGCGTGACCCTGCAGCAGCTGTGGCAGTCGCTGGGCACCGCTGAGCGCGCGCTGCAGTTGATCAGTGCGATGGTGGTGCTGCTGGGCATGGTTTCGCTGATGGCGCTGCTGGTAGCGACGCTGCAGGAGCGCCGTCGCGAGATGGCGGTGCTGCGTGCTACCGGTGCGCGTCCAGCCTATGTGGCCTGCCTGCTGGTGGTTGAAGCCGTGGCCACCGCAGCGATGGCCTGTGCGTTGGCGCTGGCGGTGCTGACCTGCGCCAGCGTGGTGGGGCGCAGCTGGGCGCTGGCCAATTTCGGTCTGTCGATCACCCACGTCTGGCCGGACGCGCGCGAACTGGCCTGGGTAGGGGGCGTGCTGCTGATCAGCGCGGTCGCAGGCCTGCTGCCTGCGCTGCTGGCCTACCGGCGCACCCTGGCCGATGGCCTGGCGCCTGCGTCATGAGCACGGGCGTCCGCGTGTTGCTGCTGGCTGCGGCCATGCTGCTGGTCGCCTGCACGCGGCCGACCGATACCGGCTTGCAGGCACTGCCGCCGTCGCCGGTGCAGGACAGTGCCCGCACCGAAAGCGAGCAGGAACTGGACTGGTTGCAGATGCTGCCGGGCGATGAACTGGCCGCACTGGAGCGCGGCGAGGGGCCGGAGGTGCAGCACAGCGGCAACCGGCGCATGGCCCAGTTCGGTACCTTCCGTACCGTGGACGCGGTACTGGATCGCGCGGTGCGGCTGCCGGGCTATGTCGTGCCTTTGGCCAATGCCGCAGATGGTCGACTGCTCGAATTCCTGTTCGTGCCGTACTACGGCGCGTGCATCCACGTGCCACCACCGCCACCGAACCAGATCGTGCACGTGGTGCTGCCGCGGCCGATCGCCATGCCCGACATGTACTCGCCGTTCTTCCTGGCCGGCGTGTTGCGCGCCGAGCGGGTGGACGATGATCTTGCAGGTTCGGCCTACAGCATGGCCGACGCCGAATTGAGGCCTTATGAACCGTAGCGCGAAGGTGCTTGCCGTTCTGCTTCCCGGTGTACTGCTGACCAGCTGTGGCCGGCCCGCCGTGGAGGCTCCGCAGCCACAGGCCAGCAGCGCTGCCGCTTCGCCAGCGGCGCCGTCTGCAGTGATCGACCGCTGGGACGCGCTGATGCCTGGAGAGGACAGCTTCCAGCGTCCACCGCCGCAGATCGGGCTGTCGCGTGGCAACGGCATGGATGGGGTAGGCGGATTGATCGACGACACCGGTTCGGGCTCGCTGCCCGGGCAGGCCATCGATCATTCCAGCCCTCTGCGCGCGCAGCAGTTCGGTTCGTCGGCGGTGGTCGATGGCGTGGATGGACGGGCGCTGGACCTGGATGGCTATGTGGTGCCACTGGCGATGAACGATGCGGGGCAGGTGGACGAACTGCTGTTCGTGCCGTTCTATGGCGCGTGCATCCACGTACCGCCGCCACCGCCGAACCAGATCATCCATGTAACCCTGGCCACCCCGATCACGATGGGCGCGTTGTGGGACCCCTATCGGCTGTCAGGGCGCCTGCAGGTGAAGCACTTCGAGGCGGATATCGCCAGCGCGTCCTATGACGCCGCTGCGGCAACGCTTTCCGCGATCACCCGATGACGAGCACCCGATGACGAAGCTCCGCGCACGCACCGTCGCGCTGCTGATGCTGGTGCTGCTGCTGGCAGGGACCGGCGTGGCGCTGTTGTGGAATGCAACGCACGCGCCCTCGCCACCGGCAGTGGCATTCCCTGCACCGGCGGCGGAAGCGCAGGCACGCATCGAACATCACATGGCTGCCGACAAAGCCTTTCGTGACGACCTGCTGTTCCTGCTGGTGGCGACGCTGCGCGATCGCTGCGAACCGGCGCAGGCGGGAGTGCTGGCACGCATGGCCAACCGTGCGTCGCTGCCGGTGCTGGCGGCGGTGAGCACCGTGACCACGCAGGATGCGAGCCTGGACCGACCGATCTACCAGTACATCCAGCACCGCGCCGACGCCACCGGCTGCGGCCAGCCACTGCGCCTGCCGGCAGGCGATGGCGGCAGCATCGAGGTGGATATCGAACAGTACGCACGCACCTTCCCGGACAGCTACTTCGACCCGCAGCGCAGCAGTGCGCCGCGTGACTTCGGCGGGCGCCCGCTGCCAGAGCGCGCCGGCAACGCCTGCAACAGCGTGGTGTATTCGGTGCTGCCGCTGGGAGGGGTGGATTGGCGCTGCAGCACGCTGCGCAGCAACGCCCGTGCGCGGGTGCGTGCGCTGTGCGAAGACGAGATGCAGCGGCAACACGGCCATCTGCGTGGCGAGCTGGATGCCGAAGTAGGCCAGGGCATGCAGGACCCGATAGTGCAGGCGGTCGCTGCATTGCCCGCGGAGTGCAGGTAAGCCCGGGCCTTGGCGCACCAGGCATGGCGCCTCCCGGAAGCTGAATGGCGTTCGCTGGGATATCCATAACTATACAGGACGTCCTGTATAGTTATGGGCATACTCCTTCCCCTCCAGGTTCCCATGGCTCTCTCCCAGCCCTTGGACGGTGCTCCGTCCCTGTCGCGCGCCCGACGCTGGTCGCTGCTGTTCACCGTCGCCGCCGGCCTGCTGCTGGTCACGTTGGACAACTCGGTGCTGTATACCGCGCTGCCGACCCTGACCGAGGAGCTGTCGGCCAGTGCCGGGCAGGCGCTGTGGATCATCAACGCCTACCCGCTGGTGATGGCCGGCCTGCTGCTGGGGGCGGGCACCCTGGGCGACCGCCTCGGCCACCGCCGGATGTTCCTGGTCGGGCTGGTGGTGTTCGGCATCGCCTCGTTGGCAGCGGCGTTCTCCGCAACCGCAGGGCAGCTGATCGCGGCGCGTGCATTCCTCGCCGTGGGTGCGGCGGCGATGATGCCGGCCACGTTGGCCTTGATCGGGCTCAGCTTCCATGAAGAGCGCGAGCGCAACATCGCCATCGCGATCTGGGGCTCGGTGGCCATCGTCGGTGCGGCACTGGGGCCGATCATCGGTGGCTGGCTGCTGCAGCACTTCTGGTGGGGCTCGGTGTTCCTGATCAACGTGCCGGTGGTGGTGGTCGCCTTCATCGCGACCCTGGTGCTGGCACCGGAAGGGCAGCGCGACAGCACGCGGTCGTGGGACCTGCTGTCCTCGTTGCTGGCCCTGGCCGCGCTGTCGGGTCTGGTATTGGCGATCAAGTCGCTGATCGCCACCCCGCCTTCGTACGGTGTGGGCGCTGTCTCGCTGCTGCTGGCGCTCATCGCCGGCTTCGCCTTCAGCCGCCGCCAGCAGCAGTTGCCTTATCCGCTGCTGGATTTCGCCATCTTCCGCAACCCGGCCTTCCTTGCCGGCACCCTCTCGGCAGTGTTCACCCTGTTTGCGATGGCCGGGCTGCAGCTGCTCACCACCCAGCGTTTCCAGCTGGTGGCCGGCCTCAGCCCGTTGCAGGCCGGCCTGCTGGTATCGGTGGCGGCGCTGGGCAGCCTGCCCAGCGCGTTGCTGGGCGGCAGCGTGCTGCATCGCGTCGGCCTGCGCCCGCTGATCTGCGGCGGCCTTGCGGCTGGTGCGGTCGGTGTGGGCGTGGTGGCGCTGGGCTTCCCGCACGGCCTGGGCTGGGTGGTGGCCGGCATGGCGATCACCGGCTTCGGCATGGGCGCTGCGATCTCGGTAGCGTCCACCGCCATCCTCAACAACGTACCGCCGCATCGTGCGGGCATGGCCTCGTCGGTGGAGGAGGTGTCCTACGAGTTCGGTGGCCTGCTGGCGGTCGCGCTGCTGGGCAGCCTGAGCGCCGCGATGTACGGCGCGTTCCTGCCGGAGTCGGCGGGTATTCCCGCGGCCGCGCGCGAGGGGTTCACCCAGGCGTTGCACGTGGCGCGTGACACGGGGCAGGGTGAGTGGTTCGCCCTGGCCACTGCGGCCTACGATCGCGGTTACCAGATCGTGCTGCTGGTGATCAGCGCGGTGCTGGCGGCCGGCGCGGTGATCATCGCGCGCCTGCTGCGTGGACGTGCTGGCGGCCGCGACGGCGCTTCCGATCGCGTAAAATAACGGCAATGAGAACCAGCAAGCGCGAGCGCATCCTCGACGCCGCCGTCAGCGTGATCAACCGCGACGGCGTGCGTGCGGTCACCTTTGAATCGGTGGCGGCCGAGGCGCAGTTGACCCGTGGCGGCCTGCTGTACCACTTCCCGTCGCGCGAAGCGTTGCTGCGCGGCATCGACGAGCACCTGGTGCAGAGCTGGGAAGCATCGATGGAGGCGCTGCTGGGCAAATCGGCTGGCGAGGCCACTGCGCTGGAGCGCTACCAGACGTTCGTGCGGGTTTCGGCGCAGAGTGCCACCCGTGCCGAGCTGATGTTCATGCTCGACTCGGTGGACCCCGAGTTTCCCAGTGATCGGCCGTGGGCACCGGTAGTGCAGCGCTGGGCACCATCGCCACCGGCCGCCGGCAGTGACGACCCTGCGGCGCTGGACAATTTCGTGGCGCGGCTGGCCGCCGACGGCCTGTGGATCTACGAGGCCATGTACGAAGGCCAGCTGGACGAGAACGTGCGCGCGCAGCTGACCGAGCGGATCGGCGGGCTGCTCTCTCCCGAACGGCCCCGGAAGGTGTAGCACCCAGTCCATCCGCTGAGGGCGCCTCATCAGGCAGGCGGATGGCCGTGCAGGCCATCCCCCTGCAGTCGCTCCGGGTGCGTATACACGTTGAAGCCGCCTTCGCGGGCGAACCCTACCAGGCACAGACCGGCACTGCGGGCCAGATCGATGGCCAGCGCGGTGGGGGCCGAAACGGCAACCAGTACGCTGGCCCCGGCCCGCGCTGCCTTGCTGACCATTTCGTAGCTGGCGCGGCTGGACACCACCAGCAGGCCACCATCGATGCTGTGCTCGTTGTGGTGCAGCGCACCGATCAGCTTGTCCAGCGCGTTGTGACGGCCCACGTCTTCGCGCACCCAGCCGATGCGGCCACTGGCATCGGCCCAGGCCGCTGCATGGGTCGAACCACTGGCAGCATTCATCGGTTGCTGCGCGGCCAGCCCGGCCAGCGCCCGCTGCAGCGCAGCCGTTTGGTAGGTGCGGCGGTCCTTCAGCGGCGGCAGCGGACGCAGCACGTCTTCCAGCAGACGCGCACCACACAATCCGCAACCGCCACGACCAGGCAGCAGGCGGCCATTGTTGGGGTCCAGCCCTGCGCCAGGGGCGTCGGCGGACACGGTCATCTTCAGCTCGATGCCTTCCAGTTGTGGCTGCACCTCGGCGGACAGCAGCTGGTCGGGGCGCTCGATCAATCCTTCGCTGAGCGAGAAACCCAGGGCGAAATCCTCCAGGTCGCACGGCGTGGCCATCATCACCGCGAAGGCGGCTCCGTTGTAGCGCATCGCCACCGGCACTTCTTCGGCGATCACGTCCACCTGATGCTCCTGCCCCGTGCTGCGCCAGCGCTGCAACGTGCGCAGTGCCGTGCCGGCGGGTGGAGGGGAGGGCGGCGTCGATCCGGGCATGCGGCACATCCTGGGCAAAGCAGAAGGGCAGGCTACGCCCGGAGAATAGCGCAGCCCTCCAGTGAAGACGTGGCGATAACCGTTGCCATGGCAGCCTGCGTTACCACAGCCTGGCTATGGCGCCGCGGTTGCCGGCGTGCTTGACTGGCCACGGCAGCCGGGCGCGGGCCCGGCACTGCAGGCAGGCACTCCACCAACGCAGGTCCGACCATGTCCGAACAGAAGCCGCCGCGTTACAAGCCCTACAACCAACCGGCAGGCGGCTGGGGGGCCGCCGGTGCGACCGCCAAGGTGCTGCTGCAGCAGAGCGTGATCGGCAAGGGATCGAAGGCACTGCTGGCCATGAACCAGCCGGGTGGCTTCAAGTGCCCCAGTTGCGCGTTCCCCGATGCCGACCATCGCAAGAAACTGGAATTCTGCGAGAACGGCGCCAAGGCCCTGGCCTGGGAAGCGACCCAGCACCGGGTGACCCGCGAGCTGTTCGCCCAGCACACCGTCACCGAGCTGATGGCGCAGACCGACTACTGGCTGGAACTGCAGGGCCGGCTGACCGAGCCGATGCGCTACGACGCTGCCACCGACCACTACGTGCCCTGCGAATGGGACGAGGCGTTCGCGCTGATCGGCCGCCATCTGCAGGCGCTGGACAGCCCCGATCAGGCCGAGTTCTACACCTCCGGCCGCACGCCCAATGAGGCGGCCTTCCTGTATTCGATCTTCGTGCGCGAGTTCGGCACCAACAACTTCCCGGACTGCTCGAACATGTGCCACGAGCCGACCAGCCGGGGCCTGCCGCCGGCGATCGGCGTGGGCAAGGGCACCATCGTGCTGGACGACTTCGAACACGCCGAGGCGATCTTCGTGATGGGCCAGAACACCGGCACCAACTCGCCGCGGATGATGAGCAACCTGGTGGAAGCACGCAAACGCGGCGTGCCGATCGTGGCGGTCAACCCGATGCCCGAGCGCGCCCTGATCCGTTTCACCGAACCGCAGGATGTGGTGCAGATGGCCACGTTCGGTTCCACCGAGATCACCAGCGAGTTCGTGCACGTGCGCATCGGCGGCGACCTGGCGCTGATCAAGGGCATGATGAAGGTGATGTTCGAGCGCGAAGCGCAGGGCGAGCAGGTGCTGGATCATGCCTTCCTGGCCGAGCATACCGTTGGCCTGGAGGCACTGCGCGAAGACGTGCTGGCGCAGGACTGGGATGAGATCGTGCGGGTGTCGGGCATCGCGCAGGAGCAGATACGGCGCTGCGCGGAGATCTATATCCGTTCGCGCGCGACGGTCATCTGCTATGGAATGGGCCTGACCCAGCACCAGCAGGGTTCGCGGCTGCTGCAGCAGGTGGCCAACCTGTTGTTGCTGCGCGGCAACTTCGGCAAGCCGGGCGCGGGCATCGGCCCGATCCGCGGGCATTCCAACGTGCAGGGCGACCGCACGGTCGGCATCGATGAAAAGCCCACCGCGCGCTACCTGGATCGCGTGCAGCAGGTATTCGGTTTTGATCCGCCACGCGAACACGGCCACCACGTGGTCGAGTCGATCGCGGCGATGCTGGATGGCAGCGCCAAGGTGTTCATCGGCATGGGCGGCAATTTCATCCATGCGGTGCCCGATACCGAACGCGCCTACGCGGCCATGCGCAGGCTGGAGCTGACCGTGGGCATCGCCACCAAGCTCAACCGAGGCCATCTTGTGCACGGCCGCGACGCGCTGATCCTGCCGGTAGTGGCGCGCTCGGAGTGGATCCGCACGCCGCTGGGGGAACAGTTCGTCACCATCGAAGATGCGATGTCCAACGTGACCGCCTCGCGCGGCGTGCTGGAGCCGGCCAGCGAGCACGTGCTGCCGGAAGTGGAGATCGTCTGCCGCATGGCGATGGCGGCGTTGCCGGACAGCAAGGTGGACTGGGCCGCGTACATGCATGATTACGGTCCGATCCGCGACCTGATCGCCGCCGTCTACCCGGACATCTACGCAGGCTTCAACGAACGCATCCAGGCACTGCACGGTTTCCACCTGGATATTCCACCGCGCCGGCGCGTGTGGCCGACGCCGAACGGAAAGGCCAACATCCTCGTCATGCCGGGCCTGGAAGTGAACACGGTGGTCGATGACCCGGAGATGCTGCGGCTGGCCACGGTGCGTTCGCACGACCAGTACAACACCACCATCTACAGCTACAACGACCGCTACCGGGGCGTGTACAACGACCGCATGGTGGTGTTCATGAACATCGAAGACCGTCTGGCACGCGGGCTCGGCAAGGAAGCCCTGGTGAGCCTGGAAACGATCAGCGACGATGGCGTGACGCGGCGCATCGAAGGCCTGACCGTGCTGGACTATCCGATGCCGCGCGGCGCGTTGGCCGGCTACTACCCGGAGCTGAACCCGCTGCTGCCGCTGGACTACTACGATCGGATCAGCGGTACGCCGGCGGCGAAATCCATTCCGGTACGGATGCGCGCGCAGGCCGAGGTGCCGGCGTGAGACGCCGTGCCTAAGGTTCCTCGTTGTCGCTCAGCACGATGCTGCCATCCAGCAGTACCGGCACCATCTGGGTCCAGCCCTTGGCGTTGTAATCGAGGCTGACCAGGTACACCCAGCCGCGCGCTGCGTCTTCGGCAGGCGGCGCCGCGCCGGCGGTGAACCGCTGCAGGCTGACCTCAGAGACCACGAAGTCATCGCTGGGATAACGCAGGCGTGCGTGGGCCAGCGCTGCCGCCGTGGCTTGATGCACCGACAGCGGCGCCTCGGCGCGTGCCGGGTCGAAGGCGGGCAGTGTATGCAACCGCGTCGCGCTCACCTGCCAGCGCTCATGGGTGTCGTCAGCATCGCCGCTGGACAGCACGGTCCATTGCCGTTCGCCTGCCATCACCGGAAGGCTCAGCAATGCAGACAGCAGGAGAGCAGCAGAGGCGCAGCGGGCAGGCATGGAAAAGCTCCAATGAACGTCCTCCATGATGACATCCGGCAGCGGCGACGGGTGCCTCGTGCGTCGGCTATCATCAAGCCGTGGATATATCCGGCCTGCTGCTGCGACTGATGCTGCTCCTGACCCTGGTGCTGAATGCACCGGCGCTGGCGCTTGCCTCGGGCGGCATCAACGGCCAGGCCAGCGAGGGTCATTGCGGTGCACCTCACGAGAGCGCCAACACTGCGATCTCTGCCGCGCCCGCCTGCTGCGATGACCAGGACGCAGGCGCGTGCAGCAGCGAGGGTTGCGAATGCGTGCCGGCCAGTGTGGCCATGCTGCCGTTGGCGGCAAGCCTTGCCGCATGGCCGCTGCGTGCAGTGCCCGGCGACGCGCTGCGACCCGGTCATCCCGCGCCTGCGCTGCCGCACCTGATCCGTCCGCCGATCGCCTGATCGCGCGCAGGCATTGCGTGCCTGCCGTCCTGCAGTACCCCCTCATCTACCTGACCCACGCGAATCCGTCGTGTGGGTGGCAGGCGCTCGCGCCTGCGATTGCAAAGGACCACCTGACATATGAACCGCACGCTTTCCCTGAGCCTGTTGCTTACCACCGTTCTGCTGGGCACTGCCTGCGCGCGCGCCTCCGAAGAGGCCGTGTCCTCGTCCGCAACCGCAATCACAACCGCCTCGGCAGTCGCGGTCGCGGCTGGGCCGACGATCGATCCCGAATTGCCGCTGGCCATCGTGCACAAGACGGCCAGTTGTGGTTGCTGTGGCGTGTGGGCCGACCACCTCAAGGCTGCCGGCTTCCCGGTTGAGATACGTGACACCGATGACATGCATCCGGTCAAGCAGCGCCTCGGCGTGCCGGCCGGCAAGGCGTCCTGTCATACCGCCGAGATCGCTGGCTACGTGGTGGAAGGCCATATTCCGGCCGAGGACATCAAGCGGCTGCTGGAGGAACGGCCGACGGCGCGTGGCCTGGTGCTGCCGGGCATGCCGGCCGGCTCGCCGGGCATGGAAATGCCTGATGGCTATGTGCAGCCGTACACCGTCGAGCTGGTACGCACCGACGGCAGCACCGAGCCCTTCGCCCAGCACGGCCAGGGAGGCTGACAGTCAGTGGCGGTGCCGGTCGGTCTGACCGGCACCCTTCCACGGGGCCTGTGTAGAGCCGAGCCCACGCTCGGCTGCGTTCGGCCGGCAAGCCGAGCATCGGCTCGGCTCTACAGGATCAGCGGGCCCCGGCCGTTTGGCCAGCTGCGTGTCGAGCGCCCGTTCGGCTGCATCCTCGTAGTCCTTCTTCGGCGCGCCGCGTGTAGAGCCGAGCCCACGCTCGGCTGCGTTCGGCCGGCAAGCCGAGCATCGGCTCGGCTCTACAGGATCAGCGGGCCCCGGCCGCTTCCTTGGCCAGCTGCGCGTCGAACTTCTTCCCGGCCTCATCCGCATAGCCCTTGCAGGTCAGGGCCTTGGCACCGGCCTTGGCACCAGCGCTGTAGTTCCAGCCGCTGGCACCGGGATGCGGGGTCAGCAGGATGTCGCAGGGCAGGGCGCGCACCGTGGCAAAGCTGCGACGGTAGTCGTCGATCAGGTGCGGGTAGCGTGGGTTGTCCTGCAGTTGATAGCCCGGTGCGCTCAGGCTGTCGGCGTAGACGATGCGCACCGGCGTGCCTTGGCGGGTATCGGTCCAGGTCCAGGCGGTGCTGCCCGGGGTGTGGCCGGGCACGAAGTGCGCGGTGAAGTCGATGCCACCGAGCGAGACCACCTCGCCGTCCATGATGATCCTGTCCGCAGTTGCCGGCGGATAGGTAATGTCATCACCGAAGTGCAGGTCGTGGCTGCCTCCGCGTGCCAGCAGCACCGCCGATTCGGCATTGGCCACGATCTGCGCGCCGGTACTGCGCTTGAGCGCTGCAACCGGGCCGGCGTGGTCGGCGTGGGCATGGCTGAGCAGGATCAGGCGCAGATCCTGCGGCGCAACACCGCGCGCTTTCATGTTGCGCAGCAGGTGGTCGGCCATCTGCGGCATGCCGCCATCGAGCAGCACCGCGCCCTGCGGCGTCTGCACCAGCAGCGCGGTCAGGTCTTCGGTGCCGATCTGCCAGGTGTGGTCGGCAATCTGCAGTGGTGCCATCGGCTTCAGCCAGGACGCATCCACGGTGTAGGCACGCAGTTGCGGCAGCGGCGGTTCGGCGGCAGAAGTTGCAGCGGGAAGCAGGGCAGCGAGGCTGATGGCGAGGGTCTGCAGGCGCATGGGAGGACACCGATGAAGGAGGCCCAGAAACTAGCATGGGCCTCCTTCGCCGCGTCACGCATAGATTTCATGGCACCCATAAGGGCGCCATGGGCCCGTGCGGCAACGCCAGTGCAGCGTCATCCAGTGTGGCCCTGGTGACGGACAACGGGATTGTTCGCCGCTTCGGGAAAGTGAATCCACGATCACCCTCTGCAGCGCGCACTTGGCTGCAGATAGGCTGCAGGGCAGCCATCGGAGAGAGTGACCATGCACGTGCTTCTGGTGATCGTCGGCGGGTTCCTGTTGCTGGGCGTCTTCGCCCTGTTCGGCAGGCTCTGGAGCACGGGCAGCTCGCAGCTGCCCACGGCGCTGTTGGCCTTCATCGGCACCTGGCTGCTGGTGTCGGTGGCGAACATGTGGGTGGGGGTCAGCCGGGCGGGCTATACGGTGCGCGAGGAGCTGCCGATCCTGCTGCTGGTGTTTGCCGTCCCGGCGCTGGTAGCCGGTGTTATTTTCTGGCGGCTGGGCCGCTGAACCAAGGAGCCGTGATGCCGGCAACGCCCCGTCTTCCCGCCCTGCGTCGTCGCGATGGCCATCATGCACGGGTGACCTACGAAGAACTGTTCTTCGATCTGGTCTACGTGTTCGCCGTCACCCAGCTCAGCCACCACCTGCTGCACCACCTGGGCCTGCTGGGCGTGCTGCAGACGCTGGTGCTGTGGTTTGCGGTCTGGCTTGGCTGGCAGTACGCGTGCTGGGTCAGCAACTGGTTCGACCCGGAAGCGCCGCGCATCCGCGGCCTGCTGTTCGTCACGATGCTGCTGGCGTTGCTGATGTCTTCGTCCATCCCCGAAGCCTTTGCCGGACGCGCATGGATCTTCGCCGGCGCGTACGCCACGATGCAGGTGGGGCGGACGCTGTTCGTCCTGCTGGAAGTAGGGCGCGTGCACCCGCTGGCCGCCAATTTCAGGCGCATGCTGGCCTGGGTCAGCGTGTCGGCCTGCTTCTGGCTGGCCGGTGCGGCGGTCGAAGGCCATGCGCGGTTGGCGCTGTGGGCGCTGGCCGTAGCCTGCGAATACATCTCGCCGATGTTCGGCTTCGCGTTTCCTGGCCTCGGCCGTTCGCGGACCCGCGAGTGGACCATCGAAGGGGGGCATCTGGCCGAGCGCTGCCAGCTGTTCGTGATCGTCGCACTGGGTGAGACGCTGCTGGCAACCGGCGGCGTGCTGAGCGAAGTGGAGCACTGGAGTGGCGCGGTGGTTTCGGCGGTGCTGGCGACCTTCGCCGGTACGATCGCGATGTGGTGGCTGTACTTCGGCATCTCCAGCCGGGACGCCACCGACACCATCACCCGCTCCGACGACCCGGGTCGCATCGGCGCCTATTTCCACTATGTGCACGCGCTGTTGATCGCCGGCATCATCGCCACCGCCGTCGGCAATGATCTGGTGATGGACGAGCCGGAGGCGGCAGTGACCCTGCCGTATGCCGCGATGCTTGCGGCGGGACCGTTGATCTACCTGTTGGGCAGCGCACTGTACAAGCGGGCGGTCTACGGCCGCGTGCCGCGCTCGCACCTGGCAGGGGCGGCGGCGCTGGTCGTACTCGGCTTCGTGCTGCCATGGATGCACCTGCTGGCCGCAGGGTGGCTGACCAGCATCGTGCTGCTGGCGGTGGGGCTGGCCGATACACGGCTGAAGCAGCGGCGCCTGCCGCAGGACTGACCGCCTGCCACGAGGGCGCCAGGCAGGTCGCGGTGGAACGAACTCAGCCCTGTCCTATGGGGAGCGAGGCAGGGCGCCGATAGCCTCGTGATCCCATCACCGGCCCTTCCACGAGAGCGCCACCCCGACATTGTGCGCCGGGGTCGCCTCCTGCTCCCATGCACTGGTTTCCCTCCCTTCCCCCCCTGTTGCGCGGACGCGGCTCCTTCGACGACGAGGACTGCGACGTCAGTGCTCTGCGCCGCTACCAGCACCGCGTGCTGCTGTGGGGCGGTTGCCTGCTCAGCCTCGCCATCGTTGCCGGGGCGGTCGCGCTGGTGCTGCTGCATGCCAGCGGCTTCCAGACACGTCGTCTGGAAGGACTGCAGCGCACCCATGCCGCAGTCGAGGCGCATCTGGTGGCGGCAGATGCGGCACACCAGCGCATGTTGAACATGGCCGAATATGCCTGGCGGCATCGCCCGGACAGCGATGCCGCGACCCGCCTGGCGGAGCGCGAGCGCTACCTGTCTGGTGGCCAGCGGATGATCGTCAGCGCAGGGCCCGAAAGCGCTCCGCAGATGGTGCTGGGGGTCGGTACCGACACCTGGCCGCTTGCCCGCCTGGATCGCTATCTCACGTTGGCCCATTCGCTGTCGGTGATCCGCAGGCTGAGTACGCCCCAGGGGGAGCCGGATACGGCCGCCAGTGGCTTCTTCTTCGATCCCAGCCACCAGTTCCTGGTGCTGGGAGACGGGCTGACCGAACAGCGCCTGCTGGCTGCCACCGGCGCCGGCCATCGCGCTGGTCTGTTCCAGCAGCTGCAACGGCTGTCGGCGCCCTCCGCAGCTGCTGCGCCCGGCACGGACAGCGCCATGCAGATCGCATTGGTGCGCCATCCCGTAAGCGCCGCCGCTTCGATCGCGGTACGGCTTTCGGCGCACGACAAGGGAGGCGCGATTGGTACATTCGTGACCCTGGAGCCCACCGATCGGCTCGCACGGGTAATGGCGGTTGCAGATCGCGGCACCTCTTTCGTAGTGACCGCTGATGGCAGGGTGGTTGCCGGCACCGCGGATGCCGCCGGGTTGCCGCTGGGCAGCGCGTTGCATGTGCTGCGCGCTGGCGGGCAGGGTGATCAGTCCGTAGTGGCGTTCCGGCAAGGGCTGCGCTTCTACCAGGCGTTGCGTGTCGCCGGCACCGACTGGCTGCTGGTGAATACCTATTGCGTGGGCGACATCGCCCAGGATGGCAAGCGCTTGTACGTTGTGGCCGCCGTGCTGGGCGGCGGACTGCTGCTGGGCCTTTGGACGTTGCTCGCCTGGCTGCACTGGCGCGTGTTCGGCCCGACGCTGGCGCGCGCAGCACGCGTCTACCAGGGCGAGCAGCTCAGTCGGTCCCTCATCCAGTTGTCGCCGGTAGGGCTCTGCCTGATCGACCGCGGAGAGGCCCGTCCTGTCCTGCAGAACGAGCTGATGCGCCACTATGCCGCGGCAGCCGAGCGAAGCGGCATACCGCTGTATCTGCAGCTGGTACAGCTGGCATCCGAACATGAGTCCGGGGCCGGCGTGTTCCAGGCGCCCGTGGAGTTCGAGCTCCCTGTTCCCGCCAACGACAAATCACCCGCCCGGCAACTGCTGGTTGGCGCGGTGGGCGCCACCTACCAGGGGCGCAGCGTGCTGCTGTGCGCACTGCGCGATCTCAGCGCGCGTGTGGAACTCGAACAGCAGCAGGCGCAGGCACGCCAGGCCGCTGAAGCGGCGAGCCGCGCCAAGGGCACCTTCCTGGCGACGATGAGCCACGAAATCCGCACGCCGCTGCACGGCATTCTTGGCCACCTGGAACTGCTTGGCCGGTCCTCGCTCGATGAAGATCAACAGGCGCGTCTGCGCCGCATCAACCAATCGGCCGACTCGCTGCTGCAGATCATCAACGACGTGCTGGACTTTTCCCGTGCCGAAGCGGGGCAGCTGGAGCTGCAGGCCGAGACGTTCGAGCCGATCGCCCTGCTGGAGCGGGTTGCCGTGCTGTTCTCGCCGCTGGCCGAGGCCAAGGGACTGGTGATGGACCTGTCGGTGGATGCGGCAGTGCCTGCGCAGGTGGAAGGCGCGCAGGCGCGGATCGAACAGGTACTGCGCAACCTGGTCAGCAATGCGGTGAAGTTCACCCTTTCCGGGCGCATCGCGCTGCGGGCGCGGGTGGACGTGAAGGACGATGCCCTGTTGCTGCAGATGGAGGTGGCTGACTCCGGCATTGGCCTGAGTCAGTCGCAGCTGGAGCGGCTGTTCCAGCCTTATGTGCAGGCCGATGCCAGCATCATCAGCCGCTTCGGCGGGTCCGGGCTGGGGCTGTCGTTGTGCCGCGAACTGTGCCTGCGGATGGGCGGGGAGATCCATGCGCGCAGTACGCCCGCCGTGGGCAGTGTGTTTACCTTTGCCGTGCCGGTGGAACGCGTGGCTGGCGCGTCGCCTCGGCCGCTTGCAGGACGCAGCGTGCTACTCGCCTCGGCCGCCGCCGGTTGGAGTGATGAACTGAGCCGGCGCCTGCAGGCATGGGGCGCCCATGTGCAGGTGATTGAGGATCCCGCTCTGCTGGCCCAGCACCATGTCGATGCGGCCACGCCGCTGGTGCTGTTCGAGCGTGGGCCGGGGCGGGAACTGCCGGTTCTGGGCGAGGACGGGCGGTGCGTGGTGCGGGTGAGTGCTGATGGCCCCCTGCGCGCGCAACGGCGGGGAGTCACCTGGCGGGTATCCTGCTATTCCGGCGAGTCACTGCTGCAGGCGCTGCTGGCACCGGCCTTGCCGGAGCAGCGGCTGCTGGCGGTCGGGCAGGGCTTGGACTAGATTCATCGCGGGCGCCACCGCACGACACCATTCAAGGGGAAACATCATGCATCCGGCCGTGCCTGCAGCGCCCATCAACCAGATCGACGCACTGCGCAGGCTGCAGCGACGCCTGCTGTTCGGTGGTGGCGGGCTGATCAGCGTCCTGATCGTGCTGACCGCGGTAGCCAGTCTTGTCGGCGGCATCGGCGCGTTCCATTCGCGCGAGCGGCAGACCTTCCAGGAGGCGCAGTCGGCGCTGGACTATTTCCTGTCCCAGCGCGATCGCGCCTATGCGAGCAGCATCAATACCAACGACGCGTTGTGGACGGACCAGCAGGACGAGCTGCGCCGTTTGGGTGCTCCTCTGCGTGGCGAGTTCCTGTCGCAGGGGGGGCAGCATGTGGTGCGGGCGGAGGGACGGGCATCGGTGCCCTGGCTGGTGCTGGGCAATCCTGCGCAGCCCATGCCACAGGGCGAGCTGGAAGCCTACCTGGGCATGCTGCACGAGTATTCGGCGTACACGGCTGCGACCATCACCGCTCTGCAGACGCAGGGGCCGATCACGATGTACGCCTATGAGCCGAAGGGACGACTGCTGGCAGTAGCCGGCGTGATCGACGAGGCCCAGCTGCTGCAGACCCTGCAGGTGCCGACCCGTGCCCAGGCATTCGAGAAGCTGATGCAGGTGGAAGCTGTCGTGGGCGATCGGCTTCCCGCGCCCGGTCCGGTGGTGGGCGCAGCGCAGGGTCGTCGCCTGGTGTCGTTCCTCGGTGACAATCCGCTCAACGGCCAGCCTGCGTTGGTTGGCGTGATGACAATGGCGCGTGCGGACGTACCGTACTTCCGCCGGGTGGTGTTCGAATCCATCGACAACCTCAAGGGACGACTCGAAGCGACCGATCCCGGCAGCTACCTGGTGACCACCGGTGACGGGCGTGTGGTGATGGCGGGCGGGGCGCTGGCGCGGTCACCTGCCACGCTGGCTGCGGCGCTGTCGGATGCGCGTTCGGCGAGCGGGCAGCGCCAGTACCATGATGGCCGGTTCCTGGTCAGCGGCGCGCTGCGCGGGGTGGATTGGCGCCTTACCCACCTCTACGGCTGGGCTGACCTGTGGCGCGAGCAACACGCGGCGATCCTGCTGCGCGTGTTCACTGCACTGCTGATCCTGGCTGCACTGTGGATGCTGCTGTGGCGGATGGACCGTCGAGTGTTCGCACCGGCGCTGGCCGACGCCTCGCGGGTGTATGAGAGCGAGGCGCTGAGCCAAGCCATCATCGGTACCGCGCCGGTGGGACTGGCGCTGCTGCGCCGGCGTGATGGTGCCGCACTGCTGCAGAACCAGGTGGCGCGCGAACTGGTCGGAGAATCCGGTCAGGACGAAGCCGTCCCGGAACTCTATGCGCAGCTGATCGCCCATGCACGTGGCCTGCCAGCCCGTGGCGGTGAATTCAACTGGGCGCTGGACGCCGGCACCGACGACGCCCGTCAGTTGCAGGTCGCCCTGGCGGCAGCCAATTACCACGACCAGGCGGTCTGGGTGTGCGCGATGCGCGACGCCACCGCGCAGGTGGAACTCCAGCACACGCTGCAACAGGCGCGGCAGGACTCGGAGCGTGCGCGCGAAGCGGCCGAGGCTGCCAGTCGTGCCAAGACAGCGTTCGTGGCGACGATGAGCCATGAAATCCGCACGCCGCTGAATGGCGTGCTGGGGCATCTTGAACTCCTGGCACGGTCGCCGTTGCAGCCGGACCAGCATGAGCGCCTGCAGCGGATTCGACTGTCGGCCGATTCGCTGATGGCGATCATCAGCGACGTGCTGGATTTCTCCAAGATCGAAGCAGGGCAGCTGGACATCGATCCGCTGCCGTTCGCTCTGCGTCCGCTGATCGAACAGGCTGCGCTGCTGTATGCCCCCGAAGCCCAGCGCAAGGACGTGAAGCTGTATTTCGCCATCGATCCAACGCTGGACGAGGTCTTCATCGGCGACGTCCACCGCATCCGCCAGATCCTCAACAACCTGCTGAGCAATGCGGTGAAGTTCACTGCCTCCGGTCGCATCACGCTGCGCGCCGAGGCGGGTGGTGGTACGGGAGAGCAGCGGCAGCTGCGCCTGCAGGTGGTCGACTCGGGCATTGGTCTTTCCGAGGAACAGGTGACCACGTTGTTCAGGCCCTTCCAGCAGGGCGATGCCAGCGTCTCGCGGCGCTACGGCGGCAGCGGGCTGGGCCTGGCGCTGTGCCAGCAGCTGGCGCAGCTGCTGGGGGGGCGTATCCAGGTGCAGAGCACGCTGGGCGTGGGCAGCGTGTTCACCCTCGACGTGCCGGTTCAGCCTTCAGCGGTTGCGACAGCGCCGGACCAGCCGCTGTCCGCTCGCCGCATTGCCTTGTTGTCGTCGGCGCAGGAGTGGCGGCAGGAAATCGGGCAGCTGCTGCACCGCTGGGGCGCTGATGTAACGGTGATCGAGCGACCCGCCGACGGCGCTCCAGACGCCACGCTGTTGATCTTCGGCGAGCGCCGCGCCTGGAGCGATGACGAAGAGCTGGCGGTGCTGCCCAGCTATGCCAGGGTCGTGCGGGCCTATCCCAGGGGGCCGCTGTCGCCGGAGCAGCGCGATGATGCAGTGCACGTCTCCTGCTATGCCAGCCCGGCACTGCTGCAGGCGCTGCGCGGGGAGCGGATGCCTGTGCCGCGGGTGCCCGCCGCTGCGCCGCAGGCCGGAGTACGCCGCGCGCGCGGCCGTGTTCTGCTGGTGGAGGACAACCCGGTCAATCGCGAGCTTATCCAGCAGCAGCTGGAGGAGCTGGACTGCAAGGTCGATGCGGTGGAGAACGGACAGGTGGCGTTGACCGGCTGGCAATCGGGCGCATGGGATATCGTGATGACCGACATCAACATGCCGGTACTTGATGGCTACCAGCTTGCACAGGCGCTCCGCAGTCGCGGCGAAACGCTGCCGATCCTCGCCGTGACCGCCACTGCGCTGGCAAGCGAACGCGAACGCTGCCGCGCGGCGGGCATCGACGACCTGCTGCTCAAGCCGCTGGACCTGGCCCGGCTGCTGGCGATGCTGGACCGCTACCTGCAGGCGCTGCCGTCGCCACCACGCTCGCCTTCGCCGGCAGGCAAGGACAAGCCGCACAAGCTGCGCGCATTGTTCGTGGAAAGCAGCACCCGCGATCTGGACAGGATGCAGGCCGCAGGCGAGAGCGGCGACGACGAGGTGCTGCTGGAGCAGCTGCATGCGCTGAAGGGCGTGCTGCTGATGATGGGTGAGAAACCGCTTGGCACGCGTTTTGGCGATGCCGAACGGTTGCTGCGCGAAGGGCAATTGCTGCCGGAGGACGAACGCATTGCTCTGCTGTCCGATCTGCGCGATCTGATCGACGCCTATCGCGATGGCCTGCGGGACGACGTGTGAGCAGGCTGCGGCTACTCCGTATCCGGCCTGGGGGTGCGCAGCCCCAGTTCGCTGGCGAACTTGAACAGGTCGGCGTCCTTGTCGATACCGAGCTTGGCCATTCCGGCGGTCTTCTGGGTACTGATCGTCTGCTTGCGGCGGTCCAGCCGGGTTGCGATTTCATTGACGCTCAGCCCCGAGACGAACAGCACCAGCACCTCGTGCTCGCGGGGCGACAGCGCTGCGATGGCGCGCGGCGCCCCGCGTGCAGGCAGCAGCTGGGTGATCGATGGCGACAGGTAGCGACGGTTGGCCCATGCTGCGGCGATCGCCGCTGGCACGTGGCTGGTGTCATCGGCCTTGCTCAGGATGTGGTCGATGCCGCTGGCGTGCAGCGCCTGGATCATCGCCGGCTGGTCGAGCCCGGTCATCACGATCAGGCGCAGGTCGGGAAAGTGCGTGCGCAGATGGTCGAGCAGCTGCAGCCCGTCACCGAAGGCGCCGCCGGGCATTGCGTAGTCGGTCACCACGACATCGCAGGCAGTCTGCTGCAGCAGCGCGACCAGGGCCGAGGAATCGCCTACCGCGCCGATGCAGGACAGGGTGGGGATCTCGTCGATGGCAGCTTCGATACCCATGCGGATGACCGGATGGTCGTCGGCGATGGCGACGCGGATGATCGGATGGGACATGGAGGGTCTCTGTTGATTAAACCGACAGAAATTGCCGTAATTGGCGCGGACCACTATAAGGCAGCCGACCGCCCCCGGGCAGGTCGTGCGGTTCACCATCAGGAGAGGAAGCGAGCATGCCGTTGAACATCGTCGTGGCCGATGACCATCCGGTCCTGCTGGCCGGCATGGAGCACCTGGTGGAGGCCGAGCCGGACCTGGCCATCGCCGGACTGGTACGCGACTCCACCGAACTGGTCGATCTGCTCAGCCGCACACCGGTTGATGTGGCGGTCTGCGATTTCTCGATGCCCAACGGCCGCTATGGGGATGGGGTTACCCTGCTGCGGTTCCTGCAGCGTCGCTTTCCGGCGCTGCACCTGGTGGTGCTGACCGGCATGGAAAGTCCCATGGTCCTGCGCTCGATCCAGCGGGCCGGGGTGTCATGCATCGTCAGCAAGAGCGATCCGCTGGAACAGCTGGTTCCCGCCGTGCATGCCGCCAGCCGCAGGCAGGCCTTCATTTCAGCGGAGATCGCACGGCTGATCGCTGAGGTTGAGTCGCAGGGTGATGTGCAGGAGGTAGAAGCCCTGTCGAAGCGGGAGTCGGAGGTTCTGCGGATGTTCGCCGAGGGGCTGAGCGTGATGCAGATCGCCCAGCGCGTTGGACGCAGCCGCAAGACCATCAGCACGCAGAAGATCGCCGCGATGCGCAAGCTTGGATTGCAGCGCGATGCGGAGATCTTCGAGTACGCACTGACGCACGGCCTTGTGCAGGCGTCACAGAACGCACGCGCGGGTGCTGGTGGCGAAGGATCTGCCGACTGATTGAGGACGGGTCCGATGGACCTGCCGCTGTCCATGCCTAGGCTCGGAGGGGTATCCCTTGCTGCGGTGATGATGTGTCCGTTCGAGACGACCCCCGTTTGACTGCCCTGCTGTTGCACTTCACCCAGCTGCCCGCAGCCGCGCAGGCGCACTTCCTCGAACTGCTGAATCACTACCTGTTCGCCTCCCCGAGGCGCCGCAGCCAGCTGCGCCGTCATTGGCATCTGCGTGCGCCTGCCGACGACGAGCGTGATGACGCGTGATCCGCGGGCAACCCGCGTTCAGCGACCGCAGCCGAAATCTCGGCCGGGTCCGATGGAGGCAATCGCCTTCGATTCCTAGCATTCCTCCCGTAGGCCAATGAACCGGTCTGCCGGGAAGGACGCTTCTCCCCAGGTGTCCCGCCCGTCCCCGGCCCCGCCGTCCTCCCCGGCGGCGGGGCCTTTCCACCGCCTCGCGCGGATCACACCTGTGAAGAAGAATCCAACACCATGAAGCTCCTCCCGATTGCTTCCGCTGCAACCCTGCTGCTGGCCGCTGCGGCCGCCAATGCCCAGTCCTATGGCTCGGGCGTCATTGAATTCACCGGTGAAGTGACCGACCTGACCTGCACGATCTCCGGCGGTGCAGGCGCCATCGGCACCACCAACATCACCGTGCCGATGGATCCGGTCCAGGCCAACCAGCTGGCAGCGGCCGGCGACATCGCGGGCCTGCACCCGTTCCAGCTGGTCATCGGCGGCCCGGGCCAGGGCACCTGCCAGAACGGCAAGATCGCCGAACTGTACTTCGACCCGACCGCTGGCCAGGTGGACGCGGGCAACGGCAACCTGCGCAACCAGGAAGCCAATGCACCGGCCGTCAACACCCAGATCCAGGTGCTGTACAAGAACGCCGTGGTCGATCTGCGTGACCCGTCCTTCAAGACCGATCCGGTGACCATCGCCAACAACACCGCCGTGATCGACATGGCCAGCCAGTACGTCGCCGTCAACGGCGCTGCTGCGCCCGGCTTCGTGCAGTCGTACGTCAACTACAAGGTTGTCTACAACTGATGCCGCGCGGGGCCGTCGGCACGTGCCGGCGGCCCTGTGGCCGGCCTCATCGAAGAGGTGATCCATGCTTTCCTTCAACCGCACGCTCTGTGCCGGCGTTCTCGCCCTTGGCGCACTGTTCGCCCAGACTGCCGACGCGTCGGTAGTGATCGGTGGCACCCGCGTGGTCTATCCCGCGCAGGACAAGGAAGTCACTCTCAAATTCATGAACGAAGGCGAGCGCGCCGCGCTGGTCCAGGTATGGCTGGATGATGGTGACGACCAGTCCACGCCGGACAGCGCCAAGGCGCCGTTCGCGGTCGCACCGCCGGTGTTCCGCCTCGACCCGAAGAAGCAGCAGACGGCCCGCATCCTGTTCACCGGTGCCACGCTGCCTGCCGATCGTGAAACGCTGTACTGGCTGAACATGCTCGAGATCCCGCCGAAGACCGGTGGCAGCACGGCCAACATCCTTCAGTTCGCCTTCCGTACCCGCATCAAGGTCTTCTACCGCCCGCCAAACCTGGCTGGCGAGCCGGTGCTGGCGCACCAGAAGGTCCGTTGGTCGCTGCACTCCGCGTCCGGTGGACTGGTGCTGCGGGCGGACAACCCGACGCCCTACCACGTCAATTTCGCCAGCGTCGGCCTGTGGGCCAATGGCAAGGAAGAAGGCATGCAGGGCGGTGGCATGGTCGCACCGTTCGCACAGGCCGAGTTCGCGCTGGAGGATCTCTCAGTTCGTCCGCAGGGCGAGGTGAAGGGCGCGATCACCGTCATCAACGATTTCGGCGCCCTGGTGCCGACCCAGGTTGCCTTGCAGCCCTGATTACAGCGCGCACCAGTTGCGCGCCTTTCCCTGTCCCCGCGGAGACACCCTGATGAACGCCCCGATCCGGGCGCCGGGCAACGGCGCCTGTCGCCTGCGGCATGCCCGACTGCCGATGCTGGTGGCCACCATCCTGTTCACCCACACCGCATGGGCGACCGAACCCGGTGCCGATGACGCAGTGACGTTCGATGCAGCGTTCCTGCCGGCCGGTGCGTCAGCCCGCCTGGATCTTGAACGCTTCGCGCAGGCCGACTATGTCGCGCCGGGGACCTACCGTGGCGACGTCCGTCTCAACGGACAGTGGCAGGCGCGTACCGACATCCTCTACCGCGATGTGGAGGGCAGTTCCCGCCTGTGCCTGGATCCGGCCAACCTGCAGGCGTACGGCATCGCTCCGGCACGACTGCAGGCCGACGCGCAGCAGCTGCCCGTGTTGCCATGGCCGCAGGAGGTGTTCTGCGGAAGCCTGGGCGATCTGGTGCCCGGTGCCTCGGCAACGTTCGATGCGGGCAGCCAGACGCTGGACCTGCAGGTGCCGCAGCTCTACCTGCGCAACGAAGCGCGCGGCTACGTCGATCCCAGCCAGTGGGATGCCGGCGTGCCCGCGTTCGCCTTGAGCTACAACGCCAACGCGTATCACTACAACAACGGCAGCACGGCCCGCTATTCGGGCTTCCTGGGGCTGAACGCCACCGGCCGCGTCGCCGGATGGCAGCTGGTGCACCAGGGCGCGATGACCCTGGGGGGCAACCAACCCCAGCGCTACCGCTCAACGGCCGCGTATCTGCAGCACGATATCGTGCGGTGGAAGGCGCAGCTGATGCTGGGCGACACCTCCACGCCGGGCGACCTGTTCGAAGGCGTACGCCTGCGTGGCGTTCGCCTGGGCAGCGACGATCGCATGCTGCCGCAGTCGCAGCGGGGTTTCGCGCCGGTGATCCGCGGCGTGGCCGAAACCAACGCACGGGTGATCGTGCGCCAGCGCGGCAGCGTGCTGCACGAGGCCAGCGTCGCGCCGGGGCCGTTCGAACTGGACGATCTGTATCCAACCGGCTACGCCGGTGACCTTGAAGTCGAGGTGCGCGAGGCGGATGGCCGCTCGCGCCGCTTCACCGTGCCGTACTCGGCGGTACCGCAGCTGCTGCGACCGGGCCAGTCGCGCTGGAGCATGTCCGCCGGGCGGGTCGACGAAAGCTCGCTGCGTGCGGCGCCAGAGCTGCTGCAGCTGCAATACCAGCGCGGCCTCAGCAACACCCTCAGCACCTACGGCGGCATGGTCGTGGGTGAGGACTACCGTGCCGGCCTTGCAGGTGCGGCCATCAACACATCCTTCGGCGCGGTGGCCGCAGACGTGTCGCTGGCGCGGACGGCGGTGCAGGGGCTGCCGCCGATGTCCGGCAGCAGCTTCCGGTTGGCCTACAACCGCAACGTCGTGCGCACCGGAACGTCTTTTGCCGTGGCCGCCTACCGCTATGCCACCCGGGACTACGTGAGCCTGCGCGACTGGGCATCGCTGCGTGATGCGCGCGCCCGCGATCTGCATATCGACACCGTAGCGCGCCAGCGCAACCGCATGGACCTGAGCATGAACCAGCAGCTGGGTGAGCGCGGTGGGCAGCTGTTCGTGATCGGCACCCGCCGCGATTTCTGGAACGCACCCGGCCGTCAGCTCGACCTGAGCATCGGCTACAGCAACCAGTGGAAGGCATTGAGCTACAGCGTCAACTTCCAGCGTACCCGCGATTCGATCGACTTCGGCCGCGGCTACCTGCAGGACAGCATTCCCGGCGTGGAGATGCCGGCAGCAAGGGCTCAGCAGGCACGGGTGGACAACCGGCTGATGCTGATGGTGTCGCTGCCGCTGGGCAGGTCTCCGCGTGCGCCGTTGGGCAACCTGATGCATACCCGCAGCCGCAATGGCGAGCCGGCGACGCAGCTGTCGACCAATGGCATCTCATCGCGGGACGACCGCTTCAGCTATGGCGCTACCCTGTCACGCATCGCGGGCAGCAACAGCGCCGATATCAACACCGGCTACCGCGGTGCGCGCGGCCAGTGGACGGCCAGCATCAGCAATGGCAGCGATTACACCCAGCTGGGCATGGGCGCCGCAGGTGGCATGGTGCTGCATGGCGACGGGCTGACCTTGTCCCCGCCGCTGGGCGAAACGGCAGCACTGGTGCATGCCGCTGGCGCGGCTGGCGCGCGCATCGAGAACGGGGGCGGTGCACGCCTGGACAAGCGCGGCTATGCCGTGGTCCCGTTCCTGACGCCTTACCAGTTGAACACCATCTCGATTGATCCGAAGGGCACCGGCTTTGACGTGGAGCTGCAGGAGACCGCACGCAGCGTCGCGCCGCGTGCTGGATCCCTGGTGCGGCTGGCTTTCAGCACGCGCGCAAGCCACGGCCTGATGGTGGACGCACGTACCGATGACGGCCGGCCATTGCCGTTCGGCGCCGAGGCAACTGACGGCCAGGGCACCAATGTTGGTGTGGTGGGGCAGGGCAGCCGCCTGCTGCTCACCGGCCTGCAGGCATCCGGCCCGGTGCAGGTGCAGTGGGGTCCCGGCAGCGACGAGCAGTGCGTGATGCAGGTGCAGGTGCCGATGTCGCGTTCCAGCGACGGTTACACCGTAGTGGAAGCACGCTGCCAGACCGCGGCAGCTGCACAGCAGTCCGAGCCCGGCGCTCGACCTCACCTGGCTACTCTGGAGAAAGCGCCATGAACCCGATCCTGTTGGCGGCCCGCGTTGTGCTGGCCATGATGCTGTTGGCCAGTGCGCCTGTCTGGGCGCAGAACTGCCGGCTTGTCGATGGTGACAGGCCGTTGGTCAACATCGCCAACCTCAATGGCTCGATCACTGTCGGGCCGGACGTGCCGGTGGGTACCGAGATCTTCCGTGCGACCTACTATGCCGGTCCTGCGAACCAGATCACGTGCTCGCCGGGGCGAATGGATCGCATCCGGCAGTACACCTCGCTGCCGCATCGCGCCTCAGACTTTGTCCATCCCACCTATGGCACTGTCTATGAGACCAACGTGCCGGGCGTGGGTGTGGCGGTTTGGTTCAGCGGAAGAGGGTTTCCAATCCTGACTGAAGACGAAGTCATCGAGCCGATCCTGCTGCTCTGGCCTGTTCAGTCCTATGACGTGAGCCTGATCAAGATCGGGCCGATCAACGCAGGGACCGTGACTGGCGCCAGCCTCCCGCAGTTCGAGTACCGGATGAGTGGCGTCAACCGGAACGTTCTGTTGTGGAGCGGGCGCGTGCAGGGCAGCCTGAACATCGTCTCGCGTACGTGCAGCACCAGCGATGTGCCCGTGGACCTGGGCGTGCATCAGATGAGCGAGATCCCTGTGGTTGGCTCCACCACGGGCTGGGTGAACGTGCCGGTGGTGCTGCGGGACTGCCCTGCATTCTTCGGACGCTACCGCGGCCACTTGACCACCGGCACGGTGCAGACCGCCAACGGGCGAGTGGACAACCGCATCCGCTATCGTGTCGATCCGGTCACCGCGGTTGCCGACCGCACGCGATCGGTCATGGCGCTGCAGGATGACGGCGTCAACATGACCGCCACCGGCATCGGCATCCAGATTGGAACACAGGCGCAGGACTCGGTCGGCTTCAACACCATGCGCGATTCCGGCGTGGCCCTGACCGAGGTCAACAACGCGCAGTACACGATCATGCTGCGCGCACGCTACTACCGGCTTGCAGCTGCCGCATCCTCGGGGCAGGCCAATGGCGCGGCCACCATCACGCTGGAGTACAACTGACATGCGCGCCGTGCTGTTGCTGACCACGCTTGCTGCGCTGCTGCCAGTGCCATCGCATGCGGCCGACCTGACCCTGCGTTTCAGTGGCCGTTTCCAGCCGGGAACCTGCCAGTTCAGCGTCGCCGATGTCGACGTGGGTACCTTCGACGCGACGTACTTCACGGCGAATACGCAGTCTCCCATGGTCAGCTTCACGCTCAACCGCAGCAGCTGCGCCAGTGACCTGCGGGTGCTGCACGTGCGCATGGCGGGTACCGCCGACAGCAGCGACGCACGTTACTTCGCCATACCCACCACAGGCGGTGTGCGCGGCCTGGCGGTGTGGTTGTACACGCCCACCCAGCAGACCCTGGCGCCCAACCAGGCCGGCTTCGATTGGATTACCAATGGAACGCCGGCGGCCGGACACCTGCTCTACGCACGCCTGGTCCGCACCGGCACGGTGTCAGCAGGCACCATCAACACCCCCGTGACCGTACAGGTCACCTATAACTGAGGCGCATATGCATCGCACAGCTCTTTTCCTGGTGCTGGCCATGTTGGCGGCCAACGTGCGGGCGCAGGACACCCAGCCATTCACCGTGTCCGGCGAGATCCTGCCCGGCGCATGCCGGATCTCCTTCCCGGACGTGGACCTGGGCTCGCACCAGGCCAACGTCTTCACTGGCAGCCATGGCACCGCCTACGTTGATTTCAGCGGCACCGTCAGTGACTGCGATCCCTTGATCCTGCGCGTGGCCATGACCTTCGATGGCACCGCCGACAGTCACAACAGCGCGTTGTTCGAGGGAGTGCCCGGCGTGGGTGTGCAATTGGTACGCGTGGTGTCGTCGTTGAACGTGCCCCTTCCGCCGGGTGGGAGCACCCAATACGTGACGGCGGACGGCGTCTACCCGTTCCGTGCGCGTCTGCTGCAATCGGCGATGCCGGTCTCCGTTGGACGCATCCAGCGGCCCATCACCGTTTCCCTGACCTACAACTGAGAGCTTCCATGCATCTTCCGATTCCAGGCCTGCTGCTCGCCGCCGTGCTGACGCTGTCCGGTGCAGCATCGGCGCAGACCGCCACCACCACCAATTTCAACGTCACCGGCACCATCCTGCCGGGCGTATGCCGCATTGCCGTGGCCGATGTCGACCTGGGAACCTATCAGGCCACCCAGTTCAGCGGTGCGTTCAGCACGCCGTTCCAGGCCGTCAACGTGGTGGTCAGCCAGTGCGATCCTCTGGTCGCGCGGGTGGGCCTGCACTTCAATGGCGTGGCCGACAGCAATGACGCAACGCTGTTCCAGGGCGTTGCCGGCATCGGCATCGAGCTGCAACGTACCAGCAGTGGGGCACGCCTGCGGCCCGGCGGGTGGACCCAGATGGCGACGGCCGCCGGCACCCACGCCTTCCGCGCGCGCTTCGTGCAGAGCGCGGCGACGGTTTCTGCAGGCGCGGTGAGCCGCCCGATCACGGTCACGATGACCTACAACTGATTGCCCGGCGGACTGAACGGCAGGTCGTTCAGCCAGCGCCGCAGGCGCCATTTAGGCCCCGTCCGATTCGAGACGAGGCCGCTGCTTTCTAGCATTTCCCCGTAGACGCGGCATCGGCCGCCATTCAACCGCCCGACCAAGCAGGCGCATTGCCTACGGAGAACATCATGAACAGCATCTACCGGATTGTGTGGAACGCGGCCATCGGAAAGTGGGTGGTTGCTTCAGAGCTGGCCACCGGCCGCAGGAAGAAGGGTGGCAAGATTGCCGCACGCGGGCTGGCTGCGGCCAGCCTGCTGATGCTGGCCCTGCCGTCGTGGGCGGCCGAAGACAACAGCACTGCGTGTGCCTTGGCGCAGGGCCAAGGGGGTGTGATCGATGTTGAGGGCCGCTGTGTGGCCACTGATGCCGATGCGAACGCAGATGCGGCAGCGCAGGCCCGCACCATTGGTGTACAGGCCGCGGTGGATGACCTGTATGTGAAGGTCAATGGCTCGGGTACGGCTGCCACGGCCGCAGGAGTGGGCGCGATCGCCATCGGCAACAACGCACGCGCCTTGGCCGATGCGGACGGCAACGCGGACAACGCCATTGCGATGGGCGCCAACGCCAGCACCCAGGGCAACAACGCAGTCGCCATCGGTATGGGTGCAAGTGCCAACAGCCAGAACGCGCAGGGCGCGGCAGGTTCGCTGGCCGTGGGTGCCAATGCCAGCGCCGGCGGCTGGAACAGCGTGGCCGTGGGCTACAACACCAATGCTGGCGGCTCGGCAGCAGTGGCTGTGGGGCGCGGCGCGCGCGGCAGCGCCACCGAAGCTGTGGCGATGGGTGACAACGCCTCGGTCAGCGGTTCCGGCGGCGTTGCCCTCGGCGGTTCGTCGCAGGTTACGGCTGCCGGTGCGGTGGCGATCGGCCGTGCATCGGTCGCCAACCGCGAAGACACGGTGTCGGTCGGCAGCACCACGTTGCGCCGCCAGGTCGTCAATGTTGCAGCGGGTACGCAGGCCAACGACGCGGCCATCGTGCAACAGCTGCGTGCTGGTGTGCAGGCGCTGGGTGGCGGCGCCGATGTTGCTGCCGACGGCAGCATCACCGCGCCCAGCTACGTGCTGGGCCATGGCGGCACCCACACCACCGTCGGCAGCGCGCTTGAGGCGCTGGACGACGGCCTGACCACCACTACGACCACCCTGAACCAGCTGAGCACTTCGCTGCAGAACGGCACCGTGGGCCTGGTGCAGCAGGCGGCGCCGGGTGCCGACCTGACCGTGGGCGCCAGCACCAATGGTGCTGCGGTGGACTTCACGGGTACTGACGGGGCCCGTCGCCTCCGTGGCGTGGCCGATGCGACGGCGGCCGACGAAGCCGTGACGCTGGGCCAGCTGCAGGCATCCTCGGCCTCGGTGGCCGATGCGCTCGGCGGTGGCAGCGTTGCCGATGCGCAGGGGCGCATCAGTGCGCCGAGCTACGCCGTGGATGGCAACAACTACGGCAACGTAGGCGATGCATTGACCGCACTGGATGGCCGTGTTGGCAGCACCGG
This sequence comes from Stenotrophomonas sp. LST15-1-1.1, assembly GCF_040815575.1. Classification (NCBI taxonomy): domain Bacteria; kingdom Pseudomonadati; phylum Pseudomonadota; class Gammaproteobacteria; order Lysobacterales; family Lysobacteraceae; genus Stenotrophomonas; species Stenotrophomonas sp. LST15-1-1.1. Next base: position 458,581 of record NZ_JBFPNJ010000001.1, read on the forward strand.
CCAGGACCTTGCTGATCTGCGCGACGCGCTGGATGAAGGCAGCCGCTATTTCAAGGCGGACGGCTCGGGTGTGGCCGACGAAGCCGCTGCAACGGGCTCGGGCAGCATCGCCGCCGGGGCCAGCGCCGCCGCGAGCGCTGCACAGGGTGTGGCCGTCGGTTGGGGCGCGCGTGCGAGCAGCGGTGACGGCGCGATCGCGCTGGGTGCCAATGCACGCGCCAGTGGTGAGAATTCAGTCGCGCTGGGCGCTGAGGCGGTAGCAGACCGCGACAACGTGGTCTCGGTGGGCTGGGGCATGGGCGGTAACGGCACTCGCCAGATCATCAACGTGGCCAACGGTACCGAAGCCGCAGATGCGGTGAACGTGCAGCAGCTGCTTCCTGTCATCGAGGGCCTGGGCGGCGGCGCGACGCACAATGCGCTGACCGGCACCGTGACCGGCCCGCAGTACAGCGTGCAGGGTCAGACCTTCGACAACGTGGGCGATGCATTGTCTTCGGTTGACGGTGGCCTGACCGTGATCGACGGCCGTGTGACCCGCAACGAAGGCGATATCACCCAGCTGCGTCAGCAGCTGGTGGAACTGGGCAATGGCGAAGCCGGCCTGGTGCAGCAGTCCGCTGCGGACGCTGCAGTGACGATCGGTGCAGGTACCGGAGGCACCGTGGTGGACCTGCGCGGTACCGACGGCGAACGCCAGCTCAAGGGCGTGGCTGCCGGCATCGACGCCAGTGATGCGGTGAACCTGGGCCAGCTGAACTCGGCCGTCGATGACCTTCGCGCCACCGGCAACCGCTATGTGCGGGTCGATGGTGCAGGCGATGGCAGTGATGATGCGCAGGCCAACGGGCAGGGCGCGATGGCGGTAGGTGCATCGGCCCAGGCCAATGGCGCGGGTAGCGTAGCGCTGGGCCAGGGGGCGGTGGCGCTGGCTGACAACAGTGTGGCGTTGGGCGCTGGCGCCGTGGCCGATCGCGCCAACAGCGTGTCGGTGGGTGCGGCCGGCAGCGAGCGCCAGATCACCCATGTGGCCGATGGCAGCGAGGATACCGATGCGGTGAACCTGCGCCAGCTGAAGGCGGCAGGTCTGGTGGGCGATGGCGGGCAGATGCTGGATGCGGTGACCTATGATGCAGGCAGCCAGCGTGCACAGGTCACTTTCGGTGGTGCCAATGGCACCGTGCTGTCCAACGTGGCCGATGGTCGTGTGGGTGCAGGCAGCCGCGAGGCCGTGAACGGTGGCCAGCTGGCCGCACTGCGCGACCAGCTGCAGGGCCGCATCGGCGATCTGGATGGCCGCGTCGGCGCATTGGAAGCAGGCGATGCCGGTGGTGGCGGCAATCCGCCGTACTACGGCGCCAATCCGCAGCCGGGCGATCAGGCGGGTGACAACCCGGCCCAGGCCATCGGCCAGGGCAGCGTGGCGGCCGGTGCCGGCGCAGAAGCCCAGGCCGACAACAGCGTTGCGCTGGGTGCCGGCTCGGTCGCCGACCGCGAGAACAGCGTGTCGGTCGGCCGCGAAGGTGGCGAGCGTCAGATCACCAACGTGGCAGCCGGTGTGCAGGCCACCGATGCAGTGAACGTAGGCCAGCTGCAACAGGGTGTGGATGATGCCAAGGCGTATGCCGACGAGCGAGTACAGGATGCCTGGAGCGGCCTGGAACAGCGCTTGGACCAGGTCAACCGCCAAGCCAACCGAGGCATCGCCGCCGCAGCTGCACTGGCGCCGATGACCCCGTACCTGCCGGGCAGGACCACCATCAACGCCAACCTGGCCAATTACCGCAGCGAAACGGCGATGGGTGTGGGCGTGTCGCGCTGGAGCGACAACGGGCGCGTCAATGTCAACGGCGGCGCGTCGATGGCGCGCGGCGACAAGCCGATCTTCCGCATGGGCGTCGGCGTGGTACTGGGCGACTGAGCCCAGCGCTGGGCGCGGCGCACGACGCCGCGCCCAGTTGCAACCTGCTGAATCACAAACCATCCCACGGGTGTATCCGGGCGCGCTTTAGGCCGCGTCCGATACGCCATCGGGGGGCGCTTGCCTAGTATCTGGCCATGGCTGGAACGGCCGGCTGCCACCCCCAATGGGCGCTTGCGCCCTCGGAGAACGACCATGAACTGCATCTATCGCATCGTCTGGAACGCGGCCACCGGCAAGTGGGTCGTCGCCTCGGAACTGGCCCAGGGCCGTCGCCGCCGCGCGGGTGCGGGCATCGCCGCAGTGCTCCTCGCGATTGTCGCGCCAAACGTGCTTGCCAGCGACATCCAGCAGGTACTGTGCAGCGCACCGCACGAACCGCAGGAAGGCGCCTGCCAGGACCCCGCCGCGTTGCGTGGCGCCCTGCCGTTGGCTGCAACCGATGACAGCCTGCTGGTGGTGAACATCGGCAGCAATGCCACTGCCGCCAGCGTCAACGGCATCAACATGATCGCCATCGGCAGCAATGCCGTCGCGCGACCGGCCAGCAATGGTGCCAACAACGGTGCCATCGCACTGGGCAGCAACTCGGTGGCCGCCGGCAGCAACGCTGTGTCGATCGGCTTCGGTGCCGCCGCAGACAGCCAGAACGGCTCGGGCGCCAGTGGCGCGACCTCGCTGGGCGCCAGCACGCGAACCACCTGGAACGCGACCGCGGTTGGCTTCCAGGCCAACGGTGCCGGTACGGTGGTGACCGCATTGGGGTCGGCGGCAGTAGCCACTGGCGAGCGAGGCATTGCCCTGGGGCGCGCTGCTACCGCCACCGGGCAGTACTCCTCCGCGATCGGCGCAGGCGCCCGCGCCACCCACGCCAACAGTGTTGCCATCGGCGCCGGTTCGGTCAGCCGCGGCAACGCCACGGTTGCGCTGGGTTCAACCACCGCACGCCGTGGCATCGAGAACATGGCCGATGGCACGCAGGACAATGACGTGGCCAGCGTGCAGCAGCTGCAGGGACTTCTGCAGGCGACCGGCGGTGCGCTGGCGACCGATGGCACTGTCATCCCGCCGGCTTTCGATCTTGCTCACGGAGGCACCCACACCAGCATCGGCAGCGCGCTCAACGCGCTGGACGGCGGCCTCTCCAGCGTTGACGTATCGGTGAATGATCTGCATACACGGATCAGCCAGGGCACCATCGGCATGGTCCAGCAGGCCGCGCCGGGCAGCGACCTGACGGTCGGTGTGGATCGTGATGGCGCCGCCATTGGTATGGCTGGAACTGCAGGCGCCCGCCGTCTGGGCGGTGTGGCCGATGCGGCCGCTGGCGACGAAGCCATCAACAAGGCGCAGGCCGACGCCGCCGTGGCCAGCGTGGCGGCAGCGCTTGGTGCGGGCGCGGGCGTGGGCGCCGATGGCACGTTGCAGGCACCGGATTTCAATGTGGTGGGCACCACCGTGCATAGCGCCGGTGATGCGCTGCATGCACTGGATGCGGAAGACCGCGCGCAGCGTGCCGAGCTGGTCGATCTGGGCAGCGACCTGGTGGTTGCCCAGCGCTACTTCCAGGCCGCAGCCGGTGATGTCGATGCGCCGGCTACCACGGGCGGAACCGGCAGTCTCGCGCTGGGCAGTGGAGCGGCAGCGAGCGGCCCGCATTCACTGGCCATGGGCGCCGACGCGCGTGCGGCCGGGCAGGGTAGTGTCGCCATCGGTGCCGGCGCGCACGCCAACGGCGAGAACGCGGTCGCACTGGGCGCAGGCTCGGTCGCTGATCGCGACCAGGTGCTGTCCTTGGGTGGCGGCGCTATCGGTACGCGTCAGTTGATCAACGTGGCCAACGGTACCGAAGCGACCGATGTGGTCAACCTGCAGCAGTTGCAGTCCACGGTTGCCGCGCTCGGTGGTGGCGCGCAGGTCGAGGCGGCCACAGGTTCCGTGACAGGCCCGACCTATGTCGTACAGGGCAGCAGCTTCCGCGATGCCGGTTCTGCGCTGCACGCGGTGGACGGGCAGCTGCAGGTGCTCGACCAGCGCGTCACCCACACCGAAGACGATGTGCTGGATACGCAGCGCCAGATCGATGCGTGGAACGGCGGCGACGCAGGCCTGGTGCGCCAGGATGCCGCCAGCGGCAACATTTCGGTGGCCTCGGGTCGTGCCGGTGCTGTGGTCGACCTGACGGGGGCAACGGGTGCGCGCCAGCTGAAGGGCCTGGCCGCTGCCGATGACGCAACCGATGCAGTGACCCTGGCACAGATGCAGGACGGCCTGTCGGCGGCGCAGCCAGAGGACAGCCGCTATCTGAAGGTTGATGGTCGTGCTGATGGCAGCGACGACGCCTCGATCAGCGCTGTGGGGGCGCTGGCCATCGGTGCGTCGGCGCAGGCCGACGGTATTGCGGCCATCGCACTGGGACAGGGGGCGCAGGCTTCTGTGGACGGTGCCATTGCACTGGGCGCAGGTTCGGTGTCCGACCGTGCCAACGCCGTATCGATCGGGCGTGATGGTGCGGAACGCCAGATCACCCACGTGGCCGATGCCAGCGACGATACCGACGCCATCAATCTGCGCCAGCTGAAGCAGGCCGGCCTGGTCGGCGACGATGGTGACGTCAAGGAGACGGTTGGCTATGTGGCGGGCAGCGATCGCAGCCAGGTGGTGTTCGGTGGTGCCGCAGGCACCGTGCTGACCAACGTTGCCGACGGTCGCGTGCAGCTGGGCAGCAGCGAGGCGGTCAATGGCGGTCAGTTGTCGGCCATCGGCGAAGGCATCGGCCGGCAGCTGGATGGACTGCAGGATCGTGTCGGCGCGCTGGAAGGCCAAACGGGCGGTGGTGCCGGGTCGGATCTGCCGTACTACGGCGCTACCGGCAATGAGGCACTGGTGGCCGATGGTGCGCCGGCTGACGCCACAGGCCAGGGCGCCGTGGCAGCCGGTTCCGGTGCCCAGGCGAGTGCAGACAACAGCGTGGCGCTCGGTTCTGATGCCATCGCCGATCGCGCCGACAGCGTGTCGGTCGGGCACGTCGGAGGCGAGCGCCAGATTGCCCACGTGGCTGCCGGCAGCGCCGATACCGATGCGGTCAACGTGGCCCAGCTGCAGGAGCAGATGGCTTCGGTGAACCGCTACACCGACCAACGCGTTGACGCGATGGAGCAGGCCATTGGCGCACAGGCCTCGCACATGTCGCGACAGATCAATCGCGGCATCGCTGCCTCGGCGGCGCTGGTGCAGGTCACGCCCAACCTGCCGGGCAAGGTTACGTTGAACTTTGGTACGGCCAGCTATCGCGGTGAGTCCGCATTGGCCCTGGGGTTGTCACGCTGGAGCCGCGATGGCCGATACAACGTCAACGCCGGGGTATCTGCCGCGCGGGGCGACCAGCCGCTGCTGAGCATTGGCTTTGGCATGGCCTTCGATTGATGGTTGCCCGCTGATTGCGGAGGCATGGCTGCACAGGAGGCTCAGTCCAGCTCCGCAGCCATCGCCGCCAGTCGGGCCACGGTGTTGATGTTGCGACCAGTACCTTGTGCGGCGAAGGGGATGCGCAGGCGCGAACCGGCCGTGCCATCGCCGGCATGCAGGCAGTGCGCCAAACTATCGCGCACACCCGCCTCGTCGAGCGGACTGCTGAACACGGCATTGCCGCTGGCGATATAGGTGCGGACGTCGCGGAATCCTGCGCGCTGGCACATGCCCACCAGTTCGGCCATCGGCAGCTTGCCGGTACCGCCCATATTCACTGCGCGCAGCAGGGCTACATATACGGTCATGGCGTGCTGCCCTGCAGCCGGTCATACATGCGCACCAGGTCCACCAGAGTGCGCGCGCCCATCTTGCGCATCACCTGCGCGCGACGCACCTTCACCGTGATTTCGCTGACGCCAAGATCAGCCGCGATCTGCTTGTTGAGCCGGCCCCGTACCACGCCGGCGACCACCTCGCGCTCGCCGATGCTCAAGGTGTCCCAGCGCTGCTGCAATGCGCCCAGCAGTTCACCCTCGCGGCGTTGCTGGCGATCGATGTCGATGCCCTTGTGGATAGCATCCAGCAGTTCCTGGTCACGGAAGGGCTTGGTCAGGAACTCGATGGCGCCTTCCTTGATTGCATTGACGCCCATGGCGATGTCGCCGTGCCCGGTGATGAACACCACCGGCAGGTGCAGGCCATGGCTGGCCATGGTGCGATGGAAATCCAGGCCACTCTGGCCAGGCATGCGCACGTCCAGCACCAGGCAGGCCGGGGCGTCCTCCATCGCATGGGCAAGGAATTCGCCGGTCGAGGCGAAGGCACGTACCTGCAGGCCCATCGATGCAAGCAGATCTTCCAGCGCAGCACGCACCGAGGCATCGTCGTCGATCACGTAGACGATCGGTGACGGTTCCACAGGCATTGTCGTGGGTTTACGCATGGGTAGCTTCCATGTGCGTGGGCAGCTCGAAGATGAAACAGGCGCCGCCACCAGCGGGTCGCTCGGCGCGGATATGGCCGCCGTTGGCCTCGATCATCGAGCGGCTCAGGCTGAGGCCCAGGCCGAGACCATTCGCTTTGGTGGTCCAGAATGCATCGAACACCCGGTCAGGCTGCTCCACGGGCAGGCCGATGCCACGGTCGCGCACGCTCAGGCTGACGTGGCCATGCCGATCCTGTGCGGTCAGCAGCGACAGCCTGCGCTCGCCCGTGGGTGTACCGGCCATCGCGTCGACGGCGTTGAGGATGAGGTTGCCGATCACCTGCTGCACCTGCACGCGATCGGCATGGGCGGGGGGCAGGTCACTGCCCAGTACCAGCGCGACGGTCACACCATGCTGCTCCAGTTCGCTGTGCGAGAGCGCCAGCATTTCCTCCACGGCCTGGTTGAGGTCGAAGGCCTGGCGCTCAGGTGCAGCCCCTTGGGTCAGGCCGCGGATACGGGCGATCACGTCACTGGCGCGATGTGCGTCGGCGACGATGCGGGCGATGGTCTGACGTGCCTTGTCCAGGTTCGGCGGATCCTGGGCCAACCAGCGCTGGCTTGCCTCGGCGCTGCTGGCGATGGCCGCCAGCGGCTGATTCACTTCATGCGCGATGGAGGTGGTCAGCTCGCCGACGGTGGAGGCGCGGGCAACCCGCAGCAGGCGGGCCTGTGCATCCTGCACCGCGGCCTTCGCCGCTTCCATCTTCAGTGCCAGATAGGTGGTGATGCCGATCACCAGCATGCCGATCGCTGAATTGACCAGGCCGATGCGGTAGGTGCCGAAGCGGGTCAGGAAGAAGCTGAGGCCGGTCAACGCGATGCAGACCGCGGCAAGCAGGATGAGGCCGCGTGCGGGCAGGCGCCGTGACGCCGCCAGGATGACGGCAGCGTAGAAGCAGGCGGCGGCAACGGCGTAGTCGGTAACCGTATCGACCAGGAAGATGGCCGCCATCACGATGATCAGGGCCAGCACGACCAGGGGGCGGCGGGGCGACAGCGATGGCATCGGGATGGCTCCCTGGCGTGGGTGGAAAGGATAGCAAAGGTGAGCCCATGCCCTCGAACGGCCGCTGGTGCCGCGGTGGGTGCCGACCGTTGGTCGGCACAGCAGCAGGAAGCCGGGGTATCTGAAGATCCGTGCCGACCAACGGTCGGCACCTACCGAAGCGTGGTGTGCACGCTCTTGCTGGTTGCCGGCCAGCGGCCGGCACTACTCCTCCAGGCTGGCGTTCCAGAACCCCTGCAGCACACCCGGCGTGGCCGCCAAGGTCGCCAGCACGGCATCCAGTTCGCCGCCATCGACCGTGGTGGCGTACAGCACCGCTTCGATCTCGACATCGCGCTCGCCGAACGGGCGCTGGTCGACCGCACGCACCGGGTACTGCGCCTGCTCCAGCAACAGCAGAAGCCGGTCCAGCACCTCGGCCTGCTGCTCGCGCTGGCAGACCACGTTGATCGCGTAGGTTGCCTCGCTGAACGCTTCCGGCAGCGGTTGCCGCTGGATGCGGTTCACCACCGGCCGCAGCAGGGTGTTGGCGGCCAGCACGAACACCGCAGCCAGCACCGCCTCGGGCAGCAGCTTGATGCCGGCACAGGCGCCGACCGCGGCCGAGCCCCACAAGGTGGCGGCGGTGTTCAGGCCCGATACCTGTGCGCCATCCTTCATGATCGCGCCGGCACCGAGGAAGCCGACACCGGAGATCACATAGGCCACCACGTGCAGCGGTGACGGCGGCCCGCCGTACAGATCGTGGAAGCGCACGGCAAGGTCGACGAACACGGCGGCGCCCACCGCCACCAGCGTATTGGTGCGCAGGCCGGCGGTGCGCTGGCGGAACTGCCGCTCCAGGCCGATCAGCGCGCCCAGCATGAAGGCGACCGACAGACTGATCAGCGAGCTGAGGGTGGCGCCCGCGTTGAACGCGGGCAGGTGGGGGTTGAAGTCCATGAGGGGTCTCCCTGCGCCGATGCGCTTACTGCCAGCCGTAACGGCGGATGTAGAGCTTCTTCAGCGCAGTGGTCAGCACCGCATAGCCGAACAGGATCGCCACCAGGAACGGCCAGTAGCCGGCCGGCAGCGCCTGCAGCTTGAAGTAGCCTGCCAGCGGGCTCATCGGCAGGATCACGCCGATGGCCATGATCGCCCCGGTCATCAGCAGCAGCGGCGGCGCGGCGATGCTCTGCAGGAACGGCACCTTGGGGGTGCGGATCATGTGCACGATCAGGGTCTGGGTCAGCAGACCGACCACGAACCAGCCGGACTGGAACAAGCCCTGGTCGGCCGGCGTGCGTGCGTCGAACACGTACCACATCAAGGCGAAGCAGCTGATGTCGAAGATCGAGCTGATCGGCCCGAAGAACACCATGAAGCGGCCGATGTCCGCCGGGTTCCACTTCAGCGGCCTGCGTACCAGTTCCTCATCGACATTGTCGAAGGGAATGGCGATCTGCGAGATGTCATACAGCAGGTTCTGCACCAGCAGCTGCAACGGCAGCATCGGCAGGAAGGGCAGGAACGCCGAGGCCACCAGCACTGAGAACACGTTGCCGAAATTGGAGCTGGCGGTCATGCGGATGTACTTGAGCATGTTGCTGAAGGTGCGCCGCCCCTGGATGACGCCTTCCTCCAGCACCATCAGGTTCTTTTCCAGCAGGATGATGTCGGCCGCCTCCTTGGCGATGTCCACCGCGCTGTCCACGCTGATGCCGATATCGGCTGCCCGCAGTGCGGGAGCATCGTTGATGCCATCACCGAGGAAGCCGACCACCTTGCCCTGTGCACGCAGCTCGCGCACCAGCCGTTCCTTGTGCAGCGGCGTGAGGCGGGCGAACACGCGGTGTTCCTGCAGTGCACGTGCCACGGCAGCGTCGTCCATGCGCTCGATCTGCGGACCGGTCACGATCGTGTCGGCGTCCAGGCCGACCTGGGCACAGACCCGCGCGGTCACCAGCTCGTTGTCGCCGGTGAATACCTTTACTTCCACACCGTGCGCGGCCAGCGCCTGCAGCGCGTGCGCGGCCGACTCCTTCGGCGGATCGAGGAAGGCCACGTAGCCCACCAGGGTCAGCTCGCACTCGTCAGCCTGCGTGTACACGCTCTGGCTCGCCGCGGTCTCCTTCATCGCCACGGCCACTACACGCAGGCCCTGTTCGTTCAGTTCCTCGGTGGTCTGCCGCACGCGGGCCAGGCGCTGCTCATCCAGCGGCATGTCCTGGCCGTTTTCGCGCACGGTGCTGCACACCGCCAGCATTTCCTCCACCGCACCCTTGCAGATCAATTCGTGATGATCCTCGCGCTCGGATACCACCACCGACATGCGGCGGCGCTCGAAGTCGAACGGGATCTCATCGACCTTGCGGTAGTCCTGCGACAGGCGCAGCGAGCTCTGCAGCTCCACATGCTCCAGCACCGCACGATCGAGCAGGTTGATCAGGCCGGTCTGGAAGTGGCTGTTGAGATAGGCGAAGGTCAGCACATCCTCCGAATCCTGGCCGAACACATCGGTGTGCCGCTCCAGTGCGATCTTGTCCTGGGTGAGGGTGCCGGTCTTGTCGGTGCACAGCACTTCCATCGCGCCGAAGTTCTGGATCGCGTCCAGGCGCTTGACGATCACCTTGCGCCGTGACAGCAGCACCGCGCCCTTGGCCAGGGTGGAGGTGACGATCATCGGCAGCATTTCCGGGGTCAGGCCGACCGCTACCGACAGCGCGAACAGGAACGCTTCGGTCCAGTCGCCCTTGGTCCAGCCATTGACCAGCAGGACGAACGGCACCATCACCAGGGCAAAGCGGATCAGCAGCCAGCTGACACTGTTGACCCCGGCCTGGAATGCCGTAGGCGCGCGATCGCTGGCACTGCTGCGCTGGGCGAGGGTGCCGAAGTAGCTGGTGTTGCCGGTGGCCAGCACCAGTGCTGTTGCCGTGCCGGACACTACATTGGTACCCATGAACAACAGGTTGGCCTGTTCCATCAGGCCAGCCTCGGCGTTGCCCGGCTGCACGAACTTCTCGACCGGCAACGATTCGCCGGTCATCGCGGCCTGCGCGACGAACAGGTCCTTGGCCGCAAGTACGCGGCAATCGGCCGGAATCATATCGCCTGCCGACAGCACGATATGGTCGCCCGGCACCAGATCGCGGATCGGCAGATCCAGCAGCCGTGCCGGCCGCCGGCTGTGCAGCTGTGCACCGAAGTACTGATCGGCCACCTCGGCCGCTTCGGTGCCTGCAGCGCGGCGCAGCACGCGCGCGGTGTTGCCCACCAGGGCCTTCAGCCGTTCGGCCGCGCGGTTGGAGCGACCCTCCTGCACGAAGCGGATCAAGGTGGACAGCACCACCATCGCACCGATCACCACCGTCGCCTTGGCGTCTTCGGTCAGCCAGGACACGGCCGCCAGCACCGTCAGCAGCAGGTTGAACGGGTTGCGATAGCACTGCCACAGATGACGCCACCACGGCAGCGGCTTCTCGTGGTCGACCTCGTTCGGGCCGAAGCGCTGCAGGCGCTCTTCGGCTTCATGCGGGCTGAGACCGTCGACATGCGACTGCAGCGTGGCCAGCGCATCGGCGTCGCTGCCCTGTGCCAGTGCGAGCAGTCCGGCAGTGAGCGTGGCCGGTGCGGCCTGCGTGCTGCCACGGCCGTAACCGGCTTCGGGCATCGCACGACGACCGAACAGGTTGCCCGCGCGGCGGCTGCGCAGGAAGGCGTTGAACCAGGCGTTGAGCAGGCTCATGGGAAGATCCTCTTGGAACGGCACCGGGCGTAGCCGGCACGTGGAGCGGAAGGGGCGGGTCGTCAGGCGTGGCGCATGGCCAGCACCGCGGGCGACCAGGGCTGCATGCGCAGCCGCTGGCTGCCGCCGATGCACAGCGGCTTCATCGCATCGCGAAGCGGGTAGGGCAGGTGGCGCAGCACGTTGATGCGCTCGCTGATCGGCAGCAGCGACAGGGCGTCGGCCACCACCCGAGGCGAGCCGAGGGCCAGCGAACGGGCGAAGAGGACAGGGCCGTGCTGCAGCAGCAGGCTGCGCAGGGCGGAAACATCGCGCTCACCGATCAGGCGGCGGACGGTGATGTAGAGAATCTTGTAGGACATGGGATTCCTCCGGGCAGGCGCTGCCCGGGGCTCCCATCGCTTACACGGACAGGAACCGGCCGTCAGTCGCCAGCAGTGAACAAGGGGGCAGGCAAGGGCGCGCGTCGCGCCCGGCAGGGTCGGGATCCATCTGCGTCTCCGCGTGGGGCGGCCAGTGGCTGGCCAGTGGCGCTATTGTCCGCGCTCGTATTCAGCAGGCCTAGAGGCCCGTGGGTTAGCCCGGCTATACCTTGGTATAGAAAAAGGGGCCGTTGGCCCCTTCTGTTCAGCTGCGGTCCGCGAAAGCGTCGGTAGCCCGCACCAGCGCATCGGTAGTGGCCGCTTCGTTGGCACTGTGGCCGGCGATGACCATCTGCAAGGTGGCTTCCGGCCAGGCCTTGGCCAGATCCCAGGCACTGCGTGGTGGGCAGATGATGTCGTAGCGCCCCTGCACGATGACGCCCGGCAGATGGCGGATGCGATCGATATCGCGCAGCAGCTGGCCGTGTTCCAGGAAGGTGTTGTGGCGGAAGTAATGCGCCTCGATGCGCGCCTTGGCCAGCGTATCGAGCGGATCGGTAGCGGACGCCGCATCGACGTCATGCAGCAGCGTGGCGGCATTGTCTTCCCAGCCCAGCCAGGCCTGTGCCGCGGCGATGCGGATGGCTTCGTCGGCATGGTCCAGGCGCCTCCAGTACGCTTCGAGCATGTTGCCGCGCTCGTCCTCCGGGATATGCGCCTCGTAGCGATCCCAACGCTCCGGGAAGATCCAGCGGGCACCGCCGTTGAGCTCGGCGAACCAGCGGTTCTCTTCCTCGCGACCCAGGAAAACGCCGCGTACGATCAGGCCGGTGGCGCGGTCGGGATGCGCCTGTGCATAGGCCAATGACAGCGTCGAACCCCAGGAGCCGCCGTAGACCAGCCAGCGTTCGATGCCCAGGTGTTGGCGCACCTTCTCGATGTCGGCCACCAGATCCTGCGTGGTGTTGTCACGCAGCTCGCCGAACGGCGTGGAGCGGCCGCTGCCGCGCTGATCGATCAGCACGATACGGTAGCGCTTCGGGTCGAAGAAGCGGCGATGGGTGGGCGAGATGCCGGCGCCGGGGCCGCCATGCAGGTACACCACCGGAATGCCCTCAGGCGTGCCGCATTCTTCGATATGCAGGGTGTGCAGCGTATCGACGGGCAGCGTGTGCTCGCGGTACGGGGTGATCGGCGGGTACAGCGTGCGCATGGTGATGGCTCACAAGCGGGGACTGCAAGGATAGCGGGGTGCAGCGGCCAGCGTCATCCGCCTCAGGTTCAAGTACTCTTTGCGTTCAAGGGGTAACACCGTCGATTCCTGACGAGATGGACCCGGCAGGACGCAGAGGATGAAGGACATGAGCGCGCAGGACGTCGCCGTACACGCCCCGCCGGCGCACGGCACCCTCGGCAGCGGCGCCCGCGAGCTGCTGAAGTGGATCGCGCTGCTGTCGATGACCGGCGATCACGTCGCCAAAGTGGTGTTCGGTGGCTATGTGCCGGTGGTCAGCGAGCTGGGGCGCATCGCCTTCCCGTTGTTTGCGCTGGTGATGGCCTGCAACCTGGCGCAACCGGGTGCCGATCTGGGCAAGTCGATCCGGCGCTTGGCCGCATGGGGCCTGCTCGCGCAGCCGCTGCATGCGCTGGCCTTCAGCAGCTGGCTGCCCCTCAACATCCTGTTGACGTTTTGCCTAGCCGCCGTGGCGGTGTATGCGCTTGCCAACAACCGGCAACTGTTGCTGCTGGTGGCGGCAGGCCTGCTGCCGTTCTTCATGGACTACCAATGGGCGGGGGTGGCATTCGTGATGCTGGGCTGGATCGCATTCCGCCACCGGGCCTACTGGCTGCTGGCGTTCGGATTCGGCGGGCTGTGCTGGGTCAATGGCAATGGATGGGCGCTGCTGGCCATCCCGCTGGTACTGGCGTTGGCCAGGGTTTCCTGGAGAGTTCCGCGCTCGCGCTGGGCGTTCTATGTGTACTACGTGGGGCACCTGGCGGTCCTGGCCGCTTACGCGCAGTGGCTGCGCTGAGCAACGGCATTCATCGTCGCGGAGCGTCGCCCGGATCACGTCGCTGGTGTCTGTCCAGGCCGCAACGCACACCGGGTGCGCCCGCCTCTACAATCGACCCATGCCGACCGCGCCCACCCTCGACGATCTGCGTCGCTACGCCGTAGCCCGCACGCTGTTCACGCCCACCACGCTGCTGACCGCGATACGTCGCCTGGGTTTCGTGCAGGCCGATCCCATCCGTGCGCCTGCGCGTGCCCAGGACCTGACCCTGCGGCACCGGGTGAAGGGCTATCAGGCTGGAGATCTGGAGCGCCGCTACAGCCGGTTGCCGATCGAGGAAGATTTCCTGGTCAACTACGGCTTCCTGCCGCGCGAACACCTGTCGTTGATGCACCCGCGGGTGTCCCGCAGGCCGTGGGACGCCAGCACGCGGCGCAAGGCGGCCGAGGTGCTGGCGTTCGTTCAGGAGCGCGGTGCAGTACATCCGCGCGAGGTCGACCAGGCGTTCGCACATGGCCGGGTGACCAACTACTGGGGCGGCACCAGCAATGCCAGTACCCATCTGCTGGATGGCATGCACTATCGTGGCCTGCTGCGCATCGCGCGGCGTGACAGTGGCACCCGCATCTATGCCGTTGCAGAACATGCACTCGCCGAGGGCGGCAAGGCCGCACGCCTGCAGCGCGCCACCGCACTGATCGATCTGGTGGTGCGCAAGTACGCGCCGTTGCCTTCGGCCAGCCTCACCTATCTGGCGCGGCTGCTGGGCTATGGCGCTCCACATCTGGCCGCCGAGATCCAGCAGGCACTGCGGCTGGCACGCGAGCGCCTGGCCGGCTGCATCATCGACGGAACCACTTGGTACTGGCCGGCCGAGGAGAATCCCCGTTCGCGGCGCTATCAGGCCGATGAGCAGGTGCGGCTGCTGGCACCCTTCGATCCGGTAGCCTGGGATCGGCGCCGGTTCGAGCTGCTCTGGGGCTGGGTCTACAGGTTCGAGGCCTACACACCGGCGGCCAAGCGTCGCTTCGGCTACTACGCGCTGCCGCTGTTGTGGCGCGACCAGGTGGTCGGCTGGGCCAATGTCACCGCCAAGGACGGCGCCCTGCAGCCGGATATCGGTTTCGCCAGCGCCTCGCCCATGAAGGACGTTCTGTTCCGCAATGCGCTGGATGACGAGCTGGAGCGGATGACGCGCTTTCTCGCCGGCTGAGGCGTTGCCTTGGGATGACAGCGGGCGCTGCCGCTATCGCTATTCGTCGCGTCGCTCCGTGCGTACCCGTGCACGCGCGTCATAGAGCTGGCTGTCGGCATGATGGATGGTGTCGGCTACCGATTCACCCGGCGCACTGAGCGCCGCGCCCATGGAGAACGCCGTCGGCGACTGCGCTGCGTTGGCGGCATACCATCCCTCAAGCAGGGGAAGGCGCGCGGACGCCGATGCGGTCAGCACCACCAGGAACTCGTCTCCGCCCAGGCGGATCACGGTCTCTCCCGCACCCAGCGGCGTCCTGAGGAACGCGGCAAAGTCGACCAGGATCGCGTCACCGCGGCGGTGGCCCTGCGCATCATTGATCCGTTTGAAATCGTCCAGGTCGAATACCAGGCATGCCCATGTTCCGGCGGTCATCTCATCGAGCCGGTGCAGGTAGCGGCGGTTGTGGCACTGGGTGAGTGGATCCTTCAGTGACAGCTCGCGCAGGCGCTGCTCCTGCAGGCGCAGCGCGGTGACATCCTGGGCGTGGCCCAGCACGAAGGGCGGCTGTCCTTCGCTGTCGAGCACGTTGTTGTAGGCCCAGTAGCGCAGCGTGCCATCGGCGGCGATGAGCTCGATGACGCCGGCATCGGTGTGGTTGGCTTCGATGCGTTTCAGGTAGGCATTGAACACGTCGCGGCGCTCGGGGGGCATGTAGTCGCACAGGCTGCGGCCGATGATATGACGTTCCTCGTAGCCCAGTGACTGCAGCGCCGCCGGGTTCACCGAAGTCAGCGTGCCATCCAGTGTGTGCGTGCAGATCAGCCCGAGGCTGTAGTGGAACAGCCGGCGATAGCGCACCTCACTCGCCTCGAGGGCGTCCAACGCCGCGCGTTCTTCGGTGACGTCCTGGATCGCGCCCACCAGCCGTGGATGGCCCTCCACCTGCTGCCGGTTGCCCACCACGCGGGTCCAGATGCTGCGTCCGTCGGCCGTGCGCATCGGCAGCTGCACCTCCCAGGGCGTGCCATCCTCCACGCAACGCTGCACGGCAGTCTGGATGATGCTGCGGCTGTCCTGACGGTAGAACGACAGGGCCGATTCGAGGGTGGGCTGGTAGCTGGAGCGCACGCCGTGGATCTGCTTGGTCTCGCGCGTCCAGCGCACCTCATCGGTGCCCAGGTCAAGTTCCCAGCCGCCAACCTTGGCGGCGGTGTTGGTGCGCTGCAGGAAGTCCTCGCTGCGCTTCAGATCGCGATGCAGTGCCTGCGCCTGGTCGACCTGTCGCAGCAGTGCGCTGCGTTGCTCCAGCACCTGCGTGGTGACCCGGCCAAGATGGACCATCAATTCCCGTTGCGACGGCGACAGCACGCCGGGCAACGTGTCGAGCAGGCACAGTGTGCCGATGCGCGCGCCATGGGCGGTCGTCAGTGCGATGCCGGCATAGTGGCGTACCCGGTGCCCTGCGGTGACCAGCGGACTGCCGGCGAACCTCGGGTCCTGCCGCGCGTCTGGAATCTCCAGCAGCTCGTCCTGCTCGATGGCATGCGAACAGAAAGAGATGGAGCGGGGCGTTTCGGTAATGTCGCCCAGCCCGATGCTGGACTTGAACCATTGCCGTTGCGCGGCAACGATGGAAATCAGCCCGATGGGCATGCCTGTGGCAGCGAGGGCGGCGGCAACGATGGCATCGAACACGGGCTCTGGCGGCGTATCGAGAACACCCAGGCGATCGATCTCGAGAAGTCTGGAAGCTTCATCCATGGCAGGCACTGCGTCTCCGGCAGGGAAGGGCAGGTCACAGCGGTCACGCTAGGGCGCGGCACGTTATGCCGTTGCGTGAAACAGTGATGCTGGTGTCAATGCGCTTTCAGTGCTGGGCTTCATGCAGGTTTCCTTCGCGTTGCCGCGCGGGGCGCGCGTACCGAAACGTGACGATGATCGCGCACATGCCAGCGCCAGGGAAAATCCACGGCACGGGTGATGCCGATGCGCGGCCCCACCACCGGATCGTGCGGCGGCGGCATGCCGTCGTCCACTATCGTGATGCCGTGGCTGGCGGTCACCAGGTCGGCGCCGTCGAAGCGCCGGTCCAGGCCAAACGCCTGCGACAGCTTGCCGGGGCCGCTGGCCAGGTCGTGGTCGCGACGGGCGGCAGGGCGCAGCGGGTACATCAGTTCCTGCCCGGCAACCGGTGCGGCGGCACGCAGCAGAACCGCAACGCCCTCACCGACGTCGCCGCAGACGACATTGCTGCCCCAGTGCATGCCATAGGTGAAGTAGACATAGAGATGACCTGCTTCGCCGAACATGCTGGCGTTGCGCGCGGTCATGCCGCGCCAGGAATGCGCCGCCGGATCATCGCTGCCCGCGTACGCCTCGACCTCGACAATGCGTGCCATGCGGCCATCGTTGCGCACCAGCAGCTTGTTCAGCAGCTCGGGGGCGACCACCGTTGAAGGTCGCTGATAGAAGGCACGGGGTAGTCGCGTCCCGTCAACGGGCTGCGCGGTGAACATGGCGTCTGGACCGCTCTGCTTCGGCATGCTGGAATCATGGCCTGTCGGCGGTGAAGCTGTCGCCAGCGCGGCGTCAGTCCGTCGTGCCCGGGCGATCGAGCGCGGCCCGGCGCGCGGCAAACACTTCCGGTGTCTGCGGTTTGATGAACAAGGCCACCAGTTCCGGGAACTCCTGTTTCACCGCAGACTCGATCCGGGTGATGCAGGCCTCGATCTGCGGCGTGGTGCGATCATCCTCGAACTCTGCACTGAGCATTGCCACCACCTGCTTCGGGCCCATCTGCAGGTTGGTCACACCGTTGGCGCGGCGCAGGTCGGGGTCGGTCACGGCCACGGCCATGATCCGTTGCGCCACCGCCGGGTGGGCCGGCTCACCGATAAGCAGGCCCTTGGTCTCGCGCGCGAGCAGGAATGCGGTCAGCGCCAGCACACCGGCAATGCACAGCGAGGCCACGCCATCCAGCACCGGCATCTCCAGCAGTTGCGCGGCCAGCAGCCCGACCAGCGCGAACCCGAGGCCGAGCAGGGCGGCACTGTCTTCCAGCAGCACGGTGAACGTGGACGGATCCTTGCTGCGACGGAACGCCTCGAAGTATCCCAGTGAGCCCTTGCTGCGGCGGAACTCTCGCAGCGCCACCCACCATGAGGCACCTTCGAACAGGATGGAGATGCCCAGCACGCTGTAGCTGATCGCGTGATTGCTGGCTGGCTCCGGCTGGCGGATGTGCTGGATGCCCTCGTAGGCCGAGACGCCGGCGCCGGCGGCGAATACCAGCAGGGCGACGATGAAGCTCCAGAAGTACAACTCGCGGCCGTAGCCGAACGGGTGCAGGGTGTCGGGGGCCTTCTCGGCGCGGCGCAGGCCGTACAGCAGCAACACTTCGTTGAGGGTATCGACCAGCGAGTGCACGCCCTCGCTGAGCATCGCCGAACTGCCCGACAGGCCGGCGGCGATGAACTTGGCAATGGCGATGGCGAGATTGCCCGCCAGCGCAGCGTAGATGACAAGGCGGGAGCCTGAGGGTGCGGCCATGTGCGGGAGGGCTGGCTGGTGGCGGGCGCTCCATCCTGCGTGGCGGAGCGTCCGCGCAGCGTGTATGCCAGGCTGCCGTGCGGCGCGGTCAGGCAAGGTCAGGTGCCGCGGCAGCACTCATGCAGACGCAGGATCAAGCCAGCCGAGCTCGCGCGCGCGGCGCAGGTCCTCGGGCGTATCGATATCGCATTCCAGCCCGGCGCCGGAGCACCGCGCAATGCCTTCTGTCTGCCGCAGCCGCCGGCCAAATCCCCCGCCTGCCGCTTCCAGTCCTGTTCCGCCAAACCAGGCCCCCGGCACCACCGCCGGCACGCCGATGGTGTCGCCCAGTACCGTGGCGGCGCAGCCGGACGGTGCAGCGGCTGCTGCACCCAGGAGCACGCGCAGGTGGTCCACGCGCAGCATCGGTTGATCGCAGATCATCACCAGCACCCTCGCGGCGCTGTACACGTGCGTAGCGGCCAGCGACAGGCTGCCGCCGATGCCAAGCTCAGGGTTGGGATTGCGAAGCCACTGTGCCGGCAGGCTGTGGAGTTCTTCTTCGAAGCGTGGGTGCTGGGGCAGCACCACGACCAGCGTGTCCGGCGATGTTTCCACTGCCAGCCGCACGCTGCGTCGCAACAGCGTCTCTCCGCCCACGCGCAGCAGCTGCTTGGGCTGCCCCAGGCGCTGGCTGCGCCCGGCTGCGAGCACCACTACTGCATGTCCGGTCATGGCGCGGCCAGGGGCGTTCCGTGCCGCCATGCCTGCAGCTGCGCGGCGACGCTCAAGGCGATCGCTTCGGGACCACGTCCGCCCAGTGGCAGGCCGATCGGCGAGCGCAGGCGCGGTTCCAGGGCTAGGCGCGTGCGGGTATCCAGCACGCTGAAAAGATCGTCCTTGCGACGGCGTGGCCCCAACAGGCCGATGAAGGGTACGCGCGAGTCTGCGAGCCGCTGGAGCGCGTCTCGGTCGAGCTCGAAATTGTGATGCATCACGAGTGCGGCATCGGCCACGTCGGCGGCAGCGGAAGAAGAATACGAGCCACCGGCAAGGGACAGGTGCTCGCGCCAGCGGGGCCGCGGTTCTTCGACATGCGCGCACCAGCCCAGCCGGTCCAGCAGAAGCAGCAGAAGCGCCGCTTCCGGACCTGCACCGTGCATGTGCGCGACAGGCGACCGGTGCCACTGCAGCCGCCAGCGGTGACTGCCGTCCGACGACTGCAGCGCGGCGGCGGGCACCGTGCGGCTGAAGGTAAAGGCGCCGCAGTGGGCGTCGAGCCGCCCGTCGGCTTGCAGTGCCAGATACAGCGTGTGCGGTCCTTGCAGCCACGCATCGAGAAGCAGTTCGATGCCGCCGAGCTGCGGCAACGGAAGCAGTGCCAGCCACTGCCGGCCCCGGCACCCGGTTGCATTGCCGGAGAACAGGGCAGCGTCGTCGCGGCTGTCGATCTCCATCCATGCGATGCGCCCGGCATCCACCGCGTTGGCAGCCTGTCGCGCAAGCTCCGGTTCCAGGCAGCCGCCACTCAGCCAGCCCACCTGTCGACCCGGTTCGAACAGCGCACAGGTGCCCGCGCGGCTGTAGCTGGACCCTTCCGTCTGCAGCACCACGGCCAACGCAGCCGGACGACCGGCGCGCGCCGCGTCGGCGGCGGCCAGCAGCACCGGGCGCGGGTTGCCACCGTCCAGATCCAACGGGGCAGGGTGGAGCGCATTATTCATGCGATGTCCGGCAGGCCGGCGAGCAGCTTGTCCAAGGTCAGTGGATATTCGCGCACGCGGATTCCGGTCGCGTTGTATACCGCGTTGGCCACTGCCGCGCTTACGCCGCACAGGCCCAGCTCGCCAACGCCCTTGGCTTTCATCGGCGATGACACCGCATCGCTTTCATCGAGGAAGACCACCTCCTGGTGCGGCACGTCGGCATGTACGGGTACTTCATAGCCGGCCAGGTCGTGATTGACGAAGAACCCCAGCCGCCGATCCACCACCAGTTCCTCCGACAGCGCTGCGCCGATGCCCATCGTCATCGCGCCGATCACCTGGCTGCGCGCGGTCTTCGGGTTGAGGATGCGGCCGGCCGCGCACACCGCCAGCATGCGGCGGATCCGGCTTTCCCCCGAGGCCACATCCACGCCCACCTCGACGAAATGCGCGGCGAAGGTGGACTGCTGGTACTTCTCCTGCAGCGTGTCGAACTCGATGCTGTCTTCGGCCACCAGCTCGCCGGCCTGAGCGGCATCGGCAAGGGCGCGGCTGCGGCCCCCTGCGGTCACCTTGCCGGCTTCGAACTGCGCGGCCGCCGGGTCCATTCCCAGCGCCTGGGCGATCTTCGTGCGCAGCGCCATGCATGCGGCGTAGACGCCTGCGGTGGCGCTGTTGGCGCCCCACTGGCCACCGGAACCGGCAGCCACGGGATAACGGGAATCGCCCAGCTTGACCGTGACCTGCTGCAACGGAACGCCGAGCATTTCCGCCGCCGTCTGGCCGATGATGGTGTAGCTGCCGGTGCCGATGTCGGTCATGTCGGTTTCCACGGTGACCTGTCCATCAGTGGCGAGGCGGACGCGTGCGCCGGATTTCATCACCAGGTTGTTGCGGAAGCCCGCCGCCACGCCCATGCCGACCAGCCAGCGGCCATCGCGCACGGCGCCCGGGGTGGCGCTGCGCCGCTGCCAGCCGAACCGTTCAGCGCCCGTGCGCAGGCACTGCACCAGCTGCCGCTGCGAAAAGGGGCGCTCGGGGTTGGACGGGTCGACCTGGGTGTCGTTGCGGATACGGAATTCGATCGGATCCAGGCCGAGCTTGATGGCCATTTCGTCCATGGCGATTTCCAGCGCCATCAGTCCCGGCGTTTCGCCTGGCGCGCGCATGGCATTGCCTTCGGGCAGGTCCAAGGTGGCCAAGCGCAGTGCCGCCAAGCGGTTGGGTCCCGCATACAGCAGGCGGGTCTGCTGCACCGCTTCCTCCGGCGAGCCTCCTGGCAGGTTGCCCGACCATGATTCGTGACCGATGGCGGTCAGGCTTCCCTCAGGCGTTGCGCCCAGCCGGATGCGCTGCAGCGTGGCCGGGCGGTGCGTGGTGTTGTTGGCGATCAGCGGCCGCTGCAGGGCCACTTTCACCGGCCGCTTGGCAGCGCGTGCGGCGAGCGCGGCCAACAACGCATCGGAGCGCAGGAACAGCTTTCCGCCAAAGCCGCCGCCGATGTAGGGCGATACCAGGCGCACCTTGTCCTTGGCGATGCCCAGCGTACGGGCCAGATCGGTGCGGCCCCAGTCGATCATCTGGTTGGAGGTCCACACCGTCAGCTGGTCGCCTTCCCAGGCGGCCATCGTCGCGTGCGGCTCCATCATTGCGTGCGACTGGTCCGGGGTGTGGTAGGTCGCGTCAAGCGTAACCGCCGCCTGGCTGAAGGCCTTCTCGAAATCGCCGACGCGCGCATCGGGCTCCGGCGTCTGCAGGGAAGCGCCCGCCTGCTTTGCCTCCGCCAGATCGAAGTGGCCGCGCTGCGGGGCATAGCGGATGCGGATCTGTCCGGCCGCGGCGCGGGCCTGTTCGAACGTTTCAGCCACCACCACCGCCAGTGCCTGGTGATAGTGGTGGACCTTGGGACCACCCAGCAGCGGCGCGGCGTTGCGCTTGACCGGATGCAGCGGCCCAGCGGTATCGGCGGTCACGATGGCCACAACGCCGGGCGAGCGTCGCGCGGCCTCCAGCTCCATGCGGGTCACGGTGCCGGTGGCAATCCCCGCGCCGACCACCACGCCATAGGCGGGTGCGGACGGAGTGGCGTCATGCCATTCGTGTGCGTAGGTGGCCTTGCCGGTGACCTTCAACGGGCCGTCGATGCGATCGTGCGGCTTGCCGACGACGGTCTGCGCATCGATGGGATTGCGGCCTGCGGGAGTGTCGAACTTCATGCCTCGGCCCTCATGTCCTGCAGGATGGAAGCCAACGTGCGTTCGGCCAGCACCAGTTTGAAGGCGTTCTGTGCGGTTGGCGCAGCGCCCTGCAGCAGCACCGACATCACGGCGCCGGCGCCCTTCGGCAAGGCCGCATCGGCCGCATCGCTGCGCCACGGCTTGTGGGCGACACCGCCGAGGGCAATCCGGCCGCTGCCATCGGGCCGCAGGATCGCCGCCACCGACACCAGGGCGAACGCATATGACGCGCGATCGCGGACCTTCCGGTACACATGGACGCCGCCCGGTGGCGGCGGCAGGATCACAGCGGAGATCAGCTCGCCCTTGTCCAGCACGGTGTCGATATGCGGCGTGCGTCCGGGAGCGCGATACAGGGCGTCCAGCGCGATGTTCCGGCGCGATCCGTCGGCGCGGACGGTCTCCACCGATGCATCCAGCGCCATCATTGCCACCGCCATGTCGCTGGGATGGGTAGCGATGCAGTGCTCGCTGGCGCCGATCACTGCCAGTTGCCGGCTGAATCCTTCGCGCGCGCCGCAGCCACTGCCGGGCAGCCGCTTGTTGCAGGGCTGTGCGGTGTCGTAAAAATAAGGGCAGCGGGTGCGTTGCAGCAGGTTGCCGGCGGTGGTGGCCTTGTTGCGCAGTTGACCCGATGCGCCGGAAACCAGCGCGCGGGTCAGCACCGCATAGTCACGCCGGATGCGCCGGTCGGCCGCCAGATCGGTATTGCATACCAGCGCGCCGACACGCAGGCCTCCTTCGCTGGTTGGCTCGATGCTGTCCAGTTCCAGCCCATTGACATCGATCAGGTGGGCGGGCGTCTCGATCTCCAGTTTCATCAGGTCCAGCAGGTTGGTGCCGCCGGCAATGAACCGTGCGCCCTGGGTACGCGCCGCTGCCGCTGCCGCCTCGGCGGGAGACCGGGCGCGCTCGTAGCTGAAAGCTCTCATGCGCTGGCCTCCCCAACGTCCTTGATGGCCTCGATGATGTTGGAATAGGCGCCACACCGGCAGATGTTGCCGCTCATGCGCTCGCGCAGTTCTTCGGCGGTGAAGGCGCTGGGCGCATCCAGCCCGGCGCTGACGTGGCTCGGTATACCTGCCTTGATTTCCTGCAGCACGGCAACGGCCGAACAGATCTGGCCCGGGGTGCAATAGCCGCACTGGAATCCGTCATGCTTGACGAAGGCCGCCTGCATCGCGTGCAGCCGGTCTGGCGTACCGAGACCTTCGATGGTGGTGATCTTCGCGCCCTGGTGCATCACCGCCAGGGTCAGGCAGGCATTGATCCGCCGGCCGTCCACCAGCACGGTGCAGGCACCGCACTGGCCGTGGTCGCATCCCTTCTTGCTGCCGGTCAGGTGCAGGTGCTCACGCAGCGCATCGAGCAGGGTGACGCGGGTATCCAGCCGCAGCGATCGCGCGGTTCCATTGACCTCGAAGTCCACCTGCATCAGCTCGGGTGCCCGCGCACCAGTGCGGTCCGGCTCCGCCGCAGCGACCACCGCAGGCAGGGCCATGGTTGTGGCCGATCCCGCGCTCAACTTCAACAGCTCCCGGCGCGACAGGGGAAGGTGTGACGGTGGGCTCATCGTGGCTCCTCGCTGGCTGCGGCAGGCTGGCTGGCGGTTTCAATGCCGGGACAGCATGGCGGTGCCGCGGTAGGCACATGGTGAAACACACCAGGCCGCGCATTCATCCACTGCTGGCTGCGGCGCCGCCCGGGTGCCGGCCTTCATCCATCGGCGGCCAGCGCGGTCCTTACCCGCGAAGCGAGTTCGCCGATGGTGAACGGTTTGCCGATCAAGTGAACCTGCGCATCCAGCACGTTGTTGTCGACCAATGCGTTGCGGCTGTTGCCGGTGGCGAACAGCACCTTCAAGTCTGGATGGCGCGCGCGTGCCTGCTCGGCCAGCTGCCGCCCATTGACCTCGGGCATCACCACGTCGGTAAACAACAGCGCGACCTCTGGATGGGCCTGCAGCAGCGCCAAGGCGCTGCCGGCGCCGTCTGCGGCCAGTACCCGGTAGCCGAGTTCAGTGAGGGCATCGACCGAGAACGCGCGGACTGCCGCATCATCGTCCACAACAAGAATGTGCTCGCGCCCAACGTGCAGGGCCGGTGCATCGTCATCCGATGCGGCAGCCTGGATGCCGATGTCGGTCAGCAGCCGCGGAAGGTAGACCTGTACCCGCGTCCCTTTGCCGGGTGCGGAATCGAGTTTCACATGCCCGGCTGATTGCTGGACGAAGCCATAAACCTGCGACAGCCCGAGCCCGGTGCCCTGGCCGACCTGCTTGGTGGTGAAGAACGGATCGAACGCGCGTGCCATCACCTCCGGCGTCATCCCGTTGCCATCATCGGTCACCGCGATCACGACATAGTCGCCTGCAGGCACGCCCGCATGCGCCGATGCGGTGTCGAGGTCGACGCGCTGGTTGCGGGTCTCGATCTTCAGCCGGCCGCCTGAGGGCATCGCGTCGCGCGCGTTGACCGCCAGGTTCAGGACCACGTTCTCGAGCTGGTTGGCGTCGGCATGGGTCCACCACAGGTCCGGGCCGTGTGCGGTTTCAAGGATGATGCTGCTGCCAAGGGAATGCACCAGCAGGTCGGTCATTCCGGCTACCAGGCGGCTGGCATCCATCGCCACCGGCTGCAGCGGTTGCTGGCGCGAGAATGCGAGCAGGCGCTGGGTCAGCTGGGCGGCGCGCTGCGCACCATCAAGGGCCATTTCAATGTAGCGGCTGGCGCGCGCGTCACTGTCGCCGAGACGCAGCGCCAGCAGGTCGAGCGGCCCGATCACCGTCGCCAGCATGTTGTTGAAGTCATGGGCGATACCACCGGTCAGCTGGCCGACGGCCTCCATCTTTCGGCTTTGGCGAAGCGCCTCTTCCACCCGCAGGCGCTCGGCGACTTCGGTCCGCACACGTGCCTCCAGCTGCCCGTTCAGCTCCTGCAGCCGCGCATCGGCCGCCTTTCGTGCGGTGATGTCGACCGCCACGCCCAGAACGCGCACGCACCTGCCGAATTCGAAGATGCCGCGGCCCTTGGCGGCGACCCAGCGGACGATGCCATCCTCCTTGCCGACGGTGCGGTACTCCACGTCATAGGTCTCGCGCCGCTCGGGATCGCAGGCGGCGGCGAACGCGGCCAGGGTTGCCGGGCGGTCGTCTGGATGCAGTCCGGCACGGAAGTCGTCCATGGTCACCGACGCACCGGAGGAGATGCCGAACATCGCCTTGGTGCGCGCCGGCCAGATCAGCACGTCCTGCACCATGTCCACGTCCCAGAACCCTTGCTCGCCTGCTTCGGTGGCCAGCCGCAGGCGCTCTTCGCTGTCGGCCAGCGCAGCTTCAGCGGCCTTCCGTCCGGAGAGATCCAGCATGGCCCCGATCATCCGCAGCGGGGTGCCATCGGCGTCGCGCAGGACCGTTCCGCGATCCAGCACCGACGCATAACTGCCATCCGCTCGCTGGAAACGGTACTCGTCCGTCCAGCCGCTGCCGTTCCCGTCGATCACGGCGTGGATGCCGTGATCGATGCGCGCGCGGTCATCGGGGTGGATGTGCTGCAGCCACCATTGTGCGGTCGTGTTCTTCTCCGTGTGGCCGAACAGGCTGGCCAGCGCTTCGTTCCAGATCACCTGGCCATCGGCGATGCGCCAATCCCAGATGGCATCGTTGGTGGCCTGCGCGGCCAGCCGGTAGCGTTCTTCGATATCACGACGCTCGGCTTCGGCGGCCTTGCGGTCGGTGATGTCCAGTGACGTACCGACCAGGCCGATCACGGTGCCATCGGCGTCGCGCAGCGGCGACTTGGTCGACAGCCACCAGGCCCGGCGGCCATCAGGGAAGCTCACTTCCTCCTCCAGCTGCTCGCTGATGCCGCTGGACATGATGCGCTCGTCGGTCGCCATCACCGACGCCGCCTGGGCGGGGTCGCCCAACAGTTCGGCGTCGGTGCGCCCGATGTACTCCTCAGGCGGCAGGCCGATCAGCTCGGTGGTGCCGTGGTTGCCGATCAGCAGCCGACCTTGCCGGTCCTTGGCGTACATCACGCCCGGCGCCGCCTCCACGAACGAGCGCAGCAGCGCCTGCGCCTGGTCGCGCTCGGCCTCGACGCGCAGGCGCTCATCGATGTCGATCAGCACGCCCGGGAAACCCAGCGCACGGCCCTGGGCATCCAGATCGACCCTGCCGATGCTTTCCAGCCAGTGGTAACTGCCGTCGGTGCTGCGCGCGCGGTACTGGTGGGCAAAGCGCCCGCCCGTCTGCACGGTCTGTTCAATCGCCGCCGACAGCGCGGGCAGGTCATCTGGATGCACTGCGCCAAGTACGTCCTGCAGGTGCAGTTTCCGCTGCGCCATTGCCGGGTCCAGGCCGAAGGCGCGGGCCAGGGCTTCATCGACCGTGAGCTGGTCGGTCTGGACATTCCAGAACCAGGTGCCGACGATGGCCCCAGCGGCCAGTGCCATGTTGACGCTGTCTGTGGCCCGGCTGTCGCGGGTGGCAAATGATGGCAGGGACGTCACGTTGATCTCGAACGGTAGGATGGGTGCTGTGCGCCAGCGTGGCTGGATCAGCACGGGCGAAGGGCGCAAGTCTAGGCAGCGCGGCGTCACGGCTGCGTGGTGCCGGCTCCCGACGGGGAGCAGGCTACACTGCGGCTCCCATCCCGGCAGGGAACATCGATGTCCGCAGCAGAAGCCGGCGAGGCCCTTCGCCAGAGAGCGCTGCATGAGTGTGCCGCGATCGCTGCGGCGCTGTCGTCGGCATCCGACCCGCACCCGGCCATCCATTCCGCGCGCAAGGCCATCCGCAGATTGCGGTCCCTGTTGGCGCTGCTGGATCACGCAGCGCTGGACGTCGAGGCTGCCGACCTGAGATTGAAGCGCCTGGGTGATGGCCTGTCCCGCCTTCGTGATGCGCATGTGGTGGTCGAAGTCGCGCGACAACTGCAGGAGCGGGTTACCGATCCGCGATGGAACGGCGTCATCCGGATGCTCGTCCTGCGTCGTGAGCGGCTGCTGCAGGCGACCCTGCAGCGTGACCCGGGGTTTGCACGTCGCCTGCGTGTCCTGGCAGCGGTGCAACAGCAGGTGGCAGTGCAGCCCTGGCATCAGCTGCGGCGTGGGCCGCTGCGCCAGAATCTTGAGCGTAGCTGGCGCCGCGTGGACAAGGCTGCCGCACGGGCGAAACGCGACGGCGGTGCCGCGGCGGTCCACCGCTGGCGACGACGCGTGCGCAGGCTGCGCATGCAACTGGATATCGCCTGCGACCTCCAGCTGCACGTGCGGCACTACGAGTCGCTGCACGCCTCGGGGCATCGCTACAAGGCGCTGCATCGGCTCAGCGACGCGCTTGGCCGGCAGCAGGACCTGCGGCTGCTGCGCAATCTGGTGCGGCCGATGCCTGCAAGTGGCGACAAGCGCTCAGTGATGGAGCAGATCAACGGAGAGGTGGCGCCGGACTGAATCGAGGGGTATCGGAACGTACGGCTACCTGACGTTCCGGTCTGCTTCGAAGGCTGGGATGGTCCCAGCCCCCGAAGCGCTGGCGGAGCGTTCAATCGTCTCCGCTGTTCACCCGCGCCACCCGCTTTCGATACTCATACACGTTGTCGCCGCGGATCCGCTTTTCCTGCGTGCCCGAGATCGAATCCACCCGACGATCCGAGCCGGTCACCGGCTTGGCATCGATCTCGGTTTCGTGTTCGAACGAATGCGATTTGTCGGTGTTGCGGTAGAACCGGTACAGCGCCCAGTACAGCGCAGTTGCGCCGGCCGGGCCTGCCGCCAACAACCAAAGACCACTGTCATCACTCATGTGCTGGCCACCAGGAAGGCAATTGCGAGGGCTTCGATGATCGTGCCGGCGGTCAGCGCCGCCAGCAGCATCTTCCACTGCTGCACCGGCACGCTGCCCATGGTTTCACCGGTCCGGCCGTTCACCGCGATGTAGTGCAGCATGCCGCCGTTCTTGCCGGGCTGGTGGTACGAATAAAGCCACACCGGCAGGTACATGGCCACCCAGCGGGTGCCGTGCACCTCCAGCTGCTCCTGCTCCCAGCGCACGCCACGGTCGTAACGGCGCACCGTGCCTTCCACCTGCGCGCGGGCGATCGACAGCAGCTGGTCTTCCAGCCGCGGCCGCAGCTTTTCGACATCCAGGTTGCGCTTTTCCGAAGTGAAGCCGGCCAGATAGGAGGCGTTCCACTTCACCGCGTTCTTGGTGTCGAAGGGCAGAATCGTGTTGATGATGTTGTTGGTGTTGGCACGCGTGTCCAGGTTGCCGCGCTCGGCCGAGGATTCCAACGGCAGGTCGTCCACGGTGAAGTCGACCTGGCGTTCCACCTGGTAGACATCCGCGTCGTAGTAGGTCTGCTTGTTCTTCTCGCTGCCACGGGTGTATTCGCGCGTCTTGATCTCGCCCTTGCCGGCCACCGCTGCGCTGACATTGCCGTCGACGATCATGTAGGGCAGGTACACACCCACCACGTTTTCCGGGGTGAACTGTTCCTTGAACGCCTTGAGTGCGAACATCCGGCGCTTGTCGACGAACTGGCGGATGCGCGCGACCGCATCCTCCTTCTTGATGTGGAACGGCAGCACGGCGTCAGGCACCGCGCCATTGGCGATCTGTTCGTTGACGCCGAACACGTGGCGGCACCAGTGGCAACGCGCTGTCATCGTGCTTTCGGTGTTGACCGTGACTTCGGCGCCGCAACCGGTGCATTTGAAGGTCATCAGTGCCGAGGTGTCGGCATCGATATCGCGTGCGCCCGATGCAATGACGGTGCCACGCAGCTGGTCGATGGCTTCGCCCAGCCCGAATTCTTCTTCCACCCGTGCGCCATGCCATTCGTGACGGCAGTACAGGCAGACCAGGATGTCGGTGCCCAGCTTGGGCCGGATGTCGGTGGCGCCACACTTCGGGCAACGGTTGAGGCCGTCTTTCAGTTCGGCTGCCGAGGTGTCGATGGCGACCGGGTCGGGCGCCTCGACTTCATTGCGGATGGCCTCGGGAAGTGTCGAGGTATCGAGCGGGAAGCTGCCGGGCAGGGGAGGGACGTCCTGCGGCGATCCCGGCCCATCCAGCACCGCCGCCGGCAGCGGCGGCGGTGCTGAAGCGGATCGGGGCAGCGGCGGAGGCGTGTTTCTGGGATCGGACATGGTGGTTGCGCGTCCTGCGTCTGCTTACAGTCCCAGCGCCTTGGCCTTCAGCGCGTCGTAGTCGGTCTGGGTGATCAGGCCCAGATCCAGCATTTCCTTGGCCTTCTTCAGCTTGGCCACCGGGTCGTCGGCAGCCGGCGCGGCGGGGGTCGCCGGCTGCTGCAGGTTGCCCGCGCCGAACATGCCCGATGCCATGCCCACGCCGACAAGCCCGGCGGCTCCGCCGTTCTCACCTGCGGACTGGATGCCCTGGGCAACGCTGGCCTGCAGGTTGGAATTGCCGCGCGAGCCGGACAGGGCATCGGCGCGCTGCACGGTCTTCAGCAGCTCACGGGTGTTGGCGTCGTACTCGATCGAGACGATGGCGGTCTTGACGATGGCCAGGCCACGGTCGGACTTCCACTGGTAGCCCTGTTCGACGGCGGCCGACAGGCTCTGCGCAAAGCCCAGCGAATCCTGCTGCAGCTTGGTGATGCGGTTGCCCTTGCCCGGATCGTTGGTGTACAGGCTGAATGCCGGCGCCAGCGAGCCCACCACTTCATTGAACAGCTGGCTGGCAGCGGCGTTGTCCAGGTCGGTGAAGTCGAACACCTGGCCCGGCTGCAGGTAGCTGGCCGGAACGAAATTCTTCACGAACAGGATGGGGTCGACGATCTTCAGCGTGTACGAGCCACGGGTGACCGCGCCGACCTGGGTGTTGAGGAAGCCGTCATCCCAGTAGATTTCCGACTGCGTGCCGAAGCGGTTGTCCGGCAGTTCCTTCAGCGAAACGAAGAAGGCGGCCTGCTGCGAGCCCGGCTGGCCGCCGAACTTGAAGCGCTCCCAGCTCTGCTTGATGAAGGTGCTGACCAGGCCGTCGCCGGCGAAGATCGACTGCGAGTTCAGGTCATCCGAGCGCCATTCGTAGCCACCCGGCTCGGCGACGAAGGCGGTGATCGCACCATCCTGGAACAGCAGCAGGCCGTAGCCTTCCGGAACGACGATCTTCGAGCCGTTGCTGATGATGTTGGAGGAGCCACTGGTGTTCGAGCCGCGCCCGGCATTGGTGCCTTGGGGCACCGCTGCGAACAGGGCTGCCGTGGACGGCAGGCCGGTCGGCACGGTGTAGAAGTCTTTCCATTGGTCCGCCAGCACGCCGCCGACTGCACCCTTCACCGCTTGTACCAGACCCATGACCCACTCCCTGTAGTTGCCGGACAGGCACCACGCCTGTCGTGCTCGGCTGACTATAGAGGAGGCAGGCTACGCCCGGCTAGCGGCATACCGAGCCCCCATTCATCTCGTCGTGGGCCCTGGCGCGCCTGAAGCCCCAGCCGCAACCCGTAGCTCTTGCAGGCGTCTCACCGCACCGATTGCGGCACCCGGCGCAGCTTTGCGGTGTCATACCCCATCGCCTTGATTCGGTCGACCGCCTGCTGATACTCCGCTTCGCTTACCTGCGGCGTACGCGCCATGTACCACACATAGTCGCGCTTGCTGCGAGCCACGATGGTCTGGGTGTAGCCCTCGTCCAGCCAGGCAATGAGGTACTCGGCCTGGATGGGCCAGATGAACTGCATGCCCCAGACCGCGCCATTGCCGTGCTTCTCGACGCGGCCTATCGGGTGCATCGACTTCTGCGGTGACTGGAAGCTGCCCTTGCGGTAGGTGAAAGTGGTCTGGACGCGGCCATCGGCCCGCAGCGCATAGCTTTCCACCGCATCGAAGGCCTCGCGCTCGGGCCGCGACGGAATATGGGCGATGACATACCAGTCGCCCATGAAACGGGGTACGTCGACCTTCGACGGCAGCGGGATGGGGCGGGTGTCGTGGCTGCTGCAGCCTGCACCGAACAGGGCAACGGCCAGCAGCGTGAACAGTGGGGCGATGCGCATGGTGGCAGTCTCCTTCAGCGAGGACGGAACAGGTAGTGGGCGACCAGCCATTGCTGGCCGTCGTCGTAGCCGAACAGCTCGGCGCAGGCCATCCAGAACATGCGCCAGCGCTGCCACCAGATGCGTGCGGCGGCTTCGTCGCCATAGGTCTGCGCCAGGATCGGCAGCAGCTGCTCGCGGGCGGCATCCTGGTTGGCCAGCCAATGGTTGGCGGTGCGCTGGTAGTGGGTGCCGTCCAGCAGCCAGCGCTGGTCCAGCACCAGCTCGCGCTGGAAGTGCAGCAGCGTGTCCGCGGCCGGCATCAGACCGCCGGTGAAGAAGTGCCGGCCCATCCAGTTGTCGTCGCCCTCGGTTTCGAACGGATACATCAGCGTGCGATGGGCGAAGATGTGCACGAACAGCGCGCCGTCCGGCTTCAACCAGCGGGCGATGCGACCCAGCAGACGGTCGTAATTGCGCACATGCTCGAACATCTCGACCGACACGCAGCGGTCGAATGCCGCTGCAGGCAGCTCCAGCTGGTTGACGTCGCGGGTCAGCACCTCGACGTTGCCGAACCCGCGCGCCTCGCACTGCGCCAGGATATGGCTGCGCTGGCTGTGCGAGTTGGACACGGCGGTGATGCGCGCGTTCGGGTAGCGCTCGGCCATCCACAGCGTCAGCGAGCCCCAGCCACAGCCCAGCTCCAGGATGTGCTGGCCGTCGGCCAGCCCGGCGCGCTGTCCGTACAGCTCCAGCATCGCATCCTCGGCCTGGTCCAGCGTCTCGCTGCCGGTGCGGTAATAGCAGCTGCTGTACTTCAGGCGATGCCCCAGGCAGCCCTGGAAGAAGGCGGCGGGAACCTCATAGTGCTGGCGGTTGGCCGCATCCACATGCAGGGCCAGCGGGCTGCTGGTCAGTTCGGCAATGCGGCGGCTGAAGCGCTGCGACTGCTCCTCCATGCTGCCGGCCGACTCTTCGGCCAGGCGTTGTGCGCACAGGCGACGGATGCCCGCGCGCAGGGCTGCATCAGGCAGCCAGCCACGCTCGGCCCAGCCGGTGAGTCCGCCCTCGGTATCGGCAACCGGAGCAAGGGACGGGGTGCTGTTCATCGGAATCACTCCTTGGGGCTGCGCGGAAACCACGGGAAGAACATCGAGGTGCTGCGCTGGTAGTCACGGTAGTCATCACCGCGACTGCGCAGCGCCTGTTTTTCGGTGAAGGGAACGCCACTGAGGTAGCGCAGGAATACATACATCAGCACCGGCCCGGACCAGGCCAGCCACCACAGGGGCGATCCTGCCGCCAGCAGCACATAGGTGAACCAGTGCAGCCACTCGAAGAAGTAGTTGGGATGGCGTGTATAGCGCCACAGCCCTTCGCGGCAGGTACGGCCCTTGTTGCCCGGGTCGGCACGGAAGCGGGCCAGCTGGCGGTCGGCGAGCGCTTCGCCACCCACGCTGAGCAACCACACAACGACGGCCGCTGCGATCCAGCCAGGCATGTCGCTGCGCGGGTTGTTGGCCACGGCAAAGAACGGCAGGGCAAACAGCACCACCAGCGCAGCCTGCGCCATGAAGAAGCCGAAGATCTTTCCCTGGTGGCCGTGCCAGTGCTCACGCAGATAGCGGTAGCGACCGTCCTCTGCTTCGCTGCGCACACGGCGCCACAGGTGCAGGGCAAGTCGACCTCCCCACAGGCCACCCAGCGCCGCCAGCGAGATGCGTGGCTGCAGCGCGCCATCACCCAGCCATGCCAGCAGCAGCGCGCCGGCCGCCACACCCTTTGCCCACAGCACATCGACGATGCCGATGTTGCGATGCCTGCGTTGCCACGCCCAGCCGCAGGCCATGATCAACACGGCATACAGCAGTACCCACCACACGCTGCTCATCAGGTTGCTCCAATCAATGGGGTGTCGTGGTTGCCGGGCGTTCCGCGGCGGGCCACCGCACACAGCAGCGACAGCGCGATGCACCAGCCCAGCGCCAGTGTTGCGACGCCCTGCCAGGCCGGGGTGGTGAAGTGCACCGCCTGGAATCCGCGCGCCGCAGATAGATACGCCAGCGGCGCCAGCAGGCCGAGGGCCACCGGCAGCAGCCAGTGCCGCTGCAGGAAGGCCATCGATGCGGTCAGCGTCATCGCAAAGGCCGCCCACAGCGCGAAGATCCACGGCGGCGGCACCCATCCCAGCGGCGCCGCGGCGTAGTGCACGCTACCGCTGGCGGCAGCGCTGCCATCCACCAGCCAGGCGCAGGCCAGCGCCAGCAGCAGCAGGCGAACATCCAGGCGGGGCTGCGGTGAGGTGAGCAACTGGCTGCCGACATACACGCTGGCTGACAGCACGGCCGGCCATTGCCAGCCACGGCCGGCGCCGGCAACGGCGCACAGCCACACGATCTGGTTGCCGATCACGTTGGCCCAGGTGCGGCGCATGTCAGCCGATCCGTTCGCCGTGGGCATCGGCTTCGGGGCGGTAGCCAGGCCGTGCCAGCAGTAGATGCGACACGCCGATGGAGCGCTCCAGGAAGCCACCTTCGCAGTAGGCCAGGTAGAACTCCCACAGCCTGCAGAAGCGCTCATCGAAGCCCTGCGCGCGTACCGCCGGCAACTGCGCCAGGAAGCGCTGTCGCCAAGCGCGCAGGGTCAGTGCATAGGAGTGGCCGAAGTCCTGCTGGGCGATCAACTGCAGGTCACTGGCCCGCGTCTTGGCAGCCAGGATGGCATTGATCGACGGGATGAAGCTGCCCGGAAACACGAAGCGCTTGATGTAGTCCACGCTGCGCCGCGCCTGTTCATAGCGCTGGTCTTCGATGGTGATGGCCTGCAGCAGGGCCACCCCATCGGGCTTCAACAGCCGCTGCAGGGTGGCCATGTAGGTATCCAGATACTCGGCGCCGATGGCCTCGATCATCTCGATGGAGACCAGCTTGTCGAACTGTCCCTGCAGATCGCGGTAGTCCTGCATCAGCAACGTCACACGATCCTGCAGGCCGGCCTCGCGCACGCGCTGTGCGGCCAATGCGTGCTGTTCCGCGGAGATGGTGGTGGTGGTGACATGGCAGCCGTAGTGCTGCGCGGCATGCACGGCAAAGCCACCCCAGCCGGTGCCGATCTCGACCACGCGATCGCCCGGCTGCAGTCGCAGCTGCTGGCAGATGCGGTCCAGCTTGCGTCGCGACGCACGCTCCAGCGAGTCGCCGGCATCGGTGAACAGCGCCGAGGAGTACATCAGGTCCGGCGACAGGAACAGGGCGAAGAAATCATTGCCCAGGTCGTAATGGGCTGCGATGTTGCGACGGCTGCCTTCGCGGCTGTTGCGCCGCAGCCGGTTCCAGCCGCGCAGCAGCCAGCCGCCGATGCGCGCCGGCCCGCGTTCCATGCCATCAAGCAGGTCGCGGTTGCGCACCAACAGCTGGACCAGCGCCACCAGATCATCGCAGCGCCAATCACCGTTGATATAGCTCTCGCCGGCGCCAACGCTGCCGTTCGCGGCTACCTTGCGGTAGAACGCCGGGTCGTCGATGGTCACGGTAACGTGCAGGTCGCTGCCTGCGTTGCCCAGCTGCACCTCGCCAAACGCATCGCGCACGCACAGGCGACCGTTGTGCAGCGGCGCAAGCTGGGCCAGCAGGCGCCGGCGCAGGAACGCGTCCAGGGTGCCTGGCTGGGGCAGGGTGGCCGAGGGGGTCATTTCGTTCATCGCGGTTTCTCGGCTAGGGAAGGATGGTCGTGCACAGGGTTGCGCTTGAGCCAGAGGCGCAGTGCCTGCCAATGGATGGCGGCGACCACCTGCGCGCTCATCAAGGGGTAGCCGGCCAGCACCCGGGCAAGTCCGCGGCCATCAATGGGCCGCCGCTGCATGCTCTGGGTGGCATCGAACTGGCGTTGGCCGTCGCGCCAGACCTGCATGTGCACGCGCAGGTCATCAGCGGGCGCGGTAAAGCGCCAGTCATAGGCGCAATCCATAGGCATGAAGGGGGAAACGTGGAAGGCCTTGTCGAACTGCCAGCGCAGGGCGCGACCCTGCCGCACCGCGGTTTCGACCGGCAGCACGTAGGCGTGCCGCTCCTTCCAGGGGGTGTTGGTGATCTCGGCGACGATGCAGTCCAGGGTTTCGCCGTCTGCGTGGTAGCAGTAGTAGAAGCTGACCGGATTGAACACGTGGCCGCCGAACCGCAGGTGGGTCAGCAGGCGTACCGGACCATCGGGGCGCCGCCCGAGCACCGTGGCCGCATGATCGCGCACGGCGTTGGCCAGGCAGAGTGAAGGATCGCCGAAGTAGTCGCTGCGGCGGAACTCTGCCAGGTTGCGGCGACCGACCGACCACAGCCAGCGCCCGGCAAATACCTGGTCCAGCTCGTCCAGGTCCAGCAGCAGCTGCGCGATCGGGTAGCGGAACGCGTGCGCATGCGGGTGGTAGCGACGATGCTCGACGTGGCCGAAGTAGATGGCGCTGGCGCTCACGCAGGCACCTCCATCTGCTGCGCGATGCCGTTGTGGAACGAGCGCGCCTGCAGCGCGTCGACTACGCGGCGGGCACTGCGGATGCCGTCCTCATGGAATCCCCAGCCCCAGTAGGCACCGGCAAACCAGGTGTGCCGATGTCCCTGCACCTCGCCCCAGCGCTGTTGTGCCTGTACCGCAACATGGTCATGTATCGGATGTGCGTACTTCAGGCGGCGCAGCACCTTGGCCGGATCGATGGCCTCGCTGCGGTTTAGGGTCACCACCAACGGAGTGTCGCCGGGCAGGCCCTGCAGCAGGTTCATGCAGTAGCTGACCGTGCAGGGCGCGGAAGGATCGTGCGGCACATGCGCATTCCAGGCCGCCCAGGCCTTGCGGTTGGCAGGCAGCAGCGAGGCATCGGTGTGCAGCACGGCCTCGTTGGGCTGGTAGCGGATCGCACCCAGCACCGCCTGCTCAACCGGATCCGCGTCTGGCAGCAGGGCCAGGGCCTGGTCGCTGTGACAGGCCAGGATCACCTCATCGAAGCCTTCAATGCCGTTCGCCGTGTGCACACGCGCGCCCCAGGGCATGCGCTCGACTGCGTGCACGGGGCATTCCAGCCGCTCGTGTACCCGCCAGCGCGCACGCAGCGCATCCACATAGCGGGCCGAGCCGCCCTTGACCACGCGCCAGGACGCGCGCCCGGTCATCTGCAGCATCTGGTGGTTGGCCATGAACTGCACCAGATAGCGCGCCGGAAAGTCCAGCACCTGCGCGGTCGGTGATGACCACAGCGCCGAGGCCATCGGCAGCAGATGTTCCTGCACGAACGCCTCGCCATAGCGCTGGCTGTGCAGGTACTGGCCCAGCGTAGGTCCCTGCTCCTCGCCGAGCAGCAGGGGGGCGTCACGATAGAAGCGCCGCAGGTCGGCCAGCATGCCCCAGAAGCGCGGGGACACCAGGTTTCTTCGCTGGCAGAACAGGCCATCCAGCGAGGTGGCGTTGTATTCCACGCCGCTGCGCTCGCTGTGCATCGAGAAGCTCATCGTGGTGGGCTGCGAGGCCACCCCAAGTTCATCGAACAGGGCCGACAACAGCGGGTAGTGGTGCGGATTGAAGACGATGAACCCGGTGTCGACCGCCATCCTGCGTCCGTCCACCGTCACGTCGTGGGTGTGGGTGTGGCCGCCCAGGTAGTCGTTGGCCTCGAACAGGGTGACGTCATGCTCGCCGTCCAGCCACCACGCGCTGGCCAGACCGGCGATGCCGGACCCGATGATCGCGATGCGCATGTCAGTGCCTCGCCTTGGCGAGCACCCAGGCCGGGATCGGCTTGAGGCCCTTCACCAGGCCCAGCGCAGCCATCATCCGCAGGCCATACCAGCTGATGTCGATCTCCCACCAGCGGAAGCCCTGGCGCGCGGTGCCGGGGAAGAAGTGATGGTTGTTGTGCCAGCCCTCACCGAAGGTCAGCAGGGCCAGCCACAGGTTGTTGCGGCTGTCATCGCGGGTCTCGAAGCGGCGCCGGCCGAAGCGGTGAGCCAGCGAATTGATGGTGACCGTGGCATGGAACAGCACGACGGTGGAGATGAAGAAGCCCCACACCAGCAGCTGCGGGCCGCTGGTGTGCAACGCCGGGGCCACGCGCTCGAGTACCGCACCGAGGCCGTACAGCGCAGCGGCCAGCAACACGGGCACCACGGTGTCGAACCGGTCCAGCCAGCGCAGCTCGGGGTATTTGGCCAGATCGGGAATACGCTGCAGATCGGTGGCAAAGGCGCCGCGGGTGAGGAACCATCCCATGTGGCTGCGCCAGAATCCGCCCTGGCGAGGGGAATGCGGGTCCTGCGGTTGATCGGCGTGGCGGTGGTGATGGCGGTGGTGTGCTGCCCACCAGAGCGGGCCACGCTGCACGCTGGCGGCACCGATGACGGCGAACACGAACTGCACGGTGCGCGATGCCTCGAAGGTGCGGTGCGAGAAGTAACGGTGATAGAACGCGGTGATGGCGAACATCCTGATCGCGTACAGGAACACTGCGACCGCAACCGCCGTCCAGGACACGCCTACCCAGATCACCCCGAGGCAGGCCACGTGCAACAGCGCGAAGGGCAGGGCGCGCAGCCAGTCGATGCGGTCACCCTGACCGCCGTCCGCCGCCGCTTCGCTTCCGGCATCGGTATCGAACCAGCGCTTCAAGGTGCGCAACAGGCGCGAACGTCTGCGGAGTGGAGGCGCTGCGGATGCCATGGACGGGAGCCCGAGGAAGTCGATTGCCTACCTCTACGTGTTGTGGTGCCGGTTGGATGCAGACGATTGCACTCGACTGCGTTTTCACTTGGCCGTAACAACGCAGCTCGATACCAGCGGTTGCTGCAGGTCATCGCGCCAGCGTTGCTCCGGCTGCTCGGTGGCGGCGGTGGCAAAGCGCACGGTCACCTGCGGGTAGTTGCCACGCGCATCGCGCAGGTTGCTGGTGCCACGGAATTCCAGCAGACGGCGATCGGCATCGGCGTAGACCAGCGACAGACGCGGGGCCACCGCGCCGAACCATGTGTCAAGACGGACATCCACGGCGTGGGCGGCACGCCCCTGCCAGCGCACGGCGCCCTGGTACTGCACCTGCACGGGGTAGAAGCGCTGCCGGCCGGGCACCAGGAAAGGCAGGCTGACCGGCCTTCCATCCAGCAGCGTCTGCCAGTGTCCCCGCACGGCGGCATCGAAACCGACGTCGATCACGGCGTCCGCTGGTAGAGGCAGCTGCTTCGTTCGTGAAGGCGCAGACCTGTCTTCCTTCCAGTCGACCTGGACCCCGTCGCGGCCGACCACCACGCGGGCCGCCTGGCCGCTGCGTGCGTCCTGCAGTACATAGCCCCGCGCCTGCAGCCGCGCGGCGGCGGGCATCTGTTTGCGGGCGAACGGTTGCCCCGCAGGGCAGAGGTACTCCACCCAGCGCTCGCTGCCATCGCCGGTCCCGCGCTGCCAATGCACTTCGCGGTAGGCAGTGGTTCCGTTGGGCAGGGTGGCAACGCCCTCCGAACGCAACAGCGGCGCCGCACCGACGGCGCAGGGGGCGACCATCAACAACCAGGCAGCACGCATCGGGGCGATCCATGGGAGACTTGCCCGCCTGTACGGGCGCCGGCACCGACTGGATGCACGCTGGCGCCCATCCCGGGTGCATCCAACCGGCGCTGCTGTGCGTAGAGACAAGGACTCCTCTTCACTCAACGGCTGCCCCCGCCGATGTACCGTCCACCCGCCAGCCCCTCTCTTTCCTTCGACACCGCGCGGATCGTGTCCAGTTCACAGCAGCCCAGCAACGAGCCGACGAACTGGAACGGCGAGATGGACGGTGTCGCCCGGCTGCGCGACCGTGACTGCTTCCTGCGCATCTACGACCACTTCATGCCGCGCCTGTGCATCTATCTGCGCGGCCTTGGCGCACCTGCAGCGGTGGCCGAAGAACTGGCCCAGGAATGCCTGCTGCGCCTGTGGCTGCGCGCGGCCGAATTCGATCCTGCGCAGGGCGCGCTGAGCACTTGGCTGTATCGCATCGGCCGCAACCTGCACATCGATCGGGTGCGCCGTGAGCGCAGCTGGATGCAGGTGCAGGAAGCGGTTGAGGACGCTGCTGCCGGTGACATCAGCGAGCGCAGCAGCGCCGAGCAGTTTGCCGACCATGCCCGCCTGCGCCAACGTATCAACGAGCTGCCGGCCACGCAGGCGCGCCTGGTACGGATGTCCTACTTCGAGGCCAAGAGCCACAGCGAGATCGCGCAGGCGCTGGGCATGCCGTTGGGTACGGTCAAATCGCACCTGCGACGAGCGTTCCTGCAGTTGCAGTCGAAGGTCGGGGGTGCACCATGAATCCGCACCACCATCTGCATGAGTCGACGCTGATGAGCTACGCCGCCGGCGCCCTGCCGACGCCCCTGAGCATCGTCGCCGGCACCCATCTGGAACAGTGCCCGCACTGCCGCCAGCGCCTGCGCGAAGCCGAGGCCATCGGCGCCGCACTGCTGGAGCAGACCCAGCCGTCGGCGGCTGAGGCGCGGCGAGCGGGGCTGCGCGAGGCAATGCTTGCGCAGCTCGATGTGAACCAGGCCGGCACGGTGCCGAGCCCGCTGCGGTCGATGCCGCCGGAACGGCCCGAGGCCGACCCGGACCATCTGCCTAGGTCGCTGCATCCCTACTTTGGCGATTCGCTGGGTCGGCTGCACTGGCGCTGGATGGCCCCCGGCGTGCATTGCATCCGCGCCGAGCAGATGCCATCGCTGATCATGCTGAAGATCGCGCCGGGCAAATGCCTGCCGATGCACAGCCATGGCCGCAGCGAACTGACCCAGATCCTGCGAGGCTCCTACAATGATGCACTGGGCCTGTTCGCACCTGGCGATATTGCCGATCTGGACGAGGACGTCGAGCACCAGCCGGTAACGGCGCCTGGCGTACCGTGCATCTGCGTGTCCGCGCTGGACGCGCCGCTGGTGTTCAGTGGTTGGCTGGCACGGAAGATCCAGCGCTTCGTGAAACTCTAGACTTCTTCAAGGTCAACGCATGCACCAGACACGTCCGCTGCGGATTCTGCTGACCGGTGCGACCGGACTGGTCGGGCAGGGCGTTGCCCGTGCCTGCCTTGCTTCGGCACCGGTGGTGCGGACCGCAGCTCTGGTCCGCAGCAAGGCCGGGCTTGACGCGCGCATCGAGCAGATCGTGCTGGCGGATTTCCAGCAGGCCCGCAACGTGAGCCCGCAGCTGGCCGGATTCGATGCCTGTTTCTACTGCGCCGGCGCGCCGCCGGTCGGCACCGCCGAGGATGAGTATCGGAAGGTCACGCTCGATGCCACCCTGGCTGTAGCTGCGGCATGGGCCGAGGCGAATCCAGACGGCCGGTTCCTGTATGTCTCCGGTGCCCACGCCAATCCACACAGCCGGATCATGCCGCTGCGCATCAAGGGTGAGACCGAGGCCGCGCTGGCGCAGCTCGCTGTGCGTACCGTCATGCTGCGTCCTGCCGGGGTGCGCCCCGTGGAGGGAACCGGCACCCGCCATGCGGCGCTGAAGCCGCTGTACCGCTTCGGTGGTCCCCTCATGGCCGCCGCCGGTCGCATCATGCCTTCACTGGTGACCAGCAACGAGGCCATCGGCCGCGCGATGATCGTGCTGGCGACGATGCCTGACCCACCGCAGGTGCTGGAATGCGCGCAGATCAATCGGCTGGGTGCGGCGTCCGCAGATTGAACCGCGTGGTGCACATCTGCTGCACATCGAGGCAACTACAGTCGAGGTTCCTCATTCTGTGATGCATCGACGTGAACCTGCAGCCATCGTCCTCTCCGCTTCGCCCGGCGCGCCCCGCACCTGACAACGGTCGTTTCGACCTGCTGAATGTCGATGCACTGCAGGATCCCGGCAGTGGCCGCATCGTCCATCTCTATTCGCTGGTGGCGCGCTGCCTGTCCTGCGAGCTGGTGTTCAAGGCGCAGGAGGGCGACGGACTGGTCAGCACCTCTGCCGCACGCGTATTGCGCTGTCCTACCGGCTGCGGTGAGCAGGCCTTCAGGGGCAGCGCGCTGCGTCAGTGGCGGCAGGCGCCACACGCTCTGTAAGCCGTGTCCGGCTAGAGCACGGTCGGGTTGGCCTGCCACACCGCGTAGTTGAGCGCGCTGGCGAAGGCCACCCATGCCAGGTAAGGCAGCAGCAGCCACGCCGCTGCCGGGCGCACGCGATGGAAGGCGACCACCGTGGCCACGATCAGCACCAGCAACAGCAGAATGTCAGCAAACGCCAGCGCCCCCTGTTTCCAGCCGAAGAACAGCCAGCTCCACAGCACATTGAGCGCCAGCTGCAGCAGGTAGAGCACCAGCGCAGTCTTGGCCACACGCCATCCGCCCTGGCGCCAGACCAGCCACGCGGCCAATGCCATCAGCGCGTACAGCACCGTCCACACCGGGCCAAACACGCTGGCAGGCGGTGCCCATGCAGGCAAGGTGAGGCCTGCGTAGAAGTCGGCTGCCGAGATCGAGGCGCGGGCGCCCAGCGCAGCGGCGAGGAAAGTGATGAAGAACCAGCCGATAAGGCCAACTGCCTGCCTGCGGACATTCATGGTGTATCTCCTTCAGCACTGCCACCGGTTGTGACAGCGCGTTGTACGCAGATGCGTCTTGACTGGATGCAGGCGCCCGTTCAGTCGGCCGTGCCACCGGCGCTGGACTGTGCAGGGGCTGGCAACAACGCAGGCCGACCCTCGAACCACTCGCGCGCGCCGGCCAGATGCCATTGCCGGCGCTGGCCATCCAGCTCGATGCCGGCGCCCAGCAGGCCCCAGCGCAGGTAGAGGTCGCCACGCTTGCGCTGCTCCAGCAGATCCAGCCGCGCACGCAGTGAAAGCCGCTCGTTTTCCGCCTGCAGTCCATCCAGCACCAAGTGCCCGGCCCGCCAGCGCAGTCGGGTGTGCGCATCCACCTGGCCGGAATCGAGCAGGGACAACGCCCAGCGCGGATAATCGCTGCGCTCGGCAAACAGCGCCAGCAGTGGTCTGGCGTCGCGCATGGCGAGGTCCGCACGTGCGTCCACCTGGAAGGGTGACTGCGCATCGATGTCGCCGCGGGCGATGGTGACCCGGCCCCACCACGGTTGTGGTCGCTGCTGGTCACCCACCTGCACATTGCGCAGCTCGAT
This sequence comes from Stenotrophomonas sp. LST15-1-1.1, assembly GCF_040815575.1. Classification (NCBI taxonomy): domain Bacteria; kingdom Pseudomonadati; phylum Pseudomonadota; class Gammaproteobacteria; order Lysobacterales; family Lysobacteraceae; genus Stenotrophomonas; species Stenotrophomonas sp. LST15-1-1.1. Next base: position 500,878 of record NZ_JBFPNJ010000001.1, read on the forward strand.
CACACTTCCGCCCAGATCGAACCGGCGCTGGCTGAAGTCGCCGCGCCGCAGCCTGCCATCCACGCGCGCATCGCCCTGCAGGTCGAGCCCGGCCACCTGCAGCCGTGCGCGTTGACTGCGCAGGCGCACGCTGCCGTTGCCGACCCGGCCCTGGGTATCAAGTTCAACGTCGCCGCCCACCTGGCCAGCGCCCCCCTGCAGCCGGACCTGGCCGTTGCCCAGGTAGCGGTTGTAGGCGGTGAGGTCTGGAATGGTTGCGTCGTCGAAACGCAGCTGCGCGCGCACCCCCTTGCGCAGTTCGCGCAGACGACCGTCACCGGTGAGTGTCAGCGCCAGATCGCGACCATCGAACAACGTGGCACCTTTGGCGCCGCCGGCATGGGCGCTGAACGTAGGAAGCTTCACTGCCAGTACGGCGCGCGTCGGCGTTCCGGCCCGCAGTTGTCCATGGGCGCTGGCCGTTCCCTGCAGGTGCACGCCGGCCACCTCTGCCACCGCCCGTGCCGCCGGAATATCGACGCTGCTGCCGGCGGCCAGCTCGCCGTTCTGCAGGCGCAGGTCCGCGCGCAGCACGCCGCCGCCCTGCAGCTGGAACCAAGGCTTCTGCACGAACAGTGCGGGAATCCAGTTGAGCGAGGTGAAGGTCCATTCGCCCTTGACCGTGCCGGAGGTGCGCCCCAGCACCTCGCTGGGATCGTCAAATGGAATGTGTCGCCCGGCAATGATCAGATCCGCGTCCAGTGCAGCACCGGTGCCATCGCGCTGCGGCAATCGCGCCTGCAGACGGATATCGCGAGCAGCATCCAGCTGTATCGCCAGCGTTCCACGGTCCGGTGCGCCGGCCCCTACCTGCAACGGAACCCGCCAGACGGCATGGCTGCCCGGCTGCAGCGCGCCCTGGTCAAGGGTAAGCGAGGCCTGCAGCTGCCCCGGTACGGCGGCGCTGGCAACGGCGGGTCGTTGCGTGTCCGTATCCAGGCGCAACCCCTGGCTGCGCGCCTGTACCTCCAGCACTGCATGCAGCAGGCCCAGCTTTTTCAGGCCCGGCGCCTGGTCACGGTAGTGCCGTGGATAGGAGAACTGCGACTTCAACTGCATGTCGCCGAGCAGCTGGGTGCCATCAATGCTCACATCGGCATCCGCGAAAGCCACCTCCGAGTCCAGCAGCTCCGATGGCCCGCCGCGCAGCTGCTTGACGAAGCCGACGGTGCCGCTGCCCTGGCCGACGATCAACAGCTTGCCCGTGCGGACGCTGCGGATGCTGTCGCTGTGAATCGCATCGAATCGCAACGTCCAGCCGCGGTCACCGCGCGGTGGTGAGGGAATGGCCTGATCCACCCGCGCGATCTCCGCAGCCACACCGGTCGCGTGCAGCGACGGCACGCGCACTTCACGCTGGAACAGGGGCAACAATGCCAGGCGGGCACTGGCCCGGTCTGCGCGCAGCACATACACCGTATGATTGACGTGGCCGCGCATCTGCACGTTCCAGGCGATGACATGTCCCGGCAACAGCGTGATCGCGGGCCCGGTGGTCATCACGAACTTGTGCGGCTTGCGATTGGTGACCTGATCGAACAGCGGCGTATTGAGAAAGACATTGCCCGCGAGCAGGTACAGCAGATACAGACCCAGCAGCACGGCCAGCAGCGTGCGGCCGTGACGGAACCATTGCTGCGGCGGGGCGAGGGAGCGGGGCATGGACCCTCGGCGTGGAATGAGATGACCATCACTATCGTGGATGCCGCTGCGGCGCGATGTGAACGTGCCGCACACGCTGCGCCCTATAATCAGCGTGTCTCTGTTCAAGGAGGTCACGGCATGAATGCCCAGACCAGCAAGGAAGGCGCAACCCCGGATGCGCCGCGCGATGCCGCCACGGCGTCGTTCGATCCGACCTACACCTCGGCCAACAGCGAGGTCCGCGCTGCCGCCGGCGGTTACTCGGTCACGTTGAACGAGGGCGATGGGGCGTTGAAGGTGGGCGCCGAGCAGAAGCGCGCAGCGTCCAGTCTTGCATCGCAGTTCCAAGGCACGTCGTTGAACATGGCCGGCAGCCCGACAGCCGACGGTGGCAGGGACTACCTGCTGACGATGGAGTCGGTGGTCGGTGCAAGCGTGAAAGGTGCCGGCTTCCAGGACACCAGCAGCACCGGCGTACGCGGCCGCTACAGGGTCAGCCTGCCCAGCGACGCGGTGGACGTCGATCCCACCCGCATCAATCCTTTCGATCCGCAGACCATTCCCAACGGTGGCAGCGTCACCCTGGATGGCCAGCAGTTCACCGGCACTGCACTGGAAGGCAGTTTTCGCAACATCGCCATGCAAACCCAGACGACCGAGGCGAGCGGTGCCAGCTACCGCGTGGATCGCCTGGATGATGGCCGGGTGCGCGTCACCACCGGGCCGAACGAGGCGGTCGAAGCCTTCAATGGCATGGGATTCAATGCAGGCAGGCTCAGCGCGATCGCCGGTCGCCAGGACGCGCTCGGCCATTCGGCCGTCCGCACTGCGACCTTCGACATCAATCAACCGGAAGGCCGCCAGGCCTATGAACAGTTCATCGACAACGGCACGCTGAACAGCCAGACCGCGGGCGTGCAGGATCTGGCCACGGTCGAGCGGCTGGGCATGAGTTCGCAGACGCGGCTGAAGGTCGGCTTCGGCGACACGTTTGGTGTCGACCTGGCCGGTGCACGCAACAGCGGTGACGTGGTGCAGGTCAGCCGCGAAGACGGCAGCCGCACCGAACTGCGCAACGTGCAGTACAGCGGCAACCTGCCGGCAACCCGCGTCATCGCTTACGGCGCCGATGGCCAGGAGGACACGGCGCAGCGCCGCTACGAATTCACCTTCGACCTGCGCGGGCATGCGCAGGGCGAGCAGATTGCCGGGATGGTCAACGCGGCGCTGTCCGGCGACCCCGCCGGCGATCGCGGGCCGATGAAGGCCGGCGAACTGAACACCCTGAGCTTCAGCGAGGCGCAGATGCGCACGCTGATGGAGCGCACCCAGTCGATGGTGAAGGACAACCCGACGCTGGGGCCATCGTGGCAGGTGCTTGCCGAGGAAGGCAGCGGCAGGCCGCAGCAGGATGTGGATGCCTTTGCCCTGGGGCTGGCACGCAACCAGGGGCAATCCACGTACGGCATGGCCGAGCGCATGTTCCACATTGCCGCGGCGGGCGGCAAGGATCTGCAGAAGATCGACGCGGCGGTGCAGGGCGAGCACCTGCAGTCACTGGCGCCGCCGTCACCGTTGCTACCCCGGCAGGACCCACGCCACAGCGCAAGCCCGGACCATCGCCTGTGGCTGCAGAGCCAAGGGGCGGTGAGCAGCCTCGACCAGGCGATGGGGCGTCAGCCTGATGCGATGAGTGAACGGCTGGGCATGGCGCTGCTGGTCGCGGCCAAGGGCAAGGGCATGCAGCGGATCGACGAGGCCGTACTCAGCGACGATGGCCGCTATGCATTCGCAGTGCAGGGCCAGCCGCACGCCGCGGATCGTCAGATCGCCCGCACCGATACCGCGCAGGCGGTGGCCATCCCGGTCGAGGACCAGGTACGCAAGCTGCAGGACGCACCCGGGCGGACCGACGCCACGCAGCAGGATGCGCAGCAACAGGAGCGGGCCGTACAGGAGCAGACCGCGCGGGCCTTGGCGCGCTGACGCGCGTGCGGGGCTGCCGCGTGGGGCCGGGCACGATCAGCGAGCGAAGGTACCCTCCGGCGGGCACTGGCGCTCGGCCGAATCGACGACCATGCCCAGGTAGGGTTCACCGATGCCCTGTCCGGCCAGCAACCGGCGCTGCCACGCTTTCGTGGCGGGCATGTCGCTGCTGAGGCAGGCATGGCGGGCGGCCGCGTCCAGGTTCCATGCAGTGGGATACCCCGCCAGGATGTCCTCCCAGCCCTGCCGCATCAGCGGCCAGTCGACTGCCGAGTTCTGGAACAGCTGCTGTCCCGACACGCCTTCGCTGACCGATGCGTACAGGCGTGCATACAGGCTGGCGCGGCGGCGCGTGGATGTTCGTGCGATGGCATGCCGGGCGAAGGCTTCCATCTGCTGGGTATCGCCCTGCCAGTGCGGGGTGAAGCGCTGCATCGCGATCAGATACAGCGGGTCATAGTCGGGAAAGAGCTTGCTGCCTTCGTCGACCAACGCCATGAACGCTGCTTCGTCCACGCCTTGCCGCAAGGCGATCAGGAGCGACATTTCATACCAGTAGGGGTCGCGCTTGGCGATCGCCTTGTGCTCCTGCATATAGGCTGCTGACACCGCGTTGTACTCGTTGAACTGCTGCCAGTCCTGCGCCGTCACCTCGTTCGCATAACCATCGCCACGGAAGCTCCAGGCCAGGTTGAGCGGCACGCGCGCGGCGACCAGGTGGGCCGACGGAGAACGCGGCGACTGCCGGATCCAGCGTGCGGCCCACGCGGTCCAGTCATTCCACTGCTGCACGTCCTGATGCGCGGTGCCGATGCGCCGTGACATGCAGATGTAGAAACGGCTGAGGTTGGAATAGCCGCTGGCGTTGCGCTGGCCCTTGCGGAAGCGCTCGGCCATGGCATCCAGCGCCTTGAAGTCGTCGGCGTCCATCAGCGGCGCTACCTGCTCGCACAGGGCCAATGAATCGGGATCTTCCGCAGCCCAGGCGGGCGAAACGGAAAGACAGGCCACGCTCAACAGCGTGCCGACGAAGTGCATCCTGCGCATCGGGGTCATCCTTGAAATTGGGGGCCAGGAGCGGCTTCAGGCCGGCTACGGCAGGCGCAGTATCCCACTGCCCGCGATCCATCGAAAGCACCGTCGCCTTCTGCGCTACGCTGGGCGCATGTCCCAGAGCCCCGAACTGCTGCGCCGCCTGCTACGAGCCAAGGACCACATGGACCGGGCCAGCCATGAAGACTGGCCGGTGGCGCGGCTGGCCGGGATCAGTGCGGTTTCCGCGGCCCATTTCGCGCGCTCCTTCAAGGACGCCTTCGGGGTGCCGCCGCACCGCTATCTGCTCAGCCGCCGCATCGAGCGCGCGGTCGCTCTGCTGCGCGATACCGACCTGCCGATCACCGAGATCGCACTGCAGACCGGCTGGACCAGCCTGGGCACCTTCGGCCGGATCTTCCGCGATATCACCGGCGACAGCCCCGGCGCCGTCCGCGACCGCGAGCGGACCGATGCCCCGGCGCAGGGGCCGGTTCCGGAGTGCCATGCGCGTGCCGCACGGCGCCCGGACCTGAAGATCGCAGTTTTGGAGAAGCGCCGCCGCACCGGCCTTGTTAGCGTAGATCCCACCTGAGGGAGGATCCTATGACTGGCATGGTGAATGTGGTCGGCCTGTATGTGCACGACCAGGACGCAGCGCTCGATTTCTACGTCAACGCGCTCGGCTTCAAGGTGCACACCGACGTGGGCAACGGCGACTATCGCTGGCTTACGGTGCATTCGGGCGGCGAAGAGAGCTTCCAGCTCGGGCTGTTCAAGCCGGGACCGCCGGTGCACGACGCGGCCACTGCGCTGACCCTGCAGCAGATGGTGGCCAAGGGCGCGATGCCACCGCTGGTGCTGGCGGTGGATGATTGCCGCGCCAGCTACGAACAACTGCTGGCCCGTGGCGTGGAATTCACCCAGGAGCCGGTGGAGCGCTACGGTGCGGTGGATGCCGGCTTCCGTGATCCGTCCGGCAATGGCTGGAAGATGATCGAGCGCCCTGCGAAGACTGCCGCGAGGAAGCCGCAGTGAGGGCTGGCAGCTGGGCGCGTCCGGTGCACCGCTGGACCTCGATCGTTTTCACGCTGACAGTGATCGCCAACTTCGCGGCGCGCTGGCTGGGGCAGGGCGAGCCGCCGGCCTGGCTCACCTATTCGCCTCTGCCGCCGTTGTTCCTGCAGTTGTTCACGGGGTTGTACCTGTTCGCGTTGCATTACCGCCGCCGGCCGGATGCGGCGCACGCCGGGGTCGCACCCTGACGCGGGCGGCGCAGGCCGATCAGGCGAAGGCGCGGGGGCTGTGACCCGCCAGCAGAGCGGGAAGCATCATGACAGGCGGCGGAGGAGGGGCAGCGGTTTCATGCGCTCGCCACGCACCGAAGACAGCAACGTGACCGCCTCCGCTCTACGTTCTGCGGGCCCCCTCCGTTCGGCCCGACATGCTTGATACCGTTTCCATCCCCGCAACCGTTTGCACCCCCGCACTCGCCGACCGGGCCCGCCACGCGCTGTTGCTGCAGCCTGCGCTGCCACAGCCTGGCGCCGGCAACACGTTGCAGCGATGGCGCGCGCTGGCCCGGCTGGGCGCTGAGGACCTGTGCCTGGCGAAGGTTCTCGAAGCCCACTACGATGCCGCCGCCATCCTGCACGACCTGGGTGCACCGGCACCGGCCGACGGCACGCTATGGGCGGTGTGGGCGGCCGAGGGCCCTGCCTGCACCGTGCGCGCCGATGCGTTCAACCGCCTGCATGGCGACAAGCCATGGTGTTCGGGCAGCATGTTCGTCGATGCCGCCCTGGTGACGGTTCGCTTGCCCGATGCAGTGCAGCTGTACAGCGTTGCCGCTGCGGATTGGCAGTCGCTGGACGCCGATCCGTGGCCAGCAGTAGGCATGGCCGGAATCCGCTCCACCACCGTTCGTTTCAACGCTGCGCTGGCCGAGGCGGTGGGGAAGCGCGATGCCTACCTGCAGCGGCCCGGCTTCTGGCATGGCGGTGCAGGCATCGCGGCCGTCTGGTTCGGCGCTGCCACCGCATTGGCCGAACGCATGCAAGCGGCCTGCGCCGAGGGCCTGCGTGCGCGGCTGCTGGGCAAGGTGGACCTGGCATTGGCGCCGGCGGCGGCGCTCCTGCGCGAGTTGGCAGTGAAGATCGATCAGGCACCTGATCTGCCACACCGCGAGGACGTTGTCCGTGTCCGCAGCGTCGTGGAACGTGCCGCCAGCGAGGTGCTTGACCTTGCAGGCCGTGCCTTGGGGCCGGCCCCCATGTGCATGGAGGCCACGCACGCGCAGCGATGGGCGGATCTGACCGTCTTTCTGCGGCAGAGCCATGCAGACAAGGACTGGGCCTGGCTGGGCGCACAACGGGCACTGCAGGAGGGACCGTGGAGCCTGTAGCCACCATCCACGGCACCGGGTCGAACGAGCACGCATGGCAGCAGTGCGACTGGCTGTGGAAGCAGCCCAGCATCGGCTTGGCGGACCTGTGCGGAGAGGCCGCCCGGATCGTCGTGGTGGCGCCCCATCCCGACGACGAGATCCTCGGGTGTGGCGGATTGCTGTGTGGTGCCGTCGAGCGTGGTGTGGCGGTGCAGGTCGTTGCCGTGACCGATGGCGAGGCTTGTTATCCGGACGAGCGCTGGTGGACGCCCCAACGTCTTCGCAACGCGCGCCGCGAAGAACTGCGCGCGGCACTGGCCGAGCTGGCGATCGGCGCCGAGGCGATCTGCCATCTCGGCATCGACGATGGCGCGGTGAGCGCACACGAACTGGAACTGGAAGGCTGGTTGCAGCGCACTCTGCGCGACGGCGACCTGGTGCTTGCGCCATGGCGGTTCGATGGCCACCCCGATCACGAGGCCGCAGGCCGGGCCGCGTGTCGTGCGGCTCACGCGGCAGGCTGCGCGCGCCTGGAATACCCCGTGTGGGGCTGGCATTGGCTGGAGCCTGCGCACGCACACATGGCGTGGGAGGCGCCGAAAGTGCTGGACATCTCCAACGCCGTTGATCGCAAGGCACGGGCCATCGCCCGCTTCCGCACCCAGATCGGGACCGTCCCCCGCCTGCGCGCGGAGCCAATCCTGCCAGCCCACATCCTTGCCCGATTCTCCCGGAAAAACGAGGTATTCCTGGCATGAGTGCGCAACCCTATTTCGACCAGCTGCATGCCGCTGAAGATCCCTTCGGCTACCGCAGCCGGTGGTACGAACAACGCAAACGCGCGTTGCTGCTCGCAAGCCTGCCGCGTGCCAGGTTCAGCCGCGGCTGGGAGCTGGGCTGCTCCAACGGGGTGCTGACTGAAGCGCTGGCGCCCCGCTGCGAACGCCTGCTCGCCACTGACATCAGCCCCCGTGCCACCTTCCAGGCGCGCCGCAACCTGGCCCACCTGCCGCATGTCCAGGTGCACTGCGCCAGCCATCCGCAACAATGGCCCGCCGGGCGCTTCGACCTGATCGTCTGCGGTGAAATGGGCTATTACCTTGCACCGGAGGCACTGCCCGCGCTGCGCAGCGGCATCCACGCGGCGCTGAAGGATGAGGGGCTGCTTGTTGCTTGCCACTGGCTGCCTGCCTTCCCGGGACGCGCCAGCGCCACGGCACTGGTTCACCAGCACCTCGGGCGGGGACTGCAGGAAGCGTTCTGCTACCGCGATGCCGATTTCGTACTGCAAGGCTGGACGCGCCGTCCGCTGTCGCTGGCCCGGGAAGAGGCGCTGCGATGATCGGCGTGCTGGTGCCCGCGCACAACGAGGCCGCCACGATCGGCAGCTGCCTGCGCTCATTGCAGAGGGCGGCCCGGCACCCTGGCCTGAACGGACGCGAGGTGCGCATCGTAGTGGCACTGGATGCCTGCAGTGATTCGACGGCGGTCATCTGCAGGGAGCTGCAGGTGGAAACCATCGACCTGCAGGCGCGTTGTGTCGGCGCTGCCCGCGCTGCTGCAGCTGCACGGCTGCTGCAGCAGGGGGCGCGGTGGCTGGCGAGCACCGACGCCGACGGCACCGTGCCGCCGCAGTGGCTAGCCGCGCAGCTGGATGGCCGCAGCGATGCGTTCTGTGGCGTGGTGGACGTGGCCGCCAGCGGCCGCCGCAGCCGGCATCTGCGCAGGCTGTTCCGGCGCAGCGAGCGCTGGGGCGATGGCCATGGGCGGGTGCACGGCGCCAACCTGGGTGTCTCGGCGCAGGCTTACCGTGCTGTCGGCGGTTTCGCCGCGCTGGGTTGTGGCGAAGACGTGGACCTGGTACATCGGCTGGCGGCGGCGGGAGCCAGCGTGCGCTGGGCCGGGGCCCCGGTCGTGACCACCAGCGCCCGCCTGCTTGGACGGGCCCGCGGCGGTTTCGCCGACTATCTTGCCGGGCTGACGCTGGAACAGCAGGGCGCCCCTGTCGTCTGTCAGTTGACTGGCACCGGCTGATCGGTGCCTGGCCGGCTCAGTCGCCGGTCTGCGAATGCGGGGCCTGCACCGGTTTGGACTGCGGCGAGTCTTTCTGCCGCAGGAAGATGGTCAGTACCACCAGTGACAGTACGGCCAGGAATTCACTCTGCCAGTTCTGCATCGACTCGAACCAGAACGTGCTGCCCAACACATGCTCAAGGAAGCCCGGTGCCGGCAGACCCTGCAATTGCTGCTCAACGCATTGCGAGCGCCAGCTGCCGATGGCGTGCAGGATGAGGCTGAGCAGGAACATCAGCCCGAACGCGATGGCCAGCGAGTGGCCGTACACCGCCTTCCACACTCCGCCACGTCGCACCGGCCAGGGCGTAGGGCCGTCTTCCACGCGCTCCTGTTCCTGTGCCGGGTCGATCGGGCGCGACTCGGCAGAGCCCCGTTGACGCAGGGAGACGGTCAACAGCACGTACATGCCCATCTGCAGGAATTCGCTTTCCCAGTTCTCGAACGTGGCGCTCATGAAGTGACCGCTGCGCAGGTACTGCCACAGATCCAGCGGCGTCCTGCCATGCTGCAGCAGTTCCTCGTTGTGGACCTGCAGTCCCGCGGCCACCTGTCCCCCCAGGAACAGCAGCATGAGCGCCAGCAACACCAGTGATAGACCATTGCGTTTCCACATGCTCTTGCTCCGCTTGCCTACATGCCGCGGCAGAGCCTGCGCGCAAGACGTCGAAACGACCGTGAACGATCTGCCTGATGGATGTGAGGAGCCCGGTGCTTGACGTGGCGTTGCGTTGATATGGACGGGACGCACACCGGACAGTCACCGCCCGCGGGCGCGACGCGTGTGACTCTGGACGCTCCGCAACGGCAGGAGACAGATGATGCAGGCACTGACCTATCACGGCCGCAAGGACGTACGCGTGGAAACCGTTCCCGACCCCGTGCTCGCCGCCGACGACGACCTCATTCTGCGGGTGACCGCCACGGCCATCTGTGGATCGGATCTGCATCTGTACCGAGGCAAGATCCCTGACCTCCACAGCGGAGACGTGCTCGGCCATGAGTTCATGGGCGTGGTGGAAGAGGTGGGCGCGGGTGTCACCCAGGTTCGCCCCGGCGACAGGGTGGTCATTCCGTTCGTGATCGCCTGTGGCGACTGCTTCCACTGCCGCCTGGCGGAGTACGCAGCCTGCGAGACCACCAACCCGGGAAAGGGCGCGGCAATGAACGCCAAGGGCATGCTGCCGCCGGCAGCGCTGTTCGGATACAGCCACCTGTACGGCGGTGTGGCCGGTGGCCAGGCCGAGTTCGTGCGGGTGCCCAAAGCCAACGTCGGCCCGTTGCGCATCCCCGACGGCGTCGCCGACGAGCAGGTGCTGTTCCTGTCCGACATCCTGCCGACGGGCTACCAGGCGGCACTCAATGCCGGGGTGAAGCCTGGCTCGACCGTCGCGATCTTCGGCGCAGGCCCGGTAGGCCTGATGAGCGCGGCGTGCTGCCGCCTGCTGGGCGCCCAGACGATCTTCATGGTCGATCATCTTGCCTATCGCCTGGAATTCGCCCAGCGCACCTACGCCGTGACGCCGATTGATTTCAGCAAGGTGGATGATCCGGCCGACTACATCGTCGGTCAGACCAGCGGTCGCGGCGTGGACGCCTGCATCGAGGCGGTCGGCTTTGAAGCGGAGGGCAGTGCACTGGAAAGCGCGCTGACCGCTGTCAAACTGGAAGGCAGCAGCGGGGTCGCGATCCGTCAGTGCATCGCCGCCGCCCGCCGTGGTGGAGTGGTCAGCATTCCCGGCGTCTATGCGGGTTTCATCCACGGATTCCTGCTCGGTGATGCCTTCGACAAGGGCCTGACCTTCAAGATGGGCCAGACCCACGTCCAAGGCCTGATGCCGGAGCTGCTGACCGCGATCGTCGAGGGCAGGCTGGACCCGGGCAACATCATCTCCCACCGGATGCGCTTGGCGGACGCGGCACAAGGCTATGCGATGTTCGATGCGAAGGATGACGAATGCAGGAAGATCGTGCTGACACCATGATGGTGGCGGCGTGTTTGGCGCCTGCCGCGAGGGCGCCGCGCCGGCCCGGACGGCGTGCCGTCAGAGCTCCCGCTGTGCCTGCACGCAACGGCCATCCATTCTTGACGGCGCCTTGGCGCCGGACGTGGATACTTCCGCCGTCATTGGCCGAGGAGGACTGGAAATGGGTAGCACCGAGACCACCAGGGCGCCGCGCATTCTGCGCGTGGAGGTGATGCCGCTGGACTGCGGGGAAACCGCGGTGGTGGTGGAGCTGGCATCGCCCCCCGGCAGGGCCTGGGAGAAGGCACTGAAGCGCGTGATTGCTGAAACGGAGGGGCTTGAATCGGCGCAGTCGCGCTGTGACGGCCGCTTCGTCTACATCATCGGTATCGAGCCAGGTGGCCGTGGCACGCTCCATCGGGTGAACCAGGTACTGGCCGCCACCCACGAACGCGTTGCACCGCGCAACGGGCATTCCATGCCGGTGCCACAGCAACCGGCAGGCGCCATGGTCAACGCCAGCCTCTGAGCAGCGATGGGCGATCCACGGCAACCTGCCAGCAGTAGGCCCGCCACGCCTGGCAGCGTGGGCTTCACGCCGCTGCCAACGCGTGTTCACCATGTTGCTACGGGCCTGTCGCCACCGTAGCGCCATGGCACGTGAACTCCGTAAACCGCGACCGGGCCACCCGGTTGCCGTCGGTTGCGCAGGCTGGTCGCTGCCCACAGACACCGCCCACGCATTCGCTGCGGGAGACAGCGCGCTGCAGCGCTATGCATCGCGCTTTCCGATCGTGGAGATCAATTCGTCGTTCTACAGGCCACATCAGCCCGCCACGTATGCGCGCTGGGCGGCCAGCGTGCCGCACGGTTTCCGTTTCTCGGTGAAGATGCCCCAGGCCATTTCCCATGACGCGCGCCTGCGCGGTGCTGCGCCGTTGCTCGACACGTTCCTGCACGCGGTGGCACATCTGGGGGATCGGCTGGGCGCCCTGTTGCTGCAGCTGCCGCCAAGCCTGGCCTACGATGGCCGCACGGCCTCGGCCTTCTTCCGGGCGCTGCGCCGTCGCAGCGCCGTGCAGGTCGCCTGCGAACCACGCCACCCGAGCTGGTTCGACGACAAGGCCGACGCGCTGCTGGATGACCACGGCATTGCTCGGGTGGCGGCCGATCCCGCCCCGGTTGCAGGGGCTGATCAGCCGGGCGGAGCCAGGCACTGGAGCTATTGGCGGTGGCACGGGCAGCCGCGCATGTACTACAGCGCCTACCAGCAACCGGAACTTTCCAGTCTGGCGGCCGCCGCACTACAGGCCGCCCAGGCGGGGGAGGCGTGGATCATCCTTGACAACACGGCGCACGGCCACGCCGTGCCCAATGCACTGCAACTGCAGTCGATGCTGGAGCACGCCAATGCCTGAAGGTCCTTCCATCGTGCTGCTGCGCGAGGCCGCCGCCAGGTTCAAGGGAAAGACCGTTCGCAGCGTCAGTGGCAACAGCACGCTCGACCTGGCTTGCCTGCAGGGACGCCGGGTGCGGGCCGTGCGCAGCTGGGGCAAGCATTTCCTGCTGGAGTTCAGCCACGTCACTCTGCGCATCCACCTGATGATGTTCGGCAGCTGGCGCATCGACGAGCGCAAGGAGACGCCAGCGCGGGTATCGCTGCGCTTTGACAACGGCGAGCTGAACTTCTACACCTGCTCGGTGAAGCTGATCGATCAGCCGTTGGACGAGGTCTACGACTGGCGTGCCGACGTGATGAGCGACCTGTGGGACCCCCGGCTTGCCCGTCGTCGCCTGAAGTCGATGCCCGATGTCCTGGTCTGCGATGCCCTGCTGGACCAGACACTGTTCTCCGGTGTGGGCAACATCATCAAGAACGAGGTGCTGTTCCGCATCCGGGTCCATCCGGCCAACCATGTAGGCGATGTTCCGCCGCGCAAGCTTGCCGAACTGGTCAGGCAGGCCCGCGAATACAGTTTCGACTTCCTGCAATGGAAGCGCGGGTTCGAGCTGAAAAAGCACTGGCAGGTGCACACCCGGCGGACATGTCCCCGTTGTGGTGGTCCGGTCAGCAAGGTCTATATGGGGACCACCCATCGGCGCACCTTCTACTGTCCGGTATGCCAGGTCGATTATCGCGCTCGGACGCCGCGGCCAGCGGCGAAGAAGCGCTCCCTCGCGAGAGGCTCGGTTCAGCGCGGTGGTACCAGGCCCGTGCGTTGATGTGAGCGCTTGGATGACAGCGACGCGATGATCTGGCGGTTGCTGAGTATTTCGACGGCGCCCGATCGCTGAAGGGTCTGCAGGGCGGGACGGCGGCGGTCGGGCAGGGCGGCGACCGCTTCCCGTGCGACCACCGTCGCGTACTCGCGCGAGTTGGCATCGATGGCAGTGGCCAGCACGCACGAGTCCAGTGCCATGCCGGCCAACACCAACCGCCTGGCGCCGAGCTTGGCCAGAAGCACCGCCAGCGGCGTGGCGAGGAAGGCGGAATGCTTCGGCTTGAGGATGAAGTAGTGTTCCTCGCTGGGGGCAAGGTACTCGACGATCTGCGCCGGGGCTCCGCCCTTCTGCCGGCAGGCCTCGACCAGCTGCGGGAAGTCGCGCTGCCAGTTGCCGAAGTTGTCATTGGCGTAGATCACCGGCCACCGCTGCGTGTCGAATGCAGAACGCAGGCGGGCGGTGCGCTGTGCTGCGTGTACCGCGTACGGAGCCAGTTGCCGCCCCTGCGGAAAGTCGAACAGGCTGAAAAGATCGATGATGAGCAGAGCGGTGGGCTGTTCCATGACGGGCTCCGAGGTGTCAGGCCGCCACTGCCTGTCCGTTTCCGGCAGCACGGATCAGCGCGCCGGCGCCGCCTGACACATGACATTTCCTGATTCATTGGGCCGCGTCGTGCGGGGGCACGACAACGGTAAACGTCAACGCGTGAGCACCCGCATCAAGCCAGCGTAGAGGCGACGTCAACAATCAAGGCGGCGTGCTTCATCCGGATGAGCTCGAAGCCGTTGCACGGCTGCGGCGCCACGCCAGTACCTGTCCGATCAGCGCGGTTGCCAGCACCAGCAGGTTGGTGACCACGAACACGGTGGCGCCCAGCAGCGCGCTGTAGATCGTGAACAGCGTAGACGCGGTCATCTGCCCGATGAAAAGCCACTTCGAGACGGTGTCCGGGTGAGGCGAGTGCCATTGCTTGACCATCTGCCGGACCAGCGTGGCCATCAGTACGGCTGTGGCGGCCCATCCAATTAGATCAGGATTCATGCGTCATCTTCGTGCAGGAGCGCGCTGCCCCCTTGGGGAGCGACGCGCAGGCTGATCTGCGGTGCACCTGCGATCATGCGGCCTGGGCGGCCTTGGCGTTGCCGCCGCTCTTGGCCAGCAGGGTCAGCTTCTCGTCCGTGGCCTTTTCTTCTTCCAGCGTTTCCAGCAGCAGCGGCAAAGCCTCCTTGTATCCGAGCTGCTTGGCCAGCGCGGCGATGGTGCCGTAGGAAGCGATTTCGTAATGCTCGACCTTCTGCGCGCCCCCAATCAGGGCGGCATCACGCACCGGTCCCTTGTCAATGCTCTCGATGACTTCCTTGCCTTCTTCCACCAGCCCTTCCATCGCCGCGCACTTGATCCGCTTCAAGCGGATGCCAAGCACTTCCACCACCTGGTCGATGCGCTCGATCTGGCCCTGGGTCTCTTCCAGGTGGGTCTCGAACGCGGCGGCAAGTGCGGGGTTCTCTGAGGCCCGGGCGAGGCGCGGCAGGGCCTTGGTCAGCTGCTTCTCGGCACTGTAGATGTCGGACAGTTCGTGGATGAAAAGGTCTTCAGCGGTCTTGATAGCCATGGTGCGCTCCAGCGGGGTCAGGAGCGACGAGGCTATCCCGGCCGGTGTTGGGGCGCGGGGTAGATGCAGTGAACGGCGGATGCGCATCGAGTGCGCAGATGCATGCATCTCCCTCACGCCGTGCACTGGGCGCGCATCGGAACTGAGCTCAGCGTTGGTCGGCCGCTGCGGCAGATTGGCCGGTTGCCGCCAGATGTTCGCCATCCACCAGGCGCGCATTGCTGACGGCCTGGTGCGCCCCGCATTTTCCGCAGGTCAGCAGCGTGCCCCCCGTCATCCGCTTCAGTTCCGCGTCGGCGCGGGACACGTGGCGGCACTGGTTGCAGCGGAAGGCGAGAGAGGTGACCTGATCGATGCAGCCTCGCGCATCGGTCGCATAGTCCACTGAAAAGATGTAGAAGAGTCCGGTGTCAGGCATGAAGTCGATCTCGGGGGCAGACCTTTTTCATGCCATGGGGCAGCAGTGCATGGCGTGAATCCTGTTCGGGTTCATTTTCACATTTCACTGAATTGTTTTGTTTCACGCTGAGCCTCTGAGCTGCCTCAACCGACCTTCTGGTACGGTCGAGAGCCCACTGTGGGGAGGTCGAACGTGCCCATCAGAGCCGTTGTGTATACCAGCGAGGCCGCTGTGGATATTGCCGCCAGCCGGCTCGGCCAGACCGGGGGCAGGCTGTGCGAAATCGTGGATGACGCAGCACGTTTCAACCGTGATGCCGGCGTCACCGGCGTCCTGCTGTTCGATGGCGGGCGCTTTCTGCAATACATGGAAGGCCCGGACGATGGCCTGCAGGTGGCATATTCCCGGGTACTGGGTGCCAGCAGCCACAGTGGCCTGATCGAACTGCAGCGGGGCAGGGTGGGGCAGAGACGCCTGCCTTTCTGGCCCATGCGTTGGCTGCCGGTAGAACCGACAGAGTTGAGGCGGGTGGCCAGTGCGGACTGGACCGGTTTCGCCCAGCGCGAGGGCGGCGGTGCGTCCACCAGTGCCACCGGCATGGAGTTGCTGAGCGCCCTGGTTCAACCCCATGCCGCAGCGTTGTGATTACATTTCCGCCCAATAGCAGCCACTGCGCTGGTCACATTCTCATCTTTGCCGGAACGCTCGGGGCAGGGAAGACCATGGCTGCGCGGAGCATCGGTCTCTCGACCTCACCCAGTACGGAGTTGCCGTGACACAAGCAACCTTCCACAGCGGACACCACCGCCGGCTGGACGTTCTTGCCGGAGCATGGAAGACGACCCTCATCGCGCTGAAACCTGACGGCAGCACGGGCGGGGTGTCGTTTGCATCGGATATCTACACATGGATGCCCAATGGTCACTTCCTGGTGCATGAGGTCGACGCGATGATGGACGGTCAGCGTGTGCGCTCCACGGAGATCATCGGCGTTGATGTAGTAGCCGATGGTTTCTTCAGTCGCAGCTACGATGCTGATGGTGGCACCAGCGATTTCACTTCACGACTTGATGGCGGCAGGTACACCATCCAGGGCCAGTCCCAGCGGTTCGCCGGCACGTTCAGTAGCGACCGGCAGCTGCTGACCGGCGAATGGGAGCATCGGGTCGGCGATGACTGGATACCGTTCGTCCGCATCGTGCTTGAAAGGGCCCAGTAGATTCGCTTGTTCCGCGGGCGCCCCGGAGCGGGGGCTCCGCGGCTGGCCGCGCCTAGCGCTTGGCTGGTGACGGCGGCGCGGCTTCGTTCCCGCGTACGGGCTCTGGCCCCGAGGTCTGGTCTTCGGAAGCGGCGGTGCCGCTGCCGCCGCCGGGCACGTTGCGCGTCGGCGCGCTGGCCGCTGGCGGGTTTTGCCGAACCGCGTCGGCATGTTGTGCCTTATCGGTCGGTTCGCGTTGGTTGCAGGCCGACAATGCCATCGTCGCCACGGCACACAGCAGCAGTACCCGCATGGCCACTCTCCAGAGTAGGAAACCCCTTGTTTCTAGCGTTGACGGCGTTGTGCGGATGTGACGGGGGCGGCGGCGCACCGGCTGAAATCTGCCTCTGCTGGTGCCGGCAAGAAGGGTCGTTGGCCGCTGTGTGGCTCTTCCTGCTCACTCCGCGAAGACGTTCAGGTGCGTTAAAGTTGCCCGCGTAGGTGCCCCCCGCGTCGCGGTCAGGGGCAGCCGAAGACGTGACGCATCAGGAGTCCACATCATGAGTGTTCCCGAGGGATTGGAAGGGAGTGGGCAAGGCCTGACGCGCAGAACCTTCCTGCTGGCGGTCGGCTCGGCTTCGCTGCTGGCTGCCTGCAGTGGCAAGGCACCAGCGCCCGCTGCCAGTGCCGCCCCTGCGAAGCAGGCGGACGGGCGCTTTCTGCAGCTCTCGCAGGCACTGACGGGCAAGTCCGATCTTGATCCGGCAACCGCCGGGCGCATCGAAGCCGCATTCGCCAAGCTGCATCCCGACATGCACGCCCAGTTCCCGACACTCGCGGCGAAGGCACAACAGGTACAAGGCCCTGAAGCGCTGCTGGCGGCGGCGGGCGATGCACGGCCAGCAGCGCTGGCCATCATCACCGCCTGGTACACCGGCAGCGTCGGCAAGGGCCCGCAGGCCATCACCGTTTCCTATCGCGACGCGCTGATGCAGCGCCCCGTGGACGACGGCCTGTTCCCGCCGACCTACGCACAAGGCGGTCCGGCATGGTGGACGGCTGAACCGCCGGCGGCGCTACGCACGCGCGGCTGAGCCGCGCTTCCATCTCTCCCCCGTAATTGATCTGGATTCCCCTCATGAAAGCTCCGGTTTTCCGTGATGGCGACGCCGATGCCGATGTTGTGATCGTCGGCTCGGGCGTCGTCGGCGCATTGATCGCCCATCAGTTGGTTCGTGCCGGAAAATCGGTTCTGGTCCTCGAAGCGGGCCCGCGCCTGCATCGCTCCGACGTCGTCGAAAACTGGCGCAACGTCAGCTTCGAGCGACGCATCGGCAGCGACTTCCAGGGGCCGTATCCGCAGTCGCCGCTGGCCACCGCGCCGCTGTATTTCCCGGCCAACGACTACGTGGGTTTGACCGGCCCCGATGCCAGCAGCTTCCACCAGGGCTTCATCAAGGCCGTGGGTGGCACCACCTGGCACTGGGCCGCCTCCTGTTGGCGCCATCTGCCGGTGGATTTCAAGATGCAGTCCACCTATGGGGTAGGGCGCGACTGGCCGATCAGCTACGACGACATCGAGCCTTATTACTGCCGCGCGGAAGAGGCGATGGGTGTGTCCGGGCCGAACGACCCGGGCAAGCAGAGCCCCTCCGAACGGTCCAGGCCCTACCTTGCCGACATGATCCCTTGGGGCAACGGCGACAAGGTGTTCGCCGAGGTGGTCAATCCGCACGGCTACAACCTGGTGCCCATTCCGCAGGGTCGCATGGTCACGCCGTGGAATGATCGGCCGGCCTGCTGCGGCAACAACAACTGCCAGCCGATTTGCCCGATCGGCGCGATGTACAACGGCATCCATACCATCGAAGCGGCCGAGAAACTAGGTGCGCAGGTGCTGGCCGAAGCAGTGGCCTACAGGATCGACACCGACGCGCAGAACCGGGTCACGGCCATCCACTGGTATGACAACAACAAGGTCAGCCACAAGGCCACCGGCCGCAGTTTCGTGATCGCCTGCAACGCACTGGAGACGCCGCGCCTGCTGCTGCTTGCCGCCAACGAGCAGAATCCGAACGGTATCGCCAACAGTTCCGACCAGGTCGGGCGCAACATGCTCGACCATTCCGGTTTCCACTGCTCGTTCATCGCCGATCGCCCGATCTGGCTGGGCCGGGGACCGGCGCAGTCCAGCTGCATGGTTGGTCCGCGCGACGGCGCCTTCCGTTCGCAGTACTCGGCCACCAAGATCATCCTCAACAACATCAGCCGGGTGGCGATCGCCACCGACCAGGCGCTGAAGAAGGGCCTGGTTGGCGACGCGCTGGATGCGGAAATCCGTCGCCGTGCGGTCTTCGGCGTGGATCTTTCGATCAGCCTGGAGCCCTTGCCGGACCCGAGCAATCGGCTGACGCTGTCGAAGACGCGGGTCGATGGCCATGGCCTGGCGTGCCCGGATATCCACTACTCGCTGGGCGACTATGCCCGCAAGGGCTATGACGAGTCCTGCAAACAGTTGCGTCACATCGGCTCGCTGTTCAACGCCGAGGAATTCGTCATCACCACGGCGCTCAACGCCAACAACCACATCATGGGCTCGACCATCATGGGCGCGGACCCGCGCGATTCGGTGGTCGATGGCGATTGCCGCGCGCACGATCATCCGAACCTGTGGCTGCCAGGCGGCGGCCCGATGGTGTCGGCCAGCGTGGTCAACAGCACCCTGACCATGGCCGCGCTGGCGTTGCGGGCGGCAGACGCCATCGAGCGTGCGGCATGAAGACCTTCTGCTCGGTTCTGCTGATGATGCTGGCTGCAGCCAGTCACTCCGCGCGCGCGGACGAGGTTGCCGAACGCGGGCGCTACCTGTCTGTCGCCGCGGACTGCGTGGCATGCCACACCAGCCCCAAGCAGGGAAAGCCTTATGCCGGCGGTTACGCGATTGCGTCCCCGCTGGGTGAGATCTGGGCCAGCAACATCACCCCCTCCAAGAGCCATGGCATCGGCCTCTACAGCGAAGATGATTTCGCCAAAGCAGTGCGCGAAGGCGTACGCAAGGATGGCGCCCATCTGTATCCGGCGATGCCCTATACCTCGTATGCCAAGCTGACCGACGAGGACATCCACGCGCTGTATACCTACTTCATGAAGGAGGTGGCGCCGGTCGACGAGGAAGCACACGCCACCGAGCTGCCGTTCCCCTTCAGCATCCGCCAGTCCATGGCGGTGTGGAACCTGCTGTTCCTGGACAAGGAAACGTTCAAGCCCGATGCGGGCAAGAGTGCGCAATGGAATCGCGGCGCCTATCTGGTGGAGGGGCTGGCGCACTGCTCCAGCTGCCACAGTCCGCGTGGTCTGATGATGCAGGAAGTGGGCGGCAAGGCCTTTGCAGGCGGCTCGCTGGGTGACTGGTATGCACCCAACATCACATCCCATCCCGTCAGCGGTATCGGCGGTTGGAGCGACGCCGAGCTGGCGCAGTACCTGAAGACCGGCCGCGTTGCCGGCAAGGCGCAGGCCGGTGGCGGCATGGCCAAAGCGGTGAGCAACAGCCTGTCCAAGCTGCAGGACGAGGACATCGCCGCCATCGTCGCCTACCTGCGCACCGTGCCGGCCGTGGCCGAACCTGAGGCCACGCGCGCCGCCTTCGCCTGGGGCGACGCCGCCACCACGCCGGGTGAGCAGCCGGTACGCGGTACGGGTGCCGCATTGGCATCGGGCGGAGTGCTGTATTCGGGCCTGTGCGCAAGCTGCCATGGATCACGAGGCGAAGGCAGCCGGGACGGCTATTACCCTTCCCTGGTGCATAACACCACCGTGGGCATGACCCGCCCGCAGAACCTGATCGCCACCATCATCGGCGGCGTTGACCGCGACGTGCAGGGCGAACACGCACTGATGCCGCACTTCTCGAAGGGTTCGTTCGTACAGGACCTGAGTGACGCCGATATCGCAGCGGTGGCGACCTACGTGCGCACGCAGTTCGGGCCGGGCGACCAGGTCACCGAGGCACAGGTGGCACTGACCCGCGCCGGCGGCGAGAAGCCACTGCTGGCGAAGATCGCCCGCTTGTGGCTGCCGATGCTCATCCTTGCCGTACTGGCGCTGGTGGGCGGCGTGCTGCTGGTGCGGCGCGCCTGGAAGAAGCGCAGGAACAGGAGGGCTGCAGCATGAAGCTGCTCTCCTTGAACGGCATCGGGCTGCTCCTGCTCGCGGCCAACGGGACGGTCTCCGCCGCGGAATCGAGCGCCGCCGGCAAACCCAAACCGGTCGACAGCATCGTACAGACGCCGCTGAGCGCGGACTGGGCAGCTCGCCTCTGGTTGCAGGACCACGGCGTAACCCCCAGCGCACGCATCGTGATCGGCAGCGGCGTCAACAGCGATGGATACAAGGGCAGTGGCTGGTCCACCGCCGAGCACATCGACCTGGGCGCGACGATCGACACCGGCAAGGCATTCGGCTTCGACGGCACGCTGCGCGTGGTGTTCTCCGATCGCTTCGGCAACGCCATCAACGAGCGGTCCACCGGTTCCTATATCCAGAACCAGGCCTTCTATGGCCAGGGCCAGAACCTGCGCTTCAACGAGCTCTCCTATGAGCGGCTGCTGCTGGACAAGCGGCTGAGCCTGAAGGGTGGCTTCTACTCGATGGGCAACGACTTTGGTGGCTTGCCTTACACCTGCAACTTCAACAACAACGGCCAGTGCGGGCATCCGCTGGGCCCGATCTACAGTTCTGGCTGGCTGGACAATCCGACAGGCCAATGGGGCCTGCGGGTGAAGTGGAACGATCCTTCCGGCTGGTACGCGCAGACCGGCATCTACGACGTCAACCCGACGCGCAAGCAGGCCAACAGTGGCTTCCGTGTTTCGACGAGGGGAAAGACCGGTCTGTTCCTGCCCGTGGAAGTGGGCTACAGCCATGGCAAGTCCGGCGTGGACTATGGCGGCACCTACAAGGTCGGCTACTACCTTGACACCTCCAACGCCGATGACATTGGTAATCCGGCCGCACCTCGCGCCTCGCATCGCAGCGGTTCGTACGTGCAGGCCGCGCAGCGGGTGTGGAAGCCCGAAGGCGATACGGTGCGCGGCATCTCGGTGTTCGGCGTGGCTACCCGTGCCGATGCAAAGACAGGGCTGATGCGCTACTCGTGGGAAGCGGGCGTGAGCTGGCGCGGCGTGATCGCGTCGCGCGAGGATGATGTGCTCAGCCTGGCCTGGAACCGGCTGGACATCTCCGATCGGCTCGCTCGCCATCAACAGTTGACCGGAAAGGATGTGCAGAGCAACGAGCAGTTCGTCGAGCTGAACTACGGTGTGCAGGTCACCCCGTGGCTGGTGCTGCGGCCGGCGGTACAGTACGTGGCACGGCCCGGCGCCTATGCCAGCCGACCCGACAGCTGGGTGTTCACCCTGCAGGCGCAGGCGACGCTGTAGGCGCATTCAGGCCCGCGACGTGGGGTGGCAGGGCCGCCGCCCCATGTTGCGGCGCAAGGTGTCAGCCACCATTCGCACTGGTACGGTCCAGCCCGTTGCACCACCAACAACGGGGACAGACGACGATGCGCAAGGTATTGCTGCTGTTGATCCTGCTGACCGGACTGGCGCCCACCGCCTGGGCCGCCACGGTCAAGACCACCCACCGCACCGTTCCCAGCTGGGACGGAACACCCCTCGGGGTCTTTGTCATCGAGCCCCAGGACGCGGGTAGCGGCAAGTACCCGCTGCTGGTGATGCCCAGCAGCTGGGCCGTTCCCAGCGTAGAGTACGTAGGGGTCGCACAGTCGCTGGCCAAACGCGGCTACGTGGTCATCAGCTACAGCTCGCGCGGCTTCTGGGAGTCCGGCGGCGCCATCGACATCGCCGGGCCGGCCACGGTCGAGGATGTCAGCGCATTGATCGACTGGGCGCTGGACAACACCCAGGCCGACCCGGCACGGATCGGCGTCTCGGGCATCTCCTACGGCGCCGGCACCAGCCTGCTGGCGGCGGCACGCGATCCCCGCATCAAGGCAGTGGCCGCCCTCAGCGGATGGGCCGACCTGCAGGCGTCGCTGTACTCCAATGACACCCCCAGCGCACAGGGGATCGCACTGCTGGTGGCCGCCGGCCTGGTCACCGGCCGCCCCGGGTCCGAGCTGGCCACGATCAATCGCAACGTCGTGGTCGGCAATTATCAGGGCGCCGTGGAATCCCTGTTGCCGGTGGCCGCGATCCGCAGCCCCGCTGCCAGCATCAACGAGATCAACGCCAACCAGCCGGCCGTATTCCTGGCCAACGCCTTCAACGACAGCCTGTTTCCGCCGGGTCAGCTGGTGGACTTCTTCAACCAGCTGAAAGGCCCCAAGCAGCTGCAGCTGCGCCATGGCGACCACGCCCTCAACGAGGCCTTGGGCGCACTGGGCATTCCCAACGAGGTCTATGACTCGGTGGGCGACTGGTTCGATCATTACCTCAAGGGCGTGACCAACGGCATCGACCGCGAGCCGGCGGTGCAGCTGAAGTCACAGAAGGGAAGCTGGAGCAGCTACCCGAACTGGCAGGCCACCAACAGCGGTGCAGTCAGCTACGCGTTGACCGCACCCGGTGGCCTGCTTCTGCCCACCGGGGGCCTGGTTGAAAATGGGCGCAGCAATGGCTGGAACTACCGCATCGGCAGTGGCCTGGCGACCGCCGCCAATTCCGGCGTGGCGATGGTGTCCGGCTCGCTGCAGATGATCAACCTTCCGCCGGGTGCGTACGTGCCTTTCGTCGGGCGCAACGCCGCCGGTGTATGGCAGGGGCCGATCTACTGGAACGCACGCCGCCTGGACGGCGCGCCGGAAGTGCGGGTGACCGTCACCCCCAGCCGTGCCAACACCACGCTGTATGCCTATCTGTATGCGGAAGATGTACTGGGCAATGGCCAGCTGATCAGCCACAAGCCGTACACCCTGCGCGGCGTTGCGCCGGGCCAGGCGACCACCCTCGATCTTCGGTTGGAAGCGAGCAGCTGGAACATTCCCGCCGGCAGTCGCCTGACGCTGGTGGTCGATACGGTGGACCTGCGTTACGCAGGCATCAGTCAGCTGGGCGGGGCGGTGACCTTCAGTTCGCCCGCGTCCGCGCCATCGGTGCTGAAGGTGCCATTGCATTGAAGCCATGCCGCGCCCGCCGTTGCGGGCGCGGCCACTCCAGGGGTACATCGGCGGCAGATGCCGTGTGGCGTGCTCACAGCTTGCCGGCCACCCGGTAGCGGGAGACACCCTGTTCGATCAGCATCTGCAGTTCGTGCAGCAACGCCGGATCCCCGGCATCGAAGTTGAAGCAGGACTTCCCTTGCATATACTTCTTCAGGGCTGGGCTGATGCCGGCCAACAGCTCGGGGAAGGTGTAGATGGGCATGAAATGGAATGAATGCCTGCGACCCGATACTTTCACCGCGCTGAAGAACTGAGCCTTGCCCTTGGCGTCTACGTTCCTGCAATTGGCGTAGAAGTGATCGTCCTCGTCATGCACGACGAGAAGATCGGTCTTGTAGGGAAGCAATAGATCACGCAGGGCGACGAACAGGTCCGTCGCGGCGCCGTCCATGTTGAGATTCGACCGGGCAGCAGGTGCTTGCGGGATTTTCATGAAATTAGCCCGGAAGGGAGCGCGGCTGGGAGATCGTGCGCAGCCTCTGCTGGGCCAGCCTATCACGGGGCAGTATGCCGACAGCGGCAGATGGCTATGGACTTGTAGCCACGAGCACCTGACCATGGCGCTCCAAGAAAACCCTCGCAACCTGGCAGCTCGATGAAAACACTGGCTTTGATCGCACTTTCCCTCTCCATCTGCATCAGTCTGGCGGGTTGCATTGCGCCGTTTCGCGTAAAGGCGCGCGAGTATGCGACGGCCGATATGCCGCCGCCAGAAAAGCGCGATGCACCCGCTCCGTCAGCGCCACCGCAGTGACGCCCCGTCGGTCAGCATCACCCGCAGCAGCGGCATCGATTTAAACCCTTTCCGCATTGGTGGCATCTATCAGGTGCCACGCCACCATCGCCCACGAAAGGGAAGTCGCTCGTGCCTGGAATCCTGCATTTTCTGCTGGCTGCCGCCATCACTTCAGGCGCTAGTTCCAACGCCAATGCCACGCCTGTGATTATCCCGTTCGAGCAGGACAAGGACCACCGGATCTACGTCCGCGGCAGCGTCAACAGGTCCGAACCTCTGCGATTCCTGGTGGACACTGGCGCGGACGGATTGGCCATATCGCGTAGCATCGTGCCGAAGGCATCGGTGGTCATCGATGATCGCACTGAGAACACAGGTTCAGACGGCGTCACCACGATGGACTACAGCACGCGCAACGACGTGGAGATCGGCGGACTGCATACGCGCATGGGCGCGGTAGTGGTCGACTACAGGAACCGTCCCTTTGATGCGGTTCTAGGATGGAAGTTCTTTGAAGGGAAGGCGGTCGAAATCGATTACGACCGGCAGCAGCTGCTCGTCCATCATAGCCTGCCGGATGTAACCGGCTATACCCGCGCCAACGTCCGCTGGATCGACAACACGCCCGCAATCGAAGTCACGCTCGGCAACGGTGACGCCGTCGTCAAGCCCTGGCTGGCACTGGACACGGGAAGCAACGGCAGCATCGATCTCAGCTATGCCTACAGCTCGCGCCACGGGCTGATGGAGGTATTCACCCAGAAGGTGGGGACCTCCCGATCCACGGGTAGCGCGGGCAATGTCATTCGTGCAGTGGATGTGCGCGTGCCATCGGCGAGCATCCTGGGGTTGGTCATCGGTAACCCCGCTGCGTCCTTCCCAATCGACGATGACGCCTCCACCGCCGACGGTACGATCGGCGCGGGTATTCTTCGGCAGTTCAACATGCTGCTGGACATGAAGACGGGTGAGGTCTATCTGCGACGGAACCAGTACGTTGGCGTGGAGCCGGGCAGGAAGTAGAGGCTTCAGCCTTCCATCGCCTCTTGTGAACGGCGAGCGGTGACAGCACACTCATCGTCAGCCATTCCCTTCATGAGACGTCCATGGCCATTCGTATCACCTGCCTGTGCGGCGCAAATACCATGGAACTGCACGGCACTCCCGCTGCGCAGGCGAACTGCCACTGCGCAACCTGCAGGGAGTTCTACGGCGTTGCGATGCTCTCGGCCACCGCATGGGCGGCCGAATCGGTGACCGTTTCACGGGCCAAGAATGTGCGGTTCCAGCACCCGTCCAAGCAGCTTTCCAAGACCTTCTGCCTGAACTGCGGCGAGGTGTTGTTTGGCACCAACCGCCTGGGCATGCGCGTGGTTCCCAACGCGATGGTTGCCCGAGCTACCGATGGCGTGCTGGATGCAGCGTTTTCGCCGACGATGCACCTGTTCTATCGGGAGCGCGTCATCGACGTTGCAGATGCGCTGCCGAAGTACCTCGATGGCTGGGACGGTCCGCTTCATGTGAGCCCGGGTCATCAGCAACTGCCTCTGGATCATGCAGCCCACGCAGCTTTTTCTTGTTGATCTTGCCCACGCTGGTGCGTTCCAGCGAATCAACGAAGCTGACGCGGTCGGGGATCGCGTAGCGGGAGATATCGCCTGAGCGGCTGCGTGCGGCGACCAGTTCGATGATCTCAGCCTCGGTCACATCGCTGCCGTCCTGCCGGACCACCAACGGCAGCGGCCGCTCGCCCCATTTTGTATCGCTGATGCCGATCACGGCGACCTCGTTGACCGCCGGATGGAGGGCGATGATGTCTTCCAGGGCCAGCGAGGAGATCCACTCGCCGCCGGTCTTGATCACATCCTTGATGCGGTCGGCCACGCGCAGGTAGCCGCCGCCATCGATGTTGCCGATGTCCCCGGTATGCAGGTAACCGCCCGCCCACAACGCCGTTGAAGCGTCCGGGTTGTGCAGATAACCCTGGGTGAGCCAGGGCGTGCGTACCACCACCTCACCGGTAGCGACGCCATCGTGGGCAACGTCGTTCATGTCTTCGTCCACGATGCGCAGATCCACCAATGGCACCGGGATGCCGGCCTTCGTACGCAGTGACAGTTCCTCATCCGGGTCGTCCAGGGCGTGGGCATCGATCTGCGCGACGGTGAGCAGGGGGCAGGTCTCGGACATGCCGTAGCCGCCGAAGATATCGATGCCACGGGCCAGTGCCTGCTGCGCCAGTGCCCGCGGCAGCGCCGCACCGCCGATGATCACCTTCCAGCCGCGCAGATCGGTATCGGCCGCAGTGGCATGGCCCAGCAGCATATGCAGGATGGTCGGCACACAGTGCGAGAACGTCACCTTCTCGCGCGCGATCAACGCCAGCAGCTTGCCCGGCAGATAGCGTCCGGGGTAGACCTGCTTGATGCCCAGCAGCGTGGCCACGTACGGCATGCCCCAGGCGTGGACATGGAACATCGGGGTGATCGGCATGTAGACATCGTCGCGGTGCAGCCGCCCCTGGCTGGACGCGCTGCCGAGTGCGGCCATCGCCGCAAGCGAGTGCAGCACCAGTTGCCGATGGCTGAAATACACCCCTTTGGGCAGGCCCGTGGTGCCGGTGGTGTAGAACGTCGTGGCGCGGGTGTTCTCGTCGAAGTCCGGGAAGCTGATGGTGGGCGTGGCCTCGCGCAACCCGGCTTCATACTCGGTCACGAAACCGGCTGGCAGCGGGCCATCCTCATCGTCGAGCAGGACGCGTGTGCGCACATCCGGGAGCTGCTCGTCGATGCTTTCCAGCACCGGCAGGAACTCGCGGTTGGCCAGGATCACCCGCGCACCGCTGTGATTGAGCGTATAGGCAATCTGCTCGGGCGCCAGACGGATGTTCACCGTCATCAGCACCGCTCCGATCATCGGCACGGCGAAGTAACTCTCCAGGTAGCGATTGCTGTCCCAGTCCATCACTGCCACGGTATCGCCGCGCTTGACCCCCAGCGAGGTCAGCAGGCCGGCCAGCTGGCCGATACGCGCCTGCAGGGTGCGGTAGTCGAAGCGGACCTTGTCGCCGTAGACGATTTCCTGCTGTGGACGCACGGCCAGGGGCGTCAGCAGCAACTGCTTGATCAGCAGGGGAAAGGCATGAGCCTCGGCGGCGGGCGCGTCTGTGGCGGTGGCGAATGACATGTGGGGTTTCCTGTGGCGGCGCGTCAGCGGCTTGGGATGGCCTGGGCCGCGGGAATGGAGAGCTGCTCGCGCAGCAAGGGCGTTTCCGCGCGCGGGGTCGGCTGGATGAGCGCATCCGTCGGCAGCGCATGCGTTGGATCCTCAAGGTGACCCCACACCTGGTCCAGCGCCGCGAACATGTAGGGCAGCAGCGGTACGTAGCGCTTGCGGTAATCCGGGAAGGCCAGCAGCGAGTCGAAGTGCTGTGCGTGGTTCACCCGCCAATAGGCGATCGACGCCCCCGCCTTGCGTGCAAGTGGTACGTAGCGATCGCTGGTCATGCTGATCGGCACCAGCCCATCGTCGATGCCATGGATCACCACGATCGGCAGACCGCGACGCGGCGCCTTGGCGGTGGCCGCGGCGATGCCGGCGCGTACCCGCCGGGCATCGGTGCTATCGCCATTGCCGAGTGCACGCAGGCAGTTCAGGCCACGCAGCGGATTGTCTGCCGCCCCGGCTGCATTGCCATCCACCAGCACCACGCCGTTGCCCGGCGGAATGCCGCTGCCCTCACTCCACCAGGTTGCCCGGGACTCGGCGGTGGCCGCGCCGGGCCTGCCATCCGCCCCAGCGGCGGAGAAGCTGTACGCGCAGGGATGTTCGCCGGCGCCGTAGCGTCCATAGGCTGACGAATAGGTGACCGCGATGGCGCGCCACAGATCGAACCCGGTCGAGAACGCGCCAGCACGAAGTGCATCGGCGCTCAAGCCAGCGTCGAGCAGCTGCTGCCGTGCCGACCGTGCCTGTGCCGTCGTGTCATCACCTTGCACCAAGCCGGCGGATGTCAGCGTGGCACATCGCTGGGTCCACACCGGCACGGCCTGCGCCCGCATCGGCGGCTGCGGCAGATCGTTCTCTGCCAGCACAGCACAGGGCATCAGCAACGCGGCCTGGGTGACAAAGTCGTACAGCGGCGGTGTGCCTGCCACCGAGACATTGGGTTCGCCAGCCACCAGCGCATCGAACCAGTCGCCTTCGATCTCCGCTGCACGCAGCACGGCGCCACCGCCATTGGATACACCCACGCCCAGCGTGCGTGTGTTGGCCGGCGTGAACGGGGCCGATTCGGGGTAGGCGCGGTCCAGTACCTGCAGGCCGAACTGCAACGCCTGCAGCAGATGTCGGCCCCAGTCTGCTTCCGGGTTGTCACCCGAATGAGCATGTTTGAAGGCGATTCCATGCGTGGCTGCCGCACCCGCAGGATCAAAGGCCAACGCGCCTTGGTTGGCGGACGTGCCGCCTGCCTTGAAGCCGGCCCTGGCGTCCAGGTCGTAGTAGTCGCTGCCTGCGCCCTTGTCGGTATAGGCAACGGCGCAGCCGTGGGCCAGGCCCCAGCTGCCGGCCACCGCAATCGCGCCATGGATGCCACGCGAGCCGGACGACGCAGCGACGACCAGGCAGCGTCGCGTGGCGTCGAAGTTGTCGGGCACCTGCACCAGCACGCGATGGGGCTGGCGCGCGCCAGGAATGCGCGCGTAGGCCGAGAACTCGCGACCGGGTGCCGCCTGCAGGTTGCCGTAGACATCTCCGAAACCACCGCCGGGAGTCAGGTCGGCAATACCACGCCAACTGCTCCAGATCGCGCGGCGTCGGGCTTCCTCGGCCGTGGGCCGGGCCGGGTTGCTGAAGGCGGGTGCGGTGGCCGAGCGCAGGGCGTCGATGCCCAGGCCCGCGGTCAGCAGTTCATCGTTGCCGCGATGCAGGGTTTCCCGCCACTGCTCGAACACCGGAACAGCAGCGGTGGCGCGGGGCGGGGCGGCATGGGCGCTGGCGATGCTGCCCACAAGCAGTGGCAGCGTGGCGCACAGCAGCGTAACGGGGCGGTGGTTGTTCATTGCTCCACCCTAACGATCCGGGCGGCGCACGCCAGCGTACCTTGGTACCCGTGCCCAACCGCAGGCGATTTGCTAACCTCCGCTGGACATGCCGACCCTGCTCATCGCCGACGACCACCCCTTGTTCCGCGCGGCGCTGCATCGTGCGGCCGAGGAGGCGGTGGCCGACCTGCAGATCAGCGAGGCCGATTCGCTGCACAGCGTGCTGGAAGCGATCGAGAGCCAGCAGATCGACCTGATGCTGCTGGATCTGCACATGCCAGGCAACCATGGTCTTGCCGGTCTGGCGACCATACGTGCGCTTCAACCGGGGCTGGCGATCATCATCGTTTCGGCCAATGAAGAGCCGCACGTGATCCGTCGCGCCATCGATCTGGGCGCAGCCGGCTATCTGCCCAAGAGCTCAGGGCTGACCGACCTGCAGTCCGCGCTGCAGACCGTGCTGGAAGGTGAACGCTGGATTCCGGCGCTGCTGCGCGAGCCGGTGGCACGGGTGGCGCCCTTCAACAAGGACGCCGATCTTGCAGCGCGCTTGTCCAGCCTGTCCGCGCATCAGTACAAGGTGCTGAGCCTGGTGGCCGAAGGGCTGCTCAACAAGCAGATAGCCGACCGGCTGGGCGTGCAGCTGCGCACGGTCAAGGCGCACATGACCCGCATCATGGGCCGGCTGGGGGTGCGTAATCGTGCGCAGGCCATCCGTGTGCTGCACGAGATGGGGCTGAGCGATCCATCGCGGCAGATCGAAGAGACGCAGGGCAGTTGACCCTTGGTCAGGGAGTTGCCGTAGCGGCCGTTGCCAGCAGATGGTTGATCGCCCAGCGCAGTGCCAGCGGTTTGAACGGTTTGTTGAGCAGCGACAGGCCCACGCTGCGCACCGCCTCGCGGGTTTCGCTGCCGGTGTCGGCGCTGAGAATCACCGTCGGCCGCGTCCCGTGAACGGCGACAAGGCGCTTCCACAGCGCGACACCGGTATCGCCATCATCAAGGTGGTAGTCGAACAACCACAGTGCCGCCTCCTGTGCTGAAGCACCCAGCGCATTGACATCGCGCGCCGCGATGACATCGCAGCCCCAGGAAAGCAGCATCTGTCGCATTGCCTCCAGGGCCTGCGGATCGTTATCGACCACCAGCACGCGGATGCCCTTGATGCTGCTGTTGCCAGCGGCGTGTTCAGTGCGCGGGGCCGCAGGCGGCACTGCCCGCGCCACGGTGATGGAGAAGGTCGAGCCGCGTCCGAGCGCGCTGTGCAGTTGCAGCGGTGCATGCAGCAGGTCGGCGATGCGGCTCGCGATGGTCAGCCCCAGACCGAGGCCCTGGCCGTTGCTGCGGTCGCCACGATGGAATTCCTCGAACACCACCGCTTGTTGCTCCGGGGCGATGCCCGGGCCGCTGTCATGCACGCCGATCGACAGGGTCTGTCCATGCCGGCGTACGCCCAGCAGCACGCCGCCACGGCGGGTGTAGCGGATGGCATTGGCCAGGAAGTTCTGCAGCACCCGGCGCAGCAGCAACGGGTCGCTGTGCACCCACACGCGGGTCCGTACATGGCGGAACTGCAGGCCACGCGCCGCCGCCAGCACGGCAAACTCCTGCGCAAGTGGATCCAGCACGGTCGACAGCGCGAACGGGCGGGGATCGGCGACCAGTCCGCCGGCTTCCAGTCGTGAAATATCAAGCAGACCCGACAGCAGATCGTCGGTGGAGTCCAGCGCGCCACGGATCTGGCGCAGGAAGCTGTCCAGGAACTCCGATTCGATGTGCTGCGACATGGCATCGGTCAGCAGCTGTGCCGCATGCAGGGGCTGGATCAGGTCGTGGCCGACGGCGGTGAGGAAGCGTGTCTTGGCCACGTTGGCCCGCTCGGCTTCGTGCACGGCCTGCTCCAGCCGGGCGGTGCGGTCCTGCACGCGCAGCTCGAGGGTTTCGTTGCTGCGCTTGAGCGCATCCTCTGCCCGACGGAAAGCGGTGACATCGGTGAAGGTGGCCACGTAGCCGCCACCGGGCATCGGGTTTCCGCGGATTTCAACGATGGTGTTGTCCGGGAAGATCCGCTCCGACAGATGCGGAGTGCCGCGCCGCATGTGTACCACCCGCCGCTGCAACGCCTTGTCGCGCGAATCGCCGGGGCTGTCACCGATCTTCAGCTGCCCCAACGCCCACGCCGTCAGGTTCGACACCGGCTGTCCCACCTGCAGCAGTTCCGGCGGGAACTTGAACAGCGCGGCATAACGGCTGTTCCAGGCCACCAGCTGCAACTGTGCATCGACCACGCTGATGCCCTGGCTCATGTTTTCCAAGGCGGCTTCCAGCAGGCGCTGGTTGAAGCGCAGCACCTGGGTAGCTTCGCCGACCGCGCGGGTAACGGCGTCCAGCGGTGCAGCGCCACCATCGCGGGCGGCCTCCACCAGCAGGCGTGCCATGCCCGCACCGACCACGGCGGTCAGCTCGCGCTCGATGGCGGTGACCCGCTCGTCATCCAGCATCTCCCCGGCGTGTCCGTCCATCAGTTGCCGCGCCCGTTCCTGGCCGAGGAAGCGACCGGCGGTCTTGCGCAGCGACGCGGCGGCGACCGCGTCGCGCTGCCGTGGCATCGAGGGACGCACCGCACGCGACACCAGCACAACGGTCGCAAGGTTGACCGCCAGGCTCGCCCCCATGCTGATGGCGATATGGCCCGGCTGCATGCGCAGCGAGAACATCGCCAGCCAGTACAGCCCGTCGGGGCTGGCCGACGGCGGCGGGGCGGGGATCACCATCGGCAGCAGTACCAGCCACAGCCAGACCAGTGAACCCAGCACGATGCCGGCGATGATGGCCGGGGAGGGCGTGCGCGGCCGGTACACCGCCAGCAGCACGGCCGGTGCCAGCTGCGAGAGCGCGGTGAACGACATCAGGCCGAAATCGCTGAGCGCCTCGGTGCCGCTCATCGCGCGGCTGTACAGCCACGACATCAGGAACACGGCGAGGATGCCGGCGCGACGGAAGGCCAGCACCCGCGGTCGCAGATCGGCGCCGCTGTTGAAGCCGTTGACGCCGCTCAGCAGCCGTGAACCCACGCCGTGGTTGCCGAGCATGATCGACAGGGTCAGCCCGGACAGGATCATCATGCCGGTGGCCGCGCTCAGGCTGCCCAGGTAAGCCAGCAGTGCCAGAACATGGTGGCCGCGCTCCTGCGGCAGCGCCAGTACATACAGGTCGGGCGACACCGAAGACGGCAACTGTGCGGCACCGGCCAACGCCATCGGCACCGACGGCAGGCCGATCAACAGCAGGTACACCGGGAACAGCCAGCGTGCCGTCTTCAGGTCCGACGACTGCCGCAGTTCGACCACGCCCACGTGGAACTGGTGGGGCAGGGTGAATGCAGCCATCGCGCCGAGCGCCACCATGGTCAGGTAGTCCGGCACCACTGCCGGCGGCGGCAGGTGCGCCATCTTCTCCAGCAGCGGCGTGCCTGCCTTGTGCACCGAGAGAGCTGCATACAGACCGATGGCCAGCAGTGCCGTCAGCTTCAACAGCGACTCCAGGCCCAGCGCGACCACGATGCCGCGATTGTGTTCAGTGGCTGACGCCTTGCGTGCACCGAACAACGTGGTGAACGCCGCCATCGTCAGTGCGAACCAGAACGACATGTCCAGTTGCCAGCCCACCGGCGCGAACTGATCACCGAGCAGTGCGGCCAGCCCCTGGCTGACCGCTTTCAACTGCAGCGCGATGTAGGGAATGATGCCGAACAGCGCGACCAGGGTAATGGTGATGCCCAGCCCTTGATCGGCACGCAGGCGCGCCACCACCAGGTCGGCGATGGTGGCACTGTTGTGCTGCTTGGCCAGTCGCCCCAGGCGCACCAGGAACGGCAGGCCGAAGGCAAAAATGAGGGCCATGCCGACCAGTGTGGGCGGGATCGGAAAGCCCCACTGCACGCCCTGCGAGGCGGCCCCGTAATAGGTCCACGCCGTGCAGTGCACGCCCAGCGACAGCGCGTAGATGGCCGGCCAGACCTTCGACAGCCGATGCCCTTGGCGCTCCCCCCACAGGGCGACGCCGAACAGCAGTACGGTCCACGCGATGCAGGCGAACAGGACGATGGAGGGCGTCAACATCGCTCCAGTGTAGAGAGAACCGTGGCCGGCGGGCAGCCGGCCCAGCGCTAGTCGGCGAGCACGAGCAGCGACAGCTGTTCGGCGACCACGGCGACCTCGCCGGCCGGGATCACTTCCACCGTCTTCTGCTGGGTCAGCAGCCACTGCCCGGGCCTACGTGCCTCCAGTGACAGCAGCTGCGAGCGCACCCGCACCTCGGAACCGCTGGGCACCGGCGCCAGGAAGCGGACCTTGTTCAAACCGTAGTTGAGTACGTGGCCGATGCCGGGAAAGCCGGCCAGGGCCGCCACGTCGTCTTCGACGGTGAGCGAGAGCAGAAGGAAACCATGCGCGATGGTCTGCCCATCCGGTAGGCCGGTCTGCGCGCGGGCCGGGTCGGTGTGGATCCAGTTGTGGTCGCCAGTGGCGTCGGCAAAGGCATCGATGCGCGATTGCGTGATGCGCGTGCTGCCGCTCAGCCGTTCGCTTGCTGCCCAGTGCCGCAGCGCCTGCAGGGCGCCAGGCAGCTCATCCGTCGAAACGCTGGAACTCATCGCACACGCTCCAGCAATGCCAGAATCGCATCGCGTGCCTCGGGCTCGGACAGCATCGGCGCATGGCCTACCTCCGGTACTTCAACGAGGCGGGCGTTGGGCGATGTGGCTGCCATCTGCCGTGCGACATCGGCAGGCAGGATGTCCGACAACGCCCCGCGCACCACCAGCACAGGCACCCGCGACGTCAGGCCACGCACCGCACGCCACAGCACCGGTCGCAGCAGCCACAGCAGCCACGGCCGTGTGGTGCGGATCACCGCCGGGTCGTAGTCCAGCACCATCAGGCCATCGCTGCGCTGGCGGAAGGTGCGCACGGCCATTGCCCTCCAATCGTCCGTCGTGAAGCACGGGAACGCGGCCTTGCCGATGGATTCCACGTAGGTCGTAGCGTCTGCCAGGTCCATCGGTGGCACCGGCTTGCCGGCGTACTTGCCGATCCGCGCCAAGGCTTCGCGCGGCACCTTGGGGCCGGCATCGTTCAGCACCGCCGCGGCGATCAGCCCGGGGGCACGCGAGGCCAGGGTGATGGTCACCAGCACCCCCAGCGACGTGCCGACGAACACCGCCTTGTCGATGTTCTGTGACCGCAGCAGCGCCACCATGTCATCGGCATAGGCGCGCGGGTTGTAGCTGGACGGGTCCGGCGCACGTTCCGAACCCGCACGCCCGCGCAGGTCGACCGCGATCACCCGCCAGCCGACGGCGATCAGGGACTGCGCAAGGGCATCGAAGTCGGCGCCGTTGCGGGTCAAGCCCGGGATGCAGACCACCGTGCCACGGGGCGGTGGTCCCGCGCCCGGTGCATGATCGCGCGCATGCAGGCGCAGGCCATCGTCACTTTTCCAGTACAGATCATCGTAAGACGGTGTCATGCAGACGCTTCCTAGAAATCGTAACGGACGCTGAGGCTATATTGGCGCGGCGGCCCATAGAAGCCAATCAGCGTGCCCACCGCCGGAATGTTGTAACCGGTGGTGCGGTATTCCTTGTCGGCCAGGTTGGTGCCCTGCAGCGAGAACGTCCAGGCGTCGTCGAGCTTCCAGATCACGCCGGCGTTGACCAGCCCGTAGCCATCCTGGCGGATCACCGGGCTCAGGTCGGTGGTTGGCCACACTTCGCTCTGGTAGCTGTAGCTCACCCGAGCGGACAGGTTGCTGCCATTGGCCAGGTCGGTGCGGTACTCCACGTTCAACGCGCCCGAGAAGTCCGGTGCGTTGGTGAACTTCATCTGCTTGGCCACGTTGACGCCGCGGTCCATGTACTCGTCATACTTGGCATCCAGCCAGGCCAGGTTGCCGGAGATCAGCCAATGCTGGCTGGGCAGATACTGGTACTCGATTTCCAGGCCGTTGATGGTGCCGGCGCCGGCATTGGTGAAGTCACCGAAGAAGGAATCATCGACACCGTCGCCATTGGTATCGATGCCGGTGAACACCGACAGCTGGATGTCCTTGTACTTGTTGTGGAACGCCGACAGGTTCAGGAACAGGCGCTGGTCGAGGAAGGCCATCTTGCTGCCGATCTCGAAGCTGTCCACGGTCTCGTCATCGAACGGTTCGGCCGAGCGCGGCACCGCCACGGCATTGGCGCGGATGTTGTAGCCGCCGGACTTGAAGCCACGCGTGGCCAGGCCGTAGACCATGATGTCGGGGGTAATCTGGTAATCCAGCGACACCTTGGGCGAGACGTTCTTGAAGTTGGTCTTCTTGTCGAAATCGGCAGCGATGGCGATCGGGCGCGTGAACGTCGCATCCGAGTAGAAGCGGTTGAGCACGATCGCGCGCTTGTCCTCGTCGGTGTAACGGGCGCCGACGTCCAGCTTCAGCTTGCTGGTCAGGTCGAAGGTCCAGTCGGCATACAGCGCGATGCTGTCGGTCAGTACCTTGCCACGGGTATCGCCGAACTGCAGGTTGAAGAAGTTGTTGCGGATCTGGCCGCCGGCTTCTCCACTGAACTGGTACAGGCCGACCACGCCGCGCACGCGTCCGCCGGCATCGTAGTTCAGCTGCACCTCGTTGCTGACCTGGTCGTCGTGGTAGGTGCCGCCCACATCGGCCAGCTTGACCGGCGTGCTGTCGAAGTCGATGTTCGCATCGCTGTCCGATTCGCGCTTGGCCACCACGTACTTCAGCGCAACGTCCTCGCTGGGGCGCCAGTTCACCGTGGCCGAGGCACCCTTGGTCTCCACGCTGTTGAGGTTGCGCATGCCCGAGCGGATGTCATAGCGGTCATCCATCGGCGGGTAGGCGCGCACGAACGGGTTGGGCGCCAGCATCTTCGAACCGCGCATGCCGGACTGGTCATCGATCCAGTCCAGAGCGAACTGCACGTCGAAATCATCACCCGCATACGCACCCAGGTTGAAGCGTGCCGCATTGATCTGCTTGTCACTCACCGGCTGGTTGGTGAACGTGTTCTCACCGAAGCCGTCACGATTCATGCTGGCTACCGCCACGCGTGCGCGCAGGCCACTGTCGGCGCCACCGATCGGGCCGCCGATGGCCGCCTTTGCGTCCAGCTGGCTGTAGTTGCCCACGGTGATCTGGGCGAAGCCTTCGGTCTGGGTGGGCAGGCCGCGCGAGATGTACTTGATCGCACCGCCGATGGTGTTCTTGCCATACAGCGTGCCCTGCGGGCCGCGCAGCACCTCGATGCGCGAGACGTCGAACACGTCCAGCAATGCACCCTGCGGGCGCGCGATGTAGACGTCATCCAGGTAGATGCCTACGCCCGGGTCAGCGCCCCAGGTCGGATCGGACTGGCCGACGCCGCGGATGTAGGCCGTGACCGTGCTGCTGGCCCCGCGCGCCGCGTAGATGGTCAGGTTGGGCACCTGTCCATCCAGGTCGCTGATGTCCTGGACGTTCATCTTGTCCAGGGCTTCGGAGGTAAAGGCAGTAACGGCAACCGGCACCTCCTGCAGGGTTTCCTCGCGCTTGCGTGCAGTCACCGTGATGCTGTCCAGATTGGTCGCCGAAGCGGTCCTGCCCGCCGCCAGCGTGCCCTGCGGCGCGTCCTGCGCCAGAACCGGCCCGGTGGCCAACAGCATGCCGATCATCAGGCTCAAGCAATTCCGTTTCATTCGGTCCTCCCCCAAGGCAGATGGCCCATTGCCACCCATGCTGCCTAGGCTAGCGGCGCCGTGGCACACCGGCGAGTGGACCTAGGTCCAGTCGGCAGCGGTCGCCAGATCCGGATACTGGGCGCGTCCCCACCTGGAAGCGCCGTATGTCGTTACTGATCGTACTTGCGGCGCTGGCCTTCCTGATCCTGGTGGCCTACCGCGGTTACAGCGTGATCCTGTTCGCGCCCATCGCCGCCCTCGGCGCCGTACTGCTGACCGATCCTTCGCTGGTGGCGCCGATGTTCACCGGCTTGTTCATGGACAAGATGGTCGGCTTCCTCAAGCTCTATTTCCCGGTATTCCTGCTGGGCGCGGTGTTTGGCAAGCTGATCGAACTGTCCGGTTTCTCCCGCTCCATCGTGGGCGCGGCGATCCGGCTGTTCGGCGCGCAGCGGGCGATGCTGTCCATCGTGCTGGTGTCGGGCCTGCTGACCTATGGCGGCGTGTCATTGTTCGTGGTGGTGTTTGCGGTCTACCCGTTCGCGGCGGAAATGTTTCGCCAGAGCAACATCCCCAAGCGCTTGATTCCGGCCACGCTGGCGGTGGGCGGTTTCAGCTTCACCATGGACGCGCTGCCGGGGACGCCGCAGATCCAGAACATCATTCCAACCACGTTCTTCGGCACCGATACCTGGGCGGCACCCGTGCTGGGCACGCTTGGCGGCATCTTCGTGCTGGCGGTTGGCATGGCCTACCTCGGGTGGCGCCGTCGCGTTGCGGTCCGCAATGGCGAGGGCTACGGCGATCCGGCCATCCTGGTTAACGAACCCACACCATTCGCCGGCACTCATCTGGCACATGCGGGCATTGCCGTGCTGCCGCTGGTGCTGGTGTTCGTCTCCAACAAGCTGTTCACCCTGGGCATCCCGCACTGGTATGGCAGCCAACACAGCTTCATTCCGTCGATCATGGGCAGCGCCGCACCGGTGGTACAGGACGTGGCGAAGAACACCGCGATATGGGCCGTGCTGGGTGCGCTGCTGGTGGGCATCCTGTCGGTGCTGGCGCTGGCCTGGCGTCCGGTGGTCACCCGGTTTGCCGAGGGCACCAAGGCGGCGATCGGTGGTGCAGTGCTGGCCGCCATGAACACCGCTTCGGAATATGGCTTCGGCGCGGTCATCGCCGCCCTGCCAGGTTTCATGGTGGTGGCCAATGCACTGGGCTCCATCAAGGATCCACTGCTGCACGAAGCGGTCACCGTCACCGGTCTGGCCGGCGTCACCGGCTCTGCATCGGGCGGCATGAGCATCGCCCTGGCGGCAATGTCGGAGACCTTCATTGCCAATGCACAGGCCGCCGGCATCCCGATGGAGGTGCTGCATCGTGTTGCATCGATGGCATCCGGCGGCATGGACAGCCTGCCGCACAACGGCGCTGTCATCACCCTGCTGATGGTGACCGGGCTGACCCATCGCCAGGCCTACAAGGACATTTTCGCAGTAACCATCATCAAGACCCTCGCGGTGTTCGTGGTGATCGGCATCTACTACGCCACCGGCTGGGTTTGACAGCGGCGTCGCAGCACCCTCTGGAAGGTCGGTCCACGAGGATTTCCGGTACCACTTCATCCACGACTCACGCATGAGGATCTGGTCATGAAATCTGGAATCGATTCAATAAAGGCGTTGATGCTGCTGCTATGCACCTGGCTGGCCACGACGGGTACCGCATCTGCGGCAGACCCACCCGGGCATTGGGATGTTGGCCTGTACGGCAATCTGTTCGGTGCCCGCGAGTACCAGGTGTGGGTGCCGGCCGGCTACGACCAAACGCAGCCGCTGCCCCTGTTGCTGGTGCTGCACGGCTGCGTGACCGGGCCGAACCTGATGGGTGAGGCCTCCGGCTTCAACGAGGTGGCCGATACCGAAGGCTTCATCGTGGTCTACCCGCGGCAGAACGTAACCTCCAATCCGGCACGCTGCTGGAACTGGCAGCTGCCGATCAACCAGGCGCGCGACAGTGGCGAGGCCTCGATACTGGCCGGCATCGTGGACAAGGTGAAGGCGGGCTACAGCATCGATCCGCATCGCGTGTACGTCACCGGTATTTCCGCCGGCGGGGCGATGACCTCCATCATGCTGGCCTGCTATTCGGACGTGTTCGCTGCGGGCGCTATCCACTCCGGGGGCATGTACAAGGGCGCGACCACGATCTCCGGCAGCGCCTACGCGCTGTTGGCCGGCAGTGTCTACTCACCGGACAGCAACGGGCGGCTGGCCTGGCAGTGCTCGGGTTCGCCGTCACCGCGACCGATCCCGGTGCTGGTATTCCACGGCACCGCCGACGCTACGGTGAACCCGGTGAACGGACAGCAGGCCGTGCGCCAGTTCCTGCAGACCAATGACCTGGCCGACGATGGCCTGGACAACGACTCGGTGAAGTATGTGCCGACTAACACCTTCCATGGCCAGGTGCCGGGTGGGCGCGCCTATACGGTCGATAGCTACACCTACGGCGGCAGGACGCTGGTCCAGCATTACGTGGTACAGGGCATGGGGCATGCCTGGAGCGGCAGCCAGTCCGGGTTGCCGTTCACCGATCCCAAGGGGCCGGATGCCACGCTGATCACGTGGCTGTTCCTGAAGGATCAGCAGCGCTGAGTATCGGGGCGCAAGGGTAGGGGAGGCGGCGCCAGTGCGGGAGTGGAGGGCTCCCGCGCTGGCGCGCCGCCTCTATTTCGCGGAGCGGAGCGTGTTCGACAGGATGCCCCGGCCCGCTCAGCCTTGGGCCAGGAGCTCCTCGCGGATGATCTGTGCGCCTGCGCTGAGCGCGCGCAGCTTGCCTCGCGCCACCTCACGCGCCAGCGGCGCCATGCCGCAGTTGGTGCTGGGGTAGAGCTTGTCGGCATCCACGAACTGCAGCGCCTTGCGCAGGGTGTTGGCCACTTCTTCCGGTGTCTCCACCGTGCTGGAGGCCACGTCGATGGCACCGACCATCACCTTCTTGCCGCGCACCAGTTCGATCAGGTCAATCGGCACGTGCGAGTTGTGGCACTCCAGCGAGATGATGTCGATGCTGGAAGTCTGCAGCTTCGGGAACGATTCTTCATACTGGCGCCATTCCGAACCCAGCGTCTGCTTCCAGTCGGTGTTGGCCTTGATGCCATAGCCATAGCAGATATGCACGGCCGTTTCGCACTTGAGCCCTTCGACCGCGCGCTCCAGCGCGGCTACGCCCCAGTCGTTCACTTCGTCGAAGAACACGTTGAATGCCGGCTCATCGAACTGGATGATGTCCACGCCAGCCGCCTCCAGCTCCTTGGCTTCCTCATTGAGGATCTTCGCAAACTCCCATGCCAGTTTCTCGCGGCTCCTGTAGTGCGCGTCATACAAAGTGTCGATCATGGTCATCGGACCCGGCAGCGCCCATTTGATCGGCTGCGTGGTCTGCCTGCGCAGGAACTTCGCATCCTCGACGAACACTGGCTTGGGGCGGCTGACTGCACCAACCACGGTCGGTACGCTGGCGTCGTAGCGGTTGCGGATGCGGACGGTTTCGCGCTTCTGGAAATCGACGCCATTGAGGTGTTCGATGAAGGTGGTGACGAAGTGCTGCCGCGTCTGTTCGCCGTCACTGACGATGTCGATGCCGGCGTGCTGCTGTTCCTGCAGGGACAGGCGCAGGGCATCCTGCTTGCCTTCAATCAGGCCGTCATCCTGCAGCTTCCAGGGCGACCAGAGCTTTTCCGGCTCGGCCAGCCAGGAGGGCTTGGGCAGGCTGCCTGCGGTGGAGGTGGGGAGCAGATTCTTCGTCGACATTGCGTCTTGTGTCCTGGGGGCGAAATGGAAAATCGATGGATCAGCGGGCGGCCCACTGCTCAAGCACGGCGCGGTATGGCTTGATGAAATGTTCTTCGGTGAACTTGCCCTGCTTGACGGCCAGCTGGCTGCGCTCCTCGCGGTCGTAGACGATGCGGGTGGACGAATAGTCCTGGTGCTTCAGGCTGGGCTGGTAGACCTTGCCGGCCACGGAATTGGCGTTGTAGATCTCCGGGCGGTAGATCTTCTGGAACGCTTCCATCGTGCTGATGGTGCCGATCAGTTCCAGGTTCGAGTAGTCGCCCAGCAGGTCGCCCTGGAAGTAGAACGCCAGCGGCGCGACGCTGCCTGGGGGCATGAAATAACGCACCCGCAGGCCCATCTTGTCGAAGTACTGGTCGGTAGGGGAGAACTCGTCCTGGCGGTATTCCACGCCCAGGATGGGGTGGTGGTTTTCCGTGCGGTGGTAGGTCTTGCTGCTGGACACGCTGATGCAGATCACCGGTGCCTTGCTGAACTGCGCGCGGTAGGCGTCGGACTGCAGGAAGTGCTTGAACAGCTTGCCGTGCAGATCGCCAAAGTCTTCGGGAATGGAGAAGCTGTCCTTGCCCTCGTTGCTGGCGGGCAGTACCACGCTGAAATCGTAGTCACGCACATACGACGAGAAGTTGTTGCCGACAATGCCTTCGGTGCGCGCGCCGGTGTGCGTATCCACCAGGGTGGGGCGCAGCACTTCGATCAGCGGGAACGGATCGCTGCCATCGCTGCCATCGATGTGCATCTCCACCGAGATGATGTCCAGCTCCACCACGTAGCGATCGGCGTTGGGGTTGTCCCAGTGCGCCAGGTCGTTGCAGCGGTTGTTGATCATGCCGAGCGTGTTGCGCAGGTTCTCCTGGCGGGATGCGCCGCGGGCCAGGTTGGCGAAGTTGGTGGTGATGCGCGTGCCGTCAGCGGGCTGGTAGTCCTCGTTGAAAGGAATACGGGTGATGCTGAAGGTGAAGGTGTTGGTGGTCATGGGCGGCGTTCCGGTTTGCAGGGTGACATCCGAGTGCAGGTCGATGGCATTCGGCGTTCAGAGAGCGGCAGCGGCCACAAGGGGAACAGGTGCTGCACGATGGGAGAGGGCCAGCAGCGGCATCGCCCGCTGCACCGCCAGGCGCGCCCGCTGGATCAGCGCTTCGTCGTGTACGCGGCCTTCGGCGAAATCACGATCGGTCGCATAGACGCCCAAGGGCAGCGTGCGGGCCTGGAAGAAGCTGAAGAGCGGTCGCAGCTGGTGGTCGATCACCAGCGCGTGGCGCTCGCTGCCGCCGGTGGCGGCCAGCAGGATCGGGGTATCGACCAGCGCGTCCTGGTGGATGAAATCGAAGAAGTGCTTGAACAGACCGGTGTACGAACCGCGGTAAACCGGCGTGGCCACCACCAGCACATCGGCCTGCTCGACAGCGGCCAACTGCCGCTCCACGGTCTCGGGCAACTCCGAGCGCCAGAGCGCGCCGGCCAACTGCGGCGCCAGCTCGCCCAGTTCAATCAGGTGCTGATTGCAGGGTACGCCTTCGCCAATAAGGTCCAGCAGGTGCTCGGCCAGGGTCGCGGCCCTTGAAGGGCGCTGCAGCCCGCCGGAAACGGCGACGATACGGAGGGGGCGGGTCATCTCTTCGCTTCAGCAGGGGAGGGGCGCCTTCGGAGGTTCTGTTGGGGCGCAGTCCTGCAGGCCGGCAAGGTGACCGGGCTGGCAGGCACCCGAAGGCATGAGCCGATGCTAGCCAGCCCCTCCCATGACGTAAAATGGTATTACTTCACCAATCCATGAGTGAGATTCATCGTCATGCTGGAGCGTATCCATCTCAGCATCGTGCAGCAGGTCGAACAGCAAGGCTCGCTGACCGCTGCCGCAGGCGTGCTCAACCTGACCCAGTCTGCCCTGAGCCACAGCATGAAGAAGCTGGAGCTGCAGCTCGGCACCGATGTCTGGCTGCGCGAAGGCCGCAGCCTGCGGCTGACCCAGGCCGGGCAATACCTGCTTGCGGTCGCCAACCGGGTGCTGCCGCAGCTGGACCTGGCCGAGGAGCGGCTGGGCCAGTTCGCACAGGGCGAGCGCGGCGCGTTGCGCATCGGCATGGAATGTCATCCCTGCTATCAGTGGCTGCTGAAGATCGTCTCGCCCTATCTGGCCAGCTGGCCAGACGTCGATGTGGACGTCAAACAGAAGTTCCAGTTCGGTGGTATCGGCGCGCTGTTCGGCTACGAGATCGACCTGCTGGTCACGCCCGACCCGCTGCTGAAGCCCGGCCTGAAGTTCGTCCCCGTGTTCGACTACGAGCAGGTGCTGGTGGTGGCCAAGGGCCACGCGCTGGCCAAGGTGGGCTACGTAAAGCCGCGTCAGCTCAGCCAGGAAGTGCTGATCAGCTACCCGGTGCCGTTCGAGCGGCTGGACATCTACAACCAGTTCCTGCTGCCGGCCGGGATCACGCCCAGGCGCCACAAGACCATCGAAACCACCGACATCATGATGCAGATGGTGGCCAGTGGCCGTGGCGTGGCGGCCATGCCGCGCTGGCTGGTGGAGGAGTACGCCGCCCGCATGGACGTGGTGCCGGTACGGCTGGGCGCCAAAGGCATTCCCAAGCAGATCTATCTAGGTGCGCGCGAGGCGGATACCGGCATCGATTACCTGCAGGCGTTTGTCGAGCTGGCACGGCACAGCTCCACCAGCGCCGGCAACCTGCGCGGAGCCGGCTGATGTCAGGTGGCATCGGCCGTTTGGGGCAGCCTTCGAACGGGCCTGCTGACCGCGCGCAGCGGGCGCAGGCCTTCATCGGCGCCGCCTCCCTGGAAGTCAGCGCCAAGGCCATGCCTGCCCTGCGCGCAGAGGCGGCCCGCATCGCACCGGGGACGACGATCTCCATTCCCTACCTGCCCAGCGAGGACGACACTGCCCGACTGGCCGCAGTACGCGCGGTGCGCGAACTGGGTTTCGAGCCGATGCCACACCTTTCGGCACGCCGCATCGTCTCGCGCGCGGCGCTTGAGCACTTCATCGACCGTGCCGTCATCGACGCCGGTGTCGAGCGCTGTCTGTTGATCGCGGGTGATCTTTCCACCCCTGCCGGGCCGTTTGCCGACAGTGCGTCGATCATCGAGAGCGGTGTGCTCGACCGCGCCGGCATCAAGGTTGTCGCTGTGGGCGGGCATCCGCAAGGTCATCCGGTGATGACCAGCGCCGATCGCTGGCGCGTGCTGGAACGCAAGTGCCAGCTTATTGAAGCGCGGAGCATG
The DNA here is from genome assembly GCF_040815575.1 of Stenotrophomonas sp. LST15-1-1.1. NCBI lineage: Bacteria > Pseudomonadati > Pseudomonadota > Gammaproteobacteria > Lysobacterales > Lysobacteraceae > Stenotrophomonas > Stenotrophomonas sp. LST15-1-1.1. Next base: position 545,226 of record NZ_JBFPNJ010000001.1, read on the forward strand.
AAGCCGCTGATCATCACTCAGTTCGCATTCGATGCCGATAGCGTGCTGACCTGGTTGAATGAACTCCGCGGCCGCGGCATCACCCCTCCGGTGCTGGTCGGCGTGCCCGGTCCTGCCAGCATCGCGCGACTTGCGCGCTATGCGGCGATGTGCGGCGTGGCTGCAAGCACCTCGATGCTGTCCCGCTACGGCATCTCGATCGGACGCCTGCTGGGAACGGCCGGGCCGGATGTGTTCGTGGATCGCCTGGTGGATGGGTTGACCGAAGCCCATGGCCAGGTCAGCCCGCACCTGTTTCCCTTCGGGGGTATCGCACAGTCCATGGAATGGGTGGAGCACTACCGGATGCGTGCGGGTGAGCTCATGACCCAGGACGGGCGTCGCCCTCCACATCCTCCATCCCAGGGCTGACCCTGCGGCCGATGTCCTTCAGCCGGGCCAGCTGGTCGACCATCGACGGTGCATCGTCCAGGCTGCCGACAAAGGTCCAGAGGTAGGTCATCACCGCATAGACGTGGCCCGGGGTGACGCCATCGGCGGTGGCGAGGCGGCCGATGGTCAAGGCAAACAGCACCGCCGCCGCAACGCCCACCACCACGAAGGCGCCAGCCTCGCGATCGGACAGCAGGATGCGCAACCGTGACAGCGTGGTGTAGTGGCGGCGCAGCACCGACGGGCTGACCCGGTCCACCAGCCGGATTTCATGCTCCAACCGGTTGTTCAAACGGCCATGCAGCTGTTCGTTGCGTCGCGCGAACGACGGCAGCAACAGCAGCGCTCCGAGCAGGGCAATGAGGCTCGCCGCGCCAACCAGGGGTTCGATTGCCAGCAGCATTGCCGCCGCACCGAACATGGAAACCAGCGCCGTGGCGATGATCGGCACGTGCTTCTCGAAGAAGTCTACGAACTCGCGGGCCAGCACCACCCGCGCCGCCGACGTGGAGGTGGCCTGGCCCAGCCGTCGCTGCGCCTGGACCACGTTCACCGCCAGATCGGCATAGATGCGGGTGAACGTGCGCGTATCCACCGCACGCCGGGCCGCGCCCACCAGCCAGAACAGCAGCACCACGCCGGCGTAGGAAATGGCATGGCCGACGTTGCCGCGGATGATTGCGTCCACCGCGAAGCCGGCGAACAGCGGATAGGCCAGCAGCAGCGCGTTCTCCAGCGCCACCAGCGAGAAGGTGCCGGTGAGCTGCCAGGGGTAGGTGCGCAGGATGACCTTCAATGTAGCGGCTGCATTCTGTTGGCCGATGCTGCTGGCTGCGGTGGCCGGATCGTGCGGGTGTTTCATGGGAACCTGGGTGGATCGGGGGCAGGGCAGGGGCGGATGCCTGGCATCTCCCTGGTGGTTGCCAGTATCTGCAGCCCTTTGGAGGGGGCATGGAGGAACGATGGAGATCGCGTGGAGATGCCGGCAGCGTTCAGCTGCCAGAGCAAACCGGCCAGTGGATTTTGATCTCGAACAGGGGCCGGTATCCATCGGGCGCCGTCCATCGGCTATCTTGGGAACCCTTTTCCGCCTCCCTTCAAGCGCATACGCATGAAAGCGACTTCGATGACCGTTCGAGACAGGCGATGGTTCAGCAGCCTGGTAGTGTCCGCTGTGCTGTTGGCCACAGGCTGCGCCAGCGAGAAGGTCGCAACGAAGGATCTGGGTGCGGAGATCGACGACATTGCCGCGTCGCTGATCCAGCAGCCCTTGCTTCATTCGGCCTCGATAGGCGTGGTGTACCGGGGGGAGGAATTCATCCGTCATCGCGGCGACATGCAAACCGGGACGCCAGGCCCGCCAACCGATGCGACGCTCTACGAGATCGGTTCGTTGAGCAAGACCCTGGCCGGCACCCTGATGGCCAGTGCTGTGCTGGAACACAAGGTGAGTCTGGACGACGATGTTCGACAGTACCTGCAGGGGGACTACCCGAACCTGCAGTACAAGGGCGAGCTCATCCGCATCCGCCACCTGCTGTCGCACACCAGCGGCCTGCCGAACATGTTGCCGGAACGCGCGAACACGGTGCTGGCAGACTTCACCGATCATCGTACGCCCAGCGAACTCAACGCCATCTACGCGCACTACGGCAAGGCTGACTTCTTCAAGGACCTGCACACCGTCCAGATCGGCCGGGCGCCCGGCAAGGATTACGCGTACTCCAGTGCCGGGACGGAGCTGACGGCGCATATCCTGGAAACCGTCTACAACAGTGACTACGAGTCACTGTTGCAACGATTCCTCGGCGATTCCGCGGCAATGACCAGCGTCAGGATCCAGCTGGGCGAGGCCGAAGCGCCGCGGCTTGCAGTCGGCTATCACAGCGACAACCCGTTACCGACCACGCCAATGCCGCAGTTGCCGTGGGGCGCTTCCGGGAACGTAAAGGCGACTGTCCCGGAGATGGTGAAGTACCTCAGATTCCAGCTGGCGAACGGGCCGGTAGTAAAGGAATCGCATCGCCCCTTGGTCAAATTCGATTCCGAGTTCAGCATCGGCTACTTCTGGAACATTGTCGCCGGCGATCGCCTGAAGGGCGTCTACTATGCCCATCATGGTGGCGTACCACGTTCGCAGTGCTACATCTACATCGTGCCCAAGTATGATCTTGGCATCTTCGTCATCACCAACCAGAGCGGCGACCAGACGGCACGCGCCATGGAGACGGCGATCGATACGCTGGTCGGGAAGATTGCTGAGCGGGAGGCTGCCGCGGGTGCTGAAGCTTACTGATAGCGGCGGTGCTTTCCGTCTGTCCGGTGTACTGCCGAACGATCTTTACACATGCCCAGGCAGGAGCATTTCGCGTTGATCACCCGTACGTTGAACAAGGTTCTGTTGCTCGCAGGCCTGGGACTTGCCATGGCGTCCACCGCGCCAGCAGCAGAATCGATCCGCAAGACCGCTCCCAAACAGGAAGACATCGATCGAGCATTGGCGCTTGTGTCGTGCAAGGCCGATCGCACCGCATTCCGGACCTTGGCCAATCAGGTGGGTGGCATCGCAACCAGCGGAAGGTCATCGGCTGGCTGGCAACCAATCCCCGGCAAAGGTGGGGAATACAGCAACGCACTGGGTGACATGCCCGGTGTTGTCGCGGAGATGCAGCTTCCAGCACCGGTTCTTGTCTTCGGTCATCCATCCACACGGTTGATACTGTCGCGGAGTTCCGTGGTGGCTGTCTTCGATGGAGCCATTATTGCGGACCTCAGCAAGACCCTGTCCCTGGACGCAGCAGGGTCACATGGCGCGCCCGCAGGAATGCGGGTGGTGCAATCGGCACCGGAAACCCAGGGCGATGGCATCGACGTGATGGCACTGGTGGCCCAGCGGATCGATGCCGATCCGACGCCGATCACCGTAGCCGGTTGCCTGTACTTCACACGGTGAAGTCCGGAGTCCTATCGGAGCCGATCAGGTAACCGGCGAAGGGCAGTGCAGATCCACGCGCAGCGACATGTCAGAGTGCGCGCGAGCCGGTGTCTGGTGCGCTCATCGGGGAGCCATTCTCAGACCTTTTTCACCCTGTCTGCCCCAAGGGTTCAACAAGACGCGGGCGTGGCGTTCAAGCGCTTCTGGGCTTCAGTCGTCGTTTCCATCCTTTCATCAGTCCCCGCCGGGTCTGGTCGCACATCCATCGCCAGTGTTGATGCGTTCGGCTAGGCTTGCGCAGATGACCACAAGGATGAACGATGAACCGCTGGCTCTTTCTGCTGTTTGCCGCACTCCCGCTCGCCGCCGGGGCGGTCGTCATCCGTGATGATGTTGACGATGCCAGGTATCAGATCGAAGGATCCGCGTTTCCGGCACTGGCGGACATGCCCGGCGAGGGTCATGGCGTGCTCATCGATCCACGCTGGGTGGTGACCGCAGCGCATGCCGCGCCGATGGAGGGGATGGGTGCATTGGTCACCATCAATGGGAGCGCGTACGGCGTCGAGCGCGTGTACCTGCATCCCGGCTACAGGAGCATGCCTGAGGCCTTGGGTAAGGAGGCGCTGGCAACGGGAAATCCCGCCAGGATCCACGCGTTCCTGGCCGAAACGGATGACATCGCGCTGATCAGGCTTGGCGCGCCCGTGAATGATGTACAGCCCGTGCCGCTCTATCGAGGCACCGCTGAGGTCACACAGATCGCAGCGCTGATTGGGAAGGGCGCCACCGGCAATGGCGCCGTTGGGCTGGTGCCGGGCGGGCCGCATCGCACGACGCTGCGGCGTGCGTACAACGCCATTACTGGCGGTAATGATCGGTATCTCTGGTACCGTTTCGATGCTCCTCCGCATGGCCTGCCGCTTGAAGGCGTGCTGGGTAACGGCGACAGCGGCGGCCCACTGATCATCAATAATCACGGAATCTTGCAACTGGTGGGCCTCGGTTCCTGGATCACTGCCGTTCCCGAGCACGCGCTTGAAGCGGGCTTCTATGGCCAGGTTGTCTACAACGTACGTGTATCGCGTTACATCGACTGGATAGAGAGCGTAATGCGCACCAGCGATGATGCGTCACGCTGATCCTCCGTTCGCCTCGATCTTTGGCGGGTAGTCGCGGTGGGACGCTCAGCGCATCGCGCATGTTGTCGAGGTGGACTGCGGGGCGGGAACCCGCCAGACCTGTTCACCCTCCTCGTCATCGCCGACGTAGAACGCGATGCGCCCATCTTCCTCGTAGCGGAGAGCAGGGCTGAAGGTAATGGTGTCGATTTCGCCGCCCTTGCCGATGAAGCGCATCTCACCGCCGCAGACAAAGTTCGAACCGGGCTCCTCCCCCAGCGCGCCACAGTTCAGTGGCGAGGATTCGGCACGGACCAGCTGCTTTACCCGAGGCTGGATGCGCCCCTGGTCTGCCAGCTCGCAGAAATGGTCGGCGATGGTGTTGCGCATCTCGGCTTGCGACGGCATCCACGCGGGGCAGCGGGATGCATCGCCTTCGCAGCTGCTTGCTGGGGCGGTGGAAGCAGGCCGCGGGGGCGATGCCGCGATTGCCATGGAGAGCGGCAGCTGGGACGCCGCTATGGCAAGCAACAGGCGCGCGGAGACGAGCATGCATATGCCTGGTCGGTTGAGCCCGGCAGCGTGACGATGGCACCAACCTTCACTCCTCTGGCTTACGCGATGGCACGCTGTCGTCACGTTCGTGCCAGCGCGGCAGCTCGAGCGCGTGGCGCTTCAGCATGGCCTGGATGCACGCGTGTGCGTGGCCCCTTTCCGCGTGCTCACATTGGTCCAGAATTTCTGCAGCCAGCGTTTCAAACTGCGGCCAGAACTGCGCCGGATGCCGCACCTGCGCCAACCAGTGCACCAGCATCTCGGCCAGCGCATCAAGCTGCACCTGTATTTCGGGGCGGACGTTCATCCCGGAGGCGCACCCAGATCAAGTGCAACACGGTAGTGATGCCCGTCATCCCGAAGCAGGACGGTAAGGTCCGGCTGCAGCATGCCATCCACATGCAACGTTGGCTGGTCCTGCGCAGTGCGGGTCACCACGAACTCGTAGAAGCTGCGACCGAAGCGGTAGCTCAGTTCGAATGATGGCCAGTGATCGGGCAGGCAAGGCGCAAGCGACAGACGATCACCTTCCCGACGTATGCCGAGCAGGGATTCCACCAGCAGGCGATACATCCAGCCGGCCGAGCCGGTGTACCACGTCCAGCCGCCGCGGCCGACGTGCGGAGACACGGCGTATACATCCGCTGCCAACACATACGGTTCGACGCGGTAGGTCTGCACCGCTTCCGGGTCCAGCGCGTGATTGAGCGGATTGATCATGCCGGCCAGCTCCCAGGCACGCACCGCGTCTCCCTGCTGTGCGAATGCCATCGCCGCCCACACCGCCGCGTGGGTGTACTGGCCGCCATTCTCGCGCACGCCCGGTACGTAGCCACGAATGTAGCCGGGGTCCTCCGTGGTCTGGTCGAACGGCGGATCGAGCAGCTGGATCAGCTGGGCATCCTTTCGCACCAGATGCGTGTACAGCGAATCCAGCGCCTGCGTGGCACGCTCAGGCGCGGCAACGCCTGACAGCACCGACCAGCTCTGGGAGATCGAATCGATGCGACATTCCTGGTTCTGTGACGAGCCCAACGGGGTGCCGTTGTCGAACCAGGCGCGGCGATACCATTCCCCATCCCAAGCGTGCTGTTCCAGATTCTGGCGCAGGTTTTCGGCCTGCTGTTGGCACCACTGCACACGGGAGGCATCGCCACGCGCGTTGGCCACCCTGATGAAGCGGTGCAGCGTGTCATGCAGGAAGAAGCCGAGCCAGACACTTTCACCGCGCTGCTGGTCGCCGACGCGGTTCATGCCATCGTTCCAATCACCACTGCCCATCAACGGCAGGCCGCGCTCGCCGAGCAGCCGGCAACCGCGCTCCAGCGCGAGGACGCAATGCGCATACAGGGTGTCGCGCTGCGTCGAGGGGGTAGGCGTGTCGTAGTACCCTTCCTCCTCCGCGGTCACCGCGCGCCCCTCGATGAAGCCGACCGTCTCGTCCAGCACGCTGGCATCGCCGGTGACCTCCAGGTAACGGCAGGCGCCATGGGGCAGCCACAGATAGTCGTCGGAGCAGCGCGTGCGCACCCCGCGACCCTGCGGCGGGTGCCACCAGTGCATCACATCGCCGTCGGTGAACTGGTGTGCAGCGCACAGCAGCAGGTGTTCGCGGGTCAGCTCCGGGCGAGCGTGCACGAGAGCGAGCGCGTCCTGCAGCTGGTCGCGGAAGCCGAACGCTCCGCCTGACTGATAGTAGCCACTGCGCGCCAGGTAGCGGCAGCCCAGGGTCTGGTAGACCAGCCAGCCATTGGCCAGTGCGTCCAACGCCGGGTCCGGCGTACGCACCTGCACCGTGGCCAGCACATTGCGCCAATGGATGCGCACCGCGTCAAGCGCGTCGATGGCCTCCTGGGCGCCCTGGCGGCTTCGTGCCAGTGCCAGCGTTTCCTCGCGGTCGCGCCCCGCGCCGAGGCGGAACGTGGTTTCACTACGGTCGCCCGGCGCCAGCTCCAAGGGCACCTGGATCGCCGCACAGGGATCCAGGCCCGCGCCCATCCGTCCATCCAGCCGTTCGCGCCGCAGCGCCGCCGGTGCCTGCAGGCTGCCGTTGCGGCCGATGAACTCCAGGCGATCACAGGTCCAGCCGCAGCCGTCGGCATCGGTGTCGAAGAAAGCCATCCGGCCGCCGAAGTCGGTGCTGTAGGTATTGCGCGCCAACAGCGCGCCGGTCTGTGGGTCGCGCTCGGTGACCACGTGCATGCGCGACTTCGCGCGCAGGTCACCCATCACCCACTCGACGTAGCCGATGGCCGACAGCCGCCGCGTCCTGCCCGACAGGTTGTGCAGGCGCAGGACCGAGAACTTCAGCGGCGCGGCGACGTCGACGAAGACCCACAGCTCACTGGCGATGCCGTCCTCGACATGCTCGTACACCGTGTAGCCGAATCCATGGCGCGTACGGTAGGCCCCGGTGCCCCTGCGCGGCAGCGGCATCGGCGACCAGACACGACCGGTGTCCTCGTCGCGCAGGTAGAACGCCTCGCCGCCCGTGTCCGAGACCGGGTCATTGAGCCAGGGCGTCAAGCGGAACTCGTGCGCATTCTCGAACCACGTGTAGCCCGGCGCACTTTCGCTGACGACCGTGCCCAGGCGGGCGTTCGCGATCACGTTGGCCCATGGCGCCGGCGTCGGCGCGTCTTCGCGCACCACCACGACATACTCGCGGCCGTCCTCACTGAAACAGCCGGTGCCGTTGTCGAACTGGCCGGCGCCGCGGTAGGGAAGGAACGGCCACGGGTCATCCATCTCCTCGTCGTGCCCGGCGCCCGGGGGCAAGCCGGCGTCGGGGCCCGCGTCGGCGACGATAGGCAGCCCCGGCGTCGCCTCCGGCGACAGTGCCAGTTCCTGCTGCACTGCCTGCGGCACCAGGGGCGGGATCCGTCGCGGAGGCAGCGGTTGGCGGCCGACCTGTGCGGCGAGGGTTCCGTCCTCGTCGCTGATCACCGCCCGTGCTACCGCCTGCAACAGGACGCGATCCTCGTGGGTCATGTTCTGCACGGGCCGCACGAAAATGCCGCCAGGGCGATCAAGCAGGCCCGTCTCCGAACTGGCGGCCACCATTCCCAGAATCTGGTCCTGCAGTTCCTGCCGATAGCCGGCCTTGCTGTCGTTCCAGATCACCAGGTCAGTGTTGAGTCCCTTCTGGCGCCAATAGGCGTGCGCCTGCACGAGTTGCCTGACCAGTTCCACGTTGTCCGCATCGGTGACCTTGAGCAGCACGATGGGCAGGTCGCCGGAGATGGCATGGCTCCACAGCCCGGATTGTCCGCGCTGGTTCTGCAGGAGGACACCGGCACCCGCACGCAGCAGAGAACCGGCATACAGCACATGGGCAGCCAAGCGCTCGTACAGCGCCGCCTCGGCCTGGCTGGCGTTGATCTGCCGGCGCACCACCTGGCTGTGCGTCCACGCCAGGTCGAAGACGCGGTCGGCCAGGCGGCGGTCACGGTATTTGTCTACCAGCATCTCGCAACCAGGGCGGTCGGTGCCGACGCCATACACCATGTCCAGCTGTACGGTCTGCTCGGGCTCAAGCACCACATGAACACGGATCGCCACGATCGGGTCGAGCACCGAACCGTCGGTGCCGGAAAGATCGGTATCGGCGGTCAATGCCTGTGGCGTCCGCGGCGTGTTGCCACGGCCGAGGAAGCGCGCACGATCGGTTTCGTAGGAGATCGACACCACCTCCGCGTCATGCACCGCAACCAGATGGAACATCCACGGTGGCACTTCGTCGTGCGAACGGGGCCGGCGCGTGCACAGCACGGCCTGCTTGGCAGCGAGGATCTCGCTCTGCACGAAGAGATTGCTGAAGGCCGGATGCGCATCGTCGGCCGCGGCGGGTGCCAGCACCACTTCGGCATAGGTGGTGATCTCCACCGTACGCGGGCGACGGCTGCGGTTGGTCAGGCGCAGGCGCCTGAGCTCGATGTCGTCCTCGGCGGAGATCGCCACCTGCAGATGGCTCTCGCACCCGCGGCGCGTACCACGGAACTCCGCCTTGGCATCAGAGAAGATCGCTTCGTAATTGTCCACCGCTACGCAGGTGGGCTGATACGCGGCAGACCAGAACTCGCCGCTGTCCACATCGCGCAGATAGCAGAACGACCCCCAGGCATCGGTGGTGCCGTCCTCGCGCCAGCGGGTGAGCGACAGGTCGCCGTGGCGGCTGTAGCCGCCGCCGGCATGGGTCAGCATGCCGTGGTAGCGTCCGTTGGAGAGCAGCTGCACTTCCGGGCGCGGGCCGCCCGGGTCCCGCAGTACGCGCAGCGCCGTCTCGTCCTCGGCCGTAGCCGAGTGCTCGCCCAGCGCTTCCACCTCATGCGGGTGGAAGACGCCGATGCGCGGGATGCGTTCCTGCAGCAACAGCAAGGTGGCCTGGAACTCGACATCGGCAAGGAAGCGGCGCTGCATCGGCTGGTCGCGCAACAGGTAATCCAGCGACAGCAGGCCCATGCCCTGGTGGTGGGCCATGAACGAACGCAACAGCACGTGATCCTGCCCCGGCGGTAGCCGGGCAGGGGTGTAGTCGATCGCCTCGTACATGCCAAAGCGCCCGGCAAACCCCAATCCCTCCAGCACCTGCAGGTTCTGGCAGGCCGCTTCCGGCGCCACCATCAGCGCCATCATGCTGGCATAGGGCGCGATGACCCGATCCTGGCCCAGGCCGCGCTTCAGCCCCAACCCCGGCACGCCGAATGCCCGGTACTGGTAGTTCAGGCGGGCATCGACGGCGTTGTAGCCGGACTCTGACACCCCCCACGGCAGGTTGAGGGTCCGCCCGTAGACGATCTGCGCCTCGACCGCATGCCGTGTGGTCTGGTCCAGCAGCGTGTCCGGGTAGCTGGGCATCACCAGCTGCGGCATGAGGTACTCGAACATCGAGCCACTCCATGACAGCAGCGTCGGCGTGCCGTTGACCTCGGTGAGCATCCGGCCGAGCGCGAACCAGCTCTCCTGCGCCAGCTGGCCCTGGGCGATGGCGACGAAGGCGCACAGCCGTGCTTCGGAGGCCAGCAGATCGTAGAAGCTGTTGTCGAGGCGATGGTCGTCGACGTTGTAGCCGATCGAGAGCAGGTTGCGGGTGCGGTAGAACAGGAACCCGTATTCCATCAGCGAGAACTGCCCGGCGCGGTGCGCCAGGGCCTGCAACTGCTGGATGCGCGCACGGGCATCCACACCGATGGTGCCGGGCAGCGCGGCCAACTGGCGCAGGCTGGGCACCGGTGCTTCGTCGTCCGCATTGGCATCGGCAGGGAGACTGGCAAGCGACGCGTGGGCGGCATGGCATTCGGCGGCGAACAGGGTCGGCCAGTGCAGCTCACCTTCCTCGGGCGATGGCGGCGCGGGCCACTGCGCCAGCACGACGTCGGCCAGGCCGACCAGTTCCTGCAGGCGGGCGAGAATCTCCGCCGTTCCGACAGGGCGGTCGACACGCGTTGAGGCCAGACACTGGCGCAGGTTGTTGAGCGCCTCGACCAGCGCTGCATCGTCGCGGCGATGCCGCTGCCGTTCCTCTTCCAGCACGCCGAGCGTATCGGCCAGGCCATCGAAGGTGTGCGGCGCCAGCACCGGCGCATCCACCAGCGCGAGCAGGCCCTGGCGCAGCGTCAGCAGATGCCCGGCAAGATTGCCGCTGTCCACGGTGGAAACGTAGCGCGGCGGCAGCGGCGCCAGGGTTTCGGTGTCGTACCAGTTCAGGAAGTGACCGCGATGGCGCGGCAGCTGGTCCAGCGTGTCGAAGGTGAGGGCCGTACGTTCAGCGACCGCGCCCAGCTGCAGATAGCCGAAATCCCATGCCGACAGATTGGCCAGCAGAGACAGGCCGATGTTGGTTGGCGAGGTGCGGCGTGCCACCACCAGCGACGGATGCTCCTGGATGTTGTCCGGTGGCAACCAATGGTCCTGCTCGCGCACCCAGGCCTGGAAGAAGGACCAGGTGCGCCGCGCCAGCCGGCCCAGGAACGCCCGCTGCGTTACGGAAAGCTCCGCCACGCTCGCGGTCGGCGGCCGGCCCAGCCACGCCATCAACGCGGGGGCAAAGACCCAGGCCAACAGCAAGGGCAGGGCGAACGGCAACGCCTGCGGACGCAGGCTGGCCACCACAACCACCAAAGCGATCGCCAGCAGTGAGGCCGGCGCCATCACCCGCCATTCCGCGCCGCGGTCGCTGCCGAGACGGCGCTCGACTTCGCTTGAAGGGTTCCACTGCAGCAGGTGGCGGCGCGTGACGGCCATGCGCCAGAGCGTGCGCAGCACTGCGTCGCTCGCCAGCAATGCCTCGAAGGGCAGGCATGCGACCTGGGTGGACGCGCGCAGCAACGATTGCAGCGTACCGCGCCCGACCTTGATGTAATGCGCTTCCAGCGGCGTGTCGTCCGGAACGCTCAGGGCATCGCGCAGCATGCCTATCAGCGGCGGTGCGAACCACAGCGCCAGCACCCACGCGGTCCATGCAACAGGGTTTGCGGCATACAACCAGCCCACCACCAGCAAGGCCAGCGCAGCGATCGGCACCAGGCTGCGGCGCAGGTTGTCCAGCAACTTGCCGCGTGACAGCAGACTCAGCCGGTTGCGTTCCCATCCCGGGCCCGGGCGCGGCGTCCACGGCATCAACCACGGCAACAGCTGCCAGTCACCGCGGATCCAGCGTGCACGGCGTTTGGCGTCAGCGGCGTAGCGCTCGGGATAGTCCTCGTACAGGCGCACATCGCTGACCAGGCCTGCGCGTGCATAGCAGCCTTCCAGCAGATCGTGGCTGAGGATGCGGTTCTCGGGCAGGCGACCCTCGAGTGCATGCTCGAAGGCCTCGACTTCATAGATGCCCTTGCCCACGAACGAGCCTTCGTCGAACAGGTCCTGGTAGACGTCCGAGACCATGCGCGTATACGGATCGATGCCGGGCTCGCTGCCGAACATCCGGGCAAACCGCGAGGTACGGCGCCGGCCCAGGCTGGTGCCGACGCTGGGCTGCAGGATGCCGTAACCCTCCACCACGCGTTGCAGCGTCGGATCGAAGCGCGGGCGGTTGAGCGGGTGCGCCAGGGTGGCGACGAACGCGCGTGCCGCGTCGCGCGGAAGTTGTGTATCCGAATCCAGCGTGATGACGTAGCGGACGCCGATCAGCGCAGCCGCGTCACCGACGATGCGCATGAACGCGGCCGCATCGCCCAGACGGAGCAGGGCATTGAGTGCCGCCAGCTTGCCGCGCTTGCGCTCGTGTCCCATCCACACGCCTTCACCCGGGTTCCATTGCCTGGGGCGGTGCAGCAGGTAGAAACGATCGCCGCGCTCGGGCGCGTAGCGCCTGTTCAATTCCTCGATCCGTGCCGTGGCGTGCGCAAGCAGGGTGTCGTCCGTCGCCGCCGTGGCCTCCGCCGCGTCGAGAAAGTCCGTCAGCAGCACGAAGCGCAGCTGAGGATCACGATTGGCCAGGAAGCGGACTTCCAGCGCTTCGACCAGCACATCGATACCGTCGATGCTGGACAGCATGGAGGGGACCGCGACCACGGTGGCGCAGGCGGCAGGGATGCCCTCGCTGAAATCCAGCTTGGGCAGCGGCCTGGGGGCGACCAGCACCGTCGCGGTCCAGTTCACCAGCACGATGCCCAGCTCACTGAACACCAGCAGTGCGAGCAGCGCGGCCAGCCAGAGCGGTACCGAACCACTGCCGGTTGCCAGCAGGCCCGCGGTGGCCAGCACCGCCAGCAGGGCGATCGGCAGCAGGTACAGCGCAAGCGGTACGCGATGCGCCAGTCGCCGTGCCTTGCGGTGGCGCGGTGCTGCCTCGGCCACCGCTTCCACGGTGGCGTCCAGGCCCTCGCCAACCAGCCAGTAGCCCACGTGCGCACGCGGCCCATCCGGCGGTGTCGCCGTCCGTGCCAGGTCCAGCGCGATGGTGGCAACGCGCTCCTCTGCCATGCGGCTGCCGCGGGCGATCTTCTCCACCACATGGCGGTAGGCGTCGCGGGTGGCAAAATCCATCTGCGCATAGACGGCCATCGGGTCTTCGCGCAGCCGCTGCTCCACCACACTCATCTCTTCGACAAAGGTGCGCCAATCCATGGTGGAGAGAAAGCGCAGGCTGCCGATGCTGTTGCCGATCGAGACCTGGTCGGCCGCCTGCTGCTGCCCCTCGGCGGCGACCAGCTCGTCGACGCGCTGCCCGGCCGCTGCCGCCCACTGTTCCAGCCACGCGACGGGCATGGCCCAGGCACCGCCGCGCCCATGCAGCGAGCGCGTCAGCTCGGCGATGAACGCGCCGGTCAACGGCGGCGCGGACCGTGCCATGTCCGCGACCACCAGGACCACATCGGTCGGGGTCTCGGAAGCGGCTTGATTGAGGCTGTCCGCCCATTGCGAAGCGAGGCGACGGTCGGTTCCATCGCGCATCACCCGCGCCGCCATGCGCCGCAGGTTCTCCAGCAGCGCCAGGCGCAGCATGATGGGAACCGCCCACAGCTCGCCCAGGCTCAGCGGAGCGAGCGACTGGTACGAAGCGATGAACCGGCCCAGCGTGTCCGCGTCAATGCGGCCGTCACCGTGCGCGATGGCCTGCATCGACAGCTCATACACCCGCGGCAACCCGGCCGAGGCGCCCGAGACAAGCGACGGCAGCTGCCGGCTGTAGCCGCGCGGCAGGTGGCGTCGCGCGGTCTGGATCTGTTCCTCAACCAGGTAGTAGTTGTCGAGCAGCCATTCCCCTGCCGGGGTTACTGGCCGCTGTTCGCGCACCACACTGCTGAGCAGCGAATTGGCGTCTTCCAGCACCCGCTCGTTGGCCTGCAGGCGTTCGAGCAGGCGCTCCGGGCCGGGGCGCATCCGCACGCGGTGCTGGCGCGCTAGCGCGCGGCCGTACACCTCCATCTGTTCAACGCTGTACAGCGCGGCACGCAGTGGGCCCTCGGTGGCCTCGATGGCGGGGACCGAGGCCTGGTGTTCACGCCAGCGCCAACGCACGCGACGACGCAGGCGCAGCCAGCGGCCAAATAGACGACGAAGGTGGGGCATGGGCTACCAAGGGGGAGGGTGCGTCCTGCATGGTTGCATTGCAGGTGCCGTGGTAGCTGTGAAGGCCGGGTTTCCGGTCCTTGATGGCGGCGTCGAGCCCCCGGGGCGGAACTCCCTCGCTCCATTCACCCCGCAGCAGCGAGAATGCGTCACCGGGCACGCTCTGCTGCGTGCCGCTTACTGCCTGCAGGATCGCGAAGATGTCCAACACCCCCTTTGGCGAATCGTCATGTGCTGCCGCCGCCAGCGGCTGCGTCGAGGTGCGCGGCGCGCGCGAGCACAACCTCAGGAATGTCGATGTCTCCATTCCGCGCAATGCACTGGTGGTGTTCTCTGGAGTATCGGGCTCCGGCAAGTCATCGTTGGCCTTCGGTACCGTCTTCGCCGAGGCGCAGCGGCGCTACTTCGAGTCCGTTGCGCCGTATGCACGGCGCCTGATCGACCAGGCGGGCGTGCCCGATGTGGATGCCATCGACGGTCTGCCGCCGGCGGTCGCCCTGCAGCAGCAGCGCGGCGCCAGCAATGCGCGTTCATCGGTGGGCAGCGTCACCACGCTGTCCAGCCTGGTGCGCATGATGTACTCGCGTGCAGGCGCATACCCGGCCAATCAGCCCATGCTGTACGCCGAGGATTTTTCGCCCAATACGCCACAGGGCGCCTGCAGCACCTGCCACGGCCTTGGGCATGTCTACGAAGTGACCGAAGCGTTGATGGTTCCGGATCCGTCGCTGAGCATCCGCGAACGCGCCATCGCGTCCTGGCCGCCGGCATGGCATGGCCAGAATCTGCGCGACATCCTGGTCACGCTCGGCTACGACATCGACATACCGTGGAAGAAGCTACCGAAGAAGGACCGGGAGTGGATCCTGTTCACCGAGGAGACGCCGACCGTACCGGTCTATGCCGGCTTCACGCCGGCCGAAACCCGTGCCGCGCTCAAGCGCAAGCTGGAGCCCAGCTATATGGGCACGTATACCGGCGCCCGTCGCTACGTGCTGCACACGTTTGCCAATACCCAGAGCGCGCTGATGCGCAAGCGGGTTTCCCGCTACATGGAAGGCAAGCTGTGCCCGACCTGTCACGGAAAGCGCCTGAAGCCGGAGGCGCTCTCGGTCACCTTCGCAGGCGTGGACATCGGCGAATTCATGCGCCTTCCGCTGGATCAACTGGCGGACCTGCTGGAGCCCATCGCGCAGGGCGATTTCAGCGCACACAGCCGGGGTGAACGCACCAGCAGAAGCGCCACCCGCCGCGACCGCACCACGCGGGCAGCGAGCGGTCGTCCTGTCCATGCTTCGGCCCCCGACGTACGGCTGACCTCTGCCCTGTCGGAGGAGAAACGTCTGGCTGCACAGCGGCTTGCAGGCGGTGTCATGGCGCGTGTACACCAGCTGCGAGGCCTGGGCCTGGGTTACCTCTCGCTGGATCGCGCCACGCCAACACTGTCGGCCGGCGAACTGCAGCGCCTGCGACTGGCCACCCAGCTCAGCTCGTTGCTGTTTGGTGTGCTGTACGTGCTCGACGAGCCCTCGGCCGGCCTGCATCCCGCCGACAGCAAGGCGCTGTACGACGCGCTGGACCGGCTGCGCGACGGCGGAAACTCGGTGTTCGTTGTCGAACATGATCTGGAGCTGATGCGCCGCGCGCAGTGGCTGGTGGATGTCGGCCCTGAGGCGGGCGAGCATGGCGGGCGCGTGCTCTACAGCGGCGAGCCCGAAGGCCTGCGGCACGTGCAGGATTCACGCACGGCCCGGTACCTGTTCGACCAGGTGCCGGCGGCCGCCAGCCGGCAGCGCAGCGCCAACAGTTGGCTGGAGCTGAAGGGCATCCACCGCCACAACCTGCAGGGTGTGGATGCGCAGGTGCCGCTGGGGCTGCTGACCGCAGTGACCGGCATTTCGGGCTCCGGCAAGTCCAGCCTCATGGCACAGGCACTGCCTGAGCTGATGCTGCTGCACCTGGGGCATGAGCCCGCAGACGATGGGGCGGAGGGCACGCCTACGGAAGGGCCGACCGTGATCGAGACGACGCGAGGTCAGCTTGCAGGTGATGTGGACGCCATCCAGCGGGTCGTGCAGGTGGACCAGAAGCCGATCGGCCGCACGCCACGATCCAACCTGGCTACCTATACCGGGCTGTTCGACCACGTGCGCAAGCTGTACGCGGCGACACCCGATGCGCGCCGCCGTCGCTTCGATGCGGGCCGCTTCTCGTTCAACGTGGCCAAGGGCCGATGCGAAACCTGCGAAGGCGAGGGCTTCGTCAGCGTCGAGCTGCTGTTCATGCCCAGCGTCTATGCGCCTTGCCCCACCTGCCACGGCGCCCGCTACAACGAGGCCACGTTGAAGGTGTTGTGGAACGGCCGCAACATCGCCGAGGTCCTGCAGATGACGGTTGAACAGGCGCATGCGTTCTTCATCGAGGAGGATGCCATTGCCCGCCCGCTGCAGTTGCTGCAGGACATCGGACTGGGGTACCTGCGACTGGGCCAGCCGGCCACGGAACTGTCAGGTGGTGAAGCACAACGCATCAAGCTGGCGACCGAGCTGCAGCGCAGCCAGCGTGGGCGCACGCTTTATGTGCTGGACGAGCCCACCACCGGCCTGCATGCGTCGGACGTCGACAGGCTGCTGGTCCAGCTGCAGCGGCTGGTTGAAGCGGGAAATACGGTGGTGATGATCGAGCACGACATGCGGGCCGTCGCGCAGGCGGACTGGGTGATCGACCTCGGACCGGGCGCCGGCGCTGCGGGTGGCACCATTGTGGTCAAGGGAACGCCGCATCAGGTGGCCCGCGCCAAAGGCAGCAGGACGGCGCCTTTCCTTGCGCGGGAGCTGGGGCAGGGCGGATGAGTGGCTGGGAGTGGACTATGGTGAGATCAAGGAGCGCCCGCGCCGAGTCGCCCCAGGAGAGTGGCCCATCACGCGCTTGTAGGCGCGACTGAACGCTGCCTGCGACGCGTAGCCAAGACGCTCTGCCACGACCTCGATGGAGAGGCTTTGGTGGGTCAGCCATTGACTCGCCAATTGCATTCGCAGCTCGGTCACGTAGCGCAGGGGCGCGGTTCCGATAACGGTCTGGAACCGGTCTGCAAAGACAGAACGCGAGATGTTGGATTCTGCAGCCAGCGCTTCGACGGTCCAGTCACGCCCAGGGTCTTTGTGCAGGGCAAGCAGCGACAGCGATAGACGAGGGTCGCGCATGGCCATGACCAGGCCCGATGCGCCGTCGCAACCGCGCTCGACCCAATCACGGACGATCATCGCGGCAACTGCATCCGACAGCCGCGCGAGTATGCCGGCAAATCCGATACGTCCGGAGCACACCTCGCGCTTCATCGCGTCGACCATCGGCAACAGTCCGGGAAACTGGGTACCGTTGCCATCGGCCAACATCACCGCCGGCATCACCTTGCTCAACCCTTGCATGCCACCCAGATCGAACACCATGCATCCGTGGAAAAGCACGGCGCTTGGCACGGCATGGGTGCTCGGGCACGTGTCTATCCCGCTCACCGTGTCACCTAGCGGGGCTGCATCTATCGTTTCCAGGCACTGGACGGGATGGTTCTCGCCCGACAGCAACGCGTGTCCTTCTCCGCGGGGAAGAAGCACGACATCCCCGGCGGAGAGCAGGTGTTGGCTGCCGTCCTCGCCACGAAGAGTCGCCGTGCCCACTGCCAGGTAATGGAAGTAGGCGTGGCCTGGCTTCGGGGGAAATCCAAGCCCAAAGGTCGGCCCGGTCTGAATGCGTCGGTATTGAACGCCATGCAGCCGCATGCCGGTCAGCAGCTCGCTGATCAGGTCGGAGGGCAGGTGTGGGGCGTGTCTCATGGAGACAGTTCGGGGTTTCGATCAAAAATACAGGCCGGACAATCATAGATCATCCTGCCATGCCTCCCTAGACTCTCGGCTGCACGAATGCATTGGGATCTTTGATGAGCAATAACGTAGTGGATACCGCGGTCGCGCCTGATTCTGTGACCCGGGATAGCAGGGAGCCGTCGTCATCGGCATGGGTGGCCGTGTTTTCGCTGGCCATGGGTGTCTTCGGGCTGCTCACGGCCGAATATCTGCCTGCCAGCCTGTTGACGCCAATGGCGGCGGACCTGGGGGTGTCGGAGGCGCTGGCGGGTCAAGCAGTGACGGTCACCGCGGTAGTGGCCCTGTTCGCTGGCCTGCTGGTGCCTCGGCTCACCCGTTCGATCGACAGGCGCCTGGTGCTGCTGGGTTTCACGGCTCTGATGATCCTCTCCAACGCTCTGGTGGCATTGTCATCCAGCATGGGCGTCCTGCTGGTGATGCGCGTCCTTCTGGGCATCGCCCTGGGCGGTTTCTGGAGCATGGCAGCGGCGGTGGCCATGCGGTTGGTGCCGCCACAACGCGTGCCTCGCGCGCTCTCCATCATCTTCAGCGGCATTGCGGTTGGCACGGTGGTGTCGGTGCCTTTGGGCAGCTACCTCGGTGGGCTGCTGGGCTGGCGCAGCGCCTTCTGGGCCGCGACCGCGGTAGGTGGACTCACGCTTGCGTTCCAGTGGTTCACGCTGCCCCGAATGGCCCCGCGCAAGGCAGCAGTTCCGGAGTCGGTGGTGGGGCTCCTGCGCCGGCCAGGCGTTGCGGTCGGCATGCTGGGCTGCGTTCTGGCGCACACCGGCCAGTACGCGCTCTTTACCTACATACGTCCTACGTTGGAGAGCTTGGGGCAGATGAGCGCGGATGGCCTGGCGCTGATTCTGCTCGGGTTCGGCGTGGCGAACTTTGTCGGAACACTACTGGCCGGCTGGCTCATGGAGCGCAGCTTGAAAGTCACGTTGGTGATCATGCCAGCCTTGGTGGGCGTAGCCGCGCTCGGCATGCTCCTGTTGCCGGTGGGCGTGGGCGGGCTGTCGTTCCTGGTCGCGCTATGGGGCCTGGCCTTCGGTGGCGTGCCCGTTGCCTGGTCGAGCTGGGTTGCGCGTGCGGTGCCAGATCAGGCCGAGAGTGCGGGCGGAATGGTGGTTGCTGCTGTGCAGTCCTCCATCGCGGCTGGGGCCGCCTTGGGTGGTCTGGTGTTTGGGCTGGGAGGCATCGCTGCAGTCCTCACTGTCGCTGCGACGGTGATGCTCCTCGCCAGCGTGCTCATTGCGTTCCGTGTCAGGGTGAGCGCGGCGATGGCGTCGGCAGGCCCGGCGTTTCATATTTAGCCCGCCGCCGCCCTTGAGTGGCCGGGTGATCGCCAAGCACGCCTTGGAGGGACTCTCGATGTGGTCGGCGTCTTTTTTCGACTTCCGCTAAAGTGATCGACCATGTTGTGAACTGGCGCCCGCTCCCGAGCATGCGCAGAGAGGACGTCGTTGTTGATGGTGTTGAAAGGTCTGGTGGTTTTGCTTTTGGTTTCTGCTTCGGTTCCGGGTGTGGCAGCAGAGCTGATCGGCCGCGCGACGGTCACCGATGGGGACACCCTCACCGTGGCCCAGCAGCGCATCCGCCTCTGGGGCATTGATGCGCCGGAAAGCGCGCAGCAATGCACCACCAACAATGGGCGCGCTTGGCCCTGTGGCCGGCGGTCCGCGGCCGCGCTGGACGGCTATCTGCTGGACCAGACCGTTCGTTGCCAACGCAAGGACACGGACCGCTACGGCAGGGTGGTCGCGGAGTGCTTTGTTCAAGGAGCGTCGGTCAACCGGTGGATGGTGCGCGCCGGTTGGGCGGTCGCGTACCGCCAGTACGCCACGGCATTCATCGCAGACGAAGCCGACGCGCGCCAGAGCCAACGGAACCTCTGGCAAGGGCCGTTTCAAATGCCAGCTGACTTTCGTCGCAGCAAGCGTGACCAGGCGGCACGACACGCCCCGGTGGCCGCGCAGCCAGCGCCGGGCGGATGCCGCATCAAAGGCAACATCTCCGGCCAGGGCAAGAAGATCTACCACGTGCCCGGCCAACGGGACTACGAGCGCACGAGCATCGACCTGAGCCGCGGCGAGCGCATGTTCTGCAGCCCGGGGGATGCATTACGAGCAGGGTGGCAGCCGGCGAAGCGCTGAGCTTATCAAGCCTTCCCATTCAGGCGGCGACGCAGCGCGCCCGCCGCTCCCGCGACAACCATCGCAGGCAATGCCAGCACCAGTGCATAGACCAGTCCGGCCAGCAACAACGGGCCAAAGCCCGACACCACGGCCACCACCGGCACCTGCAGCACCATGAGCAACAGTGCCCAAAGCCACGCCCGCCGGGGAAAACAGGCGCCTAGAATGGCGGCGATGCCCAGTGCGATGGGATAGACGACGGTCCAGAATGCGGGCGCGTCCCAAGGCTCGCTGCCTGGTGTTCGCCAGGCCACCAGTAACCAGAACACCACGCCAACCTTCAGCGTGACAGCACTTGCTGCAAGAAGATTTCCCGTCGCCCGCATCGTTACTCTCCCGCACGAACATGCAGGATGCCATTGTTCGACAGGTGAGCGTGTCTACTTCATGGCCTCAAGCGGCACCAGCGACGCCCATACCAGCAGCAGGGCCAGCCACAGCCAGCGCCAGCGACCCATGCCGTGCCACGCCACTCGCCAGGGGCCGGGCAGTTTTTCATGACTCATGTCTGCCGCCTTCTGGCTGCTGATCGCAGCGCATCCACTGTGCGAAGTCCGTAGAGATACACGCCGGTGAAGCACAGCCCGGTCAACAGCGTGCCGGCCAGCAACCAGAGCAGTCTGATGGGCCAACCGCCGAAGCTGCCGAAGTGCAGGGGGTCGGCCATTTCGGCGATGCGCTGATGGACCCCCAGTGCACGGCCGTCGTGCATGCCGATTACGTGCCCGGTATGCAGGTCCACGGCGATATTGTTCGCCCGCTCTCGCACTAGCCAGGCGTCGGCCTCCCCCAGGAAGAGGATGCTGCCGCCATCGCGTGCGGGGATGGCGCCGAGGATGTCGAGGCGGGGCCATTGCTGGCGGACGGTCTGCACCGCGGCGTCGACGGCGGCAGGGTCGACGGCGGCAGCGCGGTCATCGCCCTTTGCCAGTCGCGTGGCCGGCGCGGCCGGTGCATCGCCGCCGAGCGATTCGATCAGATACCAGGCCCCGGTCAACCCGATCAGCAGCAAAAACCAGAGTGACCACACCCCGGCCAAGCGATGGACATCGCCCCACAGGCGGCGCGGTCGTGAGGGGTCGGGCCGTTTGAAGAAACCGCGCCACCACTTCTTGTAGATATACAGGCTGCTCAACAGCGACAGCAGCAACGGGATGGACAGCGCCGCCACCAGGGGCACGCCCCAGGCCACCGGTAGCATCAGGTGGCGGTGGGTGTTGCGCAGCAGCCGCTGCGTATTGAACCAGCCCGTGTCGCCGGTCACCTGTGCGGTGTAGGGGTTGATCCAGACAAAGCGCCGTTTGCCATCGGGCAGGCGCATCTGCGCGCGCGCCGCGAACAGGCGCGTGTGGCCGGCGGAGATGCCTTCCAGCTCCCAGTCCGGATGTGCTGCCTGCGCGGCATGGATGACCGGCCCCCAGCCGGCGTGCTCACCACCATCGGCCACGCGCATGGGGGCGTGCAGCAGCCAGTCGATCTCCTGCGAGAACACCGCCAGCGTGCCGGTAAGGCAGACGAAGCCCATGAACAGGCAGAGCTTCAGACCCAGCCAACTGTGCAGGTCGAACCACAGCCGGCGCCCACTCCCGCTGCGCGCAGGGCGGTTGGGGTGCGCTGGCGTAGGCTGGCGCATGGGCAGGCTCAGAAGGCGTACGCCGCTTGCACGTAGACGCGGCGCGGCTCACCCGGGAAGTGGCCGGTGCGCTCGGTGAAGCCACTGGCCGCATAGACCTTGTCGAACAGGTTTTTGACGTTGGCCTGGAACTGCCACTGCTGCCACTGCGTCTTCCAGCTCATGTCGAACACGGTGTACGGCTTTACCCGTTGGCCATCCAGGCTGACGCGCTCATCCACGTAATCGGCGCCGAAGCCGATGGCCGAATTGATCGCCGGCAGGTCGTAGCGCGTCCACAGGCCGAGCTTGTTCTGCGGCGCATTGGCGAAGCGGTCGCCGGAGGCATTGGTGATGCCGTTGCTGCCGGCATCCTTCACCCGCGCATCGTTGTAGGCGTAGGTCAGATTGAGTACCCAGCGGTCGGTGACATCGGCCAGCAGATCCAGCTCCATGCCCGTACTGCGCACCAGGCCCAGGGCGGCCAGCTGGTTGACGCCGTCCACGATCTCGCCGGTGGCCTGCACGATATTGCTGCGGTCGATCCGGTACGCGGCCAGGTTCAGGGTGACGCGCTCGGCCAGCAGGGATTTCAACCCGACTTCCCATTGTTTGCTGCGCTCGGCATCGAACGGGCCGCCCGCCTCGGCGCTCTGGTTGGCCGCGCTCTGGGGCATGAAGCCGCTGGCGATGTTGGCGTAGACATTGACGCCTTCCCGCACGGTGTACGTGCTGCCCAGCCGCCAGCTGATGTCGTTGCCATCCACGGCGGTGCCGGCCATGCGGTCATCGTCCTTGAACCCGTCCCAGCGCAGTCCGGCCAGCACATGCCAGCGCGGGGTCAGCGTCAGTTCGTCCTGCAGGTAGCTGCCATAGCGCTTGCTGCGCGTGCTCGTACTGCGCCAGGGCAGAGCGGCCAGGTTGTAGTCGCGCCACGAACTTGCGCCATACACCGGGTTGAACAGGTCGATGCCCGGCACCGGGCCGGCACCCCGTGCCAAGTCCGCACTGTTGGCCGTCTGCGCGGTGAAGTCGGCATCCTGCTGGTACACATCGGCGCCGAACAGCACCTTGTGCTCGATGCTGCCGGTGCTGACACGCCATACGGCGTTGCCGTTGGCCGTGAATGCATCGTTGTCGCGGATCTGGTTGCGCAACTGGCGGGTCATCCATTCGGGCACGCCGTCGCGGTTGCGGTCGATCAGCCCCATCGGCTCGTGGTAGATCTGATGCTCGTTGTTCTCGAACCAGCGTGCACCCACATCCACGTCCAGGTTGGTGCTGGGCGAGAAGCGGTACTGCACCAAGGCAACCTTGGCGCGCATGTCGAGAAAGTCGGTGGCTTCGTTGTGGTTCCAGCGACGGTCGGTGAGAAAGCTGCCGTTGTCGTCCACCGGCACGCCACGCAGGCGGTTGCCGCCCAGGTTCTGGGTGATGTCGGTGAACTGCAGGGTCAACTCGCCGGTGTCGCCCACGTCGAAGGCCAGCGAAGCATCACCGATCACGCTTTCGCTGTCCGCGTTCCAGCGCACGCCCTGTTCGGTGTCGCCATACAGCCCGGCGCGGTAACGCACGCTGCCCGCGGCGTTCAGCGGCCCGGTGGCCTCGATCGACGCCGCCCGGAAATCGATGTTGCCGGCCTGCAGTTCGATGCGGCGCTCGGGTGTGGCCTTGGGCTTGCGCGTCACGTAGTTGATGACGCCCCCGGCATCACCGCCGCCGTACAGGGCGCCGGCCGGTCCCTTCAGGACTTCCACGCGCTCGATGTTGAACAGCTGCGGCACCGAAAAGCCGGCATAGGGGTCGCCGCGCAGTCCGTCATACAGCACGTTTTCCTGGCGGAAGCCGCGCAGGGTGACGCCGGCATAGCTGAAGAAGCTGATGCCGCTGATGCTGCGATACAGGTCGGTGATCTGGCGGGCCGCCTGGTCTTCAATCAGCTCACGCGGCACCACCTGGATGGACTGCGGCACGAGCGCCAGCTGCGTATCCGTCCGCGTGCCCACCGTGGCGTCGTCCACCCGGTAGAGGGTCTGGGCGCGGCCGAGCACCTGTACCGCGTCAAGCTGCTGCACATTGGGGGAGGAGGGCGGAGCGGCACGGGCCGAAAGGCAGGCCAAGGTCAGGGACAAGCCCAGGGCAGAGGTGCGAAGCGACGGGCGGGTCATCGGGGGCGGGGAGGGGTAGGTGCGAATGAGAAAGATTAACATGTAGGGCGGTTCGGTGTTGGCCGGCTGGTCTCAGATCTGCCTCGGATCAGCCGCCCACCTGGCCCCGGGCCAACGTGTGGGGATCTAGCCCGCCTTACCCAAGGAATGGGGTTCCATCAGCCGCGAGCTACCTGCTTCCCATGGGCTCTTTCATCGCCGTCGTGCTCGTAATCAAACTGTCTAGGTAATTGCACAAACACTGCCAAGTGTGTAGAAAGCTGAAATATGAACTAGCTCGTTGAACAGAGAGGGCTCACCAGGCTCGGCGGCGCAGCGGCAGTGGTGGCGTGATCGGCATCCACGCGCTGGATGGCACGTGCAGCGGAAGGCAATCCAACTACGGCAGCTCCACCACCACTTTGCCCTTCGCCCGCCCGCTCTCCACATGGGCCAGCGCGCCTTGCGTGTCCTCGAACGGGAACACCCGATCAATGACCGGTGCGATCGCACCAGACTCAACAAGCGATGCGATGGTGCTCAGTTGCGCCCCATCGGCCCGCATGAATAGGAAGGAATACGTCACCCCCTTCCTGTTGGCCTTGCTGCGGATGCCACGGCTGAGCAGGCGCAGGACCTGCTTGAGCGGCCAGCTGAGTCCGCGCGCGGCGGCAAAGGCCGGCGTCGGTGGCCCGGAGATGGAGATGAGATGTCCGCCCGGCTTGAGGATCTGCAGCGAGCGCTCCAGCTCCTCTTTACCCAGGCTGTTGAGCACCACATCGTAGTCGCGGAGTTCCGAGGCGAAGTCCTGCTGCCTGTAATCGATGACGACATCCGCGCCCAGCGCCTTCACCCACGCGACGTTGCCCGTGCTGGTCGTGGTCGCCACGAAGGCTCCCAGATGCTTGGCCAGTTGGATGGCCACGGTACCGACGCCGCCCGAGCCGGCCTGGATGAAGACCTTCTGTCCTGGCTTCAGCTGTGCGGTTTCCACAAGCGTCTGCCACGCGGTCAGTGCGACCAGCGGCAGCGAGGCGGCCTCCACCATGCTGAGGTTGCCGGGCTTTGGCGCCACAGAGCCCGCGTTGACCGCGATGAACCCGGCGAACGTGCCGATGCGATCATCGTCGGGACGTGCATATACCTCATCGCCCGGTTTGAACTGGGAAACGCCCGCGCCCACACGCTCCACCGTACCGGCCAGGTCGTTGCCCATAATCAGCGGCAGGCGATACGGCAGGACCGCCTTGAACTCGCCACGCCGGATCTTCGTGTCCAGCGCGTTGACGCTGGCCGCGTGCACGCGGATGAGCACATCACCGTCGCGCAGCGGCGGCATTGGTACATCACCGATGCGCCCCGTTTCCTTCTTGCCATACCGGTCGATGAGGAAGGCTTTCATGCGCGGTAACGCTCCGCAGCCTGCGCCTGGCGGAGATCGGAGAGCAGGCCTTGGCGCGATGCCTCCAGCGTGTCCCAGCGTTCGGCCACATGCAGCGGCGGAATGGTCACCGGTTCGCCGCGATCAAAGCCGACCAGGGCGGCATCGACCAGTTCGCCAACGTCCATCACTTCGGGCAGCGTGTTGATGTCGATGCCGGCACGCTCCCAGATCTCGGTGCGGGTCGCCGCCGGCAGGACGGCCTGCACGTAGACACCCTTGGGCGACAGTTCCAGGCTGAGGCCCTGCGACAGGAACAGCACGAAGGCTTTGGTCGCGCCGTAGACGGTCATGCCAAGCTCCGGTGCCAGGCCGACTACCGAGCCGATGTTGACGATCGCGCCTTCGCCGGCGGTGGCCAAGCGCGGTGCAATGGCAGCGGCCAGGCGCGTCAGGGCGAGGGTGTTCAGTGTTACCAGTTGATCGATGCTGTCGGCCGATTGCACGGTGAAGCCACCGGACTGGGCGATGCCTGCGTTGTTGATCAGGATGCCGATACGGGCATCGTCACGCAGGCGGGCCTCCACGGCGGCCAGATCGCTGCGCTGGGTGAGGTCGGCCGGCACGACGTCTACGGTGACCCCGGTGTCCTGGCGCAGGCGCGCGGCCAGTGTTTCCAGGCGCGTCTTGTCGCGCGCAACCAGCACCAGGTCGTGGCCGCGGCGCGCGAAGCGTTCGGCATAAACGGTGCCGATGCCGCTGGAGGCGCCGGTGATGAGGACGGTGGGAAGCTGGCTCATGGTGTGTCTCTTGGAATTGGGAGGGCGAACGGGGGTGTGCAGCGCGGCGCTGTCGATCGGGTTACTGCGGCGCCGTATCGGTCAGGGTGGGGTAGTCGGTGTAGCCCTCCGCACCGCCGCCGTACAGCGTCGCCGGATTCAGTGCGTTCAACGGCGCGCCGGCTTTGAGGCGTTCGACCAGATCGGGATTGCTGATGAAGGCACGGCCAAACGCGATGAGGTCTGCCTTGCCGGCGGCAAGCTGCGTGTTGGCCAGTTCAAGGTCGTAGCCATTGTTGGCCAGGTAGGTGCCGGTGAAGCGCCGGCGCAGGCTGTCAAAGTCGAACGGCGCTACGTCGCGCGGGCCACCGGTAGCACCTTCCACCACGTGCAGGTAAACGATGCCCAGTGCGCTGAGCTGATCAACGATGTAGTCGTACTGCGGCTGCGGGTCGCTGACGGTGGAAATCGCGTTGGCCGGAGAAACCGGCGAGATGCGCACACCGGTGCGATCGGCGCCGATCTCCTGCGCCACGGCGGCGGTGACGTCCAGCAGCAGGCGCGCGCGGTTCTCGACCGAGCCGCCGTACGCATCGGTGCGCTGGTTGGCGCCGTCCTTGATGAACTGTTCCAGCAGGTAGCCGTTCGCACCGTGGATTTCGACCCCATCGAAGCCGGCGGCGATGGCATTGGCGGCGGCCTGGCGGAAGTCGTTGACGATGGCCGGCAGTTCGTCGATCTCCAATGCGCGCGGCTCGGACACATCAACAAAGCCGTTGTGCACGAACGTCTTGGTCTGCGCACGGATGGCCGAAGCGGAGACGGGGGCGGCATGTCCGGGCTGCAGATCCACGTGCGAGATGCGGCCCACGTGCCAGAGCTGCACGAAGATGTGTCCGCCCCGTGCGTGCACGGCGTCGGTGACCTGGCGCCAGCCGTCGATCTGATCCTGCGTGTAGAGCCCCGGCGTGTCCTGGTAGCCCTGGGCCTGGGCCGAGATCTGGGTGGCCTCGGTGATGATCAGGCCCGCCGAGGCCCGCTGGGCGTAGTAGGTGGCCGCCAGCCGGTTGGGCACCAGGCCGGCATCGGCGCGGTTGCGCGTCAGGGGTGCCATCACGATACGGTTGGCCAGCGTCAGCGGGCCAAGGGGATAGGGCTGGAACAGTGTCGTGGTCGTCATCTGATGTGGGGCTGGTGGTCGTTGCCGCAATGATGATGACCGTAATCCATGATGTCAATGGTTTGATGATGCACGTAATCAATATGTGCTAGACTGGCGTCCTTCCGCAGCTCAGCCCCTGGGGCATCGGGTCATGAAGGTCACCAAGGCACAAGCGCAGGCCAACCGGGCGCACATTGTCGAAACCGCGTCCACGCTCTTCAGGGAGCGTGGCTACGACGGTGTGGGTGTCGCAGACTTGATGGCGGCTGCGGGCTTTACCCACGGTGGCTTCTACAAGCATTTCGGCTCCAAGACCGATCTCATGGCCGAAGCCTCCATCTGCGGCCTGGCGCAATCTGCCGACGCCGCGGCTGGCATGGATCTGGCAGGGTTTCTTGGCTACTACCTTTCCCGGGAGCATCGGGATGACCCCGGCCACGGCTGCACGATGGCCGCGTTGAGTGCAGACGCCGCGCGCCAGCCGGCAACGGTCAAGGCAGCCTTTGCGGCTGGCATTGAAGCCCGGGTGGGGCGCCCTGCCGATGAGGATGATCGGTCGGGAGAGCACGCCAGCCCGGAGGCGCGTGCGCGCCGGATAGCCCTGATGGCCATGGCCGTGGGCGCGGTGGTGCTGTCCAGGTCCTGTCCTGATGATTCGCCGCTGGCGGACGAAATCCTGGATGCGTGCCGGGCGGCTGTCATGGCGCGCCTGTCGGATGCGCCCGATCGCTGAGTCGCGCCTGCGCGCGTGCGTCTGGGCCTTCAGCCGGCGCGCGCGATGCAGGCCGCCGTGCTTCAGTCCGACCTGGCACCATCGCGGACCTTAAGCGTCCCGCTTCAGCCAGCCCACCAGCGCCGAAAATGCCGGCGAGGGCTGCCGGCGGTTCGGGTAGTACAGGTGATAGCCCGGAAAAGGCACGCACCATTTGTCGAGCACGGCAAGCAGCCGGCCCTCGGCAATGTGATCGGCCACCATCGGCTCAGGCACGTACGCCAGGCCCAGGCCGTCCAGGGCGGCATTGATCACGTGGATCATGCTGTTGAACACCAGTGGTCCGTCGCCGCGCACGGTGAACTCCTTGCCCTTCTCCTCGAACTCCCACGCATAGATGGCGCCATTCGGGCGATGCCGGATGTGCACGCAGCGATGTTGCGTGATATCGGCGGGCTTCCTTGGCTTGGCATGCTTCTGGAAGTAGTCGGGCGATCCAACCACCACGAGCCGCCAATCCGGTCCGACCCTGACCGCGATCATGTCCTTGCTGAGCGCCTCGCCCAGCCGGATGCCGGCGTCGAAGCGCTGTTCCACCACGTTGGTGAAGCCGTAATCGACGTAGAACTCCAGTGTGATGTCCGGATACTCGGCGAGGAATCCGGCAAGGCGAGGGCGGATGATGGTCTCCATCGAATCGTCCGTGCAGGAGATCCGCAGGGTTCCGGCCGGGCGATCGCGCAGATCTCCCAGTGCCTCCACACTGGCGCCAATGGCCTCGAAGTGCGGTGCGATCGAGCGCATCAGGCGCTCGCCCGCCTCGGTCGGGGAGACGTTGCGCGTGGTCCGGGCCAGCAGCCGGATGCCCAGCCGCTCCTCCAACAGCCGCATGGAGTGGCTGAGCGCCGAGGGTGTCACTCCCAGGCGAACAGCTGCCTTGGTGAAGCTCTGCTCCTGTGCCACCACCAGGAAGGCCTGCAGGTCGTTGGTCTTCACGCTGCTCATGGGTCGATTGTGAGCTCAACTCAGTAATGCATCAACTTTCAGCCGGCTTATCGCGGTAGCAGGCGCCGCCTATCGTGGCGACCTGAGTTCCCACTGAGGCCGTCCGCACATGAAACCCACCACGCTGCTGCTGGCACTGATTGCCAGCCATTTCGTTCCGCAGTCGGCCGTGGCCGCCGAGGCATCGGCCGCCGCAAGAGCCGCCGGCGCCGACAATTTCTACAGAAGCGCCAGCGTAAAGGGCGATCGCGTCAGCTTCCGCAACCAGTACCAGATGGAGGTGGTGGGCACGCTGTACCGGCCTCAGGGCCAGGTGCGGGGTGCCCGCGCGCCAGCCGTGGTAGTCGGTCATCCGATGGGCGCAGTGAAGGAGCAGAGTTCACAGTTGTACGCGCAGAAGCTGGCTGAGCAGGGCTTCGTTACGCTGGCGATCGACCTGTCCTTCTGGGGTGAAAGCGCCGGTACGCCTCGGCACCTGGTGTCGCCGGAAATCTATTCGGATGACATCAGCGCGGCGGTGGACTTCCTGAGCGCGCAGTCGTTCGTGGACCCGGAACGAATTGGCGGCTTGGGTATCTGCGGCAGTGGCAGTTTCGTGATCAGCGCGGCGAAGATCGATCCACGCATCAAGGCAATCGCGACGGTCAGCATGTATGACATGGGCGCCGCTGTGCGCCAGGGGTTGAACAACACGCAGTCGCTTCAACAGCGCAAAGCGATGATCCAAGCGGCGACGAAGCAGCGCCTGTTTGAGTTCAACGGTGGGCAGGCCGCCTATGTGCCGGGCACCGTGAACACGCTGGACGCCGATACGCCGGACGTGCAGCGTGAGTTCTTCGATTTTTACCGTACGCCGCGCGGTGCCTATGCGGCCGCAGGCGAGCAGCCCGAACGAACCACCCAGCCGCTGTTCAGCAGCCTGGTCAAGTTCGTCAATTTTTATCCTTTCAACGATATCGACACCATCTCGCCGCGGCCGATGTTGTTTATCTCGGGTGACCATGCACATTCCCGTGAGTTCAGCGAGGATGCGTACCGCAGGGCAGCCCAGCCGAAGGAACTCTACTGG
The DNA here is from genome assembly GCF_040815575.1 of Stenotrophomonas sp. LST15-1-1.1. Lineage (NCBI taxonomy): Bacteria > Pseudomonadati > Pseudomonadota > Gammaproteobacteria > Lysobacterales > Lysobacteraceae > Stenotrophomonas > Stenotrophomonas sp. LST15-1-1.1. Next base: position 575,215 of record NZ_JBFPNJ010000001.1, read on the forward strand.
GTGAAAGATACCGGCCACGTAGACCTGTATGACCGCACCGACCTGATTCCCTTCGCCAGGTTGGCGACGTTCTTCCAGCAAGGCCTGGCTGAGAAATGAGCAGTAACGACGCGACGGCCGAACGGGCCAACTGGGGAGGTGTGCTGGCGATGACGCTGTGCGTGTTCGCACTGATCGCCTCTGAGTTCATGCCGGTGAGCCTGCTCACGCCCTTGGCGGCTGACCTCGGCGTGTCCGAAGGGCTGGCCGGGTATGGAATTGCCATCTCCGGCGCCTTCGCAGTACTGACCAGCCTGTCGATCTCCCGGTTGGCCGGCAGCATCAACCGGAAGACGCTGCTGCTGACGCTCACCGCGGTGATGGCGGTGTCGGGCGTGGTGGTGGCGATGGCTCCCAGCTACCCGATGTACATGATGGGCCGGGCGCTGATCGGCGTGGTGATCGGTGGGTTCTGGTCATTGTCTGCGGCCACGGCCATGCGCCTGGTGCCTGCAGCGCAGGTGCCGCGAGCACTGGCGATCTTCAATGGCGGTAACGCGCTGGCGACGGTAGTGGCCGCGCCACTGGGCAGTTACCTTGGCGGCGTGATCGGATGGCGCGGCGCGTTCCTGTGCCTTCTGCCTGTGGCAGCCATCGCGCTGGCATGGCAGTGGCGGTGCCTTCCTTCCATGCCCGCAGAAGGAAGGCCATCCCACGGCGGGGTACTGGCCCTGTTGCGGCGGCGGGTGGTGATGCTGGGCATGGCGGCGTGCGGCGCGTTCTTCATGGGGCAGTTTGCCGTGTTCACCTATGTGCGCCCGTTCCTGGAGAAGGTCACGGGTGCAGGGGAATCCGCGGTTCCGCTGGTGCTGCTGGCCATGGGTGCAAGCGGCTTTGTGGGCACGCTCGCGATCGGGGCATTCATCAGGCGCGGCCTCTACCGCACGCTGGTGGCTGTCCCGATCCTGATGGCGGTGATTGCCGTAACGCTGGTGCCGCTGGGTTCGAACCTTTGGCCGACTGCCGCACTGTTTTCGGTATGGGGGCTGCTGGCCACGGCTGCGCCGGTGGGCTGGTGGAGCTGGCTGGCGCGCACGTTCACCCGCAACGCTGAGGCGGGCGGCGGGCTGATGGTAGCGGTGGTGCAGTGCTCGATCGCGTTGGGTTCCACCCTCGGTGGCCTGCTGTTGGACAGCGCTGGTTTCGCCAGTACGTTCCTGGCCGGCGCAGGCCTGCTGTTGCTCGCGGCCTTGCTTGCCCATGTCACGGCCGCCGATGCTGCATCCACGTCCGGCTCGGCGGTTGCCGCGGAAGCCCGAGGCTGATGGGACGCGCGGCGTGGATCATTGCGCAGCTGCTTTCGCTTTGCCTTGCATTCGCGGCGGTGCCTGCATGTTCTGCCGGGCAGAATCAGCACACCGTTGCGCTCATGAAAACCGCACCCAACCCGAAGGTCCCTGCAATGAAGATCCGGCTGATCATCAACGACCAGACGCTGTCGGCCACGTTGGAGGACAGCGTTCCCGCACGCGACTTCGCCGCCCAGTTGCCGATTACCCTTCAGCTTGAGGACTATGCTGCTACGGAGAAGATCGCGCAGCTCCCGCGCCGCCTCAGCATTGCCGGCGAACCGGACGGGATCACGCCAGTGGCCGGCGATATCGCCTTCTACGCGCCGTGGGGGAATCTGGCGATTTTCCACAGACCGTTCGGTTACTCGAAGGGTCTGGTGCGGTTGGGCCGCATCGAGGGGGACTTACAGGCGCTTCGCGCGGAGGGACCGGTGGAAGCGCGGATCGAGTTCGAGTAGACGTCTGGCTACGTTCCCTGCACACGAAGGAGCAGCTATGAACATCAAGTACAGCCGGTTCTCTGTCACCGAGCTGGATGCCCACCAGCAAGCCATCATTCCAATCAGCGCCTGCGCAGCGGCGGGTAACATGAGTGCCCTTGATCAGGCGTTGAATCAAGGTCTGGACGCGGGGCTGAGCGTGGCAGAGGTGCGCGAGATCCTCGTCCAGGTCTATGCTTATGCAGGTTTCCCACGGAGCCTGAACGCGTTGAGCGAACTGATGAGGGTGGCGCAGGCACGCAGGCAGCGGGGCATCCAGGATGAAGCTGGCCGCGAGCCGGGCAGGCCGATCCCCAAAGGACACGCTCTGCTCGCCGCAGGCACGGCCAATCAGACCAGGCTGGCTGGCGGCCCGGTCTCAGGGCCTTTGTTCGATTTCGCACCCCAGGCAAATGAGTACCTGCGTACGCATCTGTTTGGCGACATCTTCGAGCGCGACAACCTTGATTGGCAAATCCGCGAGTTGGCCACGGTCAGCATGCTGGCTGCCATGTCCGGGGTGGAGCCGCAGTTGCAGTCTCACATTGGCATCAGCATGAACATAGGGCTGCGCCCAGAGCAGCTGTACGCGCTGGCTGCTGTTCTCGAAGCGCGCTTCGGCCTGAAGGCCGCGGAACGTGTTCGTGTCGGTATTCAATGCCAGCTGGACGTTCGGCACGAATGATGTTCAGACGAGAGATTCCGTCGCATGGCGCACGCATTGGAGGATTGAATGAAAAAGATGATCATCGGAACGTTGATCAGCATGCTGGCAGGACCCTTCAGTGTTGGAGCGCAGGAGGCACAGATGACAAGGCTCTCGAAGATCACCGTCAATGCAGACCATCTGCCCGCCTATAGAGACGCCTTGGCTGAGGAGGTTCGCGCTTCAATGGAGCTGGAGCCCGGCGTGCTGTCGTTGTATGCGGTCTTTGACAAGGAAGATCCGACCCGGCTGACAATCCTTGAAATCTATGCGAGCCGGCAGGCTTACGAACAGCATGTGAAGAGCTCGCATTTCCTCAAGTACAAAAACGGCACGCTGCACATGGTCAAGTCACTGGAACTGGTTGATGTTGATCCTCTTCTGCCGGAGCTGAAAATCAAATAATCGCCGGGTGGGGGGCGATACCCAAACGGTCACCATTTGCCGGCGTGACGGCGCGGCGCTACGCTTCCACGATGTCAACTTCGACCTCCGCAGCTCTCGACGCCGGACGCGGCCCCGCCGAGCACGACGTGCGCACCCAGATCATCGAGGCTGCCACCGCGCATTTCAGCCACTACGGCTATGACAAGACGACGGTGTCCGACCTCGCCAAGGCCATCGGCTTCTCGAAGGCGTACGTCTACAAGTTCTTTTCCTCCAAGCAGGCCATTGGCGAGGTGATCTGCGCCAATTGCCTCAGTCAGATCGAAAGCGAGGTTCATCAGGCCCTGCAAGGCGTGCAAGCGCCTGCCGAGAGGCTGCGGTTGTTGTTCACCGTCATTGTGGAGGCCGGTCTTCGCCTGTTTCTGCAGGATCGGCGCCTGTATGAAATTGCCGTTGCGGCCGCGACGGATCAATGGCCTTCCGCGCAGGCGTATGAAAGGCGCATCAGGCAGCTTGTTGAAGACATCATCAAGGATGGACGCGCTTCTGGGGCATTTGAGAGCACGACGCCGCTCGAGGACACCAGCCGTGCGGTCTACCAGGTCCTGCTTCCTTATCTGAATCCGGTGACGCTGCCGCACCTGGCGCACTTGCACAAAGAAGCGCCAAGTGCCTTGCAGGAGTTGGTCCTCCGGAGCCTTGAGCCATGCCCGTAGTGACCATTGACTATATTAGTCACTAGGAACAGAATCCCTCCGGATACCCCACTCCGGAAGGCCGCATGCGTCGCCGTTTTGTACTCCCAGCCATTTCCTGTGTTGTTCCGTTGTTCCTTGTGGCCTGCGGAAAGTCGGATGACGTCGATCCCCGGACCGCTCCGCCCATCGTCCGGATTGCCCAAGTGCAACCGGGGGCGGGAGGCGCGCGCACGTTCACAGGAACCGTCGCCGCACGCGTACAGAGTGATCTGGCCTTTCGGGTGGGTGGCAAGGTCACCGAGCGCCTGGTTGAGACGGGGCAGACGGTAAAGCGCGGCGACGTGCTCTATCGGATTGATCCCGTCGACCTGAATCTGGCAGCGGCGTCCCAGCTGCAGGCCGTCATCGCGGCCCGAGCGCAAAGCGCGCAAGCCACCGCAGACGAAGCGCGATACCGCGATCTGGCAGCCAAGGGCGTCGTTTCCCGGTCGGCCTACGATCAGATCAAAGCGGCGGCGGACGCAGCATCGGCACAGCTCAAGGCGGCCGACGCGCAAGCCCGGGTTGCACGTAATGCCAGTCAATACACGGCGCTCGTCGCCGATGCCGACGGAGTGGTCATGACCATCTCCGCTGAGCCCGGTCAGGTCGTGGCGGCGGGGCAGATCGTCGCCCGGCTTGCCCGTGCAGGCAGTCGGGAGGCAGTGGTCCAGTTGCCCGAGACGCTGCGACCCCAGATCGGCTCCGTGGGCTCAGCGTCCCCGTTCGGGGCAAGCGGCAAGATCCCCGCACGGTTGCGCGTGCTCTCGGAATCGGCCGACCCCGCCACCCGGACCTTCGAAGCTCGCTACACCCTGGAAGAGGGCAGCACGGCGCTGCCGCTGGGTTCCACGGTGGCGGTCGAACTTTCAGGCGCAGCACCTGCCGGTGCGTCGGCCGGCGTCGAGGTGCCGTTGGGCGCGCTGTTCGATCATGGTACCGGTCCCGGCGTCTGGGTGATCGGTGGTGAGCCGCTCAAAGCCCATTGGACGCCGGTCGCCGTCAAGCAGTTGGGTGATGACCGGGTAGTGGTTGAGGGGGCCCTGAACGCATCGGATCGCGTGGCTGCCCTCGGCGCCCATCTACTCCGCGAAGGGCAGGTGGTTCGCATCGCTGAGACCGACAGGAACGCCGCTGCAAACGGAGCCCACCAGTGAGTGGGTTCAATCTGTCGGCACTTGCGGTGCGCGAGCGTGCCATCACGGTTTTCCTGATCTTTCTGGTCTCTGTTGCCGGCATCGTTTCCTTCTTCCAGCTCGGCCGCGCTGAGGACCCTGCGTTCACTGTCAAGGTCATGACCATCGTGACGGCCTGGCCTGGCGCTACGCCAACAGAAATGCAGGACCAGGTCGCCGAGAAGCTGGAAAAGCGCCTGCAGGAACTGCGCTGGTATGACCGCAGCGAAACCTACACCCGGCCTGGCCTGTCCTTCACTACGCTGACATTGCAGGATGGCACGCCACCGTCGGAGGTGCAGGAGGAGTTCTACCAGGCGCGCAAGAAGATGGCTGACGAAGCCGCAAATCTGCCCACGGGCGTGATCGGCCCGATGGTCAACGACGAGTACGCGGATGTCACGTTTGCGCTCTTCGCACTGAAAGCGAAGGGTGAACCGTTCCGCCTGCTCGCGCGTGATGCCGAGACGCTGCGTCAGCGATTGCTGCACGTACCTGGCGTGAAGAAGGTCAACATCATTGGTGAGCAATCCGAGCGCATCTATGTGGAGCTGTCGCACGAACGCCTGTCGAATCTCGGCATCACGCCACAGGAGGTGTTCGGGGCGCTGAACGGGCAGAACGCCCTGACGCCGGCAGGATCGGTCGAGGCCAAGGGCCCGCAGATCTTCATTCGCCTCGACGGGGCGCTCGATCAGCTGGACAAGATCCGCGATACACCCATCGTTGCACAGGGCAGGACCCTCAAATTACGGGACATCGCCATCGTCAAGCGTGGCTATGAGGACCCGTCGACCTTCATGATCCGCAACGGTGGCGAGCCAGCCATGCTGCTGGGTATCGTCATGCGCGACGGCTGGAATGGCCTGGATCTTGGCGCCTCACTCGACGCGGAAGTCAGGAAGATCAATGACGGGCTTCCTGTCGGGATGGCGCTGGACAAGGTCACCGATCAGGCCGTGAACATCAGCTCGTCGGTCGACGAGTTCATGATGAAGTTCTTTGCCGCGCTGCTGGTGGTGATGCTGGTCTGCTTTGTCAGCATGGGCTGGCGGGTGGGTGTCGTGGTGGCTGCGGCCGTTCCGCTGACCCTCGCTGCCGTGTTCATGGTGATGGCTGCGACCGGCAAGAACTTTGACCGCATCACGCTCGGCTCGCTGATTCTTGCGCTCGGTCTGCTGGTGGACGACGCCATCATTGCCATCGAAATGATGGTGGTGAAGATGGAAGAGGGCTATAGCCGGGTCAAGGCATCGGCCTACGCGTGGAGCCATACGGCAGCGCCCATGCTGGCCGGCACCCTGGTCACTGCGGTGGGCTTCATGCCCAACGGTTTCGCCCGGTCCACTGCGGGCGAATACACCAGCAACATGTTCTGGATCGTGGGCATTGCGCTGATCGTGTCGTGGGTGGTCGCGGTGTTCTTTACGCCTTACCTCGGGGTGAAGCTCCTCCCTGAACTCAAGACCGTCGAAGGCGGGCACAGCAGTCTCTACGACACGCCGCGCTACAACCGCTTCCGGTCGATCCTGGCGCGCGTGATCGCGCGCAAGTGGCTTGCCGCAGGTTCGGTGATCGGCCTGTTCGTGCTTGCTGTGGTGGGCATGGGGCTGGTAAAAAAGCAGTTCTTCCCCATTTCCGATCGCCCGGAGGTGTTGGTCGAAGTGCAGATGCCCTACGGCACGGCCATCGAACAGACCAACCTGGCCACCAGGAAGGTGGAGCAGTGGCTCGCTGGGCAGGAAGAAGCGAAGATCGTCACGGCATACATCGGTCAGGGTGCGCCCCGGTTCTACCTCGCCATTTCCCCGGAACTGCCCGATCCGGCGTTTGCCAAGATCGTGGTGCGTACCGACAGCCAGGAACAGCGCGATGCCTTGAAAGCAAGGCTGCGCCAGGCGGTGGCTGAGGGATTGGCACCAGAGGCGCGTGTGCGTGTGACGCAGCTGGTGTTCGGGCCTTACTCGCCCTATCCGGTGGCCTACCGTGTCAGCGGTCCGGATACGGATGTCGTCCGTGGCATTGCGGCCAAGGTGGAGCAGACCATGCACGCCAGCCCGATGATGCGCACGGTCAACACCGATTGGGGCGTGCGCACGCCAACGCTGCATTTCACGCTCGATCAGGACCGCTTGCAGGCCATGGGCATGACCTCGGCGTCCGTCTCGCAGCAGTTGCAGTTCTTCCTGAGCGGCGTGCCGGTCACTGCCGTTCGTGAGGGCATCCGCACCGTCGAGGTTGTCGCTCGATCCGGTGGGGAAACGCGGTTGGATCCTGCGCGCATCGCAGACTTTACTCTCGTCGGTGCTGCTGGCCAGCGTGTGCCGCTGTCGCAGATCGGCTCGATCGAGGTTCGGATGGAAGAGCCGGTGCTGCGCCGCCGCGATCGGGTACCCACCATCACCGTGCGCGGTGACATTGACGATGCACTGCAGCCACCGGATGTATCCACCGCTATCAGCAAGCAGCTTGCGCCGCTCATTGCCTCGCTGCCCGAGGGCTACGCGATTACCCAGGCCGGTTCCATCGAGGAATCGGGCAAGGCGATGAGCGCGATGCTGCCGCTGTTCCCGATCATGCTGGCGGTGACCCTGCTGATCATCATCCTGCAGGTACGTTCCATCTCCGCGATGATCATGGTCTTCATGACCAGTCCGTTGGGGCTGATCGGCGTGGTGCCGACCCTGCTGCTGTTCCAGCAGCCGTTTGGCATCAACGCGCTGGTTGGATTGATCGCCTTGTCGGGCATCCTGATGCGCAACACGCTCATCCTCATCGGCCAGATCCACGAGAACGAAGAAGCGGGGATGGATACCTTCCACGCCATCATCGAGGCGACAGTTCACCGTGCCCGCCCAGTGATCCTCACTTCTCTGGCAGCGGTGCTTGCGTTCATTCCGCTGACCCATTCGGTGTTCTGGGGAACGCTTGCCTACACGCTGATCGGCGGCACCATCGCAGGCACCGTCATGACACTGGTGTTCCTGCCGGCGATGTATGCCATCTGGTTCAAGGTCCGAGCGGAAAAGGCCCGCGTTGCCTGACGTTGGCCCGGACCTCTTCCATATGAGAGATAAGCTATGAAAATCGCCGACAAAGATCGCATCGTGGTGACCGGAATGGGCGTCGTGAGTCCACTCGGCTGCGGGGTTGAAACCGTCTGGTCGCGCCTCCTGGCGGGACGCTCCGGAATCGGGTCGCTTGGTCCTGATCTCGCGGCGGGAACCGGATGCGAAGTCGGCGGGCGCGTGCCTGATCGCATTCAAGATCCTGAGGCGGGTTTCGATTCGACCGGCATCATCGCGCCGAAAGACCTCAAGAAGATGGACCGGTTTGTTGAGTTCGCGCTGGTCGCTGCCCACGAAGCCCTTGAGCAGGCCGGTTGGCGGGAAGCCGATGAGCGTGGGCGGCTGCGAACGGCAACCGTGATTGCCACCGGGATCGGCGGGTTTGGATCCATCGTCAATGCGGTCCACACCACCGAAAGCCGAGGGCCTGGCCGGTTGTCGCCCTTCACTGCACCCACCTTCCTGGCGAATATGGCGGCTGGGCAGGCATCGATCCGTTACGGGTTCAAAGGTCCGCAGGGCGCTCCCGTCACGGCCTGCGCGGCGGGTGTCCAAGCCATTGGTGATGCGGCGCGTCTCATCCGATCCGGCGAGGCGGACATCGCGTTGTGCGGTGGCGCGGAGGCGGCGATGCACCGGGTCAGCCTGGGCGGCTTCGCCGCTGCCAAGGCACTGAGTACGTCGTTCAACGGCTCACCCCAGGCAGCCTCTCGCCCGTTTGATGAGCAGCGGGACGGCTTTGTCATGTCCGAAGGGGCGGGGCTGCTGGTGATCGAGCGGCTGGATCACGCGCGCTCGCGTGGTGCCACCCCGCTGGCCGAGCTGGTCGGCTATGGCACCACTTCGGATGCCTACCATTTGACTGCGGGACCCGACGACGGCAGTGGCGCCCGCAGGGCGATGGAGATCGCGCTGGCGCAGGCGGGCATTTCCGCTGAGCAGATCGACCACATCAATGCGCACGCGACTTCGACCCAGGTGGGGGACCGGGCAGAGCTCGCGGCCATGCGTGCCTTGTTCGGCGCCCGTCCAGATCTTCTCATCTCTGCCACCAAGTCCAGCACCGGGCACCTGCTCGGGGCGGCTGGCGGCATCGAAGCAATCTTTACGGTGCTTGCCTTGCGCGACCAGGTCGCGCCGGCGACGCTCAACCTCGGCCGCCCGGATCCGTTGGCAGACGGGCTTTCGATCGTCGCCGGCGGGCCGCGGAAGGCGGAGATCGAGTTCGCGTTGACCAATGGATTTGGCTTTGGCGGCGTGAATGCCAGTGCATTGTTCAGGCGGATGTGAGCGTGGTTCGCTCCAGCGGCCTCCCAAGCAAAACCGCCCTGCGCTGGGAAGGAGCACGGGCGTTGAGCCGACGTTGGATACTGGATGCAGCCGGCACTGTGTTTGCGGAAGAGGGGTTTGAGAACGCGACGATGAAGCGCATCGCTGAGGCCTGCGACGTCAGCAAGGTCACGATCTATGCCCACTATCGTGACAAGGCGCAGCTCTACGGGGCGGTCATGGACAGCCATCTTGCATCCTTGCCGGTTGCTGGGCTCCACATGCGTGGAACGTTGGATCTTGGCGATGCGCTGATGCGGATCACCGATGGCATCGGACGGTTGGCGGCAAACCCTTCATGCCAGGCTTTCTGCAGGGCGCTTTCGCGTTCAGATCATGCCCGTGCTGTCTACATGGAGCACTGGCGTGCGGTGCTCCAGCCGTACTTCGATCTCGCCGAACAGGCGATGGCGACGGCCTCCGCAGGGTCGCTGCATTCCAGTGACAGCGAGAAGTTCCTCAGGCTCATCCTTGCAGAGCATGGCCTGCCAAATGCGGCAACGCCCATGTCCGGAAGCCATGCCACGGTCGCGCTCTTCGTGCGCGCCTATGCACAAAGGCCGTCGGACGCCTGGAATGCGCCGCCCGGGCGTGGGTGAAGGCACCCGGTCGGCGCATGACTTCATGCACTGCACGATGACTACAAATGTAGTCATCGTGTGTCTGTCCAGTGGAGGAGCCCGCCATGAGAGCCTGTTTGTTCGCCTGCATATTCTTCCTCGCGCTGCGCCCCTGGGTGGCCGGCGCCAACACGCCTGACGCCCTTGCAGCGATCGAGCAGAATGCCCGCAATGCGCATTCCGACGCGGTCTTCGTTGAGCGCGAGGGCGCTGTCCTGCTGCAGATCGCACCCGCCGCCGGTGAAGAACGGATCCACCTCATGTCGGCGACCAAGTCCGTCGTCGCCCTGGCCATCGGGCTGCTGCTCGATGACGGCAGGCTCGCCTCCATTGACGAGCCGGTCAGCACTGTTTACCCGGAATGGCGGCAGGGAAGTAAGCGGGACATCACGATCAGGATGTTGATGGACCACACCTCCGGACTGCAGAACGTAGCCAACGCCGGTGTGGAACTGGAGGGCGCACCGGATCTGGTGAAGCTGGCGCTGGCGGCCGAGGTGTCCACCGATCCAGGCACCACGTTCGCTTACAACAACAAGGCCACCAATCTCCTGCCGGGCATCGTCGAACGGCTTGCCGGCAAGCCGCTGGATGTCTACCTGGACGAGCGGCTGTTCAAGCCACTCGGCATCTCCCGCCATGCATGGATGAAGGATCAGGCCGGCACGCCCTTGGGCATGGCCGGGCTATCGCTGTCAGCCCCTGATCTGGCGGCGATCGGACGACTGATGCTGGCCGGTGGCGTCGCCCCGGACGGCAAGCGGTTGCTGAGCGAGCGCTCGGTGGCATTGATGACCGCCGAGAGCGCACGCTCCCCCGATGTCGGTCTGCTGTGGTGGCGCATCCCCGCTTGGGAGCACTACCGGCTGAAATCAGCGGCAGCAGCCTTCCTGGCTGCCCGCAGCGTGGACGCCGGGATGCAGGAGGTGCTGCTGGCCACCGAGGGCCGGCTGTTCGACAGCAAGGCAGCGCTGATCAGCTTCCTGGCCGAACGCCTGGGACCTGCCTGGCCACAGCGCTACGCTGCCGAAATCAGCGGGCGCGGATTGAGACTCAGCGACATCTTCGACATCGACCGGGGGGCTGTAGCGGCATACGCAGCCAACGGCTATCTCGGCCAGCACCTGGTCATTGTTCCCGACAAGGGCGTGGTCGCGGTCAGGCAGATCCACCGGCGGGACAGCCACAGCGCGCCGCTCGACGATTACGCCGCGTTTCCCATGGACGTACTGCGTTTGGCGGAGACACTGTGACAGTCGACGGCGCTAGGGGAGGCGGCAGCCCGCGAACACATCCAGGCCCGGCTCGTAAACCCCGCTGCTGATATCGAACAGCCCCAGCAGGGAGTGGAAGAGATTGTCGTGGCTGTAGGATCTGGTGCCCGCAGCATGACGCAGGCAGGCAACCTCAAGTCGTGCCTGGGTCGCGAAGGCTGGAGAGAACCACATCACCAGCGGCACCTGGGTCTGCTCCCGTGGCGCGATGAAGTAGGGCGTCCCATGCAGATACAGGCCGTGCTCGCCAAGCGACTCGCCATGGTCGGAAACATAGATCAGGGCTACATCGCGCTGGTCCGCGTAGGTCTGCAGCAGGTCGATGGCCTTGCCCAGCAGTCGGTCGGTATAGACCAGCGTATTGTCGTAGGTGTTGACCAGCGCTTCATTGCTGCATTTCTGGATCTGGTTGCTGTCGCAGGTGGGGCTGAATGTCCTGGCATCGGCCGGATAGCGTTCAAAGTACGTGGGCCCATGGCTGCCCAGCTGATGTAGCACGATCAGCCCATCACCCGGCATCGCCTCGATGCGCGCGCCCAGCTGGTGCAGCAGGATTTCGTCATGGCAGGTGCCATCCCGGTTGACACACAAACCCGGCACTTTCAGCGGAGGCATGTCATCGGTGGGCACGCGCTCGCACACGCCCTTGCAACCGCCATTGTTGTTGTCGCGCCAAAGCACGCTGACACCGGTCCGCTGCAGGATGTCGAGCACGTTCTCTTCCGATGCCGCAGCGACTCCGTCGTACTGCGACCGCGTCATCTGCGAGAACATGCAGGGCAGTGACACCGCCGTTGCGGTACCGCAGGAGGAAACGTCGCGGAAGCTGATGACGTTGTCTTTGCGCGACAGGTACGGGTTGGTCTGGCGCGGGTAGCCGTTGAGCTGGAAGTTCTGTGCTCGTGCCGTCTCGCCAGCCACCACGACGATCAGGCGCGGCCTTTTTCCGGCGATACGCTTGGCATCCTCGCCTACAGCCCGCAATGGCCTCGTCTTGGCGCTGTAGCTGCTCCTGAGATAACCATAGGTGTGGCGGACCACATTCAGCGGCAGCACCTGTTCACGGATGTAGCGATTGTTGCGCAGCAGCGACGAGTACTCCTTGTAGAACACAAACGTCACCGCCGCCAGCACCATCAACGTCGCCAGCACATTTCCGAGCCATACCAGCGCCGCCCGCAAGGGCCGACCGCTGTTTCCACTGCGCATGACCAGCAGCACGCACGAGGGCAGGGCGCCCAGCAACAGCACTGTCAGCAGCAGCGGCACCGAGAGATAGGACGTCATCTCGGCCTGGTTGGTCTCCAGCGCGTTCTGCACCATGTCGCGGTCGATCAGCACGCCGTAATGAAGCATGAAGTAGCTGCACGCGGCACTGATGAGAACCAGAAGCGCCAGTACCGGCTTGCGGACATAGGGAAGGATGCCGATCGGCGTGAACAACAGATTGAACAGGCAGAACAGCAGCACCGGCAGGCTGAAGAAGAACAGGGTGCTGCGCAGGTCATGGATGTCCATGACGGACCACAGTGTTTTCCAGAGGGCGATGTTTCCCAGCGTGGCGAAGAACAACGCGGTGCACCACACAAGCACGATCGGATGATGAGGGGAAAGTCTGAAGCATGGACGCACGTGCACAATCCGTTGTACGAGAAGTGCGCGCAGTATCTGGATGCGTTTATCAGGAAGTTGTCAGCTCTCGTGCTCAGCCCAGCAGAACCACGGCCCATACCGTAGCGACCATCAACAGCGCCGTGGTCTGCGCCGCACTGCCCATGTCCTTCGCATTCCTGGAAAGCGGGTGATGTTCCAGCGAGATGCGGTCGACCACCGCTTCGATGGCCGAGTTCAGCAGTTCCACCATCAGGCTGATGAAGCAGACCATCAGCATCACGGCGCGCTCGGTTCGGCTGACCTCCAGCAGGAAGGCGACGACCGCAAGCGCGCCATGCAGCAACAGCAGCTGGCGGAAGGCCGCCTCTCCGCGGAAGGTAGCGAGGAAGCCATCGCGTGAATGGATCAGGGTATGGAAGACGCGGCGCAGGCCGGTCTTTCCGTGCGGGTACTTGCCGTTGCCTTGTCGATGCCCTGGCTGCATTTCGGTCCTGCCTTCACGTGGAGATCCGGCAAGGATGTGCAGGCCTGTGTCAGGAAGCTGTCAGGTGCCGGGCGTGGCTGGGAGCATCTGCAGGGTGAATCGGCAGCCTTGCGCCGAAGTCTCGACCGTCATCTGCCACCCCATGTGCTCGACAGCGCGCTGCACGATCGACAGGCCCAGGCCTTCGCCGCTCTGCCGGGTGCTGGGCATGAAACGCTGGAACTGCTGCGCGTCGATGCTGGGCGGCAGCCCCGGGCCGGTGTCGGCGATCCGCAGCGTGGCACTCCGCAGCTCGACCCGCACTTCGCCTTCTTCCGTGTACTGGCAGGCATTGCGCAGCAGATTCCAGATCACACTACGGGCCAGCTCTGCATTGGTCAGCACCTGCTGGCCCTGCGGCGCATCCAGAACCAAGCGCACCGGCTTTCCCGAAAGCCACGGCGCACATCGCTCCCTGCATTCCTCGATCAGCGCCCGCACGGGCACGACGCTGCGCGGAACCGTCCTGGGGTCACGCGAAAGCAGCAGCAGGCAGGTCAACTGCCGCTGCATTTCCTGGGTGGTGCGCATGATGCGATCGGCGCTGGCCACCAGGTGACTGTCGGCGGGCAGCTGGTGCACCAGTGTCTCGGCCGCGCCACCGATGATCGCCAAGGGCGTGCGCAGCTCATGACTGGCATCACCCGCAAAGCACTGTTCGCGTTGCAGGAACTGCTCAAGCTCGTCGCTGTGCTGGGCGAAAGCGCGCGCCAGCACACCTATCTCATCGCGTGCATCCTGGTAGGGGAAGGGCTTGTGCTTCTTCTGCACTGCATCGGCCAGACGGGTGATGGGCGCGATGACATGGGTCGCGGTCCGGCGGCCGATCCAGAATGCGCAGAGCACGCAGGTGAGGATGACCAGCGCCGCAAAGGCGTTGATCAGATGCTCCAGGTAGGCATAGTGCTCGCCATCCTGCAGCAGGTAGTAGCGCTGTCCGTTGCTTTCGAAGACCCGCAGATGCCATTCGTTCGGGCCTTCTTCACCGTGGTAGCCCGGCGCGTACCTGCGCAGCACCTGAGGAGCCGAGCGCGCGTCATACAGCTGGCTGCCATTCGTCAGTTCCGGTTGCTCGCCACTGGCCAGCGCGGCCTGCAGCCGATGGACCTCGCGGTCCTGGGTCATCGAAACGACGGAGGCCCTTACCTCGTCGTAGTCCACCAGTTCGACCAGCACGATGAAGCCCATGGCGCCAGCCATCAGCAGCACGAACGACACCGTGATGCGCGTTCTCAGTGTCAGGCTTCGATAAAGCGACTTCAGCGAGCGGGTAGTCATCGGCAGCGACTACTCCGCAGGTGCCAGTGCGGGCCTGTCCAGCCGCCAGCCAACGCTGTGCACCGTGGCAATGAGTGCAGGGTTGAACGGCCTGTCCACCTGCAGGCGCAGCTCATGGATGTGCGTGCGCAATGCACCGCTCTCCGGCGGCTCGTCGCCCCAGATCAGGTATTCCATCTCCTGCTTGCGCACCACCGCGGGGGCAGCCCGCACCAGGCACATCAGCAGCTTGTGCGTTGTCGGGGTCAGATTGAGGGTGCGGCCCTGGCGCCACGCCTGCGGCGAGCGGGTGTCGACGCGCAGATCGCCCCAGTCCAACACACTCTGGACCTGCCGGCCTTGGGCGCGGCGGACCAGCGCCTTGATGCGTGCGTCCAGCTCCTTCAGGGAGAAGGGCTTGACCAGGTAATCATCCGCACCCAACGCGAGCCCCTGCACACGGTCCTCCACCGGATCACGGGCGGTCAGCATCAGAATCGGCACCGGGTTCTGGAATTCCTGACGTAGCGCCTGGCACAGCGCCATGCCGTCAAGGCGAGGCAGCATCAGGTCGAGCAGAATGGCGTCGTAATGGTTCTGCGTTGCCCTGCGCAGGCCGGTGGCACCATCCCGCGCATCGTCAAGCACGTAGCCCAGTGGCTCGAAGAAGGCGTAGAGATTTGCAACCAGCTCGGGGTTGTCTTCAATGATGAGCAGACGTGTCATGGGCTATGCGCATCCGTGCATGATCAATGGACGTTGAACGACCACCGCTAGTTTGCCACGTGCAACGGGTCGCTGCGGGTCATTGCCGGACACGGCGGCAGGTGCCTGTGATAGCGTGCCGGGATGAAGATCCTTGCCCTGTCCGGTAGCGCTCGCCGGCTGTCCACCAACACCGCATTGCTGAGGGCGCTGGAAGAAATCGCGCCGCCGGATATTGCACTGAGTACCTACGCCAACCTCGGCGGATTGCCCGTTTTCTCTCCCGATCTTGAAGATCTGCCCTTGCCTGACAGCGTTGCGCACTTCAAGCGCTGCATTGAAGCCTGCGATGGCATTCTGATTTCGAGCCCCGAGTACGCACGAGGCATTCCGGGCGGCCTGAAGAACGCCATCGATTGGCTCGTATCGGGCGACCTTGTGATTGCAAAGCCCATCGCGCTGGTGCACGCATCCCATCGCGGCGACGACATGCTCGCGGCTCTGCGGCTTGTGCTGTCGACAATCAGCTCCCGCTTCAACGAAGAACTGTTCCTGCGCTTCCCCTTCATGAAGATGGAGCCGGATGCCATTGCCGATGCCGTAAGGCAGCCGGTCAATCGCAGACCGGCGGAGGCCTTTCTTCAGGAATTTGCCCGCTACTGCCAGCGACCATGGGGTGATTGAACATGATCGTTGGCGCAGTCTGCTGACAAGGGCTTGCGGCGTCAGCGGTTCACCGGCGCTTGCAGATGGGAATACCCCGCGGCCTCCACGAACTGCGGCAGTGTCCACAGCTGGCCGTTGGGCCCCCACGTGCCATCGGTGACATCGCTCACCATGATCGAAGCAGCCAGCCGCTGCGTATCCGGCAGGGCCAGCGATTCCAGAATGGCCTGGTGCACAACCGCCGCGTAACGGGACCGGTGCTGTTCGTCGAGTACGCCGGCGGGTGCGAGGACGTGGACCAGGCACGGAATGACGTGGAGGAAGTCGGCACTACCGCCACAGCGCCAGAAGCCGGCCGGCACCTCCTCGGCAATCACCCAGCACAGGCTGCGTTGGCGGGGATCAGGCCCCAGGCCGCTGCATAGCGTTGCAGCGGTATTCACCGCAGCGATCATCCGCTGGCGCTGAAGAGCGGTCAGTGCGTCGGCGGGTGTCTTGATGAGGATGGTGGGCATGGATAGCGCTCGTGGGTGAGGGAGCGCCCATTCAATCGTGCTGCGGCGCGGGCCTGAAGTGGCCGATTTGCCAATAATCGCGCAGAATCAGCCAATGCATGATTTCACCCTGGTGGTGCCACAGGCCCCCTTTGCCTCCAGCGTCACCCTCACCCTTGATCTTCTGACCACCGCGGCCAAGCTGGCGTGCCGGGTCGGGGTTGCACCGCCGCGTTGGCGGGTCCGCGCGGTGACGCCAGGAAGCATTCCGCTTGGCAACGGCCTGCACCTGCAGGTGGACACGTTGCCTGCGCGCTCCTCTGCGCATGAATGCTGGATCCTGCCGGGCCTGGACATCGACGATGCCAGCCAGCTGGAAGCTCGCCTGCGCCAGCCGGACATTCCACCCTTGCTCGCTGCGCTGCGCCGCCATGCCAGAGCGGGCGGCACGATTGCAGGCTCCTGTTCGTCCGTGTTTCTGCTCAACGCAGCCGGATTGCTGGAGGGACGCTGCGTGACCACAACGTGGTGGTTGGCCTCTGCGCTGCGGCGCGTGGCGCCAACCACCCGCGTCGAGCCCGATCGCATGGTGCATGCGGATGGCACGCTGGTCACTGCCGGCGCCGCGATGGCACACATGGACCTGGTGCTTTACGTGCTGCGCCAGCGCTTCGGCGAGCAACTCACGGCCATGCTGGGCCAGGCGCTGCTGGTCGAGCAGCGTCGCCTGCAGTCGCTGTATATGTCGCCGGCGATTATTGCGCCCGAGAATGGCCTGATCGCGTTGTTGACCAGCTACATTGCAGAGACACTCCCGGAAACAGTCACGGTGGGCACGCTTGCCGCGCGGGCCAACATGTCCACACGCACCCTCAACCGCCAGGTGAACAAGGTGCTCGGCTACGGGCCGCAGCAGTTGATCCAGTCGGTGCGCTTGAACCGGGCGCGGGTGCTGCTGGAAAGCGGCGGGCTTTCGGTGGAGGAGGTGACCGCGCAGGTGGGCTTGGGCGATTCTGCGACGCTCAGGCGATTGCTGCGCAGGCGACTGGGCCTGAATCCTACCCAGGTTCGAGGGTGAGGGAGCTGCATTGCTGACTGCGGGCTTGCGGACGCCCATCGGGTCCGGTCCGGGCGCACGGATTCATTCACAGGCGCTGCTCTATATTCCGGGCTACAACGCCGCATACCGCGGCTGGACCGGGAGTATCCCCATGAAAACCGGACGTTTGCTTGGCATTGCCCTGGGTGCGGCAGTGACCCTGGTTGCTGCGCCTGCCTGGGCCGATCCGCCGCATCATGCACGGGGCAACGGACCGCCGCCCCATGCAGGCGGCCCGCACAACCGCGACGCACCCCCGCCGGGCTGGCAGAAAAAGGCATGGCGCCGCGGTGACCGCTTGCCTTGGGCCGAGGTTGACCGGCGCTACTGGGTGGACGACTACGCGCATTACCGTCTGCGCGACCCCGGCCGCGGTCAGCGCTGGGTGCGGCAGTCGGATACGGAATACCTGCTGGTGGAGATCGCCACCGGCGTGATCATCGACGCCCTCCGTCGCTAGGGATTCCGGCATGGGCCCCGGGCGGCTCTCAGCCGCCGCGGGGGTACTGCAGGCACGACCGCCGGTGACATCGCGCGCTCAACCGGGCAACCCGCACTTCATCCTGCCGTCCACGTAATACGGCTTCGGTATGTTCGGGTTGTCGCTGGTCTTTTCAAAGACCACTTCGAACGACGCCGCGTCGGGAGAACCTTTGCGATCGGTGCAGGCGTCCTGCAGCTTCTTCTTGACCGCGGCAATGCCGGCCTCGCGGTTGGCACCGTCGGCGCTGTTGGTCAGGTTTACGGTTTCAGCCAGGGCCAGTGGGCTGAAGGCACACAGGCAGCTGGCGATCATCAGGGCATGCAGCTTGGTCAAGGGGCGCGCCTCGCGGAAATCCAATGAGGCAGTCAGCATAATGCGGGAGCGTTAACAGCACGTGCCCGGTTGCGGCAGTTGGCTTGGCTGACGTTGTTTGGTAAAAGCCTCGCTGTCGAAGATCAGAGAATGGATGCGAGCCATGTCCGAACCCTATTCGGCCCTGCTCAGGCTGAGGCTGCCACGCGAGCGTCTTGCACGCTGGTTGGCCGCGCCGGTACCTGCGGCATCGAGGTGGAAGGACTGGCGATCGATCGCCGGCCGGTGGCGCCTGCCCGGCGGCGCCGATCTGGCTGCGTCCACTGATGTGGAGCTGGGTGAGTTCCTCGCCGATTGCAATGCATTGCTGGCCCGGCATGCGGACAATCGCGCAGCGTTGGCCGCCATCCTGCAATCCGCGCAGGCGGAGAACATCAAGCTTGCGGCCTACGATCAGGCAGGGGCGTACTTCGTTGCAGGGTCACTGACGTATTCCGAGAACCTCCATGACCTGGTCGTGTTTCTGGCCATGGCGCGCGGCGCCGCCGATTTCCTTGAGCCTGGCGAGCACGGCGAGGCACTGGTGCACGACTACCTGTGGGCCGAGGACGGCGAGCGGGAGACGGTTGCTGCGGTCCACCTCGCCGGCAAGGGCGATTCCGGCTTCATGACGCCTGCGCAGTCTGGCGAGACCGCTGCAACCTTCGATGCAATGGTCGAGCTCATGCTGGAGGGAGCGGACGACCCGCAGTTCACTCCACGCAATCAGTTGGACCGTATCCAGGAGCGCGGCCATGCTGCCCAGGAGAACTAGATGACAGACACGGGCATCCACAGGGATCCGGTCGGCAGGAGAGCGCGCTGCGTGCCCGCCGCCCTTGTGCTCTGCCTCTGCCTGATGGCGGGGGCCGCGCTGGCCGAGACGGCACAGGCTGCGCGCACCTGGTTCGTGAGCGGAGCAGAGCTGGCCAGGCTCCTGCAGGGCAAGGGCGAAGGCGGATTCTGCAGCAGTGATCAGTGCCGGGACCTGTCGAGCGCCCGCGCGAGCGCCTATATCCAGGGTGTTGCGGACGCAGGCCGAGGGCAGTGGTGCGGCCAGGGGCAGATCCTTCCCCATGAACTGGTCGACCGGGTGGCTTCGCACATCCGGCAGCTGCCTGCCGAACGACTGCAGCAGGATGCCGCATCTCTGGTCATCGAAGCACTTCAGACCGCGCTTCCTTGCCAACACGCGGCGTCCAGCAGCGACCGCGCCCACGCCGCGCAGAGAGCGCGATGAGCGCTTGCTGCCGCTGCAGGTCGCCGGGCCGGAACGAAGAGAGGGCTGCCGCATGCGCGTGATGGAGACAGCGTTGTCTGCCGATGTGCTGGCCCTGCTGGAGGCCAGCGGCCTGCCAACAGAGGATCTGCGTGCAGGCAGGCCAATCACCCTTCTGGCAGCGTCGTTGGACGGAGAGCTGCTCGGCTGTGTGGGCTACGAATTGAGCCGGGATGTGGTGCTCCTGCGCTCGCTGGCGATCCGGCCGATGTCGCAGGGCAGGGGTCTGGGGCGGCACCTGGTTGTGGAACTGGAGCGGCATGCCAGAGCGGCGGGCGGCAGGACGGTGTTCCTTCTCACGACCACAGCAGCGCCGTTCTTCGGGCAGCTTGGCTATGAGCGCGTCACACGCGACGCAGCGCCTGGATTCATCGCTGCGTCGACGCAGTTCAGTGGACTGTGCCCAGGCTCAGCCCAGCTGATGATGCGGCGGCTCTAGGGCAACCGGGCCCGGGGCGGTGCTTCAGCCGCCGCGCCCATCGGCGTCAGCGGATTGCCGCGTTGCAATCGGCGATGCCCGCAGTGCAGAGGGCCGCTGCGGTGTCGATACCGAAGCGCGCGTGATCAACCGGTGGGCGAGTACGTGATTGACCGTCGCGCGTCCCGGCGAGGCGGAGTGACGGATCGCCCGCAACAGGATGTCCATCGCGTTGTCGGCCATCTCCGCTACCGGCTGATGGATCGTGGTCAGCTCCGGCCACACCATCGTCGAAGCGGATGTGTCATCGAACCCGACCACCGAAAGATCGCCCGGTACCTGCAGGCCGCGACGATGCGCCACGGAAACGACCGCCGATGCCATGTCATCGTTGCTGGCGAAGATCGCGCTGGGTGGTGGCTGCAGCGTCAGCAGCTGCTCGGCAGCCTCCAGTCCAGACCGGTAGGTGAAGTAGCCCGGTTGGACGAGCGCGTCGTCGTAGACGATACCAGCTTCGGCCAGGGCATCCCGGTAGCCCTGCCAGCGATGCGCACTGGCTGTCTGGTTCGGATCGCCCTTGATATAACCGATGCGGGTATGCCCACGGGAGACCAGATGCGCCACCATGTCATGGCTGGCCTGGCGGTCGTCGATGCGCACGCAGGAAATCCTGTCGCTGAAGCGGCTGGACGCGATCGAGACCGCGGGAATGCCGGCATTGACGAATACATCGATGATGTCCTTTGACTCACACAGGGGCGGCGGAAGAATCACCCCTGCCACGGTGGTGGACAGTTGCCGTGCCGCCTCGCGACGTGCCTGGGCGCCCAGTTCATCCCATGCAGCGATCACCAGCTGCGCCGCCGACCGCGTGGACCCGCGCAGTGCGCCGACCAGCAGTTCGCGCAGGTAGCTGGAGCTGGGATTGGTGTAGATCAAGGCGATGCACGTGCGCTGCGCGGCGGCCAGTGCGGATGCGGCGAGGTTGGGCCGGTAGTCCAGTGCGTGCACGCTGCGCAGGACGCGTTCGCGGTTGCCCTCGCGTACCCCGGCATGGCCGTTGATGACGCGCGACACCGTCATGGCGGAAACGCCTGCATGCGCAGCGACGTCATCGATGGTGATGGTGCTCGCTTTCCGGCGGACCGCTTTGTGGCCGTTCTTCAAGTGTCGATTCCCTTTGCTGCGCTGCATGATGACAAGCGCGATTGCGGGTGAGTAGTCTGCGCCCTGACGCGATGGTAGCGCTACCACTGGACCGGTGTAAGGCCAGTGGATGCCCCCCCCCTTTACCGCGCGGCTGTTCCGGCAGGTCTGAAAGCGAGTGTGAGTCGCAGTGGGTGCAAAGCGCACTGCGATGTTCGGTGTGGAAGACGGGCATCGCCCGTGCGTGCCCCCAGGAGGGGCGGTACATCCATTCGATCGTATGTCAGAGGGGAGAGTCATGAGCGCTTTTTCGTTCCGTCGTACCCCAGGCCGGAGGGCTCGTCGATGAGCCGGACGCTGGCGAAGTTCACCTCCAGGGCCATGTTCACCTTTGTCGGTGGGGTCCTGGTCATCAATCCCGCATTCGCACAGGAGACGTCAGCCGCCGCGCCTGTCGCCCAGCAGCAGAACCCGCCCAGTCCGAAGCAGCTGGATACCGTGCAGGTCACCGGCATCCGCAACAGCCTCAGCCAGGCCATGGACATCAAGCGCGACTCGGCCGGCGTGGTGGATGTGATCAGTGCGGAGGACATCGGCAAGTTCCCCGACACCAACCTGGCAGAGTCCCTGCAGCGCATCACCGGCATCTCGATCGAACGACGTGATGGTGAAGGTGCACAGGTGACGGCGCGTGGCTTCGGCCCTCAGTTCAACATGGTGACCCTCAATGGGCGCCAGATGCCCGGCGCCGATGCATTCGGTGCGTCCGGGCAGGTCGCCATCGGTGGTGTCGACGGTGGTACCCGCGCCTTCAACTTCGCCCAGTTGGCTGCCGAAGCCATCAACGGCATCGAGGTCTACAAGACCAGCCAGGCCAATGTCCCCAGCGGTGGCATCGGTGCCACCATCAACATCCTCACCTCGCGGCCGTTCGACCATGAGGGCATCGTCGCCAGTGCCGGCGCGAAAGCTGTCTCCGACCGCAGCCAGCCATTCGGTGACGACCTGACACCGGAGCTGTCCGGCATCTTCAGCTACACCAATCCGGAAAAGACCTTCGGCGTGGGCGTGAGCGCCAGCTACCAGAAGCGCAAGGGCGGCTCGGTGCAGGCCACCGAGAACTACTGGAATGTGCAGCCGTGGACCGGCACCATGCCGGGCAACCCGAGGGTAGTCAACGCACCGGCGGTGGGCGCGCTGTACGCCCGGCCCAATGACCTGCGCTATGCGTTCTCCGAGTTCGAACGTGAGCGCATCAACGGCCAGGCGGTGCTGCAGTTCGCGCCGACCGATGCGGTGACCCTGACCCTGGACTACACCTATTCGACCAACGAGATCACCGAGAATCGTGGCGAGCAGGGCATGTGGCTGCAGAACAGCAACTACACCGACGTCGAATTCGACACCAGTGGCGCGGTAGCGACCCCGATCTACATCCGCGAGATCGCCGGCACCAAGGACTTCGGCCTTGAGCAGCAGCGCAGCATGCAGAAGTACAAGCTGGGGTCGCTGGGCTTCAATGCGGCATGGAACGTGACCGACCGCTTCAAGCTGACCTTCGATGCGCACAATTCGAAGAACGAAAGCCGCCCGAACGACCCGCTCACTGGCGGTGGCTCCATCTTCATGAGCATCGCCGGCACCAACAACTGCACCACCGGCCCGCATTGCGGCGGCTCATGGGTGCAGGAGCTGAACTTCAACAACGGCCTGCCGATCGGCACCCAGGTCTGGTTCCCGTCCACCGCCGATGCAGCCGCCAATACCAACGGCGTGGTCAACCCGGGCTTCGTGCCGGGCGAGATCGGCAGCCAGGTGCTGCGCGTCAACTCGCAGACCCAGATCAGCGAGATCAAGCAGGGCCGCGTGGATGGCGAGTGGATCTTCGACAGCGGTCGCTTCCAGTTCGGCGTGGACAGCAGCAAGTCCACCACCCATCGCATCCAGGCCGAAGAGGCCTATTCGACACTGGGTGACTGGGGCGTAGCCAACGTCAACCGCGACACGGCCGGCGGGCTGATGGACCTGATGCAGCCGGTCAACATCGTCGGTCTGTTTGATGATTACAGTGCCAGCAGCTGGACCGCATGGCGCGGCGACGCTGGCCGCCTCGCGCAGTGGGCGGCAAACGAGTATGGCGTGGGCCTCGGCGTGAGCCCCAAGCGCGCCGCCGACAACCTGGTGGAAGAGAAGACGAAGTCGGCCTACTTCCAGGTTGAGCTGGATGGCGAGCTGGGCGGCATGCGTACCAATACCCGACTGGGTGTGCGCTATGAAACGACGGACGTTGTCTCCACCTCGAACATCGCCATCCCGGAAGCGATCGAGTGGCAGTCCAACAACGACTTCCGTGTGGTGTTGTCCGACGAGCAACAGCCGTTCACCGAAAAGAGCAACTACAGCTACATCCTGCCCAACCTCGATTTCAGCATCGATCTTCGCGAGGACCTGAAGGGACGTGTCTCGTTCGGCAAGAGCATCGCGCGCGCGCCGATCGGCAACCTGTATGCCGGCCCGACTGCCCAGCAGCCGTTCGGCTCGGTCCTTATCGACCCGTCCTCGCGGGCCAGCGGCACTGCACAGAACCCGCAGCTGAAACCGTTGGAATCGGACAACCTGGACCTGGCACTGGAGTGGTACTTCGCCGACGCGAGCTACCTGTCGCTGACCTACTGGAACAAATCGGTCGACAACTTCGTTGGCAACACCATTGTCCAGGAAAGCCTGTACGGCCTGCGCGATCCTACCTCCGGCCCGGACGCGCAGGCGGCCCTGGCATTCCTCAACAGCGGTGCCTGCGTCACCCAGGTGGGCGCTGCCAACGCGGCGGCGTGCTCGGCCAATGACACCTCGCTGTTCACCGCCCTGGCCCTGCTGCGCAACAATCCGGCCGGGCTGGCCGCCTACAACGGCACCGACGCCCAGGTGCTGGCCACCGAGGCAGCGTACGATCTTTACGGCACGGCTGCCGATCCGCTCTACCAGTTCAACGTCAATCGTCCCATCAACCAGAACAAGGCCAAGCTGCACGGCTGGGAGCTGGGTGGACAGTATTTCTTCGGCGATACCGGCTTTGGCATTCTGGCCAACTACACCCTGGTCGATGGTGATGTGGGCTTCAACAATGCCGGCGATCCGGGCATCGACCAGTTCTCGCTCACCGGCCTGAGCGACACCGCCAACGCCGTGCTGATGTATGAGAAGTACGGCTGGTCGGTACGCCTTGCCTGGAACTGGCGCGACCAGTACCTGATCCTGGCCAACCAGGGTGCCAGCCGCAATCCGTACTATGTGGAGGCGTATGAGCAGTGGGATCTCAGCGTGAACTACACCCTGGATGATCACTGGTCGTTCGGCCTGGAGGCGATCAACCTGACCGGTGAGGATGTCCGCTGGCGCTCGCGCACCTCGCAGATGATCGTCAAGCTGGCCGACCAGAGTCCGCGGTATATGCTCGGCGTGCGCTACAAGTTCTGAACCGTAGGGGGTGCAGCTGCCACGGCAGCTGCACCGGTTGAAGGCATCTGACCGAACGGGACACGTCCATGCCGCGTTACGAAATGCTCAACAACGTTGCCCACCGCGATCTTCGCGTTGCCACCGGCTTCGGGCCGGAGTTCGGCGATGCGGTCGGCATGGTGCCAGCGTACCCGAGTGAATTTGCAGAACTGCAGCGGGAGTACCCGATCTTCCTGCGCAGGGACGCCGACACCGGTGGCTGGCAGTCGGTGGCTCTGCTGGGCTTCGAGCAGCACGAGAACCTGTTCCTGCAGGGCGACCGCTGGAATGCGGCGTACCTCCCCGGTGCGGCGGCCAAGGGGCCATTCCTGATCGGCTTCCAGGAGAACCACGTTGATGGCGCGCTCACCCGGGAGGCGGTGCTGCATGTGGATCTGGACCATCCGCGCGTGAGCGCGATGGAGGGGGAGCCGGTGTTCCTGCCGCAGGGAGGGAACTCGCCTTATCTCGAACACGTCGCCGGCGTGCTGCGCGGCATTCACGATGGCCATGCGTTTGCCGCGGAGATGTTCGCCGCCCTCGATGCGAACGGGCTGATCCAACCGGTCACGCTGGACGTGCGGATCGACCCGGAGCATCGGGTCGGTGTCAACGGCCTGCACGCGATCGACCGTGATCGGCTGGCGCAGCTGGACGGTGCCGCGCTGGCCGCGCTCAACCGCGCCGGCTGTCTGGAAGGCGCCTATCTGATGCTGGCGTCACTGCACAACATGCGCCGCCTGATCGCCGAGAAGCAGCGGCGACTGCGGGCGCAGGATGCCGCTGCTGCGGCAGGAAGGAACTGACCGGTGCTGGACGGCCTCCCGATGCGCACTCTGGAAGGACTCGATGCCACGGCGCTGCCGCTGGAGTCGCTGGTGGCTGCCGGCGAACCGGTGGTGCTGCGCGGCATCGCGAACGGATGGGGGCTGGTGCAGGCCGGTGCACGTTCCCTGCAGGAGGCGATGGCCTACCTTCGCGGCTTCGACGCAGGCGTGCCGGTTCCCTATTCCTTCGGCGGCCCCGAGATCGAAGGGCGCCCGTTCTACAACGCCGACTTCACTCGCTTGAACTTCGAGGTCCGGCGTGGCGTGCTGACGGAGGTGCTGGACGCAATTGGCGATCATCTGGATTCGCCGAACCCGCCCACCTACTACGTCGCTTCGCTGCTGATCGCACGGGCGCTGCCCGGGTTCGCGCAGCACAATGATGCCGGCCTGTCCGGGCAGGGGATCGATGCCTCGGCCAGCATCTGGATCGGCAACCGGGTAACGGCCTCCTGCCATTACGACATCCCCGACAACCTGGCGTGCTGTGCGGTGGGCCGGCGCCGCTTCACCCTGTTTCCGCCGGAGCAGATCGGCAACCTCTACCCGGGGCCGATGGAGCCGACCCCGGGAGGACAGGTGGTCAGCACGGTGGACTTCGAACGCCCGGACGTCGACCGCCATCCGCGCTTCCGTGATGCCATGGCAAGCGCGCAGACCGCCACGCTTGAACCCGGGGATGCCATCTTCATCCCGGGCCTGTGGTGGCACCACGTGCGCAGCCTGGAACCGTTCAACGTGCTGGTGAATTACTGGTGGCGCAGCGCGCCAGCCTTCCTGGGCTCGCCCTTGCCGGCGCTGCAGCATGCGATGTGGGCCATGCGTGATCTACCGGCACGCGAGAAACAGGCCTGGGCAAGGATCTTCGATTACTACGTGTTTGGTCCCGGCGAGCGGGCAGGGCAACACCTGCCCGAAGCCGCCCGGGGGGAGCTGGCACCGTTCGACGAGACGCAGGCGCGGCGCATGCGCGCGCAGCTGCTGGGTCGACTCAACCGCTGATGGGGAGCATCACATTGAACGCTGCGCACACTACACAAGGGCGGATCCGGAGAGTGGTGATCGCCGGTGGCGGCACTGCCGGCTGGCTGGCCGGCTGCGCGCTGGCGCACCAGTTCCGCCAGCAGCTGGACATCACCCTGGTAGAGTCCGAGCAGATCGGTACCGTGGGTGTGGGCGAATCCACCGTGCCGCCCATCCGCACGTTCCACCGCTTCCTGCAGATCGATGAGCAGGAGTTCATGCGTGCGGTCGCGGGCACGTTCAAGCTGTCGATCTCGTTCGAAAACTGGCGTCGCCCGGGTGAGCGTTTCATCCATCCCTTCGGCACGATCGGGCAGGGCACGTGGGCCACGCCGTTCCATCATTTCTGGCTGGACAGCCTGCGGCGCGGCATGCCTTCGGAACTGGGCGACTTCTGCCTGGAAAGCGCCGCTTCCCGAGCCGACCGGTTTTCGCTGCAGACCCAGCCCCAGGTCAACTACGCTTACCATTTCGACGCCGGGCTCTACGCCCGATTCCTGCGCGGCAAGGCCGAAGCCAACGGGCTGCGGCGGGTGGAAGGCAAGATCCGGGAAGTCCGCCAGCATGCCGATGACGGTTCGGTTGCATCGCTGCTGCTGGAGGACGGCCAGGTCATCGAAGGCGATCTGTTCATCGACTGCACCGGCTTCCGTGGCCTGTTGACCGAGCAGACCCTGCATACCGGCTATGAAGACTGGAACGAGTGGCTGCCCAGCGATCGTGCCGTTGCCGTGCAGACCGACGCGGCTACGCCGCCGGTGCCCTACACCCGTGCCATCGCGCACGAGGCCGGATGGCGCTGGCATATCGCATTGCAGCACCGGGTCGGCTGCGGCCTGGTGTTCTCCAGCCGCCACATGTCCGATGACGAGGCGCAGGCCAAGCTGCTCCGTGATGTCGACGGACGGCCCCTGCGCGAGCCCTGGCTGGTACCGTTCCGCAGCGGGCGCCGGCTGCAGGCCTGGAACCGCAACGTGGTGGCGCTGGGGCTGGCCAGTGGCTTCATCGAGCCGCTGGAATCGACCAGCATCCACCTGACCATCAGCGCCGTCGTGCGCCTGATCCAGCTGTTCCCGTCCGAGGGCATCACTCCTTCGCTGGTGGCGCTGTACAACGACGTCAGCCGCCAGGAGATGGAGCATGTACGCGATTTCATCATCCTGCACTACCACGCCAACCAGCGCGACGAGCCGATGTGGAAGGCGTGCCGCGAGATGGCGCTTCCCGAGTCACTGCAGGTCCGCCTGCGCGCGTGGCGCGAACGTGCCCATGCCTGGCAAGACCCCGGCGAGCTGTTCCGGGTCGACTCCTGGACCAGCGTCCTGATGGGCCAGGGCATCCTGCCAGGACCGCCGCATCCGCTTGCGCGCGCGATCAGCGACACGGACCTGCGCACGCTGTTGCATCGACTCCGGCAGCCGGTGCAGGAAGCGATGGCGAAGATGCCCTCGCAGGCGGACTTCATCGAACGCTACTGCAAGGCTGCGCCGGAAGCCTGGCAAACGGGGCGGGCCGTGGCGTAGCCGCAGTGTGTGCTGTTGTACAGAATTGGTAGCGCTACCTTCACATCATTACGGGGTGCAGTAGATGGAATTGGTTGCAGGAATCGACGCCGGTACGCAGAGCCTGAAGGTGGTCGTCTACGATCCTGATGCGCGCAGCCTCGTTGCCAGCGCCAGCGCGCCACTGGAACTGGCCAGCGCCGCCGATGGCAGCCGGGAACAGCGCCCAGACGACTGGGTCGCCGCGCTGCAGGGCTGCTTTGCCGCAATCGATCCTGCGCTGCGCTCGCGCATTGCCGCGCTTGCGGTCTCCGGGCAGCAGCATGGCTTCGTACCGATCGATGCGGCAGGGAAGGTCCTGGCACCGGCGAAGCTGTGGTGCGACACCAGCACCGCGGCCGAATGCGTGCAGATCATGGACGCGGTTGGCGGTGCCGCACGCACCATCGAACTGGCCGGCAACCCGGTGCTTGCCGGTTACACCGCCTCCAAGCTGCCGTGGACGAAGATGCACCGGCCCGACGCGTACGCCCGGCTGGCCACCATCCTGTTGCCGCACGATTACCTCAATTTCGTGTTGACCGGCCAACGCTTCTGCGAGTACGGCGACGCGTCCGGTACCGGCTGGCTGGACGTGCGCACCCGCACCTGGTCGGACGAGCTGCTGCACGCGACCGATCCGCAGCGCGATCTTGCCGGCTGCCTGCCGCGCATCGCTGCACCCGATGAGGTGTTCGACATTGCGCCTGAGGCCGCCGTGGCATTGGGACTTCCGCCCACCGTCAAGGTGGCCGTCGGCGGTGGCGACAACATGATGGCGGCCATCGGCACCGGCTGCGTCGTGCCTGGTCGCCTGGCGATGAGCCTGGGCACGTCAGGCACGCTGTTTGCGTTCTCGGACACCCCCGTGGTCGATCCCAACGGCGCGTGGGCCGCGTTCTGCTCGTCGACCGGCGGCTGGCTGCCACTGATCTGCACGATGAACTGCACCGTGGTGACCGGGCAGGTTGCCGATGCCTTCGGTTTCAGCAGCCGCGATGGCGACGGCCACCTGCACGCCACGCCGCCCGGCGCCGACGGGCTGGTGATGCTGCCGTTCCTCAACGGCGAACGCACGCCGGACCTGCCGCAGGGCAGAGGGGTGCTGGCGGGCCTGGATACGACCAACATGACGCCGGCGCACATCTACCGCGCGGCCATGGAAGGGGCCACCTACGCGCTGAAGTTTGGCTACGACGCATTCGTCTGCGCGGGCATGCAGTTCGACCGCATCGTGTTGACCGGCGGCGGCAGCAACAGCGGACAGTGGCGGCAACTGGTGGCCGATGTGTTCGGCCTGCCCGTGGACGTACCGACCCAGCCCGAAGGCGCGGCGTTCGGTGCGGCCTTGCAGGCGCTGTGGGCCGTCGCTCACGCGCGCGGTGACGCCACCTCGATCGCCGCGATCACCGACCGGCACGTTGCGCTCGACCCGCTGCGGTCCGCGCGCCCGGACCCCTCGCGCAGCGAAGCCTACGCCACGGCCTACGCCCGGTTCCTTCGACATCTCGACGCCATCACGCCGCTGTATCGCGGCTGATTCCTCTTTCCGCGACACCTCGCACAACGACAGGAAGACGCACCATGAGCACGCAACCCTTCATCGGCGCCAAGGAGTACTTCCCCGGCATCGGCCGCATTCCCTTCGAAGGACGGGGCTCGGACAACCCGCTCGCCTTCAAGGTCTACGACGCCGACAAGGTCATCGGTGGCAAGACCATGCAGGAGCATCTTCGCTTCGCGGTCTGCTACTGGCACACCTTCTGCAACGCCGGGCATGATCCGTTCGGCCCGGGTACGCGCCACTTCCCTTGGGAGGCAGGCTCGCCGATGGCAACCGCCGAGGCGAAGGTGGACGCAGCGTTCGAGTTCTTCACCAAGCTGGGCGTGCCGTACTGGTGCTTCCACGATATCGACCTGGCGCCGGACGCCGATGACGTCACGCAGTACGAAAAGAACCTGAAGCACATGGTGGGCCTTGCCAAGGCGCGCCAGGATGCCACCGGCATGAAGCTGCTGTGGGGCACGGCCAACCTGTTCTCGCACCCGCGCTACATGAACGGTGCGTCCACCAACCCGGATTTTGCGGTGGTGGCGCGTGCCGCCGTGCAGGTGAAGGCGGCGCTGGAGGCCACCGTTGAACTGGGCGGCGAACATTACGTGTTCTGGGGCGGCCGCGAAGGCTATGCCGCGCTGGCCAATACCCAGATGAAGCGCGAAGTCGACCACCTGGCGCGGTTCCTGACCATGGCGCGCGACCATGGCCGCAGCATCGGCCTGAAGGGCAACTTCCTGATCGAGCCCAAGCCGATGGAACCGATGAAGCACCAGTACGAC
This sequence comes from Stenotrophomonas sp. LST15-1-1.1, assembly GCF_040815575.1. NCBI lineage: Bacteria > Pseudomonadati > Pseudomonadota > Gammaproteobacteria > Lysobacterales > Lysobacteraceae > Stenotrophomonas > Stenotrophomonas sp. LST15-1-1.1. The sequence continues at coordinate 605,583 of NZ_JBFPNJ010000001.1, forward strand.
TTCGACAGCGCCACCGTGGTGGGGTTCCTGAAGGAACATGGCCTGGACAAGGATTTCAAGCTCAACATCGAGGCAAACCACGCTACGTTGTCCGGCCACACCTTCGAGCACGATCTGCAGGTCGCCTCGGACCACGGCCTGCTCGGCAGCATCGATGCCAACCGCGGCAATGCACAGAACGGCTGGGATACCGACCAGTTCCCCACCGACCTGTACGACACCGTGGGCGCGATGCTGGTGGTACTGCGCCAGGGCGGTCTGGAAGGCGGCTTGAACTTCGACGCCAAGGTGCGCCGTGAATCGACCGACCTGGAAGATCTGTTCATTGCCCACGTCGGCGGCATGGATGCCTTCGCCCGCGGGCTCGAAGTGGCCCATGCACTGCTGAACGATTCGCCGCTGGAGCAGTGGCGCCAGGAGCGTTACGCCAGCTTCGACAGTGGTGCCGGCAATGACTTCGCGCGCGGCGCGCTCAGCCTCGCAGAGCTGGCTGCGCTGGGTGCCAAGGGCGGCGAGCCACGGCAGATCAGCGGCAAGCAGGAGCGCTACGAGAACCTGATCAACCAGTACCTGCTGCGTTGAGCGCGACGGCTCGCATCGATGACACCGAACCGGGGAGGGGCAGGGCAATGCAGCAGGCAATGAACGGTGGAGAGAACACCCGATTGATCGTACTGATCAGCGTGGTGGCGACGATTGGCGGATTCCTGTTCGGGTTCGACAGCGGCGTGATCAACGGCACCCAGGACGGCCTGCACCAGGCGTTCAGGTCCGGCGAGTGGATGCAGGGCTTCGAGATCGCCTCGATGCTGCTGGGCTGTGCCGTCGGTGCCTTCAGTGCCGGCCGCCTGGCCGACCGTCTCGGTCGCCGCAATGTGCTGATCGTCTCGGCGGTGCTGTTCCTGCTGTCGGCGATCGGCGCAGGCGCCGCATCGTCCTCGGTGATGTTCGTCGCCGCGCGGGTGTTGGGGGGCTTCGCGGTGGGGGCCGCGAGCGTGATCTCGCCGGCCTACATCGCCGAAGTGGCACCGGCACGCTACCGTGGCCGCCTCGCCACGGTCCAGCAGATCGCCATCATCAGCGGGCTGACCGTCGCGTTCCTGTCCAACTACCTGCTGGCGGCCACCGCCGGTGCCTCCACCGAGGCGCTGTGGGGCGGCTATGCGGCGTGGCGCTGGATGTTCTGGATGCAGGCCGTGCCTTCGCTGCTGTTCCTGGCATTGCTGCTGACCATTCCGGAAAGCCCGCGCTACCTGATGGTGAAGCGCCGCAAGGACGAGGCACTGCAGGTGCTTGCGCGGCTGTACGGCGGTGCCGAGGCGCAGGCGAAGCTTGCCGAGATCGACGCTTCGCTGTCGACCGACCACCATCGGCCGCGGCTGTCTGACCTGCGCAGCAAGAGCACCGGCCGGATCCGCTCCATCGTCTGGGTGGGTATCGGCCTGGCCACCTTCCAGCAGCTGGTCGGCATCAACGTGGTCTTCTACTACGGTGCCGTGCTCTGGCAGGCCGTCGGCTTCTCCGAGAACGACGCATTGCTGATCAACGTGCTGTCCGGTGCGCTCAGCATCGGTGCGTGCATCGTCACCGTGCTGCTGATCGATCGCATCGGGCGCAAGCCGTTGTTGTGGGTGGGCTCGGCCGGCATGGCGGTGTCATTGGCGGTGCTGGTGGCGGCATTCGCCAGCGGCTCGCTGGTCGATACGCACCTGCAGCTGCCTGCAGGCATGGGCACGCTGGCGCTGGTGGCGGCCAATGCCTATGTCGTGTTCTTCAACATCTCGTGGGGGCCGGTGATGTGGGTGATGCTGGGCGAAATGTTCCCCAACCAGATCCGCGGTTCGGGCCTGGCAGTGGCCGGTGCGGCGCAGTGGACCGCGAACTTCGCCGTTACCGTGACCTTCCCCATCCTGCTGGCCGCCGCCGGGCTGGCAGCCACGTACAGCATCTACCTGGTGGCAGCGGTCATTTCGGTGTTCTTCGTGCTCAGGTACGTGCACGAAACCAAGGGCAAGGAACTGGAGCAGATGCAAGGATGAACGCAATGACCCATCGACACGTTGGCCGCGCCCATGCTGGCGTGCTGCTGACCACGCTGCTGCTGGCACTGACGGCCTGCGGCAAGGATGAGAAGGTTGCCGGACCTGCGGCCGCGACGGCGGATCCGTGGCCGCAGGTCGCCTGGCCGTTGGCCGAGGACCCCGCGCTGGAGAAGCGCATCACCGACCTGATGGCCACCATGACGGTGGAGGAAAAGGTCGGCCAGCTGGTGCAGGGCGATATCGCCAGCATCACGCCCGATGACGTGCGCCGCTATCGGTTGGGCTCGGTCCTGGCCGGCGGCAATTCCGATCCCGGTGGCCGTTACGATGCCGCACCGGCCGAATGGCTGGCGCTGGCCGATGCGTTCTACGCAGCGTCGATGGACACCACCGCCGGTCGCAAAGCGATTCCGGTGCTGTTCGGGATTGATGCCGTGCACGGGCAGAGCAACATCATCGGCGCGACGCTGTTCCCGCACAACATCGGCCTGGGCGCGGCCCGCAACCCGGATCTGCTGCGTCGGATCGGCGAAGTCACCGCACTGGAGACCCGCGCGACCGGCATGGAGTGGGCATTCGCACCGACCGTGGCGGTACCGCAGGACGACCGCTGGGGGCGTACTTACGAGGGCTATTCCGAATCGCCCGAGGTGGTGGCCAGCTATGCCGGTGCAATGGTCGAAGGCCTGCAGGGCAAAGTGGGTACGCCCGCGTTCCTCGATGGTCGTCATGTGATCGCTTCGGTGAAGCACTTCCTCGGCGACGGCGGCACCACCGACGGTAAGGACCAGGGTGATACCCGGATCAGCGAAGCAGACCTGGTGCGCATCCACGCGGCCGGGTATCCACCGGCGATCGCGGCAGGCGCACAGACCGTCATGGCGTCCTTCAACAGCGTCAACGGCGAAAAAATGCATGGTCACAGGCAGTACCTGACCGATGCGTTGAAGGGCCGCATGCACTTCGGTGGGTTCGTGGTGGGCGACTGGAACGGACATGGACAGGTCAAGGGATGCACGACCACCGATTGCCCGGCCACCATCAATGCGGGCCTGGACATGGCCATGGCCTCGGACAGCTGGAAAGGCTTCTACGAAACCACGCTGGCTGCAGTGAAGAACGGCACCATCAGCCAGCAACGGCTGGATGAAGCCGTGCGCCGGATCCTGCGGGTGAAGATGCGACTGGGCCTGTTCGAGGCCGGCAAGCCATCCGCGCGCGCGGTCGGCGGGCAATTTGCCCTGATCGGTGCACCGGAACATCGCGCCCTTGCGCGGCAGGTGGTGCGCGAATCACTGGTAATGCTGAAGAACCAGGGCGGTGTACTGCCGTTGTCCCCCCGCCAGCGCATCCTGGTCGCCGGTGATGGTGCCAACGACGTGGGCAAGCAGGCCGGTGGCTGGACGTTGAACTGGCAGGGAACCGGCACCACGCGCAAGGACTTCCCCAACGCGGACACGATCTACGAGGGCATCGCCCAACAGGCGTCCGCCGCAGGTGGCGAGGCAGTGCTTGCCGTCGATGGGAAATATGTGACGAAGCCGGACGTGGCCGTGGTGGTATTCGGCGAGAACCCTTACGCTGAGTTCCAGGGCGATCTGCCGACACTGGCGTACAAGCCGGGGGATGACGCGGATCTTGCCCTGATCAAACGGCTGAAGGCCGACGGCATCCCTGTGGTGGCCGTGTTCCTGAGCGGACGCCCGCTGTGGGTCAACCGCGAGATCAACGCCGCGGATGCGTTCGTGGCAGCGTGGCTGCCCGGCTCGGAAGGCGCCGGCGTTGCCGACGTGCTGCTGCGCGGGCCTGATGGCAGCGTGCAGCACGATTTCAAAGGCAGGTTGAGCTTCAGCTGGCCGCGCGCGGCCACGCAGTACGCCAACAACGTGGGGCAGCAGGGTTACGACCCGCAGTTCGCTTTCGGCTTCGGACTGTCCTACGCCGACAACGGCGATCTGGCAGCCCTGCCGGAAGTTTCCGGCGTGACTGGCAACGAAGGCGCCACCGGCGTGTTCTTCGCGCGCGGCGAAGCCGGTTCAGGCATGTCTCTGCGCCTGCAGAAGGGCACGGGGCAGGGCGTCACGGTCACCAAGGTGCCGGAGGCCCTGGAGGGCGATCTGCTCAAGGTTACCGGCGTGGACCATCTGGCGCAGGAGGACGGTCGCCGTCTTGCATGGTCGGGCAAGGCTGAAGCAGTTGCCACGCTGCAGTCGCACACAGCGCTGGACCTGCAGCGCGAAAGCAACGGCGACCTGATGCTGCTGACCACACTGCGGGTGGAGTCTGCACCCCGCGGCGAGGCCTGGTTGGCAGTGGGTTGCGGCGCTGGCTGCTCGGCCCGCATTGCGCTCACGCCGACGCTGGCAACGCTGCCGGTGGGCCAATGGACGCGCGTGGGTGTGCCGCTGAAGTGCCTGGTGGCCGCTGGTGCGGATGTCGGCAAGCTGGATCGCCCGTGGTCGATCGGAACGGCGGGGGCGATGACACTGTCGGTGTCGCGTGTCGCACTGGGCGCTCTGAATGAAGCAGAGACCACCATCAGCTGCGCGGGCGAGTGACCGTGACGCCGCGCCCTGCGCTATCGGGAACCAGGCGGGCGTGCGACCGAGTCGCGTACCACCAGCCGGTGCGGCACCACGTGGTCGATCAGCACCCGCTCGCCGTCGGTGCGGCGGCGGATGGTGCGCAGCAGGATATCGATGGCCGCATCGGCCATCGAGGCGATCGGCTGATGGATGGTGGTGAGCTCAGGCCAGACCGTGGTGGCGGCGGAGCTGTCATCGAAGCCCACCACCGACAGATCGCGGGGTACCTCCAGGCCACGGCGGTGGGCAACGGAGATTGCCGCCGCGCCCATATCGTCGTTGCTGGCGAAGATCGCAGTGGGCGGCCGGGGCTGGCACAGCAGCTTTTCAGCAGCGGCGAGCCCGGAGCGGTAGGTGTAGTCGCCCTGTTCGACCAGGGCGGGGTCGACCTCCAGCCCGGCGTCGTGCAGCGCGCTGACAAATCCGTCATAGCGCCGCGCGCTCGCGCTGAGATCGGTACGCCCGCAGATGAAGCCGATGCGGCGGTGACCATGCTGGATCAGGTGTTCGGCCAGTTCCCTGCCAGCGTGGAAGTCGTCGATGCGCACGCAGGAGACGCCGTTGCCAAGGTGACCTGGCGCGATCGCAACCACCGGGATACCGGCCCTGACCAGCTCGGTCACCACGGGCTTCGATTCGCACAGCGGCGGCGGCAGGATGACGCCGTCCACCCGCCCGGCAAGGGCACGCGCGGCCTTGCGCTGGGCGGCGGGGCCCGGCTCGTCCCAGTAGTCGATGACCAGCTGGATGGCAGCGTTGGACGCTACCCGCAGCAGGCCGACCAGCAGTTCGCGCAGGTAGGCACCGCTGGGGTCGGTGTAGATCAGTGCAATACGCGTGTGCTGCGCGGCGGCCAACGAACTGGCCGCGAGGTTGGGCGTATAGCCCAGTTCACGCACTGCGCGCATCACGCGCTCGCGGGTGACGTCGCGCACCTTGCCCTGGTTGATCGCCCGCGACACCGTCATCGGCGACACTCCGGCCAGGGCTGCCACCTCGTCGATCGTCACGCCACTGGTTTTGCGGCGGACCGATTTCTTCGGCTTGTCCAATACGCGCTCCCGTTCTTCTTTGTGACGCTGCTGCATCCAGCGCACGCGCCGAGCTTACAAGGTTTGCTGGCCACCCTGCGGTTCCGTTTCGATGGCGAGCGGTGTCATTGGATGTTCGCCAGCGTGCTGGCGTTGCTGGCCTGCATGGGCAACGCACGCGCAGAGGATGGCTACGCGCTGTGGATGCGTTACGCCCCGCTCGAGCCGACGCTCGCTGCCCACTACCGCACCCGCCTGGGGCAGGTGGTGGCCCCTGATCAGACGGCCACGCAGCGCGCCGCGCGCGATGAGCTGGAGCGTGGACTCGGCGGACTGCTCGGCAGCGATCCGCAGGCACCGGGTACGGCGGCGATCGGTCCCGCGCTGGTGCTGGGTACTCCGCAGTCGTCAGCGTTGATCGCACCGTTCCGGGCGCAGCTGCAGTCACTGGGCGAGGAGGGCTACCTGCTCAAGCGCACACGGGTGGGCGACCGCGATGTGCTGCTGGTCGCCGCATCACGGGATATCGGCGTGCTGTATGGCGTGTTCCATCTGCTGCGGCTGCTGCAGACGGGCGCGAGGATCGATGCCCTCGATGTGCGTCAATCGCCACGGCTTCGGCTGCGCGTGCTCAACCATTGGGACAACCTCGACGGGTATGTGGAGCGCGGCTATGCAGGCCAGTCACTGTGGGACTGGCAGACGCTGCCGGAATGGCGCGACCCGCGCTACACCGACTACGCACGCGCCAATGCGTCCGTAGGCATCAACGGCACCGTGCTCAACAACGTGAATGCAAACGCACAGAGTCTTGCGCCGCAGTATCTCGACAAAGCGGCAACACTGGCGGATCTGTTCCGGCCGTACGGCATACGCGTCTACCTGAGCGCGCGCTTCAGCGCACCCATCGAGCTGGGCGGGCTCGACACCGCCGATCCGCTCGACCCGGGCGTGCAGCGCTGGTGGCGGGACAAGGCCGCCGAAATCTACGCACGCATTCCCGACTTCGGCGGCTTCCTGGTGAAAGCCAATTCGGAAGGGCAGCCCGGCCCGCAGGACTATGGCCGCTCGCACGCCGACGGCGCCAACCTGCTGGCCGATGCACTGGCCCCGCACGGCGGCGTGGTGATGTGGCGCGCCTTCGTCTATGCGCACGACGTTCCCGCCGACCGGGCCACGCAGGCCTACAGCGAATTTGCCGGCCTGGACGGCGCCTTCCGCCCGAACGTGGTCCTGCAGGTGAAGAACGGGCCCATCGACTTCCAGCCGCGTGAGCCGTTCCATCCGCTGTTCGGGGCCATGCCGCGCACGCCACTGATGATGGAAGTGCAGATCACCAAGGAATACCTGGGCTTCGCGACGCACCTGGTTTACCTGGGGCCGCTGTACGAGGAAGTGCTGCGGGCCGACACCCGCGCACGCGGCAAAGGTTCTACCGTGGCGCAATCCCTGGCCGGCATGGCCGGCGTCGCCAACATCGGCACCGATCGCACCTGGAGTGGATCGCATTTCGACCAGGCCAACTGGTACGCCTTCGGGCGCCTTGCGTGGGATCCGCGGCAATCGGCCGGGGACATCGCGGCAGATTGGGCGGCGCTGACCTTCTCGGCCGATCCCGGCGTGGTGCAGCCCATCGTCGGCATGATGATGGCCTCGCGCGAGGCCGCGGTGAACTATATGACCCCGCTGGGCCTGCACCATCTGATGGCGCGGGGACACCACCATGGTCCGGGTCCGTGGGTCGATGGCGGCCCACGTGCGGACTGGACGTCGGTGTACTACCACCGTGCGGATCACAGCGGCATCGGCTTCGACCGCACCGCAGGCGGCAGCAATGCCGTGGCCCAGTATTCCCCCGGCGTGGCTGAGCAGTATGGCGACCTGGCGCGGGTTCCAGCGCCGCTGCTGCTGTGGTTCCACCACGTGCCGTGGGACCACCGCATGGCCTCGGGGCGGACACTGTGGGACGAGCTGGTCGCCCGCTACTCGCAGGGGGTACGGCAGGTGCAGGGCATGCAGGGCACCTGGGCAGGGCTGCAGGGCAGGGTGGATGCACAACGGCATGCGCAGGTCGCGGCCTTCCTGCGTATCCAGCTGCGCGAAGCGCAGTGGTGGCGCGATGCCAGCGTGGCGTACTTCCAGTCGGTGAGCGGCAGGCCGTTGCCCGCAGGCGAAGCCGCGCCGCCGCATCCGCTGGCCTGGTACCAGGCGTTGCAGTTTCCGTCCGCACCGGGAGATGGGCGATGAAGCCGACGTCGTGGGTGGGCTGGATGCTGGTGGTCGCCATGGGCGGCTGTGCCACGAATGCAGCGGCGCAGGAACCAGGGATGGCGCTGCTGCATCCGCTGTTCCAGGATCACGCCGTGCTGCAGCGTGAGCAGCCGGTTCCGGTATGGGGCCGGGCCGCGCCAGGTGCCACGGTTTCGGTGACCGTTGCTGGGCGGACGGTCAGCACCCACGCGGCGGCCGACGGCCGCTGGCAGGCAACGCTGCCGTCCATGGCCGCCGGCGGCCCCCATGCAATGTCGGTGCGTGCGGGGGACGCAACCCAGATCGTGCACGACGTGCAGATCGGCGACGTCTGGTTGTGTTCCGGGCAGTCGAACATGGAACTGCCGGTGCGGCGCACGCTGGACGCAGACAGCGAGATCGCCAGCGCCACGCAACCGAAGATCCGCCTGTTCACCGTACCGAAGGCGGCGGCGGTTTCACCACAGAGTGATTTTCCGGCGTCTGTGGCATGGCATACGGCGGCGCCGGACACGGTGCGCGACTTTTCCGCTGCGTGCTTCTACTTTGCGCGCGAACTGCAGAAGACGGTCGATGTCCCCATGGGCTTGATCCAGGCGGCGTGGGGCGGTTCGCGCATCGAGGCCTGGACCAGTACCGATGCCCTGCGCATGCAGGGCGGCATGGGGCCAGCACTGGACGTGCTCGCCTTGTCTGCCCGCGATCCCGCAGCGGCAAACACCCGCTGGGGCCAGCACTGGCAACACTGGTGGACAACACGCGAAGGTGCCGCCGCCGATACGCCCTGGCAGCCCGGCACCGACAGCAGCGGATGGCAACGCGCACCGGCCACGCTCGGCGCGTGGGAGCGCTGGGGTGTGCCGACGCTGGCCGGCTACAACGGCATGGTCTGGTACCGCACCCAGGTGACCCTGACGGCCGCGCAGGCCGGCAAGCACGCTTGGCTTGAGCTGGGTCCGGTCGACGAGACGGACATGACCTGGGTGAACGGCGTCGCCGTGGGCAGCCAGTACGGCGCGGCTGAGCGGCGGACGTATGCGCTGCCGCCCGGGTTGCTGAAAGCCGGTGCCAGCACGGTGGTGATCAATGTCCTGGACACCTACGGTGAGGGTGGGCTTGCAGGGCCCGCAAGTGCGCACGCCATCCGCCTGGATGACGGTACGCGCATCGCGCTGGATGCGCGCTGGCAGTATCGGATGGCGCCCGGTGTACAGGCGCCGCCGCTGGCACCGTGGCATGCCGCTACAGGACTGTCGACGCTGTACAACGGCATGATTTCGCCACTGGGCGCCTATGGCCTGCGCGGCGTGCTGTGGTACCAGGGTGAATCCAATACCGGCGACGCAATGGCATACCTCGCACGCCTGCGCGGCCTGCGTGACGACTGGCGGAGACGGTTCGGCGCGCACACGCCGCTGCTGCTGGTGCAACTGGCCGGCTATGGCCAGCCAGCCGTGGCGCCGGTTGAAAGTGGCTGGGCGCAGGTGCGCGAGGCGCAGCGGCTCGCTGCGGTGGAAGACCCGCGCACCGGGCTGGCGGTGGCCATCGACATCGGCGATGCCTACGACATCCACCCGCCGAACAAGCAGGAACTGGGCCGGCGGCTGGCGCGGGCAGCGCGTCATGTGGTCTACAGCGAGCGCGGCGTAGCGCCGTCCGGCCCGATAGCGCGCCAGGCATCGGCCACGCGGGCCGGTGTACGCATCGCGTTCGACGACGTGGCCGGCGCTCTGGTCACGACCGGCGCGAACGGTCCCATCGGCTTCGAGCTGTGCGACGCCGATGCGCGCCACTGCCACTACGCCGACGCGGTGCTGGACGGTCACGACGTCGTGCTGCGCAGCGCCGAGGCCGGTTCCGCCGCCCGCGTGCGCTACTGCTGGGCAGATGGCCCGGTGTGCACCCTGCACGACAGCAGCGGCGCGCCCGCCGGTCCCTTCGAGCTTTCCATTTCTCCTGCGGAGGTTCCCTGATGCGCCTGCTGCTGGCCTCACTGCTCGTGTTGTCTTCACTCCTGCCGCAGGCGTGGGCAGCGGCGCCCGCGCCGCCGGTCTACTTCGACTGGTTCGAGTACCGCGGTCGCGACGCGGCATTCGATGCGCCGTTGCCGGCCGGACACTATCGCAACCCCATTCTTGCAGGGTTCCATGCCGACCCCAGCGTCGTCGCCGCAAACGGGCGCTTCTATCTGGTCAATTCCAGCTTCACCTACTTCCCGGGCATCCCGGTGTTCGAAAGCGTGGACCTGGTGCACTGGAAGCAGATCGGCAACGTGATCGACCGGCCATCGCAGCTGGACTTCGACGGCCTGGGCGTGTCGCGTGGCATCTTCGCACCGGCCATCAGTTACCACGACGGCATGTTCTACGTGGTCACCACGGCCGTCGACAGCGGCGGCAACTTCATCGCGACCGCGCGCGATCCCGCCAGTCCCTGGTCCGATCCGCACTGGCTGCCCGGCATCGACGGCATCGATCCGTCGTTGTTCTTCGACAATGACGGCACCGTGTATCTGCTCAACAACGATGTACCGCCCGGCCCGCCACGCTACGAGGGCCACCGAGCCATCTGGATGCAGCAGATCGATCTGAAGCGTTTCACCCCGGTTGGGCCGCGCAGGGTATTGGTCGACGGCGGGGTGGAGCCGGCCAGGAATCCGATCTGGATCGAGGGGCCGCATCTCTACAGGCGCGACGGCTGGTACTACCTCTCCGACGCGGAAGGCGGTACCGGCCCGCAGCACTCGCAGGTGGTGCTGCGCAGCCGCGAGGTATGGGGGCCTTACGTGCCGTATGCGGGCAATCCGATTCTCACCCAGCGCGACCTGCCCGATGGCAGGCCACTGCCGATCACCAATGCCGGGCATGCCGATCTGGTGGAGGGTCCGGACGGCTCCTGGTGGGCGGTGTTCCTTGCCAGTCGCAACTACGACATCCGCCACTACAATACCGGGCGCGAGACCTATCTGCTGCCGGTGCAATGGCAGGACGGCTGGCCGGTGATCCTGCCGGCCAACCAGGCCATTCCGTATGCGGCCAGAGCGCCCTCGTGGATGCAGGGCGAGGCGTCGCAGGCGCCGTCCACCGGCAACTTCACCGAGCGCGACGAATTCGATGCGCCGACACTCGGCAGCGGCTGGCTGCGCGTGCGCGTCCCCAAGCAGCAGTGGGCCGACCTGCGCGAGCGGCCGGGGTCGTTGGCCGTGCATCCGCTGGCGGAGAACCTGGACACACTGCGCAACCCCGCGTTCCTCGGCCGACGCCAGCAGCACCTGCGCTTCGAGGCCAGTACCGATATGACCCGCCCGGCAGCAGGCGTGGCCGCCGGCCTGGCAGCTTTCCAGAACGAGACGCACTGGTACTTCCTGGGCGTCCGCAGCATTGGCGGTGACCGCGTGGCGGTCTTCCTCGAAGCGCGCGACGGCAGCGGTGCTACCCGCACCCTGGCAACCCGTGAGGCGATGGCATCGGGTTCGCTGCGCCTGAACATCGCCGGTGACGAAGGCAGGTACGCGTTCGCCTTCGACAGCGGCGACGGGGGTGGCTGGCAGACATTGGCCGATGACGTGGACGGAACGGTATTGAGTACGGATCGTGCAGGCGGCTTCGTCGGCGCCCTGCTGGGACCATTCGCGCGCGACGAGCGTGCCCTGAGGAGCAAATGATGACGCGCACTCCCTTCTTCCGCACGCTGGCCCTGTGCGCTGCCATCGCGCTGGCAACGACCGGTCACGCTACCGGGCCTGCGCCCTGGCTCGACACCTCGGCCAGCGTTGAAACCCGCGCCGCCGCCCTGGTCGCACGGATGACCCTGGAGGAGAAGGCAGCGCAGATGCAGAACGCCGCGCCCGCAATCGAGCGCCTGGGCGTTCCTGCCTACGACTGGTGGAACGAGGGCCTGCATGGCGTGGCGCGGGCAGGGCAGGCCACCGTGTTTCCGCAGGCCATCGGCCTGGCGGCCACGTTCGATGTGCCGCTGATGGGGCAGGTTGCCAGCACCATCAGCGACGAGGCCCGTGCCAAGCACCACCAGTTCCTCCGCGAAGGCTCGCATGGCCGCTATCAGGGGCTGACTTACTGGTCGCCGAACATCAACATCTTCCGAGACCCGCGATGGGGCCGCGGCCAGGAAACCTACGGCGAGGACCCGTACCTCACCGCCCGCATGGGCGTGGCCTTCGTGCACGGCCTGCAGGGTGACGACCCGGTGTACCGCAAGCTCGACGCCACCGCCAAGCACCTGGCCGTGCACAGCGGCCCCGAAGCTGATCGCCACCACTTCGATGCCCGCCCCAGCAAGCGCGACCTGTATGACACCTACCTGCCGGCGTTCGAGGCGCTGGTGAAGGAGGGCCAGGTGGACGCGGTGATGGGGGCCTACAACCGGGTGTATGGCGAGTCCGCCAGCGCCAGCCGCTTCCTTCTGCGCGATGTGCTGCGCCGCGATTGGGGCTTCAAGGGCTACGTGGTATCCGACTGCTGGGCCATCGTCGACATCTGGAAGCATCACCGGATCGTTCCCAGCCGCGAGGCTGCTGCCGCGTTGGCGGTCAGGAACGGCACCGAACTGGAGTGCGGCCAGGAATACGCCACGCTGCCAGCCGCCGTACGGCAGGGCCTGATCAGCGAGGCGGAGATCGACGATGCGGTGACCCGCCTGTTCGCCGCGCGGATGCGGCTGGGCATGTTCGACCCGCCCGAGCGCGTGCGCTGGGCGCGGATTCCCGCGTCGGTCAACCAGGCACCGGCGCATGATGCGCTGGCCCTGAAGGCCGCCCAGGAATCGCTGGTATTGCTGAAGAACGATGGCGTGCTGCCGCTGTCGCGCACCCTCAAGCGCATCGCCGTGATCGGCCCCACCGCCGATGACACCATGGCACTGCTGGGCAACTACTTCGGCACCCCAGCCGCGCCGGTCACCCTGCTGCAGGGCATCCGCGATGCCGCCAAGGGCATCGAGGTGAGCTACGCACGCGGCGTGGACCTGGTTGAAGGGCGCGACGATCCCAGCGCCACGCCCTTGATCGAAGCGGCCTACCTGCGACCCTCGGCCGATTCCCCGGAGCGCGGCCTGCGTGGCGAGTACTTCCGTACCGCTGATCTTTCCGGCACGCCGGCGCTGGTGCGCACCGATGCCCAGATCGGATTCCGCTGGGACCGGGGCTCTCCCACCGACAACCTGCTGGCCCGTGGTGAAGCCGCGCCGGGGCAGGGCATCCCCAGCGATGGTTTCAGCATCCGCTGGAGTGGCCAGCTGCTGCCGCCCGTCTCGGGGCGCTACCGGATCGAGGCGGCCGCCGACGATGGTTTCCGCCTCTACGTGGACGGCAAGCGGGTGCTCGACCACTGGGCCAGCAGCGATCGCCTGCGCGGCGATGGCGTGGACCTGGACCTGCAGGCCGGCCGCGCCTATGACCTCAGGCTTGAGTACTTCGACGCCGAGCGCGACGCTGGTGTCCGCCTGGGGTGGCGCATGCCCGGTGCCAAGCCGCCGTTCGAAGCGGCGCTGGAGGCCGCGCGCAACGCCGACGTGGTGGTGTTCGTGGGCGGCCTCACCGGCGATGTCGAAGGCGAAGAAATGAAGGTCAACTACCCGGGCTTCGCCGGCGGGGACCGTACCGACCTGCGCCTGCCCGCGCCCCAGCGCACGCTGCTGGAAGCGCTGCACGCCACTGGCAAGCCGGTGGTGATGGTGCTCACTGGTGGCTCGGCGATGGCGGTGGAATGGGCGCAGCAGAATCTGTCCGCCATCCTGATGAGCTGGTATCCCGGGCAGCGCGGCGGCACCGCCGTAGGCCAGGCGCTGTTCGGCGAAGTCAATCCCGGCGGGCGCCTGCCGGTGACCTTCTACAGGGCGGATGACACATTGCCCGCGTTCGACGACTACACGATGGAAGGCCGCACCTACCGCTACTTCCGCGGCACCCCGCTGTATCCGTTCGGCCACGGGCTGTCCTATACCCGGTTCGACTACGGCAGGCTGCAGCTTGATTCGCCGCGCATCGCCCACGACGGCAAGCTCAAGGTGCAGGTCGAGATAGCCAACACCGGCAAGCGTGCCGGCGACGAAGTGGTGCAGTTGTATGTACGACGGCTGCAGGCGGGCCCCGGCGATGCACGCCAGACATTGCGCGGCTTCCAGCGCGTCCACCTGGCCGCCGGCGAGCGGCGCACCGTAGCGTTCGATCTGCAGGCACAGCAGGACCTGCGCCAGTATGACGAAGCGCGCGGCGGCTATGCGGTGCCGGCGGGTGCGTATGAAGTGAGGGTGGGAAGCTCCAGCGCCGACATCCGTGCGAAGGGCGGGTTCCGCGTGGAGGCCAATCGTGACTGATGCACGCCCCATGGAAAGCACCGAGCACACGCTGTCCATCCGGGAGAAGCTCGGCTACAGCCTGGGCGACCTCGCGGCGAACCTGATCTTCCAGACGCTGATCACGTATCTCGCGTTCTTCTACACCGATGTGTTCCGGCTGCCGCCGGCCACGGCCGCAACGATCATCTTCGTGATCGGTGTGCTCGGGGCGTTCGTGTTCACTCCGTTGATCGGCATCGCTGCCGACCGGACGGCCAGCCGGTGGGGCAAGTTCCGGCCGTGGATCCTGTGGACCGCACTTCCATTCGGGGCGCTGTCGCTGCTTGCCTTCAGCACCCCCGACCTGGCGCCGCGCGGCAAGATCATCTACGCCGTGACCACCTACGGCCTGCTGATGCTCGTGTATGCGGCCAACAATCTGCCGTATTCGGCGCTCAGCGGCGTGCTCACCGGCAGCATGGCCCAGCGCAACAGCCTGTCGGCCTACCGCTTCGTGGCGGTGATGGTCGCGCAGTTCATCATCCAGGTGCTGCTGTTGCCGCTGGTGTTGATCCTCGGCGACGGCGACCGCGTGCTGGGCTTCGAGCGGGTCATGACCGTGTTCGCGGCAGTGGGAACGGTGTTCTTCCTGATCACCTTTGCCACCACGCGCGAGCGCATCGTGCCGGCGAAGGAACAGACCGCCGGCGTGCTGCAGGATCTGTCCGACCTGCTGCGCAACCGACCATGGCAGGTGATGCTGGCCCTCACCATCCTGGTCTTCATCAACCTGTCCCTGAAGGGCGGCACCTATGTCTACTACTTCCAGTACTACATGAGCGAAACCGCCCTGGCGGGTTTTCTCGACAGCTCCGGGTTCAACCGCTTCATTGCCGCCGTCAACGCGGCGCTCAACGGTATGGGCCTGTCCGGGTTCGCCTGGCCGAAGGACCCGGCAACGTCGGCGTTCAGCCTGTTCAACGCCTGCGGCATCGTCTGCATGATCCTGGGCATCGGCGTGTCGCGCCGCCTGGCCGACCGGTTCGGCAAGCGTGATGTCTTTGGTGGTGCACTGTTGGTGTCCACCGTGTTCCTGCTGGCGTTCTATTTCTTTCCGCCCACGGCGGTTGCCGTGGCTTTCGCTGCCTTCATGCTGCACGGGTTCTGCTACGGCATCACCATCCCGCTGCTGTGGGCGATGATCGCCGACGTCGCCGACTATTCCGAATGGAAGAACCACCGCCGTGCCACCGCGATCGTCTTCTCGGCAATGCTGTGTGGCCTGAAAATCGGGCTCAGCATAGGTGGTGCGCTGGTCGCCGGCATCCTCGCCCACCATGGCTACCAGGCAGGCGCGCCGCAGCAGCCGCAGGCCGTGGTGGACGGCATCCGCCTGACGGTGAGCGTGTACTGCTCACTGCCGTTCCTGGTTGCAGTAGCGCTGCTTTTCCTCTACGAGATCAACAAGCGCATGGAAACCCGCATCGAGCAGGAGCTGCAGTCGCGGCGACAGGGCAGCGGTCTGGATGAGCTGGCAGCACACGCCATCTCGCAACCACTGGTAACGCACATCTACACCGCCGACCCTTCGGCGCACGTATTCGAGGGGCGGCTGTACATCTATCCGTCGCACGACATCGACAGCGGCGCGCCCTTCGACGATGAGGGCGGGCACTTCGGCATGCAGGACTACCATGTGCTGCGGATGGACACGCCCGACAGCGAGGCCAGCGACTGCGGCGTGGCGCTGCATGTGCGCGACGTACCATGGGCCAGCCGGCAGATGTGGGCGCCGGACGCCGCCTGCCGCGATGGCCGCTACTACCTGTATTTCCCGGCCAAGGATGCCGACGGCATGTTCCGCATCGGCGTTGCGGCGGCGGATCGGCCGGAGGGCCCGTTCACCGCCGAGCCCGAGCCCATCGAGGGCGCGTACTCGATCGACCCGGCCGTGTTCGAGGACGACGACGGCACGCACTACCTCTGTTTCGGTGGCATCTGGGGTGGCCAGCTGCAGAAGTACCGGGACAACCGCTACGACCCGGCGCATGAAGAACCTGCCGGCGACGCGCCGGCACTGGGCCCGCGTATCGCGCGACTGGACGCGAGCATGACCCGGTTGGCCGAAGCCACGCGCGAAATCGTCATCCTGGACGGGCACGGACAGCCGCTGCGTGCCGATGACCACGCACGTCGATTTTTCGAAGGGCCGTGGCTGCACAGATACCAGGGCCGGTATTACCTGTCGTACTCCACCGGCGATACGCATCTGCTGTGCTATGCCACCAGCGACAGCCCGTACGGGCCGTACACCTATCGCGGCGTGATCCTCACGCCCGTGGTGGGCTGGACCACCCATCACTCCATCTGTGCGTTCCGGGGGCAGTGGTACCTGTTCTACCACGACGCACTGTTGTCCGGCGGGGTCACCCACCTGCGTTCGGTCAAGTGCACACCGCTGCACATGGAAGCAGACGGCAGCATCCGGACCATCGATCCCTATGGCGCCTGAGACATCTCCGCAGGATGATGCGCAGGCCGCGATGCCTGCCGGTCCGCTGCACTGGTTTCGGGCGGGCAGCCTGGAAGTGGCAGTGGCACCGGAAGCCGGTGGTCGCATCGCGCGGATCCGTTTCGACGGTGTGGAATGGCTGATCGGCGAACAGCAGGACGCGGCCGCCATCGGCTGGGGATGCTACCCAATGGTCCCCTGGGCCGGGCGCATCCGCCAGGGACGCTTCAGCGTCGACGGCAGGTGCTATCAGCTGCCGGTGAACTTCGGCATGCACGCCATCCATGGCGTTGGCTTTTCACGGCCCTGGCGCATCGACCGCCTTGAATCGGACGGCGCATCGCTGTCGTTGGACCTTCCCGAGGATGACTATTGGCCCTTCGGGGGCAGGGCATCGCAGCACATCCACGTGCAGCCCGACTGCCTGCAACTGCGCCTGGCCGTACAGGCAGGCGACACGCCGATGCCGGCCGTGCTCGGCTGGCACCCGTGGTTCCGCAAGCCGGACCGGTTGCTGTTCGCGCCAGCCGCGATGTACCCCCGCGACGGAGAGGGCATCGCCGTCCTGCCCTGCGTGGATCCGGCGCAAGGCCCTTGGGACGACTGCTTCATCAACCATCGCGAGGTCACGCTGGTTTCCGCCGGCCAGCGGCTGCGACTGCACGCCGACACCGATCACTGGGTGGTCTACGACGGCGCCGCGCACGCCACCTGCGTGGAGCCGCAGACCGGCCCACCCGATGGCTTCACGCTGGCGCCCACCCGGCTGCAGCCGGGACAGCAGCTGGAGCTGAGGTTCGAGCTGCGGTGGGAAATCGACAATGGTGATGATCCGGCTGGAGTCACTGTCACCTGATTGCCAATCCTCTGCAGGTTCTCCGGGTTGCCCGCGGCTGCTTGGCTGCACCGGCGCTACCGGCTCCGGCTCCGGCTCCGGCAGCAGGTAGCGATGGCGCTGCCCTTCACCGGATGCGGCAGGTTCAACCGCCACACTAGCCACTTCCCTGATGCCACGCGCGCTCGCAGAATTACCCGATGTTCGATCTTCAACGTCTCCGCGCACGTATTTCAGCGATGGTGCTGACCGAAGGATGGCGCCGGCGCGCGGCCTTGTGGAGCGGCGCGGTGGCCGTGGCACTGGTAGCCATCGTGTTCGCCAAGGCCAGCGATGCTGCCTTCCATGTCTTCCAGCGCGTCATTGCCCATTCCCCGTGGTGGGCGTTGCTGCTCACGCCCGGCATTTTCGCGCTGCTGGCCTGGCTGACCGCCGGTGCGCTCAGGCCCACCCGGGGCAGCGGCATTCCGCAGGTCATCGCATCGCTGGAACAGCCGGACCCGGAATTCCGGCAGGTCAACCTCTCGCCTGCGGTTTCGGCGGGCAAACTGCTGCTGACCTCGCTGTCCCTGCTGGGCGGCGCGTCGGTTGGCCGCGAAGGCCCCACCGTGCACGTCGGTGCCAGCCTGATGTACCTGTTCGGGCGCTGGTTCGGGTTCAAGGATCCCCGCGAGCTGTCGCACTTCCTGCTGGCAGGTGGCGCGGCCGGCATCGCCGCGGCCTTCAATACGCCGTTGGCGGGCATCGTGTTCGCCATCGAAGAGTTGAGCGGGCGGTTCGAGCACCGCTTCTCGGGCACCCTGCTCACGGCCGTCATCGTGGGCGGCGTGGTGTCCCTCGGCCTGCTGGGCAACTACACCTATTTCGGCCACGTCTCGGCGTTGCTGCCCCTGGGCCAGGCGTGGGGTACCATTGTGCTGTGCGGCGTGGTCGCCGGCCTGCTGGGCGGACTGTTCGCGCGGGTCGTACTGCTGACCATGTCCGGTCATCCGCGCTGGCTGGGCAGGCTCAAGCGGGACCATCCGGTGGCACTGGCCGCGGCCTGCGGGTTGATCGTGGTGGTGCTTGCGCTGCTGTTCGGCAATGGCGCGTTTGGTACCGGTTATGAGCAGGCGCGCAGTCTGGTGCAGGGCCAGGCAATCGTCGGTCACGAGTTCGGTCTGATGAAGCTGCTCGCCAATCTGGCGTCCTACGTCGCGGGCATCCCCGGCGGGCTGTTCTCGCCAGCGCTCGCGGTGGGGGCTGGGCTGGGGCACAACCTCGCCGTACTGATGCCGTCAGTGGACCCGAAGGCGTTCGTGCTGCTGGGCATGTGCGCCTACCTGACAGGCGTGACCCAGGCGCCGCTGACCTCGGCAGTGATCTCGCTGGAGCTGACCGACAGCGGCGATCTGCTGCTGCCGATCCTGGCCACCGTGCTGATTGCCCGGGGCGTGTCCGGCATGGTCTGCCGGGTGCCGATCTACCGCGGGCTGGCCGAACAGCTGCTGGCCAGCAGCGCACTTGATGGCGGCCAGAAAGTCACAGCTGCAACACGCCCTGCGGACTAGGCCGCACTCAGGTCTGCGCGCGCCACTGGCTCATCAGCATCTGCAGGAACCGCTCTGCGGTGGGCGAGAGCAGGGCACCGCGACGGCGCACGATACCGATGGTGCGCGACACCACCGGGTTGCCGATTGAACGCGTCACCAGCGTCGGGTGATCGCCGTCGGGGGTCGCCATTTTCGGCAGCACCGATACCCCGATGCCGGCCTCGACCATGCCCAGTGACGTGGACAGGTGGGTCACTTCGTAATGCCAGCTCAGCTTGAGGTTCTCGCGCGCCAAAGCGCCGTCCAGCAGCGTGCGATTGCCACTGGTGCGATGCACGGTGATCAGCTGGTGCTCGGCCAGGTCGGCCCATTCCACCGTGCGCTTGCGGGCCAGCGGATGATCGCGCCGGCACGCCAGCACGAATGGATCCTCGGCCAGCACGTCGAAATCGAGGTTGGGGTCGTTGGCGCCCATGAAGTTGATGCCGAACTCGACTTCGCCGCGCTCCACCGCCTGCAGGCCTTCGGTGGCCGGGATATCCAGGATGCGGAAGCGCACGTTCGGATGCGCCTCGTGGAAACGCGCCATCACGCTGGGCAGGAAGTAGAACGCCGCCGTGGGCAGGCAGGCGATGGTCACGGTAGCGCCGCGGGTGTCTTCGCGGCCGCGCAGTGAGAACAGCGATCCATCGAATTCTTCCAGCATGCGCCGCACCAGCGGCAGCAGGTTCTCGCCCACGGCCGTGGTGCTGACGCTGCGCGTGGTGCGCTCCAGCAGCGGCGAGCCCACCGCCTGCTCAAGCTTCTGGATGCGTCGGCTCAACGCCGGCTGGGAGACATGCAGGATCTCGGCAGCGCGATGGAAGCTGCGGGTTTCCGACACCAGCAGGAACGCGCGCAGATCCAGAATTTCGCAATTGATGCTCATAAGGTATCAATCATCCAAAAATCAGCAATTCACAGATCAATTGGGGTCATGCCAGTATCGAATCACAGAGGGGTCATTCATCCCCTATACGCATCAATCTATCACACGTATGTCCAACGATCTGCTCAGCATTCCCTGCGTGCTCATGCGCGGCGGTACCTCCAAGGGCCCGTTCTTCCTGGCCAGCGATCTGCCGGCTGATATCGCCGAGCGTGACCGCCTGCTGCTGGAGGTGATGGGTTCGGGCCACCCGCTGCAGATCGACGGCATCGGCGGCGGCAACGCACTGACCAGCAAAGTGGCCATCATCGACCGCTCCAGCCGCCCCGATGCTGACGTGGACTATCTGTTCGCCCAGGTGCGGGTGGAGCAGCAGGTGGTCGATACCTCGCCCAACTGCGGCAACATGCTGGCGGCCGTGGGCCCGTATGCGATCGAGCGCGGGCTGGTACAGGCACAGGACCCGCAGACCGAAGTGCGCGTGCACAACGTCAACACCGGCAAGCTGATCATCGCCACGGTGGAAACCCCGGGCGGCAACGTGGTCTACCGGGGTGATACGCGCATTGCCGGCGCACCGGGCTCGGCCTCGCCGGTGCGGCTGTCCTTCCTGGACGCGGCCGGCGCACGCACCGGCAAGCTGCTGCCCAGCGGCCATGCCCGGGAAACCATCGACCGCGTGCCGGTCAGCCTGGTCGACTGCGCGATGCCGCTGATGCTGGTGCAGGCCGAAGACCTGGGCGTACGCGGCGATGCCTCACCTGCAGAACTGAACGCGGATGCAGCGTTCATGGCGCGGCTGGAGGCACTGCGCATCGAGGCCGGCGCCCGCATGGGCATCGCCGACGCCGGCAACAAGGTCATTCCCAAGCCGGTGCTGCTGTCCGCACCACAACACGGCGGGCAGCTGCAGGTGCGTTATTTCATGCCGCACCAGTGCCACACCGCGCTGGCCATCACCGGTGCGGTGGGCATCGCGACCGCCGCCGTCACCCCGGGCACGCTGGCCCACACTTTGGTCGGGTGCCTGCCGCTGCCCGGCAGCATTACCCTCGAACATCCGAGTGGGGCCCTGGAGGTGGGCCTCAGTCGCAGCTCGGACGATGCGCCGGTGGTCGCCAGCGTGGTGCGCACCGCACGTCGTCTGTTTGAAGGTCGCGTGTTCGCCACGTCGCCCGCGCCCGCCAGGGCCAGTGCCAATCAAGCCCGCCAATGGACGTCAGCGGCATGATCTGAAACCGGTCGGGCCAGCACAGCCGTGCTTGCCCGCCACCACAACGTAGATGCTTCACTCCTGGGAGGGATGATGTACAAGCAGTTCTTCATGGCCGCGCTGTGCGCGGTCGGCCTGGCCGCGGCCGGATGCAGCAAGCCGGACGCCACGGCCGCCGGTGGCGGCGCGCACGGCGGCGACAATGCCCCGGTGCGCATCAGCGTCGGTTCCTACAATCTCAACAACCTGCCGTTCTTCATCGCCGACGCCAAGGGCTACTTCAAGGACGTCGGCCTGGACGTGAAGACCGAGAACTTCGCCCAGGGTGGCTCCAAGGTGCTGCAGGCGCTGGTTGCCAACTCCACCGACGTGGCCGTCGGCTTCTACGACCACACCATCCAGATGCAGGCCAAGGGCAAGGACGTGGTCGCCTTCGTGCTGCTCTCGCGCAATTCCGGCCTGGTGATGGCCGGCCGCGAAGACGCCACGTTCGATCCGGCGCGCCCGCAGACCATCAAGGGCCAGAAGGTCGGCATCACCGCGCCGGGCTCCTCGTCGGACTTCTTCGTGCGGCATTTCCTGGCCCAGCATGACATCCCGGTCGACAGCATCTCGCTGATCGGCGTGGGGTCCGGTGCCGCAGCAGTCGCCGCGCTGGAGCAGGGCAAGATCGACCTGCTGGTGAACTACGACCCCGCCGCCACCCTGATCACCGAACGCAAGGTCGGCAGGATCATCCTCGACGCACGCAGTGATGAAGGCGCACGCCAGGTCTATGGCGGCCTGTACCCGACCTCGGTGATGTACGCCAACCAGAGCTTCCTGGACAAGCGCCCGGAAGCGGCCGAAAAGATCGCCCGTGCCGAGCAGATGGCGTTGAAGTTCATCGCCGACAACAGCGCCGAGGACATCGTCGCGGCCCTGCCTGACAGCTATGTCTCCGGCGACCGCGCCACCTATGCACGCGCCGTGGAGAACGCCCGCGCGATCTTCACCACCGATGGCCACTTCACCGCGGCCGATCTGGAAACACCGCTGAAGGTGCTGCGCGAATTCAACACGGACGTGGCCAAGGCCAACATCGATCTGTCCAGGACCTACACCAATGCCTTCGTCGAGCGTGCACACGCTGCGGCGCCGGCAGCCCAACGTTAAGCGGAGGTAACCCCATGGCCCTCAATGCCACCGTGCGCCAGCTCAACGGCGCGCCGCAGCTGGAGCCTGCACAGACCATGGTCGCCATCAACAAGGTGACCATGTCCTTCGGCGAATTCACCGCCGTGCGCGATGTCGACATCCAGGTGGGCGACGGCGAGTTCCTCGCCATCGTCGGCCCCACCGGCTGCGGCAAGAGCACCATCCTCAATTCCGTGGCGGGCCTGCTGACCCCGTCGTCCGGCGACGTCGCCATCGATGGCCGCAAGGTCAGCGGCGTGCAGGAATCGGTCGGCTATCTGTTCCAGCAGGATGCACTGCTGCCGTGGAAGACCGCCTACCAGAACGTCGAACTGGGCCTGCGCTTCCGTGGCGTGCCTGAAGCCGAGCGCAAGGCCAAGGCCAATGCCTGGCTGGCCAAGGTCGGCCTGACGGGCTTCGAGCACCGCTACCCGCACCAGCTGTCCGGCGGCCAGCGCAAGCGCGTGCAGATGGCGCAGGCGTTGATCGTCGAGCCGAAGGTGATCCTGATGGACGAGCCGTTCTCGGCGCTGGACATCCACACCCGCCACCTGATGCAGAACGAACTGCTGCGGCTGTGGCAGGAGGATCGCCGCTCGGTGATCCTCATCACCCACGACCTGGAAGAGGCGATCGCGCTGGGTGACCGCGTGGTGGTGCTGTCCTCCGGCCCGGCCAGCCGCGTCGTGCGCAGCTTCGACGTGAACCTGGAGCGGCCCCGCAACGTGGCCGAAATCAAGCTGGACGAACGATTCACCGACCTGTACCGCGACATCTGGGCCTGCCTGCGCGGCGAAGTGGAGAAGAGCTATGCACGCCAAGACTGACAAATTCATCCAGCTGGCCCTGGTGGTCGCCGTGTTCGGCGGTTGGGAGGGCGGCATCGCGCTGGGCGTGATCGATCCGTTCTTCTTCCCCTCGCCAACGGCGATCGTGCAGCAGGCCTGGACCTGGCTGTCGGATACCTCGTTCTATCAGCACGTCTACATCACCCTGACCGAAACCGCGCTGGGCTACATCATCGGCACCGGGCTGGGCGTGGCAGGCGGCGTTTGGCTCGGCCTGAGCCGCCGTTCGGCACGCATCCTGGACCCCTTCATCAAGGGCTTCAATGCGATTCCGCGCGTGGTGCTGGCGCCGATCTTCGTGTTGTGGCTGGGCCTGGGGCTGTGGTCGAAGGTGGCGCTGGCGGTCACGCTGGTGTTCTTCACCACCTTCTTCAACGCCATGCAGGGCGTGCGCGAAGTGAACCCGGTGGTGCTGGCCAACGCCCGCATCCTCGGCGCAGGCCGCAGCGACCTGCTGCGCCACGTGTACTTCCCGGCGGCGGCCAGCTGGATCCTGTCCTCGCTGCGCACCTCGGTCGGTTTCGCCGTGGTCGGCGCGATCATCGGCGAGTACCTCGGTGCCTCGGCAGGGCTGGGCTACCTGATCGCCCAGGCCGAGGGCAACTTCAATGCCGTGGGCGTGTTCGCCGGCATCATCATCCTGGCCGCTTTCGTGCTGGTCATCGACGCATTGCTGGATGTGGTCGAGAACAAGATGATCACCTGGCGCCCGAACGCGCAGACGCAGGCCACCAGCTGAGCGCGGCCGCCTGAGCCCGCTTGCCGCGCCGCCGGGCTGATCCGGCGGCGCGCGCCTCCTTCCCCGATCTTCCCCCGCACCACCGCAACAGGCCAGCGCCAGGCCAGGGGGCCGGCTGGCCGGAGAGAAAGACCATGAACCATTCCACCGTGCTGCCGCCGGCAGCGCTGTCGGTCGCGCTTGGCCTGCTGTTGACCAGTGGCCATGCCGGCGCCCAGTCCACGTCGTCACCGCCTGCGCCACTGAGCCATGCCCAGCTCTCGCAACTGGTGCAGCAGCAGGCCGTGCAGATCCAGCAGCTGGAGGCGCGCCTGCGCGCTGTCGAGGGCGGGCAGGGCACTGCAGCCCCATCTTCGGCAACGGCGACGGCAACGCCTGCGGCTGCGGCTGCGGCTGCGCTGGAAACCCGGGTGGCCGCGCTGGAATCGGGCCAGTCGAAACAGCCCAAGGTGTCCTGGTCGAAGGGCGCGCCGGAGTTCAGCAGCGCCGACGGCAACGTCACCTTCCGGCCGCGCGGTCGCCTGTTTGTTGATGCCTCCAGCACCGACCGCTCCGCGGTGAACGATCGCAACCTCTCCGGCACCGAAATCCGTTCGGTGCGCCTGGGCGCCGAAGGACGTTACGGCATTCTCGGCTGGGCCGTGGAAGGCGATTTCGCCGACAACGACGTGGCCTGGAAATCGGTCTATGCCACCGTCGATCACCGCCTGTTCGGCCTGCCTGCAGACCTCACCGTCGGCAACCGCCTGAACGATCGCGGCATCGACGGCTCCAGCAGCACCTCCAACACGCCCTTCCAGGACCGCAACGTGGTGGGCACCTTGATGCTGCCGCAGCGCGGGCTGTTCGGTGTCGGCCTTACCGAGCGCGTGTACGGCAAGGGCTGGCACGCCAGCCTTTCGGTGGCGGGCAATGACCTCAACAACGCCGGCACCGACAACGACAGCCAGACCTGGGCCACGCGCGTGCACTGGAACCCAATCGAGAGCTCCACCGCGACGGTGCATCTGGGCGCATGGGCCTTCCACGAGGAGATCGCCGCCGGCGCCAGCAGCGTGGTGCGCAGCTCGGCCATCGCCGGGCATTTCAACGATCTGGTCAAGATCACCCCGGGCGCGCTGCTGGGCGCCGAGCGCAGCACCGGCTATGGCGCGGAGCTGGCGGGCTTCTTCGGCCCGGCCTGGGCGACGGGCGAGTGGGGCACGCGCAACCTGCGTGGCGCCGATGCCAGCGGTCGCTACGACCTTGACCACCAGGCCTGGGCCGTCTCGGCCGGCTGGTTCCTGACCGGTGCCATGCCAGCCTATTCGGGCAAGGCCGGCACCTGGGGCCGGGCGAAGGTGGCGGACCCGGTCACGCGCGGCGGCAGGGGCGCTTGGGAGCTGAAGGCACGCTATGAAGACGTGGATTACGCCGAACTGCCCAGCGGCGGTACCGGCCACGCGTGGACGCTGGGCACGAACTGGTACCTCAACGATTTCAGCCGCGTGATGTTCGAGGCCATCCGCTGGCAGACGAACAACCGCAGCGGCACCGGGCCGGGAAAGGACGAAGGCACCACCTTCAACACCCGCCTGCAGGTGGCGTTCTAGGCCAGCACTGCGCCCGCGCCCTGATCAGAGCAACAGCAACGCCCCGATCAGCGCGGGCGGCATCACCAGCGCGCCGACCCGCAGGAAGTCGAGCGCGCTGACATGCTC
The DNA here is from genome assembly GCF_040815575.1 of Stenotrophomonas sp. LST15-1-1.1. Lineage (NCBI taxonomy): Bacteria > Pseudomonadati > Pseudomonadota > Gammaproteobacteria > Lysobacterales > Lysobacteraceae > Stenotrophomonas > Stenotrophomonas sp. LST15-1-1.1. The sequence goes on from NZ_JBFPNJ010000001.1 coordinate 631,268, forward strand.
GCCTTCGCGGCGCAGCGCCACCAGCCACAGCATGGTGGCCAGCGAACCGGTAACCGACAGGTTCGGGCCCAGGTCCACGCCGATCAGCAATGCCGCACGCGTCTGCGCCGGCAACTCGGCCATTTGGCCCAGCGAGCCGGCCGCCAGACCCACCGGCAGATTGTTGGCCACGTTGCTGAGTAGTGCGGCCGAGGCGCCGGCCAGCCAGCCAGCCTGGTGCGGCGAGGTCTGCGCCAGCGCCTGCAGGTTGCTGGCCGCCAACTGGATGACACCGGTCTGCGCCACTGCTTCAACCAGCACGAACAGGCCGGCCACCAGCGGCAGCACGCCCCACGACACGTGGCGCAACAGCGGCAGCGGGCTGTGCCGCTGGCGGATCGCCACCACCGCTACGCTCAGCGCGCCTGCACAGAAGGTGGCCAGGCCCAGCGGGCCGTTCATTGCCGAGGTCACCAGCAGCACGGTGCCGGTGAACAACACACCCAGCGCACTCAGCCGACCACCCTCGGTAAGCGGGCGATGCTCGGGCGCGGCGGCCAGCGGCTGTGCGATCTCACGTCGATGCACCCAGCGCAGCACCAGATAGGTGGCGCCGATCGCAGCCAACGAAGGCAGCGCGAACTGCGCCAGCCACTGCAGCAGCGAGGGCATGTGGTCGCCGTACACCACCAGGTTGGCCGGGTTGGAAATGGGCAGCACGAAGCTGGCCGCGTTGGCGATGAACGCGCAGACGAACAGATAGGGCAGGGGATTGGCGCGGGCCGCCTTGCATGCCGCATAGACGGCGGGCGTCAGCACTACTGCCGTGGCATCGTTGGACAGGAACACCGTCACCACCGTGCCGACCAGGAACACCAGATCGAACAGGCGCCGCCCCGAGCCGCCGGCATGCCGCACCGCATACAGCGCCAGCCAGTCGAACAGGCCCTCGCGCCGCGCCAGCTCGGCCAGCACCATCATGCCGATCAGGAACAGATAGACGTCGCGCCCTTCGGCCACTGCATGCCAGGTCGTGCCGAGCGACACCGCCCCGAGCAGCGGCAGCAGCGCGGCCGCGCCCAGCGCCCACACGTATTCCGGAATGCGGAAGGGGCGGAACAACAGGCCGACGGTGGCAACGGCCACGGCCGCCCAGATGATGAGGGGGGAATGGGAAGCGAGCATGGAGTACGTGGGGGTCTCAGCGGCACCGGCGCGTAGCCAACAGCAACGCGCGCGCTGCATCGCGGCAAGTGCGAGAAAGTCGGCATCATACCCGGTCGATGGTTCACGCCATTCACCGTGACGCGTCACGGTAATTGCGATTCCGGACCCCCACAGCGCAAGGGGTAGTGCCGGCCGCTGGCCGGCAAGACGCCATGCGATGCCCGCCGCGAGTCGAATTTCCCCGCATCCTTTCTGCCCATTGGATTCAGAGCAAATTCACCCGCAGTCCAGCGTAATCCGGCCACCCGCCACCGCTCTCGATCACCATCCTATGCAGACGTTTTCAGTGAACCAGCGGAGATCTTTCGGTGGCTGAATTCCTGCGGACAGGCACCCTCCTGGCAGCGCTGCTACTGATCTCTGGCGCGGCCTTTTCCTCGACGCCTCCTCGTATCGCAATCTATCGCGGCGACGCGGGATGCGATGACTGCTCAGAGACCGTTCGACGTTCGATCGAAGCATCGGGGAAGTACCAGGTGGAGTACGTCGGGCCGGATGAGCCGCTGGACGTCATCCCTGAAAACCTGAAGCGCTTCGACCTCTACATCCAGCCTGGTGGAGGCCAGAACATCCCAGCGGCGCTTCGAGCCTTAGGTGGGCAGCGTTCCAACGCCATCAGGGAGTACGTAGATCAAGGCGGTCACTACCTTGGCTTATGTATGGGCGCGTACTTGGCGGACGCGAACAATCTCGGCTTGATTGACGAGGAACTGGACAGTGCCGTCGGCCGTCCCGGCTTCCCGGTGCATTCGATTGACGACGCTGCCGTTGCCGTGGAGTGGCTTGGGCATCAGGATCAGATGTTCTTCCAGGACGGGCCCTATTTCCCTGCATCCCCCTCAGCTGGGTTCAAGGCGCTTGGGCACTATGAAAATGGCGACATAAGCGCCGCCGCGTATCGCTACGGTTCGGGAAAAGTTGTTCTGACTGGCCCGCACCCGGAGGCAGGCCGGGCGTGGTTTGAGCAAGCCGAAATCCCAGTGAGCCAAATGCCAAAGTCTGATGTGATGGGGAGCGTTCTAGCCGAGGCCCTGGCGCGATAGCTTTCGTCACTCACAGCGCTCATCCTCAGGCACGCCGCCGGCGACCATCAGCAATAATCGATCCTGCACGGTTGGCTCCTGCACGCCCGCCAGGAACTGCTCCAGATAGCTCAATGGGTGCAGCGGCCACTCCAGCGTGGCCTGCAGGTAGAAGATCGCAGGCGCCCGTCGCCCCGCGCCAAGTGGCAACCTGATCAACAGCAGAGGGGGCTGCCTCTCTACGTACAGAACCGGCACACTCCTGCACTGGATCTGGAAGGAAGACGCTGCGTTCGGCCCGTCTGTCAGCTCGAAACCGTCCCGTGCCCGCGCCTCTGCGAATCGGAGTGCGTGGCGGCGCAGCGTCGAGAATGTCTCATCGGATACGCCCCGGTACGCGAGGATCTCTGGCTCTTCAGGCTCTAGCCAATGAATCCGTGCTGCAACGACCAGCACCAGAAAAAGCAACCACATCATCCCCTGGTGCACCTTCACCAGCGGAGTGCGCACAACCAGCGTGCACTTCACCAGAGCAATCCTTCAGCCTTCAGGCTGCAGCCGTTCGCTTGCGTGGGCTGCGAGCCCCATACCGGCCATGATCAGCCCTTCCATCACCCGGTCGCCGACGTACTGGTCCGGCTCGCCGTTCTGGCGCGTGCGTTCGGCGGCGAGCAGCACCTCCAGTACCACGCGCAGGCCTGTCAGTGAGCAATCGGTATCAGCCAATGCCATCTGCCGGCCACGCAGCTGGTGGCGCTCTGGCCAGGGCTGACCGTTGGCGGCAACGCCCGAGCCGATGCTGTGCAGCAGCGCGATAAGGGTGTTGGGATCCACGGCAGGCCCGGCGGAGGGTGCCTCGTGGATGGGCTGTGGGGCAGGGGAGTAGGGCGTGGTCATGGCAGGGCTCCTTGCGTGCAGGCAGAAGCCGCCACCGATAAAGGTGGCGGACGATGCGTGGCTCGAAATCCGGCGTACGATTAAACCGGTGGACACAAGGCCCCCACGCACCGCCCGCCATAGCCGGCAGACGGATTGCCAGCCGACACCACGCGGAGGTGGTGCCGACTGGCAAGCGCAAACATCAATCGTACAACCGGGATTTCGAGCCCCGACCACCGATGTTCGGTGGCATGGCAAGGAATACGCCCGGTTGTGCGCGATGCCAAGGGGTTGAGGCTGAAGCCGTCAAAACCCGTGACGCTTGCGGCATTGTTGCATAGTGGTGAGTTAGCACGAGATGCTTGTCAGACAGGACGTTGCTGCCGTCAAGGGAAGAATTTCTGCCTGACGATGACAGGGTTAAGCCTGCACTGAAAGTGCGCCGATTCCGACATGGAAATCGGCTGTCTCGTCCGAAATGTGCCATGCAATGGCTGGTGCGATAGCATGCAACACTCCGCAGGACGCGAAGGAAGACATGGCCATGGCAATGGACACGCAGTTCCTGGATGAGACCCCAATTGCCCCCCAGTTGCAGGTCGAGACACTGACCTTCCATGGGCTGTACACGCGTGTGCAAGGTCTAGTCGACCGCAGCATTTACCCAAAGCCAAGTGGCATTGAGCGCTGGTCGATGCGCATTGCGGTCATTGCCGCCATCGTTGGTATCGTCAGCGGAGTGTGGCTCGTCCACTGGGTGCCCGTCAGCATTCTGCTGCCGATCACGGTGGGGTGCCTGCTGGTCGAGATTGGCGGCTTTGCCGTCAATGGGGTACTGAGTGTGCTGAGACAGTATCAGCAGTACCTGCAACCCAGGTTGTCACATGCCAAAGAGATGGACAGCGAATTCGCACAGTGGCGCGCGTTGGTGGGTGAACTGCAGCGCTTCCCGAAGATCGAACGGGAGCAGAGGCTTCGCTTCGCCACGGCACTCAGGGCCGGCATGGTTGATCGCATGGGTCTGCTGTATGGCGGACTTCAGCGACTGGGGCCATTCCCCCTGATTGTTGCATTGTTCGTGCAGTATCAGGCCTGGAAGAAGGGCGGCTGGGCAGGTGTGTTCGACGTCGGATTGGCGGGAGGCATCCTTATCTTTTTCATTGCGCTACTTTACGTCGCCGCCTGGCTCCTGATCGCTCAACGCACTCGACTGGATGCCTACATAAACCTGCTTGAGGCATCTCTACAGGAGCATTCACCACCTGATCTGTAGTGTCTGCTCGCTTGCCTACTTGATGGCGCAACGTCTGCAGAGAGTGCCGCTCTTGTGGCGATAAGGAAGATTTATCGGAGTTGAGGAGCGGCAGCTTGCGGCCTGAAGCCGCGGCCGCGGAACTACTGGTAGTGCAGGTGGCCCAACTCAGTTGATGGCCGGTGAGGTTGCTTGCGCCGGGTAGGCAGTTGCGAGCGTTCACGCTCGCCGCCTATGATTGATAGTCTCCAAGAGGCGCTGGCCATCATGCTGAAGTCCCATGAGGTAGAAATGAGCAGGGAAGCTTTGATTGACGCCCTGCGGTATCTGGGCGGCTTGAAATTTGAAGGCAAGACTTGCTACGCGCAGGTACCGGTTTTTGTATCGATTGGCAGGAGGAAATTGATCGAGATCGAATCCTGCTTGGTACGATTTATTCACGATACGAACTACCACAAAGTTCAGATCGACGACTTGGTCGATCATGATTTCCATGCGGAATTCTCGGTTGCTTGGCAGGAAATGAGCTTTGATGAGGATGATGGCGTTCTGCTAATCGAAGGGACGAAGCAGGGGACAAAAAAGAGGTACAGGATGCATCTCCACCTTCATGGCGAGCAAGCTTTTCGCAACCTATGATGTTTCAGTCAATCTGAGCGACTTCATCACCCAACCTTGCTGGACGTACTGCCGTTCGATTCCAGGGTCAATCGCCGGAGCTGATCGCGCAATGACAATATTCATTACAGGATGACGCGTGGATCTCAAGAGGATAGTGGATCAACCGTTGGCGCTTGCCATTGAGTGGTTTCAGAGAATCGTCAGGCGCCCGTTCTCCAACCAGCTTTCAAAGACAGCCGTTTGGATCGGCGCGCTCATTGTCGCTGCCCCGCCGCTTGAACATCTGCTCATTTCCACACTCCTGGAAAGAGTTCTTGGCATCGATATTGGAATAGAAGCACCCGACCGCTATGCATACATTGCAGGCACAACGGTCATTGCCCTTGGGCTACTGAACCACCTTGCGTACATCTTCTTGAACTTGAAGCACGAGAATGAGCAGGGTGAGGCGAGAGTGTCCGAATACAGAGAACTCTGGAAGCGGATTCACAAGATGACAGACAGCACTCTTCGGCTTTCAAATCTGTACTACGGCACCTACAGAGATTCAGATCAGGTGTATCTGAGCAAGGCGCAGGAAGACACTACTGAAGTTCAGACGTATGTCGGGCTCAACAAGCCATTTCTTCCATCGCAGGAAATTGTGAGCAGATCCCTGGCGCTGGCCAGAGACTGCCGCAGTGAGGTCGAGGCCTTTCTTGGTGTTATTGACATGAAGAAGAATCCCTCATCGAACTATAGTCTGGCGCGCGCTCTCAAAGATGCCTCTGATGCAGGTGGGCGGATTGAGGTGGACTACGAAGAGCTGAAAGCGCTTATTTCCGATGAGGTTGGCCGCCTGAAGACTCGCTGATCAAGCTACTGAAGAGCGTCGCTCCTGCTCGACCATTCGCAGGATGCCCGAACAGCCGCCCCGTGCTTGGCATCCGGCACCTACGTTTTCGCTCGCATGTGTGCGCACGGCGCTGCTGACATGCCCCCCCCCCCCCCGGCCAACGTGGCAAGCCCGAAGCGATCAAGATCGGGGGCGGGTCAGCTGCATGACACCATAGGGCAGGGCTGCATTGATGGAAGGTGATGCATGGAGTGCACCTAGGGGCCACCTCTTTTGGGGCTAAACAATAGGCTGTCGCCGCGGTAGATCAGGCAGGCCTTGCAGGCGATGCTGCGCAGGCACAACGCTTCTTCAACGGCGGCGTTGTCACCGCTGACCACGGCCACGTCCTGGTCGCCGATCAGCTGGACCGGGCGCCGGAAGACGTCGGCAGTGTGGCTATCATCAGCGGTAGTATCGGCGGCGAGGGTCAATGGTTGAGTCAGGCCTCGGATTAGTCGGATATGGAAATTGGGTTCAACTTTAAGGGCAAGGAGATCAGTGTATGTCCAGAAGAAGCGTGTGGAAGGCCAAGGGGGCTAGCCGACGGCAAGATGACGAAATTGCGAGGGATCTTGATGACGCTCCGCTGGTTTCCGGCATCGAGGCAAGGCTTGCGGAGCTGACCGATCCTGAGCTGTTTGGCAACGAGGCTGGGGACGATGAGGATCCGGAGGTGCTCGCGGGCTATTTTCTTGATAAGGCTGCCTTTAAGCCATTTTATTCGGATTCTCAGCGGCTTCAATTTGTCAGGTCTAGAAAGGGAATTGGAAAATCGTCACTACTGAAAAGAACGTATTACGAGCGGCGGCGCCAGAAGGAGGCTGGGCTATGCATTTACGTCAAGGCATCGGATCTGATCGCACTGCAAGATGTGCGAGGCGAGACACCGGACGAAATGATCTATGGGTGGCAGCAACGGATTTGCACGCTTGTTAATCGAGAGATGGGGTCCATTCTGAATGTCGGATTCACCGACGACGCTATCTCTCTGATTGAGTCATCGGAGCTCGCCGGATTTCGCGGCAGGAACTTGATTAGCGCGCTCTTTGATAGGCTTAGTGTAAAAATGCCCGGCGTGGATATTGGCAGGTCTAGAATCGAAATTGCTGATCAACAGCGCTTGCTGCAGCGGTTCTTGGATAAAACAAAATCCGTAGATGTTTGGATTTTCATAGACGATGTCGACGCGACGTTCGTAAATACAGAATCGGAGCGACTCAAGGTAGGGACGTTCTTTAGTGCATGCAGGAACTTGGTGACGTCAATAAGTGGCCTCTACATTCGTGCGGCCGTTAGAACCGACGTTTGGTCGGTAATAGCGCAGTATGATGAGGCGCTTGATAAGTGCGAGCAATACATGCTTGACCTCGCCTGGAGTACGGAAGAGACAGGGCGAATTCTTGAAAACAAAATTTATAGCTTCTTCAGTAGACGTTATCCTCACCACAAACCATATGCTCTCCGCAGGGCTGATTTAGAAAGGCACGAGATAAGGAAGTGGATTTTTAAGGAGCCCTTCCCTTGGTCGGGGCGCCATCTCGAGTCATTTCGCCCCATACACATCCTATCCGGCGGACGTCCACGATGGGCGGCTCAGCTGTGCAAGATGGCAGCCAGGGATGCTTCTGCAAAAAGTGCAACTCGGATTTCGATTGGCCACATTAAGGCGATCCTGCGCAACTATGGAACGCTGAGAATTAGTGATCTTTATAAAGAGCACAGGCATCAGTGTGAAAGTTTGCAGGCAATTATTGAGAGCTTCAGCGGGGGAAGAAAGCGATATACTACGACTGAGCTTCTGGATCACATTGGGGAAAAGATCGTTGTTCGCGGAGGAATCCCAAAGATCGACGGCGTTTCGTCCGCCCGCGGCAGCCTTTCAATCGCCAATTTCCTCTTTAGATGCGGCTTCATCTGCGCTCGAAACGAAGACGATTCTGCCGGGCTCGGCTTTGTTCGCTACGAGGAGCGCCCCAACCTCCTGTCTAGTGATCTGAATCTAGATGATGGGATGGACTGGGAAATTCATCCGAGCTATCGTGAAATCCTAAAGATTGAGTCTGGGTCAAGCTTTGGCGATGGCTGATGCGAGCCGCTGAAAGATGCGGCAATGAGTGGAAAATTACTTCGATATTTCGGCTGTTCGGCGATTCCCTGGCCAAGGGCGCAATCCATATATTTGCAACACTTGTTACGAGCACGCTTCGCGCTATTTATTGAAAAGGCTTCGCGTCAGATTGGCGCGAAGCCTTTTCCTTTAATAGATCTCATAATGGAGCTCAGCTTATTGAACTGCCTAGAAGAGGCCCGCCCCTGTCGAGTGAAGCGCCGCGCACTGGACGGGCAAGTCCGTCGAGCAGCGCTATCGGCGGTTGGGTGTCCCGAAAAGTGCCGAACGACCGGGATCAGATCCGCGCTCCCGCAGGCGGTCGGCAGCGCTGCCGCGAACGCTAGGCGAACTGCAGGGCGAACTGGATCAACAGGAGCTACTTGCATAGAGAGTAGGGGATGGAGATCTGGAACGAAGGTTTCGTTGGCGCAATCTTTTGCGCCGTGGTGGCGGCGCGTCCCTGCTTGGAACTTGATCGGCGCCTAATGGTAGCGCCCCTCGTATCGCACACGCCCAACCGCCGTTCTCGGTGAATTCTGGGAGCCCCGGCAAGGCACTCGCGCGTTGTCGCATGTCGGGGACCGCTAAGTCATGTTGCATGTTCGAGCTGATGGCCTTCAGGAGTGAACATGTGCTCACCGTGGAACTCGAAACCAGCCCAAGGGCTGGTCAGGTCAATTCGGTCGTGGGGGTCGATCCAGATCATGCTGCAAGCTCATCCTTGTCGGGGGAGCTTGTAGGGAGGCAAGAGCCAAGCCAGGGCTTCAGCCATTGCCAAGCAGAACCAGCGAAAGCAGCCCAACACAGCAGACTGTGTCGGACATGTATAATTTCGCATAATGTATATTATGTTCACAACGGACCAGCAGTGAGCTCCAGCCTTCAACCTCTCATCCCAACGCCTCGTACATCGTCAGAGCCGCAGTTGGACCAGAGCACCTGCGGCAATCGCGTCCATGCGATTACGAACAGCCACGCACAGTCAGCCAGCCCTGCAGCACACCCCAGCCTCAACCCGCACGCACGTCAGCAACGAGCCAGGCAGCATTCCGAACCGGGCAAACGTTGAATTCTGAGGGCCATCCAGGCCCTCAGTCCTGCAGATTTCAACAGACCGCAGCCCCGCATTCACCGTGACGCGTCACGTTAATTGGCACTGCCAGAACCGTCGGCCACCCCAAAGTACTCACGGATCAGCGCCTTGTTCTCGAAGAACGCGTCCAGCACCAGGTACAGGAAGTAGCCCCCGTTGACCTGGAAATCGATTGGAATGTGCGCGCCATCGATCTTGAACGTCTTGTACCGGGCATTGCCCTTGATGCTGGCGTCCTGCCGGCGGCGTGCATGGTCGGCTTCGGAATACAGGATGTACTCGTGATCGAGGTGGTAGATGACCTCCTGCCCGGCGGCTCCAGCGAACTGCAGGTGCACCACCTGCGTCACCACCTGGCCATCCAGCGCCGGCACGTCGGCGCACAGCTCTTCAAACGTCATGCTCGGCGGGTTCTGCTCGATCTTGATCCAGAGCGCGTCGTCATAACAGCTGTCACCATAGAACTTCGACACCGACGGCGCCTGCAGATCCGTCAGCTGGAAGGATTTGCCGAACTCCAGCGCTTCAAAGCTTGGGATTGCGTCCAGCGCTGAGTTGATGGCGAAGGCAATGCTGGGAACGCGACTGTCGTCACGCATCGACTCGATCGCGGACAGCACCGGCCGAGGCACCTCAATGCCGAAATACAGACCCCAGCCCTCATGTGAAAGTCCCTGGAATGCCTGGTCGTTCACAATGCGCAGTGGCTTGCTGAGTGAAAGCAGTCTGTACTTGGCGAACTGCTGGTCGGTCACCGAAAGGTCAACGCCCCTGCCCTTGTAGATCGCCGCCAGCTCGCTTGCAAAGGGGGCGCGGAAACGATCAAGCAGCCCTCGCCTGTCCAGGTACTCCTGGTAAAGCAGCGCCCCGATCTCGAACATTTGGCCATGTTGATCCACGTAGGCCTTCGCATCCTTGTCAGGCTGAAGCTGCTGGCAGCGTTGCACGCGCAGGTCGCGGACACCCGGCCAAAGCCCATCGCACATCGCCAGGAATGCACTGAGGGAGTCCACTGCAGGCCGACGGTCAAGCGCTTCGATCTTTGCCTTCTCGATGTGGCAGTCGCGACCGGCCGCCTCGGCGTCTTCCACTGCCGCTTGCAGTTGCCTCAGTTCCCGTTGCAGTTGCCGCTGGTACGTCGAAACGACGCGATCCTCGAGCGCACCTGCCGCATGCGCCGCGTCCAGTTTCGGGAACAAAGCGTTCAACAGCAGCGGTGAGCGGGCTACGAACAACGCATCGAAGATCGACAGGGTGCCGGACGCATCCATCCGACGTTGCAGATCGGCGTTGCGGATATCAGAGAAGCAGGTGTCCATGGCTCAATACACTCCTTGCAGACGTTGTTCAGAAGTTGGTAGACGCAACAGGCTACTTCGCTACGTCCTGCCGGCGCCGATTCCGACATAAAGCTCCAACTTTTCCTAATTGCGCCCTAGGAAAAGTCTCAAAAATCGAACGTTTTCGATGCTCGACGCGACAGGGGCGTCAGAATGCTCACCACGCCACTCGGCGCTGACAGCACTCCTGCGCATGAACGGATTCCCTGCACCGCGCCGGCTTCGCCTGGCCCTGCTAGATGACCATGACGTTGTCCGCCGCGGCACGGCTTTTCATCTCGGCAACGACAGCCGCTTCGAGATCGTTGCCAGCCACAGTGACAGCCAGGCCTTCGTGCTGGCCCTGCAGCAGTGCCACGCGGATGTGGCGATCATCGACATCACCTTGGCGCCGGGTGATATCAGCGGCGCCGAGCTCGTCCAGCACCTGCGACAGGTGCTGCCGCGGGTAACGCTGCTTGGCTTCGCTGGGCAGAACTCCGTTGCGATCATCAATCACCTGCTGGATGCAGGGATCAGCGGCTTTGTCGGCAAGTCCGAACCTTTGACCGAACTTTCCGACGCGGTTGTACGCGTGGCCCAAGGGCTCTGCAGGATTCCGCCGTCGTGCAAGCTGCTGACCCCCTGCGATACCCTCAGCCGCAATGAACGCGAGGTCATCCGCCTGGTCCTGGATGGATTGACCGTCTCGGAAATTGCATTGCACCGGCACCGCAGCATAAAGACCGTCAGCACGCAGAAAATCGCCGCCCTGCGCAAGCTCGGCCTGCGCAATGACGCGGAGATCTTCGCCATGCGGCAGCAGCTGGAGGCTCTGTGACCGCGCTGTTGAAGCGCGCCCGAACACTCGCACTGCTGGCGCTGCTCACCTTGCTTCCCTGTACGTCTGCAGGCGACATCCCGCACGGCGAATGGGCGGCTGGACGTGAGGTCCGGGTAGCCGCGGCGCCGACACTGCACCCTACCCCCGAAGATGCCGCCAACCCGGAGGTGCTGCAGACGCTGGCGCATGGCTATGCCGCGCTCGTCACCCGCCATTCCGGCCTGGTCTTCGTCGAGGTCCCTTTTCCCAGCACTCTCGCCGCGATGACGGCTGTCTGCGAGGGGAAGGCTGATCTTGTGCTGGTGCAAGGGGCGGGCGATGGCGCGCGCCTGCCCTGCCCCAACCTCGCGCCCTCGCGCAGTTTTCATGGAGGTGCAAGCGTGCTCGCCGGCCGCATTGGCGAGCGCCTGCCGCGGCGGATTGCCGATGCCGGCGCGCTGCGGATCGCTGCCGTTGAAGGAGGCCCCTATCCGGCGTGGCTGGCCGAATACCACCCTGCAGTGCATGTGCTGCCGCATCCCAGCATGCGGGCGGCACTGACTGCCGTCGATGCCGGCATTGCCGACGCTGCCATCGGCCTGGAATCCACTGCGCGTGCGATGACACGGCGCCACTTTTCCCACAGCCTGCGGCTGCAGAGGCTGGATGCCAATTTCCCGACGCAGCTGCATCTTCTTGCCCGGCGCGAAGACCAGAAGCTGCTTGATCGTATCGAAGCAGCACTGGATGACATCACCGTCGAAGAACATGCCCAGCTGCTGCAGTACTGGGCCCAGCAGGGGCTGCCGGCTGCGTTCGGCCAAAAGGTGCGCGAAGGCCTCGATGGCGCTTCGCTTTGGCTCATCCCCGTCGCCGCTCTGCTGCTGACGTTTCCGTTGCTGGCTGCACGCAGCCTGCGCCGGCAGCAGGGCCTTGACCAGAAACAGGTGCAGATGACCGGCATGATCAGCCACGAGGTCCGCAACTCAGCCCAGGCGATCATGACATCCATCGATCTGCTGGGTCAGGCGCCACTGCCAGCCGGGCAGCGCGAGCTGGTCGCCGCCGCCGCCAATGCCAGCCAGGCACTGCGCGGACTGCTCGATCGCACATTGGATTTCTCTCGCCTGGCCAATGGCACCTTCCGGCCAAAGCGGGTGTCATGCGACGTTCCTGCGATCTGCACGCAGGCGCTGCAGGCCATTGCGCCCCAGGCGCAGAAGAAGGCGCTGAGCCTGCATCTGTCCGCGCCGCATGCGCCCTTCCCGATGCTGGCAACGGACCCGGACTGCCTGCGCCAGCTGCTCGACAACCTGCTCGGCAATGCCGTCAAATTCACCGACGTCGGCGGCGTTGAACTACGCCTGCAGGTGGATGCCCCAGCAAAGCCCGCATCGCTGCTGATAGAGGTCATCGACAGTGGCATCGGCATTGCGCCCGCTCAGATGGCCGACCTCTTCAAGCCCTTCCAGCAGGCCGACGCGGGCAGGCAGCGCGGGGGCAGCGGGCTCGGCCTCTCCATCTGCCGCACACTGGCCGAAGCCATGGGGGGCACTCTGGACGTCCATAGTGTGCATGGCCGTGGCAGCCGCTTCATTCTTCATCTGCCCGTGCAGCGGGTGCGCGAGGAGGCGCAGGCCACTTCTGCAGCCTCCGCCCCGCCCCATCTGGCCGGCATGCGCGTGCTGCTGGTCGAAGATCACGTGCTGAATCGCCGGGTGATTGCCGCCCAGTTGAGGCAATGGGGTGCGACGGTGCTTGAGGCTGCCAACGCCGCCGACGCATTGGCGGCCCAGAAGGAATCGCCCTGCCCGCTGGTGATGCTGGACATCGGTCTGCCCGGAATGGATGGTTATGCGCTGGCGCGGCAATTGAGGTTGCTTGAGGCGGGAGGGATGCATCGCAGCCGACTGGTTGCACTCTCCGCCTTCGCCGGTGACGACCACGCGCTGCGCTGCCACGCGGCTGGCATCGACGCGGTGCTGGTCAAGCCGCTGCAGATCGATGCGCTGCTGGAGGCGCTGGATCTACCTGTGACGGCCGGCACCAACGAGGGCATTGGCCACGAACTGGTGGCCGCCTACGAAGAAGATATGGATCGCGAACTGCAATGCCTGCACGAAGCGATCGATCATTGCGATGCCGTGCGGCTGCGCCATCACGCGCATCGACTGCAGGGGACGCTGCAGATGCTCGGCGCGGGCGGCATGGCGGGGCTTGCCGGCGAACTCTGGGAATTGGGCGACTGCGTGCCACCCAGGTGGGGCGAGGCGCGCCAGATGCTGGCCGAGATGCAACGCTGGCGCGGCTCCCGGAGTACGGAAGCCACGCCGGCAGCCTGAATCAGGCAGCGTTGCGGCCCGCCTGGCGGCGGGTCAGGTCGTTGAAGCGACCCAGCGACATCAGGTGCTGGTGGATCAGCGCCAGCCAGCCGTTGCGGTGCCATTCGACGACGGTCGCGTCCGGCAGTGCAATGAACTTCTCCACGTCGACCACGAAGAAGCCGTTGAGGTTGAACTCGCGGCCATCAGGCAGGCGCACGGTTGCATTGCGCTCGACCAGCAGGCCGTTGTCGACCAGCGCCTTGGAGAACGCCTGGGTCTGTTCGTGCTCGCGGGTGAACTGGCCGCAGAACTCGAGTGCCTGCTGCACCATGTCCGTGGCCTTGCCATCGACGAACAGCGGCTGGCCTTCTTCGCCGCCGCGGACGATGCGCGTGCTGTCTTCATCGATGCCGAGCAGGAAGTCATTGTCCGCGCCGGTGTCGATGAAGATGAAGGGATGGCGGCGCAGATAGGCCGGAATGTAGGTCTCGTCGTCCCACAGGCCATCGGTGATGAACAGGTTGTCGGTAGTCACGCCCACGGCTGCCATCGGCACCGCGGTCGGGCCTGCGAACAGGATCGGGAAGTGGTGCAGCGCCAGCGAGAATTCGCCCAGCACCAGCGGGATCGAGTTGCTGCTGGCAGCGAACTCAAGCTTGCCCGGCAGGATGCGCAGATCGGCGTGCAGATCTGCCTGCAGCGGCACCGGACGGTTGTAGAACAGGGGCGTGCTGCTCGGCGCAGCTTCGGTGGTGGTGTCGCTGGTGGTGGTCATCGTGGAAACCATGTCGATCATGCGCGCCTGCCATCCCGGGCGCGCCAGCGGGAACAACCTGAATCCCGCATTATCAACAAGGCAGGTGACAACGGCCACCCCGCAGCCGACTTATTTCAGCTGCAACGGGTAACGCTGCCACAGAACGTGAACCAGGAAGCCGGCCAGCTCGGTGTCGCGCGCACTGACCGCTGCGCGGATCTTGTCCAGCAGGACCATGTCGCTGCAGTGCCGCACATCGGCATGGTTGGCCTGCCCTGCGCGCCGCGCCCGGTAGCGTGCAGCCCGCTGCGCGTCGCTCATTGCGTACCCGAACTTGGGCGGCCGACCGCGTTTGCGCGGCAGGGTCAGCTCCAGGGTTCCGGGGTCATTGTCATCACGCATGGGCAGGGTGCGGGCGGCGGCAAGCAACGGGGGGTGCGCAATTTATCGTGAGGCATCACTTTAATCCAGCTTTTTCTGCAGTTTTGTTGCAATGCAGTGCAATTGGGCGACGGGCTTGCAGTAGATCGACGCCATGCGTGGATACGGACCCCGGCACCACACAAAAAAAGGGAGCCCGCGTACGGGCTCCCCTGCTCCTTCCTTACGACGCACGCACCGGCTCGTAGCCGTGCAGATGCGATTCGCTGCTGGCACGCCCCTGACTCAGCGAACGCAGCGATGTGGTGTAGCCGACCAGCTGCGCCAGCGGCGCGAACCCGCTGACTTCGGCGCGACCGTCCTGGTCGTCGATGCGGGCGACGCGGCCATGGCGACGATTCAGATCGCCCACCACGTCACCCACCGAGGCAGACGGCGAATGCACCGTCACCGCCATCACCGGTTCCAGCAACTGCGTGCCGCTGGCCGCCAGCGCGGCCTTGATGCCCTCGCTGCCTGCCCGGTGGAACGCCATCTCCGACGAATCCTTGGCGTGGGTCTGGCCATCCACCAGGCTGACTTCGATGCCGACCACCGGATGCCCCTGGGGGCCTTCCGACAGCGCCGCACGAACGCCCTTCTCCACCGCAGCGATGAAGTTGCGCGGCACCACGCCACCAACGATGCGGTCATTGAACACAACCTCGCCGTCGTCGCGCGGCGCCACATCCAGCACCACGTGTGCAAACTGGCCCTGGCCACCGGTCTGCTTGACCAACCGGCCCACAACACCTTCAACGGCACGCTGCGGCGTCTCCTGGTAAGCCACGCGTGGCGCACCAATGCCGATGTCCAGCTTCCATTCGCTGCGCAGGCGCTCGACCATCACTTCCAGGTGCAGCTCGCCCATGCCCCAGGCCAGGGTTTCACCGGTGTCGCGATCGGTTTCCACCCGGAACGAGGGATCTTCCTGGGCAAGGCTGGCCAGCCCCTGCGCCAATCGGATCAGGTCGGCCGCACGGGCCGGTTCCAACCGCCATGCCAGCACCGGGGCCTGCGCCTGGATGCTCTCCAGACGCAACGGCTGCCCTCGCCCGCTCAGCGTTTCACCGCTGACCGCATCCTTCCAGCCCAGCACCGCCACGATGTCCCCGGCCACGGCCTGTGCGATGTCCTGGGTCTGGTCGGCCTGCACGCGCACCAGCCGGCTGATGCGGCGCCCTTGCGGGTGCTGCGAGCTGGCCACGTTGTCGCCCACCTTCAAGGTGCCCGAGTACAGCCGCACGAAACTCAACGCGCCGTGCTGCTGGTGGGTGATCTTGAACAGCAGGCCTGCCAACGGGCCGTCCGGGTCCGGCGGCAGCAGGACGTCACCACCTTCGCCTTCGGCAGTAACCGCAGGACGATCCAGCGGCGACGGCAGGTAATCGACCACCGCATCCAGCAGTGTCTCGATGCCCTTGTCCTTGAAGGCAGCGCCAGCCAGCACCGGCACGCCGGCGCCAGACAGCGTCGCGCGGCGGATCGCTGCGCGCAGCATCGTCGCGTCGATGTCACGGCCTTCCAGCCATGCCGTTGCCAGCACATCGTCATGATCAGCCACGGCCTCGACCAGCGCATTGCGCTGCGGCTGCCACTGCGCGCGCTCGGCGTCGCTCCAGGCCGTCACCGTCGCCGCGCCACCATCCTGCCAGTGAAGCACTCGGCCATCGACCAGGTCGACCCAGCCATGGAAGCCACCTTCACTGCCCAACGGTACGCCCAGCGCCCAAGGGCGCGCCCGCAGCTTGTCCTGCAGCTGCTCCAGCACGCGCTCGAACGACGCGCCGATGCGATCCATCTTGTTGACGAACGCAATCAACGGCACGCCATGCCGGCGCGCCTGGCGCCACACGGTTTCCGACTGCGGCTGCACGCCGTCCACGGCCGAGAACACGGCCACGGCACCGTCGAGCACGCGCAGCGAGCGCTCGACCTCAATGGCGAAGTCGATGTGGCCGGGGGTGTCGATCAGGGTCAGCTGGTGCAGCGGCAGATCGCGCGGCGCCCATTGCGCGTGCACGGCAGCGGCGCCGATGGTGATGCCACGTTCGCGCTCGATCGCCGAGAAGTCGGTGGTCGCGTTGCCGTCGTGCACTTCGCCGACGCGGTGGATCTCGCCGGTCTTCCACAGAAGACGTTCGGTTAGGGTGGTTTTGCCAGCGTCGATGTGGGCAATGATGCCGAGGTTGCGAAGACGCGACAGAGTATGGGTGTTCATGAGATGGGTTCCTGCTGGGCCAACTTCGGGGGCCGCACACCCCGGTTGGCTACAGGGTGTGCGGCTGACGTTCGGTCTCGGCGATCTGGTGCATGGCACGTTCTCCTTGCGGTGGAGCGGGTTGAGGGATGGAAGGCGGAAACGAAAAGAGCGCCCCGGAGGGCGCTCTGTGGATGGTCCAGCGAAGGCCGCGATCAGCGGCCTCGTGGGGCTCCAGGCAGACACGCCCGTTCCGCGCCAGCGCGGGTCAGGGTGAAAAACTTCAGGAGCGGCATCCGGTTCATGCGGCGCATTCTAGACCTGTCAGTCTGGCGCGCAAGTGAATATTGCGCACATGAGTGGAACGATGCGGCGCATCGGGGTGGAAATATCTCAAGAACGATCACTCACAACCGTTGATACGCCGCGCCTCACCCACCGTCGCGGCGTGATCCCCCGTCACCGACACCCAGTCCTTCAGCGGGAAGGCGGCATTGATCTCGCCGCGACGGGGTGTGTCGTGGATCGTCACTTCGGTCCAGCTGCCCACCGCACCCAGCTCGCGCAGGCGGGCCGCCTGATCGTCTTCGGTACTGAAGGTGTCACCCGGCTTCGACGGCTTTGCGTTGTTCAACGTGGCGGTCTTCAGTGCGCGCACGCGCAGCGCACCATTGGGCATGCGCTGGCTGATCACGTCGTAGCGTTCAACGCCGTAGGCCCACGACCGCTCGGCCTGGCGGCGCACTTCACTGCCGTCATCGGCAACTTCGATCTTGCCATCCACCAGTCCACCCACGGCAGCGATGCCGCCGTAGCCCGCCATCATTGCTTCGTAGCCGATCATCTGCCGCTTCTCCAGCGGCAGTTCGCTGGCTGCAGGCTTCATGCCCGGCAGCTTCAGATACGCCGACTTCTTGCAGAGCAGCAGCACGCTTTGATTGCCCCAGGCCATCAGCATCGCGCCACCGGTGTAGTAGTGCGTGGTGAACAGATCGGAGGCGGCGCCGGCACCCTTCGCATGACGGATTTCGATCGAAGTCGCCTGGTCAGCCACTTTGTCCAGCACAACCGTGCGGACGGGAGCGGCGTGCGCCGTGCACGATGCAGCAATGATCGAAGCCAGCAGTGTCGCGCGCGGGAGGATGTATTTCATGGGGGTCATTCCGTTGAGAAAAACGAACCGCCAATGATACTTCTCCCCGCTCTGCGCGGCTTTACCGCATCAGGTCACCACCACCAACGGCACACCGCGGCGCGGATGCTGCAGCACCACCACGTCCTGCTGGTAGACGCGCTGCAGGTTGGCCTCGGTCAGCACCTCCGAAGGCGTGCCGTCAGCGGCCACCCTGCCCTGTTCCAGCAGCACGATGCGATCGGAGTAGCCGGCCGCCAGGTTGAGGTCATGCAGCACCACGATCACGCACGCGCCCGCTTCGGCGCAGGCACGCACGCTGCGCAGGGTGCGCTCCTGATGGCGCAGATCCAGCGCAGCCGTGGGCTCATCCAGCAACAGCAACGGCGTGTCCTGTGCCAGCACACGGGCGAAGGTGGTCCGCGCCGATTCACCACCCGACAGCTGCTGCACTTCGCGCAGGCGCAGCGCCTGCAGTTCGGCAGCATCGATTGCGCTTTCCACCTGCGCATCGTCCACCTGCGGATCCGGCGGATGCGGCAGGCGCCCCATCGCCACGACTTCTTCCACGCTGAAGGCGAAGCGCACGCCGTGCTCCTGCGGCATCACCGCACGTTCGCATGCCAGCGGCCCGGCTTTGTAGTCGCGCAGCGGACGTCCGTGCAGATGCACGTCGCCACCGTCTGCGCGCAGATCGCCGGCCGCCACGCCCAGCAGGGTGGACTTGCCGGCACCATTGGGCCCCACCAGCGCCGTCACCGTGCGCGGCTGGAACGCAAGGGTGATGCCATGCAGGATCTCGCGCTGCTGGCGGCGCACCACCACGTCGCGCAATTGCAGAAAAGCGCTCATGCGGCTGCCTTGCGACGCTGCTGCAGCACCAGCCACAGGAAGAACGGCGCGCCCAGCGCGGCGGAGAACAGGCCCAGTGGAATCTCGGCAGGCGGGTCCAGGGTGCGTGCAGCAGTGTCGGCCACCACGATCAGCAGCGCCCCCAGCAGGCCCGACAATGGCAGCAGCCAGCGATGGCCCGGGCCCACCAGCAAGCGTGCTACGTGCGGCACGACCAGGCCGACAAAGCTGATCGAACCAGCGAACGCCACGGCGGAGCCCACCAGCAGCGCACTGAACGCCACCAGCAGGCGGCGTGTACGCGCCACATCCAGCCCCAGGTGCTGCGCCTGGCGCTCGCCCAGCGCCAGCATGTCCAGCGGCGTGGCCAGGCGCTGCAGCGCGAACGCACCGATGGCAAACAGCGGCAGCACCGCCACCACATCAGCCCAGTTGGCCCGCGCCAACGAGCCCATCTGCCAGAACACCAGCGATTGCAGCTCGCTTTCGTTGGCGATGTAGGTCAGGAAGCCGATCAGGGCCGAGCAGAATGCGGCCATCGCAATGCCCACCAGCAACAGCGTGGCATTGCCACTGCCCTTGCCCGGCCGTGCCAGCGCGTAGGTCAACCCGATCGCGGCGGCACCGCCGCCGAATGCCGCCACCGGCACCAACCAGCCGGCTGCACCCGCGGCGCCGAGAACGATCGCCGCCACGGCGCCCAACGCAGCGCCCTGGCTGACACCGACGATGCCCGGATCGGCCAGCGGATTGCCGAACAGTCCCTGCAGGCTGGCGCCGGCCATCGCCAGCGCCGCGCCGACCATGGCCCCCAGCAGCGCACGCGGAATGCGCAGCTGCCACACCACGGCCAGGTCACGACTGCTGACCGATTGCGGATCGAGCAGACCCAGTTTTACCGCCAGCGCCTGCATCACTTCCAGAGGCGGCAGCCGCAGCGGCCCCACGGCAAACGACGCCAGCACCGCACCCAGCAACGCGACCAGCGCAATCAACAACATCGTCCGCCCGCGACGGCGGCGTCGATCCGCAGGACTCATGCCTTCGGCAGCGCCGCCAGCGCCTGCGCCAACGCCAACGCGCCCGCACCAGAACCGATGCTGGCGTACTTCAGCTGCGCATCCGGCATCACCCAGACCCGGTTGGCCTGTCCCGCCGGGGTCTGCTTCAGCGTCGGGTAGGCCTTCCACAGGCCCTCGGCACCGCCGAACAGCTGCAGGTCATGCTCGGTCACCAGGATCACCTCCGGTGCCGCCGCGACCACGCCTTCGTTGCTCAGCTGCGAATAGTTGGCCACGCCGGCCTCGGTGCCGATGTTGATGCCGCCGGCCAGCGCGATCAGCTTGGCCGACGCGCTGTCGGCACCGGCCACGGTCGGCGCACCGCCTGCGCCCGTCGCCGACACATGGATCACCCGCGGCGCATGCCCCAGGCCCTTTCCGATAGCGGCAGCCTCATCCAGCTGACGCTGCACCTGCGTGGCCAGGGTCTGCCCTGCATCGGCCACGCCGAGCACGGCGGCAATCTTGCGCACCTTGTCCGGTGCCGGCTGCAGGTCATCGATCACCACCGCAGGCTCGCCCACTTCACGCAGCTTTTTTGCCAGTTCGGTGTGGCGACGCAGGCTGTTGCCGATGAACAGCGAGCCCTGCAGGCTCAGCACGCCCTCCACACCGGTGGTGCGGTTGAACAGGAACTGGTGCGGCGCAGCCAGGCCTGCCTGAGTCGTGGTGTTGGTCGGCGCAGCGAACACCTGCTTGCCCAGTCCCAGCGCCTCGATCACCGCGATGATGTCGTCACCGCCGGCAATGATCCGGCTGGTGTCATCCACTTCCACACCGGCACCATCGTCGGACTGGACCTTGGTCGGCAACACCGCCTGCTGCCCCGGCAGGGTCGGCACGTCATTGCCCGCCACCCGCTGCCAGCCTGCGGGCAGCGCCCCGGATTCGGCGGTGGCGGTGGCCGGCGCAGCTGTGTCGGGGTTGCCCGAGGACGGCGGTGCCTTGTCGCCACAGGCGGCCAGCACCAGTGAAACGGCAAGCGGGAGCGCGCACAGGCGCAGGCGGGAAGCGATGTTCATGCAGATTCTCCTTGCTGGCAGGGCGACGGGGTGCCGCCCTGCCCTGTGGCTTACGGCTGGCGCAGGCTGATGCGGGTGATGCGGTCACCCTTCGGATCTTCAGCGCCCCGCGACTTGTTCACGGCGAAGACATTGCCCTTGCCATCGGCGCGGACGTGATTCGGGAAGGTGCCGCCATCGAGGTTGCCGACCACCTTGCCATCACGATCAACGGCAGTGACCGTACCGGCACCGCGGTTGGTGACGTAGGCCAGGCCGCTCTTCGCATCGAAGGCCACGTTCAGCGCACCGGCGCCGACCGGCACGTCGTGCACGACCTTGCCGCTGGCCACGTCGACGATCAGCAGGTTGTCAGTGCCCTGCGAGGCCACGTAGAGGCGGTTGCGCTGGGCATCGAAGGCCACGCCCGAGGCGCTGATCGAATTGCCCAGGTCGATCACCTTCTCGACCTTGCCGCTGGCCACATCGATCACCGCCGCTTCCGGCGTACCGATGCTGACCGTGAACAGCTTGCCGCTGGGCTCATCCAGCACCAGGCTCATCGGCACGAACTTCTCGTCGTCCACGCCGGAGGCCAGAGTGATCGGCTCCAGCGCCTTCAGCGTCTTCGCATCGAATACCGACAGATGGTCTTCGCCGGTGGCCGAGGCGAACACCTTGCCGTGCGTGCTGTCGACCACGACGTCGCGGGCGTGCGGCACGGTGCCGACCGGGAACTGATGCACCAGCGACAGATCCGCCTGGCGATAGACAGCCACGGTGTCCTGGCGGGTGTTGCTGACCCAGACATTGCCATTGGCATCATCGACGCCCACGCCATATACCGCGAACACCGCACCGTTGGTGCTGCCCGGCACCTGCGCCGGGGTGATGGCCTTGGTCACCTTCAGCGACTTCGGGTCCAGTTTCAGCAGCTGCGACTGGGTGACCGGCGGGCGGCCGACGGCCGAGGTCACGAACACGGCATTGCTGGCAGCACTGTAGGCCGACTGGTACAGGCCGGGTACCAGCTTGTTGGACTGGGTGGCGAACTTCGCCTGGCCCGACAGCGGCAGCTGCGGCGACACACGCAGCTTCAGCACGGCTGCGGCGGCCGGCTGGCTGGCGCGCACCACCACCGGATGGGTGCCCGGCACCGCGTCGGCCGGAATGGCCAGCTGGGTCTTGAAGTTGCCATCGGCATCGACCACCACCGGCTGGCTGTTGAGCACGGTATCGCCACGCAGCAGGCTGACCTGCTGGCCCGGCACGAAGCCGCGGCCGGTGACGTCGGCGGTGCTGCCGGGAACCACGTTCTCACCGCGTGAGACAACCTGGCCCTTGAAGGTGGCGCTGGCCGGCTGGTCGAACACCGGCTGCGCGGTGGCGGTCACTGCCAGCAGCAGGCCGGCAGCAAGGGAAGTGAGACGGAAAGACGGACGGAACGACATGGAAGGCTCCTTGCACACGTGGGCCGCGCCTCGTGGCGCGGGATTCATCGGTTGCCTTGGCCGCTGCACGTCGACAGTCCGCCTGGGTAGTGGGGTCGCACGGCACTGCCGTGCGAGGGATTCATTCGGCGGCGTTGTCACCACCGGTTGGCTGGCCGTCACCGGCGCTGCGGTCGGTCACGCCATACAGCTCATGCAGGGCCGCGTGGAAGGATGCGGGCAGCATCGGGCCGTGGCCGAGACCGGGAAACTCGCGGTACTGCACGCTCAGCCCCGGCACGTTGCCCAGGCGTTCGGCCAGCTGCATCGCCGCATCCGGGGTGGCGCCACCAATGCGGCGCAGATGCGCGACCACGCGCGGATTGCTCATGTCGCGCTTGCCGCGGTCGCCGATGCGCTCGGCACCGCCGAGCATCAGCCACACCTTCGCGGGCTGACCGTGTGCGTTCTGCACGAACTGCTGCTCGACGTCGCCCAGCGGCGCGCCCTGGCTCCACCACAGTGACGGGCTGGCGCTGAGGTAGTACTGGAAGGCGGCCGGGCGCGTGTACAGGCTGCTGAGCACGAACAGGCCGCCAAGCGAGTGACCCCACAGCGCCTGCTGCTGGTGATCGATGTTGGCGCGGCGCTCGACTTCAGGCTTGATGCGGCGCTCGATCATGTCCAGGAACGCTGCTGCGCCGCCGCCGACGGCCTGGGTCCTGCCGCTTTCATCATCGGCGCGATCGATCCACGCGGTGTAGTCGCGGGTGCGCGCAGCCGAATCGATGCGCAGGTCGTTGTCGTAGCCGATCAGCACCAGCACCGGCGGCGCCTTGCGTGCGGCCAGCTCGGCCAGCAGCGGCTGGTCCAGCACCATCGCCACGGCGTTGCCGTCCAGTGCGTACAGCACCGGCGATGGCGCCTTGGAGGCCTTGGCCGGAATCGCCACATTCACCCGCCAGCGGCGCTGCTGGTCGGGGCTGTCGATCACGAAACGCTCGAAGCGATAGCTGGCCGCCGGTGCATCGAGCACGGTCTGGCCCATCTTCTGCAGCGGATTGCGTTGCTGCGCGTATGCGTACGGGGTAGCCAGGAGCAGGCCCATCATCAAGGCGGCCAGGCCGGACAGCAGCGGGCCGCGGCGCGGAGGCAGGACGGAAGACTTCATCAGTGACGGCGAAAGCGGCACACGGCCACCAGTTCACAGGGGACCGCAGTCTACCTTAAACGCGAATGATTATCACATCGATCAAACGTCACGCTGTGTATCACGCGCGCGACAGTGCGTACGCCAGCGCTTGCACAGGAAGTCCGGGTTCATCTACTTTGCCTGCCATCGGGGCGCAGGAATCGCCCCGCCCTTGCGGGTGCCTGCCTGGCCCCTGCCCATCAGCTCCACAGCCGCCATGGGATCGGATCCCATGATTGTGAGAACCCCTTGAAGCACAAAGCACTGATCGCACTCGTCGCCGGCCTTCTCGCCCCGCTGGCCGGCCATGCCGCGCCGAGCCTGGCCGGGCTGTATTCGGCCTATGAAGAGGCCGGCTATTCCTCCCTCGGGCTGGAAGAACTCAACCAGACCGTACAGTTCACGGCAGTGAGCCTGGGCGCCTCCAGCAACCTGCAGGGCGAGCCGGTCCTTGAGGCGGGCGATGAGGATGGCCAGGTGCTGGCCCGCCTGACCGCCTCCGACGACGAGCAGAACGCCAAGCTTGCAGCGATGGAGGACGGCGTCACCTTCACCGCCAGCTGCACGCTGCAGTTCAGTTCGGGATCGGATTACCTGGCGTTGGGCGACTGCGTTCTGCAGTAATCAGCTTGGCACTGCTGACAGCAGCGCAGAAACGACGAAGCCGGCCCTGGGCCGGCTTCGTTGCATCGGGCCGAAACCCGTTGACTCAGGGGCCGGCGGGCACCGGACCGTACGGGTTGTCCTGCGGCGTACCCGGCAGCAGCGCAAAGATCAGGATCACCACACCACCGCCCGGCACCAGCGCCAGCAGGTACAGCCACCCTGACTGGTTGCAGTCATGCAGGCGGCGCACGGTCACCGCGATCAGCGGCACGATCGTGGCCAGCCAGAGCGCACCCACCAGTGCCACCGCGCCGATCGTGATCCCGGCCATCCAGCTGGAATCGGCGTCCAGCACGAGGCCGGCAACGAGCGCCACTGTCAGCGCAATCACGCATACCGCGGCTCCCGCAAGCAGCAGGAACAGCTGGAACATCCAGTACTCGCGGCGGTTGGCGCGGCCTTCGAACTGGGCGTAGCGCTTCAACGGCAGAATCATTTCCTGCACGGCATCGTTCCTTGAAAAATAAGCCGCGCAGTCTGCCAAATGCACACGGGCGGGGCAATGTAGAGCCGAGCCATGCTCGGCTGCCTCACTGGGGAGGGGGCCTCCATACGACCCTTTTGCTCTTCACATTGGCACTTGCGTCAGCGCCATTTGACTAGCGCGGCAACACCACTACGCTCGGGCAGATGAAGAGCATCCTGATTGCCTTACTCCTGACGTCCGCACCGCCCTCAACAGAACCCGGCTACATAGAGCCCGGCTACATGATGGGCAGCCTCAAGGCAAACCCGCCTCCAATGCCTGGCGCGCTCAAAGCAATGGGTGCGCAATGGGAAATGGACTACAAAACGCTGCGTCGTGCCCTGTTAAAGGCTGGGCGGGTCGCAACGCCACGAGAGTACTCTCACCCAACCGTCTACGGATTCCCCGAGGTCAATTGTGGCCAGGGTTGGCAGGCGGCCTGCTCGTCCGGCTATCGGAAGGGCAAGCAGGAAGTCTTTCTCTGGCTTCATCCCACAGGCACCAACCTGATACTGATCGGCGCAGGCTGACGTATCCGCCACTATGGGGGTGTGCGTAAACGGTGGTCTCGGTCGTCAAAAGCAGTCGAGCATGGCTCGACTCTACAGAAGCGAAGCTCAGCGGCTCTTGGTCGCCCTCGCCGCCTCGCGCGCGGCGCGCAGCCGGTCCAGCTTTTCCTTCAGCTTGATCTCCAGCCCGCGCGGCACCGGGTTGTAGTACACGCGTTCGCCCATCGCATCGGGGAAACCGGTCTGGTCCAGCGCGATGCCGCCCTCGGCGTCGTGGTCGTACTGGTACTCGGCGCCGTAGCCCAGCTCCTTCATCAGCTTGGTCGGTGCATTGCGCAGGTGCAACGGCACTTCTTCGGTGCCGCTGTCGCGCACATCGGCCTTGGCCTGGTTGAAGGCGGCATAGCCGGCATTCGACTTGGCGGTGCTGGCCAGGTACAGCACCAGCTGGGCGAAGGCGAGCTCGCCTTCCGGGCTGCCCAGCCGCTCGTAGATGTCCCACGCCTCCAGCGCCATGCTCTGCGCGCGCGGGTCGGCTAGGCCGATGTCTTCAATGGCCATGCGGGTCAGCCGACGCGCCAGATATGACGGATCACAGCCGCCATCGAGCATGCGCGTGAGCCAGTACAACGCGGCGTCGGGATTGGAGCTTCGCACCGACTTGTGCAGCGCCGATATCTGGTCGTAGAACTGCTCGCCGCCCTTGTCGAAGCGGCGGGTACGGTCGGCCAGCACCTGGGTGAGGGTCTGCGGGGTGATGCGACCGCCCTCCCCGCCCGCCAGTTCGGCAGCGATTTCCAGCAGGGTCAGCGCACGACGCACGTCACCATCGGCCGCAGTGGCGATCTCCAGCAGCAGCTCCGGCGCAACCTCGATATGTTCCTCGCCGAGGCCACGCTCACCATCGCCCAACGCACGTTCCAGTGCTTCAACGATGTCGGTCGGCGAGACGCCTTCCAGCACGTGCACGCGGCAACGCGACAGGAGCGCGGAGTTCAGCTCGAACGACGGGTTCTCGGTGGTGGCGCCGACGAACAGGATGGTGCCGCGCTCGATGTGCGGCAGGAACGCATCCTGCTGCGCCTTGTTGAAACGGTGCACTTCGTCGACGAACAGCACCGTGCGACGACCTTCGGCGAAGCGCTGCGCGGCTTCGGCCAGTACTTGGCGCACTTCCGGCAGACCGGACAGCACTGCGGAAATGGCACGGAATTCGGCGTCGGAGTATTCAGCCAGCAGCAACGCCAGCGTGGTCTTGCCGCAGCCCGGCGGCCCCCACAGGATCATCGAATGCACGCGCCCGGATTCGACCGCGCGGCGCAGCGCGCTTTCCGGCGCGAGCAGACGCTTCTGCCCAACCATTTCGTCCAGGGTGCGGGGGCGCATGCGCTCGGCCAGCGGGCGCATGTGTTCCCGATCGACACTCAGCAGATCGGGTCCGGGGAATGAAGTGGAGCGATGTCTTGGCACGCGATCATTGTACCGCGAGAGCGTGCCAACCAAGGTTGGCACCTACCAAGGACGGTAGCGCCGGGCCATGCCCGACGGCCACGATCAATTGCCGATGACGTCGGTGCCGGCCGGCGGGGTGAAGCGGAAGGTGTTGGCGGCGAAGGCGGGGTTGCGCTTCCAGCCGCTGAAGCTGATCACGGTGCGCTGACCGACGGCGTCGGTGATCTCCATTTTTGCCAGGCCCTGGGCATTGAAGCCGAGCGCGGCGTACTGGAAGCTGGCTTCGGTCTCGCGCTTCGGCGACAGCGACAGCCACTGCAGGCCATCACGGGTGGCGGCCTCTTCGCTCACGTCGTACTGCTGCTCCAGCAGCGCCGGGTTGATCAGCGCGGTCAGCGGGCTGTTCTGCTCTTCCTTGCCCTGCTCGCGCACGGTCGCCTGCTCCAGGTCCGGCTCGAACATCCAGACCTTCTTGCCGTCGGCCACAATCAGCTGCTCATGCGGGCGCACGTACTCCCAGCGGAACAGACGCGGTGCCGACAAGGCGACGCGGCCGCTGGTGGATTCCTTGACCTTGCCGCGGCTGTCGAACACTTGCTGGCTGAACTGCCCATCCAGGCCCTTCAGGCCGGTGGTGAAGGTCTTCAGGTCATCACGGGCGCCGGCCCAGGCGCTGCCGGCGACGGCGCAGGCCACGGCCAGGGTGGTGGTGGCAAGGAAACGACGGAGGCGAAGGTTCATGCGGAAATCCTGTGGGCGCGCGGCCAGGAAAGTTGGGTGCCAGTGTGCCCGGCAAAAGATGAATGGGCGATCAGGACCCCATTATGACGCCCTGATCGCTGATCGGCGATTCAGCCGCCAGCGCCCGGCAGCTTGCCGTACAGCACCTGACCACGGAAGCCGCGGCGCACCTCGCGGAACAGCGCGCGGAAGGCGGCATAGTCCTGCGGCTGGCACAACGCCTCGGCGCCGCGCACCGCGTTCTGCTGCAGGCGGTGATGCACGGTCACTTCCTGGCCCTGTCGGCTCCAGTCGACCCGGTACTCGCCGGCCGCATTGGCAAACCGCTGGCTGCCGGGAATCGCGATGATCGGGGCATTGGCCGGGAACTGCAGGCGATAGGTTTCCTCGCGCAGGCTGGCATAGCAGTAGAACGGCGTCTCGTTGTCCGGTGCCGAGGCGCTGGCATAAAGCCCGCGCACCGATTCGCCACCCGGCGGATCGGGTACGGCCATGCCGCCGGCCACGTCGAAGTCCACGTAATCCTCGGCCTGGAACGCCATGCGATAACCGAACGGCCGGGTCAGGTCGACCGGTACACCCTGCAGCTGCAGCTGGCCACGGCCATCGAAACCGGACGCGGCCATGATCGATTCTTCAGCGCGCGCCCGGTTCTGCGCATTGAGCTGGGCGAACTGTGCGCGCATGCCGATCTCGGCGTTGTCGCTCAGTTGCGGCACCGTCTCGCCACGCAGATTGCCCTGTGCGTCGAAGGTAAAGCGTACGTCCATCACCGTTGCGTTGCGCTGCGGATCATTGGCCGGCGTGCGTGCCAGGGTGGCATCGCGGGTGTGCAGCACCGGCGCGCCAAGATCACCATCGGGCAGCTGGCCGAAGCGCGCCCAGGCACTGGTCGAGTCCAGATACAGATCGAACTCGGGCACATAGGTGATGGCGTGGTTGAAGCGACCCAGCAGCGGAATCTTCGGCAGCGTTGGGCCGCCACCTGCACCGATCAGCACCGGTGAACTGGTGATGCCCTTGGCCGCCAGCAGCGCCTCAAGAATCGTCACGTGGTCCTTGCAGTCGCCATAGTGGTTGTCGAGGATGCTCTGCGCACTGTTCGGCTCCAGGCCACCGTTACCCAGGTACACCGCGACGTAGCGGATGTTCTGCGCGACCCAGCGGTACAGCGCATCGGCCTGCGCGCGGCGGTCACTGATGCCGGCAGTCACTTCGTCGGCCAGCGCCTGGATCTCCGGCGTGACCTGCGCGGCCGGACCGGCCTTCAGTTGATAGGCGCGGCCCATCTGCGCCCAGTCGCGGTAGGTGCTGGCCATGATGTTCGGCCCGAACTCCCACACCGCCGCCGACCAGTTCTGCGCCTGCATCGGTTCGCGGCGCTGGTAGCGCCAGCGCCACTGCGCCTGGCCGTTCTTCACCACCGGGCGATCGCTGCCCTGCACGCCTCGGCTGTCCACGAACATGGGCAGATTGGCCGGCGCGCTCAGGGTCACCTCGGCATCGTCGTACTGGGTGAACACATTGAACGTTTCCCACAGGCCGAAGTAGCCCGGGAAGTACGGCGTCAGCTGGGTCCGCCGCACCTGGTAGAACAGCCGGGTACCCGGCGCCAGGTTGGGGAACACGATCACCCGCACCTTGCGGTCGGCATACATCGCCGCCGAGGCGCTGGAATAGCTCTCCTGGGTGTAGATGCGATCGGCAGGCACCTCGCGGCGCTGGCCGTCGGCGGTCAGCGTATAGGCGTTGACCACGTCCAGCGTTTCCATCTTCTCGCTGTAGCTCAACCGCACCTGGCTGAACTGCTCCACCGCGGCCTTGGTCTTGAGCAGGATTTCGTAGGTTTCGGTCTGTACGTTGCCGGCATCGGCACGCACCTGGTAGTCGGCGCGGTAGCGGACGAAGCTGAAGTTGTTGCTGGCCTCGGCATCGCCGCCGGTGGATGGCGGCGCGACCGCGGGCACGGCTGTCGCGGCAGCATCGGCCAGCGCCGGGCCGGCTGCCAGCAGGCAGGCCAGCGCCAGCGCCAGCGCGCAGGAAACGGGTTGAAGCATGCGTCGGTTCCTTGGACGTCGGGAATGCGGCAGGGCTTACTTCGGCGGCGGCGGTGCCAGCACCGTGCGGTCGCCGTTGTGTTCGGGCGGACTGACCACACCGGCCGCTTCCATGGCCTCGATCAGTCGCGCTGCGCGGTTGTAGCCGATCTTCAGGCGACGCTGCACCCCGGAAATCGACGCGCGACGGGTCTCGGTGACCACGCGTAGCGCTTCGTCGTACAGCGGGTCGGACTCATCGCCGCCGCCGGAACTGGTCTCCGGCAGGCCGGTCGCACCGACCACCACGCCATCGCCCATCGTCTGCACTTCGTCCAGCACGCCGTCGACATAGTCGGCCGGCCCCATTGCCTTGAGGTGCTCGACCACGCGATGCACTTCTTCATCGGACACGAAGGCGCCGTGCACACGCTCGGGCATCGCCGTGCCGGGCGGCAGGTAAAGCATGTCGCCGTGACCAAGCAGCGTCTCCGCGCCGGACTGGTCGAGGATGGTGCGCGAATCGATCTTCGAGCTGACCTGGAAGGCGATGCGGGTGGGAATGTTGGCCTTGATCAGGCCGGTGATGACGTCCACCGACGGGCGCTGGGTGGCCAGGATCAGGTGGATGCCGGCCGCACGCGCCTTCTGCGCGAGGCGCGCGATCAGCTCTTCGACCTTCTTGCCGACGATCATCATCATGTCGGCGAATTCGTCGATGAAGATGACGATGAACGGCAGCGTCTCCAGCGGCCGCGGCGCCTCGCCCAGCTCCGGATTCGGCTTGAACAGCGGGTCCATCATCGGCTGCCCGGCGTCCTGCGCGTCCTTCACCTTCTTGTTGAAGCCGGCCAGATTGCGCACGCCCACCGCGCTCATCAGCTTGTAGCGGCGCTCCATCTCGGCCACGCACCAGCGCAGGCCGTTGGCGGCCTCCTTCATGTCGGTGACCACCGGCGCCAGCAGATGCGGGATGCCCTGGTAGACGCTCAGTTCGAGCATCTTCGGGTCGATCATCAGCATCCGCAGGTCTTTCGGCGACGCCTTGAACAGCAGGCTCAACACCATCGCGTTGACCGCCACCGACTTGCCCGAACCGGTGGTACCGGCCACCAGCAGGTGCGGCATGCGCGCCAGATCGGCCACGGTCGAGCGGCCGGCGATGTCCTTGCCCAGCGCGAGGGTCAGCGAACTGGCCGACTTGTCGTATTCCTTCGAGCGCAGCAGCTCGGACAGGTAGATCATCTCGCGGGTGACGTTGGGGATTTCCAGGCCGATCACCGACTTGCCCGGGATCACATCGACCACACGCACCGACTTGACCGACAGGCCGCGGGCGATGTCCTTGTCCAGCGAACTGATCTGGCTGACCTTGATGCCCGGCGCCGGCTCGATCTCGAAGCGGGTGATGACCGGGCCGGGGTTGGCGCCGACCACCTGCGCATCGATGCGGAAGTCCTTGAGCTTGAACTCGATCTGCCGCGAGAGCGCGTCAAGGGTGTCCTTGTCGTAGCCCACGGGCTGCGGCTTGGGATCATCCAGCAGGGCCAGCGGCGGCAGGTCCGAGCCGTCGCCATTGACGCCGCGGAACATCGGGATCTGGTTGTCGCGCTTGGCCCGATCACTCTTTTCGATCACTGGTTCGGGGCGCGGCTCGATCTTCACCGGCTCACGCTTGGCGCGCACTTCGGCATCGGCCTTGCGCACTTCCTGGCGCTCCTCGCGCATCACGCGGGTCTGCTGCCACTCGGTGGCCTGCTCCTTCTTGCGCTCCAGCAACGGTGCCAGCGACATCACGCCGCGGCCGATCTTCTCCATCACCACGAACCAGGACAGGCCTGTGGCCAAGGTGATCGAGGCCAGCAGCAGCACCAGCACGAACAGGTTCGCCCCGAGCGCGCCGAAGCCGACGCTGAGGGAATTGCCGACCAGCTTGCCGAGAATGCCTCCGGCACTGGAGACATCGCCACTGAACAGGCGCACGTGCAGGAAGCCGGTGCCGGCAATCAGGAAGCCGACCAGCCCGACCAGCCGCAACGCGGGGTCCAGATCGTTCTCGCCCTTGCTCTCGCGCTTCAGGCCGAACATCGCAATCCAGGCCAGCGCGCCCAGCACCACCGGCAGCAGGAAGGCGATGTAGCCGAACAACTGCAGCAGCACGTCGGCGATCCACGCGCCCGCACGGCCGCCCATGTTGTGTACCGGCGCGACCACGCTGCCGGTGTGCGACCAGCCCGGGTCCGTCGCTGAATAGGTGAAAAGGCTGGCAGCCAGATACAGCAGCGCCGGCGCGATGGCGATCAGACCCAGGTCACGCCACAGGCGCTGACGGCGTGGATTGTCGGTCGTGGCCGCTGCCGCCGAGCGACGCGACGCCTTTTTGTCGTCGGACTTGGAGCGTTCGGGGACCTGCTTCGCCACCTTAGACCATACCTTTGGAATGCGCTGTTAGTGTTTGATAATAAACGAGACGGCGTCAGTTTTCAGTTATCCGTTGCCGCCCAGGCGGGGACAGGGCCCGAAACCGCCCGTGGATGGCGCTGTTCTGTTCATCGGCTTGAATCACCCTGCCCCAGCCGCCACTCTATGACCAGCCAAGGATGCTGTGCAAACATCGCCGCGCCTTGTCCCATCTACCTTTTCGCGAGTCTACATGAGCACCAGCCTGCCCTCCCGCCACCAGCGTCTTGTCATCCTCGGTTCCGGCCCGGCCGGTTGGACCGCTGCCGTCTACGCTGCCCGCGCCAACCTGAAGCCGGTCGTCATCACCGGCCTGCAGCAGGGTGGCCAGCTGATGACCACCACCGAAGTGGACAACTGGCCGGGTGACGCCCATGGCCTGATGGGCCCGGACCTGATGGCGCGCATGCAGGCCCACGCCGAGCGCTTCGAGACCGAGGTCATTTTCGACCACATCCACACCGCGGACCTGTCGCAGCGCCCGTTCAAGCTGATCGGCGACAGCCACGAGTACACCTGTGACGCGCTGATCATCTCCACCGGCGCGACCGCCAAGTACCTGGGCATCCCGACCGAAGACGAGTTCAAGGGCCGCGGCGTCTCCGCCTGCGCCACCTGCGACGGCTTCTTCTACCGTGACCAGGACGTGGTCGTGGTCGGCGGCGGCAACACCGCCGTGGAAGAAGCGCTGTACCTGTCCAACATCGCCCGCAAGGTCTACCTGGTCCACCGCCGCGACACCCTGAAGGCGGAAAAGATCATGCAGGACAAGCTGTTTGCCAAGGTTGCAGCCGGCAAGATCGAAACCGTCTGGCACCACCAGGTGGAGGAAGTGCTGGGCAACGAGGCCGGCGTGACCGGCGTGCGCGTGAAGTCGACCCTGGACGGCAGCACCCGCGACATCGATGCGCACGGTTTCTTCGTGGCCATCGGCCACCACCCGAACACCCAGCTGTTCGACGGCCAGCTGACCATGAACAACGGCTACCTGGAAATCCGTTCGGGCCTGGGCGGCAACGCTACCCAGACCTCGGTGGAAGGCGTGTTCGCCGCCGGCGACGTGGCCGACCAGCACTACCGTCAGGCGATCACCTCGGCCGGCTTCGGCTGCATGGCCGCACTGGATGCAGAGCGTTACCTGGATGCACAGGGCAAGGCCAGCTGAGACTGGCTTCTGTAGCGTCGAGGAATGGCTGACTCGAAGCGGGCGCGAAAGCGCCCGCTTCAAAGCACTCAACCTGCCGTCGCGGGCTCCACACCGGCAGGGCTGATCGGAGCCCCATTCGATCCGCGCGACGTTCGGATGCACTGCACGACGTGGCGCACAGGCGGCGATTTCACGCCATCGGCGTCCACGACCCGCGTATCCCACAGAATTGGCGCACTCCCGGCGTTCTCGCACCGCAGGGTGATCTGGCTGGGTTTGTCGTCGGGGGTAGTGATGTGAACCTTTCCGTCGCTACAGGTCCATCCGGGCGGGCAGCCCACGTTCGTGGTGACCAGTTCGATGGGGTACTGCGGATAGCCCTCGAAGGCGACATCAACCTGCTGTGAGCTTCCCTGGGGCAACTGGATTCCCTGGATGGGCTCGGCCTTCAACGGAACGCAGCCTTTGCCTTCACGGAAGAGCCGGTAGCCCTTCTCGACTCCTTTCATGGAAGCAGTGCGGAACACCGGGTCCTGGAGGGCGGCGGCGTCCGTGGCATTTGTGTGAAAAGCCACCTCGACCACTATGGACGGCATGGTTGCGAAGTTGTTTTCACCATGCCCTGCGGCGACGCCACTTCGGGGAACAGGAAAGTCAGCGTAACCCTCCTGCGCGGTGATGAGCTCGCGCATGTAACACAGCGTCAGATCGGCGAGCTGTCGATCCGCTGGCTTGCTTGAATGGTAGAAAACCCTTGACCCACGGGCAACGCCTGAGACATCCGCATTGGTGTGAATGCTGAGCATCCCTGCAACGCCGAGATGATTGGCATAGTACGGTCGAGCACGGATGTCATCTGACACCTCCCTATTGCTCGCAGTACTGTTCGCAAAGTGGTTCCAGATATCTGTCCGATCCGGAAGAAGATCCTTGAGATGGTAACGAGCTGACATCTCGTACCACGGACGCATTGAATCCGGGTGCGCACCGCCCCCGCCGCGACGCGCACGATGCACGGTCACACCCCCGCGATCCTCCAGCAGCCGTTGCAGTTCGTCCGCATATCCGGGCGTAATCAGATCCTCCTGCACACCATTGCGTACAGGCCGCTGGAATTCCCACTCCATGCCGGGGTGCACTTTCAGCAGCCCGTGACTCGCCGAGACAAGAACCTGGCCCCCTGCCTGCCTGGCAGAGCCTTGCTGTTGCGCACTGATGCCGCGAGGAAAGTGTTCCCAGTAGGGCTTTCCCTCGTAAAGAATGACCGTCTCAACTTCGCCTACGCCGGCCTGCATCGTGTAGGCCTCCAGGGTATTCCTGATGTACTGCTCCAGCTCCTCGAGCGAATGATCGTCCTCCGACGGCAGGATTCCAGCCCCGAAGCTGATGACGAGCTTCCGTTGCTGGATATCAACCGAGGCACCCACTGAGATGCCCGTGGATCTGGACTTGCGCAACTGGTGGTCATCCAGGATCTTCTGTGCCTGCCGCGTCAATAGAAGATCCAACGCCAGATCTGTCTCAGCGGCGGACGGTAAAGGCTGAGTGAGCGCCTGCGGGCAGGGTAAGGTGCAGGCAATGATCGACGCCAATCCAATGCGGCGGAACGCGCGCACGAAATTCATATCAGTTCCTTTGAGAGGCTGGGGAATGCGCCACGCGTGTCGCACGGACCAACACTGCCAAGCCCTCAAAAGGGATGTAATGCCAGGCGTTTCAGATACGCGAATTCACAATTTCCCTCAGGCCCATCGCGCCGACCAATGCCGCAACAGGCCAATCCTCGCCGGCCTCGAACAGTTCCCCGAGAATTTTGAGAAAGGCAAGCAGTCCATTGGCGAACACTGAACGGCATCGGCCGTGCCCTCCCCCTGCAGTCAGCGTTGTCGGGTGAGCCAAGGCCGACGCCAATGCGCCGGCCTTGGCGTTTTCAGTGCCACGTTCTGAATGGGATTGACACTTTCTCTCTAGAAGACGGGCGATTAGGCACGCACACAGGACTGAGTGAACTCCACCGGTGCCGCAGCGACACCGTCTGCATCGCGCATCAGGACCTTCCAGAGCACTGTTCCCGGTCGCGTGGACGAGCAGCTCACTCCAAACTTCACAGGCGCATCGGGATCTTCGAAGCGGCCCTTCCATGGCGTGCAGACTCCAGGCGGGCGGCAATCTGCCACCGCAACTTCAATTCCCAACGGGTATTGGGGGCTCCCCAGGAAGCTCACGTTCACATCGCGCGAAGTCTGGAGCGGAACTTCGATGTCGGAAATTGGCTGCAGTGCGAACTGCCTGCAGGACTTTCCGGTAGCCCACAAGCGATAGCCCTTTTCCACGCCCTTCATTGAAGCAGAACGGAATACGGGATCCTGTAGCGCCGCAACGTCATCCGGGTTGGAGTGATAGGCAGTCTCGACAATGACCGACGGCATCGTGCCAATGCGGTTCTCGCCGTGCCTGGCCGAGGTCGACATCTCACGGACAGGAAAGCTCTCGTACCCTGGTTGAGCTCGGATGATTTCACGCATTCCACACAGAATGCTGTCTCCCAGAGCCTTGTCCTGCGGTTTGGATTGGTGGTAATAGACCTCCGCGCCGCGAACGCCCGGGTCAACACTGCCGTTGGTGTGCAGGCTCAGCATTACGTCGACGCCGAGATGATTGGCGTAATTGGGACGAGCACGGATATCCTCTTTCACCTCGCGATCACTGTCCGGGCTATTTGGGAGCTCATTCCAAATGTCAGCGCGGTCAGGAAAAAGCGCCTTTAGGTGGTAGCGTGCAGACATATGCTCCCACGGATGTAGGGCCTCCGGATGAGGATCCGCCGAACGGCTTCGGGCGCGATACACGACCAGACCACTCCGTTGCTCCAACAGATCTTCAAGCGCATCACCATATATCGGGCTCAGCAAGTCCTCCTGCAGCCCTAGCGGAGATGGCCGCTGGAACTCCCATTCCCTGCCGGGATGCAGGGCGATGTATCCATGACTCGAGGACACCAAGACTTTGCTGTGCGCTGATCGAGATTTTGTCAGCGCGGGCTGGGGGTGATCATCAGGGAAGTGCTCGTCCATCGACCTACCCTGGAAGAGGAATTCCACATCCAGGAATTCCATCCCAGACCGCTCTGAATAGCGTCGCAGATCGGCAGCCAACGGCTCCAGGAAGAGCTCACCATAGCCATCTTCCTTTCCGGGAAGGTAGCCCGGACCGAAGTTGACGACCATCCTGCGCTTTCGCGGTTCAATCACTATGCCGACAGTCACCTGACGCAGTTTCCCATGGTCCTGCAGATGACGCGTCAACCGGGTTGCCACTTCCCGCTCGAGCATTGCCACCAGTTCGGCATACATGCCCGGATCTTCGACTGAGGACGATTGCTCGGCTCCAGAAGCCAACACTGGTGACACAAAGAACAGGCCACACGCGATCACAGTAGACACAAGCTTCAATTCCTTCATTGTTGATATCTCCATGTGGTGGATGCACGCCGCTCATGCAGCGCCCCGCCACCCTGCCCAGCCATGCGCCAGCGATTCCGCACCAGGCGCACACCGATGGAGATTTCAAACTTCCCTCATCCCCAACCAGAACAAACCAACCCAGCCCCGCCAACACCGTTCGCGATCGTCCTGCCCTATCCTTTCTCCCCATGCCCACCGCCCGCTTCCTCGCCTCCCTGCAGTCCGTTCCCGCCACCGACTGGGATGCCCTGCACGACGGCCGCAACCCGTTCGTCAGCCACGCCTTCCTGTCCGGCCTGGAAACCCATGGCTGCCTGCGCGAGGACTGGGGCTGGCAGCCGCAGCACTTCACCTTGTGGGACGGCGACACCCTGGTCGGCGCCGCTCCCGGCTACCTGAAGACCAACTCGCATGGCGAGTTCGTGTTCGACCACGCCTGGGCCAATGCCTACGCGCGCCACGGCCGCGACTACTATCCGAAGTGGCTCGGCGCGGTGCCCTACTCGCCGGTGACCGGCCCGCGACTGCTGGCCCGTGACGATTCGCAGCGCACTGCGCTGTTGACGGCGCTGCGCGAACAGATGCCCGCACTTGGCGTGTCGTCGGCGCACATCAATTTCCACACGGCAGCTGACGAGACCGCCTTCGGCGACGACTGGCTGCTGCGCGAGGACATCCAGTTCCAGTGGCAGAACCCGGGTGACTGGAGCAAGTTCGAGCAGTTCCTCTGCGCGATGAACCACAAGCATCGCAAGAACATCCGCCAGGAGCGGGCCAAGGTTACCCGCCAGGGCATCAGCTTCCGGGTGGTGCATGGCGACGAAGCGAGCCGCACCGATCTGCAGGCCATGTACCGCTTCTACCTGCAGACCTTCCTGGAATACGGCAACGCACCAGCGCTGACCGAAGCCTTCCTGCGCCATTTGGCGATTTCAATGGGGCGCGGACTGGTGCTGTTCCTGGCCGAACAGGACGGCGAGCCCATTGCCGGTGCGTTGTGCCTGCGTGGTGGCGACACGCTGTACGGGCGCTACTGGGGCGGTGCCACCCTGCCCGGCCTGCACTTCGAGGCCTGCTACTACCAGGGCATCGAATACTGCCTGCGCGAGGGCCTGGCCCGCTTCGAGCCGGGTGCGCAGGGCGAACACAAACTGGCACGCGGCTTCCTGCCGACGATCGTGCGCAGCCGACACTGGGTGGCCGATGCGGCGTTTGCCGATGCGCTGCGCGACTGGTGCCGGCAGGAGCGGCGGGATGTGCGGCGATACCAGCAGGAGCTGCAGGGGCATAGCCCGTTTCGTACGGAAGCGTAGCGTCGGAGAAGCGTGCCAACCAAGGTTGGCACCTACCAGAGCAATTCAGGACGCTGCGCTCAGGTGCACTGCCAGAAATGCCCGCTCACCCGGCACTTGCCGCACCAGAAGCTGTACAGCATGCCGCCGCTCCCCCACAGCAACATGCCTTCATTGGTGGTCGGCAGGGTCGAGTCGAGCTGCATCACGAAAGGCATCTGCTCGCCGCAATCGATGCACGCCGGGTAGTGCGCGCTCTGCACCCAGCTCGGCGCGCCGCCCACGCGCGACAGGTTCTGCCGATGATTGGACTGGCCCCAGTCCTGCTGCTGCCAGCGAGGGCTGTCCATCGCGGCAAGACCGACGTCGGCCTGCATCAGGTCACCGCTGTCGGTGGGATTGATCGGCACTTCGCAGTGCTGGCTTGGGTGGCAGCTCGGCACGCCTTCCGCATCGTGGCGATAGAAGCGCACGGGCGGATCTTCCCAACCGCAGCAGTCCAGGCACAGGCCCAAGGTGATCGAGCCGGCCGCGCCTTCCTCCAGCGCCGCAGCATCGGTCCGCAACAGACGCTGCAGCGGCGCATGACAGCTGCCACATGCGGTGTCGAGCGAGCCACCCATGTGTCCCGCATGCTGCACCTGGCCACCGTTCCAGGTAGGGTGCAGCCGCCAGATCCGCTTGCGCCAGCCCGGCTCTTCGGCCACCTGTGCACGATGTTGCTTGCTTCCGAAACGCAGGTGCAGCGGTTGCTGGCCATGCAGGCGGCGCAGCCGAGGGCCATCCGCCAGGCCCGCCCAGTGCGCCCAGACCTGCGCATCCAGATCGCTCCAGTCGGCCAGGTAGCCACGGGCGGCGGCGTAAGTTTCCGGCTGGATCG
This sequence comes from Stenotrophomonas sp. LST15-1-1.1, assembly GCF_040815575.1. NCBI lineage: Bacteria > Pseudomonadati > Pseudomonadota > Gammaproteobacteria > Lysobacterales > Lysobacteraceae > Stenotrophomonas > Stenotrophomonas sp. LST15-1-1.1. The sequence goes on from NZ_JBFPNJ010000001.1 coordinate 669,952, forward strand.
CCAACAGCACTGCCTTGGCGCGTTCCAGTTCACGATCGTCGTCGGCCTCGGTCAACCGATGCGCCCAGTGCGCTGCGACCGGCGGCGGCAGTGCCTGCCAGACCTGCGGGGCCAGCTGGATGTCATCCTCGATGGCGAGCTCCAGCAGCGCCTCCCAGTCGCCTTGCAGCGCGTGCGGCGCCTGGTAGCTGGCGAACTCCAGCACGCTGGTCAGCAGCTCACCGCGCTCGCCGTCACGATAGCGCCGCCAGGCATCGGCACAGACCGGCGCGACAGCCTCATCCGGCAGCAGATCCAGCGCCGTATCGAGGAAGGTGGAGCTGGGCGAGCGGCGCTCCAGCGCCTGCAGCAGCAGCGCGCCAAGCCGGGGGCGGTCTTCGCTGGCCAGGGTCAACAGCATGCCCAGGCTGTCATTGCGTGTGCGCGTCGCATCGTGCGCATCGAGGATGGCGGTGATGGGGTCGCTCATGCAGGGCTCCTTGCCGGTGAAGCGTGATGGTGCCAGACATCGCGCATCGCCACGACGAATACAATGCCGGCATGACCCGTCAGTTGCCCTGGCGCCTGGCCGATGCGCCGGATGCCCCCTTCCCGCCGGCAGAGACCGCGCTGCGCCAACCCGATGGCCTGCTGGCCGTGGGCGGTGACCTGCACCCGCTGCGCCTCCTCAACGCCTATGCCGGCGGCATCTTTCCGTGGTTCAGCGAGGGCGAGCCGATCCTGTGGTGGTCGCCGGACCCGCGCATGGTGTTCCGCACCGATGGCGTACACCTGAGCAGCAGGTTCCGCCGGCAGCTGCGCGGCAGCAGCTGGGAAGTGACCGCCGATACCGCCTTCAGCCAGGTGATGCGCGCCTGCGCCAGCGCGCCCCGTCCCGGCCAGGAGGGCACCTGGATCAGCCCGGCGATGGTGGATGCCTACAGCCAGCTTCACGACCTGGGGTTTGCGCATTCCTTCGAAGTGTGGGACCGGCAGACGCTGGTCGGCGGCATCTATGGCGTGGCCATCGGCGCGATGTTCTTCGGCGAGAGCATGTTCAGCGGCGCCAGCGGCGGCTCCAAGGTGGCGCTGGCGGCACTGGCGCGCACGCTACATGGCTGGGGTTGGCCACTGATCGATGCGCAGGTGGAGAATCCGCACCTGCTTCGCATGGGCGCCGAACATCTGCCGCGTGCGCCGTTCCTGCAACAGGTCCGCAGTGCGGTGCAGGCGCCGGGCCGGGAAGGCGCCTGGACTCAGCTGGTCGGGCGCGTGCCGGCAACGGATTTTGCCGGGGAATAACACAATCTTTGCAAGCTGGGCGTTTGACGCGTAAAATGCTGCGCCTTAGGCCCAACGTGGCCGTTTTCTGAACCGCACAGGACTACATGTCGAAAGACGATTCCATCGAGTTCGAGGGCACCGTCAGCGAGACGCTGCCGAACACCACTTTCCGCGTTCGTCTGGAAAATGGGCACGAAATCATCGCCCACATCTCCGGCCGCATGCGCAAGAACTACATCCGCATCCTCACCGGTGACCGGGTCAAGGTTGAAATGACCCCGTACGACCTGACCAAGGGTCGCATCACCTACCGAATGAAGTAAGCGGCTGGCGCGTTGCGCCACCCCGACAAGGCCAGCCCTGGACGCTGGCCTTTTGTCATGCCTGGAATCCGGCCCTGCCGGACGGCACCCTGACCGAATGCACCGTGACATCGGTCAGCCATGCTTGCGGCAGATTCGCATTCGCAGCGGCGGCGTCATCGTGGCACCCGATCCAGTCCGGATCGCCACCCCCTGCCCCTGCCATGAACATGTCCTCCCTGCCCGCCGGCTTCGCCGCCCTCGCGCTCGTCACTGCCGTCCTGATCGCGCCTGCCGCCCAGGCCGCCGACACACCGCCGGCAAGTACCGGCGACAGCTGCATCGCCTTGAGCGAGGACCAGCAGATCGTCCGCGCGGGCGCCGACCGTGATGTGCTGCTGCGCAATGGTGACCAGCACTATCGTGTGGTGTTCACCGCCTCCTGCAGCAGCGCCGTGACCTCGCGACGGCTGGCGATTGAAACCCAGGGCCAGGGCAACCAGCTGTGCGGCGGCTCGCGCAGCGTCCTGAAAACCGATCGCGCCAGCTGCACGATCGAACGGGTCGAGCCCCTGGAAGCTGCCGCCTTCCAGCGCATGGCCCGCCAGCGCAGCCGCTGAAGGCCGACACGACAAGGGCGGCCTGAGCCGCCCTGTCGTTGCCTCCGTCGCCGGGCAATGCCCGGCAGACGCTTATTCCACCGTGGCCGGCAACAGCCGCTCTGGCTCGGCCTGCGCCTCGACCACCAGCTCGTCGTTGCGCACGTCGATGCTGACCTTGCCGCCGTTGACCAGCTTGCCGAACAGCAGCTCGTCGGCCAGCGGCCGCTTGACCTTGTCCTGCAGCACCCGCGCCATTGGGCGGGCGCCCATCAGCGGATCGAAACCGTGGTGGGCCAGCCAGTCACGCGCGGTCGGGGTGGCCGACAGGCTGACGTGCTTCTCCTGCAGCAGCATCTCCAGCTCGATCAGGAACTTGTCCACCACGCGCAGGATGTGCTCGAAGCCCAGCGGCTGGAACTGCACCACCGCATCGAGGCGGTTGCGGAATTCCGGCGTGAACGCACGACGGATGGTCTCCATCGCATCGGTGGCGTGGTCCTGCTTGGTGAAGCCGATCGAGCGCCGCGAGGCCTGCGCCGCGCCGGCATTGGTGGTCATCACCAGCACCACGTTCTTGAAGTTGGCTTCGCGACCGTTGGTGTCGGTCAGCACGCCGCGGTCCATCACCTGCAACAGGATGTTGAAGATGTCCGGGTGCGCCTTCTCGATTTCATCCAGCAGCAGCACGCAGTGCGGCGTCTTGACGATCTTCTCGGTCAGCAGGCCGCCCTGGTCGAAGCCGACGTAGCCCGGAGGCGCACCAATCAGGCGGCTGATCGAATGCGGCTCCATGTACTCGGACATGTCGAATCGGACCAGCTCGATGCCCAGCTGCAGCGCCAGCTGGTTGGTCACCTCGGTCTTGCCGACACCGGTGGGGCCGGCGAACAGGAAGTTGCCGATCGGCTTTTCCGGATTGCCCAGGCCCGAGCGCGCCAGCTTGATGGCCGACGCCAGGGTGCCGATGGCCGGATCCTGGCCGAAGATCACCATCTTCAGGTTGCGCTCCAGGTGCTGCAGCACATCCTTGTCGGTGGCGCTGACCTGCTTGGCCGGGATGCGCGCCATCTTGGCGACGATGGCCTCGACCTCTTCGACGTCGATCAGCTCCTTGCGCTGACCTTCCGGCAACAGGCGCTGGCGGGCACCGGCCTCATCGATCACGTCGATGGCCTTGTCCGGCAGCAGGCGATCGGCAATGTGCTTGACCGACAGGTCGACCGCAGCCTGCAGCGCTTCATCGGCGTAGGTCACGCCGTGGTGGGCTTCGTACTTGGACTTCAGGCCCTGCAGGATCTCGTAGGTCTCGCCCACGGTCGGCTCGACGATGTCGATCTTCTGGAAGCGACGGGCCAGCGCCCGGTCCTTCTCGAAGATGCCGCGGTATTCCTGGAACGTGGTCGAGCCGATGCAGCGCAGCTCGCCCGACGCCAGGGCCGGCTTGATCAGGTTGGAGGCATCCATGGTGCCGCCCGACGCCGAGCCGGCGCCGATGATGGTGTGGATCTCGTCGATGAACAGCACCGCATTGGGCACCTTCTTCAACGCGGTCAGCACACCCTTCAGGCGCTTCTCGAAGTCGCCACGGTACTTGGTGCCGGCCACCAGCGCGCCCAGGTCGAGCGAATAGATGACCGCATCGGCCAGCACGTCCGGCACCGAGCCTTCAACGATGCGTCGGGCCAGGCCCTCGGCAATCGCGGTCTTGCCGACGCCGGCCTCGCCCACGTACAGCGGGTTGTTCTTGCGGCGGCGGCACAGGACTTGGATGGTGCGTTCGATCTCGTCGGCGCGACCGACCAGCGGGTCGATGCGACCGGCGCGAGCCTGCTCGTTGAGGTTGCTGGCGAACTCGGTCAGGGCATCACCCTTCGGTTCGCCCTCGCCCCCTTCCATGCGGCCCTCGCCCTCGGACGAGGACGGCTGCTCGCCCTCCTCACCCAGTTTGGCGATGCCATGGGACAGGTAATTGACCACATCCAGCCGGGTGACATCCTGCTGGTTGAGGTAATAGACGGCGTGGGAGTCCTTCTCGCCAAAGATGGCGACCAGCACGTTGGCGCCGGTGACCTCCTTCTTGCCCGAGGACTGCACGTGGTACACGGCCCGCTGCAGCACACGCTGGAAGCCCAGGGTCGGCTGGGTATCGCGGCCGTCATCTTCGGCCAGGCGGGACACGGAGGCCTCGATGGCCTGCTCCAGCTCCTGGCGCAGGCGGTCGGCGTCTGCTCCACAGGCCTTCAATACGGCTTGGGCGGACGGGTTGTCGAGCAGTGCCAGCAGCAGGTGTTCGACCGTCATGAACTCATGTCGGGCCTCACGGGCGCGCTTATAGCATTGGCCGATGGTGTGTTCGAGGTCTTTGCTGAACATGGATTACTCCGGCGGCAGTTGGAGACAATATGCGGCCTGACTACGCGATTTCCATCACCCTAGCGGATTGCGGCGTTCATATGGCGTTAGCACTGCCAAACGCTTGATCATCGTTCACTCCAGGACACCACACTGACCATGAGCGAACCCTACCTGAGCCGCTGGCGATTGCGACGTGATGGTCCTTCGATCCGTACCCCCCATGCCCGGCTCTGGCCGGTGCTGACCGCCTCTGGCGAGGCGGCCATGTTGAAGGTGAGCACGGAGACAGAGGAACAGAACGGCCATCGCCTGCTGCGCTGGTGGAATGGCGACGGCGCCGCACGCCTGCTGGCCCACGAGGGACCGGCGATCCTGATCGAACGGGCGCACGGCGACTCCCTGCGGCAACGTTCGATCAAGGGCGAGGACGACGCCTGCACCATGATCCTGTGCCAGGTCCTGCAGCAGCTGCACCGGCCACGGAGCGCGCCGCCAGAAGATCTGGTCTGCCTGCGTAGATGGTTCGCTGATCTGCTGCAGGCAAGGGCGCCGCTGCCGCCATTGCTGGAACAGTGCAGATCGCTGGCGATGGCACTGCTGGAGGAGGAGCAGGAGATACGGCCGCTGCACGGCGACCTGCATCACGACAACGTGCTCGATTTCGGCACGCGGGGCTGGCTGGCGATCGACCCGAAGCGGCTGCTGGGTGACCGCGCGTTCGACTACACCACGATGTTCAGCAACCCGGACCTGTGCGGGCCAGGCATCCACGTAGCAACGCGGCCCGACCGCTTCCACGCCAGGCTCGAGCAGGTCTGCGAGTTGGCCGATATCGAGCGCGCGCGTCTGCTGCGCTGGATCGCGGCCAGTGCCGGGCTGTCAGCGGTGTGGTTCCTCGATGACGGCGACCCGGCCGACATCGATCAGGCGGTGGCCACGATGGCCCTGCAGGCGCTGGCGGAGGTGTGAACCCTCTGCCTGCCCTGGTAGGTGCCCACCTTGGTGGGCACGCTCCGTCCGGGGTCAATACGCCCGGGCAGAAAGCAGCCGAGCATGGGCTCGGCTCTACAGATCGTGGGCGCTCAGGCCTTTTCCATCGTGCACAGCAGCGGGTGCTGGTTCATCCGCGCGTACTCGTTGACCTGAGCCACCTTGGTTTCGGCCACTTCGCGGGTGAACACACCGCAGACGCCACGGCCACGGGTGTGGACATGCAGCATCACCTGGGTGGCCTTGTCCAGGTCCATGTTGAAGAACTGCTGCAGGACGTCCACGACGAAATCCATCGGGGAGTAGTCGTCATTGAGCAGCATGACCTGATAGAACGGCGGCGGCGCCACTTCCGGGCGCGCGGGCTCCACGGCAACGCCGTGCTCGTGGTGGGAATCGGGGGCGGACTCGCGAGGCATCGGTCCATTATAAGGGGTGAGACGGTCCTGCGTCGGCCCTGCGCGGAATGGACGGCACGGACGCCCGCCGTCACAATTGCACCTTCCCACACTCTTGGTTTCACAGGATCTTCATGAAAAGGACCCTTCTCTCCGCCCTGCTGATCGCCCTGGCTGCCGCTGGCACCGCTGGCGCCGCGACCACCACTGACAGCGCGAAGGCCGACAAGGCCGTTGCCCGTCATCTGGAAAAGCTGGGCTACACCTACGAGGTGGATGAAGACGGCGATTACCAGATGGTGTTCGACGTCGAAGGCGATCGCACCCAGATCGTCTACGTGCGCTCGTCGGTGGAAGACTTCGGTACCCACAACATCCGCGAGATCTGGTCGCCGGGTTACACCTCGCCGACCAAGCAGTTCCCGGTGGCCGTGGCCAACCGCCTGCTGGAAGACTCGCAGGATGCCAAGATGGGCGGCTGGGTGAAGCAGGAGTCGACCGCGATGTTCGTGGTGAAGATCGATGCCGACGCCACCTCCGACCAGCTCAGCGACGCCATCGATGCGGCCATCCGCACCGCCGATGCGATGGAGCTGGAGCTGACCAAGAAGGACGACCTCTGAGTTGAACACCTCGCCGGACCCGCGCTGGGCACCGCATGCAACCGTCGCCACCGTGGTGATCGACGGCGGCCGGGTGCTGCTGGTTGAAGAGACCATCGAAGGCCGGCAGGTGCTGAACCAGCCGGCCGGGCACCTGGAGCCGGGCGAAAGCCTGGCTGCAGCCGCCCTGCGCGAGACCGTCGAGGAAACCGGCTGGACCGTGGAGCTGACCGCCTTCATCGGCTGCTACCAGTGGACCGCCGCCGACGGCACCCCGTTCCTGCGCTTCTGCTATGCCGCGCACCCGGTCTCGCACGACCCGGCACGGCCGCTGGATGCCGGCATCGATCGGGCGCTGTGGATGACCCCGGCCGAACTGCAGGCAGCCGCCGGACGCCAGCGCAGCCCCCTGGTCTGGCAGGTGCTGGCCGACTACCTGGCCGGCCAGCGCTACCCGCTTGCACTGGTCCGGGAGGTCGCATGAGCAGCCCACGGGTGATGGTTGGCGTGTCTGGCGGCGTGGATTCTTCCGTCGCCGCCTGGCGCCTGGTACAGCAGGGCGAGGCCGTGGCTGGCCTGTTCATGCAGAACTGGGCCGACGACGGCAGCGGTGACTGTCGCGCAGAAGATGATCGCCGCGATGCGGTGGCTGTCTGCGGGCTGCTGGGCATCCCGTTCCATTTCCGCGATTTCTCCAACGAGTACTGGCAGGGCGTGTTCGAGCACTTCCTTGCCGAGTACGCCGCCGGCCGCACGCCGAACCCGGACGTGCTGTGCAACCGCGAAGTGAAGTTCAAGCACTTCCTGGATGCGGCCCGCGAGCTGGGCGCCGAGCGCATCGCCACCGGCCACTACGCGCGCATTGCCCAGCGCGGCCATCAATGGCTGCTGCTGCGCGGCGCCGATCGTTCCAAGGACCAGAGCTACTTCCTGCACCAGCTGGGGCAGGAACAGCTGGCAGCCACGCTGTTCCCGATTGGTGATCTGGAAAAGAGCGACCTGCGCCGGATTGCCCGCGACGTGAGCCTGCCGACCCACGCCAAGAAGGATTCGACCGGCATCTGCTTCATCGGCGAGCGCGATTTCCGCGAGTTCCTCGGTCGTTACCTGCCGGCCAAGACCGGGCAGATCCTCGACCCCAGCGATGGCAGCGTGATCGCCGAACATCCTGGCGTGTTCTATTTCACCCTGGGCCAGCGCGAAGGCCTGAACATCGGCGGCGTGCGCGGCCGCCCTGCCGCTCCCTGGTATGTGGTCGGCAAGGACGTGGCCAGCAACGTGCTGTACGTGGACCAGGATCGCGACAGCCCGTGGATGCTGTCCAACCGGCTGCGCTCGGAGACCGCGCACTGGATTGCCGGCGCGCCGCCCGCACGTCGTTTTGAATGCACCGCGCAGACCCGCTACCGCCAGCCGGACGAGCCGTGCACGGTGGACGTGCTGGACGATGGCAGCGTGCAGGTTTCCTTCGCCCGGCCGCAGCGTGCAGTCACCCCCGGGCAATCCCTGGTGCTGTATGACGGTGAGGTCTGCCTGGGTGGCGCGGTGATCGCCGCCACCGACGCGCCGCTGGAACAGCGCCTGCGCACCACCCCTTCTCCTTTTGAGGTACTCGCTGCATGAGTTTCACTGTCGACGACCGCGTTCTGGCTTTGGCCGGCATTGCCCAGGCCCTGCAGCAGGTACGCCGTATCGCCGATACCGGCCATTCCGACGCCGCTGCCGTGCGCACCGCCGTGGACAGCGTGTTCCGCATCGATGCATCCTCGCCGCAGGCAGTGTTTGGTGATCGGCACGCGCTGAAATCCGGCCTGCGCCTGCTGCACAATTATTTCCGCAGCCAAGGCCAGGATCCGATCCTGCCCAAGCTGGCCCTCTCGGTGCTGCAGCTGGAGCGCCGCTTCGTGCAGGATGGAGCCACCGTGAACAAGGTAGCCTCGGGCATCGAGCGCGCCCAGCGCCAGGCCACCGAGCTGGGTGACAGTGGCCACCCGGAAGTACTGGCCGCGCTGGGCGGGCTGTATGCGGACACCATCAGCCACCTCAAGCCGCGGGTGATGGTGCAGGGCAACCCGCACTACCTCGGGCAGGCTGGCGTTGTGGCCGAGATCCGCGCGCTGCTGCTGGCGGCCGTGCGCGCCGCGGTGCTGTGGCGGCAGCTGGGTGGCAGCTATTGGGACTTCCTGCTCAGCCGCAAGGCGATGGTCGAGGCCGTGGACCGTCAGCTGGCCTGACGGTTTGGGGGTCGGATCCCTTTCCGGCATGGAAAGGGCTCTGACCCCGCACGATCCCGCAGCGCCGGAAAACCGGCGCATTCAGAATGCATTTCGAGGCACATCGACGTTAAAGAGAAAGGGGGTACGGCCGATACATCCTCCGTGCACCTCCCGAGAACGTCCATGTACTCACGCATTTTCATCCGTCTGGCCGCCCCCCTGGCTCTGACCCTGCTGCTCCCCTTCGCCATCGGTTTCGAATGGCCGGTCGCCCTGCGTTGGGCGATCCTGACCACGATGACGCTGAGCTGGCTCGGCTTTGCGTGGTGGACCGCCCGCGCCCAGGCGCACCGTTCCCCGGAACATGCCCGTGTCCTGCGCGAGCAGGACCAGCTGCTGACCGAACTGCGCAACTTCGTCGGCAACGAGATCGACGGTTCGCGTGGCGAAGTTGAACGCGCCCGCGACCTGATCCGCCAGGCCGTCTCCAGCCTCGGCGGCAGCTTCGATGCGATGAACCGCAAGTCGCGCCAGCAGAGCCAGGCGTTGTCGCGCATCGTCGACCGCGCCGGTGACGAAGGCGGCGCCGGCCTCGACGTTGCCCGTTTCGCCCAGCACGCCAGCCACCGCATGGAACAGCTGGTGGAAGCGCTGGAACAGGTGAGCGGCCAGAGCAGCACCACCGTGCAGCACATCGACCAGATGGCGCAGCACCTGGATGGCATCTTCGCGCTGCTGGAAGACGTCAAGTCGATCGCCGACCAGACCAACCTGCTGGCCCTGAACGCCGCCATCGAAGCTGCGCGTGCCGGTGAAGCCGGTCGTGGTTTCGCCGTGGTTGCCGACGAAGTGCGCAACCTGTCCGAGCGCTCGACCACCTTCAACGAACAGATCCGCAAGCTGGCACACAGCTCCAAGGACGCCATCGCCAAGGTCCGCGAAACGGTTTCGCACATGGCCTCGCGCGATATGGACCGCTCCCGTGAAGCGCGCCAGGAAGCCGCGGCGATGCTCGACAACGTGGCGCAGATCAATGCGTCGCTGGGCGACGGCATGCGCGAAGTATCCGACTGCGCGCGCTCGATCGATGGCAGCGTGGCCGAAGCCGTGCGCGCCCTGCAGTTCGAGGACATCGCCACCCAGGCGCTGGGCGGCGTGCATACCCACCTGGACCGCCTGACCGCGATCAACCGCGAAGCCGTGGCCCTGCAGGAACTGCTGCACCGCAACGGCGGCGTGTTCGACGAAGAAATCGCCTCTGCCCTGCAGCGCACCGGCAACCGCCTGCGCGAACTGCGCAGCGAATGGGAGCGCCCGCCGCACAAGCCGGTTGCCCAGCAGAGCATGGCCGCCGGCGCGGTCGAGCTGTTCTGATCCTGATGTCCGCTGCCTCTTCCGGCAGCGTGCAAGGCCCCGGTTCCGCCGGGGCCTTTGCGTGTGACCCGCCTTTGGATGCATCCTGCAAGCGCACCATGACCCTGATCCGCGCCCTGCCCCCGATCAACGAGAACGAGCGCCCGCGCAATGCGGGCGTACGTGAGCAGCTGCGCCAGCTGGAAGAGGTGGCCCGCGAAGAAATGCAGGAGCTGCAGCAGTTGGCCGATGCGCGCCCTGCCCCTGCTGTGGCCGGCGACGACCTGCTGGGGTTGGCGTGGGATCTGGGCTTGGATGGCAGTGCGTTGAAGTAGATCCACGCCATGCGTGGATGAGCCGCCGCGATATCTGCAACCTCGGCTTTACCTGCCGCCTTTTAGGATTTGTTGCATAGCCAGAGCAAAGGGACGAGGACACACTGCCCACTCCCACCTTGTCTCTCTGGCCTCTGCATGACGTTCAATCTGGAAGAATCCCGCGAGGCTTTTGAGCAATTCCTGATGCTGATGGACGGCCAGATGGAATGGCTGGTCGCGCAGGCTCAAACGCATGGCATTGAACTGGATAGGAGCCCCGAAAGCCTCGACAGGCTGGAACGCCTGCATGACTTGATGGCTGCCACGCTGTCTGAGGATGAGCGGGACTCTCTGAGGGTCGTGCTCGCCCGATATCTAGGGGAGACCGTCAGGCGGGCACACGGTGGAAGGTGGACCCTGCCATTGGACGACCCCAAGGACGTCCACTTCAACAGACCCGTAATCGTGGGGCACTCGACCTATCCCATGGAAGAATTCAGCCCCATCCATACCATACGCGCCTACTCGCTTCGTGGCCGCCCGGGATTGATCAGAAGCATCGTTGCCAGCAGCGTCAATCCGCAGATCCTGGATCTAAGCGACCTGGTAGAAGAAGATTGACCCAAGTCAGTCCCGAAAGGCACCTGACCTGCTGCACGCACTCGAGTCCTCAGCGCCGCTGCACGTCGTCGCCCCCGTGGCATGATGCGCCGGTCCTGTTCATGGAAGACCGATGGCCATCGCCCTGATTACCCTGCTGCTGGTCGAAATCCTGCTGCTGGTGATGTGGGCGCCATTCTTCTTCCGTACCGGCATCGTCCTGTTCAACCAACGCGTTGCCGCTACGCCGGCCGAGCTGGCCCATCTTTCGCTGGCCGGCCTGGGGCATGACCTGCCCACCGACACCTGGTTGCGTCTGGTGTTCCATGCGCTGCCTGACGGTAGTGTCGCCTTTCGCGAGAGCTTCGCACCCAGCTTCGGAGGTCGCTATTTTCCGTTGATGCGCGGTCGGGTGATGATCGACGCGCGGCGCCGGGAGGTGCGGGTGGTCGGACTGTGCAGCTGGTTCGCGCTGGGCCTGACGCTGATGATGGTGCCGATCATTCTGATCCGGCCAGCGGCGTGGCCTATGCTGGTGGCCCTGCTGCTGTTCTATATGGGCTTTTACATCCAGCGGCGACGCTATGCAGGCGTGGTCGAAGCGGTGCGCGCACGGCTGCGGTCCGAATTCCCACAGCGGCTGGTTGCCGCGCCAAAGTAGATCCACGCCAAGCGTGGATGAACGCTCGCGCAGGCATCAGCGCCGACCAAGGTCGGCATCTACCAGAGCAGTGTAGATCCACGCTATGCGTGGATGGATCCGAGAGAGCTATACAGTTTCGGATTGTTTGCATGGACCTCGGCCAATCCGCCGCTCATCGTGATGGGCCGATTCCAGTTCAGATAAGACTGCAGCTCGATGACCAGCATGGCCCTCTGCCTTTCAGTTGCATTGCACCTTCCGGCAACACCCTACCCATTGACCATTGATCCCAACTCCCTCGCGGCGCTTCAGCAGGCGCTGCAGACATTTGGAGCGTTCCAGCAGCCCTACTCCGCTGCGATCGACCCGTACGATCCTGACGCGGGTGTGATCGACGCAGCAGTCGAGGTGGCCGCGGGATGTGTGCAGGACGGTCCGCCAGTCATCATTCTTGACGATGATGCCGAACAGGAACCGCGGCGCTATCTGGTGCTGAACGAGCCATGGCAAAGCCTTCCGGCGGGAACGTTGTTGCTTGTCTCTGGAGACAAAGCGACCGTCATTTCAGGTCTGGAGTGGAACCCGGAGCTTGCACGGGCCGAGATGATGTTGACCTTTCTCGACCTGCTGCCGAACGACCCGGAAGCCAGGGGCCGCCCCGAGGCTTGCTCGCCAGCCACGGATTTCGATGCCCCAGATCCGTTCATGAAGAGCGTTCTGGATCAACTCAGCACCCACTCTCCAGGATCGCCTGTCACCGAAGTCACGCTGGCCCTATGGAGGGGCAGGCTTCCGGATGCATTGCTGGCACTGTGGCAGCGCGACGGACTTGCGCGCTATCACGATGATCGACTGACGATGGTCAACCCTGAGCACTATGCAGCCCTGCTCGATGTTTTCCTGGCGGACAGCCCGCTGTCGGGCAAGGACAGTTTCCATACCTACGCGATTTCGCCGTTTGGCCAGATGTTCTTTTGTGGTGAGCGTACCGGCGTCGAGTTGATGCTTGAGCCGCACGAAGGCTGCCTGTGCGCGCCTGCGGCGATGACCGTCCGAACAAGCAGCATCGACCGGAACAGTCGCCTGCACGACTTCCTGCTGACATTGGATGATTCCGAAATGGATGTCCTTGCCGAGGACGGAGAACCAATGCTCTGGCGAGCCCGTGAGATGTTGGGGCCACTGGGCGACGGAGAGGTTTATACCTCGACGGAGCCCGTAGCAGAGTACGGCTGGCGGCTAAGCAGCCTGGTAAAACGCAAGGCGCTGGATGTGCTCGCAGAGCTCGCAGAGCGTCGCTGAGAGCAGGCACCTTGACGCGCGTGCAGGCAACCGTGCCGACCAACGGTCGGCACCCACCAAGACCTGTTCCACCGTGCGGGCACCCACCAAAGCAGGGTCGCGGCCCTTCAACGCGCCAGCGCCACTTCGCTGGCGGCGTCGGTGCGGCCTGGCGCGAGGTGCTGCTGGCGCAGCCACTGCGCCAGGTCGCGCGGGCTGAGCGGGCGCGAGTACAGGTAGCCCTGGATCTCGTCGCAGCCCTGGCGGCGCAGCATGTCCTCTTCCTGGTGCGTTTCCACGCCCTCGGCCACCACCTTCATGCCCAGCGCGTGGCCCAGGTGCACGATCGCCTGGGTGACTTCGGCGGTACCGGAATCATGCAGCATGCCCTGCACGAAGCTGCGATCGATCTTCAGGCGACCAACCGGGAAGCGATTGAGGTAGTTGAGGTTGGAGAAGCCGGTACCGAAGTCATCCACCGCCAGCGGCACGCCATGCCGCTCAAGCACATCGAAGCAGTGGCGCAGGATGTCGGTGTCACGGATCAGGGCAGACTCGGTCAGCTCCAGCTCAAGCCGCTGCGGCGGCCAGCCGTGGGCGTGGCAGATTTCGATCACACGCTCGGCAAAACCACGATCACGCAGCTGCACCGCCGACACGTTCACCGCAATGCGCTCGAAATGCAGGCCAGCACGATCCCACGCGGCCGCCTGGCGACAGGCTTCGGACAAGACCCAGTCGCCGATGCGGACGATCTCGCCGCACTTTTCGGCGATGGGAATGAACTCGGCCGGGCTGCAGTAGCCAATCCCCGGTCGATGCCAGCGCAGCAGCGCTTCAATCGCCGGCGGCTCTCCGTGATGGGCGTGCAGCAGCGGCTGGTAGGCCAGGCTGAACTCGTCGCGCTCGATGGCGCCATGCAGACCGTGCTCGATCTCCAGCCGCCGCTGGATCCGCGCCAACGCGTCCTGGCTGTAGTACTGATAGGTGTTGCGGCCGGCTTCCTTGGCCGCGTACATCGCCGCATCGGCAGCGCGAAGCAGGGAATCGAAGTCGGTCTGGTTCTCGCCCAGCATGGCGATGCCCACGCTGGCACCCACCTTCAAGGTGGTATCGCCACGGCGCAGTGGCTCGGCCAGCGAGTTGATCAGCTTGCGCGCCACATGCCCGGCATCTTCCGGCTCGGCAAGGTCGCGCAGCACTACGATGAACTCGTCGCCGCTGAAGCGGCCGAACAGGTCGTTGTTGCGCAGGTTCTGGTGCAGGCGGGTCGCGGCGGCCTTCAGCAACGCGTCACCAGTGGCATGGCCGAAGCTGTCGTTGATGTTCTTGAAGCCGTCCAGATCGATGAACAGCATGGCCAGCGAGGTGCCGCGATCGCGCGCTTCCTCGATGGCCTCGGACGTCTGCTCGCCCAGCAGCACCCGGTTGGGCAATCCGGTCAGCAGATCGTAGTGCGCAAGCAGCTCGATGCGTTCGTTCGCTTCGCGCTCACGGGTGATGTCACGGAACAGGACCACGAAGCGCGGCGGCAGGCCATCGCGACGATCCAGTTCGATCAGTACCTGTACCCACACACGCAGCCCGGATTGGCGGTAGAAGCATAGATCCAGCTGCTCGGGCAGGCCACCACCGGCGATCCGCCCCAGCGCTGCTTCAAACGCCGCGCGCGAATCCTCGGCGTACAGTGCGAGCGCCTGGTCCAGCGTGATCGGTTCCTTGCGCAGGCCGTGGATGCGATAGCACTCCTCGGTCCATTGCATGTTGCGCGTGGCAACTTCGATTTCGCAGCCGCCGATGCGGCCCAGCGCGGATACGCGGTTGAGCAGTTCGGTGCGCCAGCGGATGAGCGCATCGGTCTGGTGCTGTTCGGTGATGTTCTGTACCTGCCCCAGCAAACGCTTGGGCTGGCCGTCCATGTCCAGCAGGGGTTGCATCCACAGCCGCAGATGCTGGGAAGGTTCGTGGCCGCGGGTCAGTTCCAGTTCGATGTTGGCGGCACGGCCGTCACGCCACAGGCGGCGCCATGCCGCACGCAGCGCGCCGCGTGAGCGCGGGTGCAGCTGCTTGAGCCAGCGTCGCTGCCCCGGGATGCTGCCCTGCTGCAGCGCCAGCAGCGAGCGCAGCTCCGGCGACCACCAGAAATGGCGGTTGTGCGGATCGAACGACCAGCTGCCCATGCTGGCGATGCGCTGGGCTTCGCGCAGGTGCAGCTGCTGCTCCTGCAGCAGGGCTTCCAGCTGCTTCTGCTGCTCGATGTCGGTATGGGTACCGACCATGCGCAGCGGCTGGCCATCGGCGGTACGCGCCACCACCCGTCCACGGTCCAGCACCCATCGCCACTGTCCATCGGCCTGGCGGAAACGGAACTGGGCGCTGTACTGCTCGCTGCCCCCTTGCAGGTGTTCATCCAGCGCGACACGCACCTGGGTGATGTCGTCAGCGTGCACGCGCGCCAGCATCTGGGTGGCGGTTTCCTCGCCCAGCGCGGGCGTGCGGGACACCCGGTCGCTGGGGATGTCCCAGTCCCACAGGCTGTGGCCAGCGCTGTCCAGCGCCAGCTCCCAGCGACCGCCGCCGTCGACCGGCACCGGCTCGGGCACGCTGAGAGTGAAGGCGAGCAGATTGCCGCTGCCGTCATGCACAGCGCGCAGGTGGCCATCGTAATGGCCACGTGGGCCGCCCGGCAGCGTGCAGGCGACGATGCCACCGTCGGCGGCCAGCAGGCGCAGGTCCTCCAGCATCGGCGCATAGGCGGCCACCGTGGCCGGCAGGCCGTGCTCGCGCGCGGCTGGATTGGCCGCGAGCGGGCGACCGCTGCGGTCGACGATGACCAGCGCCGAGGCGAGCGGATGCTGCAGCAGGCTGGCGATGATCCCTTGGTCCACGCGATCTTGCTCCGGATGAAACGCCCGACAGCGGGGCACGCAGTGGTTAACGGCGCCTGCGGCGGATAATTGAGTGGCCCGGGCACACCTGCGCGGTAAGATGACCGGCAACCCACTTCCCTGCCCTCCTGCCTGCCCTGTCCATGCCCGTAGAACCGACCGGCACTGCCCCTGTTCCCGACCCGCGGATGGCGCAGGCGCTGGGGCGCGACCGTCGGCGCGTGGTGCTGAGCTACCTGGCGATGGCGCTGGCATGGATGATCGCCAGTGACGGTGCGGTGACGGCCCTCGTGCCGGACCCGCAACAGGCAGCACTCTGGCAGAGCGTGAAGGGCGCATTCTTCGCCCTGGCCAGCGCGGGCCTGCTGTACCTGCTGCTGCGGCCGCTGGCCGAGCACGTGCTGCACACCCATGCCAGGTTGCAGGCCTCCGAGCTGCGTCTGCGGCAGATGTTCGAAGGCAACCCGGGCCCGATCCTGGTCTATGACCTGGACACGCTGGCCATCCTCGATGCCAATCCTGCCGCCTGCAGCACCTTCGGCTGGGACCGCGACGCACTTCTGGCGCAGACCATCGATGTGCTCTGGCCACCGGGCCAGGACCAGGCGTTGCAGACCAAGCTGGAGGAGATCCGCGAGGCACCCGAGCAGCTGTGCATCCTGCGCGCGCAGTTGCAGCTGCGCGACGGCAGCCTGCGCCAGATGGAACTGCGCTCGAACGCGATCGACTACGACGGACACACTGCCCGCCTGCTGATCGCCATCGATCGCACCGCCGAAGACCTGGCCCAGCTGCGGCGCGACCAGGCATTGGCGCGCGTGGAAGAAGCCCACGAGCTGGCCCGGATCGGCGCGTGGGAGCTGGACCCGTCCACCGGCCAGGGCCGTTACTCCAACCAGGTCTATCGCCTGCTCGGCCGTCGCCCGCCCGAAGCGCGACGCTGGCACCGTTTCGACGAGCTGCTGGTGGCAGCCGACCCGGCCACCGCAGCACAGACCGATCAGGTGCTGGCCGAGCTGTGCTCGGGTGAGCAGGTGCAGGTGGACGTGCTGCTGCCGGTGCTGGCAATGGATGGCCGCGCGCTGATGGTGCACCTGCGCGCCGCCAGCGGTGTGGATGAGGCCGGCCGTGACCGGATCCTGGGCACCCTGCAGGACGTGACCGAGCGTGAGCAGTCGCGGCGCCTGCTGCGCGAACGCGAGGAACAGTTCCGCGAGCTGGTGCGGGTGTTGCCCGACGGCGTGGTGATCCTGTCCGACGAACATGTGCTGTATGCCAATGCGTGGGCGGCCAGCCTGTTCGGCTACGGCAGCCACACACTGCTGGGTGAGCCGCTGTCGGCCCTGGTGGCGGGCGGCGACCTGGCCCGGACGCGCGCGCAGATGCGCGCTGGGCAGCCCCAGCACAGCCCGGGCCACAGCAGCGTGGTGGCCATGCAGCGCGCCGATGGCCGCAGCTTCCAGGCGGGCCTTGCCGTGGGTGACGTGCGCTATGGCGGGCGCGACTGCAAGCTGCTGATCGTGCGCGACCTGAGTGAATCGGAACAGACCCGAAGCGCGCTGGAGACCAGCAACCGCGAGCTGCAGGCAATGGCCGGCCGCCTGTTCTCGCTGCAGGAAGACGAGCGCCGGGCGATCTCGCGCGACCTGCACGATGACATCGGCCAGGCGATCACCGCGATCAAGCTCTCTGCCTATGCGGCACAGCACGAGGATGATGCGCAGCGGCGCGGCGAGGACCTGGCGCAGATCGTCAGCCTGGCCGATACCACCGTCGCCAAGCTGCGCGACATCTCCACCCTGCTGCGGCCGCCACAGCTGGATGCGCTGGGCCTGGAGGCGGCGTTGAGCTGGCAGGCGCGCGTGCTGTTCCGCTCGTCCAGCGTCGAACTGCAGGCCGAGATCGAATCGCTGCCCACACGCCCGGACAACAGCATCGAACAGGCCTGTTTCCGCATCGCCCAGGAAAGCCTGACCAACGTGCTGCGCCACGCGCGCGCCAGCCAGGTGGTGCTGCAGCTGCGCGATGTCGACCAGCGCGGACTGCACCTGATGATCCGTGACGATGGCGAAGGGTTCGACCCGGATGGCCCGCGCGGCCTGGGCCTGATCGTGATGCGCGAGCGCGCGCAGAGCGTGGGCGGCCACGTGCGGATCGAGTCGGCGCATGGCGCCGGTACCCTCGTCGATGTCCACCTTCCTTACCAGGCCGCTGTTACGGCGGCCGTCGAGTCAGCGGAATACTGAGCCCATGTGGAACCCCAACCTGCCCCCGGTCAGCATCGATGATGCGCCTGATCGCCTCGGCGCCGGCAACCCCGAGCTGCAGGCTATGGTCGCCGAAGCCGCTTCCGGAGGCACCCCGCTGATGCTGATGCACGTGGACATCGACCACTTCGCCTCGGTCAACGAGAACATGAGTGCGGAGGTCGGTGACCAGGCACTGGTGCTGGTCGCCCAGCGCCTGCAGTCCTACCTGCGCGGACGCGGCATGCTGTGGCGCCATGGCAGCGATGAGTTCCTGATCGCCGTGCCGCGCACCGCCGATCTGCCACTGGCCGAGGATTTCGCCGAAGAGATCCGCCAGCAGATGGAGCTGCCCCTTTCGGTACTGCCCTATACGCTGTTCATGACCGGCAAACTGGGCGTGAGCCTGTGCCCGGAGCACGCCAGCAATGCCTCGCGCCTGCTCGACCATGCCGAGGACGCGCTGTACCAGGCCGCCCGCGAAGGCGGCAATGCGGTGCGCATCCATGCGGTGGACACGCCGCCGAGCGCGCACAGCGAGAGCATCATCGCAAGGCAGATCGTCGATGCCATTCCCAACGGCGAATTGAAGCTGCGCTACCAGCCGCTGGTCAGCGCCCGCGATGGCCATGTGGTGGGCATGGAGGCGCTGCTGCGCTGGCAGTCGCCCACGCTGGGCATGCTGGTGCCGGAGCGCTTCATGCGTACCGCCGAGCGCCTGGGCATCATCGTGCAGATCGGCACGTGGGTGCTGGAAGGCGCGTTGAAGCAGGCCCGGCTGTGGCGCGACCAGGGCTTCGATGACTTCACCATCGCGGTGAATGTATCCACCCTGCAGCTGCTGCGCCCGAACTTCTTTGCCGAGGTCATGGGCGTGATCCAGGCGTCCGGCGTGCCAGCGCAGATGCTGACGCTGGAGATCAACGAAAGCGCCCTGACCAACAACGTCAACTTCGTCCACGAAACACTGGCCAACCTGCGCAACGAAGGCATCAGCCTGAGCCTGGACAACTTCGGCACCGGCGATTCGAGCCTGAGTGCGCTGGTGCGCTACCCGGTGGACAAGCTGAAGATCGACCGCAGCTTCATCAAGAGCGCACCGGCGGGCAATCGTGAAGCGGCGATCGCCCGCGCGATCATCGCGATGGGCCACCAGCTGGGCATGACGGTGATCGCCAATGGCGTGGAATCGCAGGCGCAGCTCGGCTTCCTGCGCCGCAATGACTGCGACGTGTTCCAGGGTTATCTGTTCGGCGAGCCGATGTCGGCCGATGCCGCGGGCATGACCCTGCGTCGCCGCTACCTGCGTCCGGAAGCATTCGCCGAAACCCGGCCGGACCGCACCCTGCTGCTGCTGGACGACGAAGAGAACGTGCTGCGCTCGCTGGTGCGCCTGTTCCGCCGCGATGGTTACCGCATCCTGGCGGCAGGCAATGTGCGCGATGCGTTCGATCTGCTGGCGATCAACGACGTGCAGGTGATCCTGTCCGACCAGCGCATGAGCGACATGAGCGGCACCGAGTTCCTGGGCCGGGTGAAGATGCTGTACCCGGACACGATCCGTCTGGTGTTGTCTGGCTATACCGATCTGAACACGGTGACCGATGCGATCAACCGCGGTGCGATCTACCGGTTCCTGACCAAGCCATGGAACGACGACGAACTGCGCAAGCACATCCATCAGGCATTCCGCACGTACGAGGAACAGCGGCGCAGCAATGGTGGCCTGGCAGCGGTGGAGCCGGCCGACGGCGGCGAGGATCGTTCGCCGCTGCGCTGATCCTGCGCACGGGTAGTGCCGGCCGCTGGCCGACAGCTACCGGGTCGCTGGTTTCACCGGGTTGCCGGTCAGCGGCCGGCATTACCGGAAATCTCTACCGCGGCTGCTTGATCGGCAGCACCAGGCGGAAGCGCGAGCCGACACCCGGTGTGCTGTCCAGGTCGATGCGGCCGTGGTGCTTGTTGATGATGCTGTAGGAGATCGACAGGCCCAGGCCGGTACCACTGCCCACCGGCTTGGTGGTGAAGAACGGATCGAAGATGCGCTGGCGCAGTTCCGGCGAGATGCCACCGCCGGTGTCTTCAAATTCCACCCACACCGTATCGCCATCCACGCCGGTACGCACGGTGATCGTGCCGCGCTCGGCGATGGCATGGCCGGCGTTGAGCAGCAGGTTCATGTAGACCTGGTTCAACTCCGACGGCAGGCATTCCACCAGCGGCAGCTGGCCGAACTCGCGCACCAGGTGCACCTTGTACTTGAGCTCGTTCCAGATGATGTTGATGGTCGATTCAAGGCCGGAATGCAGGTCGACCAGCTTCCACGACTCATCGCGGCCGGAATAGGAGAAGTCCTTCAGGTCGCGCACGATACGGGTGACGCGCTCGATGCCTTCGCGTGATTCGGCCATCAGCTGCGGCAGGTCGCGGCTGATGAAATCGATGTCCAGGCGGTCACGGATATCGTCGATTTCCGGAATCAACGCCTTAGGATCCGGCGCACGCAGGGCACGCTCGTAGGCTTCGATCACCGTGAACAGACTGCGCAGATACTCCTGCAGGCTGCCCAGGTTGGAATGCACGTAACCGATCGGGTTGTTGATCTCATGCGCCACGCCGGCGGCAAGCTGGCCGATGGAGGCCATCTTCTCCGACTGCAACAGTTTTTCCTGGGTGCCGTTCAAGCGCAGGTACGCCTGCCGCAGTTCGGCATGGCGCTGCTGCAGTTCGCGCTCGTAGTCTTCCTGGCCTTCGATATGGCGGAACAACGCCAGGTAGTGCCCCGAACCGGGCTCGCCATGGAAGTACAGATGGGCGATGACCACGCCCTCGCCCAGCGGCAGGCTGCCATTCCAATGACCGTGCTGGCGCGCATGTTCGAGGGCATCCGGCGGCAACAGCTCGCGCAGGCGCTGCGGCGGCGGCAAGGCGCTTTCGTCGCTGCCCAGCAGGCTCTGTGCGGCCGGGTTGGCCAGGGCCACCTGTCCATCTTCGGTGAACAGCAACAGACCTTCGCGCAGGCGCTCAAGCAGGGCCTGCAGCACCGGTTGCGGCGGAAGGGGGGCGGTAACCAGAACGTTGGCGGCGGACACGGCGACTCGAGGCGATCAAACAGGCGCCCAATATACGCGCTCGTGCGGCGGCCGACAGCCGCCATCGGGCGGTCAGCCGACCGCCGGCCGGTCAGGCGACGGCGAGTGGCCGCCGCGCGGTGACGGTATGCGACTGGCCCTTGGCGTCGTATGCCGAGGACTCTTCGGTGCGGCCCATCTGGCGCAGTGCCCAGTTGACCTCGCGCCGGCGCCGCGACAGCAGCACGCCGTTGGCGCGGTTGCGTTCGGCCAGTTCCTGCAGCTGCTCGCCCTCGCCCACCGGCGGCGTGCCTTCCAACGCACGCAGCGCTTCCAGCTTCGCACCGGTGGCACGGATCAGGGCATGCACGTCGTGCTCGACCAGGGCCTGGCGCTCAACGTCCAGGGCCTGGGCAAGGCGCTGCAGCGGCTCGCTCATCGCCGCGGTCATCCTTGCAGCTGCTGGTCCAGTTCAAGCATGCGCGAAGCGATCGCGTCCGGATTGATCTTGTAGGTGCCGTTCTGCAGCGATTCGCGCACCGCTGCAACACGCTGGGCGTCGATCGCCGGGGCGGTGCTCAGCTCACGCTCGATGGCCTGCAGGTTGGTGGCTTCGCCGGTCAGGCGCAGGCTGTCAGCCGCCTCGACCGGACGTGCCGCCGAATCGGTGCTCACACCGGGCTTGGCGGCCGGGGTGGTCACGCTGCGCAGTGCCTGGGGGACCTGCAGGTTGCCGTCGATTTTCTGGCTCATGGGGTGTCCTGGAGTTGCCGTACACAAGGGATAACGGCCGCAGGGCCGTGATCTTTAGGGGAATTCTGCATCATTTCAACGCGCCACGATTACGTCACCGGCCGCATCCACCGTGCCCTGCACGATACGGCGCGAGGACAGGTTTTCCACTGAGACGCGCTCGTTCTGTCCGGCATCGCCTAGTGCGCGCCCGGCGATGCGGACCTCGACCGAGCCACGCCGCGATACAAGTGCCACACTGTCTCCTCGTTTAATGAGACGCTGGGCCACCAGATCGTTGCTCGACAACAGGGTTCCCGCCGGCAACGGCCGACGGGCGATGCGGCCGATCGCTGCGGCAGGATCGGCCAGCACTGCGCCGGCAATCCGTGCCGCGTCACGCTGGGCAGTACTGATATCGGCGGCGGCGATGGATTCTCCAGTGCCGATGCCGCGGGTCAACACCAGTACGGTCTGGTTGCGGCGCACCTTCACCGGCACGAACAGGCGCCAGCCTCCGGCGTCGGGGCAACTGACTTCCACGGTCGTATTGGCGGTGGGCTGCACCTGCAGTGCGCCGCCGCAGCGGGGAAGGCGCAGCGCATCGGCGACGACAGCCTCACCCTCGGTACCTGCGGCCAGGGTCGACAGTGCCGCGGCGCGGATGCTGGCCACCGGCTGCCAGTCGGCTGCGGTTGCCCACGGCGCGGCCACGGCCAGTGCAATGGCAAGGAAAGAAGCAATGCGGCGCATGGCGCCTCCTGTCGGTAAGACCTGGCCCAGACGCGTGCAAGCTGCGTGCCACAGGCGGTGCACGGAAATCCGCGCGGGTCCGGCCCTGCACACAGGCCCTCAAGTTCCGCCCTGCCCGCGCCGATACAGCAGCCATGTCCCATGACCTGCTCAACCGGATCGACCAGCGAACCCGACTGGCCGGCCACAATCGCCTGGCGCTGCTGCTGTTCCGCCTCGGCGGACGTCAGCTTTTTGGCGTCAACGTCTTCAAGGTGCAGGAAGTGCTGCGCCGCCCGGAACTGTTCCAGGTGCCCGGCCTGCCCGGCCAGTTTGCCGGCGTGGCCGATGTACGCGGCCGCTCGGTGCCGGTGCTGGACCTGGGCCTGGCCATCGGCCACCCCGAGCGCGAGCCGGATGCGGACACTGCACCGGGCTATCTGGTGGTTACCGAGTTCAACCGCTCGATCCAGGGCTTCCTGGTCAGCGGCGTGGAGCGCATCGTCAACATCGCGGTGGAAGACATCCACCCGCCGCCGGAACTGGGTGCTGAATCCAGCTACCTGACCGCGGTGACCCGCTTCCAGGGCGAGCTGATCCAGGTGATCGACGTGGAAAGCGTGCTGGCCGACATCGCCCAGGTGCGTGGTGAGGCGGTGCTCGACCCCGCCATGGCGATGCCCGCCGATGCCCCGCAGCTGCAGGTGCTGGTGGTGGATGATTCCCGGGTGGCCCGCCAGCAGATCCGCAGTGTGCTGGACCAGCTGGGCGTGGGCGCAACCCTGCTCTCGGATGGCAAGCAGGCGCTGGACCACCTGCTGCAGATCCACGCCTCGGGTGAAAACCCGGCAGACCGCTACGCCATGGTGATCTCGGACATCGAGATGCCGGCGATGGACGGCTACACGCTGACGACGGAAATCCGGCGGCACGCCGGCCTGTCCGGGCTGTACGTGCTGCTGCATACCTCGCTGTCGGGCGTATTCAACAATGCGATGGTCGAGCGCGTGGGTGCCAATGCCTTCGTTGCCAAGTATTCGCCGCACGAGCTGGCCGACTTCGTGCTGGACCGCCTGCGCAAGGTAGCGATGGCGGCGTAAGGCCGCCCGTGGGGTCGGACCCCCGAAGGGGCTCCGACCCCATACATCGCAATGCGTGACCCTCGGGGTCAGAGCCCCTGCGGGGATCTGACCCCACGCCTTTGGCACACCACTTGCAGCTTCCCGGGCAACGTTCCCGTGGGAGTGCACCGTGCGCAACCTGATTACCGACTACCTGGGCGTCCATGCCCAGGCAATGCCGTTGCGCGAACAGCGCATGAAGCTGATCGCCAGCAATCTCGGCAATGCCGACACCCCCGGCTACAAGGCCCAGGACCTGGACTTCGATTCGGCCCTGCGCCATGCCCAGGGGCTGGATGCCAACGGCCTGATGACCACCACCAACGAGCAGCACTACGAAATCGGTAGTGGCCTCAATCCGTTCCAGGTGGCGCGCGAGGGCGTGCAGCCCAGCATCGACGGCAACACCGTCGAC
The DNA here is from genome assembly GCF_040815575.1 of Stenotrophomonas sp. LST15-1-1.1. Taxonomy (NCBI): domain Bacteria; kingdom Pseudomonadati; phylum Pseudomonadota; class Gammaproteobacteria; order Lysobacterales; family Lysobacteraceae; genus Stenotrophomonas; species Stenotrophomonas sp. LST15-1-1.1. Next base: position 694,079 of record NZ_JBFPNJ010000001.1, read on the forward strand.
CCCGATGCCGAACGCGCCGCCTATGGCCGCGCGGCGCTGGAATACCGCGCTTCGCTGAGCTTCGTCGAAAGCAAGGTGCGTTCCATGCTCACCGCGATCACGGGGCAATAAGCCATGAGCAACCTGCCGATCTTCGACATCGCCGGCTCCGCACTGCAGGCGCAGTCGGTGCGCATGAGCACCATCGCCTCCAACCTGTCCAATGCTGACAGCATCGCCGGCTCCGCCGACGCGGTGTACAAGCCGCTGGAACCGATCTTCCAGGCGGTCACCAGCAAGACCGATCCGAACATCACCTCGGTGCAGGTCAAGGAAATCACCCAGAGCAACGCGGCGCCGATCAAGCGCTACGAGCCGGGCCATCCGCTGGCCGATGGCGATGGCTACATCTACCAGCCCGACGTCGATCCGGTGGCGCAGATGGTCAACCTGATCTCCACCTCGCGCAATTACCAGGCCGGCGTGGAGATGTTGACCACCGCCAAGGAACTGGCCCTGGCCACCCTGACCATGGGCCGCTGAGGCCCGCTGCACCGGACACCGCCATGACCACTGCCGTCAACAACCAGAGCAACCAGGACGTCTACGCCGCCCTCGGCCTGAACGCCCCCAACAGCAATGCCACCAAGAAGAAGAACACGCTGGACCAGGCCGATTTCCTGCGCCTGATGACCGAGCAGCTGCAGCACCAGGATCCGCTGAAGCCGATGGACAACACGCAGATGGTCTCGCAGATGGCGCAGATGTCGACCGTGCAGGGCATCACCGATCTGAACAAGTCGGTGAAAGGCTTCCAGGAGTCGATGGCCAGCGACCAGGTGCTGCGTGGCGCCGCGCTGGTCGGCCACCAGGTGCTGGTGCCGTCGGAAAAGCTGGTGCTGGAAAAGGAAGGCTCGGTGGACGGCACGGTTGCCGCACCGGCCGCGGGCATCGTCACCGTGGACGTCACCGACGCCAACGGTGCCAAGGTCACCTCGATCAGCGTTGAAGCCAAGGCAGCCGGCGAGACCGCGTTCACCTGGGACGGCAAGGATGCCAACGGCAAGCGCATGGAACCGGGCAAGTACAACATCGTCGCCAACCACGTCGACACCACCGGCAAGAGCACCAAGCTGTCCACCTTCGTGCAGGCACCGGTGGAAAGCGTGACCGTCGGGTCCGACGGCCTCTACCTGAATCTCAAGGGCCTGGGCACGGCCCCTCTCGACTACGTGCTCCGCGTCAGCTGAGCCGCACCCACCGCATCCAACAGGAGCATCCCATGGGCTTCAACATTTCCCTGTCCGGCATCAACGCTGCCAACTCGGACCTGAGCGTCACCGCCAACAACGTGGCCAACGTCAACACCACCGGCTTCAAGCAGTCGCGCGCGGAATTCGCCGACCTGTTCGCCGCCACCAGCTACGGTCTGTCCAAGAACGCGATCGGTTCGGGCGTGCGCGTTTCCAACGTGGCCCAGCAGTTCATCCAGGGCAACAACGAGCAGACCGGCCGCAGCCTGGACATGGCCATTTCCGGTGAGGGCTTCTTCACCATGAACATGAACGGTGCACGCGTCTACTCGCGCGCCGGCAACTTCCAGACCGACGCCGCCGGCTACGTGGTCAACCCGCAGGGCGCACGCCTGCAGGTGTTCGCACCGAACGCCGACGGCACCAACTTCGATGCCGGCCGCCTGGTCGACCTGCAGCTGCTGACCACCGACAGCCCGCCCAAGCAGACCAGCGAAGTCAAGGTTGGTTTCACCCTGCCGGGCAATGCCAAGCAGCCGACGGTGACCACCTTCGACCCGACCAATTCCAACAGCTACAGCCACTCCAGCGGCGGCATCACCGTGTATGACTCGCTGGGCGTCAGCCACACCCAGGTGTCCTACTTCGTCAAGGAAGCGGCCACCAACGCCTGGACGGTGCACAACTACGTCGATGGCCAGCCGGCCGGCACGCCGACCCCGCTGACCTTCGACAACGCCGGCAAGCTGACGGCGCCGGCCAACGGCAAGATCAGCCTCGGCACCTTCACCCCGACCACCGGCGCTGGCGTGCTGAACATGACGCTGGATGTGAGCGGCTCGACCCAGTACGGCGAGAAGTTCGCCCTGCGCAACACCCAGCAGGATGGCTACGCGGCCGGCAAGCTCAACGAGATCACCGTGTCGGAAACCGGCGTGGTGTTCGCCCGCTATTCCAACGGCGACGACAAGCCGCTGGGCCAGGTGGCGCTGACCAGCTTCAACAATCCGCAGGGTCTGGAACAGAAGGGCAACAACCTGTGGGTGGAGACCTTCGATTCGGGCACGCCGCGCACCGGCGCCGCCGACACCTCCAACCTCGGCAAGATCCAGGCCGGTTCGCTGGAGTCCTCCACCGTCGACCTGACCGAACAGCTGGTCAACATGATCACCGCGCAGCGTAACTTCCAGGCCAACGCGCAGATGATCACGACCCAGGACCAGATCACCCAGACCGTCATCAACATCCGTTGATGACCTGCTGACCCTGTCACGGAACCCCCCGCATGGATAAAGCCCTTTACGTGGCGATGACCGGTGCCCGCGCCTCCCTGCAGGCGCAGGGAACGCTCAGCCACAACCTCGCCAACTCGGACACCCCCGGCTTCAAGGAAGCGCTGGCCAACACCGAAGCCTTCCCGATCCGTGGCCCGGGCTTTGCCTCGCGGGTGGATGCGCTGCACGTCGATGCGGGCTTCAACCGCACCGCCGGCGCGCAGCACATCACCGGCAAGCCGCTGGACCTGTCATTGCAGACCGGCACCTGGCTGGCCGTGCAGTCCACCGATGGCAGCGAGGCCTACACCCGTGGCGCCGCGCTGTCGGTGACCCCGAACGGCCAGCTGGTGACCTCCAGCGGCCGTCCGGTACTGGATGACAACAACAACCCGATCGCGATTCCGCCCTACCAGGCGATGGAGATCGGCAACGACGGCACGATCTCGATCATCCCGCAGGGCGAAGGCCCGCAGACGATGGCGATGATCGGCCGGATCAAGGTGGTGCAGGCGCCGGATGAACGCCTCGAACGCGGCCTGGATGGCCTGTTCCGCAACACCGATCCACTGCAGCCGTTCGCCCAGGCGCAGGGCACGGCGGTGCACAGCGGCCAGCTGGAAGGCAGCAACGTCGATGCCGCCGGTGCGCTGGTGCAGATGATCCAGCTGCAGCGCCAGTACGAAATGCAGGTACAGGTGATCAAGCACGGCGATGACAACGCGCGCAGCGCCAACAGCCTGTTGCGCCTGGGCAGCTGACGGAATTCCGGCACCGGCCTGCGCTGGTGCTGGCACGCCGCTTGCACTCCCTACCCCATGGGCCGCATCGCGCGGCCGGCTTCACCCAGACAGGACTCCGAAGATGAACCAGGCATTGTGGATCGCGAAAACCGGACTGGATGCGCAGCAGATGCGCATGTCGGTGGTTTCCAACAACCTCGCCAACACCAACACCACCGGCTTCAAGCAGGACCGCGCCAGCTTCGAGGACCTGTTGTACCAGCAGGTGCGCCAGCCCGGCGGTTCGTCTTCGGCACAGACCCAGCTGCCGACCGGCCTGCAGATCGGCACCGGCGTGCGCGTGGTGGCCACCGCCAAGAACTTCGAGCAGGGCAGCCAGCAGCAGACCGGTCGCGCGCTTGACGTGATGGTCAACGGCCGCGGCTTCTTCGAAGTGCAGATGCCCGACGGCAGCTCGGCCTATACGCGAGATGGCTCGTTCAAGATCAACCAGGACAGCGAGCTGGTCACCAACAGCGGCTACCCGGTGCAGCCGGGCATCCAGATTCCCGAAGGCGCGCAGTCGGTGACCATCGGTACCGACGGCACCATCAGCGTGAAGATGGCCGACGGTGCGGCGTCGGTGGAAGTGGGTGCGCTGACTCTGACCGACTTCGTCAATCCGGCGGGCCTGCAGGCGCGTGGTGAAAACCTGTTCCTGGAAACCACGGCCTCCGGCCCGGCACAGAACGGCAACCCTGGCCTGAATGGCCTTGGCACCGTGGTGCAGGGTGCGCTGGAAGGCAGCAACGTCAACGTGGTGGAAGAGCTGGTGTCGATGATCGAAACCCAGCGCGCCTACGAAATGAACGCCAAGGCGATCTCGACCACCGACTCGATGCTCGGTTACCTCAGCAACAAGCTCTGACCGCCCTCACCGGGAAACTGCCATGTCGCCCCTTTCTTCCTTCGCCCGTACTGCCCTCGCCTGCGCCGTGGCTGCCCTGCTCGGTGGCTGCGTGATCGCTGGCGACGTGCGCCCCTATCCGACGATGGCGCCGTTGCAGCCGATCATGCCGCCGCAGGCCGAACCGACCGCTGGCGCGATCTACGCTGCCGGCCCGACGCTGCAGCTGTACTCGGACCGCCGTGCGCGCGATGTCGGCGACCTGCTGACCATCACCCTGCTGGAAAACACCACCGCGCAGACCAGCGCCAACACCGCCACCAACAAGGAATCGAACCTGAGCCTCGGTACGCCGTCGATTCTCGGCGCACCGGTCACCCTGGGCGGCAAGGACATCCTGAGTGCGACGGCCAAGGGCGCGCGTGATTTCACCGGCAAGGGCAACAGCGCGCAGAGCAACCGCCTGCAGGGCAACGTGACCGTGACGGTGGTGCAGCGCCTGCCCAACGGCAACCTGGTGGTGCAGGGGCAGAAGAACCTGCGCCTGAACCAGGGTGATGAACTGGTGCAGGTTCAGGGCATCGTGCGCCCCGGTGACATCAGCGCGGACAACACCGTGCCCTCCAGCCGCGTGGCTGAAGCGCGCATCGTCTATGGCGGCCGCGGCCCTGTCGCGCAGTCCAACGCGATGGGCTGGTTGAGCCGCTTCTTCAATTCCGGACTGACGCCGTTCTGAGTATGGCCATGAAACTCTTCTTCTCTTCTTCCTGGCAGCGACGCGCTGCGTCGATCTGCTGCGCAGTGTTCATGATCTTCGCGGTGGCTGCCCCGGCCAGCGCCGAGCGCATCAAGGACCTGGCCCAGGTGGGTGGCGTTCGTGGCAATGCCCTGGTGGGCTACGGCCTGGTGGTCGGCCTGGATGGCAGCGGCGACCGCACCAGCCAGGCGCCGTTTACCGTGCAGAGCCTGAAGAACCTGCTGGGCGAGCTCGGCGTCAACGTGCCGGCCAACGTCAACCCGCAGCTCAAAAACGTGGCGGCGGTGGCGATCCATGCCGAGCTGCCGCCGTTCGCCAAGCCCGGCCAGCCGATCGACATCACCGTGTCCTCCATTGGCAACGCGGTGTCGCTGCGTGGTGGCTCGCTGCTGATGGCGCCGTTGCGCGGTGCCGATGGCCAGGTCTATGCGATTGCCCAGGGCAACCTGATCGTCGGCGGCTTCGGCGCGCAGGGCAAGGACGGTTCGCGCGTCTCGGTGAACGTGCCCAGCGTCGGCCGCATTCCCAACGGTGCGACCGTTGAACGCGCACTGCCCGATGTGTTCGGTGCCAGCGGCGAGATCACCCTGAACCTGCACAACAGCGACTTCACCACCATCTCGCGGATGGTGGGTGCACTCAACAATGCCTTTGGCGAGGGCTCGGCCCGCGCGGTGGACGGTGGCACGGTTGCCGTGCGTGCGCCGACCGATGCCGGTGCGCGCATCGGCCTGCTGGCCCGTATCGAAAACCTGGAACTGACCCCGGGTGCTGCGCCGGCCAAGGTGGTGGTCAACTCGCGTACCGGCACCGTGGTCATCGGCCAGCAGGTCCGGGTCGGCCCGGCCGCGATCTCGCACGGTTCGCTGACGGTGACCATCCAGGAAAACACCAACGTCAGCCAGCCCAACGCCTTTGCCGGTGGCCAGACCGTGGCCACGCCGCAGTCGACCATTACCGCCACAAACGATGGCAGCCGCATGTTCAAGTTCAACGGCGGCACCACCCTGGACGAGATCGTGCATGCGGTGAATGCCGTTGGCGCGGCACCGGGCGACCTGATCGCGATCCTGGAAGCACTGAAGCAGGCCGGCGCCCTGAGCGCCGAGCTCGAGGTGATCTGACATGCGCATCACTCCCGCATTCGAGCTGAGCCCCGCACAGCAGAACGACCCGGCGAAGATCGACAAGGTCGCGCGCCAGCTTGAAGGCCAGTTCGCGCAGATGCTGGTCAAGAGCATGCGTGATGCCAGCTTCGGCGATTCGCTGTTCCCCGGGGAAAACAAGATGTTCCGGGAGATGTACGACCAGAAGATCGCTGAGGCGATGACCCGCGGCAAGGGCCTGGGCCTGTCGAGCATGATCACCCGCCAGTTGTCCGGCGCGCAGGCCGATGGCCCGGCACTGGATACCCGCGTGGATCCGGCCAAGGCCAGCCGCGCCTACCAGCTCAATGCCCCGGCGGCGCCGTCGCTGCCGCTTCAGGATGCCGGCCAGGCCGTGCGCATGCTGCAGCAGATGGCAGCCGGTGTGCAGGAGGGCGCGCAGTCTTCGGTCGCACCGATGGAGCAGGCGCTGGACCTGATTGCAGGCCGGGAAAGCAGCGGCATGCACCGTTCGCTGGGCACCGACGATCCCTATGCCGGCACCATCGGTGGTGCCGATTGGGCCGCTGCCAGCGACCAGTGGGCGCCGACCGCCAGCAACCGCGGCAGCAGCGGCACCCCGGCCGATGCGCTGGCCACCCGCACCGCCGTCGCCCAGCTGGGCGCGCACACGCCCGAAGGCTTCGTTGCCAGTATCTGGCAGCACGCGCAGAGCGCAGCCAAGGAACTGGGCGTGGACGCCCGCGCCCTGGTGGCCCAGGCAGCGCTGGAAACCGGCTGGGGCAAGCGCCAGATCAAGCATGCCGATGGCAGCACCTCGCACAACCTGTTCGGCATCAAGGCCACCGGCTGGAAGGGCCAGAGCGCCAGCGCCGGCACCCATGAGTACGTCGATGGCGTGCGCCGCAACGAGACCGCCAGCTTCCGCGCCTACACCTCGCCCGCGGAGAGCTTTGCCGACTACGTGCGGCTGCTGAAGACCAGCCCGCGCTACCAGCAGGCACTGCAGGCCGGCACCGATGTGCAGGGCTTCGCGCGCGGCCTGCAACGCGCCGGCTATGCCACCGACCCGCGTTACGCGGCCAAGATCGCCGCGATCGCCGGCGGCCCGACCATCGAGCGCGCCGTGGCCGCCGTGGCCGACGCCGGCTCACGCATCGGTCAGACCTTCGCCAGCACCGCAACCGCGGCGCTGGGTATCACTCGTCGTTGAGGAACCCCATGTCCAGCGTACTTTCCACCGGTACCAGTGCCCTGCTCGCCTTCCAGCGTGCGTTGGCCACCACCAGCCACAACGTGGCCAACCTCAACACGCCCGGCTACAGCCGGCAGAAGGTCGACTTCGCCACCGCCACCCCGCAGAACTATGGCTACGGTGACGTTGGCAACGGCACCCGCATCGTCGACATCCGCCGCGCGGCCGACCAGCTGGCGATCTCGCGCCTGCTCGACAGCAGCGGTGAGTTGGCGCGCCTGAAGCAGCTTTCGGGCATGGCCGACCGGGTCAATGCGCTGTTCTCTGACGCGGCCACCAACGTGGCCGGGGTCTGGTCGAACTTCTTCGACACCGTCAGCGGCCTGTCTTCCAACGCGGCCGGCACTGCCGACCGGCAGAACATGCTGGATGGTGGCAAGGCGCTGGCCAACCGCTTCAGCCAGCTCAACACCCATCTGAACAACCTCAATGGCGAGGTCAACAACGGGTTGATGGCCGGTGCCACCGAGGTCAACCGGCTGGCGTCGGAGATCGCGCAGATCAACGGTGCCATCGGCACCAACATCGCCAACGCCGCGCCCGACCTGCTGGACCGCCGCGATCAGCTGATCTCGCAGCTGGTGGGCTACACCGGCGGCACCGCGGTGGTCCAGGACGGCGGCATCATGAACGTCTACACCGCCGGCGGCCAGGCGCTGGTGGTGGGCACCACTGCATCGAAGGTCACTACGGTGGCCGACCCGTACCAGCCCGAGCGCCTGCAGCTGGCGCTGCAGACCCAGGGTGGCACCATCACCCTCGACCCGAAGGCGGTGGGCGGCCAGATCGGCGGCCTGCTCGAGTTCCGCGACACCGTGCTGACCCCGGCACAGGCCGAACTGGGCAAGCTGGCCGTCGGCCTGGCCGAGACGTTCAACAGCACCCATCGCCAGGGCGTCGATTTGTACGGCCAGATGGGCGGCGACTTCTTCAACATCGGCACGCCGCGTGTCACCGGCAATGCCAGCAACACCGGCACCGGTTCGATCACCGCCAGCTATGGTGACCTCGGCAAACTGGAAGCGCAGAACATCGTGCTGAAGTTCGATGGCAGCAACTGGGCTGCCAGCCGCGCCGACACCGGCGCCAGCGTGCCGCTGACCGGCACCGGTACGGCCGCTGACCCGTTGGTCATCAACGGCGTGAAGCTGGTGGTCGGCGGTACCCCGGCAGCCAACGACCGCTTCCTGCTGCAGCCGACAGCCGGCGTGGCCGGCAGCCTGGAGATGGCGATCACCGATCCGTCGCGCATTGCCGCGGCGGCCGCGATCAAGGGTGCAGCGGCACTGGCCAACACCGGTACCGGCAGGCTGAGCGGCGTGACCGTGACCGACTCAGCGAACGCCAACCTGCGCAACCCGGCTGCGATCGTGTTCACCTCGGCCACCACCTACACCATCGATGGTGGCCCGCCGCAGACCTACACGCCCGGCCAGACCATCAGCGCCAACGGCTGGAGCTTCGTGCTCGATGGCGTGCCGAAGAATGGCGACACCTTCAACATCACTCCGACCCCGGCCGGCTCGTCGGACAACAGCAACGCCACCAAGCTGTCCAAGGTGGAATCGGCCAAGGCGTTCAACGCTGGCACGGTGACACTGGGCGGTGCCTTGGGCGGGCTGACCACCCAGGTCGGTGCGGCGGCGCGTTCGGCGGAGTATTCGCTGGGGGCACAACAGGTGATCGCCGACCAGGCGCAGGCCGCGCGTGACGAAGTCTCCGGCGTCAACCTCGATGAGGAAGCGGCCGACATGCTGCGCCTGCAACAGGCCTACCAGGCCGCCTCGCAGCTGATTTCCACTGCCGACTCCATGTTCCAGACCATCCTGGGAGCCGTGCGCCGATGAGCAACCGCATTTCCACCGGAATGATGTACAGCCAGTCGGTGGCGCTGATGATGGCCAAGCAGGCCAAGCTCAGCCATCTGGAACAGCAGATCGCCACCGGCAGCAAGATCGTCAGCGCCAAGGACGATCCGGTCGCTGCAGGTGCCGCGGTTGGCCTGGACCGCAGCCTGGCCGCACTGGAGCGCATGAAGCTCAACGGCAACAACGTGCAGAACCGCCTGGGTGTGCAGGAAAACACCCTCGCCCAGGTCAACGACCTGATGGCACGCGTCAACGACCTGACCATCCAGGCCAGCAACCCCGCTCTGAGTGCGCCTGACAAGAAGACCCTGATCACCGAGTTGAACCAGATCCGCGAGGGCCTGCTGTCGCTGGCCAACAGCAGCGACGGCACCGGCCGCTACGTGTTCGGTGGCACCAACGACAGCGATCCGCCGTTCGCCAAGATCGACGGCAAGGTGGTCTATCGCGGCGATCAGACCCAGCGCCAGGTGGAAGTCGGTCCGGACACCTACGTGCGCGATGCCCTGCCCGGCAGCGAGATCTTCCTGCGCATTCCCACCGGCGATGGCTTCGTTGATGGCAGCGCAGCGGCAGGCAACACCGGCAACGGCGTGCTGACCAACATCACCCGCGATGGCAGCGACAGCTGGAACGGGCAGTCATTCAGTGTGCGCTTCACTGCCGCCGACCAGTACGAAGTGCTCGACAGTGCCGGCAACGTGACCAGCACCGGCACCTACAAGGCCGGCAGCGAACTGGAGATCAACGGCGTTCGCCTGCAGATCGCGGGCGCACCAGCGACAGGTGACAGCTTCAATGTGCAGGCCGCCAGCAGCCGCGACATCTTTGGCACCATGGACAAGCTGATCGCCGCGCTGGATGCCGATACCGGTACGCCGGCGAAGATGGCCGCGCAGCAGAACGAACTGCAGAGCGCATTGCGCGATGTCGGCCGCGCTGCGGAACGGATGATCGATTCGCGTGCTGCCGGCGGTGCGCAGCTGAAGGCGCTGGACAATGCGGCGGAAATGCGTGAGGCCAATGGCGTGACGCTGAAGACCACGCTGTCGCAGATGCGCGACCTGGACTACGCCGACGCGTTGAGCCAGTACCAGCTGGAAAGCACCGCGCTACAGGCGGCACAGACACTGTTCTCGCAGATGCAGTCGATGTCGCTGTTCAACAAGATCCGCTGATTCCACGTACCCGCGTTGGAGCCCAAGGCCGCGATGCCCTGCATCGCGGCCTTTTTCGTTTCCGCCAGGGATACACCCCAGCGCCACCATTCAGCTTGCCGGGCGGGCGCCGATACCTCTTCTGGCGCCGGCCAGGTCCTGCCTGGCCGCCCCATCCAGGGTTCACCCCGCCCCTTCCGGGCCGGCGGAAATCCCCGGAAAAACAGCCTTAAGCGACGAAATTCGGCTGCAACGAAATTCCCCGCTAAAGGTTGTTGACAAAGCGCCGTTATTCATTTGGCAACGGCGAAGCACACAGCCAAACAAAAAAATCAGGCGGCGCTTCGTTTCATTCACCAACGGGTTCCACATAAGAGGAGACGACCCCATGGCACAGGTAATCAACACCAATACGATGTCGCTCAACGCTCAGCGCAACCTGAGCACCAGCGGCAGCTCGCTCGCTACCACCATCCAGCGCCTCTCGTCCGGCCTGCGCATCAACAGCGCGAAGGACGACGCGGCCGGCCTGGCCATCAGCGAGCGCTTCACCACCCAGATCCGTGGTCTGGACGTGGCCATCCGCAATGCCAACGACGGCATCTCGCTGGCCCAGGTCGCCGAGGGTTCGCTGAACGAAGTCGGCAACAACCTGCAGCGCATCCGCGAACTGGGCGTGCAGGCCTCCAACGCCACCAACTCGGCCAGCGACCGCAAGGCGCTGCAGGCTGAAGTGACCCAGCTGGTCAGCGAGATCGACCGCGTCGCCAAGCAGGCCGACTTCAACGGCACCAAGCTGCTGGACGGTTCGTTCACCAGCCAGCTGTTCCAGGTGGGCGCCAATGCCGGCCAGGCCATCGCCATCAACAGCGTGGTCAACGCCAAGGCCGATTCGCTGGGCGCGGCCAACTTCGCCAACGGCTACACCGGCACCGCACTGGCCGTCGACAAGGCAACCGCCGATACCACCTATTCCGGCCTGCAGATCTCGGTGACCCCGCCGGGCGGCACCGCCACCACGGTCACCGTCAGCGACTTCACCGTGAAGGCCGGCGAGTCGATCACCTCGGCCACCGCTGCTGCGATCAACAACAAGCTGGGCGAAACCGGCGTGGTCGCCTCCGTCAACGCCGGCGTGGTCAGCCTGGCATCGGTCAAGGACGGCCAGACCTTCACCCTGGGCGTCAGCGCCGCCACCCCGCCGGCCGGCGTCACCGCCGCCACCATCGCCGGCCTGGGCCTGACCGAGACCAGCACCAACGGCGGCACGCTGACCGGCGCAACGGCCAGCTTCGTCAAGGACCTGAACGTCACCACGGCCGAGGGCGCACAGAAGGCGATGTCGATCGTCGACAAGGCCCTCGAATCGGTCAACAGCGTGCGCGCCGATCTCGGCGCCATCCAGAACCGCTTCACCTCGGTGGTCGCCAACCTGCAGACCTCCTCGGAGAACCTGTCCGCATCGCGCAGCCGCATCCGCGATACCGACTTCGCCAAGGAAACCGCCGAGCTGACCCGCACCCAGATCCTGCAGCAGGCCGGTACGGCCATGCTGGCCCAGGCCAACCAGGTACCGCAGAACGTGCTCAGCCTGTTGCAGCGCTGACATGAGCCGCCCCCGGGGCACGTCGGGGGCGTCTAACCCAACTCACGTGCAACCGCTCAAGGACCTCTCCTCATGGCACAAGTAATCAACACCAACACGATGTCGTTGAATGCTCAGCGTAACCTGAGCACCAGCGGCAGCTCGCTGGCCACCACCATCCAGCGCCTGTCCTCCGGTTCGCGCATCAACAGTGCCAAGGACGATGCGGCCGGTCTGGCCATCTCCGAGCGCTTCGGCACGCAGATCCGCGGTACCGACGTGGCCATCCGCAATGCCAACGACGGCATCTCGCTGGCCCAGGTCGCCGAAGGTTCGCTGACCGAAATCGGCAACAACCTGCAGCGCGTCCGCGAGCTGTCGGTGCAGGCTTCCAACGCCACCAACTCGGCCAGCGACCGTAAGGCGCTGCAGGCCGAAGTGACCCAGCTGGTCTCGGAAATCGACCGCGTCGCCAAGCAGTCGGACTTCAACGGCACCAAGCTGCTGGACGGTTCGTTCTCCAGCCAGCTGTTCCAGGTCGGCGCCAACGCCGGCCAGGCCATCGCCATCGACAAGACCATCGATGCCAAGGCCAACGCCCTGGGTGGCGCCAAGTTCGACACCAACGCACTGGCCCTGGCCGATCCGGGCACCAACGGTGATTTCAGCACCACCGGCCTGTCGATCAACGGCGTGGCCATCGCCGACGTCTCGGTCAAGCAGGGCGCCGACGCCGCTGCCACCGGCAAGGCCTCGCGCGAAGCACTGGTGACCGCGATCAACGCCAAGATCGGCGAAACCGGCGTCTATGCCGAAGTGAACGGCACCACCGGCGTGACCCTGACCTCGGTCAAGGACAGCACCAACGCTGACGGCTCGTTCAAGGCCATCACCGCAACCCCGGGCACCTGGACCGGCGCCACCGCGCCGACCTTCACCGCCACCACCGCTGCGGCGGCGCCGGCTTCGAAGTACGCCAGCAACCTGGACGTCAGCACCGTGAAGGGTGCACAGCAGGCCATGGAAATCGTCGACAAGGCCCTGGGTGCGATCAACAGCACCCGCGCCGACCTCGGTGCGATCCAGAACCGCTTCACCTCGGTCGTTGCCAACCTGCAGACCTCGTCGGAAAACCTGTCGGCGTCGCGCAGCCGCATCAAGGACACCGACTTCGCCAAGGAAACCGCCGAGCTGACCCGCACCCAGATCCTGCAGCAGGCCGGTACGGCCATGCTGGCCCAGGCCAACCAGGTGCCGCAGGGCGTGCTCAGCCTGCTGCGCTGATCCGCTTCTTGATCGACCACCGGGCGGCGGCTGAGCTGCCGCCCGGCTCCTGAAATACGTTCCACCTTCGCCAAAGGAAAAGCACCATGGCACAAGTCATCAACACCAACACCATGTCCCTGAATGCTCAGCGCAACCTGAGCACCAGCGGCAGCTCGCTCGCTACCACCATCCAGCGCCTGTCCTCCGGTTCGCGCATCAACAGCGCCAAGGACGATGCGGCCGGCCTGGCCATCTCCGAGCGCTTCGGCACGCAGATCCGCGGTACCGACGTGGCCATCCGCAATGCCAACGACGGCATCTCGCTGGCCCAGGTCGCCGAAGGTTCGCTGACCGAAATCGGCAACAACCTGCAGCGCGTCCGTGAGCTGTCGGTGCAGGCTTCCAACGCCACCAACTCGGCCAGCGACCGCAAGGCGCTGCAGGCCGAAGTGACCCAGCTGGTCTCGGAAATCGACCGCGTCGCCAAGCAGTCGGACTTCAACGGCACCAAGCTGCTGGACGGTTCGTTCTCCAGCCAGCTGTTCCAGGTCGGCGCCAACGCCGGCCAGGCCATCGCCATCGACAAGACCATCGACGCCAAGGCTGGCTCGCTGGGCACCTCGACCTTTGCCACCGGCGCGACCGCTGCGCTGGCCGCCAGCACCGACGGTGCACGCTTCTCCGGCACGGTGATGGGCGTGGACATCGGCACGGTTGAAGTCAAGGCCGGTGCCACCACCGCCGACGCATCCAAGGCCGTGGCGACCGCCATCAATGCCAAGCTCGGCGAAGCCGGCATCTACGCCGAAGCCAATGCCGACGGCACGCTGAAGCTGAGCTCGGTGAAGGAAGGCAAGGCCGTTGCCGCTGCCGATATCGCCCTGATGCGCAGCGACTACGACGCCACCGGCAAGACCTGGGGCACCGCGGCAGCCGCTGGCGCCTACACCGCCGGTACCGATACCTCGGCCAACGTGCAGAAGCTGGACGTGAGCACCGTGCTCGGCGCCCAGCAGTCGCTGGAAGTGGTCGACAAGGCCCTGGGTGCGATCAACAGCACCCGCGCCGACCTGGGTGCGATCCAGAACCGCTTCACCTCGGTCGTTGCCAACCTGCAGACCTCTTCGGAGAACCTGTCGGCGTCGCGCAGCCGCATCAAGGACACCGACTTCGCCAAGGAAACCGCTGAGCTGACCCGCACCCAGATCCTGCAGCAGGCCGGTACGGCCATGCTGGCCCAGGCCAACCAGGTGCCGCAGGGCGTGCTCAGCCTGCTGCGCTGATCCACGGCAAGAAGGCGCCGCTACCGTCGGATTGAACCGACGGTAGCGGCAACCCGACAGCCACGGCGTACACAGGCGCGGGCCATGCCCGGCCCGGGAAGCTTCCCGAACCGGCTTGGCATCGCCCGCCCCTGCGGACCTCTCTTTCAGCGTTGTGCATTTTGACTGTACGTACCGGGCGGCTTCGTCTCCCCCCGATTGTCAGTAGCCTGATCCCTCCCCTGCATTGGGGGAGGGTTTTTTACAGACCCCCGGCAGCCTGCGGTGAACCCACCCGCACCCTGCCCCAGACCTCCTGCAACCGGCGTGCCAGAACTGCCTCACCGGCCAGTGGCACGGCGCATGCATCAACGAAGTCCTCAAGACCCAGCGGCGCAGGCCGCTATTTTCGTTGAAGACGGGCCGCCGCACGACGGCCAGGCCCGTATACCAGGAGAAACGACGTGGCAGACTTTGGATACGGTGGCATTGGCTCAGGGCTGGATATCTCCAGCATCGTCAACCAGCTGGTCGCGGCGGACCGCAAGCCGGCCGACAACGCGCTGAACCTGCAGCAGTCCAAGACCAAGATGCAGTTGTCGTCGCTCGGCACGGTCACCTCGGCGTTCGACAAGCTGAAGACCGCATTGACCGCGCTGAAGGCCACCACTGCCTTCGACACCCGCACCGTCACCGCCACCGGCAAAGCCGGCCCCAACAACGCCAACGATGTGCTGACCGCGTCGGTAGCGCTGTACGACGTGGGCACCAGCAAGGCCGCCGCGTCCAACGGCACCCATCTGATCGAGGTGAAGAACCTGGCATCGGCCCACAAGCTGATCGCCGACACCTCGGTGCCCAAGACCGACACCTTCGGTGCCGGAACCTTGACGCTGACCGTCGGCGTGGGTGACAAGGCCAAGACCATGAACATCCAGGTGGAGGAAGGCGACACCCTCACCACCGTCCGCAACAAGATCGACGCCGCTGGCCGCAAGGAAGGCGTGCAGGCGACGCTGATCACCTCCGGCGACAATCAGTACCTGTCCATCGCCCAGGAAAAGACCGGTGCAGCCAGCGCCATCAAGCTGGAGTACGCCGGCAGCGATCCGAAGCTGGGCGCGCTGGTCGGCAGCCTGAAGGAAAACAGCCCCGCCAAGGATGCGCTGCTGACCATTGATGGCGTGGAAGTAGTGAGTGCCAGCAACACCGTGGCCGATGCCGTGCCAGGCCTGACCCTGAACCTGAAGGAACAGGGCAAGAGCACGGTGGTCATCAGCACCGACACGACCGCCGCGACCAAGGTGATGCAGGAATTCGTCACCGCCTACAACGCGGCCGTCGCGGCGATCAACACCGAAACCAAGTACGACCCGAAGACCAAGGAAGCGGCCGCACTGACCGGCGACGCGCAGATGCGTGGTGCGATCGCGCAGTTGCGTTCGACGATGTCCGGCGTGCTCAAGGACCTGGCGGGCGACCAGCTGGACGCCAAGGCGCTGGGTCTGCAGACCCGCGGCTACCCCAACGCCGATGGCACCCTGGTGCTGGACAGCACCAAGTTCGCCGCCGCCCTCGCCGCCCAGCCGGAGAAGATCCGCCAGGCGGTCACCGGCGATACCGGTGGTGCCGGCCGGCTGTATTCACTGGTGGACGGCTACGTCAGCACCACGGTCGGCAAGGAAGGCGCCTTCGTCGCCCGCACCAAGGGACTGAACACCACGCTGGACAACATCGACAAGCGCCGCAAGGACCTGGACGCGCGCATGGTCGGTGTCGAGGCCCGTTACAAGAAGCAGTTCGTGGCATTGGACAGCCTGATGGGCAAGCTGCAGCAGAGCAACACCGCGCTGCAGCAGCAGCTGGCTCAGTTGAACCGCTGAGGAAACACGCACGGCGCTCAAGTTTGGCGCCGTACGCACCGATAACGGACGCAACAGCAATCATCGCAGTGCCGGCGTCAACGGTCCCTTCGACCGCACCCCGGCACACCGCGCAAGGGAGAATCACGAATGTACGGTTCCAGCCGTCAGTACGCCGAGCAATACCGCCAGGTGGGTGTGACCAGTGCGGTCGCCGATGCCGATCCGCACAAACTGGTGGCGCTGCTGCTGTCCGGCGCACTGGAGCGCGTACGCCGTGCCCAGGCCACCCTCGAGCAGGGCGATCAGGCCGGCAAGGGCAAGGCGATCGGCGAAGCATGCGCGATCGTCGCCCACCTCAACGGCTCGCTGGACCATGAAGCCGGCGGCGAGATCGCCGGCAATCTGTCGGCGCTGTACGACTACCTGCTGCAACGCCTGACCGAGGCCAACCTGCACAACGACCGCGCTGCACTGGACGAATCGCTGCAGCTGCTGGGCGAGATCGACGGTGCCTGGAATGCGATTCCGCATGAACAGCGCCGACCGGCGGCGGTGGCACCGTGAGCCTGCTTGAACTCAATGCGCAGCTGGATGCCTTCGAGAAGGCCCTCGGCGAAGAGGCCTTCGAACAGGCCGACAGCCTGCTCGACGGTCATGACAGCACCCTGCATGCACTGCTGAGCCAACCGTTGACCAGCGCCGACCACGCACCGCTGTCGGCGCTGCTGGAACGCCAGCAGAGCCTGATTGGCCTGCTGCGCCAGCGTCGCGATGCCGTATCGGTGCAGATGCAGGATGGCCGCCGCTCCCTTCGCGCCGCGCATGCCTACCTGCAGGCAGAATCGCTGGCATGACCGTCCTGCCGACCACGTCCCTGCACCACCCGGCCGAAAGCGAGCTGTTCGACGAAACGCTCAGCTGCGAACTGGCCCTGCCCGCCGAGTTCCAGGCCGGTAGTGCAACAGGCCGGACCAGCAGCGCCGAAGGCCTGCTGCGCAGCCTGGCGCTGGTCGAAGACAGTCGCGTCGACGAACACGAAGAACGCAGCGAAGCCAGCCTGCAGCTGCAGCGGCTGGAAGCCAAGGTGGACCTGACCATGGTCCTGCTCGGCCGCCTGATCCGCCAGCAGGGCCAGGAACCGACGCTGCGCCCGGTGCGCTGGTCGCGCCGTGGCATCCGCCTGCAGCTGGGCCCGCGCAGCGGCAGCCTGCCCGGCCAGGCCGGCGTAGTCCGCCTGCAACCGAGCGACTGGCTTCCCGATCATATCGACCTGCCGGTGGAAGTCATCGCCGAAGCGGCCGATGGCGGCGGCGGCCACTATCTGTGGCTGCGTTTCCATCACCTCGGCGATGGTCTGGAAATGGCGATGGAACGGCATCTGTTCCGACTGCATCGGCGGCAGGTGGCCGAGGCCCGCCGCGCACGCTGAAATCTGCCACCATGCAGGCGGACGGACGGCCCTTGGCGTGCCCGTTCAGCTAAGTTAAGGTGGACCCCCCCTCCCCAACCCCCAGCGTGCCTGTGCGAGTTCTCATCGTCGACGATCACACCCTGGTTCGCGCCGGCCTGGCGCGGCTGCTGCAGGGGTTTGCCGACGTGCAGCTCGTCGCCGAGGCCAGCAATGCCGAACAGGCACTGCAGATGGCCCTGCAGCACGCGCCGGATGTGGTGCTGATGGATCTGTCGCTGCCCGGCCGTACCGGCCTGGAAGCACTGAGCGACATCCGCCTGCGCGCACCGGGTACGCGCATCGTGATGATGACCATGCATGATGACGCCGCCCACGTGCGCGATGCACTCGATCGCGGCGCCGTCGGTTTCGTGGTGAAGGATGCCGCACCGCAGGAACTGGAACTGGCGCTGCGTGCCGCGCATGCCGGCCAGGTGTTCCTGAGCCCGCAGATCTCGGCCAAGATGCTGGCGCCGATGCTCGGGCGCGAGAAGCCGACCGGCATTGCCGCACTGTCGCCACGCCAACGCGAGATCCTTCGCCGCATCGGCAAGGGCGAGAGCAACAAGGAAATCGCCGCCGACCTTGGCATCAGCGTCAAGACGGTGGAGACCCATCGCGCGCGCATGATGGAGTCACTCGGCTGCCGCCGCGCCAACGATCTGCTGCTGCTGGCTGCGCGCCACCAGCACGAGCTGGAATGACGTCCGCGCTCCACGGGTAACGCCGTGGTGCCGCCCACGGGATTGGCGACGAAATACCGTCACCCACGCGCTCCCCGACGGGATTCCGTACGACAGGCGCGAGCGATGACCACTGCGAACGACCACGAATCAACGATTTAGCCACCAGGATCGTCAAAATCCCGCGCCCGTGTAGGGATTTTCCTTACACGCTGTCGGGAACACCACCAGCGCCCTCAGGAACCCCCTGATTCCGCCCCTGCCGGATCAAAAGCAAGATGTGTTCCACAAGGCGTCGGGGAGCGGCGCCGGGGAATCACGATGAAGGCTTCACTTTCGACCCAGCTGGGTCAACAGCTTCACCTCACCCCGCAGTTGCTGCAGTCGATCCGGCTGCTGCAGCTCGACGGCCTGCACCTGGAGCAGGAAATCCAGCGCCTGCTGGAATCCAATCCGCTACTGGAAATCGAAGACGCCGAAGCGCCCGCCGCTGAAGCCACCGATGCCGCCAGCACCACGCTCGATACGGCTGCGTTCGACGAGCTGCCCGAATCCTCGATGTGGGATGTGTCCGGCGCCAACTGGCAGGACGGCGACGACGACCGCATGGCGCGCATCGCCGCTGGCGAATCGAGCGACCCGCAGCTGCGCGTGCTGCAGCGCCTGGCGCTGGACCTGGACGAGCGCGAACTGGCCGTGGCCGCCTTCTGGCTGGAACACTGCGACGATGCCGGCTACCTGCAGGCACCGCTGGCGCAGCTGCAACTGCTGGCCAGCGCGCAGTTCGATATCGATGCCAACGGCGTTGAAGCGATCCGCCAGCATCTGCTGCAGGGCGAGCCGGCCGGCATGGCTGCGCAGGACCTGCGCGAATCGCTGCTGGCCCAGCTGTGCAGCCTGCACGGGGTGGTGCCGGCCCGTCATCTGGCCGCGCGCATTCTGGACGGCGCGCTCGATGCCTTGGCCGCCCACGACTACCCCGCCCTCGCCCGCCAGCACGATGCCGAGATCGAGGACGTGCGCGAAGCCGTTCGCCTGATCCTGTCGCTGCAGCCGCGCCCGGGCGACAGCCTGCTGCCCGAGCGCAATGCAGTGGTGGTGCCCGACGTGGTTGCCTGGCACGCCGATGAACAATGGAAGGTGGCACTGAACCCGGCCACCAGCCGCCGCGTGTCGATCAACAGCCAGTACGAGCAGGCCTTGGCCGAGACCAGCGAGGCCGCCCCCGCGCTGCGCGAGATGCTGCAGGAGGCGCGCTGGTTCAGCCGCGGCCTGTCGATGCGCTATGACACCCTGCTGCGCACCGCGCGGGTGATCGTCGAGCGCCAGGCCGCCTTCCTGGTGCGTGGCGAGGAAGCCATGGCACCGCTGACCCTGAAGGAAGTGGCCGAGGAAATCGGCATGCACGAATCCACCGTTTCGCGCATCACTACCGGCAAGTACCTGCAGACCCCGCGCGGCACCTTCGAACTCAAGCACTTCTTCGCGGTGCGCCTGGAAGGGGCCAGCGTGTCCGGCCAGGCGGTCAAGGCCATGGTCCGCCGCCTGATCGATGCCGAGCCCGCCGGTCGCCCGTTGGCGGACGAGGCCATCGCTGGCCTGCTGTCACGCCAGGGAGTGAACATTGCCCGTCGAACCGTCGCAAAATACCGCGAACAACTGGATATCGCCCCGGCCCGCGAACGGCGCCGGGTCAACGCCAGGCAACCGCAGCTGGCCCGGGTGGGCTGAAAAGGATGTTGGACATGAACAAGCTCACAGTTCTGCTGGTCGATGACCACGAGGGCTTCATCAACGCGGCGATGCGCCACTTCCGCAAGATCGACTGGCTGCAGATCGTCGGCAGCGCCGGCAACGGCCTGGAAGCGATCGAACGCTCGGAAAGCCTGCGCCCGCAGGTGGTGCTGATGGATCTGGCGATGCCGGAAATGGGCGGCCTGCAGGCCACCCGCCTGATCAAGTCGCAGGACGATGCACCGTATATCGTGATCGCCAGCCACTTCGACGACGTCGAGCATCGCGAACACGCGCTGCGCGCCGGCGCCGACAACTTCGTCAGCAAGCTGTCCTACATCCAGGAAGTCATGCCGATCCTGGAAGGCCTCAGGGAGGAACGGTCGTGAGCGAATCGCGCATCCTGGTACTGGACAACGATGCGGTGCGTGCCGAGCGCACCGTCGCCCTGCTGGAATTCATGGACTTCAACCCGCGCTGGGTTTCCGACGCAGCCGATTTCGACCTGGCCCGCCAGCGCCAGAACGACTGGATGGCGGTGATCGTCGGCAACCTGGACGACAGTGCCGCCAGCACCGCGCTGTACGCCTGGCTGGGTGGCAGCAGCCTGCCGCCGCCGGTGCTGCTGGCCGACGGTGACGCCACTGCGTTCGCCCACCGGCATGGCCTGCACGAAGCCAACATCTGGCCGCTGGAAGCGCCACTGCGCCACGCACAGATGGAAGCCCTGCTGCGCCGTGCCAGCCTCAAGCGCCTGGATGCCGAGCACCAGGCCGGTGCCGTGCAGGAGCAAGGCCCGACCGGCAACGGTCCGGCGGTCAGCGCCCTGCGCACGATGATCGAGCAGGTCGCCGCGTTCGACACCACCGTGCTGGTGCTGGGCGAATCGGGCACCGGCAAGGAAGTGGTATCGCGCAGCATCCACCAGCGCTCGCCGCGCCGCGATGGTCCGTTCGTGGCGATCAACTGCGGCGCGATTCCGGCGGAACTGTTGGAAAGCGAGCTGTTCGGCCACGAAAAAGGCGCCTTTACCGGCGCGCTGACCGCGCGCAAGGGCCGTTTCGAAATGGCCGAGGGCGGCACCCTGCTGCTCGATGAGATCGGCGACATGAGCCTGCCGATGCAGGTCAAGCTGCTGCGCGTGCTGCAGGAACGCAGCTTCGAGCGTGTTGGCGGCAACCAGACCATCCGCTGCAACGTGCGGGTGATCGCCGCGACCCATCGCGACCTGGAAAGCCGGATTGCCGATGGCAAGTTCCGCGAGGATCTTTTCTATCGCCTCAACGTCTTCCCGATCGATGTGCCGGCCCTGCGCGAGCGTCGCGAAGACCTGCCGGCGCTGGTGGAAACCATCGCCACCCAGCTGGCGCGCACCGGCCGCGGCGAAGTGCGCTTCACGCCGGAAGCGCTGCAGGCGCTGGCCAGCTATGAGTGGCCGGGCAACGTGCGCGAGCTGACCAACCTGGTCGAACGCCTGGCGGTGCTGCACCCAGGTGGCTCGGTGCGCGTGCAGGACCTGCCGGCACGCTATCGCGGCGATGCCGCACTGGCCGCCGTCGCTGTTGCCACAGCGCCGCCGGTGGTCGCCAGCGAAGAGCGCCTGGACCTGCGCAGCTTCTCGTTCCACACCCCGGGCAGCGGCAACCAGCCGTCGCTCGAACACGGCATCGCCGTCAACCGCGCCGCCGCGCCCGCCGCGTTGCCGGACGACGGCCTGGACCTGCGCAACCACATGGCCAACATCGAACTGGGCCTGATCAACGAAGCACTGGAACGCACCCAGGGCGTAGTCGCCCACGCCGCCCAGCTGCTCGGCCTGCGCCGCACCACCCTGGTGGAGAAGCTGCGCAAGTACGGCATCGAACGCGAGCCAGCCGAACTGGCCAGCTGACACGCGTTGCCAGCATGAAGGGGGCACGAACGCCTGGGCTTGCCCGGGCGTTCGTGTTTGTGGGGGGTGCTGTTGCCGGGCTACCGCCCGGCACCCGCAGAGGCAACAACTGAAGCAACGGCCGAAGCAACAGCAACAGCTGGCTTCCTGCGCGATGCGCGGGCGGCTCAGGGTGCGGGGGACGCTGCAAGTACGTCCATGTAAGCTCGGTCGCGCCACCCATGGCGCTCACGCCCCCGCACCCTGACCCGCCCACGCCTCCGACGGTTTCTTTGTGACGGAGGGTTCGCGCCATGTGGCGCCGAGCTTGCTTCGAAGCACACGGAGTATCTGTCGACGCATCTATCTGTTGACGGTCTGCGCCGCTCCAGTTGGAGCCATAGGCCAAAAAACCGACGCCGGTGAAATGACGCGTCATCGGGGTCGGATCCCGTTGCGTCGCAACGGGATCCGACCCCGTGTCAATCCGACAGATCGCAGGAAACTGTCGAGGGCGGGGTGGGTTCGGTTGCGGGGGCGTGAGCGCCATGGATGGCGCGACCGAGCCTACAGGGACGTATTCACGGCGTCCCCCGCAATCGGACCCACCCCGCCATCCCCCGGATAGCCAGCTTCTGCTGTTGCTCCGGCCTTTGCCGTTGCTTCGGCAGGTGCAGGGCGCAGCCCTGCCGAACACCCGCCAACCCTCACGTCACTGAACCGATCATCGATTTCGGCACGGCACTTGCACTAGCTCCAGCAGACACCCCCATCCCTGTTTCTGGAACCGTTGCAGATGTCCCACTCCGTCACTTCGATCCTTTCCCAGATCCGCTCCTACCAGACCCAGGTGGGACAGCCGGCGCTCAACCCGCTGGCCGAAGCGCCGCGTAGCAATGCCCTGCCGGGCACGGTGCTGGATGCGCCGCAGGTCCAGCCTGCCAGCTTCACCGAAACCCTGCGCGGCGCCATCGCCGGCGTCAACGACGCGCAACAGAAATCCGGCGCCCTCGCCAAGGCCTTCGAACTGGGTGAACCCGGCGCCGACCTCGCCAAGGTGATGGTCGCCTCGCAGCAGTCCCAGATCGCCTTCCGCGCCACCGTGGAAGTCCGTAACCGTCTCGTCCAGGCTTACCAGGACGTGATGAACATGCCGCTGTAAGGATAGAACCGCATGGCCCTGTCGCTCTCCAAGGAATCCCTGAACGCCGAAAAGGCGGGCCAGTGGTTCGACCGGCTGCAAAGCCTGCAGATCACCCGTCGGCTCGGACTGATGGCGATGATCGCCGTGGCCGTGGCGGCAGGCCTGTTCGTGTTCTTCTGGTCGCAGAAGCCGGGCATGGTGCCGCTGTACACCGGCCTGGACCAGAAG
Source organism: Stenotrophomonas sp. LST15-1-1.1 (assembly GCF_040815575.1). Classification (NCBI taxonomy): domain Bacteria; kingdom Pseudomonadati; phylum Pseudomonadota; class Gammaproteobacteria; order Lysobacterales; family Lysobacteraceae; genus Stenotrophomonas; species Stenotrophomonas sp. LST15-1-1.1. The sequence goes on from NZ_JBFPNJ010000001.1 coordinate 717,444, forward strand.
GCCACCGCTGAAGCGACCGACCTGCTGCGTGCCGCACAGATTCCGTTCCAGCTGGACCCGGCCACCGGTGGCATCACCGTGCCGGAAAAGAATCTGCACGATGCCCGCCTGAAACTGGCGGGCTCGGGCCTGACCGACAGCGGCAAGCTCGGCTTCGAGCTGATGGAGCGCGATCCGGGTTTCGGTGTCAGCCAGTTCGTGGAAAGCGCGCGCTACCAGCACGCGCTGGAAACCGAGCTGTCGCGCACCATCAACACGCTGCGCCCGGTGCGCGATTCTCGCGTGCACCTGGCCATTCCCAAGCCCAGCGCGTTCACCCGCCAGCGTGACGTGGCCAGTGCCTCGGTCACCCTGGAACTGCGCGGCGGCCAGCAGCTGGAACGCAGCCAGGTCGATGCGATCGTGCACATGGTCGCTGCCGCCATTCCCGATCTGGCGCCGGAACGCGTCACCGTGGTCGACCAGAGCGGGCGCATGCTCAGCGTCAGTGACCCGAACAGCGAAGCGGCGGTCAACGCGGCTCAGTTCGAACAGGTGCGCCGCCAGGAAACCTCCTTCAACCAGCGCATCCGCGAACTGCTGGAACCGATGACCGGTCCCGGCCGGGTCAATCCGGAAGTCAGCGTCGACATGGACTTCTCGGTGACCGAAGAAGCGCGCGAGCTCTACAACGGCGAGCCGCAGAAACTGCGCAGCGAGCAGATGAGCGAGAACACCAGCAACACGCCGGGCCCGCAGGGCGTACCGGGTGCGACCAGCAACAGCCCGCCGGGCCAGGCCGCCGCACCAGCCACCGCGCAGGCGCCAACCGAAAGCAGCAAGAACGCGACCCGCAACTACGAGCTGGACCGTACCCTGCAGCACACCCGCCAGCCAGCGGGCCGCATCAAGCGCGTGTCGGTAGCGGTGCTGGTGGACAACGTGCCGCGCGCCGGCGCCAACGGCAAGGTTGCACCGCAGCCGCTGTCGGCGGCAGAACTGACCCGGGTCGAGGCACTGGTCAAGCAGGCCGTCGGCTTCAGTGCCGAGCGCGGCGACACCGTGTCGGTGATGAATGCCCCGTTCGTGCGTGATACCACGCCGGTGGAAGGCCCAGCCTGGTGGGAACTGCCGTGGGTGCACGATGCCGGCCGCATGCTGCTGGGTGCGCTGGTGGTGATGGCGCTGCTGTTCGGCGTACTGCGCCCGGCACTGCGCGGCATCACCGGGCAGAACCGCAAGAACGAAGAACTGGCGCTGGAACCGCATACCGCGGACGTGCAGCTGGTCGATGACGATGGCACCCCGCTGCCGGCGCTGGGCGCCGATCGGGCAAGCCTGGGCGGGCCGGAAGCATTGGCCCTGCCGGTGGATTCTTATGAGGAACGACTGCGGATGGCCCGTGAAGCCGTGAAGACCGACTCCAAGCGCGTGGCCCAGGTGGTCAAGGGCTGGGTGGCCAATGACTGAGGTCGCTCCCCTGACCGGCGTGCAGCGCGCCGCCGTCCTGCTGCTGTCGCTCGGTGAACTGGACGCGGCCGAAGTGCTGCGCCACATGGAGCCGAAGGAGGTGCAGAAGATCGGCATCGCCATGGCCACCATGTCCGACATCACCCGCGAACAGGTGGAACGGGTGATGGACCAGTTCAGCCAGGAACTGGGCTCGAAGACCTCGCTGGGCGTGGGCTCGGACGACTACATCCGCAACATGCTGGTGCAGGCGCTGGGCAGCGAGAAGGCCGGCAACCTGATCGACCGCATCCTGCTGGGCCGCAATACCACCGGCCTGGATGCACTGAAGTGGATGGACCCGCGCGCGGTGGCCGATCTGGTGCGCAACGAGCACCCGCAGATCATCGCCATCGTGATGGCGCACCTGGAAACCGACCAGGCCGCCGACGCGTTGAAGCTGCTGCCCGACCGCACCCGTGTGGATGTGCTGCTGCGCATCGCCACCCTCGACGGTATTCCGCCGAATGCGCTGAACGAACTCAACGAGATCATGGAACGCCAGTTCGCCGGCAACCAGAACCTGAAGTCGTCCAACATCGGCGGCGTGCAGTGCGCGGCCAACATCCTCAACTTCATGGACAGCGGCCAGGACCAGGCGATCCTGGGCGAAATCGCACGCATCGACGCACCGCTGAGTGGCCGCATCCAGGACCTGATGTTCGTGTTCGACGACCTGGTGGACCTGGACGACCGCGAGATGCAGCTGGTGCTGCGCGAAGTCAGCGGCGAACGACTGGGCCTGGCCCTGCGCGGCGCCGACATCAAGGTGCGCGACAAGATCACCCGCAACATGTCCCAGCGCGCGGCCGAGATCCTGCTGGAAGACATGGAAGCACGCGGCCCGGTGCGCCTGTCCGACGTGGAAGTGGCGCAGCGCGAGATCCTGGCCATCGTCAAGCGCATGGCCGATGAGGGCACCGTCACCATCGGTGGCAGCGCGGAGGCGATGTTGTGAGCAACGTCGTGCGCTGGCTTGCCCCGGATCTGCTGGCCCAGCCCGAACCGGTGCTGGACCACGAGGATGCCTTCGAACTCACCGAGCCGGACCCGGAGCATGAGCCGGAGCCGCCGCTGCAGCTGCCTACCCTGGAAGAAATCCAGGCGATCCAGGACAGCGCCGAGAAGGAAGGTTTCGACCACGGCCATGCCGATGGTTTCAGCCAGGGCCAGGCCGAGGTGCGCCGGCTGGTCGCGCAGATCGAGGGCATCCTCGATAACTTCGGGCGGCCGCTGGCGCGCCTGGAAAATGAAGTGGTCGGCGCCCTCGGCGAACTGGCGGTACGCATCGCCGGTGCGCTGGTAGGCCGTGCCTACGAGGCCGACCCGGCGCTGCTGGGGCAACTGGTCGGCGAGGCGATTGACGCCGTTGGCGGCAGCAACCGTGAGGTGGAAGTGCGCCTGCATCCGGATGACATCACCGCCCTCGCCCCGTTGTTGACCCTGTCGCCGCAGCAGCGGCTGGTGCCTGACACCAGCCTGAGCCGTGGTGATCTGCGCGTGCATGCCGAAGCGGTGCGCATCGACGGCACGCTGGAAGCCCGCCTGCGCGGCGCGTTGGACGCCGTGATCCGCCAGACCGGAGCCATCGCATGAACACCGACACCGCATCGCCGTCGTCTCCGCCGGCCGACTGGACCATTCCCCGCAACCTGCGCCTGGCCAACCGCCTGGACAGCCTGAAGGTCGACACCGCGCACGGCCGCGGGTTGATCCGCGAGGGCGTGTTGCGCCGGGCGGTCGGCCTGACCCTGGAAGCGGTCGGCTGCGAAGCACCGCTCGGCGCCAGCTGCAAGGTGGAAGTGGTCGATGGCGGCTGGGTCGATGCCGAAGTGGTTGGCTTCGCCGGCGAACGCACCTACTTGATGCCCAGCGCCGAACTGCACGGCCTGCTGCCGAATGCGCGGGTGGTGCCATCGGCCCGCCGTGGTGGCGTGGAAGTGGGCGAAGGCCTGCTCGGTCGTGTCATCGACAGCGATGGCGTGCCGTTGGACGGCAAGGGCCCGATCCGTGCGGAAGGCCACGTCGGCATGGCCGGCGTCTCGATCAATCCGCTGGCACGCGAACCGATCACCCAGCCGCTGGACGTGGGCGTGCGCGCGATCAATGCACTGCTGCCGATCGGCCGTGGCCAGCGTGTCGGCCTGTTCGCCGGTTCCGGCGTCGGCAAGTCGACGCTGCTGGGCATGATGACCCGCTACACCGCCGCCGACGTGATCGTGGTCGGCCTGATCGGTGAGCGTGGCCGCGAAGTGCGCGATTTCGTTGAAAGCACTCTCGGCGAGGAAGGCCTGCGCCGCGCCGTGGTGGTGGCCAGCCCGGCCGACCGTCCGCCGCTGGCCCGCCTGCATGGCGCCTACCGCGCCACCGCCATCGCCGAGTGGTTCCGCGACCAGGGCCTGAACGTCCTGCTGCTGATGGATTCGCTGACCCGCTTCGCCCAGGCGCAGCGCGAGATCGGCCTGTCGGTGGGCGAGCCGCCGACCACCCGCGGCTATCCGCCCTCGGTGTTCGCCAAGCTGCCGGCACTGGTCGAACGCGCAGGCAATGGCGCCAAGGGCCGCGGTTCGATCACCGCCTTCTACACCGTGCTGACCGAGGGCGACGATCCGCAGGATCCGATCGCCGATGCTGCGCGCGCGATTCTCGACGGCCACATCCTGCTCTCGCGCCGCGTGGCCGACAGCGGCCTGTACCCGGCCATCGACGTGGAATCGTCGGTCAGCCGTGTAGTCACGGAAATCGCCGATGAACCGTGGCGCCTGCGCATCCGCAAGCTGAAGCGGCTGGTCTCGGCCTATTCGGCCAACCGCGACCTGATCGCCATCGGCGCCTATCAGCGCGGCAACGACGCCGCGACCGATGAAGCCCTTGAGCGCTGGCCGGAAATCATGGAATTCCTCGGCCAGGATGTTGCCAAGGCCGCAGATCTACCGCACAGCCAGGCGGCGTTGCAGCGCCTGGTGGAACAAGAGAATGAGAGGCTGACATGATCCAGTCCAAGCGCATCGATCCGCTGCTGAAGCGGGCCCAGGAACACGAGGATGCGGTCGCCCGCGACCTGGCCGAGCGCCAGACCGTGCTCGACACCCATCTGTCGCGCCTGGACGAACTGCGTCGCTACGCCGAGGAATATGCCTCGCAACAGATGGCCGACGCGCAGATGGCCGCGACCAGCCCGGCGCAGCTGTTGAACCGGCGCGCCTTCCTGGACCGGCTGGACAGTGCGGTGGAACAGCAGCAGCAGACCGTCAACGGCAACCGCGAGAAGGTGGAAGCCGAGCGTGCGCGGCTGATCCTGGCCAGCCGTGACAAGGCGGTGCTGGAGCAGCTGGCCGCCAGCTATCGCGCGCAGGAAAAGGTGGTGACCGACCGCCGCGACCAGCGCGAGATGGATGACATCGGCGCACGCCGCGCGCGCCTGGCGCAGACCGAAGACCAGGATGATGGCGAGCAGGGAGGCCGGTCGTGATGCCCTCGCCCCTGAGCAGCAACGCCAGCGCACCGACGCCCGGCGGCAGCGGTAATGCCAGCACTGCGCGCACCTCGAGCAGTGATTCGCGCAAGGATTTCGGCCAGATGCTGCAGGGCGGCAGCGCGTCGACCGGCGCTACCGGTGCCGCGGCCACCGCCAGCAGTCCCGCGAAGCAGGCCACTACCCCGTCAACCTCCGATGGCAATCCGGACAAGACGACGCCGCGACCGTCCGACGGCGAAGCCGCCGCCACGGACGCCACGACATCGACACCCGCTGTACCGGCAACATCGGCAGCGGCCGATGACAAGGACGCGCCGGCCAGCGCGGACGACGCACCCTGGCCACCACTGGGGTTGGCGGGCCTGATGCTGGCCGTGCCCACCGGCGTCGATCCGACACCGGCGCTGCCGCCACCAACCGCCAGCGATGCCGAAGCCGGCGCGCTGCCCTCAGCTGCACCGGCACTGCCGGCCGCCGCCGTGGCCGCCAACGCGGCACAGGGCGCAGCAGCGCCAGCCACCAGCGCATCGGCCTCCGCTGCCGGCGACACTGAGGCCAGCGGCCTGCCCCTGCCCGAACTGGTGCTGGGTGGCAAGGCGTTGGATCGCGCCGACGATGGCGACAGCCTGCAGATCGGCGACCGCGCGCCGCCGGCGCCGCTGCAGCCCCCGCTGCCCGCCGCCCTGCAGGATCTGAAGGCCGCACTAGCCAGCAATGCCGTCTTCAATGGCGAACCCACACCGAAGCCGGTGCTGGGCGACGATGGTTTCGACCAGGCCATCGGCGCGCGCATCGGCTGGCTGGCCGACCAGAAGATCGGCCATGCCCACATCCGCCTCAATCCGGAAGACCTCGGGCCGGTGGACGTGCGCCTGCAGATGAACGGCGACAAGGTGCATGCCAGCTTCAGCAGCCCGCACGTCGATGTCCGCCAGGCACTGGAAAGCAGCCTGCCGCGCCTGCGTGAACTGCTCGGTGAGCAGGGCTTCCAGCTGGCCCATGCCGATGTCGGCCAGCAGCACAGTGGCGACGGCAATCCGGGCAGCCAGACAGCCGGCGGCGGTCGCGGTGGTGACGGAGAACCGTCACTGGGCGAAACCACGATGTCGGCGTCGCAGCTGATCCGTCAACGCGGGTTGCTGGACGCATACGCCTGACGGGCGTGCCAACCAAGGTTGGCACCCACCAGAACACGGGTAGCGCCGGGCCATGCCCGGCGGATTACCGACATTCCGCCGGGCATGGCCCGGCGCTACCGATCTGAACACCCGACGGAATTCCGTCGCCCCCCTCGCCGAGCACTCCGGCACACCCCTTGCATATCCCGGTGAAGCAACCCTCAGGAGCTTCACCCCGTGGCCGCAGCCGCTGACAAAACCAAGAAGACCGCCGACAAGGACAAGACCGCCAAGCCGCGCAGTCCGATCCTGATCACCGCCCTGGTCGCCGTACTGGCCGCCGGCGCCGCCGGTGGCGGGGTGTGGTTCTTCACCCAGTCCAAGCACGAAGACAAGACCGCGCAGGCGCCGAAGAAGACTGCCACCCCGGCCCCGGCGCAGTACTTCGCACTGGAACCGGCGTTCGTGGTCAACCTCAACGGTTCGATCGACGGCCCGCGCTACCTGCAGGTGGAAGTGCAGCTGATGACCCGCGATCCGGCCGCGCTGGAAGCGATCAAGACCCATGCCCCGGCCATCCGCGCACGCCTGCTGATGCTGTTCTCGCAGGTCAGCCCGCAGCAGATCGCCGACATCGCCGGCAAGCAGAAACTGCAGGCCGATTCGCTGGCCGAAGTGCAGAAGGTGCTGAAGGCCGAGACCGGCAGCAACGGTGCTGACGACCTGCTGTTCACCAGCTTCGTGACCCAGTAAGGGCTCCCCGATGAATGACCTGCTGTCCCAGGATGAGATCGATGCCCTGTTGCATGGCGTGGACAGTGGCGCGGTCGAAACCGAGCCGGACGCCCCCAGTGGCGAAGCACGCTCCTACGATTTCGCCAGCCAGGACCGCATCATCCGCGGTCGCATGCCGACCCTGGAAATGGTCCACGAGCGCTTCGCGCGCCTTTGGCGGATCGGCCTGTTCAACCTGATCCGGCGTTCGGCCGAACTGTCCGTGCGCGGCATCGAGCTGATCAAGTTCAACGATTACATGCACTCGCTGTATGTACCGACCAACCTGAACCTGATCCGCTTCAAGCCACTGCGCGGCACCGGCCTGATCGTGTTCGAACCGACCCTGGTGTTCGCCATCGTCGACAACTTCTTCGGTGGCGACGGGCGCTACCCCACACGCATCGAAGGTCGCGAGTTCACCGCTACCGAAATGCGGGTGATCCACCTGCTGCTGAAGCAGACCTTCGCCGACCTGCGTGAAGCGTGGGCCCCGGTGATGGACGTGGAATTCGAGTACATCAACTCGGAGATCAACCCGCACTTCGCCAACATCGTGACGCCGCGCGAATACGTGGTGGTGTGCCGCCTGCATGTCGAACTCGACGGCGGTGGCGGTGACATCCACGTGACCCTGCCGTACTCGATGCTGGAGCCGATCCGCGAACTGCTCGACGCCGGCATCCAGAGCGACCGCAACGACCGCGACGAGAGCTGGGGCCGCACGCTGCGCGAGCAGCTCAACGTGGCCGAAGTCACCCTGTCCAGCGTGCTGGCCAGCAAGCGCATGACGCTGCGCGACCTGACCCGGCTGAAGGTCGGCGACATCCTGCCGATCGACCTCAGCCCGCAGGTGCCGCTGTGCGTGGAGAACATCCCGGTGTTCACCGGTGAGTTCGGCGTCGCCAACGGCATGAACGCCGTAAAGATCACCGCTACCCATCCGCCGGGCACCCGTCCGCGCGTACCCGTCATCCAGGAAGACCCGCAATGAACGATATCGACGCCCTCGAACCGACCCCGGCCCAGTTCACCAGCCTGCAGGCCGATGAGGCGACCGGCCCGGATTTGAACCTGGACGTGATCCTCGACGTGCCGGTGACGCTGTCGCTGGAAGTCGGTCGCGCCCGCCTGCCGATCCGCAACCTGCTGCAGCTCAACCAGGGTTCGGTGGTGGAGCTGGAGCGTGGTGCCGGCGAATCGCTGGACGTGTTCGTCAACGGCACGCTGATCGCCCATGGCGAAGTGGTGGTGATCAACGACCGCTTCGGCGTGCGCCTGACCGATGTGGTCAGCCCCAGCGAGCGGATCCGGAGACTGCGTTGAGCCTGCTCGCCGCCACCGCGCTGGCCGTCTCCAAGACGGCCCCGCAGATCGGCCAGCATGCGCCGGCCGCACCGAGCCTGTTCGGTGCGGTGCTGGCCCTGCTGGCGGTGCTGGCCCTGGTCATCGGCCTGGGCTGGCTGCTCAAGCGCCTGCCCGGCAGCGGCTTCCGCCCGGCCGAAGGCATGAAGCTGGTGGCGAGCCTGAACGTTGGCGCCAAGGAACGCGTAGTGGTGGTCGAGGTCAATGGCCAGCAGCTGCTGCTGGGCGTGACCGCAGGCGGCATCAACGCCCTGCACACACTGCCCGAACCGCTGCCGCCACCCGCGCCGGTACGCGTCCCCGATCTGAAGAACCTGCCGAATTTCGCCCAGCTGCTGCAACAGCGGCTGCGCAAGGACCCCTGACATGCGTGTGACCCGTTCCCGACTTGCCGCCCTGCTGCCGTGGCTGAGCCTGATCGCCCTGTGCCTGCTGCCTGCGTTGGCGTTCGCCGCCCCGGGCGCACCGACCACTCCGCTGCCGGACATCAACGTCGGCAAGATCGGCGGTGCGCCGGTCAGCCTGCCGCTGCAGACGCTGCTGCTGATGACGGCGATCACCCTGATCCCGTCGATGCTGCTGGTGCTGACCTCCTTCACCCGCATCATCATCGTGCTGGGCCTGCTGCGGCAGGCGCTGGGCACCGGCCAGACGCCGTCCAACCAGGTACTGCTGGGGCTGGCCCTGTTCCTCACTGCGATGATCATGCTGCCGACCTGGGACAAGGCCTGGAGCACCGGCATGGCGCCCTACCTCAATGGCGAGATCGACTTCCAGACCGCCTGGACGCTGACCACCACGCCGCTGCGCGCCTTCATGCTGGCGCAGATCCGCGAGACCGACCTGATGACCTTCGCCGGCATCGCCGGCCACGGCACCTACGCCAACCCCGATGCGATTCCGTTCCCGGTGCTGGTCGCTTCGTTCGTCACCAGTGAGCTGAAGACCGCCTTCGAAATCGGCTTCCTGATCTTCATCCCGTTCGTGATCATCGACCTGGTGGTGGCCAGCGTGCTGATGTCGATGGGCATGATGATGCTGTCGCCGATGCTTGTGTCTGCACCGTTCAAGATCCTGCTGTTCGTGCTGGTCGATGGTTGGGTACTGACCGTCGGCACGCTGGCGGCAAGCTTCAATCCGGCCTGACAGACGCGACGCCGGGCAGTGCCGGCCGCCGCATTGACCACCGCCGGGCATGGCCCGGCGCTACCGATGGAACCCTGATGTCTCCCGAACTTGCCTTGACCGAACTGCGTGGCGGCCTGATCACCGTGCTGTGGGTTGCCGGCCCGCTGCTGCTGACCGTCCTGGTGGTCGGCGTTGTGGTGGGCGTTGTGCAGGCCGCGACCCAGCTCAACGAGCCCACCATCGCCTTCGTTGCCAAGGCCGCAGCGCTCACTGCGGTGTTGTTCGCACTGGGCAGCCTGTTGATCGGCCATCTGGTCGAATTCACTACGCTGCTGTTCCAGCGCATTCCGCACCTGATCGGCTAGACGGACGCGCACGCAGATGGACGCCGCCACCCAGATGGCTGCCGACGGCCTGAATGCCTTCGGCATGATCGGCACCGTGCTGTGGACCCTGCTGCGCATCGGCGCGGTGGCCATGGCGATGCCGATGATCGGTACCCGCGCCGTGCCCGGCCGGGTGCGGGTGATGCTGGCCGGTACCCTGGCCATTGCGTTGGCGCCCTTGCTGCCGCCGGTACCGGACTGGACCGGCTTCGACGCCGCCACAGTGCTGACCATCGCCCGCGAGCTGGCGATCGGCGTGGCCATCGGTTTCATGCTGCGGCTGGTGTTCGAGGCCGGCGCGATGGCCGGCGAGCTGGTCGCGCAGGGCACCGGCCTGGCGTTTGCGCAGATGAGCGACCCGCTGCGCGGCGGCACCTCCGGTGTCATCGGCCAGTGGTTCTACCTGCTGTTCGGCCTGCTGTTCTTCACCGCCAACGGCCATCTGGCGCTGATCTCGCTGGTGGTGGACAGCTACCGCGCCCTGCCGATCGGCGCGCCCTTGCCCGACCCGCATGCCTTCTTCAGCATCGCCCCGACCTTCCTGCTGACCGTGCTGCGCGGGGCGCTGACCCTGGCCATCCCGCTGACCGTGGCGATGCTGGCGGTGAACCTGGCCTTTGGCGTACTGGCCCGCGCGGCGCCGGCGCTGAATCCGATCCAGCTGGGCCTGCCGGTCTCGCTGCTGCTGGGCCTGTTCCTGCTGACCCTGCTGGTCGGTGAAATGGGTCCACCGGTGCAGCGCCTGTTCGATGCCGCTTTCGAAGCAGCGGGTGCAGTGACCCGCTGACGCGGTCGTCACGTCCTGCTGCTTGCCGTCCCCCCCGGTGCCCGCGTTAGAGTGAATGGGCAGCGACCGGGGGGACGCTGCAACCGGCGGTCTCTGGTCGCCCGCCTTACGCATGCCCCACCGTAGTTTTTCCGTTGACAGGCAGGTCCGGGAGACTGACGAATGCTGGTAGGCACGTACAACCCGTGGCTGGTGGCGACCTCATTGCTGGTTGCAGTGATGGCGTCCTACACCGCGCTGGCGATGGCCGGGCGCACCGTCACCGCGCCTGGCAAGGGCGCGACCTGGTGGTGGCGCCTCGGCGGCGGCTTTGCGATGGGGTTGGGCATCTGGTCGATGCACTTCATCGGCATGCTCGCCTTCGACCTGCCCATCCCGCTGGGCTACAACCTTCCCATCACCCTGCTGTCGCTGGCACTGGCGATCGGCTCGTCGGTGTTCGCGCTCTGGCTGGTATCGCTGCGCACCCTGCCCCATCCGCGCCTGGCCGGTGGTGCAGTGCTGATGGGCAGCGGCATCGCCAGCATGCATTACGTGGGCATGGCCGCGATGCGCATGCAACCGGGCATCGACTACCAGCCGGTGTGGCTGCTGCTGTCGCTGCTGGTTGCGGTGGCCGCGTCGTGGACCGCGCTGTACGTGGCCTTCCGCCTGCGCGCGCAGCACACCCGCATCGGCGACCGCCTGGCCGCTGCCGGACTGCTCGGCCTGGCCATCGTCGGCATGCATTACACCGGCATGGCCGCCGCCCGTTTCCCCGAAGGCAGCGTCTGCGGCGCAGCGGTGGGCGATGGCCTGCAGAACAACTGGCTGGCAATGCTGGTGGTGGTGCTGACCGTGGCGATCCTGGCGGTGGTGCTGGTGGTGTCCTGGCTGGACCAGCGGGTGGAGGCACAGCTGTTGCGCCTGCGCAATTCGCTGCTCAGCACCTCGTTGACCGACGCCCAGCAGGAACTGACCCAGGCTGCGCTGCACGACCCGCTCACCCGCCTGCCGAACCGGTTGCTGCTGCAACGGCGCATCGTTCAGGCCCTGGCCGAGGCCGAACAGGGCGGCAGCCGCTTCGCGGTGATGTTCATGGACCTGGACGGCTTCAAGCAGGTCAATGATGCCTATGGCCACCAGGCCGGCGATGCGCTGCTGGTGGCCGTGGCCGAACGCACCCGCCAGCTGCTGCGGCCGCACGACATGCTGGCACGGCTGGGCGGCGACGAATTCGTGCTGGTGGTGCGCATCGAGCACGACGAGGACCTGCCGACCCTGGCCCGGCGCATCCTGCAGGCGGTGGGCAGCGGCCCGCTGCTGCCGGACAACGAGCTGCAGGTGACCGCCAGCATCGGCATCGCGATCTGCCCCGACCACGCCGCCAGCGAACGCCAGCTGATGGCCTTCGCCGATGCAGCGATGTACCAGGCCAAGGAGTCGGGCCGCAACGCGTTCGTGCTGTTTGCCGACTGGATGAACGACAGCGCCGAGCAGCAGTTCCGCCTGCTGGCCGACCTGCGTCGGGCGATCGGCAGCGAGCAGCTGTTCCTGCATTACCAGCCGAAGATCCGCGTGGCCAGCCAGAAGGTGGCCGGCGCCGAAGCGCTGATCCGCTGGCGCCACCCGGAACAGGGCCTGATTCCGCCGGACCGCTTCATCCGCCTGGCCGAGCGCAGCGGTGCGATCAACGAGATCGGCCGCTGGGCGCTGGACCAGGCCTGCCAGCAGCTGCGGCACTGGCATGATGCCGGCCACGACAGCTGGACGATGTCGGTGAACCTGTCACCGGTGCAGTTCAGTTCCCCGCACCTGCTGCAGGACGTACGCGAGGTGATCGAGCGCTACGCGATCGCCCCGCGCAACCTGGTGCTGGAGATCACCGAAAGCACGGTGATGCGCGATACCGATACCAGCCTGCGCCTGCTGCAGAGCTTCTCCGCACTGGGCGTGGGCATCTCCATCGATGATTTCGGCACCGGTTACTCCAGCCTGCTGTACCTGAAGCGCCTGCCGGCCACCGAGATCAAGATCGACCATGCATTCGTGCGCGACCTGGAACACAGCGCCGAAGACGTGGTGATCGTGTCGGCCATTGTGGCGCTGGGCCATGCGCTCGACATGGACATCGTGGCCGAGGGTGTGGAGACCGCCGCGCAGCGTGCCTATCTGGAGCGGCTGGGCTGCGACTACCTGCAGGGCTTCCTGCTGGGCCGGCCGGTGGACGCAGCCCGCTTCATGCAGCTGCACGACCTGCCGCGGCCACGGGTGGAGCTGGCCAGCGGGCCACCCCGCAACCCCCAGTAGATCCACGCCATGCGTGGATGGCCCTTCCCGCGGAGCCAAACCCGGTAGATCCACGCCATGCGTGGATGCCCCGCGCCGCCGTCACGGAACGATTCTTGCACGCACCCCGGCATCCCCTGCTGCAGTGCCTGTGATGTCCGAGAACGAATCCGCCGGCGAAAAAACCGAACAACCGACAGAAAAGCGCCTGCGCGACGCCCGCGAGCAGGGCAACCTGCCGCGCTCGCGTGAACTGGGCACGGCCGCCGTATTCGGCGCCGGGGTGATCGCGGTGATGGCCATGAGTGGCTCGATGGCCAGCGGCGCCAGCGCCTGGATGCGCCATGCGCTCAGCCCCGAACAGGGCCTGCGCCAGCACCCCAAGGCCCTGTTCGGCCACTTCGGCGACCTGCTGCTGCAGCTGATGTGGGTGATCGCGCCGCTGGTGCTGGTCTGCCTGCTGGCCAGTTTCCTGGCGCCGGTGGTGATGGGCGGCCTGCGCTGGTCGGCCAAGGCGATGATGCCCGACATCAACCGCATGAACCCGATGAGCGGGCTGAAGCGCCTGTACGGCCCCGAAGCCGTGGCCGAGTTCATCAAGTCGCTGCTGCGTGTAGCCTTCGTCGGCGTCGCCGCCGGCATGGTCGTCTGGACCAGCTTCAACACCCTGCGCGGGCTGATCCACCAGCCGCTGGAAACCGCCATCGGTGATGGCCTGGGCTTCACCCTGAGGCTGCTGCTGGCCACCGCAGGCGCAATGCTGGTACTCGCCGCCATCGACGCGCCGTACCAGCGCTGGAACTGGATGCGCAAGCTGAAGATGACCCGCGAAGAGCTGCGTCGGGAAATGAAGGAAAGCGAAGGCAGCCCGGAAGTGAAGGGCCGCATCCGCCAGCTGCAGCAGCAGATGGCCAACCGCCGGATGATGGAGGCGGTCCCCACTGCCGACGTGGTGGTGGTCAACCCCACCCACTACGCGGTGGCCCTGAAATACGAAGGCGGGGCCATGAACGCCCCCACCGTGGTCGCCCTGGGCGTGGATGAAACCGCCCTGCGCATCCGTGAAGTGGCCGACGGCAACAAGGTAGCCATCGTCTCTGCCCCGCCTTTGGCACGCGCCTTGTATCGGGAAGGCCAACTCGGCAAGGAAATCCCCGTGAGACTGTATTCAGCCGTCGCCCAGGTCCTCTCTTACGTCTACCAGCTTCGCAGCTGGCGGACCGGCCCGATGCCGTCCACGCCACACATCCAGGTTGATGAGTTCGGCAACGGGGGCCGTCCATGAGCGCCCAGGCATCCAGCTTCAATACCCGCCGCGCGCTTGAAATGATCCGCCAGGGCCTTGGCGCGCCGCTGATCGTGCTCGCCCTGCTGGCCATGGTCGTGGTGCCGCTGGCCGCGCCGGTGCTCGATGCACTGTTCACCTTCAACATCGCCATCTCGCTGATGGTGCTGCTGGCGGTGGTCTACGTGAAGCGCCCGCTGGACTTCACCATCTTCCCGATCGTGCTGCTGATCACCACCATGCTGCGGCTGGCGCTGAACGTGGCCTCCACCCGCGTGATCCTGCTCAATGGCCAGAACGGCCACGAAGCGGCCGGCAAGGTGATCGCCGCGTTCGGCGAATTCGTGATCGGCGGCAACTACGCGGTCGGCATCGTGGTGTTCGCGATCCTGACCATCATCAACTTCGTGGTCATCACCAAGGGCGCCGGCCGCGTCTCGGAAGTGACCGCGCGCTTCATCCTCGACGCCATGCCCGGCAAGCAGATGGCGATCGACGCCGATCTCAACGCCGGTTTGCTGACGCGCGAGGAAGCCAAGCTGCGCCGTGAAGAGGTCCGTGAGGAAGCCGATTTCTACGGCGCGATGGACGGCGCCAGCAAATTCATCCGCGGCGATGCGATCGCCGGCATCCTGATCCTGTTCATCAACATGCTGGGTGGCCTGGCCGTGGGCGTGCTGCAGCATGGCATGCCGTTCGGCGATGCCGCTGCCACCTACACCCTGCTGTCGATCGGTGACGGCCTGGTGGCGCAGCTGCCGGCGCTGCTGGTCTCCAGTGCGGTGGCGATGCTGGTTACCCGTGCCTCGCGCTCGCAGGACATGGCGCAGGCGATGACCGGCCAGGTGTTCGGCCAGTACCGTGCGCTGGCCATTACCGCTGGCATCCTCGGCGTGGTCGGCCTGGTGCCGGGCATGCCCAACGTCGCTTTCCTGACGCTGGCCGCCATCCTCGGCTTCATCGCCTGGAAGGTGTACCGCAAGGGCCTGGCGCCGGCCCAGGCCGACACCGCGGCAGGCGAAACCAACGCGCTGAACGCGCTGGGCCGCCCCGCTGCCCCCGCACCCACGGCGGAACTCAGCTGGGACGAACTGCGTCCGGTCGATCCGCTGGGCCTGGAAGTCGGCTATCGATTGATTTCGCTGGTGGACAGCAACCAGGGGGGCGAGCTGATGCCCCGCATCAAGGGCGTACGCCGCAAACTGACCCAGGACGTCGGCTTCCTGATTCCGTCGGTACACATCCGCGACAACCTGGAACTGCCGGCGAACGGGTACCGGGTATTGGTGCATGGCGTGCCGGTGGCTACCGCCGAGATCCATCCCGACCGCGAGCTGGCGCTGGACCCCGGCAGTGCGCTTGGTCCGCTGGAGGGCATCGCCGGCAAGGACCCCGCCTTCGGCCTGGATGCGACCTGGATCCAGCCGCACCAGCGCGCCCAGGCCGAAACCCTGGGTTACACCGTGGTCGACCCGGCCACGGTGGTCGCCACCCACCTTTCGCACCTGATCCGCGAACACGCACCGGAACTGCTTGGCCACGAAGAAGTGCAGCATCTGCTGGCCAACCTGGCCAAGAGCGCGCCGAAGCTCGTCGAAGATCTGACGCCGAAGGCGCTGCCGCTGTCGGCGGTGGTGCGCGTGCTGCAGAACCTGCTGGTCGAGCGCATTCCGATCCGCCAGCTGCGCAAGATCGCCGAGGCACTGGTCGAACATGCGCCGCACAGCCAGGACCCGGCCACGCTGACCGCCGCCGTGCGCACCGCGCTGGGCCGCTTCATCGTGCAGGAGATCGCCGGAATGTCGGCGGAGCTGCCGGTGTTCACCCTCAACCCGCAATTGGAACGTGTCTTGCAGGAGTCCACGCAGGGCAACGGCGCCGCGCTGGAACCCGGACTCGCTGAGCGACTGCACCAGAGCCTGGCCGAATGTGTCAGCAAGCAGGAAGCCCGCAACGAGCCCGCGGTGGTGCTGGTACCTGGCCCGGTGCGCGCCGCGCTGGCCCGCCTGGTCCGCCACAGCGTTCCGTCGCTGTCGGTCCTGGCGTACAGCGAGGTGCCGGAGGACAAGCGCCTGAAGCTGGTCGGAACGATCAGCTGACGCCGCCCTGCAACGCGCCAGAAAACAGACACCACTTTCAAACACCCGCAACAGACAGATTCCAAGGGGAACCCGAACCGTGCAGACCACCGACCACCCGCGTTCTCCGACCGCCACTCCGCCGACTTCGTCCCGTGACCACAGCATGAAAATCAAACGATTCGTCGCCGCCGACATGCGCTCGGCCATGAACCTGGTGCGCAAGGAACATGGTCCTGACGCCGTGATCCTGTCCAACCGCCGGATCGAGGAAGGCATCGAGATCGTGGCAGCCGCCAACTACGATGAGAGCGCCGTGCAGCGCGCCCTGGAAGCGTCGCGTCGCGACGTGGCACCGCCGCCCGCACCGAAACCGCGTACCGCCGCCGACGCGGTGATCGCTGCGGTCACCCGCCGTCGCAGCAGCACCCCGGCACCGGAGCCGGTGGCAGCCACCACCTCGGCCGTCGCCGCCCTCGCCCGCGCCGCCGTCGGCGCGACCGGCCGCACCCTGGACAGCGCCGACGAAATCGTGCCGACGCGCGGCAGCACCGGCTTCGCCGCTACCCTGGCGCGTGCCGCCGTCAATGAATCGACGCTGCCGGAACAGATCTTCGCCCCGTTCGCCGACGCCATCGTGGCGCCCTCGCCGGCCGCAGCCGCGCCGGTGAACCGCGCCCGCTTCCAGATCGATCCGCCGCTGGAAGACAGCACGCAGCTGCCGGCAGTCTCGCCGCCGCCGTTGCCGGTTGCCCTACAGGCCGCCGTCGCATCAGAAGACGAAGCACACCACGCGTCGGTTGCCATGCAGCCGACGGAGGCTGCACCGGCACCGCTGCCGGCGCTGGCACCGGCACCTGCCCTCACCCTGGTCGCCGACGACGCCGAAATCCGTCATCTGCGCCAGGAAGTGGCCGGCATGCGCCAGGTGATCGAGCGCGAAATGAACCGCTTCACCGACGAGCGCCTGCGCGGCTGCCCGGTGCGCGCCACCGCGCTGGATTTGATGGACGAGTACGGCTTCGACGCTGGCATCGCCCGCGACGTGGCCATGCAGATTCCGCTGGAAACCGAAGCGCATCGTGGCCGTGGCCTGATGCTGGGGCTGATCTCGCGCAAGCTGCCGATCGCTCCGGTCGATCCGATGGAGGAAGGCGGTGTGATCGCCCTGGTCGGCCCGACCGGCGCCGGCAAGACCACCACCATCGCCAAGCTGGCCTCGCGCTTCGCCGAAGCCCATGCGGCCCGCGATGTCGCCCTGGTCACCACCGATACGATGCGCATCGGCGCCCGTGAACAGCTGTACGGCTATGGCCGCCAGCTCGGCATCGCGGTGCACGAGGCCAACAGCGGCACCGACCTGGACCAGCTGCTGGAGCGGCTGAAGGACTACAAGCTGGTGCTGATCGACACCGCCGGCCTGGGCCCGCGCGACCGTGCGCTGGCCGCCCAGCTGCAATGGCTGCGCGCCGCCCGCCAGGTCCGCACCCTGCTGGTGCTGCCGGCCAACACCAGCTTCAGCGACATGGACGAGGTGGTCCGCCGCTTCGGCGCGGCCAACCTGCAGGGCCTGGTGCTGAGCAAGCTGGACGAGACCGGCCGCTTCGGCAACGCGCTGTCGGTGGCGGTGGACCACAAGCTGCCGATCACCTGGGTGACCGATGGCCAGGACGTCCCGGACGACCTGCACCGGGCCAGTGCAGCCAATCTTGTACTTCGCCTTGAAGATTTGCGCCGCGCGGCCGATATGCCCTGCAACCCGGAGTTGAACCATGCCGTCGCGTGAGTACGCCAAGCTGACCACCACCTTCCCGCTGACGGCGACCCGCAGCGAGCCGCTCGGCCCTGTGCGCACGATTGCCGTGACCGGCGGCAAGGGCGGCGTCGGCAAGACCAACGTGTCGGCCAACCTGGCCGTGGCACTTGCCGGCATGGGCAAACGCACCCTGCTGCTGGACGCCGACCTCGGTCTGGCCAACATCGACGTGATCCTGGGCCTGAACCCCACCAATACCCTGGCCGACCTGGTCGCTGGGCGTTGCAGCCTGGATGACGTGATCATCGAAGGCCCGAACGGGGTGCTGGTGGTACCGGCCGCGTCCGGCCGGCGACACATGGCCGAGCTGGCCCCGGCTGAGCATGTGGGCCTGGTCAACGTGTTCTCCGAACTGGAGCGCGAGCTGGACATCATGGTGGTGGACACCGCCGCCGGCATCACCGATGGCGTGCTGACCTTCTGCCAGGCCGCGCAGGACACCGTGGTGGTGGTCTGCGATGAACCAGCCTCGATCACCGACGCCTACGCCCTGATCAAGGTGCTGTCACGCGAACGTGGCGTGGACCGCATCCAGGTGGTGGCCAACATGGTGCGCGACCCCAACGAAGGCCGCGTGCTGTACGAGAAGCTGACCCGCGTCTGCGAGAAATTCCTCGCCGATGTCTCGCTGAACTACCTCGGCTGCGTGCCGCAGGACGACTGGCTGCGCCTGTCGGTGCAGCGCCAGCAGCCGGTGGTGAAGGCCTATCCATCCAGCCCGTCGGCACTGGCGATCACCGAGATCGCCCGCCGCACCGCCCGCTGGCAGGCCCCGACCGAGCCGCGCGGTGGCGTCGAGTTCTTCCTCGAACGCATCATCAAGCAGCGCGGGGTGGCCGCATGAAAGGCGCCGCCCAGTACAGAGAGGTCCAGCGCACGGCGGCCAACGAGGTCATCGCCCAGCACTCGGACCTGGTGCGGCGCATCGCCCACCACTTGGCCGCACGCCTACCGGCCAGCGTTGAAGTGGACGACCTGATCCAGGCCGGCATGATGGGCCTGATCGAAGCGTCGCGCAGCTACGACGCCGACCAGGGCGCCTCGTTCGAGACCTACGCCTCGATCCGCATCCGCGGTTCGATGATCGATGAGATCCGTCGTGGCGACTGGGTGCCGCGTTCGGTGCACCGCCGTGCCCGCGACGCCGCTGCCACCATCCGCCGCCTGGAGCAGAGCACCGGCCGCGCCGCCAGCGCCACCGAAGTGGCCGCTGCGATGGAGATGCCGCTGCCCGAGTACCTGCGACTGATGGAGGACGCCTCGCGCGGGCAGGTGTTGAGCCTGGAGTCGCGCATTGAAGACCAGGGCGAACTGGACACCGTCGCCCAGGGCGGCCCGACCCCGCAGCAGGTGCTGGAACGCGGCGAGTTCGGCCGCGAGCTGGGCAATGCCATCGGCCACCTGCCCGAGCGCGAACAGCTGGTGCTGTCGCTCTACTACGAGCAGGAGCTGAACCTGAAAGAGATCGGCGCAGTGCTCGGCGTGAGCGAGTCGCGGGTCTGCCAGATCCACGGCCAGGCGGTCCTGCGCCTGCGTGGCCGACTGAAGATTTTCGAGGCGGCCGACGCCGGCCTCGAGAGCTGATCAACAAAGGAACTCTGCTTTGAACAAGAACATGCGCATCCTGATCGTCGACGATTTCTCGACCATGCGTCGTATCGTCAAGAACCTGCTGGGCGATCTGGGCTTCACCAACACCGCCGAAGCCGAGGACGGGCATGCCGCGCTGTCGTTGCTGCAGAGCCAGCCGTTCGACTTCGTGGTCACCGACTGGAACATGCCGGTGATGACCGGCATCGAACTGCTGAAGGCGATCCGCGCCGATGCCAAGCTGAAGACCCTGCCGGTGCTGATGGTGACCGCCGAAGCCAAGCGCGAGCAGATCATCGAAGCGGCGCAGAACGGCGTGAACGGTTACATCATCAAGCCGTTCACCGCACAGACGCTTGAAGAGAAGCTCGGCAAGATCTTCGAACGCCTGGCGGCCAGCGCTTGATGGACACCACGGTCGACAAGAGCGCCCTCGCCCTGCGCCTGCAGGAAGCCCTGGATGCATTGGAATCCGGCGACGAGACGGCCTGGCGCCAGCGCATCGACGGCCTGGTGGCGCTGCGCACCCAGCCGATGATGAGCGGCCTTTCGCGGCTGGCCCGCGAACTGGGCCAGGCGCTGGGCGAACTGCCGACCGTGCCCGATGAAGCCGGCGAGCTGGACGACGCCTGCGCGCGCCTGGACCACGTGGTGGCGATGACCGAACAGGCCACCCACCGCACCCTGGACCTGGCCGAAGAGTGCCGCAGCCTGACCGAGCAGCTGCGCGCCGATGGCCTGCAGCCGGGCCAGGACGTGCAGCTGGACCGCATCCGCCACAACCTCACCGAGATCGCCCTGACCCAGAGCTACCAGGACCTGACCGGGCAGATCATCCGCCGCGTGGTCGGCATCGTCCGCCGCGTGCACGAAGGCTTCGGCGCGCTCGGCCTGCCGCCGGAACAGCATCGCACCGACCCGGAACTGGCCGGGCCGGCACTGAAGGGACTGGACCGCCATGCGGTCTCGCAGAACGACGCCGACGACCTGTTGTCGGATCTGGGGCTGTAACCATGAGCGCGGTAGCCGACGACATCACTGCCGATTTCATCATCGAGGCCCAGGAAATCCTGGATCGCCTCGGCGAACAGCTGGTGTCGCTGGAACAGGCACCGCAGGACAATGAACAGCTCAACGCGGTGTTCCGTGGCTACCACACGCTGAAAGGCGGCGCAGGTTTCCTCGGCATCACCGCGATGGTCGAACTGTGCCACGCCGCCGAAGAAGCGCTGGGCGCCGCGCGTGCCGGCCAGGCCGTACTGCAGGCACATCACTTCGATGCCGCCCAGCAATCACTGGACTACCTGCAGTCGATGCTTGACGCGGTGTCCTCGGGTACCGAGCCCGGCTTTGCCCCGCCCGAACTGGTCGCCCAGTTCGATGTGCATGGCGGTGGCGCGGCTGCGCCCTCGGCCGCGACGCCGGGCGCAGGTGATAGCGACCTGATCACCGACGACGAGTTCGAAGCCCTGCTCGACCAGCTGCATGGTGGCAAAGCACCGGCACCCGTGGCGGCGGCGAAGAAGGCCGACGACATGATCAGCGAAGACGAGTTCGAGGCGCTGCTCGACCAGCTGCATGGCGGCGCCGCACCGGGCAGCAACACCACCGCTGCGGTTGCTGCCACACCGGTACCGCGACCGGCACCCGCGCCGGCCCCGCCAGCGGCCAAGCCGGCGCCCAACAAGCCCGTCGCCGAAGCCGAGCACACCGTGCGCGTGGATACCAAGCGCCTGGATGCCATCGTCAACCTGATCGGCGAACTGGTGCTGTCACGAAACCGGTTGAAGACGCTGCGCACACGCCTGCGCGATGAAGAGCTGGACCGCGCGGTGTCGACCCTGGATATCGCCACCGCACGCCTGCAGTCGGCAGTGATGCGCACCCGCATGCAGCCGGTCGGCAAGGTGTTCTCGCGCTTCCCGAAGGTGGCGCGCGACGTTGCGCGTTCGCTGAAGAAGGAGGTGGATCTGGAACTGATCGGCGCCGAGACCGAGCTCGACCGCAACCTGGTCGAAGCGCTGGCCGACCCGCTGGTCCACCTGGTCCGCAACGCCATCGACCATGGCGTGGAAATGCCTGACCTGCGCGAAGCACAGGGCAAGCCGCGGATGGGCCACGTGCGCCTGTCGGCGCAGCAGGAAGGCGACTACGTCAGCATCGAAGTGCAGGACGACGGTGCCGGCATCGATCCGGAAAAGTTGCGCGCCAAGGCACGCGAGAAGGGCCTGATCGATCCGGAGGCCGCCGCCCGCCTGAGCAGCGAGGAATGCCTGCATCTGGTGTTCCTGCCGGGCTTCTCGACCAAGCAGCAGGTCACCGACATTTCCGGCCGCGGCGTCGGCATGGACGTGGTGCAGTCGCGCATCCGCGAACTGAGCGGGCAGATCCAGATCCAGTCGGAACTGGGCCGCGGCAGCCGCTTCATGATCCGTGTGCCGCTGACCCTGGCAATCCTGCCGACCCTGCTGGTGCAGGCCGGCGAAGACGTCTACGCACTGCCGCTGGCCCGTGTGATGGAAGTGCTGCACGCGCCGCGCACCTCGCTGGGCTGGTTCGATGGCCGCGCCGTGCTGGATCGTCGCTCGCACACGCTGGCGCTGGTCGACCTGCGGCAATGGCTGGATGTGACGCCGGCCGCCTCGCCGCTGCTGACCATCGTCGTGCTGCAGGCCGGTGAAGCGCGCTTCGGGCTGGTGGTGGACCAGGTGCGCGGGCGCGAGGAAGTGGTCATCAAGCCACTGCCCAAGGCCCTGCGCGGCCTGCGCGGTTACGCCGGTGCAACCTTGATCGGCGATGGTCGCATGGCCCTGATCCTGGACGTGGACGGACTGCGCAGCCCACACGACTGAGCCGATTCCTGAACCTGACACGCAGCAGCGCCAGGCCATGCCCGGCGACAGAAGAAACTGTGAACTCCGTTACACCAGCTTCTCCCGGTGTCTCAAGTCCCATTCATACAAGCCGATACCGGACCCATGGATAGACTCAGCCTCATTGGACTTTTCCTCGCCCTGGCCTCGCTGGTCGGTGGCAGCATCCTCAAGGGCGCCGGCCTGGCGTCGTTGTGGTCGCCTGCCGCCTTTGTGATCGTGATCGTGGGTACCGTGGCGGCCATCCTGCTGCATACCGCGCCGGCGGTGTTCAAGCATGCGTTCAAGATCGTGCGCTGGGTCGTGCGGCCGCCGCACAGCGACCGTCGCGAACTTATCCAGCAGATCGTGGAATGGAGCAACATCGCGCGCCGCCAGGGCCTGCTCGGCCTGGAATCGCAGGTGGAAGCGCAGCGTGATCCGTTCCTGCGCAAGGGCCTGCAACTGCTGGTGGACGGTGTGGAACCCGAATCGATCCGGCACATGCTGGAAATCGAACTCGGCAGCCAGGAACACCAGGACCAGGCCGGCGCCAAGGTATTCGAGGCCATGGGCATCTATGCGCCCACGCTGGGAATCATCGGCGCCGTGCTCGGCCTGATCGCGGTGATGAAGAACCTCGCCGACCCGAGCAAGCTCGGCCACGGCATCGCCGCAGCGTTCACCGCCACCATCTACGGCATAGCCTCGGCCAACCTGCTGTTCCTGCCCATCGCCGCCAAGCTGAAGGGCGTGATCGCCCACAACTCGCGCGACCGCGAAATGGTCATCGAAGGCCTGATCTCGATCGCCCAGGGCGAGAACCCGCGCAACATCGAAACCAACCTCTCCGGCTTCCTGCACTGACATGGCCCGCCGCAAGCACCACGAAGAGCACGCCAACCACGAAGCATGGGCCATCCCCTATGCCGACCTGATGACGTTGCTGCTCGCCTTCTTCGTGGTCATGTACGCGATCTCCTCGGTCAACGAGGGCAAATACCGGATCATGGCCGACGCCCTCACCGATGCCTTCGGTGGTGCGCCGCGCACCATCAATCCGGTGCAGGTCGGCAACAAGCAGGTGCAGGGCGGCGGCTGGGACAGCCCGTCGGTGATCAAGTCCGGCACCAAGATCGGGCCGTCCGCACCCGCACCATCGCACGACCCCACCCTGCTGCCGGCGATGGCCTCGCAGATGCGCATGCCGGTGTCGGTGCACAACCAGGAGCAGATCGCGCGTGCCGAGCGCCAGCTCAACAGCATCGCCGACCGCCTGACCGCTGCGCTGGCGCCACTGATCGATCGCGGCATGATCAGCGTACGCCGCACCGAACTGTGGATCGAAGTCGAGATCAACAGCGACATCCTGTTCCCGACCGGCTCGGCAGCGCTGGACGTGCACGCGCGCGACACCCTGGCCAGCCTGGCCGGCGTGCTGCGCGACGTGCCCAACAGCGTGCGCGTGGAAGGCCACACCGACAACGTGCCGATCGCCACCGCCACCTTCCCGTCCAACTGGGAACTGTCGGCCGGGCGCGCGGCCAGCGTCGTGCATCTGTTTGCCGACCAGGGCCTGCAGCCGTCGCGGCTGGCGATGGTCGGCTACGGCCAGTTCCGCCCGCGCGAGGAGAATGACAGCGCGCAGGGCCGCAACCGCAACCGGCGGGTGATGGTCATCATCCTGGCCGACACCAGCCATTCGGTGGACCCGCTGGGCGAACGCCTGAATGCCGCCACCGGCGCCACCCGTGGCGCCAGCGAACAGGCCACAGCAGCACCGGCCACCGCCCCCACTTCCCCCATCGCACCGGTGCAGTTGCCACCGGTGCCGGCTGGCAGCCGTGTCGGCGCCGCCGTTCCCCCGGCAATGAAGGAGTAATCCGATGCGCATCTGGGCAGTCGCCAACCAGAAGGGCGGAGTCGGCAAGACCACCACCACCCTCGCCCTCGGTCGCGGCCTGGCCGCGCTCGGCCACCGCGTGCTGCTGATCGATCTCGATCCGCATGCTTCGCTGACCCGCGCCTTCGGTGTACCGATCGAGCCGGCACCCACCGGCGTGCTGGAACTGTTCGGCGCACCACCGGCCGACCTGTCCACGCTCAGCCACGCCAGCAACATCGGCGGGCTGGATTACGTGTGCGCGCAGGCCTCGCTCGCCACGCTGGAACGACGCAGCGCCAACCAGCCCGGCCTGGGCCTGGCACTGCAGAACGCCCTCGCCCGCCACCAGGGCCAGCACGACTACATCCTGCTGGACTGCGCACCGACGCTGGGCCTGCTGATGATCAACGCGCTGGCCGCGGCCGATCGCCTGATCATCCCCACCCAGGCTGAGCCGCTGGCCCTGCACGGCCTGGATGGCATGGTCCGCACCGGCGAAATGGTCGAGCGTTCGCGCCGCCGCCCGCTGCCGATCTCGATCCTGCCGACGCTGTTCGACCGCCGCACCCGCACCGGCAATGAATCGCTGCGCGCCATGCAGGACCGCCACGCAAGCCGCGTCTGGGAAGATGCGATCCCGATCGACACCCGTATCAGCAACGCGGCCGGCCTGACCCTGCCGAGCATCGGCGAGGACTACCCGGGCCGTGGCCTGGCGGCCTATCGCCGCGCGCTGAACTGGATCCTCGGTGAGGACGCACGCGCCCTGGAGCAGGCGGCATGAACACCACCGGCATGCTGGATGACTATCTGGACGAGCTGCTCGGCGACATTGCCGTGGCACCGGTCGCACCGGTGGCCACAGATGCCACGCCACGCCCGACGAGTACAGCAGCCGACGGCCAGCGCGAGCCGACCTGGGACGATCTGCCGGCCGAGGTGATCTACGAAACCGACAGCGTCGCAGCGGCCCCGGCCAGTGACGATGCTTCCCTCGAAGCCGCCTTTGACGCCGCCACCGCGCCTGCAACCGACGCCGAGCGCGAGCCGACCTGGGACGATCTGCCGGCCGAAGTGATCTACGAAACCGACACCGTCGCAGCGGCCCCGGCCAACGACGATGCGTCCCTCGAAGCCGCCTTTGACGCCGTCGCCGCACCTGCGGCCGACACCGAGCGCGAGCCGACCTGGGACGATCTGCCGGCTGAAGTGATCCATGAAACCGCGCCCGTGGCTGCTGCCCCTGTCACACCGCCTGCGCCGGAACCCACCTGGGATGACCTGCCGGACGAAGTGATCTACGAAACCGACGCCGCCGACAGCCTCGCGCACACCGATAGTCCCGGGCTGCAGGCCGCGTTCGAAGCTGCCGCCGATGGCGACGTGGTTCCCGCCATCACCGCGCCGGCCGTTTCCACCCCTGCAGCGCGCCCGGCACCGTCAGCGATGCCGTCGATGACCCGCGCCGCCGTAATGCCGCCGCCACGGATCGCGGTCGACACCCCGTCCAGCAACCGCCCCGGCACCTGGCAGGAGCTGCAGGCGCAGGCACATCAGCCCGCCAGCAGCCCGCACCCGCAGAACCGCCGTGCCGGCGAGCGCACCTCGCGCTGGCTGCGCCTGCGCTGCGGCACCCAGGCCTACGCGCTGGAGCTGCTGAAGGTGCAGGAAGTGGTGCTGCCGGTGCCGCTGCTGCCATTGCGCGGTACCGCCCCGGAAATGCTCGGCATCATGAACCTGCGTGGCCAGGTGGTGCCGGTGATGGATCTCGGCCTGCACCTGGGCGCAGCCTCTGCCGAGGATGACGCGCAGACCCGCATCGTCGTGCTCGAAGAGAACGGCGAGACCCTGGGGCTGCGCGTGTCGGCCGTCGAGGACGTCGCCAATCTGACCGACTCGCAGATCGAACCGCCCGATACCGCCCGCATCTGCCAGATATCCAATGACCTGTTCCGCGGCGTAGCCCGTATCAGCCAGCGGCCGATGATCCTGCTCGACGCCACGCAGCTTCTGGGGTGAATCGGCGCTCCGCGTCGATACCTCCCCTAAAGAACCGCCCCGCGGTGCCGTTATGAATGCTGGAACCGTTTGTCCGGAGCAACGATGAGCACTGTCGAACTGGGTGAGGATCTCGGCATCGAGAGCAGCACCGAGCTCAAGAACCGCCTTTCGCCCTTGGTGGCGGAAGCAGGCGAGCTGACCCTGGATGCAAGCCAGGTCGGTCGCATCCATACCGCCAGCGTGCAGGTGCTGTGTGCCTTCGTACAGGCCCGCCGCGAGGCAGGCCTGGGCACCGGCTTCCACGGTTGCACTGCAACCTTCCGTGACGCTGCACGCCTGTTGGGCGTCACCCAGGCCCTGGGCCTGGACGTACCCCATGACAACCTGAAATCTGTGGAGAACGCTGCATGAGCGCACGTATCTTGGTGGTGGACGATTCGGCGTCGATGCGCCAGATGGTTTCCTTCGCCCTCACCTCGGCCGGTTTTGCCGTCGAAGAAGCTGAAGACGGCGCGGTCGCGCTCGGACGTGCCAAGGGCCAGCGCTTCAATGCGGTGGTCACCGACGTCAACATGCCGAACATGGACGGCATCGCGCTGATCCGCGAACTGCGCCAGCTGCCGGACTACAAGTTCACGCCGATGCTGATGCTGACCACCGAATCGGCCGCGGACAAGAAGTCCGAAGGCAAGGCCGCCGGTGCCACCGGCTGGCTGGTCAAGCCGTTCAATCCCGAACAGCTGGTCGCCACCGTGCAGAAAGTGCTGGGCTGATCGCCCCGCACTGCTCCCCCTCTTCGCTTCCGGATCGCCACTGCCATGAGCATGGACCTGCAACGCTTCCACGCCACTTTCTTCGAGGAGAGCCGCGAAGGCCTCGACGCCATGGAGGCTGGCCTGCTGGCCCTGGAATCGGGACAACAGGACCCGGAGATCATCAACTCGGTGTTCCGTGCCGCCCACTCCATCAAGGGTGGCGCCGGCACGTTCGGCTTCGATGCCATCGCCGGGTTGACCCACGTGCTGGAGACGCTGCTGGATGAGCTGCGTGCCGGCAAGCGCGCACTCGAAGGCAACGCCGTCGATGCGATGCTGTCGTCGGTGGACGTGCTGCGTGCCCTGTTGCGCGAGGCCGAGCACGGACAACCCGCCGACCCCGCAGCGGTTGCCGCGGTGAAAGCGCGCCTGGAATCGGTGCTGTCCGGCCAGGCGCCGGCCGCCGCTGCGCCGGCCGCCGCCAGCAAGGTCGACGACACACCGGAAGCCTGGCAGATCGGCTTCACTCCGGCGCCGTCGCTGTTCATGAGCGGCAACGACCCGCTGCGCATCATCCGCGAACTGGAACACCTGGGTTCGCTCCAGGTCGCCGCACGCATGGATCGCCTGCCCGGCTTTGCCCAGCTCGATCCGCTCGAAGCCCACCTTGCGTGGGACCTGGGCCTGGTCGGCAAGGTGCCGCGCAGCAAGATCGAAGACACCTTCGCCTGGGTGCTGGACGACTGCGAACTGGACATCCGTCCGGCCGCACCGCCAAGCCTCGCCACCCAGGCGCCGGCCGCCACGCCAGTGGCTGCCCCCGCGCCTGTCGCTGCCGCACCGACGGCGAGCGCCGGCGCCAGCCAGGAAGCGGAAACCTCCATCCGCGTCAGCGTCGACAAGGTCGATGCGCTGATCAACCTGGTCGGCGAGCTGGTCATCACCCAGGCCATGCTCAAGCAGGTCTCGCACGCGCTGGACCCGGTCCATGCCGAGAGCCTGTTCGCTGGCCTGGACCTGCTTGAACGCAATACCCGCGACCTGCAGGAAGCGGTGATCGGCGTGCGCATGCTGCCGGTCGACGCAGTCTTCCGCCGCTTCCCGCGCCTGGTCCGCGACCTGTCGGGCCGCCTCGGCAAGCACGTGCGCCTGCGCACGATCGGCGAAGGCACCGAACTGGACAAGGGCCTGATCGAAAAGATCGCCGATCCGCTGGTGCACCTGGTCCGCAACTCCATCGACCACGGCCTGGAAATGCCTGACGTGCGTCGCGATGCCGGCAAGGACGAAACCGGCACGATCACCCTGGCGGCTTCGCACCAGGGCGGTCATATCGTCATCGAAGTCAGCGACGACGGATGCGGCCTGAACCGCGAAAAGATCCTGGCCAAGGCGCACGAACGTGGCCTGGCCGTGCCGGACAACCCGACCGATTCCCAGGTCTGGGACCTGATCTTCCAGCCCGGCTTCTCCACCGCCGATGCGGTCACCGACCTGTCCGGCCGCGGCGTGGGCATGGACGTGGTCCGCCGCAACATCCAGGCGCTCGGTGGCGAGGTGCAGATTGAAAGCGGCCTCGGCATCGGCACCCGTACGCTGATCCGGCTGCCGCTGACTCTGGCCATCCTCGACGGCATGACCGTTGCAGTGGCCGGCGAAACCCTGATCCTGCCGCTGGCCTACGTGCTTGAAGCACTGCAGCCGCAGCCGGACGACATCCGCAGCATGGCCGGCGAAGGCCGCGTGCTGCGCGTGCGTGGCGAATACCTGCCGATCCTGTCGCTGAGCGAGTACTACGGCTATGGGCAGCGCGCACCCGGCAGTGAATCGCTGGTGGTGGTGGTGGAAGGCGATGGCCAGAAGATCGCGCTGGAAGTGGACGAACTGGTCGGCCAGCAGCAGGTCGTGGTGAAGAACATCGAGAACAACTATCGCCGCATCGGCGGCGTCTCCGGCGCCACCATCCTCGGTGACGGCCGCGTCGCCCTGATCGTCGACATCGGCGGCCTGGTGCGTTCGCTGCGGGTACCGCAGGCCGCCTGAGCCGCTCCACGCGCTGTGCCTGACCGCCGCCCTCAGGGGCGGCGGTTTTTGTTTGCGCGGGCCGCAGGCAGCAATCGTAGTCACGCGCAACGCGGCTGCGCCCACAACTGTGAACTCCGTCGTCCTGCGCCGTGAACCTGAGCGGGCCCATGGTTTCGCCTGAAACCACGCGGTGACTGCGAAAGCCCCGCCAGTGCTTGCTTTCCGTGGCCCCCCCCTACGCCAGCGAATGTGACATCGGTCCATAAAGTACGGCGCAGCTGCGCCGCTATCTCGGGTTGACGGCAGTCACCGAACCCCCACCCGGCACGACCGTTCCCTCCTGCAACGACCTTTTTGCCCGCGGCGCCGCCGCCGGTATTCTGCCCACCTTGGAGCACCCTGCATGAAGTGGTTCCACGATCTGCCCATCGCCCGCAAGCTGGCTGTGGGATTCACCCTGACCACCCTGATGACCGTCGTGCTGGGTGCGTTTGCCCTGGTCCGCCTGTCCGAAGCCAATGCC
The DNA here is from genome assembly GCF_040815575.1 of Stenotrophomonas sp. LST15-1-1.1. Classification (NCBI taxonomy): domain Bacteria; kingdom Pseudomonadati; phylum Pseudomonadota; class Gammaproteobacteria; order Lysobacterales; family Lysobacteraceae; genus Stenotrophomonas; species Stenotrophomonas sp. LST15-1-1.1. The sequence continues at coordinate 747,046 of NZ_JBFPNJ010000001.1, forward strand.
AAGCTGACCTCGATGGCGACCAACGACATCCCATCGGTGCAGTACCTCGGTGAAGTGCGCTCGCAGCTGGGTGAGTTCCGCACCTATGAACTGGCCCAGATCAGCATGCTGGACCAGCCGGAAAAGGTGGCCGACTACAACAAGCGCATGAACGACACCGCTGCGGTCGTGCGCGAGCAGCTGGCCGCCTATGCCAAGCTGCCGGCCGGCGACAAGGAGCGCACGCTGTACCAGGCCGTGCAGGCCGACGTCGATGGCTACTTCGCCGCCAATACCAAGCTGCGCGAAGCGGCGACGGCGGGTGATGGCGAGGCCGCCCGGCAGATCTCCGATGAGCAGTCGCGCCCGCTGCGCCGCAAGGCCTTTGAGGACCTGAAGGCGCTGGGTACGCTGCTGGGAACCCAGATGCAGGGCAAGATCGAAGACGCCAACGCGACCCACCGCAACAGCATGCTTGCCATCATCGCCGCCATCGTGCTGCTGGTCGTGGTCGCCGCCACCTTGGCCGTGATCATCTCGCGCGCCGTGGTCGGCCCGCTGGGCAAGGCCGTGCATGCCATCCAGGCGGTTGCCCGTGGCGACCTCAGCGTCACCACCCAGGCCACCGGCAAGGATGAGGCCGGCCGCATGCTGGCGGCCACCGCGGAGATGACCGCGATGCTGCGTCGCTTCTCCGAGCAGACCCAGCTGATGGCACAGATGCATGCCGGCCCCGATATCAGCCACCGCATTCCGGAAGACTTCCCAGGCGTCTACGGCCAGCTCGCCGGCGGCATCAACACGGTGATCTTCGAGCACCTCGATGCGATCCGTGATGCCATCGACGTGCTCAACCAGTACGCCACCGGCAACCTCGCCCCCGATGCTCGCCGCTTGCCGGGCAGTCGCGCGATCCTGCACGAATCGATGGATGCTGCCAAGGCCAGCCTGCTGGCGATCAACACGCAGATCCAGCAGTTGGCCTCGGCCGCTGCCGCCGGCGATTTCAGCCAGCGTGGCGATGCGCAGCGCTTCGATCACGATTTCCGCGTGATGATCGAGCAGCTGAACAGCATGATGCAGGTCGCCGACGGCAACCTGGGCCAGCTGTCGCAGCTGCTGCAGGCGATCGCCGGGGGTGACCTGACCGCACGTATGGACGGCCAGTTCCACGGCGTGTTTGCCCGCATGCGTGACGATGCCAACACCACCGTCGCCCAGTTGACCCAGATCGTCAGCCAGATCCAGGCCAGCACCTCCAGCATCACCCTGGCCGCAGGCGAAATCGCCTCGGGCAACAGCGACCTGTCTCGCCGCACCGAACAGCAGGCCGCCAATCTGGAAGAAACCGCCGCGTCGATGGAGGAACTGACCTCCACCGTGCGCCAGAACGCCGAGCACGCACGCCAGGCCAACCAGCTCGCCATCGGCGCGCATGGCGTGGCCTCGCAGGGCGGCAGCGTGGTGGGTCAAGTGGTCACCACCATGTCGGCCATCGAAGCATCCTCGAAGAAGATCGCCGAGATCATCTCGGTGATCGATGGCATCGCCTTCCAGACCAACATCCTGGCGCTGAATGCCGCAGTCGAAGCCGCCCGTGCCGGTGAACAGGGCCGTGGCTTCGCCGTGGTCGCCAGCGAAGTGCGTACCCTCGCCCAGCGCTCGGCCGCCGCCGCCAAGGAGATCAAGGGCCTGATCGACGAATCGGTCGGCAAGGTCGCCGAAGGTTCCAGCCTGGTCCACCAGGCCGGCAGCACCATGGGCGAGATTGTCGCCTCGGTGCAGCGCGTGACCGACATCATGGCTGAGATCTCCGCTGCCTCGCAGGAGCAGTCAGCCGGCATCGAACAGGTCAACCAGACTGTGGTGCAGATGGACGAAACCACCCAGCAGAACGCCGCGCTGGTGGAAGAAGCCACTGCGGCAGCGCGGGCGATGGAAGACCAGGCCGCGCAGTTGGGCGAAGCCGTTGCACGCTTCCGTCTGGCCGCGCCGAGCGTAGCCAACGTGACGCCGCGTGCGGCGATGGCCCCGGCCGGAAGTGCGCCGCGCAAGGCGGCGCCTGCACCCATCGCCACGCCATCGCGCGTGCGCAAGCCCGCTGCACAGCCGGCGCTGGCCGGCGACGGCGACTGGCAGGAGTTCTGATCGCAGCATCGGGGTGGCCCCGCGCCACCCCGACAGCGGACCGCAGGCGCCTGGCCATGCCGGGCCCCAGCGGACCGCTTGCCCTTCGGCGTCCGGCATGGCACAACGAATCAGTCGAGCGCGTCCGGTGCTACATAAATCCGCAACGCAGCCGATACTTCTTTCGAGCCACGCACCCACACGCGTCGGCGCCCGCCCCTGACCACAGATTCCATGTCCGACGGCCACGACACTGCACCGCCCGAAGTCCATGCGGCCGACGCCGCCGACGATCGCTTTCTGGTCCGCAATCCCCGCCAGGTGCGGCAGTTGCTGCGTTCCCTGATCGAGCAGCGATCACTGATCAACGCCCATATCGACGGCCGCGATCGCTCCTTCCCGACCGCCCTGCTCGAACTGGACGAGGACGAGGACATCCTGCTGCTCGATGGCAGCCCGCAGGAAGCCTCCAACCGCGCCGCCGAACAGGCCGACCACCTGCTCTGCTTCGCCCAGCTGGAACGGGTGATGGTGCGTTTCCGCCTGCACGACCTGCAGCGCGTGGACAACGAAGGCCATGTCGCCTTCCGGGCACCGTTCCCCGAAGAACTGGTGCACCTGCAGCGGCGTGAACTGTACCGGCTGGAAACCCCGATCACCGATTCACCGCATCTGCTGCTGCCGCCAGGCGAGGCCCAGGCCGAAGCGCTGTCGATGCGGGTGGTGGACATCAGTGGCGGCGGCCTGGCGGTGACGGTGCCCGTCGACTGCGCGATCTTCAGCCTGCAACAGCGCTACCGGGCTCAATTGTCGATGCCCGATGGCCCGGACCTGCAGATCGGACTGGTGGTCTGCAACCTGCTGCCGCAGCGCCTGCCCAACGGCACCGAGGTCAAGCGCGTCGGCATGCGCTTCGACGACCTGCCCCGCGGCGGCGACAGCGCCATCCAGCGCTACATTTTCCGCATCGACCGCCAGCGCAAGGCGCGCCGCAACGGCGAGCTCTGACACACCCACAACGGCATCTGCCGGCCAGCGGCCGGCACTACCCATTCCAGGTAGATCCACGCCATGCGTGGATACGGGCCCCAGTAGATCCACGCCATGCGTGGATGGATGCCTAAAGTCCCCCACCACGGGGCCGATATCGAGCCTGACACCGGCACTTCCGGCAGAACCAGGACCCCTCGATGAACGACAAGAACAGCTCCGCCGCCGGCGCCGATGGCGAATTCCTCAGCTTCACCCTCGGTGCCGAGCACTACGGCGTGGACATCCTCAAGGTGCAGGAAATCCGCGGCTACGACGCCGTCACCCGCGTCCCCGATGCGCCGGATTACATCAAGGGTGTCATCAACCTGCGCGGCACCATCGTGCCGGTGATCGACCTGCGCCTGAAGCTGCGCCTGGAAGATGCCCGCTACGACGCCTTCACCGTGATGATCGTGCTCAACGTGGAAGACCGCGTGGTCGGCATCGTCGTCGACAGCGTCTCCGACGTGATCCCGCTGTCGGCCGAGCAGATCCGCCCGACCCCGGAATTCGGCGCCGCCGTCGACACCCGCTTCATTTCCGGCATCGGCACCCACGATGACCGCATGTTGATCCTGCTCGATATCGAAACCCTGCTGGACAGCGCCGACATGGGCCAGGCCCACGTCGTCGAAGACGCCGCCGCCTGAACAAACGGACCTTCTTCACGTTTCTGTTACGCAGCCCTTCAGTTCCCCCCATCCACGCCGATAGGGGGACAGAAGCCGGTCGCGCAGGAACGCGCCAAGGCCGGATCCACCATCACCATCCCCGGAGAATCACCCCGATGAAGTCCCTGCTTGCGTTCGTTTCGGCTGCCGTCCTGGCCACCACCGCTTCCTCCGCCTTCGCGCAGTCGGCCGAGATGATTCCGCCGGAGATGGCACCGCGCGCCGTCGGCAAGGACGGCATGGTCTGCGGCAAGGTCGAAAAGGCCCGCTTCGCAGAAGGTTCCGAAGGCCAGCCGACCTTCCTGTACATGGGCGGCGCCTTCCCGCGCCACACCTTCTCGGCCCGTATCGCCGGTGAGAACCGCGGCAAGTTCTCCTTCCCGCTGGAAACCCTGGAAGGCAAGACCGTGTGCGTGATCGGCAAGATCCAGCGCGACGCTTCGCGTGCGGAAATCGAAGTCAGCTCGCCGTCCAGCCTGAAGCTGGCCAACATCAAGTAATCCGCTGTCCGTCAGACCGCGCCGGCCAGCGTGCCGGCGTGGCTGTTGCAACCGGGCCCAGCGCCCGGCCGCGTCTGCCTTAGGAGATCGCAACGCCCATGCCGTGGATCAACAACCTGAAACTGATGCCGAAGCTCATGCTGACCTTCGGTGTCCTCTTGCTGGTGATGCTGCTGCAGGGCATCGTCGCCTACCGTGGTCTGCATTCGCTGAACAACGTGACCACCGAGCTGGCCGGTTCACGCATGGAGAGCATCCGCATGGCCGGCGAGATGCGCGGCATGCTCGGCGAGTACCGCAACAGCGCCTACCAGCAGCTGATCCGCGCCAGCGACGACGTCAAGGCTGACGCCCGCAAGCAGGCCGCCGAGCTGCGCACCAGCATGGACACGTCGATCAAGGACTATCCGAAGCTGGTCGACAACGCCCAGCAGAAGAAGCTGTTCGACACCTTCGCCAAGGACTGGAAGGACGCGCTGGCCTCCTATGACAGCGTCACCGAGATGCTGGAGCTGGACCTGCCCGACGATGCGATCGATACCTTCGTCGGCGAGACCCGTACCAAGCACCGCAAGGCTGGCGCCGCGCTGGAAGCGCTGATCGCCGAAGACAACCGCCTCGCCCGCGCCTCGCGCGACGAAGCCGCCTCCACCTACTCCGCCTCGGCCGTGCTGACCGTGATCGCCCTGCTCGGTGGTGCCGCGCTCGGCCTGGTGCTGGTGTGGCTGTTCGCCCGCGCCCTGGTCGGCAGCGTGCGTGGCGCCGTTTCGGTTGCCAACGACGTCGCCGGTGGCAAGCTCGATGGCCATATCGACGTCAGCCGACAGGACGAAGTGGGCGAACTGATGCAGGCCATGCAGCGCATGCAGCGCGACCTGCGCGAGCGCACCGAAACCGACCAGGCCATCGCCCGCGAGAACCTGCGTATCCGCACCGCGCTGGATTACAGCTCGACCGGCGTCTACCTGACCGATCCCAGCAACACCATCGTCTACAGCAACCGCGCCCTGCAGCAGACCCTGGTCCAGTACCAGGACGAGCTGCGCCGCGACCTGCCCGACTTCGATGCCCAGGCCTCGCTGGTCGGCAAGCCGGTCACCGTGCTCGAGCACCGTGGCGAGATGGACAACACCCTGCTGGCCAACCTCAAGCAGCATGGCGTTGCCCGCCGCCCGATGCAGTACGGCGATGCCCAGTTCGCCCAGGTCGTGTCGACCATCCGCAACGAAGACGGCGACACCGTCGGCTACGTGGTTGAATGGCGCGACCGTACCCAGGAAGCACAGGTCGAGGCCGAAGTGGCACGGGTGATCGCCCAGGCCGCCGCCGGTGACCTGTCCGGCCGCATCGATGCCAACGACAAGGAAGGCTTCTTCCTGCAGCTGGCCCAGCAGATCAACGGCCTGCTGGACGCCAACTCGGGCAGCATCGAACAGATTTCCGGCCTGCTCGCCGCGCTGTCGCAGGGTGACCTGACCGTGCGCATGCACGGTGACTACCAGGGCGTGTTCGCCCGCATGCGCGACGATGCCAACGCCACGGCCGCACAGCTGAGCGAGATCGTCACCCGCATCAAGCAGTCCAGCCGCGCGATCAGCTCGGCCGCCGGTGAAATCGCCTCGGGCAACAGCGACCTGTCGCGCCGTACCGAGCAGCAGGCCGCGAACCTGGAAGAAACCGCCGCTTCGATGGAGGAACTGACCTCCACCGTTCGCCAGAACGCCGAACACGCCCGCCAGGCCAACCAGCTCGCCATCGGCGCGCACGGCGTGGCTTCGCAGGGCGGTGAAGTGGTCGGCCAGGTGGTCACCACCATGTCGGCCATCCAGGCCTCGTCGAAGAAGATCGCCGAGATCATTTCGGTGATCGACGGCATCGCCTTCCAGACCAACATCCTGGCGCTGAACGCCGCAGTGGAAGCCGCCCGTGCCGGCGAACAGGGCCGTGGTTTCGCCGTGGTCGCCAGCGAAGTGCGCACCCTCGCCCAGCGTTCGGCTGCAGCGGCCAAGGAAATCAAGGGCCTGATCGACGACTCGGTCGGCAAGGTCAATGACGGCTCGGCGCTGGTGCACAAGGCCGGCGCCACCATGGGCGAAATCGTCGCCTCGGTGCAGCGCGTGACCGACATCATGTCCGAGATCTCCGCTGCCTCGCAGGAGCAGAGCGCCGGCATCGAGCAGGTCAACCAGACCGTGGTGCAGATGGACGAAACCACCCAGCAGAACGCCGCGCTGGTGGAAGAAGCCACTGCTGCCGCACGTGCGATGGAAGAACAGGCGGGCCATCTGAGCGAGGCGGTATCGATCTTCGTGGTCGATGAAGCCGAAGTCGTGGTCGCCGCGCGCACGCCGGCACCGCGTGCTGCTGCACCGGCCGCCCCGGCACCGATGGCACCGCCAGCCCGACGCGTCAGCGGCGCTCGCCCGGCAGTGACCGAGATGGCCGATGGAGACTGGCAGGAATTCTGATTCCTGCCCGACCTGAAGCATGAAGACGCCCCGGCCCTGCGCTGGGGCGTTTTTGTTTACGGAGTATCTGACTATCCAGCCAACGGCGAAGCCCCTCGGGGTGGTCGCTCGAAGCCCTAGGCTGCTGAGGTTGGCCGGGAGGGTGGGCTGCGCAGGGGACGCCGTGAATACGTCCCTGTAGGCTCGGGCGCGCCATCCATGGCGCTTACGCCCCTGCGCAGCCCACCCTCCCGGCCACGGACAGTTTCCTTGCGCGTCCACCCCGGATTAAAGAAAGAAAAGCAAAGAGCGGAGCCACAGCTGCGGCGCTTCCGGGGTCAGATCCGTTTTCCGCAGGAAAACGGATCTGACCCCTCTTTCCACTTGGAAACCCAACGCTCTTACCGTCCGACATTGGAATGCCGGATGAGTCGTGCGGGGTGGGCTTGCGGGACCGTTGGCGCCATGGATGGCGCCATCGAGCCCCCAGGGACGGGTTTACGGCGTGTCCCGCCAGCCCACCCCGCACGGCTCCTTCTCAACATCGCAGAGCCGACCAACCGCCATTGCTGTTGCTGTTGCTGTTGCTGTTGCCTCAAAAGCCTGCCGCAGGCAGCGCCGCAGCCGCCGCTGCAAGCAAACCTGAATACGTTCGAACAGCCCACCTCAATCCCCCGCTCCCGCGGCCGATAACGGTCATGTCACCGCTGCTCCCGACCAGCACCGGCGCCTCCACCCACCATCACCCGGGTACTGCTCGATGAATCTCCTGCATCGCTGGCAACACTACTTCAGCAATCTCTCCGTCCGACGCAAGCTCAACCTGCTCACGCTGCTGATCGCGCTGGGCGTGATCGCGCTCTCGGTGATCGCTGCCCGCATGCAGTACCTGGACCTGACCGATACCCGCAAGTCTTCGCTGAAGACCCAGGTCGAGCTGAGCTACGGCATCCTCGACCACTACCACCGCCTCGCCGGAACCGGTGAACTCAGCGAAGAAGCCGCCAAGGCCGCCGCGCTGCAGGCGCTGGAAGTCATGCGCGCGCACAACGATACGTATTACTACAACATCTACGACACCGGCTATCACGTGCTCATGCACCCGTTCCGCAAGGATCTGGTGGGCAAGGACATGAAGGATTTCCGTACCGGCGATGGCATCCGCATCTACTACGACCAGATCGAAGCGGCCAAGGCCGGCGGTGGGTTCGTCGCCTATCGCTGGGCCAAGCCGGGCGAGAAGGGCGAGGTCGAAAAGGTCGCCTACGCCGGCCTGTTCAAACCCTGGAACTGGGTGGTCAGCAGCGGCGTCTACATGGATGACGTGCAGCAGCAGGCACTGGTCTTTACCGCCATCATGACCCTGGCCGGCGGCGTGCTGGTGCTGATCGTGCTGGCCCTGAGCTGGGTCATCGGCAACCGCATCGCGCGCCCATTGAAGCAGGCTACCGCCGTCGCCGAGGGCATCGCTGGCGGCAAGCTGGACAGCCACATCGGCCCGCAGCCGCATGACGAACCCGGTCGCCTGCTCGAAGCGATGTCACGCATGCAGCAGCAGCTGCACGCAGTCATCAGTGGCCAGCGCGAGATGGCGCGCCGTCACGATGAAGGTGAACTCAGCTACCGTATCGACGCCAGCGCCTTCCCCGGCGAATACGGGCTGATGGTGCAGGAAACCAACGTCCTGGTCGGCAGCCACGTGCAGACCCTGCACGATGTACTGAACGTCGTGCAGCAGTACGCCGTCGGCGACCTCAGCAGCGACATCGCCCGCTACCCGGGCGAGAAGGCGGCGATGACCACCACCGTCGACACGGTCAAGACCAATCTGGGCCGCATCAATGCCGAGATCAAGCAGCTGGCCAGCGCCGCGGCCGCCGGCGACTTCAGCCAGCGCGGCGACGCACAGCGCTTCGATCACGATTTCCGCACCATGCTGGAAAACCTCAACGCGATGATGGCGGTCAGTGATGACAACCTCGGCAAGCTCTCGCAGCTGCTGTCGTCCATCGCCGACGGCGACCTGACCGCGCGCATGCACGGTGACTACCAGGGCGTGTTCGCGCGCATGCGCGACGATGCCAACGCCACGGTCAGCCAGCTGACCCAGATCGTTGGCCAGATCCAGCTCAGCGCCTCCAGCATCACCCTGTCGGCCGGCGAGATCGCCTCGGGCAACAGCGACCTGTCGCGCCGCACCGAACAGCAGGCCGCCAATCTGGAAGAAACCGCCGCGTCGATGGAGGAACTGACCTCCACCGTACGCCAGAACGCCGAGCACGCACGCCAGGCCAACCAGCTCGCCATCGGCGCGCATGGCGTGGCCTCGCAGGGCGGCAGCGTGGTTGGTCAGGTGGTCACCACCATGTCGGCCATCGAAGCGTCCTCGAAGAAGATCGCCGAGATCATTTCGGTGATCGACGGCATCGCCTTCCAGACCAACATCCTGGCGCTGAACGCTGCGGTCGAAGCCGCCCGTGCCGGTGAACAGGGCCGTGGCTTCGCCGTGGTCGCCAGCGAGGTGCGTACCCTCGCCCAGCGCTCGGCCGCCGCCGCCAAGGAGATCAAGGGCCTGATCGACGACTCCGTCGGCAAGGTCGCCGAAGGCTCCAGCCTGGTCCATCAGGCCGGCAGCACCATGGGCGAGATCGTCGCTTCGGTGCAGCGCGTGACCGACATCATGGCCGAGATCTCCGCTGCCTCGCAGGAACAGTCGGCCGGCATCGAACAGGTCAACCAGACCGTGGTGCAGATGGATGAAACCACCCAGCAGAACGCCGCGCTGGTGGAAGAAGCCACTGCCGCCGCACGTGCGATGGAAGAGCAGGCCGCGCAGCTGGCCGACGCCGTGGCGATCTTCCGCCTCGACAACCAGGTCGCCGTCGCAGTGAAGGCGGTGACCGCGAAGGTCGCACCGAAGGCCGCCAGCCCTGCGCCTTCGCGGCCCGTGTCGACGCCCGCTCCGATCCGCCGTACCCACTCCAGCACCGTCGTCTCCAACGACGGCGACTGGCAGGAATTCTGATCCTCGCGGTGGCTGCGGCCGCCGCCCCGCCGATGGACACGTCACCCGTGCAGAGCCCTACTCCCACCGTCAGCGGTACGCGCGAATTCGAGTTCGCCGACCGTGATTTCCGCCGCGTCTGCGACCTGATCTACCAGCGCGTGGGCATTGCCCTCGCCCCGGCCAAGCGCGACATGGTGTACGGACGCCTGTCGCGCCGCCTGCGCACGCTGGGCATGCGCAGCTTCCAGCAGTACCTGGACCACCTGGAACAGGGCGACGGTGACGAGTGGCAGGCATTCACCAATGCGCTGACCACCAATCTCACCGCGTTCTTCCGCGAGCCGCACCATTTCGACAAGCTGCGCGAGGAGCTGCAGCAGCGCAACGGGCGTGGTCCGCTGCTGCTGTGGTCGTGCGCCGCCTCCACCGGTGAAGAGCCCTACTCGATGGCGATCACCGCCTGCGAAGCCTTCGGCACCCTGAAGCCGCCGGTGCGCATTGTCGCCACCGACGTCGATACCCAGGTGCTGGCCACCGCCGGGCGCGGTGTCTACAACATCGACCGTGTCGCGGGCCTCGATCCGGACCTGCGCCGCCGCTACTTCCAGCGCGGCAGTGGCCCCAACGAAGGCCAGTGCCGCGTACTGCCGGCGCTGCGCGAACTGATCGAGTTCCGCCCGCTCAACCTGCTGGCGCCGCGCTACGACGTCGGCGGCCCGTTCGACGCGCTGTTCTGCCGCAACGTAATGATCTACTTCGACAAGCCGACCCAGCGCGCGATCCTTGGCCGCCTGGTCAACCACCTGGCCGACGACGGCCTGCTCTATACCGGCCACTCGGAGAACTACCTGCACGCCGCCGATCTGATCCAGCCCTGCGGCCGCACGCTGTACCGTCGCGCACAGGGAGCCGGGGCATGAATGCTGCACTGCGCACCGACGATGTGATGCGCTACCAGGACGCACGCTTCAAGACCATCGCCGCCAAGCTGCTGCCCACCCAGTATCTGGTGGTGGATGACACCACCGCGCTGACCACCACGCTCGGCTCATGCGTGGCCGCCTGCCTGCGCGACCCGGTGCTGAAGATCGGCGGCATGAACCACTTCCTGCTGCCCGAGGGCAACGCCGGCGACGGCGCGCCCGCACGCTATGGCAGCTACGCGATGGAACTGCTGATCAACGACATGCTCAAGCGCGGCGCGCATCGCAAGCGCATCGAGGCCAAGGTGTTCGGTGGCGCCAACGTGCTGAAAGGCTTCACCAGCAATCCGGTTGGCACGCGCAACGCCGAGTTCGTGCGCCAGTACCTGCAGGCCGAGCATATCCCGATCCTCGCCGAGGACCTGTGCGGCATCCATCCGCGCAAGATCTGGTTCTTTGCCGATACCGGCCGCGTCGTCGTGCAGCGCCTGCCGCACGCCCACGAAGCCGAAGTGGCCGCGACCGAATCGGCCGTGCGCGCACGCCTGTCGAAGGCCCCGGTCACCGGTGGCGTGGAGCTGTTCGAATGACCCTGACCGGCAACGCCCCCTGCCGGGTCCTGATCGTCGACGATTCTGCCGTGGTGCGGCAGATGCTCACCGAAATCCTGTCCAGCGATCCGGCCATCGACGTGGTCGGCACCGCTGCCGACCCGCTGCTGGCCCGCGAGAAAATCAAGCGCTTGGCCCCGGACGTGATCACCCTGGACGTGGAAATGCCACGCATGGATGGCCTGGCGTTCCTGGAAAACCTGATGCGCCTGCACCCGCTGCCGGTGGTGATGATCTCGTCGCTGACCGAGCGTGGCGCCGATACCACCCTGCAGGCGCTGGGCCTGGGCGCAGTGGACTTCGTCTCCAAGCCCAAGCTCGATGTGGCCCGTGGCCTGCAGGCCTATGCCGATGAAATCATCGCCAAGGTGAAGATGGCTGCGCGCTCACGGGTACGTCCGCTGGTGCGCGTGGCAACACCGAAACTCACGCTGGATGCCGCCCCTGCCGTGCGTCCGGCAGCAACGCAGTTCCGTACCACAGACCGCCTGATCGCCATCGGCTCGTCTGCCGGCGGCACCGAAGCACTGCGCGTGGTGCTGGAAGGCATGCCCGCCGACGGTCCCGCAGTGGTGATGACCCAGCATCTGCCCGCCAGTTTCAGCACCGCGTTCGCCGAGCGCCTGGACCGTCATTCGGCGATGGCCGTACGCGAAGCCAGCGATGGCGAAGCGGTGCTGCCCGGCCACGCGTACCTGCCACCCGGCGGCAAGCACCTGCGGATCATCCGCGACGGTGCGCGCTGGCGCTGTCGGGTCGACGACGGCCCGGCAGTGAACCGGCACAAACCGGCCGTGGACGTGCTGTTCCGTTCGGTGGCACAGAGCGCTGGCGGCAATGCCATCGGCGCCATCCTCACCGGCATGGGCGATGACGGCGCACGTGGCCTGCTGGAAATGCGCCAGGCCGGTGCCCCCACGCTGGTGCAGGACGAAGCCACCAGCGTGGTCTGGGGCATGCCAGGTGCAGCGTTCAAACTTGGCGCGGCCGAGGAACAGGTACCGCTGGAGCGCATTGCCGAGCGTTTGCTGGCGCTGTCCCGCGGCTGATGGCGCGGCTGTAGAGCCGAGCCCATGCTCGGCTGCTTTTCGGGCCCCGCTCCGGCAAGCCGAGCATGGGCTCGGCTCTACAGGCCATCACGTAACAAAAAACTTCGGCTTTCACCGGGGTTCTTCGGTTCAACGGGCTGCCCGCATCTGTGCTTTGATAGCCGTATTGCACAAGGAATGCTGCGCATGATCACAGGGATATGGAAGGCCGTGCTGGCGGCCACACTGCTGTCACTGCCACTGTCCCCCGCCGGCGCCAGTGGTGATCTGTTCTACTTCGAGGCCAAGCAGGGTGATGTGTTCTTCATGCTGATGCTGGTGGGTCGCGAAGACCCCGGCGCGGTGAGCGTCAACTGGAAAGGCGCGTCGATCCCGAAGTACCCGAACGTTCATCGCCGCTACTACATCGAATTCGACCGCGCAAAGCGCCAGGCCTACGTGCGTCCGCTTAGCCGTGATGGACTGCCATGGTTCGAGATGGACGTCTCCGGTGGCCGGGGCAATGTGCTGTTTGCCGGGAAGCGCCTTCAAGGCACTGCCGACTGGACCATCCAGTAGCAGATAACCCTCGGAACGCGCCCGTAGGTTCTCCGCTTCAACTGCCTGCCGGGCAATGTCCGGCACCGCTACATCACGCAGTCGCGGTTAGGGTCCCGACACCGTGACCCGCACCTTCCCGCGCACCGGTACGCCATCCCTGCTTGCGGCGTTGTAGCGCCATCGATACGCCGCCTCCACGGCCGCCGCATCCAGCGCCGCCGATCCACTGCCGCGCGCGACCTCCACAGCATACGGGCGGCCCTGCTCGTCTACGTCCACCAGCAGCGTGGCCGCACCAACTCCGCGCTCGGGTGGCTGATGGTTCCTAAGCTGCACGGGATGCTGCCGCTGCGAGTCGGCATCAACCGAGGCGTAGGTTTCCGCCTTTTCGGTTGTCTCGGACCTTGACGCGTTGGCCCGGGCGATCTCCAGGAACTGTTCCTGCAGCAGGAGCACCCTGTGTTCGTCAGCGCTCATCCGCGTATCGGCAGACGCTTCATCGGCCCGCGCGTCCTGCTGCGCGATTGCAGCCGGTGCCATAGCCCAGCCCGCCATCATCGCTGCCAGCGCTACACAGCGTCGTCGATCCGCCAACATCCCTGTCCTCCTGAAAAAGCAGGTCGAAGTCTAACGCGCAGCCGTCGCTGCGGGCGCCCAGACGAAAAACCCCGGCTTTCACCGGGGGTTCTTCGTTTACACCATCAACCGATCAGCAGGATCAGGCAGCGACCGTCTTGGCCACGTCCTGGTACTCCTCGATCTGGTCGAAGTTCATGTAGCGGTAGATCTCCGCGCCACTGGCGGCGATCACGCCCACATCGGCCATGTACTCTTCCTTGGTCGGGATGCGGCCCAGGCGCGAGCAGATCGCGGCCAGTTCCGCCGAACCCAGGTACACGTTGGTGTTGCGGCCCAGACGGTTCGGGAAGTTGCGGGTCGAGGTCGACATCGCGGTGGAGCCTTCGCGGATCTGCGCCTGATTGCCCATGCACAGCGAGCAGCCCGGCATTTCCATGCGTGCGCCGGTGGCACCGAAGGTGCCGTACACGCCTTCCTTGGTCAGCTCGGACGCATCCATCTTGGTCGGCGGGGCCACCCACAGGCGGGTCGGCAGGTCGCGCTTGCCTTCCAGCAGCTTCGCAGCCGCACGGAAGTGACCGATGTTGGTCATGCACGAACCGATGAACACTTCGTCGATCTTCGCACCCGCGACTTCGGACAGGGTCTTCACGTCGTCCGGGTCGTTCGGGCAGGCCACGATCGGCTCGTGGATGTCGGCCAGGTCGATCTCGATGACGGCGGCGTACTCGGCGTCGGCATCCGGCTCCAGCAGCTCCGGGTTGGCCAGCCAGGCTTCCATCTTCTCGATGCGACGCTGCAGCGAACGCGGATCCTGGTAACCCTCAGCGATCATCCACTTCAGCAGCGTGATGTTGCTGGTGAGGTACTCGATGATCGGTTCCTTGTTCAGGCGCACCGAGCAACCGGCAGCCGAACGCTCGGCCGAGGCATCGGACAGTTCGAACGCCTGTTCGACCTTCAGCTCCGGCAGGCCTTCGATTTCCAGGATACGGCCGGAGAAGATGTTCTTCTTGCCGGCCTTGGCCACGGTCAGCAGGCCCGACTTGATCGCGTACAGCGGGATCGCGTTGACCAGGTCACGCAGGGTCACGCCCGGCTGCATCTTGCCCTTGAAGCGCACCAGCACCGACTCCGGCATGTCCAGCGGCATGACGCCGGTGGCAGCGGCGAAGGCGACCAGGCCCGAACCGGCCGGGAACGAAATGCCCACCGGGAAACGGGTGTGCGAGTCGCCGCCGGTGCCGACGGTGTCCGGCAGCAGCATGCGGTTGAGCCAGCTGTGGATCACGCCGTCGCCCGGACGCAGCGAGATGCCACCACGGGTGGAGATGAACTCCGGCAGGGTGTGGTGGGTCTTGACGTCCACCGGCTTCGGGTAGGCCGCGGTGTGGCAGAACGACTGCATCACCAGGTCGGCCGAGAAGCCCAGGCAGGCCAGATCCTTCAGCTCGTCGCGGGTCATCGGGCCGGTGGTGTCCTGCGAGCCCACCGAGGTCATCTTCGGTTCGCAGTAGGTGCCCGGACGCATGCCCTGCCCTTCCGGCAGGCCACAGGCGCGGCCGACCATCTTCTGCGCCAGCGAGAAGCCCTTGCCGGTGTCGGCCGGCTGCACCGGCAGGCGGAACAGATCGGTCGGGGCCAGGCCCAGCGCTTCACGCGCCTTGCCGGTCAGGCCACGGCCGATGATCAGCGGAATGCGGCCACCGGCACGCACTTCGTCGAACAGCACGTCGGACTTGACCTGGAACTCGGCGATCACTTCGCCGTTCTTCAGCGCCTTGCCCTCGTACGGACGCAGCTCGACGACATCGCCATGCTCCATCTTCGACACGTCCAGCTCGATCGGCAGCGCCCCGGCATCTTCCATGGTGTTGTAGAAGATCGGTGCGATCTTCGAACCCAGGCAGACGCCACCAGCGCGCTTGTTCGGGATGTACGGAATGTCATCGCCGGTCCACCACAGCACGCTGTTGGTGGCCGACTTGCGCGAGGAACCAGTGCCGACCACGTCGCCGACATAGGCGACCAGGTGGCCCTTCTCCTTCAGGTCGAGGATCTGCTGGATCGGGCCGCGCTTGCCGTCTTCTTCCGGGGTGAACGGCGCATCGTCGCGCTTGTTCTTCAGCATCGCCAGGGCGTGCATCGGAATGTCCGGGCGGGTGGTGGCGTCCGGTGCCGGCGACAGGTCGTCGGTATTGGTTTCGCCCGGCACCTTGAACACGGTGACGGTCAGGCTCTGCGGCACTTCCGGGTTGCTGGTGAACCACTCGGCATCGGCCCAGCTCTGCAGCACGGACTGGGCGTTGGCGTTGCCGGACTTGGCCTTTTCC
Source organism: Stenotrophomonas sp. LST15-1-1.1 (assembly GCF_040815575.1). Classification (NCBI taxonomy): domain Bacteria; kingdom Pseudomonadati; phylum Pseudomonadota; class Gammaproteobacteria; order Lysobacterales; family Lysobacteraceae; genus Stenotrophomonas; species Stenotrophomonas sp. LST15-1-1.1. The sequence goes on from NZ_JBFPNJ010000001.1 coordinate 762,844, forward strand.
TGCACGTCGTGGAAGGCGTCGAACACCAGCAGGGTCTTCTTCAGCGCGTCGGCAGCGATGGCGCCGACGCTTGCGTCGTCCAGCAGCTGCACCAGCGGCGCGACGTTGTAGCCGCCCAGCATGGTGCCCAGCAGTTCGGTGGCGCGCTCGCGGCTGATCAGCGGGTTCTGCTCGCTGCCCAGTGCGATCGCGGCCAGGTACGAGGCCTTGACCTTGGCAGCGTCATCGACGCCGGCCGGCACGCGGTGGGTCAGCAGGTCGAGCAGGAACTCGGCCTCGCCCTGCGGCGGGTTCTTCAGCAGTTCGATGACATCGGCCGTCTGCTGCGCGGTCAGCGGCAGGGGCGGGATGCCAAGCGCAGCGCGCTCGGCGACGTGGTGGCGGTAGGCTTCCAACATGACAACTCCCGGGTAATGCGTGAGGTGAATAAAAAGTGGGCTCAGGCTTGCGGCACGATCAGCTTCAGGCCCTTGAAGTAGTCGCGATAAAACGTGTCGTTCCAGGTGATCAGGCCATCGCACTGCAGCAGGGCGTGGGCACCGATCATGAATTCGTCCAGGCCACGGCGCGGGCCGCTGCCGCGCTGGCGATGGCGGCGATGCATTTCACCGGCGCGCAGGGCCGATTTGGCCTCCAGCGCGTTGAAGTGCACGCCCATTTCCTCCAGCGCTTCCAGTACCTCGGCACCGCCGCGCAGGGCAGCGCAGATCTCGGCCAGGGTGGCGCCGCAGACCACCACGCGGCCGCCGACCAGGCTCTGCCGCAGGCAGGCTTCCACCGCATCGGCCTGCGGGCCGTTGCTGAGCAGTTCGACCAGCACCGGTGAATCGACGGCGATCATCACCGCTTACTCCTCGTCGCGCAGGTCGCGCACGGCCGCGTCGGCCGATTCGAAGCCGTCCAGCGAGAACTTGCCGCGGGCGCGGGAGATCGCATCATCCACGCTCTTGCGCAGGATGATCCGGCTGCCTTCCAGCTCTACCTTCAACAAGGTGCCCTTGGTCAGGCCCAGCGCATCACGCACTGCCTTGGGCAGGGTGATCTGTCCGCGTTCAGCAACGGTGGCTTCCATGGGGTACGCCTCAAAAAGTATGCATGAATTATACATACCCGTCGCACCCGGGACAAACCCAGGCGATATGTGACCTTCATCCCGCGTCCGTCGCATCCCGGGGTTAGACTCCTTTGGCAGCCCAGCTGCGCCCCGGCTGGACGCCCCGGCGTTCCTACCGCACCTATCCGCTCAATAAATAAGGAAGTTTCATGCGCGCTCTCACTCTTGCCCTGATGCTGGCTGCCCCGTTGACCCTGTCGGTCCCGGCGGCCCACGCCTTCAACCCGTTCGGTGCCTACGTCACCGGCACCGAGATCACTCCGGCGCAGATGGATGCAGCGGAGATCGGCAAGACCACCCAGAAGCAGGTCAGCGAGGCCTTTGGAGCACCCAATCGCCGCGAGCAGCTGGGCGACACCCAGGTCTGGTACTACGACTTCACCAAGATCAAGAGCTTCGGCAAGAACATCAACGAATCGACCGTCTTCGAATTCAACAAAGCCGGCGTGCTGACCGCCAAGTCCAAGAGCAACGGCACCGGTGGCGCCAAGACCGGCAACCCGCTGCTCGATGCCGCCAACGGCAAGTAAGCCCTGCAGCAGATGCATTCCCGGACGGGGCGCCCATGAGCGCCCCGTCTGCGTGCGGGCCGGCGAAAAAACGATGCACACGCTGACACGAAGGCTACACACACCGCTGTAACCTTGCGTTCCAAGCCTGCCGGGTCATTGCCGGGTGCTGGATCGCCGATACTGGGCAGGATCCGGGGCCGGAGTGCCACCGGCAAACGCAAGCAGGTCCGCCCATGCGGGCCAGTGCAAGCCATCCGCAAGAGGAGTCATCCCGCATGAGCGATTCGTTCTCCACCCGCAGCCAGCTGGACGTCGGCGGTAAGACCTACGACTACTTCAGCCTGCCCACGCTGGGCCGGCGCTTCGACATCTCCCACCTGCCCTACTCGATGAAGATCCTGCTGGAGAACCTGCTCCGGCACGAGGATGGCGGCGTCACCGTCGGCAAGGATCACATCGAAGCCGTGGCCCGCTGGAACCCGGCGGCCGAACCGGACACCGAAATCGCCTTCATGCCCGCGCGCGTGGTGCTGCAGGACTTCACCGGCGTGCCCTGCGTGGTCGACCTAGCCGCGATGCGCGATGCCGTGGTCAAGCTCGGCGGCCGCCCCGAACAGATCAATCCGCTGATTCCCTCCGAGCTGGTCATCGACCACTCGGTGCAGGTGGATGTGTTCGGCAAGCCCGACGCACTGGACCTCAACGGCAAGATCGAATTCCAGCGCAACCAGGAACGCTACGGCTTCCTGCGCTGGGGTCAGAAGGCCTTCGACAACTTCAAGGTGGTGCCGCCCAACACCGGCATCGTCCACCAGGTCAACCTGGAAAACCTGGCCCGCGTGGTGATGACCGCGGACAAGGACGGCAAGGCCATCGCCTATCCGGACACGGTGTTCGGCACCGACAGCCATACCACGATGATCAACGGCATCGGCGTGCTCGGCTGGGGCGTGGGCGGCATCGAGGCCGAGGCGGCCATGCTCGGCCAGCCCTCGTCGATGCTGATCCCGCAGGTCGTCGGCTTCAAGCTGACCGGCAAGCTGCCCGAAGGCGCTACCGCCACCGACCTGGTGCTGACCGTCACCCAGATGCTGCGCAAGCTCGGCGTGGTCGGCAAGTTCGTCGAGTTCTATGGCGACGGCCTGCAGCACCTGCCCCTGGCCGACCGCGCGACCATCGGCAACATGGCTCCGGAATACGGCGCTACCTGCGGCATCTTCCCGATCGACAACGAATCGCTGACCTACCTGCGCCTGTCCGGCCGCAGCGAAGAGCAGATCGCCCTGGTTGAAGCCTATGCCAAGGCGCAGGGCCTGTGGCACGACGCCAACAGCCCGCATGCGCAGTACAGCACCACGCTGGAACTGGACATGGGCACGGTCAAGCCCTCGCTGGCCGGCCCCAAGCGTCCGCAGGACCGCGTGCTTCTGGAAGACGTGCAGAAGAACTACCGCGACGCCCTGGTCGGCATGACCGCCAACCGTGACAAGCGCAGCGAGGATGTCTCCACCTTCGTCAATGAAGGCGGCGGCGCCGCCGTGGGCAACGAGCAGCTGGCCAAGGGCTACGCCGACATCGAGATGGACGGCAGGAAGGTGCGGCTGAAGGATGGCGCGGTGGTCATCGCCGCCATCACCTCGTGTACCAACACCTCCAACCCGGCGGTGATGATCGGCGCCGGCCTGCTCGCCCGCAACGCGGCCGCCAAGGGCCTGGACCGCAAGCCGTGGGTCAAGACCTCGCTCGGCCCAGGCTCGCGCGTGGTCACCGACTATCTGGAAAAGGCCGGCGTTCTCACCGAGCTGGAAAAGATCGGCTTCTATGTGGTCGGCTATGGCTGCACCACCTGCATCGGCAATTCCGGCCCGCTGCCGACCGAAGTCAGTGCCGGCATCGCCAGTGGCGACCTGGTGGTGACCTCGGTGCTGTCGGGCAACCGCAACTTCGAGGGCCGCGTGCATCCCGAAGTGAAGATGAACTACCTGGCCAGCCCGCCGCTGGTGGTGGCCTACGCCATCGCCGGTACCACCGACATCGACCTGACCAGCGAACCGCTGGGCACCGGCAGCGATGGCCAGCCGGTGTACCTGCGCGACATCTGGCCAAGCAACAAGGAGATCGGCGACGTCATCGCCGCCACCGTCGGCCCGGAAATGTTCAAGCAGAACTACGCCGACGTGTTCAAGGGCGATACCCGCTGGAACACCATCGCCTCGCCGGACGGTGATCTGTACGAATGGAGCGATGCGTCCACCTACATCAAGAACCCGCCGTACTTCGACGGCATGACCATGCAGGTCGGCACCATCGATGACGTGCACGGCGCGCGGGTGATGGGCCTGTTCGGCGATTCGATCACCACCGACCACATCTCTCCGGCCGGCAACATCAAGAAGGATTCGCCGGCGGGCCGCTTCCTGCAGGAGCGCGGCGTGCAGCCGGCCGACTTCAACAGCTACGGCAGCCGCCGTGGCAACGATGACGTGATGGTCCGCGGCACCTTCGCCAACATCCGCATCAAGAACCTGATGTTCGGTGGCGAAGAAGGTGGAAACACCCTGTACTACCCGGCCAACGGCGGCCAGCCGGAAAAGCTGGCGATCTACGACGCGGCGATGAAGTACAAGGCCGACAAGGTGCCGCTGGTGGTGCTGGCCGGCAAGGAATACGGCACCGGGTCTTCGCGCGACTGGGCCGCCAAGGGCACCCTGCTGCTGGGTGTGAAGGCCGTCATCGCCGAAAGCTTCGAACGCATCCATCGTTCGAACCTGGTCGGCATGGGCGTGCTGCCGCTGCAGTTCCGCAACGGTGAAAACGCACAGTCGCTGGGCCTGGACGGTTCGGAAGTGATCGATGTCACCGGCCTGCAGGATGGCGCCAGCAAGCGCGCTACGGTCACCGCGACCAAGGCCGATGGCACGAAGAAGACCTTCGAAGTCTCGGTGATGCTGCTGACCCCGAAGGAAGTGGAGTACTTCCGCCACGGCGGCCTGCTGCAGTACGTGCTGCGTCAGCTGGCCAGCAAGTAACGCATCAACTGTAGAGCCGAGCCCACGCTCGGCTACATCGCCACAGCATCAGCCGAGCATGGGCTCGGCTCTACAAGAAGAAGGGCCGGATCCTCACGGATCCGGCCCTTTTCTTTATACGTTCATGGGCGCACACCAAACAGATGCCACGCGATCCGCTGCGGTGGCCCATGCGCATCCAGAAAGCCCAGCCCTTCCTCCCATAGCGTGTGCCCGTCGGCCGCATCGACATTGATGACCTGCACCACCATCACACCTCCCGCATGTGGAGTGTCCTCCATGCGGTAGCAGACCGCACCCTGGCCATTGCGATACAGGTTGAACTGGAATCCCGACGGGCACTGCACGCCGGTCACCTGATAGCCGCTGACCACCCCACTGCCCATGGCATTCATGTGGATCGAGTAGAGCGCCAGCCCGCCCGCATGCGGAGCCAGCTGCAGGCGCACCGGTGCGGTTTCGCCCAGCAGCAGTACCGGGAAATCCAGCTGCACAGGAGGGGCGGCCACTGCCGCCGGCAGGCAGCAAAGGGAGAAAATCAGGGAAAGAACCAGGGTACGGACCATCGCTCGACTCCTTCAGAAGCATGTCGAGCGATGATTGCAGTCGGCAGGTGCGGTTGTCTTTCAGAGAATGACGAAATCCCCGTCACCATCCCTATCGCCGAGGCGCATCCGGGTCGGTACGCAGCGCCTTCAACAGGCCCCACATGTAGAACGCCAGGATGAAGGAGAACGGCAGGCCGCACAGCACCACCGCCGTCTGCATCGCGCTGAAGTTGCCAGCCAGCAGCAGGCCGACGCTGGCCACGGTGATGCCCGCCGCCCAGAACACGCGGAGCCAGATCGGCGCGTCATGCCCGTCCTCCACGCCATCATCGACACGCCGGGTACACAGGTTGGCGATCATCAGCGTGCCCGAATCAACGGGGGTCAGGAACAACACGAAACCGATCACCACCGCCGCACCGGCGATGTAAGGCGCCGCGGGCAGATACTCCAGCAGCTTGAACAGCGTCATCGCCGCATCATGCTGGGCCACTTCGCCCAGCACCGCCTGGCCGTGGTTCAGCACCAGGTCGATGGCGGTGTTGCCGAAGATCGACAGCCACGCCAGGGTGAAACCCAGCGGGATCAGCAGCACGCCCATGATCACTTCACGAATGGTGCGGCCACGCGAGATGCGCGCGACGAACAAACCCACGAACGGTGCCCAGGCAATCCACCACGCCCAGTAGAACAGCGTCCACGAGCCCATCCACTCACGCCCCTTCGGGTCATTGAGGTACATGTCGAAGCTCTTGCGCACGAACGCGCCCAGGTAGTCGCCGGTGTTCTGCACCAGGCCATCGAACAGGTGCAGGGTCGGCCCAGTCACCAGCACGAACAGCAGCAGCAGGCACAGCAGCCGCACGTTGAGGTTGGACAGCCAGGCGATGCCCTTCTCCACACCGGCAACGACGCCGATGGTGGCCACGACCATCATCACCAGCACGATCGCCACCAGCACCTGCGGCGTATCCGGGATGTGGAACAGGTAGACCAGGCCGGACTGCACCACCAGCGCACCGATGCCGAGGTTGGTGACCATCGAGATCAGCGTCGCCAGGATGCCGAAGCCATCGACCATGTCACCGATGCGGCCATGGATGCGCTCGCCGAAGATCGGGTACAGCGCCGAACGCAGCGCCAGCGGCAGGTTGCGGCGGTAGGCGAAGTAGCCCAGCGCCACGCCGACCAGGGCGTACAACGCCCAGCCATGCAGGCCCCAGTGCAGGAAGGTCAGCACCATCGCTTCGCGGCCGGCCGCGACCGTGCCGCCGGGCTGCCCGGGCGGAGCGAGGAAATGGTCCAGCGGCTCGTAGGCGCCGTAGTAGAGCAGCGCGATGCCGATGCCGGCCGAGAACAGCATCGACACCCAGGCCACGTAGCCGAACGCAGGCGACTCCTCGTTATGGCCCAGGCGGATGCGGCCATACGGCGAGAACGCCAGCCATAGCACGAAGCCCAGGCAGGCCACGATCAGCAGCATGTACCACCAGCCGAACGCCGCGGAGACCTCGGCCTGCGCCCATTGCAGCCAGTGCTCGCTGGCCTCCGGGAAGAACACGGTCAACGCACCGAGGATGCCGATGGAGACCGACGAACTGAAGAACACGAAACGGTTCAAGCGCAGGGGCGAGCGCTTGGGATGAGCCAGGGAAGACATGGGGTCGTCTCATCAGTCCAGGGAGGCACATGGGCGGGGCCGGACCGGAAACCGGGCCCATGGCGTGGGGGCGCGACCGGCATCGTAGGGTTTATTGATTGAACGTTCAATCAATAAAAAGTATGATCTTCACCAGCCCGGCATCCCGGGTCGCAATCCGTGGAGAGACAATGCCGAAGAAAGGCGTGGAACCGGTCCGCCGCGAGCAGCTGATCCGGGCCACTTTCCAGACCATCGACGAGATCGGCATGGCCGATGCCACCGTCGCTACCATCGCCAAGAAGGCCGGCCTGTCCAGCGGCATCGTCGCCCACTACTTCGGCGACAAGGACGGCCTGCTCAATGCGGCGATGCGGCAGATCCTGCGCGAGCTGAAGGCCGCCGTCGCCCGCTATCGCGACGCCGCGTCCGATGACGCACGTTCACAGCTTCGCGCCATCGTCGATGGCAACTTCGACGACAGCCAGACCAACGGAACCGCCATGCGTGTATGGCTGACGTTCTGGGCCGCGAGCATGCACCAGCCGGAACTGACCCGGCTGCAGCGTGCCAACGACCAGCGACTGTTCTCCAATCTCTGCCACCAGTTCAACCGCCAGTTGCCCCATGCGCAGGCACGCCTGTCCGCTCGCGGACTGGCCGCGATGATCGACGGCCTGTGGCTGCGCGGCAGCCTGGTCGGCGGTGACTTCAACGCCGACAAGGCACGTCGCATCGCCTACGGCTATATCGATTTCCAATTGCAGGCCAACGCGCCCTGAACGCGCCACGAACCCGCCCCACCCCTTCCAGGAGCAAGCCGATGACCACCCTGCCCGTGCAACAGCTCTACATCCACGGCCGCCGCGTCGACGCCACCAGTGGCAAGACCTTCCAGACCATCAACCCGGCCACTGGCCAGGTACTGGCCGACGTGCAGATCGCCAGCCAGGCCGATGTCGAGCGCGCGGTTGAAAGCGCAAGCGAAGGCCAGAAGGTGTGGGCAGCGATGACCGCGATGGAGCGCTCGCGCATCCTGCGCCGCGCCGTCGAGATCCTGCGCGAGCGCAATGACGAGCTGGCCCATCTGGAAACCCTGGATACCGGCAAGGCTTTGGCCGAAACCACCACGGTGGACATCGTCACCGGCGCCGACGTACTGGAGTACTACGCCGGCCTGGCCACTGCCATCGAAGGCATCCAGCTGCCGCTGCGCGAATCGAGCTTCTTCTATACCCGCCGCGAGCCGCTGGGCGTGGTCGCCGGCATCGGCGCCTGGAACTATCCGATCCAGATCGCCATGTGGAAGTCGGCCCCGGCCCTGGCCGCCGGCAATGCGATGGTGTTCAAGCCGTCCGAAGTGACCCCGCTGACCGCGATCAAACTCGCCGAGATCTACACCGAAGCGGGCGTGCCGGACGGCGTGTTCAATGTCGTGCAGGGCCCAGGCCGCGAGATCGGCAACTGGCTGACCGAGCACCCGGTGATCGAGAAGATCTCCTTCACCGGCGGCGTCGCTACCGGCAAGAAGGTCATGGCCAGCGCTGCGTCGTCGTCGCTGAAGGAAGTGACCATGGAACTGGGCGGCAAGTCGCCGCTTGTGATCTGTGACGACGCCGATCTGGACCGTGCCGCCGACATTGCGGTGATGGCCAACTTCTTCAGCTCCGGGCAGGTCTGCACCAACGGCACCCGCGTGTTCGTGCCGCGCAGCATGCTGGCCGCGTTCGAAGCCGCCGTGGTGGAGCGCGTCAAGCGCATCCGCATCGGCGACCCGATGGCCGCCGAGACCAACTTCGGCCCGCTGACCAGCTTCCCGCATATGGACAACGTGCTGCGCTTCATCGAAAGCGGCAAGAGCGAAGGCGCGCGCCTGCTGACCGGCGGCGGTCGCGCGACCGACGGCGCCCTGGCCGAGGGCGCCTATGTGCTGCCGACCGTATTCTCCGACTGCCGCGATGACATGACCATTGTCCGGGAAGAAATCTTCGGGCCGGTGATGAGCATCCTCGCCTACGACGACGAGGACGAAGTGGTGCGTCGTGCCAACGACACTACCTTCGGCCTGGCCGCAGGCGTGGTCAGCAAGGACATCAGCCGCGCACATCGCATCATCCACCGCCTGGAAGCCGGCATCTGCTGGATCAACACCTGGGGCGAGTCGCCCGCCGAAATGCCGGTGGGTGGTTACAAGCAGTCCGGCGTCGGCCGCGAGAACGGCATCTCCACCCTTGGCCACTACACCCGCATCAAGTCGGTGCAGGTCGAACTGGGCGACTACGCCAGCGTGTTCTGACCGGCGCGCCCTGAGCACCGCCCATCGTCCGGCCACCGCGCCGATCCGACATTCCGCCGGGACGCCTGCATGCAGCGCGCCCGGCCTGCAGGAGAGCAACCATGAGCACCCATAACGAGTACGACTACATCATCATCGGCGCCGGTTCGGCCGGCAACGTGCTGGCCACCCGCCTCACCGAAGATGCCGATGTCAGCGTGCTGCTGCTGGAAGCCGGTGGCCCGGACTACCGGCTCGACTTCCGTACCCAGATGCCCGCCGCACTGGCCTTCCCGCTGCAGGGCCGCCGCTACAACTGGGCGTACAAGACCGATCCCGAGCCCTTCATGAACAACCGCCGGATGGATTGCGGTCGTGGCAAGGGCCTGGGCGGTTCGTCGCTGATCAACGGCATGTGCTACATCCGCGGCAACGCGATGGACTACGACAACTGGGCCGGCATGCCGGGCCTGGAAGACTGGACCTACCTGGACTGCCTGCCGTACTTCCGCAAGGCCGAAACCCGCGACATCGGCCCCAATGACTACCACGGCGGTGACGGCCCGCTGCGCGTCACCACGCCCAAGGCCGGCAACAACGAACTGTTCGCAGCAATGGTCGAAGCCGGCGTGCAGGCCGGTTACCCGCGCACCGACGATCTCAATGGCTACCAGCAGGAAGGCTTCGGTCCGATGGACCGCACGGTCACCCCGAAGGGCCGCCGCTCCAGCACCGCGCGTGGCTACCTGGACCTGGCCAAGCCGCGTCCGAACCTGACCATCGTCACCCACGCGCTGACCGATCGCATCCTGTTCTCGGGCAAGCGCGCCGTGGGCGTGCAGTGGCTGCACAACGACCAGCCGCAGCGCGCCACCGCCCGCCGCGAAGTGCTGCTGTGCGGCGGCGCCATCGCCTCGCCGCAGATCCTGCAGCGCTCCGGCGTCGGCCCGGCCGACCTGCTGCGCAGCCTGGACATCGACCTGGTGCATCACCTGCCCGGCGTCGGCGCCAACCTGCAGGATCATCTGGAAATGTACCTGCAGTACGAGTGCAAGAAGCCGGTTTCGCTGGCCCCGGCACTGAAGCTGTACAACCAGCCGGCGATCGGCGCCGAATGGCTGTTCCTGGGCACCGGCATCGGCGCCAGCAACCAGTTCGAGGCGGGCGGCTTCATCCGCAGCGATGCCGAATTCGACTGGCCCAACCTGCAGTATCACTTCCTGCCGGTGGCGATCAATTACAACGGCTCCAACCCGATCAAGGCGCACAGCTTCCAGATGCATGTCGGCTCGATGCGCTCGCCCAGCCGCGGCCGCATCCACGTGCGCTCGAAGGATCCGCGCGAAGATCCGAGCATCCTGTTCAACTACATGTCGCACGACCAGGACTGGCGCGAATTCCGCTCGGCGATCCGGATCACCCGCGAAATCTTCGCGCAGCCGGCGCTGGCACCGTACAGCGGCCGCGAGATCTCGCCGGGCAGCGCGCTGCAGACCGATGCGCAGATCGATGCGTTCGTGCGCGAGCATGCCGAGACCGCCTACCACCCGTCGTGCTCGAACAAGATGGGTCACGCCGATGATCCGATGGCGGTGGTCGACGGCCAGGGCCGCGTGCACGGCCTGGAAGCCCTGCGCATCGTCGATGCCTCGATCATGCCGCAGGTGGTCACCGGCAACCTCAACGCGCCGACCATCATGATCGCCGAGAAGCTGGCCGATGTGATCCGTGGCCGCACCCCGCTGCCGCGCAGCACCGCGCCGTACTACAAGGCCAACGGCGCTCCCGTGCGCAGCCGCGGCTGACGCGGCTGCTCCGCCGGGCATGACCCGGCGCTACCGGCACCTTTGCCCCTTCGGTAGCGCCGGGCCATGCCCGGCGTCTTTTGCCGCATCCAGCCGCTACGCGGCGGGCCTCTTCGCGTTTTCCCTACGGGACGGTATGCTGCGGAGAGCGGTTCTGGCGGATACTGTCCGCGCCGCACCCATCATTACGATTCCTGGAGGGGGAATATGAGTCTGGATCGTCCCTGGCTGCAGAGCTATCCGAAAGGCGTTCCCGCCGAAATCGACGTCAACGAGTTCCATTCGGTAGTTTCGGTCTTCGACGCGTCCGTCGCGAAGTACCGCGACCGACCGGCCTACTCCAGTTTCGGCAAGACCCTCACCTACGGTGAGACCGACGCCCTGGTCGAACAGTTCGCCGCTTACCTGCTGGGCGAGCTGAAGCTCAAGAAGGGCGACCGCGTCGCCCTGATGATGCCCAACTGCCTGCAGTACCCGATCGCCACCTTCGGCGTGCTGCGTGCCGGCCTGACCGTGGTCAACGTCAACCCGCTGTACACCGCGCGCGAGCTGAAGCATCAGCTGGTCGATGCCGGCGTGACCGCACTGGTGGTGGTGGACAACTTCGGCGACACCGTCGAACAGGTCATCGCCGATACCCAGGTCAAGCAGGTCATCACCACCGGCCTGGGCGACCTGCTCGGCGCCAAGGGCGCGATCGTCAACTTCGTGCTCAAGTACATCAAGAAGATGGTGCCCAACTACCATCTGAAGGGCGCGATCCGCTTCAAGCAGGCGCTCAAGCTGGGCAGCCGCCACACCCTGCCGAAGGTCGAGATCGACCACGACGACGTGGCGTTCCTGCAGTACACCGGCGGCACCACCGGCGTGGCCAAGGGCGCGATGCTGACCAACCGCAACCTGATCGCCAACATGCAGCAGGCCTCGGCCTGGATCAGCGCGTCGGGCATCGAGATGGGCAAGGAATGGATCATCACCGCCCTGCCGCTGTACCACATCTTCGCGTTGACGGCGAACGGGCTGGTCTTCATGAAGTTCGGCGGCTGCAACCACCTCATCACCAACCCGCGTGACATGAAGGGCTTCGTCAAGGAGCTCAAGTCGGTGCGCTTCACTGCGATCACCGGCGTCAACACGCTGTTCAACGGCCTGCTCAACACCCCCGGCTTCGATACGGTCGATTTTTCCTCGCTGAAGGTGACCCTGGGCGGCGGCATGGCCGTGCAGCGTGCGGTCGCCGAGCGCTGGAAGAAGACCACCGGCGTCACCCTGGTCGAGGCCTACGGCCTGACCGAGACCTCGCCGGCGGCCTGCATCAACCCGCTTACCCTGGCCGAGTACAACGGCTCGATCGGCCTGCCGATCCCCTCCACCGATGCCTGCATCAAGGACGACAACGGCAACATCCTGGCGCTGGGTGAAGTGGGCGAACTGTGCATCCGCGGCCCGCAGGTGATGAAGGGCTACTGGCAGCGCCCGGAGGAAACCGCCAAGGCCATCGACGCCGACGACTGGCTGCACACCGGCGACATGGCGAAGATGGACGAGCACGGCTTCTTCTACATCGTCGACCGCAAGAAGGACATGATCCTGGTGTCCGGCTTCAACGTGTACCCGAATGAAGTCGAAGACGTGATCGCGATGATGCCGGGCGTGCTGGAAGTGGCCGCAGTGGGCGTACCGGACGAGAAGTCCGGCGAGGTGGTCAAGGTGGTCATCGTCAAGAAGGACCCGAACCTGACCGCCGAGATGGTCAAGGAACACGCCCGGGCCAACCTGACCGGCTACAAGCACCCCAGAATCGTTGAATTCCGAAAAGAGCTGCCGAAGACCAACGTCGGCAAGATCCTGCGTCGCGAACTCCGCGATACGCCCGCCCCGTAAGGGTTTGCGGAAAGTTGAACGCGCTCAGGCCCGGGTCGGCAACGACCCGGGCCTTTTCGCGTGCGCGGGCCCGGGGCCGGTGTAGCATCGCCGCGTGAGTGGACCGTTCGGCCCGCCGGCCACCACCTTGATCTGCGGGCCGCACCGCCGAGGACCCTTCCATGAGTACCATCGAAAAGCTGCCGAGCAGCGGCTCGCCCTATGCCACCATCCGCACCCAGGACAGCGCCGACGGCGCCGCCCACTGGCTGTTCATGCACGCCGATGCCTCCACCGGCGTGCGTCCCTGCTGCCGGAAGGACATGCTGGACGAGATGTGGAGCTACATGAGCGCCATCACCCGCAGCCCGGCACAGCGCCACAGCGGCCAGCTGCGCCATTTCGTGCTGGCCTCCGACGCCGCTGCCTACAACCTGGGCGGTGACCTGGACCTGTTCACCCGCCTGATCCGCGAAGGCAACCGCGACCTGCTGCTGACCTACGCCCAACGTTGTGTGGAGGGTGTGCACCACCTCCACACCGGCTTCGGCGGCGACGTCCGCTCGATCGCCCTGATCCAGGGCGATGCACTCGGTGGCGGCCTGGAAATGGCCCTGGCCTGCCACACCATCGTGGCCGAGGAAGGCTGCGGCATGGGCCTGCCCGAAGTGCTGTTCGGCCTGTTCCCGGGCATGGGTGCCTACTCGTTCCTGTGCCGCCGGGTGGCACCGCAGCTGGCCGAGAAGATCATCCTCGACGGCCGTGTCTACAGCGCCGAGGAGATGCACGCGATGGGCGTGGTCGACGTGCTGGTCAGGAAAGGTGAGGGCCGCGGTGCAGTCGAAGAGATGATCCGCCAGCAGCAGCGTCTGCCGCAGTCGTACCTGGCGATGAATGCCGCGCGCAACCTGGCACAGGCGGTCAGCTATGACGAACTGCTGGAAATCACCAAGGTCTGGGTCGATTCGGCACTGGCCCTGGGCGACCGTTCGCTGCGCACCATGGACCGTTTGATCAAGGCGCAGACCCGACGCGCCAATCTGGATGTGGCCTGATACGTTCCCCTCCCCCGCAGGGTTCAAGCCCGGCTGGCCACCGGGCTTTTTTTATGGCCCTTGCGCGCATGGGCAACCCGCCGCACAGGCGAGGCAGAACCGGCGCTAGCGTTCGCCGTCGTCGGCCACGCCGCGCGCCTTGCGTTCGGCGCGTGCATCAAGCGCCTGCCGGCCTTCCTTGATCGCACCCTGCAGCACCGCAAGACGCTGCCGCCATTCGGCCTTGAGCTGCCAGTCGGCCATCCGCATCAACTCACCCGCACGATTGGACGCGCGCACCAGGCCCAGGTTGCTGGCTACGCCCTTGATCGCGTGCGACTGCTCGCGGAAAGCGCCCCAGCGGGCCGCTTCGCCGTCACCTTCGGCCTTGCGCAGGCACGACTCGGCATCGTCCAGGCACTGCCGGATGAACTCGCGCTCGAAACCTTCGCCCATTCCCAGCGATGCCAGCTCATCCAGCACGCCGGTATCAAGCACGCCATCGAGGTTGGTGGCGGTGCGCACGATCGGCGCCGCGCTTGCCTTGAGCTGGGCGTTGTTGGCGATCTCGGCCAGCGTGTCCAGCAGCCGCACAGCCACCACAGGCTTGGCCAGGAACGCGTGTGCACCGGCCTGGGTACAACGCTGGATCGCTTCGGGCGTGACGTCGGCGCTGAGCACCAGCACCGGCGTGCGCGGGCCGCCACCGGCCTGCATCACCCGCAGCTCCTTCAACATGTCCAGGCCACTCATGCCCGGCATGTGCAGATCGACGATGGCCGCGTCGAACTCGCTTTCAGCCAGTGCGTCGAGCACCGCCTCGCCACCATCGACGCACAGCACCTTGTGCCCGGCCTTCTGCAGCAGCCGCTGCAGCACCATGCGGTTGGCCTCGTGGTCGTCGGCGACCAGGATCTGCATGCTGCGTACGCGCGCGCGATGGCGCAGGAACGGATCGGCAAAGGCGATGACATTGCCGCCGGCACCGGCTTCGTCGCCCGCAGCGAGGGTCGGCACCGCACCCGGCACCACCGGCTGCGGTGGCGCGAACGGCAGTTCCACCCAGAAGTGGCTGCCCTGCGGCGGGTTGTCCAGGTAACCGATCTCGCCGTCCATCGCTTCGACCAGCCCCTTGGCGATGGTCGTGCCCAGGCCGGTACCTTCATGGCGACGGGCCATGCTGACGTCGGCCTGCTCGAAGGCCTCGAACAAGCGCGGGCGCATCGCCGGTGCGACGCCAATGCCGGTGTCGAGAATGTCGAAACGCAGCCGCACTCCACCCTGCGTGTCGGCATGGACAACGCTGACGCGGATCTCGACGCGGCCGTGGTCGGTGAACTTGACCGCATTGCCGGCGAGGTTGAGCAGGATCTGCCGCAGATGCCCGACATCGCCGCGCAGCGTCGGCGGGACGGTCTCTGCTACCTTCACCCGATAGTCCAGGCGCTTGGCCTTGGCCTGCGGCAACAGGATCAGGCCGATGGCCTGGATCACTTCGGAAAGAACGAAATCCTCGGCAACGACGCGCAGCTTGCCGGCCTCGATCGCCGAGATGTCCAGCACTTCCTCGACCAGCGCCAGCAGGCTGCGCGATGACGCCTGGATGGTACTCACGCACTCACGCTGCTCGTCATCCAGGCGCGTGGTGGCCAACACTTCTGTCATGCCATTCAATCCATTGAGTGGGGTGCGAAACTCGTGGCTCATGTTGGCCAGGAATCGACTCTTGGCTTCGCTGGCGCGCCGCGCTTCGGCCATCGCCTCGGTCAACTGCCGCAGCAGCGTGGAAAAATACAGCGGAACCGCCGCAAGGCCAAGCCACAGTCCGATGGCCAGGCGTGCGTTCTGCTGCCAGTACGGCGTGGACAGCGCGGTGCTGCCGAAGCTGACCATCGCCATCGCCACGGCCACATACAGGTAGTGATTGCCGAAGCGCATGCCGTTGCCGACCGTCACCCACATCACCACGATGTAGACCCACGACAGTGGCTCACCCATCTGGATCATGCCGGCGGCGATCAGGCCATAGTCGGCCAGCATGCCCAGTACGCGCCGGGGATCGGAGCGTTCCGGTCGCCACAGCAGCCAGCCGAACAACAGCAGCGACAGGCTCAGGCCGGTCAGCACGATCGCCAGCACACCGACATACTGGGCGTGCGGCAGTTCATGCCGCGCCGAAGGCAACAACACGTACGCCAGGATCAGGCTGATCAGGATGATGCGGACGATCTGCTGCCCGTGCTCGCTGTCCTGGCGCTGGGACAGGCGCAACCGCAATCGCGACAGCAGACGTTTCACGCGCCCAGTCCCGGCCGTGCGGAGGCGGTGGAGTGCTCGGCGCAGATCTGCTCCAGCTGCTCACGTCCGCGCAGCAACGCATCCACGCAACGCGGATCGAACAGTCGCCCGCGCTGGGCGTACAGGTAAGCCATGGTGGCTTCCATCGTCCACGCTTCCTTGTAGGGGCGCGGCGAGATCAGCGCATCGAACACGTCGGCCACGGCAACGATGCGTGCCTCCAGCGGAATCGCGTCGCCGACCAGGCCATCGGGATAACCACTGCCGTCGTAACGCTCATGGTGGCGCAGCGCGATCAATGCACCGACCTGGATGAAGCGGTTCTGGCTGCCACTGAGCAGTTCATGGCCAATGCGCGGATGCCGGCGCATGATCGCCAGCTCCTCATCATTGAGCTTGCCCTGCTTCAGCAGCACCGCATCGGGAATGGCGATCTTGCCCATGTCGTGCAGCGGCGCGGCCATTTCGATCAGCTTGACGTCGTCTTCCGGCAGGCCAAGCTGCTCGGCGATCAAGCCAGCCACGCGCGCCATCCGTTCGAGATAGGCACTGGTGCCGGCATCACGGAACTCGATCGCACGTGCCAGCCGCGAAAGCGTCTCGCGCTCGCGCTCCTCCACTTCATGCATGCTGGCCAGCAGCCGCTGTTCCAGTGACAGCGCGCGCTGCTTCACGTTTTCGGTCTGCTGACGCAGCTGCAGCAGGTTGTAGCAGCGTGCGCGCAGCTCTCGCGGGCGGATCGGCTTGACCAGGAAATCGATCACCCCGGCTTCGAGCGCCGCCTGGCGGATCGGCTCGTCGCCGACCACGGTGATCAGGATCACCGGAATATCGCGGTGTTTGGGCAGCCGACGGAAGCGGCGGGCGAATTCCAGCCCGTCCATCTCCGGCATGCGGTAATCGAGAAGCAGCAGGTCGACCGGATACGATTCGCACCATGCCAACGCGGTCAACGGATCGCCGAAGTCATGCACGCTCAGTTCCGGCGCGATGTCCTCGATGACGTGACGAAGCATCGTCCGTGCGGAAGTCTGGTCGTCGACGATGACGATGTTCAAGGCGTTCTCTGCCTGCTTTCTCGACCATGCTGAAAGGTCAGCGGGCGAGGATACCCCGCCGCTGTGCACGCTGGCACCCTGCATCGGCTCGACTCCCGTCACAAGCTCCCCGATTCATGATCGTCGTCACAATGTGAAGCGAATTCTCCACATTGCGGCCTCCCCTGACGCCATCAAGCCATAGCCGGTGTCAAGGTTGTGCAATAACGATACGCCGAGTGCGGGATGCGTCAATGGCGCCGTCTCAAACCGGGACGGCGCGCACAAACAGACACCGAAAAACGCCGGTTACTGCTCCGGACGCATGTACGGGAACAGCAGTACGTCGCGGATCGAGCTGCTGCCGGTCAGCAGCATCACCAGGCGATCGACGCCGATGCCAAGGCCGCCGGTCGGCGCCATGCCGTACTCCAGCGCACGGATGTAGTCGGCGTCGTAGTGCATGGCCTCGTCGTCGCCGCCTTCCTTCGCCGCCACCTGGGCCTGGAAGCGCTGGGCCTGGTCTTCCGGGTCGTTCAACTCGGAGAAGCCGTTGGCCAGTTCCTTGCCGTTGACGAACAGCTCGAAGCGGTCGGTGTAGCCCGGATCGTTGTCGTTCGCGCGGGCCAGCGGCGAGACCTCTACCGGGTGATCGGTGATGAAGGTCGGCTGGATCAGGGTATGCTCGACGGTGGCTTCGAAGATCTCAAGCAGCAGTTTGCCCCAGCCGTAGGACGGCTTGACGCGGATCTTCAAGCGCTCGCAATGGCGCAGCAGCGCGTCACGGTCGGTGCAGTCGGCCGCGGTGATTTCCGGGTTGTGGTGGCGCACGGCTTCGTCCATGCGCCAGCGGCGGAAGGCCGGGCCCAGGTCGATGTTGGCGCCGTCCCACTCCACCGTGGTGGAGCCGTTCACCGACTGTGCCACGTCACGGATCACGCCTTCGGTGAGGTCCATGATCTCGTTGTACGTGGCATACGCCTCGTACAGCTCCATCATGGTGAATTCCGGGTTGTGGCGGGTGCTGACACCTTCGTTGCGGAAGTTGCGGTTGATCTCGTAGACGCGCTCCAGGCCACCGACGGTCAGGCGCTTGAGGTACAGCTCCGGCGCCACGCGCAGGTACAGGTCAAGGTCCAGCGCGTTGTGGTGGGTGGTGAACGGCTTGGCCGCCGCGCCGCCGGGGATGTAATGCATCATCGGCGTCTCGACTTCGAGGAAGTCGCGGTTGTCCAGCCATGCACGCATCGCACGGATGATCTTCGAGCGCTTGATGAAGACCGCACGCGACTCCGGGGTCACGATCAGGTCGACATAGCGCTGGCGGTAGCGCTGCTCGACGTCGGCCAGGCCGTGCCACTTGTCCGGCAGCGGGCGCAGCGACTTGGTCAGCAGGCGGATCGACTCGGCCTTGACCGACAGCTCGCCGGTCTTGGTACGGGTCAGGCCACCTTCGACCGCAATGATGTCGCCCACGTCCCAGCCCTTGAAGGCGGTGTAGGCATCGCCCAGCACGCTGCCCTGCAGGAACAGCTGGATGCGGCCGGATTCGTCCTGGATCTGGGCGAAGCTGGCCTTGCCCATGACCCGCTTGGCCATCAGGCGACCGGCCATCTTCACTTGGCGGCCGTTGCCTTCCAGGGTTTCGGCGGTCCACTGTTCCGCGTCGGCGAACTCATCCTGCAGGCTGCCGGCGAAGTCCTCGCGACGGAAGTCGTTCGGGTACGCGATGCCCTGCCCACGCAGCGCTTTGAGTTTCTCACGGCGCTCGGCGATCAACTTGTTTTCGTCGACGGGGGGGGTATCGGTAGCTTCGCTCATGGATCTGCGGGAATCGTGTAGTGAGGGGGAGTCTTGCGCCCGGCACAGCCGGTTGCCCAGCATACCAAAAGCGCCCTGCCCCGGCCTCGGCGGAACCGGTAGCGCCGGGCCATGCCCGGCGGTCGTTCTCCGGAAATCCGCCGGGCATGGCCCGGCGCTACCCAACCATCCGCACCTACCCGTTCCCGGGGAATGCCTGCCGCAGCTCGTCCACCAGCACCCGCTGGTTCTCCGAATAATCAATCGGCACCGACACCAGGTGCACGCCGCCCGCCGTGAACGCCGCTTCCAACGTCGGAATGAACTGCTCGATCGCCGTCACCTCATGCCCCTGACAGCCATAGGCCTCGGCGTATTTGACGAAGTCCGGATTGCCGAAGGTCATGCCGTAGTCGGCAAAACCATCCACCGCCTGCTTCCAGCGGATCATGCCGTAGGCACCGTCGTTGAGGATCAGCACCACCAGATTCAGTCCCAGCCGACGCGCGGTCTCCAGCTCCTGGCTGTTCATCATGAAACCGCCATCGCCACACACCGCCAGCACGCGGCGCTGCGGGTACAGGATCGAGGCCATGATCGCCGACGGCAGCCCCGCCCCCATCGTTGCCAATGCGTTGTCCAGCAACAGCGTGTTCGCCACCTGGGTGCGGTAGTTGCGCGCGAACCAGATCTTGTACATGCCGTTGTCCAGCGCCACGATGCCGTCCGGCGGCATCACCTGGCGCACGTCATGCACCAGCCGCTGCGGCGTGAAGCCGGCCTCTTCGGCACGATCGGCGATGTGCTCCAGGATCGTCGCGCGCAACGGCAGCAGCGCAGCGGCGTTGTCGACCTTGCCTTCGATACGGTCGGCCAGCAGGGTCAGCGAGCGGCCGATATCGCCGATCACCTCCACCTGCGGGAAGTACACCTGCTCTACCGCGGCCTGCGAATACCCGATGTGGATGACCGTGCGGCCACCCGGGCGCATCACGAACGGCGGCTTCTCCGTCACCTCGTGGCCAATGGTCACGATCACATCGGCCTGGTCGATGGCCATGTGCACGTAGTCGCGCTCGCTCAGCGCCGCCGTGCCCATGTACAGGCCCGAGCCGCCGGCCACCGCGCCTTTGCCCATCTGCGTGGTGACGAACGGAATGCCGGCGCGCAGCACGAACGCCGACAGCGCCTCGCTGGACTGCGGCCGCGAGGCCGCCGAGGCGATCACCAGCAGCGGACGCTTGGCATCGCGGATGATCTGCGCCGCGCGGTCCAGCGCCTCGGGGCTGGCAATGGGCCGATCCACCGGGTGCGGCGGGATCAGTGCGACGTCCTCGACCTCCATCGCCGCGATGTCCTCGGGCAGTTCCAGCAGCACCGGGCCGGGACGCTCTTCCAGAGCGGTGCGGAACGCCTCGCGGACGATGGTCGGGATGGTGCGTGCCGAGACGATCTGCCGTGCGGACTTGGTCAGCGGCTTCATCGTGCTGACGATGTCGACGATCTGGAAGCGCGCCTGCTTGCTGGCAACGATGCCCTTCTGCCCGGTGATCATGATCACCGGCCACGCGCCGAGCAGCGCATAGGCCGCACCGGTGGTGAAGTTCAGAGCGCCCGGGCCGAGCGTGGCCAGGCAGACGCCCGGCTTGCCGGTCAGGCGGCCGTAGGTGGCGGCCATGAACACGGCAGCCTGTTCGTGGCGGGTGATGACCAGCTCGATGCTGGAGTGGCGAAGCGACTCGACGACATCGAGGTTCTCTTCACCGGGAATGCCAAAAATGCGCTCGACGCCCTCGTTTTCGAGTGCGGCGACGAGCAGATCGGAACCCTTGGACATGGAATGACGTCCTTCTCGCAGTGCGTGATGATGGAACGTTGCAGGGATGCTGACAGCAAGCGTGGATGGCCCGCGTCAACGGCGGTCGAACCACACCGTCTGCGCGTTGACGAATTCGCGGATACCGAAGTGCGACAGTTCGCGGCCGAAGCCACTTTTCTTCACGCCGCCGATCGGCACGCGCGGATCGGAGGCCGAGAAGCCGTTGACGAACACGCCACCGGTCTGCAGCCGGCGCGCCAGCTGCATCGCACGGGCGTGGTCGCCCGTCCACAGATTGCCGCTGAGCCCGAACTCGCTCTGGTTGGCCAGTTCCACCGCATGGTCGGCGTCGCGCGCGCGGCTGATCGAGGCCACCGGCCCGAAGGTCTCGGTGTCGAAGGCCTGCATGCCCGGCTCGACGCCGGCCAGCACGGTAGGTGCATAGAAGCTGCCGGGGCGATCAAGCTGCTTGCCGCCGACCAGCAACTGCGCTCCGGCCTCGACCGAGGCGCGCACCTGAGCATCAAGCTGTTCAAGCAGGTCCTGGCGGGCCATCGGGCCGATCCGGTTGCCGGCCTCGCGGCCATCGCCCACGGTCAGCGCCTGCACGCGCTCGCAGAACAGCGCCACGAAACGCTCATACACGGCGTCTTCGACGATGATGCGCTTGCCGGCAATGCACACCTGCCCGGTGTTCTGGAAGCGCGAGGCCACCGCGGCATCGACTGCGGCGTCCAGGTCGGCGTCGGCCAGCACGATGAACGGATCCGAGCCACCCAGTTCAAGCACCACCTTCTTCAGCGCCTGCCCGGCCTGCGCGGCGATGCTGCGCCCCGCGGCAACGCTGCCGGTGAGGGTCACTGCCGCGATGCGGTCATCGGCGATGGCAGCACTGGTGCCCTCGCGGCTGATGTTGGCGGCAATGAAGGTGCCCTCCGGCAGGCCCGCATCGCGCCACGCAGCGGCGAGCAGCCCGGCGGTGCCGACGATGTTTTCGGCAGGCTTCAGCAGGAAGCCATTGCCGCCCATCAGGATCGGAACGGCCGCGCGCATCACCTGCCAGTACGGGAAGTTCCACGGCATGATGCCGAGCACCACGCCTAGCGGCAGGTAGGAAACATGGGCCTTGTTGTCGGCCACCGCGGTCGGCTCGTCGCGCAGGAACGCCGCGCCGTTGTCGGCGTACCAGTCGCACAGCACCGCGCACTTCTCGATCTCCGCCAGCGACTCGGCGTGGACCTTGCCCATCTCGGCGGTGGCCAGCGCGGCCAGGGGCTCGCGGTCGCGACGCAGCACGGCTGCCATCGCACGCAGCACGCCCGCGCGTTGTTCGAGTGACTGCGCACTCCAGGCAACAAAGCCGGCCTGGCCGCGATCAAGGATCGCTTCCAGCTCGGCGTCAGTGGCGAAGGGGTGGCTGGCGATCTGCTGGCCGGTGGCCGGGTCGCGGGAAATGGCAGCGGGGGCTGCGGGAGAAGCGGACATGCAGGTCTCCTGTTGTCTCGACAACGGGCGGCTGCCCGTTTACTGACAAGGAATGTGGACCCGATCAGCGGAGGCAACAAGGCGTCTGTTTATCCTGTGACCTGCACTTACCTGCCTGAATGGGGTTAGGGTTATCGGCAGGGCTGCGCCCTGCACCCGCAGAGGCAACAGCAACAGCGGAAGCAACAGCAACAGCGGCACTCCGTGGGATGGCGGGGTGGGTCCGGTGGCGGGAGACGCCGTAAACCCATCCATGGGGGCTTGGCCGCGGCATCCATGCCGCGGACACTCCCGCCACCGGACCCACCCCGCCTTCGACAATTTCCTGCTGCTGTTGGTAGGTGTCGACCTTGGTCGACACGGTAGATCCACGCCATGCGTGGATGAATTTCCATCGAGATCGAATATCTCGAATTGAAACCGAGAAGCATCCACGCATGGCGTGGATCTACCCGATCGCGGGGATCTGTCAGAGGCGGGGCGGTGTCGGATTGCGGGGTGTCCGCGGCATGGATGCCGCGGCCAAGCCCCCATGGACGGGTTCACGGCGTCCCCGTAATCCGACACCGCCCCGCCAACCCACGGAAAGCCCGCTGTTGCTGTTGCTGTTGCTTCGGCTCTGGCCTCTGCAGGTGCAGGGCTGCAAGCCCTGCCGAACAACCCCCTACCTGCGCGGCAGGTAGGTCACCAGTGACAGGTCATGCCGGCTCTCCGGCACCAGCGCCACGTACTGCAGGTCCAGCAACCCGCGCGTGGGATGGTTCAGCTTCTTGGCACCTTCGTCGAAACGACGGACATCGTGTTCCGGCCACCACTCACGGAACTGCTCGCTGTGCGTGCCGATGTCCTCGGCCAGCGCCAGGAACGGCGCCTTGTCCGGTGCCTGCGCCATCGCTGCGCGGAAGCTGGCCAGCAGGCCGCGGGTCATTTCTTCCCAGTTGAGGATCAACGTTCTGTACGGCGGATACAGGAACATCAGCCGCAGCGTATTGCGCTCATGCGGCGCCAACTGACCGTAGTCGACAAACAGGTCGGCGATGGCCGGATTCCAGGCCAGGATGTCGAAACGGGTATTGCGCACGTAGGCGGGGATCGGCTGCATCGCCTCCACCAGTTGACGCAGGCCGTCGGTCACCGTCTCGTCGGGCGATTCCAGCGGCACCCCGTAGCCGGACAGCGCGAACGCGTAGGCGCGCTCGTCATCGCTCATCCGCAGCACCTGCGCCAGGCGCTCCAGCACCTCGGGCGAGGCCCGCACTTCGCGGCCCTGCTCGATCCAGGTGTACCAGCTGACGCTGACCCCGATCGCCAGCGCGACTTCCTCGCGCTTCAGGCCCGGCGTGCGCCTGCGCCCCGCTGGCAGCCCCAGTGTTGCTGGCTCGACCCGCGCGCGGCAGGCCTTGAGAAAGCCACCCAGTTCCTTGCGTTCGGCTTCACTGCGCATCATCACCCTGCCCTGCAGGTTTCAACAGCATTGCGGGACGCCCATGACGTCCCGCAATACAGGGCCCGGGCAGCGGACGGTACCGCTGTCGCCGGGCACGCATCAGGCATCGATGCGCTTGGAGCCAACCGCCAGGCCGGCCTTCAGGCTGGCCTCGACGAACTCGTCCAGGTCACCATCGAGCACCTTCTGCGTATCCGAACGCTCGATGCCGGTGCGCAGGTCCTTGATACGGCTCTGGTCGAGCACGTAGTTGCGGATCTGGCTGCCCCAGCCGATGTCGGACTTGGTGGCTTCCACCGCATCACGCTCGGCATTGCGCTTCTGGATTTCCAGCTCGTACAGCTTGGCGGCCAGCATCTTCATCGCGTTGTCGCGGTTCTGGTGCTGGCTGCGGCCGGTCTGGCAGGCCACGACCGTGTTGGTCGGAATGTGGGTGATACGCACCGCCGACTCGGTCTTGTTGACGTGCTGACCACCCGCACCGGACGAGCGGTACACATCGGTACGCAGATCGGCCGGGTTGATGTCGATTTCGATGTTGTTGTCTACTTCCGGCGACACGAACACCGAGGTGAAGCTGGTATGGCGGCGGTTGTCCGAGTCGAACGGCGACTTGCGCACCAGGCGGTGCACGCCGGTCTCGGTCTTCAGCCAGCCATAGGCGTAATCACCTTCCACGCGCAGCGTGGCCGACTTGATGCCCGCGACGTCGCCACCGGACACTTCCATCAGCTCGGTCTTCCAGCCACGCGATTCGCACCAGCGCAGGTACATGCGCAGCAGGATCTCGGCCCAGTCCTGGGCTTCGGTACCACCGGCGCCGGCCTGGATGTCGACGAACGCCGGGGCGGTGTCCATCTGGCCGGAGAACATGCGCTGGAACTCCAGCTTCTCCACGTGCGCCTGGTGCTTGTCCAGGTCGGCCACCACGGCCAGCGCGGTGTCCTCGTCCTGCTCGGACTCGGCCAGCTCCAGCAGTTCGGTGGCGTCGCTCAGGCCTTCCAGCACCGCGGCGATACCACCCACGGTCTTTTCCAGGGTCGAGCGCTCGCGCCCCAGGTTCTGGGCGTACTCGGCGTTGTTCCAGACGTCGGGGCTTTCCAGCTCCCGCGTTACTTCTTCAAGACGCTCTTTCTTGGCGTCGTAGTCAAAGATACCCCCGGAGCGACAACACGCGATCGGTCAGATCGGCGATGCGCTGGCGGACAGGATTCAGTTCGATCATGTCGGCGGTTTTGCATTCAAAAGATGACTGCAAATGATACCGCAGCCCGGAGTGAACCGGCGCAAAAGCCGGGTTCGAACTGCCCCGGCCCTACCCGCCCAGTGCCTGCCGCAGCAGCGGCAGCTGGCGCCGGCTGCACGGCACCCGGGCCCCGTCAGCCATGTGCAGCAAGGCCTCGCCGCCATCCAGCGGCTCGATCGAGCGCAGCTGGTCACGGTTGACCAGCCAGCTGCGGTGGCTGCGCAGGAACAGGACCGGGTCCAGCCGCGCTTCCAGCACCGCCATGGTGATCCGCAGCGGGTAGTCATGGCCGCGCACCCGCAGGTTCACGTAGTTGCCGGCGGCCTGGGCGTACTCGACGTCGGCCGTAGCGACAAGGAACTCCTTGCCCAGCTTGCGTACCAGGAAATGGTCGGGACGATCGACCGGCTCGACCGGCGGGCCCTCATCGGGGGCGGCCAGCAGGGTCGCTTCACCCTGCCGGCGACGACCGAACCAGGCCACGGCATGTACCGCCGAGACCAGCAGCGCGTAGGTCTGGATGTCCTTGAAGAACTCATAGAACCATTGCGCCGGCCAGTCACCGAAGGTGTAGTGGCTGCCAAGCAAGGTGTGCGCGGCCTTGCGCAGCAGGACCATTCCACTCACGTGCAGCAGCCACCACGCGACCGCACCCAACAGGTACGGCATCAGCCGCTGCCGCCAGGTGTCGGCGTGCAGCGGCCAACGCGAAGCGGCGCGGATCAACAACGCCAACAGCAGCAGCGACACCAGCGCGCTGCTGAACTCGTCGATCGTCGTCGCCATCCATTGCGAGGGCAGTCCATCGCGCGCCGCCATCATCACCTTGGCCAGCACGTTGGCCGCCGCCGTCCCCAGGAAGAGTACGACCCAGAACACGGCTACCTGCCGTCCTTGCCTGCTGCTGCCCATTGGTTCGCCACGCACTTGCGGGTCCTGCTGGTTGTGCTCGTCCATCACTGGATTATCGCCAACCACGGCCCCGGTGACGTACGCCATTCGTCCCCCAGCCCCGCCATTGGACCCTGCGGGACCTCCAGCCACCCCCTCCTGATGGTGACACCGCGGCAGGTCTTCCACCCTGCAACGACACCAACACGGATAGCGCCATGACCCGCCGCCACGACCTCGACACCCTGCGCATCGGCGCCTTCGGGCTGCTGATCCTCTACCACGTGGCCATGGCGTACGTCGCCGGATGGGACTTCCACCTCAAGAGCAGCCACACGGCCGGATGGCTGCAGTGGCCGATGATCGCGCTGAATCGTTGGCGCATGCCGCTGCTGTTCGCGATCTCGGGCATTGCGCTGGGCCTGTGCCTGCCCGCGCACGGACGGTGGCGGTTCGCGTTGCGGCGCGGCTGGCGGTTGTTGTTGCCGCTGTTGTTCGGCATCGTCGCGGTCGTTTCGCTGCAGGCCTATTGTGAGGCGGTGGACCAGGGCGACATAACGCCGGGGCTCGGTGCCTTCCTGTGGCGCTACTGGCAATTCCGGCCGTGGCCGGGCGCCAGCTTCAGCGGTGCCGCCTATGGCTTCACTTGGAACCACCTGTGGTACCTGGCCTATCTGATCCCCTACACGCTGCTGACGATCCTGTTGGCCAGCGTAGTGCGGCCGCTACGCCACCGCCTGCCGGGCCTGCATCTTCGCGACCGCTGGATCGCCACGCTGGGCCTGCTGCTGCCGGTGCTGTGGCTGGCGTGGGCACTGCTGGTCATCCTGCCCACGCATCCGCCAACCCATGCGCTGGTCGATGACCTGTATGTCCACGCCGAATCTCTGCCCCTGTTCCTCGGCGGCTTCCTTGCAGCGCGCTGGCAGCGTGGATGGGATCTGCTGGTGCGTGGCCGGCGGTTGACGCTGCTGCTGGCCGTGATCGGGCTGACTGTCGAACTGGGCATCCGCGCACTGGCCCGGATACCCGATGTTGGCGATCTGCCGGAATGGGTACTGTCGCTGCCATGGGCGCAGACCGAGCGCGTCGGCCGCGCGGCGTACACCTGGTGCGCCCTGCTGGCCATCTTCGGCTGGGCGCAGGTTCTGCTTGCACGTCCATGGCGTGGCCTGGGCTACTGCCGCGAAGCGGTCTTCAGCTGGTACATCCTGCACCAGACCGTGCTGATCGTACTGCTGTACTGGCTGCGGCCGCTGCAGCTGGGCGCTTGGCTGGAGCCGGTGCTGGTGATCATCGGCACCGTCATCGGCTGCCTGTTGATCCACAAACTGCTGGTGCGCCGAGTGCGCTGGCTGCGGCCGCTGTTCGGGCTGCGTGCCGATCCACCGGAGTCACCGATCGCACGCGCCGCAACAGCACGGTTGTAGAGCCGAGCCCACGCTCGGCTGCTTCTGCCATGAGCCGAGCACAGGCTCGGCTCTACAGCGAAGCAGTCGAGCAAGCTCGACGCTGCAAGAGCCCGGGATCGGTCAACGCACCTCGAATTCGCCCACCAGCACGGTCTCGGCACGGTCCTTCAAGCGCATGGTGACCATCTGGTCCTTCTGCTTCGGCGTACCCCAATGGGTAGTCAGGCGCAGCATCAGCGTCGTCGCGCCAGTCACCAGCTGCTGGCGGCTGCCGAAGTAGTTTGCCTCCACCTTGTACTTGCCGGGCTTGGCGTTGCGCAGCGAGAACTGTTCCGGGCCATAGCCACCGGTGAAGTCCTGTGACATCTGCCCGCCCTGGTAGGTCAGACGGTTGCCGTAGTAAGCGCGCTCACCGTTCGGATCGGTCACCCACAGGTCCATGTCGCTGTTGTCGGCATCCCAGGCCAGTACCACGCGCAGGTCCAGCGGCATCGCCTGCAGCAGGCGCGGGTCGATGCTCTTGGTATCCAGGCGCGGCTTGCTGGCGGCCACCAGGTTGGTCAACTCGTCCAGGGCGATCAGCGCAATGCCGTCGAAACGAGCATCCCAGGGCCGTACGACCACCTGGTACAAGGGCGCCAGCGCCTGCTGCGGCTTGCCCGCTGCGGCCAGCGCCAGGCCCAGGTCGCGGAAGCTCTGCGGTTCCTCCTGGCCCATCGCCAGCACCTGCTCGAACACCGGCACCGCCAGCGCCGGAGCGTCGGCTTGCAGCAACCGATAACCGAGCACCCGCAGCAGATGGCGGTTGTCCAGATCCATCTCTGCCAGGTTGGAGAGCACGCGCAGGGCAAGATCGCGCTGCCCCTGTTCGATCAACAGGTCGGCCACGTCGAGGAAGAATGCGCTGCTGTCGGCGTTCGCCGCGCGCTCGGCCAGATAGCGGTCATACAGTTGCGACGCTGGCCCCTGGCGCAGGCGGCGGGCAACCGGCGAATCCGGCTGCCACGCAGCCAGCCTGATTCCCAGCTGGCCGTCATTGGCGGCCGCAGGCTCGGCCGCCATCGCGTCGGCGGCCGCTTCCATCATCGGCGCGGGCGCTGGTGCCGGGCGTGGAACCGAACGCTGGCGCGCAGTGGCTGCATTCGACTGCATCTCCGCTGCGGCCGGTGCCGGAGCAACCAGCATCGCTACCGGTGCCGGCGGGGCGCCGGCCGCCACCTCCAGCGCCTTCGAATCCACCTGCGGCGGTGTGCCCTTCGGCCAACTGCGGTTCCACCACTGCTGGCGCTGCTGCCACTGCGTCACCACCTTGTCCAGGCGCTGGCGGTCGGCCGCATCGCGGTCTGCCACCTGACGAGCGAGGCGCTGGTCGTACTCGGCGCGTAGCTTGCCCGACGGTCGGATTGCATAGCGCAGGTAGTCATCCAGGGTTTCCAGCACGATCAGCGAGGTGTCCGGGCCCACCAGGCTGAACTGCTGCGACAGGCGCTGCATCGCCTCACGGTTGCCGCGTCGATCGGCCGACAATTGCTGCAGGCGTGCCTGTGCCCACAGGCCGGCCAGCAGATCACCGTCTTCGTTCTCCTGCGTCGCGGGCAGTGCCTGCCACTCGCCGCCGGCCACGCGCACCCGCATCGGAACGCCTTCGGCCGCCAACCGCGCATGCAACCACAGCCAGCCTTGGGCCTGGCTGCGGCGGTCGACCACCACATCCTGCACGCCACGGCCGGCATCGATCTGGACATCCAGCGGTGCAGACAGCAGTTCCCGCGCGGCGGCATCGATATCGCTGCCGAGCGCCACGAAAGTACCTGCATGCGCCTCGCTCCAACCGCGCAGGCGGCTGGCATCGGTACGGGCACCTGCACTGCTGATCGCGAACAGGCGCTGGCCGGCGGCCAGCGCCGGCAGTGCTTCCGGCCCGTAGGTCAGCAGGCCATCGCTGACCATCAGGTACTCCTTCACCTCGGGCTGCGGCTGCCACTGCGCCAGCGCACTGGCACCATCCGGCTGCACCGCCATCAACGCCCGGCGCAATTCACTCCAGTCGCCGCCGCGGATACGGAAACGACGCACCTGCCCGGCACGATCACGCAGCACCGTCAGCGCGACGTTGCCTTCGCCCATCGCAGCGAAGTAGCGATCAAGCAGCGCGAACTCGCGGGTGCGATCACGCTGGCCAGCAGAGCCGGAACCATCCCACAGCAGCCCCACTTCCGATGGCACACGGCGCGGCGCGGCCGACGTCGGCACCGGCAGCTGGGCCAGCAGGTAGTGATCGTCCTGCCAGCGGGCAACCTGCACCTGCGCCTTGCGCTCGGCCGGCAGCGTCCATTGCAGCTGGGCCGGCAACTGCGCGCCCCGGCCTTGCCAGTGCAGGCGGCCATCGGCGATGCGGAACGGTGTGCTGCCACTGTCAACATCCTTCGGTGCCTGCACGTCCAGTTCAACGGCAGCGGCGCCGGCGACGAACTGCAGCGGCAGCGTCCAACGCCAACCCTGCCCGGCGTATGCCAGCGGCTCGCGTACGACCAGCTGCACACGGCGGCTGCCGCCGGCCGGCAACGGATAAACGCGCAGCCGGAACTGGTTGCCGGCGGTCTGCTCCAGCAGGCCCGGATCGACGCCACGACGGGCGATCTCCTCGAACACCTGGCGACCGCGGTCCTTGGGCACCGGTACGGCCTCGCGCAACTCGCCATTGATGTCCAGGGCGAAGCCGGTGATCTGCTGGCCCTCGCCCAGCGGGAACTGCAGCTCACCCTCCAGCACGCGCTGATTGGGATTATGGAACTCCAGGGTGATCCTGGTCTGGGCGATGCCGGCCTGCACCTCGCCTTCGATGCGCGCCTGCCGCAGCTGCACGGGTTGTTCTGCCGCGGGTGCGATCAGCAACGGTGTGGACCTCATCGGCGGTGCCGGACGACGCGACGCCTGGGGCGAAGCCGGCCAGGCTGCCAGGGCCAACAGCAGTACGGTGCAGCAACGGGCGAAGACCATGACAGGACTCCAGTGGGATCGTGATTGCTTGAACGCACCAGACGGAGGGATGGGGTTAACGCGATTCGATGCTGGCTCTTCGCCGCCCCTGGGCGCACCATGTGCGACTTCCCGATCCCGCGCAAGGATGCCCATGCGTTACCCCCTGCTTCCCACCCTGCTGGCGCTGTCCTGGCCGTTGGCCGCCGGCGCCGTCGATGCGCCTGCAGGGCTGTATTTCCAGCATCACGACTGGGTCGTGGCCTGCGACAACACCCGCACCTGCCGCGCGGCCGGCTATGCCAGCGAAGACGACAGCACCCTGAGCGTGCTGCTGACGCGGATGGGTGGCCCCGATCAGGCCATCAGCGGCCGCGTGTCGTTGCAGCCGATCGATGACCAGCCGCAGTCCAAGGGCGCGCTGCACCTGCGCATCCAGCAGCGTGATCTCGGCGTGCTGCCGCCGGCCAAGGACACAGGCACCTATGCGCTGAGTCCGGCGCAGACCACCGCAGTGCTGTCGGCGCTGGTGCGCGATGGCGGCATCACGGTTGTCGATGCCACCGGCCATGCGTGGCCACTGTCGGACAAGGGTGCAGCGGCTGTATTGCTGAAGGCCGACGAGTTCCAGGGCCGCGTGGGGACGCCGGGCGCGGTGATGCGCAAGGGAAATGCCGCCGAAAGCAGCGTACCGGCCGCCGTCGCCAAACCCCTGGTGCGCAAGGCAGCGACCTTGTCGACGCCGCCGGACGACCCGGCATTCGCCAAGCTGGCCGCGTCACCGGCGCTGCGTGCAGCGCTGCGCGCCACCCTGAAAGAGCCCAGCTGCGAAGGCCTGCTCGACGCCGACCCGGATCTTCCGATCAGCAATTCGCCGCTGCAGATCCAACGCCTGGATGCCAAGCATCTGCTGGTCAGCGTTCCCTGCTGGCGCGCCGCCTACAACAGCGGCGACGGTTACTGGGTGATCGGTGAAAAAGCGCCCTACCAGCCGCAGTGGGTGACCAGCGATGCGATCGACTACGGCGACGGGCAGATTGTCGCCTCGCACAAGGGCCGTGGCCTGGCCGACTGCGTGTCGGATGAAACGTGGACCTGGGATGGCACGCGCTTCATCGCGACCTCGGCGATCAGCGGCGGCCTGTGCCGTGGCGTTCCCGGTGGAACCTGGGAACTGCCGACGCGGGTGACGGAGGTCCGCTGACGCCCCCTTTTTTCATGCGGGCAGGCAGTGCTCGACGATCAGCTGGATCGCGGCGCCGCCGCGATAGTCATCGCAGGCCAGGCGATAAGCCAGGTGGACATGCTTGCCGGGCGCGTTGCCGTGCCAGCCACCGAAATGGATCGCATTGATCGTGCCCGGTACGCCGGGCAGGCGTAGCTCCAGCTTCAGGTGCCGTTCCTTCAATACGCGCCAGTTGGCCACTTCGAAGTGGCCGTCGAACAGCGGCTCGGGGAAGCCCTGCCCCCACGGTCCGGCCAGGCGCAGTGCATCGGCGTGGCGATGATCGAGTTCATCCGCTGCCAGTTCGCCGTCGCTGAGCACCTGCTGCTGCAGTGCCACCGGGTCGAGCATTTCCAGCACGGTGGCGACGAAAGCGGCTTCGAAGGCGGCCAGATGATCCAGACGCATGCTCAAGCCGGCAGCCATCGCGTGACCGCCGAAGCGCTCGATCAAGCCGGGATGGCGTGCATCCACCAGCGCCAGCGCATCACGGATATGCAGGCCGGCGATCGAACGCGCCGAACCGCGCAGGGTGTCGGCGCCCGGCTCGGCCGGCGCGAACGCGATCACCGGACGATGCAGGCGATCCTTCATCTTCGACGCGACCAGGCCCACCACCCCGGGGTGCCAATCAGCATCGAACAAGCAGGCCGCCACCGGTCGCTGCCCGGCGGTATCGAGCACCACCCGCGACAGTGCCTGTTCGGCGTCATCGGTCATCGACTGCTGCACCGCACGCCGCTCGGCATTGATCTGCTCCAGCGTCTGCGCGATGTCACGGGCCTGCCGCGGATCTTCGGTGAGCAGCAGCGCGATACCCAGCGCCATGTCTTCCAGACGACCGGCCGCGTTCAAGCGCGGGCCGAGCCCGAAGCCGATATCGGTGGCCGTCAGTCGTGCGGCGTCGCGGCCGCTGGCCTCGATCAATGCCTTCAGGCCGACGCAGCCCTGACCGTTGCGCAGCCGCCGCAATCCCGCGCTGACCAGGGCCCGATTGTTGGCATCCAGCACCACCAGATCGGCCACGGTGCCCACCGCCACCAGGTCCAGCAGGGTGGTCAGGT
The DNA here is from genome assembly GCF_040815575.1 of Stenotrophomonas sp. LST15-1-1.1. NCBI lineage: Bacteria > Pseudomonadati > Pseudomonadota > Gammaproteobacteria > Lysobacterales > Lysobacteraceae > Stenotrophomonas > Stenotrophomonas sp. LST15-1-1.1. Next base: position 795,366 of record NZ_JBFPNJ010000001.1, read on the forward strand.
CCGGACCCTTGCCATCGGCAAACACACCCGCTTCGCGCATCCGGCGGCGCAGCGCCATCAGCACGTAGAAGATCACGCCGACGCCGGCCAGCGACTTGCTGGGGAAGGCGTCGCCGTCCAGATTGGGGTCGACGATGACATCGGCCGGCGGCAGCTGTGGACCGGGCAGATGATGATCGGTCACCAGCACCTGCCAGCCCCGCGCCTTGGCCGCGGTCACGCCGGCATGGCAGGCGATTCCGTGATCGACGGTGACCAGCAGATCCGGCTGCAGCGCAGCCAGTTCGTCCACCAGCGACGGTGACAGGCCGTAGCCGTGCACCATGCGGTTGGGCACCGCGTGGAAGACATGCTGCGCGCCAAGCATGCGCAGACCGCGCACGCCGACCGCGCAGGCGGTTGCGCCGTCGCAGTCGAAATCACCGACGACCAGGATGCGCTTGTCGGCGGCGATGGCCTGAACCAGCAGGTCCACGGCCGCGTCGATGCCAGTCAGCAACTCCGGCGCGTGCAGGTTGCCAAGCTTGGGCAGCGCCAATTCCGGGGTGTGCGCACCACGTGCGGCGTACAGGCGTGCCAACAGTGGCAACGTGCCATCCGGCCAGCTACCGGGCGCGACCGCATCGCGGCGACGGATCATCGGCGAATCAGAGGACAACGGCACAGCATCGGCGGCAAGGGACATCGGCATCGCCGGGTTACGGAAGACCCGCGCATCATACCCCGCTCGGCTTGCCAGGCTTTGCGTGGGCTTGGCGCAGACGGGGTGATCGCCCATGCTTGTTTGCTTCTGGAACGGAATTCGCCATGTCTAGTCCGCTGTCCGCACTGCTTGCCAGCCTCCTGCTGCCACTTGCTTCCCACGCCGGAAACACGCCGCTGCAACCCGGCATCGAGTTCGTGCACCACGACTGGTTCCTGGCCTGCGACAACACCGGCACCTGCCGCGCCGCCGGCTACGGCCCGGAGAACGCAGACAGCCTGCTGGGCCTGATGCTGGAACGTGCCGGTGGTCCCGGCACGGCAGTGAAGGCGCGGCTGCGGGTCGGTGAGGATGGCGAAAGCGCGATACCTGAAGGCAGGTTGCGCCTGCAGGTGAACGGCCGTGATCTGGGCGCTGTGCAGGATACCGGGGCCGACGAAGCAGTGACGCTGCGACCGGCGCAGGTTGCAGCCTTGCTCACCGCCCTGCCCGGCCAGGCCCGCATAGAGGTGATCGACAGCAGGGGCACGCACTGGCCGATCTCCGATCGTGGTGCCGCCGCCGTACTGTTGAAAATGGACGAGGCACAAGGGCGCGTGGGCACGCCCGGCGCCCTGATACGGCGTGGCACGCGTGCCGAAGCGAGCGTGCCGGCTGCGCACCTCAAGCCTGTGATCGTGAGCGCGGCGCTGACGGCCCCACGCTCCGGAGACAGCGCACTGGGCAGCAGCGAAGCGCTGCGCACCGCGCTGATTGCCACGCTCGGCGACAGCGACGACTGCCCGCGCCTGGTCGAGTACAAGGGAACCCCGGAAATGGTGATCGAGCGGCTGGACGACAGCCATGTGCTGGTGCAGGCGTTGTGCCAGATGGGTGCCTACAACTACAGCAATGGTTTCTGGATCGCGCGCGACAAGCCACCGTTCGCCCCGCAGACAGTCACGCTGGAAGCAGAGGGATTCTCGCGCGGCGAGCGCACGCTGTACGCACGTTACAAGGGCCGCGGCATCGGCGACTGCGTTTCCGGCTCTGACTGGACCTGGGATGGCCGCAGATTCCAGCCGAGCAGTGCGTTCAGTACCGGCTTGTGCCGTGGCATGCCGGGCGGGCACTGGACGCTGCCGACGCTGGTCAGCGAGGTGCGTTGAATGGGCACCTCTTCACAGCTGCACACGTCTCTGCCGCTGCTGGTGTCGCTGGCGCTGGCGCCGATCGCCTCAGCCGCGGAACCGGTTGGCACGTCATTCGTGGACGGCGACGGTGTGATGGCCTGCGACAACACCCGCACCTGCCGGCTGGCCGCCTACGGTCCACTGGCACCGCTGATGCTGAGCGTGCTGCTCGAACGCGCTGGCGGGCCACAGACGGCGGTCACCGCACGGCTGTCAATGGCCGAAGGCGCCGAGGACGCGCCTCGTACCCCTGCGGCGGTGGCACCCGAAGGGACGTTGCGACTGCGCGTGGACGGAAGGGACCTCGGTGCCATTGGCCACAGCGACGCGCTCGACCTTGGCCTGGAACTACCCTCGCGCTACGTGGCAGCGATGATCGATGCGCTGGTGAGTGGCAAACGCATCCAGATGAGCGATGCCTCGGGCCACGCCTGGCCGCTGTCGGATCGCGGCATTCGCACGCTGCTGCTGAAGATGGACGAAGCACAGGGTCGGCTGGATACCCCAGGCGCGCTGGTGCGCAAGGGCTCACAGCCGGAATCGAAGGTGCCGGCCGCGGTAGCCGCGCCACCACTGAAGGCACCGCCCCTGCTGGTCGAAGCACATGATACGGATGGACAACTGGCTGAGCGGACAGACCTGCTTCAGCAACTGCAACCGGTGGCCGCCGCGCGGAACGCCTGCGAACAGATGTCGTCGCGCCAACTACGCATCGAACGAGTGGATGCTACCCATGTCCTTGCCCTGTTGAACTGTGCAACCGACCGCCACATCGTGCCAGCGGGTACGTGGCTGATCCGCGACCGCCCGCCATTCGCACCCAAGCTGCTCTCGTCGACCCCGCTGTTCCCGCTCTACCCGCACGCCGTGTTTCTTGAAGAAGAGTTCGTGGCCGGTACGGATGCCTGCGGTACGAGCCGGCATTGGGCGTGGGATGGAACCCGTCTGAGCCTGAGCGCGGAGTTTATCGGTCACTCCTGCACCGGCCCGAGCCGCAGACACTGGCAGTTGCCGATCTACGTCACCGATGTTCGATAGCGCATCCGCCGGGCATGGCCCGGCGCTACCGCACTCTTTCAACCGTCGTGCAGTTGGCGCGGCTTCTTCCAGAACTGCCAGCGCTGGCCCTTGTCCAGCTGGAACTGCAGGCCGTCCTCGAAATCCAGTACCAAACGCTGCAGTTCACCACGCTTGAGCGCGGCCAACAGCGGGCGGATCGCGTCGTTGCCCAGCTGCTGCAACGAACGCAGCTGGCGCAGATCGACCAGTGCATCGACCGATTGCTCGCCATCCACCGCTACGCCTGCGGCCTGGGCCAAGCCCTGCAGCAGCGCATCGCGGCTGCGCACCTGCGCGTGCGGTGTGGCGACGGATACCGGCATCACGCCACCGCCCCAGAACCACAGCGAATTGATCGGCTGCTGGCCTTGTGCAGCGCGCTGCTGGTTCCACGAATGGGTGTGCAGCAGCACCTGCGCTTCGGTCATCAGCGCTCGCCAGCGGCGGCCCGCCTCACCCGGTGGCAGGTGCGAGAACAGATCATCACCCAGCACCTCGTCGGGACTGTCGAACTCCGGCAGTTCGGTACCGATGGGCAGCCGCAGGTACCAGCGCGAAGGATCGGGGGCATCCAGCACGAAACCCGCATCCGCGAACAGCGGCTGCAACACGGGCAGCAGGGCCAACGTATCGGCCAGGCTTGGCCGCAGCGTTTCGCCGTGGCCCATCATGCGCGCGCCATGCATGTCCGGCACCATGCAGGCCGGATCGGCACGCAGCCAGCAGGCGCCGGCGGCATCGCCGACGTCACGCTGGCGGGTCAACGCGGCCACCGGCCAGTGCGGCGCGGCGACCGTGAAGTGACGCAGCAGCTGCGCCCGTTCACCGGCGTCGCCCTGCGAAGTGGTGGCACGGCCCAGGGCACGCGCCACATCATCCGGCAATGCAGCCACCGCAAAGCGGCTGCGTGCCGGCAACAGCAGGGTCGCCGTTGCCACGGATCAGTCCTGGTAGCTGACGCTGACGATCTCGTACTCGCGCTGGCCGGCCGGCGCATCGATCACGATCGAGTCACCCTCCAGCTTGCCGATCATCGCGCGGGCAACCGGCGAGGAAATCGCGATCAGGCCCAGCTTGATGTCCGCCTCCAGGTCACCAACGATCTGGTACTTCTTCTCTTCGTCGGTTTCCACGTCGGCCAGGGTCACGCTGGCGCCGAACACCACCTTGGAGCCTGCATTGAGCTTGCTCACATCGATGATCTCGGCGTGCGACAGCTCGCCTTCCAGCTGCTTGATGCGGCCTTCGATGAAGCCCTGTTCCTCGCGCGCGGCGTGGTACTCGGCATTCTCCTTCAGGTCGCCATGCTCGCGCGCTTCGGCGATCGCGGCGATCACCTTCGGGCGCTTGACCGACTTCAGGTGATCCAGTTCGTCGCGCAGCCGCTGCGCGCCCTTCATCGTGATGGGTGCTCTCATGCGTTCAACTCCTTGTGCAGTTCCTGCAGCGACCAGACCGGGCCGGTACCGCGGAATTCCAGTGAATCCACCAGCGCCTTGGCACCGGCAATGGTGGTCGAATAGGTGACGCGGTGCTGCAGCGCCTCGCGGCGGATCGAGAACGAGTCGTTGATCGCGGCACGGCCTTCGGTCGTGTTGACGATATAGACGATCTCGCCGTTCTTGATCGAGTCGACGATGTGCGGACGACCCTCGACCACCTTGTTGATGATCTCGCAGTCCATGCCGTGCTGCTGCAGCCACGCTGCGGTGCCGCGGGTGGCGACCAGGCTGTAGCCACGTGCCAGCAGGGCCTTGGCCACCGGCAGCACGCGCTTCTTGTCCGGGTCGCGCACCGACACGAAGGCCTTGCCGACCGGCGGTGCCTTGATGCCACCGGCCTCCTGCGCACGCGCGAACGCTGCGTTGAAGGTACGGCCGACGCCCATCACTTCGCCGGTGGAGCGCATCTCCGGCCCGAGGATCGGGTCGACGCCCTGGAACTTGGCGAACGGGAAGATCGCTTCCTTCACCGAGTAGTAGTCCGGCACGATTTCCTTGGTGGCGCCCTGCTCTTCCAGGGTCTTGCCCGCCATGCAGCGGGCCGCGATCTTGGCCAGCGGCATGCCGGTGGCCTTGGACACGAACGGCACGGTGCGCGAGGCACGCGGGTTCACTTCCAGCAGGAAGATGGTGTCGTTGCCTTCCTCGTCGGTCTGGATCGCGAACTGGGTGTTCATCAGGCCCACCACGTTCAGGGCCTTGGCCAGCTCGATCACCTGGCGACGCAGCTCGGCCTGGGTTTCAGCCGACAGCGAGTAAGGCGGCAGCGAGCAGGACGAATCGCCCGAGTGCACACCGGCTTCTTCGATGTGTTCCATCACGCCACCGATCAGGACGTTGCCCTGGGCGTCGGCAATGATGTCGACGTCGCACTCGACGGCGTTGTCGAGGAAGCGATCCAGCAGCACCGGCGAATCGTTGGAGACCTTCACCGCGTCACGCACGTAGCGGGCCAGGTCGGATTCGCCGTAGACGATTTCCATCGCGCGGCCACCCAGCACGTAGCTCGGGCGCACCACCAGCGGATAGCCGATCTCACGCGCCAGCAGCAGGGCTTCCTGGTCGTTGCGGGCGATGCGGTTCGGCGGCTGCTTCAGGCCGAGCTTGTCCACCAGCTGCTGGAAGCGCTCGCGGTCTTCGGCCAGGTCGATCGAATCCGGGCTGGTGCCGATCACCGGCACGCCGTTGGCTTCCAGCGCGCGTGCCAGCTTCAGCGGGGTCTGCCCGCCGTACTGCACGATCACGCCCTTGGGCTGCTCCAGCTCGACGATCTCCAGCACGTCTTCCAGGGTCAGCGGTTCGAAGTACAGGCGGTCGGAGGTGTCGTAGTCGGTCGACACGGTTTCCGGGTTGCAGTTGACCATGATGGTTTCATAGCCATCTTCGCGCAGCGCCAGTGCCGCGTGCACGCAGCAGTAGTCGAACTCGATGCCCTGGCCGATGCGGTTCGGGCCACCGCCGAGGATCATGATCTTGTCGCGGTTGCTCGGCGCGGCTTCGCACTCTTCCTCGTAGGTCGAGTACAGGTAAGCGGTGCCGGTGGAGAACTCGGCGGCACAGGAGTCCACGCGCTTGTACACCGGGCGCACCTTGTGCGCGCGACGCAGCGCACGCACGGCGGCTTCGTTGGTGCCGGTCAGCTGGGCCAGGCGGGCGTCGGAGAAGCCGGCGCGCTTGAGCTTGCGCAGGCGCGCCGCATCCAGTGCGTCGATGCCATCGGCCGCGACCTGGGCCTCAGCAGCGATGATTTCTTCGATCTGGTCCAGGAACCACGGATCGATGTAGGACAGCTTGAAGATGTCCTCCACGCTCATGCCGGCGCGGAACGCATCGGCGACGAAGAACAGACGCTCCGGGCCCGGCGCCTTCAGCTCGCGGCGCAGGGTCTGCAGATCGTCTTCATTGGTCAGGTCCAGGCCGGTCGGGTCGAAGCCGACCTTGCCGGTTTCCAGGCCACGCAGGGCCTTCTGCATCGATTCCTGGAAGGTGCGGCCCATTGCCATCACCTCGCCCACCGACTTCATCTGGGTGGTCAGGCGCGCATCGGCGGCCGGGAACTTCTCGAAAGCAAAGCGCGGGATCTTGGTGACGACGTAATCGATGGACGGCTCGAACGATGCCGGGGTCAGGCCGCCGGTGATCTCGTTCTTCAGTTCGTCCAGGGTGTAGCCCACGGCCAGCTTGGCGGCGACCTTGGCGATCGGGAAGCCGGTGGCCTTGGAGGCCAGCGCCGAGGAACGCGACACGCGCGGGTTCATCTCGATCACCACCACGCGGCCGGTGTCCGGGTTGATGCCGAACTGCACGTTCGAACCACCGGTATCCACGCCGATCTTGCGCAGCACGGCGATGGAGGCATCGCGCAGGCGCTGGTATTCCTTGTCGGTCAGGGTCTGCGCCGGGGCCACGGTGATCGAGTCACCGGTGTGCACGCCCATCGGGTCCAGGTTCTCGATCGAGCAGACGATGATGCAGTTGTCCGCGGTATCGCGGACCACTTCCATCTCGAATTCCTTCCAGCCCAGCACCGACTCTTCGACCAGCACTTCGGTGGTCGGCGACAGTTCCAGGCCGCGGTTGACGATCTCGATCAGCTCTTCGCGGTTGTAGGCGATGCCGCCGCCACTGCCGCCCAGGGTGAAGCTGGGGCGGATGATGGTCGGGTAGCCGACGCGGGTCTGGATCTCCAGTGCTTCGTCCAGGGTATGGGCAACGGCAGCGGTCGGGCACTCCAGGCCGATCTCGCTCATCGCCACGCGGAACAGCTCGCGGTCTTCGGCCATCATGATGGCTTCGCGCTTGGCGCCGATCAGCTCGACGTTGTACTTCTCAAGCACGCCGTTGTCGGCCAGGTCCAGCGCGCAGTTCAGCGCGGTCTGGCCACCCATGGTCGGCAGCAGCGCGTCAGGCTTTTCCTTGGCGATGATCTTCTCGACCGTCTGCCAGTTGATCGGCTCGATGTAGACGGCGTCGGCCATCTCCGGGTCGGTCATGATCGTGGCCGGGTTGCTGTTGACCAGCACCACGCGGTAGCCCTCGTCACGCAGGGCCTTGCAGGCCTGGGCGCCGGAGTAATCGAACTCGCAGGCCTGGCCGATGACGATCGGGCCGGCACCGATGATGAGGATGGTCTTGAGGTCAGTGCGCTTGGGCATTTTCTTCTCTAAGTCAGTACAGCGTGACAAGGGGGGTGATCGCACGCTGTCGATCAGGAATCTTGATCCGCAGCGCCGCGCCAGGGGCAGCCGCGATGCGGAGGCTTACGGTCCATCGCGACGCCACCGGCGAACCGGCGGCGTACTGATCACGCCTTGGCCTGGTCCATCAGCGCCACGAAACGGTCGAACAACGGGCCCACATCGGTCGGGCCCGGCGACGCTTCCGGGTGGCCCTGGAACGAGAAGGCCGGCACGTCGGTGCGGGCGATGCCCTGGTTGGTGCCGTCGAACAGCGAACGGTGGGTCACCCGCAGGGTGGCCGGCAGGGTCGCTTCATCCACTGCGAAGCCGTGGTTCTGCGAGGTGATCATTACCCGACCGCTGTCCAGGTCCTGCACGGGGTGGTTCGCACCGTGGTGACCATGGCCCATCTTGATGGTCTTTGCGCCCGATGCCAGGCCCAGCAGCTGATGGCCCAGGCAGATGCCGAAGGTCGGAATCTTCACGTCGATGAAGGTCTTGATCGCGGCGATCGCGTAGTCGCACGGCTCCGGGTCACCCGGGCCATTGGACAGGAACACGCCATCCGGCTTCAGCGCCAGCACTTCGGCGGCCGGGGTCTGCGCCGGCACCACGGTGACCTCGCAGCCGCGCTCGGCCAGCATGCGCAGGATGTTGGTCTTCACGCCGAAGTCGTAGGCCACGACCTTGTACTTGGCCGGCACGCTGACGAAGGCATTGGCGTCCAGGTCCAGCTGGCCCTCGGTCCAGACGTAGCTCTTTTCGGTGGTGACGACCTTGGCCAGATCCATGCCCTTCAGCCCCGGGAACTTGCGGGCCGCTTCCAGCGCCTTTTCCACATCGATGCCGTCGCCGGCCATCAGCGCGCCGTTCTGGGCGCCCTTCTCGCGCAGGATGCGGGTCAGCTTGCGGGTGTCGATGCCGGCGATGGCGACCACGCCACGCTGGATCAGCCAGTCCTGCAGCGACACCTGGCTGCGCCAGCTGCTGGGGCGGCGCGGCACATCGCGCACGATCAGGCCAGCCGACCACACCTTGGACGCTTCATTGTCCTGGTCGGTCATGCCGGTGTTGCCAATGTGCGGATAGGTCAGCGTGACCATCTGCCGGGCGTAGGACGGGTCGGTCAACACTTCCTGGTAGCCGGTCATGGCGGTGTTGAACACCACCTCACCGACGGACAGGCCGGGCGCGCCTACGGATTCGCCCTCGAATACGGTGCCGTCTTCGAGGACGAGGATTGCGGCTTGGGTCACGAAATTCTCACTTTGGCTACCGAGGGGGTGCCGAAGTCACGCCTGCGCTTCACGGAAATCCGGTTGCAAAAAAGCGCGGACGTACGGTCTGGGACCGGTCCGGCTTTCGTGATTCGGCGAGTGCGAATTGTAGCGGTGCCGGGGCGCTCGCGCCAGCGGTTATCGCCATTCATGAACAGGCGATTGCGCATTCATTTCAATCCGGGGGCGTATGCAGGCCGCTGGGCGGGGTCGGATCGTTTCCCGAACGGGAAAGGCTCTGACCCCGGGTGCCCACAGATGGGGTCAGAACCCTTTCCGCCGGAAAGGATCCGACCCCGTCCAGTTCATCCGTTCGGACCGTCCAGCAGGTCCCGTACCCGGTAGCTGCCCGCGGCCCGGCCCTGCAGCTGGCGCGCGGCAAACAGTGCTCCGCGGGCGAAGATGTCGCGGTTGGTGGCCCGGTGCACCAGCTCGATGCGCTCGCCCAGGCCGGTGAACTGCACCAGGTGCTCGCCGACGATGTCACCGGCGCGCAGGCTGGCGTACTGCGGCTCAGCCCCACCCCGCTGTGCCGCGGCGCCCAGGGTCAACGCCGTGCCCGAGGGCGCATCCTTCTTCTGCGTATGGTGCGATTCGACGATGTCGCAGTTCCAGCCCGCCAACGCCTGCGCCGCCCGCTCCACCAGCTCGTCCAGCACCGCCACGCCCAGGCTGAAGTTCGACGCCCACACCAGCGGGATCTTCACCGCCGCCGCCTCCAGCGCCTGGCGCTGCGCGGTGGAAATGCCGGTGGTGCCCGACACCAGACCTGCGCCGCGCTCCACGCACAGTTCCAGCAGCGCGTCGAAGCCCTCCGGCAGGCTGAAATCGATCGCCACGTCGAACACCGGCGCCCCCGGCAACTCGCTGGCGGCGAAGAACGGCACACCATCGATCACCCGCTGGGCCGGCGCGCGGCCGGTCACCGCAGCGACGATCTGCAGGGAATCAGGATGTTCGGCGGCCAGCCGCAGCAGGGCCTGGCCCATGCGCCCGGAGGCGCCGTGAATAAGCAATCGCAGGGGAGTCTGGTTCATGCACGCAGGCTAGCGGCACCATGCATGGTCCGGCAAGCACTGCCGCTGCTACGCGGCGCACCCGTTTGCCATGGATTGCCCGGCCGTACGCCGATGCCGCACCCTTCCTGGCCAGGCCGTGGTCGCGCGGTGACCGGCCGGAATCTGCGGTCAATGGCGGCCTGGTAGCTGACGGGTAGATTCACGCCATGCGTGCGCAAGGGCGAGCGATGCTCTGCTGACGTTCCGTGTGTCGCATCTGCCAATTGACGTCCAGACACTGCGTCGCAAAGCTGTGGGCCGCTCATTCCGGTGCAGCCAGCGCTCATGAAATCCGCGACAGTCTTCAGCAGATGTGCAAGGAAGACAGGCTTTGCCGGGACATCGACCACGCGCTACCGGGTACTGGACGGCGCCTCACTGGTGATCAATCACCAGGGCGCCAGTCACGGCAAGGGCTTCTATGTGAATGCCGGGCTCTACTTTCCAGAGCTTCTCGAGCACCCCCTCGCGCCTTCCGACCTTGAAAGTGCTTTCAGGTACCACTCCAGCATCCCCACGCCTCATGTCGACTGGCGCATCGAAGAGACTCCAGGCCTGCGCCGGGCCTTCATCCAGCAGGATCTTGACGACCTGCTCGCAGCCGGGAATCGCGAGGCGCTGCAATGCCTGCTGCTGGATGCCCTTGGCGATGTTCTGGGTTTCGCGGCGACCCATGGCAACCGGCAATCGGTGCGGCGAATGCAGCAGGATGGAAGCTTCCGGGCGATCATCCGCAAAGAGGTCTGAAGCAAGAACGCAGGAAAGGCAGGCTCAGTGCTGCTTCGGCGGCGTCGGCCCGCAGCTGTCACAGCCACCGCAAGCGCCGCCACCGCCGGTGGCCGGCGGCGCGATCTTCCGGCCCAGCGCCTGCAGCCAGGCCGCACGGCCCGGCTTCAGCAGCGCCAGCGCCACCGCGCCGCGCAACTTGCGCACGGTACCGGGCGCCTGCTTCTTCAGGACCACCCAGGCACTGACCAGCACGGCCACCGCAATGATCAGGTACTGGACCAGCAGGCCGGCGTCCATCAGCCGCCTCCCAGCGCCACGGTCACCTGGTAGGTGATCAGCGCCGCGACATAGGCCGCAGCAAACAGGTAGAACGCCGAGAAGCCCATCGTCTTCCACGAGTTGGTCTCGCGCTTGATGGTGGCCAGCGTCGAAATGCACATCGGCGCGTAGATGAACCACACCAGCAGGGCCAGGCCGGTGGCCAGCGACCAGCCGTCGGCCACCACCGGCGACAGCGCGGAGATCGCCGCATCGTCATCAGCAGCCGACAGCGCATACACCGTCGCCAGCGACGATACCGCTACTTCGCGCGCCGCAAGGCCCGGAATCAGCGCGATGCAGATCTGCCAGTTGAAGCCCAGCGGCGCGAAGATCGCGGTCATCGCATGGCCGATCTGGCCGGCATAGCTGTAGTCGATGGCCGGCATCGTCGCATCGGCGGGCGCACCCGGGAACGACAGCAGGAACCACAGCAGGATGGTCAGCGCCAGGATGATGCCGCCGACGCGCCGGAGGAAGATCATGCCGCGCTCGTACAGACCAACGGCGAGGTCGCGCGGATGCGGAATGCGGTACGACGGCAGTTCCAGCATCAGCGGGTGCTCGCTCTTGTCGCGGCGCCACTTCTTCATCACCCACGACATCACCAGCGCGCTGAGGATGCCGGCCACGTACAGGCCGAACAGCACCAGGCCCTGCTGGTTGAAGATGCCGATCCTGCCGGACGGAATGAAGGCGCCGATCAGCAGCGCATACACCGGCAGGCGCGCCGAGCAGGTCATCAGCGGTGCCACCAGGATCGTGGCCAGGCGGTCACGCGGGTCCTGGATGCTGCGGGTGGCCATGATGCCCGGCACCGCACAGGCGAAGCTGGACAGCAACGGGATGAAAGACCGCCCCGACAGCCCCGCCGCCGCCATCATGCGGTCCAGCAGGAATGCGGCACGTGGCAGGTAGCCGGACTCCTCCAGCGCCAGGATGAAGGCGAACAGGATCAGGATCTGCGGCAGGAACACCACCACGCCTCCCAGGCCGGCGATGATGCCGTCGGTCAGCAGGCTGGTCAGCGGCCCTGCCGGCAGCACGCTGGCAGCCAGTTCACCCAGCCAGGCGAAGCCGGCCTCGATGCCATCCATCAGCGGCGTCGCCCAGGCGAACACCGCCTGGAAGATCAGGAACATCACCACCACCAGGGTGATCAGGCCGAACACCGGATGCAGCAGCCAGCGGTCGAGCGTGTCGTCGATCTTCGCCGTCCGCGCCGGCATGCGCACGGCGGCGGCCAGGATCGCGCGTACCTGCGCGTGGTAATCCACGTCCTTCTCAACACCGGCCAGCGGCGCGTCCAGGTGCGGCACCATCGCGTCCAGGCGCTCCACCAGCGCACGCGCGCCCTGCTTGCGCACCGCCACGGTTTCCACCACCGGCACGCCGATCTCGCGTTCCAGCGCGGCGACATCGATCTGGATGCCGCGACGCTGCGCGGCGTCGACCATGTTCAGGGCGATGATCATCGGCTTGCCCAGCTCGCGCAGCTCCAGGGCGAAACGCAGGTGCAGGCGCAGGTTGGTGGCGTCGATCACGCACAACAGGACGTCCGGCGCGGCCTCACCCGGGTAGAAGCCCCGGCACAGGTCGCGGGTGATCGCCTCGTCGAGGCTGGCCGGATGCAGGCTGTAGGCGCCCGGCAGGTCAAGCACGGCGAACTCGCGGCCGGACGGCGCACGCAGGCGGCCTTCCTTGCGCTCGACGGTGACGCCGGTGTAGTTGGCGACCTTCTGCCGGCTGCCGGTCAGCTGGTTGAACAGGGCGGTCTTGCCGCTGTTGGGGTTGCCGACCAGCGCGATGCGCAGCGGTGCGGTGGTTGCGGTGGCACTCATGCGCGTCCTTCCTGACTGGCCGGGTCGATGACCACGCGCCGGGCCTCACTGATACGCAGCGCGAAACGGGTGAACCCGACCTGCACCAGCAGCGGCTCGCCGCCGACCGGACCCCGCGCCACCAGGCGCACTTCCTCACCCTTGACGAAGCCCAGCTCACGCAGGCGCCGGGCGATGGCATCGTTGGCATGCAGGTCCTGCACGGAATCGACCACGGCCGAGGCGTGCAGGGGCAGTTCGGACAGCGTCATCTAGCGTGTTCTCTGCTGGATGTAAATGGTTCTCGATTCTAACATTCCCGCGTCGCGTCATGGCCCATGACCAATGGCCCGCTATGATCCATACAGGTATGGAGCAACCCCGGAATCCCATGAACGATGCTTTGCAGATCGAGCGCAATGGCGCTGTCCTGACCCTCTGGCTGAACCGGCCGGAGCTGCACAACGCCTTCGATGCCGGCCTGATCGCCCGGCTGACCGCCGCCCTGGAAGCGGCCGGCCGCGATGACACGGTGCGCACGGTGGTGGTGGCCGGCCACGGCGCCTCCTTCTCCGCCGGTGCCGACATGCAGTGGATGCGCGGCATGGCCACGGCCAGCGAGGCCGACAACCGCGAGGACGCCCTGGCGTTGGCCCGGCTGATGCGCACCCTGGACGAGCTGCCCAAGCCGACCCTGGCGCGGGTCCACGGCGCCGCCTTCGGTGGCGGGGTGGGCCTGGTGGCCTGCTGCGATATCGCCATCGCCAGCAGCGCCGCCCGCTTCGGCCTGACCGAAAGCCGCCTGGGCCTGTTGCCGGCAGTGATCTCGCCCTATGTGATCGAGGCCATCGGCAGCCGCCAGGCCCGTCGCTGGTTCGCGACCGGCGAGCACTTCGACGCCGACACCGCCCTGCGTATCGGCCTGATCCACCATCTGGTGGAGCCCGAACGCCTGGACGAAGCGGTGCAGCGGCAGCTGGCCCTGCTCGACAAGGCCGGGCCGATCGCCTCGGCGTCGGCCAAGCTGCTGGTCCGGCAGGTGCGCGACGCCGATGATCGCGACAGCCTGGACCGTGACAATGCTGCTCTGATCGCACGCCTGCGGGTGTCTGCCGAGGGCCAGGAAGGCCTGGGCGCCTTCCTCGACAAGCGCGCACCGCACTGGGTCACGGAGGCCTGACATGTTGGACCATATTGGTGTGAACAGCGGCGACCTGCCGCGCAGCAAGGCCTTCTTCCTGCAGGCGCTGGCACCGTTGCAGATCGGCCTGGTGATGGAGGTCAGTGCCGAACAGACCGGCGCCCACGACCACGTGGGTTTCGGCAACCACGGCAAGCCGTTCTTCTGGCTGGGCAATGCGGCACCGCTCAGCCAGGGAGTGCACGTGGCCTTCGTGTGTGGCGAACGTGCCCAGGTGGATGCGTTCCACGCCGCTGCCCTGGCCGCAGGGGGGCGCGACAACGGGGCACCCGGCCTGCGCCCGTGGTACCACCCGGATTACTACGCCGCCTTCGTGATCGACCCCGATGGCAACAACATCGAGGCGGTCTGCCACCTGCCCGGGTAGGCCCTCCGTCAAACCAGGCGCAGGCGTGGCCGCTTGTGCGACCCGCCTGCGTATCTCATCTGGCAGCCTGGCGAAGACCGGGCCGCCTCCGCTTCCCAGGAACCGCCGTGACCCCAGTCGATCCCATCCGCCCTGCCCGTCCCATCCCGCCTGCCGCAGGGGTGCCGCGATGAGCGATTTCGTCCGCATCGTCGAGGTCGGCCCACGCGATGGGCTGCAGAACGAAAAGCAGGCCGTGACCACCGCCGACAAGATCGCCCTGATCGATCGCCTGTCGGCCACCGGCCTGCGCACCATCGAGGCGACCAGCTTCGTCAGCCCGCGCTGGGTACCGCAGCTGGCCGACGCGGCCGAAGTCTATGCCGGCATCCATCGCCACCCGGGTATCGCCTATCCGGTGCTGGTGCCCAACGAACAGGGCTACGACCGCGCACGCGCCGTCGGCGTGCAGGAAGTCGCGGTGTTCACCGCTGCATCGGAAGCCTTCAACCGCACCAACACCAACGCCGGCATCGATGAGTCGCTGGCGCGCTTCGAGCCGATCCTGCGCCGTGCAGCCGCCGACGGCGTGCGGGTGCGCGGCTACGTCTCCACCGTGCTCGGCTGCCCCTACCAGGGCGAGGTGCCGCTGGCCGACGTCGTGCGCGTCGCCCGTGCCCTGCATCAAATGGGGTGTTACGAAATCTCGCTGGGCGACACCATCGGCGTCGGCACGCCGCGCAAGGCCCGCGCGATGCTGCAGGCGGTGGCTGCCGAGATCCCGATGAGCGCACTGGCCGTGCACTTCCACGATACCTATGGCCAGGCCATCGCCAACATCGCCGCCTGCCTGGAAGAAGGCGTGCGCGTGGTCGACAGCGCCGTGTCCGGTGCCGGCGGCTGCCCGTACGCGAAGGGCGCCAGCGGCAACGTGGCCAGCGAGGACGTGGTGTACCTGCTGCAGGGCCTGGGCCTGGAGTGCGGTGTCGACCTGCCATCGCTGGCCGAGACTGGGCGTTGGCTGGCCGGGTTGCTCGGCCGCGCCACCGCCAGCCGCGTCGGGCAGGCGCTGGCGGCGACATGAACGACAGCGGCCCGCGCGACCGTCCGGCCATCGGCGATGCTTCCGCCGCAACCGACGACGCGCTGGCCGCTCTGGACGCGGCGCTCGCTGCTTCCCCATTGCCTGCCCAGGCCAGGCTGCTGCGCCAGGCGCGGCAGGCGCTGGCCGATGCACAGCAGCGCGAACTGGATACCCAGGCCCGCTATGCCGCGTTGTTCGATGCCGTGCCCGACCCGGTCAGCATCCTCAGCGCCGAAGGCGTGGTGCTGGACGTCAACCGTGCCGGCATCGTCGCCTACGATCGCCGGCGCGAAGACATCGTCGGCCAGCCCATCGAACTGCTCAACCCGGACCTGCCCAGCGACCACCTGCAACCGGTGTGGGAGGCGCTGAACCGCGGCGACACCTACGTCATCGAAGTGACCAACATGCGCGGCGACGGCAGTCGCTTTCCGGTGGAGGTGCATTCGGCCGGCTTCCAGGACCGCGGCCAGCCCTGCATCGTCGCTGTCGCCCGCGACCTGAGTGGGCGCTGGCGCGCCGAGTCGCGCTATCGCCTGCTGATGGAGTCGATCGACAAGGGCGTGATCCTGTTCGACCGTGATCTGCGCGTGCTGTCGGCCAACCCGGCCGCCCACCGCATCCTCGGCCTCACCGGTGGTGGTGTCGGCTTGAATTCGATGCTCGATCCCGAAGCGTGGATCATCGTCGACGAACATGGCCATCCGCTGACCCAGGCACAGTGGCCGACCAGCCGCTGCTTCCAGGCCGGGCGGATGATCCGCAGCACCATCATCGGCCTGTACCACCGCCCGCGCGGACGCATGCTGTGGTTGTCCACCACCAACGTGCCGGTGTTCGGCAACGGGTGCGACCAGGCCGACCATGTCTATGCAATGTTCAGTGACATCACCGAACTGAAGCGCAACAACACCCTGTTCGCGCGCGCGCAGTCACTGGCCCACATCGGCGGCTGGGAATGGGATCGCGGGCTGCAGCGCCTGTACCTCACCGATGAGGCGCGGCGCATCGTCGGCCAGCCGGCCGATCTGGAGGACATGCCGGACCTGCTGGACTGCCTGCGCAGCGACGACCGCGCCGCCCTGCAGCAGGCGCTGGCCGACACCATCGAACACCGCAGCAGCTTCGGCCTGGAGCTGCAGGGCCAGCGCCGCGATGGCCACTCGTTCTGGATCCGGATGATCGGCGAGGTCTCGGCCGGCGATGTCGATGCCGCGCGCATCACCGGCACCGTTCAGGACATCACCGAACGCAAGCAGGCCGAGGAAACCCTGCGCGTGCAGGCCCGCACCGACCCGTTGACCGGAATCATGAACCGCGATGCGGTGCTGAGCGACCTCGGCGTGCGCATGCACAGCCCCGGCCACGACCGCGTGGCGGTGCTGTATATCGACCTGGACCGCTTCAAGGTGGTCAACGACCTGCTCGGCCACAACGCCGGGGATGAACTGTTGATCGAAGCAACCCGGCGCATCGCCACCGTGATCGGCACCGAAGGCCTGCTCGCACGTTTCGGTGGCGACGAATTCCTCGTGATCTGTGACCTGCGCGACCAGCCCGACCAGGCCGAACAGCTGGCCGAGCGCATCACTGCGGCCTTCTCGGCGCCGTTCCAGCTGGGCAGCGACGAGTTCCCGGTCACCGCCAGCATCGGCATCGCCCGCGCACCGCGCGATGGCGACCGGCCGCAGCAGCTGATCCAGAACGCCGACACGGCGATGTACGAGTGCAAGCGACGCACCCGCAACGGCTGGCAGGTGTTCTCCCCCGAACTGGCACAGCGCCAGCATGACCGCCTGCAGATCGAGAGCCGGCTGCACAAGGCCCTCGATGGCGACGAGTTCCATCTGGTCTACCAGCCACAGGTCAACCTGCGCAGCGGCGCCACCATCGCCTGCGAGGCGCTGATGCGCTGGCACAACACCCAGTTGGGGCAGATGCGCCCGGACCTGTTCATCCGCCACGCCGAGCACACCGGCGACATCGTGCGCATCGGCCAATGGGCGCTGCGCGAAGCCTGCCGGCAGGTACGGCAATGGCAGGACGATGGCCTCGGCCTGGTGCGGGTGGCGGTCAACGTGTCCTGGCGGCAGTTCGTCGGTGAGGATCTCGCCCGCTGGGTGCGGCAGGTGCTGGACGAGTTCGGCCTGCCCGGCAGCGTGCTGGAGCTGGAGTTCACCGAGCGGGTGCTGATCGAGGATGCGCCGGACACCCTGCGCACCTTCGCTCGCCTGCGCGAGATGGGGGTGATGCTGACCATCGACGACTTCGGCGAAGGCTACAGCGCGCTGAATTACCTGCGCCGGCTGCCCATCCATGGGCTGAAACTGAGCCAGTTGTTCGTCGAAGGCATTCCCCGCAACCGCTCGGACGTGGCGGTCTGCGAGGCGGTCTGCGCGATTGCCCGCAGCCTCGGCCTGGGCGTGGTCGCCGAGGGCGTGGAAACCGAACCACAACGGCAATGCCTGCTCGACCTGGGGGTGACCGTCGGCCAGGGCTTCCTGTTCGCCCACGGACTGCCCGCCGCCGACTTCGAGCGTCGCCTGCGGCGCGCCCGCGAACTGGGCTGAGGCCGGCGGCGCAGTGCACAACGGCGGCTGCCGTCGCTTCCGTTAGAATCGGCGGTTCTTGAACCTGCAGGACCGTGCAATGCAGCTGTCTTCCGTACGTGCCGTGATCACTGGCGGCGTCTCCGGCCTCGGCCTCGCCGTGGCCCAGCACCTGGTTGCCGAGGGTGGCAAGGTCGCCCTGTTCGACCTCAACGACGCCAAGGGCGCGGCCGCCGTTGCCGGGCTGGGGCAGGACAACGCCCGCTATTTCAATGTCAACGTCAGTGATGAAGCGTCCGTGTCGGCGGCCATCGACCAGGCCTTCGATTTCCTCGGCGGCCTGAATGTCGCCATGAACTGCGCCGGCATCCTCGGCGCTGGCCGCGTGCTGGGCAAGGAAGGCCCGATGCCGCTGGCCGGGTTCCAGGGCACGGTGATGGTCAACCTGGTCGGCAGCTTCAACGTCGCCAAGGCCGCCGCCAACCGCATGCAGCACAACGAGGCCGGCGTGGACGGCGAGCGCGGCGTCATCATCAACACCGCCAGCGTTGCCGCCTACGAAGGCCAGATCGGCCAGGCCGCCTACTCCGCTTCCAAGGGCGGCGTGGTGGCGATGACCCTGCCGATGGCGCGCGAGCTGTCTCGCTTCGGCATCCGCGTCAACACCATTGCACCGGGCGTGTTCTGGACGCCGATGGTCGATGGCATGCCCGAAGCCGTGCAGACATCGCTGGCCGCATCGATCCCGTTCCCGTCGCGCCTGGGCAAGCCGGAAGACTTCGCCAGCCTGGTCGGCCACATCCTCGGCAACACCTACATCAACGGCGAGACCATCCGCCTGGACGGCGCCACCCGGCTCGCTCCGAAGTGATTCCCCCCGGGCGCCGGGACGGCGCCCTCCCCCAACGACCAACATCATCATGAAAGCCAACGACATCAAGAAGGGCAACGTCGTCGAGTTCAACAACGGCGTCTACCAGATCCGCGACATCGAGCGCAGCTCGCCGCAGGGTCGCGGCGGCAACGTCCGCTTCCGTTTCATCATGTACAGCGTGCCGGGCGGCAACAAGCTCGACGCCAGCTTCGATGCCGATGACAACCTGGTCGAAGTCGAACTGCTGCGCCGCCAGTCCACCTACTCGTACAAGGATGGCGATGCGTTCGTGTTCCTGGACGACGAGGACTACACCCCCTACACCCTGGACGCGGACGTGATCGGCGATGACGCCGGCTACATCACCGACGGCCTGACCGGCATCTACGTGCAGGTGATCGACGAGCAGCCGGTGGCCATCCAGCTGCCGGCCTCGGTGGTGCTGGAAGTGATCGAGACGCCGCCGGAACTGAAGGGCGGTACCGCCACCAAGCGCCCGAAGCCGGCCAAGCTCAACACCGGCATCGAGATCATGGTGCCGGAGTACATCGTCAACGGCGAGCGTGTGCTGGTGAGCACCGCCACCGGCGAATTTGCCGGCCGTGCCGACTAACCGCGTGGCGCTGATCGCCTGCCTGTCCCTGCTTGCGGCGTGCTCGCCGCAGGCAGCGGACAGCGGTGCAGGTGGTGCCACGCCAGAGGCCGTAGCGGTCGATCCGGTGGCTCCCATCGCACCGGCTGCGGCGTCGCCCGCGGTCCTGCAGGAACCCGCCGAGGAGCCCTCCGCTGCCAGCCTGCCCTCGAGTTACGAGGAACTGGAACAGGTCCGTGCCGCCGCTGGCTGTGCGGTCTCCAACGACATGTACGACATCGAAGACATACGCATCTACTGTCAGATGCCCGACGACGTGCAGGCGTTTCTCGCGCGCGAAAACACCTGCCAGCATTTCGCCGGCGAAGAGCCCTACGACGACGAGCGCCGTCGAGAGCTGGAAGAAGCCAGCGCCCAGTACTGCGAGGGCCGCGAGAAGATCTTCACCGATCTGGTCGCGCGCCATCGCGGTGACTGTGCGATCCGCACGGCGCTGATCGGGATCAACAGCCGCTACGACCTGGTGTTCGAGCTGGACTTGAAGCCCTGCAAGGACTGACCGATCAACGCCGGGCATTGCCCGGCGCTACCGATCCGCGGAACTACGCGTTACTTAGCGCCGAAGTTGCCGCAGCCGTGGTACTGGCGCGTGCCCACGGTCAGCATCGCCTTGGCCTCGAACGCTTCACCGCTCATGTCGTCCTGGCAGGTCGTGCGCTGGAAGCTCAACTTGATGTCGGTGCCGTCGGCCGCCTTGCCAACCCAGCCGTCTGCACCCTCGGTCGGCTTGGCGACCACGAAGCGACGCTCGCCGTAGTCGACCTCCACCCGCAGGCCCGGCGCATCACCATCGACGACGGCCAGCCAGCCCGGCTCGTTGCCGGTGGCACGGAACGCGGCGTTGCCGGCGCTGCCATCACCCTCGGTGGTTTCCACCGCGCCACACTCACGGTCCGCTTCGCCCTTCAGGCTGAGCAGCGCGTCGTGACCGCCACGGGTCCAGAAGCTGTTGCCCTTGCCGTCGGCATATTTCGCTCCGGAGGCCGCGCGTTCGGAGGACATCGCGAAACTGCGCCCGCCAATCACAACCGTCGCTGCGTCTTCGCCGTTGAAGGTCGCACGCACGTCGAGGTCGCCGCAGCGATAGAGGGTTTCGCTGCCGCTGCCGCCGCCGTCACCGGCGGCAGCCACAGAGGCCGGTGCCGGTGCCGGTGCCGATGCCGGCGTCGCGGCCGCATCGGCTGCGCCACTGGAGGCCGGCGTCTGCGCCGGTTGGCAGGCGCTCAGCGCAAGGCCGAGGGAAGCCGCCAACAGACTGGGAATTACACGCATGGCTCGACTCCTTGTCGAAACTACAGAGACCTTGGACCCTAACATCTGCACACGAACAGGGCCTGAAAGCTGCATGACCGTGTTCAGCCTGCCAGCACCGTCATCGACAGCAGCTGCGCGCCGCTGGCACCGGATGCGCTTGTCCAGACGCGCAGCAGGCGCAGGCGCTGCACGTGTTCGCGCCCCAGCCAACGCACATGCAACTGAACATCGCTGGACAACAACGCCAGGCGACCACAGAGCAGGGTTTCCACCGCATGCACCTGCAGCGCAAGAATCTGCAGGTGCCCTTGCTGCCAGTCCTTCAGCCAAGGCAGTTCGAGCATCCGGCCGCCTTGCCCGTCCATCATGAACAACACCGGTGACAGCAGTGCAGTGGCTGCGCCATGGTCACCGTCCAGCAGCGCATCGCGCAGCTGCTGCTCCAACACACGCAGCTGCGCCTCGTACAGGCCCTCAGGGTTCCTGTTTTCCATCCACCTGCTTTCCATCCACACGTCCTCCCGGCGTCGGCCGGCGTCGGCGCAGGCGCTGCGCAAGCCACTGCTGCGCCCCCTGCACCACCACATAGAACACCGGCACGAAGAACACGGCCAGCACCGTCGCACTGACCATGCCGCCGAACACGCCGGTACCGATGGCCTGTTGCGTTTCCTTTGAAGCACCCTGCGCCAGCATCAGAGGCACCACGCCCAGCGCGAACGCCAGCGAGGTCATGACGATCGGCCGCAACCGCAGCCGCGCCGCTTCGATGGTGGCCTCGACCAGGCCGCGCCCCTGCTGTTGCAGCTGGCGGGCGAACTCGACGATCAGGATCGCGTTCTTCGCCGAAAGCCCGATCACCGTGATCATGCCGACCTTGAAGAACACATCATTGGGCATCTCGCGCAGCAGCACCGCGGCCACAGCGCCGAGCAGACCCAACGGCACCACCAGCATCACCGCCAGCGGGATCGACCAGCTCTCGTACAGCGCTGCCAGCACCAGGAACACCACCAGCATCGATAGAAGCAGCAACCACGGCGCCTGTGCGCCGGACTCACGCTCCTGCAGCGACTGGCTGGTCCACTGCAGGGCGAAGCCCGCGGGCAGCTGCTGTGCAAGGCGCTCCATCTCGATCATGGCCTGACCGGTGGACACGCCACTGGCGGGTGCGCCGGACAGGTTCAATGCCGGGAATCCCAGATAACGCTGCAGCTGCAGCGGCGCCTCGGTCCACTGTGCGGCGACCAGCTCGGACAGCGCCACCATGCCGCCTTCGCTGTTGCGCACATACAGCTTCAGCACGTCCTCCAGCTCCATCCGGTGCGGCGCATCGGCCTGCATGATCACCTGCTGCATGCGCCCGCGATTGGGAAAGTCATTGACGTACTGCGAGCCCATCGCCGCCGACAGCGTCGCACTGATGTCGGTGAACGCAACGCCCATTGCTTCGGCCTTGGCGCGATCGATATCCAGCCGCACGTTGCTGCCTGCCGGCAGACCATCGGCATGCACTTCGGCCAGCAGCGGGCTGGCCTCTGCCAGTTTCAGCAACTGCTGCAGGGCGGCGCGCAGCTCGGCCTGGCCCTGCCCAGTACGCGCCTGCAGTGCCAACGAGAAGCCGGAGGAACGGCCAAGGCTGTCGATGGCCGGCGGCATGACGCTCATCACCTCGCCCTCGGACACCGTCGCCATGGCCTGCTGCGCCGCCTTCACCTCGTCCGCTGCGGTGCTGCCGCCGCGCTCACCCCAGTCCTTCAACATGGTGTAGGTCAGCGCCGCGCTCGGGCCGGAACCGGAGAAGCTGTAACCGAGGATGGCCTGGTTGGACGCGATCGCCGGCCGCGAGGCGACGTGCTGTTCGTAGGCCTCGACCACCGCCAGCGTACGTTCGGCCGTCGCTTCGGCCGGCAACTGGATGGAGGTCATGAAATAGCCTTGGTCCTCTTCCGGCAGGAACGCGCCCGGCAACCAGTGCAGGCCGATCAGCAGCGCCACCAGCAATGCTGCGAACAGGCCCATCACCCGGCCACTGCGCCGAAGGACCGCCGCCACGCCCTGCTGGTAACGCCCGGTCATCCGCTCGAAGCCACGGTTGAACGCACCGAATACGCCGCCGCGTCCATGATGGCCACGTGTGCCCTGCCGCAGCAACGTCGCGCAGAGCGCCGGGGTCAGGCTCAGCGCCAGCAGTGCCGAGAACAGGATCGACACCGACATCGCCACGCTGAACTGGCGGTAGATCGCACCAACCGAGCCACTGGCGAGCGCCATCGGGATGAATACCGCCGTCAGCACCAGGGTGATGCCGATCACCGCACCGGTCAGCTCACGCATCGCCTTGATCGTGGCTTCGCGCGGTGGCAGACCTTCTTCGGCCATGATCCGCTCCACGCCCTCGACCACCACGATCGCATCGTCAACGATGATGCCGATCGCCAACACCATGCCGAACATGGTCAATACGTTGATCGAGAAACCCAGCGCCAGCATCACCGCGAAGGTGCCCAACAGTGCGATCGGCGCGACCAGGGCGGGGATCAGCGTATAGCGCCAGTTCTGCAGGAACAGGTACATCACTGCAAATACCAGCAGCATCGCCTCGACCAGGGTCTGCAGCACCTTCTGGATCGAGACCTTGACGAAGGGCGCGGTATCGAACGGAATGCTGGATTCAACACCCTGCGGCAGCAGCGGCTGCAGGTCGGCCATGCGCTCGCGCACAGCGGTGGCCGTACGCACCGCATTCGCACCGGGGCGCAGCTGCACACCCGCGGCCGTCGCCGGATAGCCATCTTCGCGCGTGCCCCAGGCATAGCTCTGCGCACCCAGCTCGACCCGGGCGACATCATCCAGCAGCACCCGCGAACCATCGGCACCGGCGCGCAGCACGATGGCCGCGAACTGCTCGGGCGTGGACAGCTGGCCTTCGGCACTCAACGGCACGGTGATGCGCTGGCCGGGGACGCCGGGCGAATCGCCGATGCGGCCCGGGGATATCTCCAGGTTCTGCTGCTCGATCGCGCTGGCCACATCGCCCATGGTCAGGCCGTAGCCGGTCAGGCGGGTCGGGTCCAGCCAGATCCGCATCGCCTGTTCGGCACCAAACAGCTGCACGCGGCCGACGCCGTCGATGCGCCGCAGCTCTTCGATGATGTTGCGCGCCATGAAATCGCCCAGCGCCGCTTCGCTGACACTGCCATCGGGTGAGCGCAGGCCCACCAGCATCAGGAAGCCGGAGTCGGCAGCCTCCACGAACAGGCCGTTCTGGCGCACGCTGCGTGGCAGGCGCGGCTCGATCGCCTTGATCCGGTTCTGCACGTCCACCTGTGCCAGCTCGGGATCGGTGCCTGGCTTGAAGGTCGCGGTGATCGACGCTTCGCCGGAAGTGTCCACCGACGATTCGAAGTACAGCAGGTGCTTGACGCTGGACAGCTCACGCTCGATCAGGCCGACCACCGCATCATTCAGCGTCTGCGGGCTGGCCCCGGGATAGCTGGCATAGATGCTGACGCTGGGTGGTGCGACCGCCGGATAGCGCTCGACCGCCAGCCGTGGAATGGCCAGCACGCCGGCCAGGATGACGAAGATCGCCAGCACCCAGGCAAATACCGGGCGATCGATGAAGAAACGAGCCATGTCGTAGGTTCCTGGAAGGGCTCAGCCCTGGCTTGCGGATGTCGGCGTTGCGCTGGCGACCGGCACCTGCCAGTCGCGCGGATCGACCAGCACGCCCTCCTGCAGGCGCTCCTGGCCTTCCACCACGACCTTCTCGCCCGCCTTCAGGCCATGCCGCACCAACCATTGCCGGTTGACGCTGCCGTCCACCTCCAGCGTGCGGATCACTGCTTTGCCATCGGCGGCGATGACCCAGGCATAGGCCTGGCCACCGGCGCTGCGCAGCACCGCCTGCTGCGGCAGCAGCAGCGCGCTCGCCGGCGCCCCGCGCGGCACCCGGGCACGCACGTACATGCCCGGCAACAGCTGCCGCTCAGGGTTGTCGACCAGGATGCGCAGGATCACATCGCCGGTGCGTGCATCGACATTGACACCGGAGAACAACAGCCGGCCGCGCTCGGGCAACGGCGAACCCGCCGCGCCGATGATCGTCACCGGCAGCTCGCCGTCCACTGCACCTCGCTGCAGGGTCTGCAGCTGCGATGCCGGCTGGCGCACGTCCACGTAGACCTGGTCGATCTGCTGCACCACCGCCATCGGCTCGGCATCGGCGACGCCGACCAGCGCGCCTTCGGTCACCAGCGCCTGGTCGATGCGCCCATCAATCGGTGCGCTGACCGTGGCATAGCGCAGGTCCAGCTGGCGTCGCGCCAGGATCGCGCGTGCCTCGTTGACCGCTGCGCGGGCCTGCTCGTGCTCGGCGCTGGCATCGTCGCGATGCTGCTGGCTGACCGCCTGCGCGGCGGCCAGCGCCTGCAGCCGCTGTGACTGCACACGGCTGCGGCCGAGGGCTGCCTCACTGCGCTGCAGAGCCGCCAGCGCCGAATCGACGTCGGCGCGGAACGCCGCCGGGTCGATCTGGAACAGCGGCTGCCCAGCATGCACCTCCGCACCCTGCTCGAACATCCGGCGCTGCACGATGCCGCCGACCTGCGCACGGATCTGCGCGGTGCGCACCGCCGCCACCCGACCGGGCAGTTCATCATCGCGCTGCACCACCTGCGGGCCGACGGTAACCACGCTGACACGCGGCACGGCTTCAACGGTGGGTTCGGGGCGGGAGCAGGCCGTCATGGCCAAGGCGAAGGCCGCGACCAGCGCGACCGGAGTCCTGAAGGTTCTCATTGCTGTGCACAGTGCCGCAGGTGCGGCTGACGAATCATGAAGCGCGCAGTGTGCGTGGCGATGATGGGGTTTCGATGGAGGAACTGTGGAGATACGATGGAGGGCAAGCACCTTCCGGCCTCGCCTTGCCATGCATGCCTCCCCTGCCCTCGCGGCGCTGGTCCTGATCGTCGAGGACGAAGCCGAGATCGCCGACATCCTCACCGCCTACCTTGAACGCGAGGGCCTGCGCACCCTGCGTGCGGCCGATGGCCAGGCGGCCCTGGACCTGCATCGCAGCATGCGCCCGGACCTTGTCCTGCTGGACGTGCAGTTGCCGCGGCTGGACGGCTGGAGCGTGCTTACCCAGCTGCGCCAGCGCGGCGAAACACCGGTCATCATGCTGACCGCACTGGACCAGGATCTGGACAAGCTGACCGCACTGCGGATGGGCGCGGATGACTATGTCGTCAAACCGTTCAATCCCGCCGAGGTGGCGGCACGCGTGCGTGCAGTACTGCGGCGTACGCTGCGCAGCCCGCGGGCGGATGCGCCCACTGCCCTGCGCGTCGGCCCGCTGCTGATCGACACCGCCACCCACGCCGTGCATGTGGAAGGCGATGGCTACAGCCACGAGCTGCTGCTGACCCTGACCGAGTTCAAACTGCTGCATTGCATGGCTTTGGCGCCGTCACGGATCTTCAGCCGCAGCGAGCTGATGCACGAATGCCTGCCGGAAAGCGAGGCGCTGGAGCGCACTGTGGACAGCCATGTCAGCAAGCTGCGGCGCAAACTGGACGAAGTAGGCCTCACCCAGATTCCGGCCAGCGTGCGCGGTGTCGGCTACCGACTGATGGCCGACCGCTGATGCGCCGCTCCGGGCTCAGCCGGCACATCATCGTGTCGATGTCGCTGATGGTCGTCGGCGTCATCGTGATGGTGATCCTCTCTTCGTGGCTGCTGTATGCCGTGCTGATCGAGTTCTTCCCGGCCAGCGCCGAAGAGCCGGAAGGCTGGCTGCCGACGGGACCGGAGCTGGCGTGGATGGTGGGGGTGATCCTGACCGGCCTGGCGCTGGCGATCGCCGCCTCGTTCCGCTTGGCGCACCGCATCCTGTCGCCGCTCAACTCCCTGGTGGACAGCGTACGTGCGCTGGCGGGCGGCGACCTCGGCGCGCGCGCCACGGCCGAGGCCAACTCCCCCGGCGAGGTCGCAGCGCTGGTGGATGACTTCAACGCGATGGCGCGCCGCCTGCAGCACATGGAAAGCGAACGGGTGATGTGGCACGCCGCCATCGCCCATGAGCTGCGCACGCCGGTGACGATCCTGCGCGGGCGCCTGCAGGGCCTGGCCGAAGGCGTGTTCCAGCCCGATGAGTCGCAGTTCCGCAGCCTGCTGGCGCAGGTCGAGGGCCTGTCACGGCTGATCGAGGACCTGCGCGTGCTGAGCCTGGCCGACAATGCCCGCCTTGATGTGCGCCGCGCCCGCACCGATGTGGTGGCCGAAGTGCATTCGGTGATGACGCTGGTCGACCCGGCCTTCCGCAGCGCCGGCTTCGTGCTGGAGCTGGAAACCAGCCGTGAGGAGCACCCCGCCCATTGCGACCCGACGCGGTTGCGGCAGGCGCTGCTGGCCCTGCTGGAGAACGCGCGCCGCTATGCCAATCCGGGCAAGGTACGCATCGCCGTGCATGACACCGTGGCCCACGTACAGGTGGCGATCGAAGACGAAGGCCCCGGTATCGACCCGGCCCTGCACGCGGACATCTTCAATCCGTTCATGCGCGGCGACGGTTCACGATCGCGCCTGGGCGGCGGCAGCGGCCTCGGCCTGGCCGTGGTCAAGGCCATCGCCGATGCGCACGGCGGCCAGGTCTACTGCACTCCCGGCACGGCCGGCGGCAGTCGTTTCGTCATCGAGCTGCCGCGCCAGTAGGCGGAACTTCGGCGGCCTGCTCACGCACGCGCGCGCCCAACGCAGCGAGATTGTTGTCGATGTCATCCAGCTCACGTCGCTGCGATGGCGGCAACTGCGCGCGCAGCTGCACGCGCAGTGCCTGCCAGGCGGGTATGGCCTGTGCGCTGGCAACGGTCACGGCGCGTGCAACCTCTGCCTGTTCTTCCGCCTGCGGCAGGCCATAGCCGGCGTCGGCCAGCAACTGGCCGGGCCGCAACCACTGCCCGCTCTGCTCCAGCAAAGCGCGCAGCGAACGGGTCGCACTGCTGTCCGGATCGGCCAGCAGCCGTCGTTTCAATGCGTCGCGTGCGCGCAGTTCCGCGCGCCGCTGCGCCGCCTGTTCCAGCAGCAGCAGGCCGGCACTGGCGCGCACATCACCGCGCAGCAACCACGGTGCGCGCTGTTGCGCCGGCAGCGCCAGCCATGCGCGCACATCGCGCGCCGGCAACGCCATCTGCGCTGCGGCAACCGAAAACAACTGCTGGTAGTGGTCGCGCGCAGACGCAAAGTAGTAGCCCTGCGCTTGGGCCTGCACGGGATCGGCCAGCACCTGCTCGTCCAGGGCATGCAGCCGCGCCAGCCGTCGCCGCAACCCGCGCGGGCTCAGCTGCGCCAGGCCGGCTTCGCCCAGGCGCGGAACACCTGCCTGCAGCAGCTTCGCCGTCTCCACCGCGCAGTTGTTGCTGACGAAGTAATAGCGGCCGTCATAGCTCCAGTGCACCTGTGCAGTGCGCTCGAGCAGGCTGGCGATCTCGCTGCGGTCCAGCTGCAGCGGCAGCGAGGCCAGTCCGCGCAGCTCGACCTTGGTGTACTCGTCCACCACCTGCTGCAACGGCAGCACGAACAGGCGCGATGGATAGCCACCGGTCAGGCCGCGCCAGTTGGAAATCTGCACGTCGCCGACGAAGGCGCGGAAGGACAGCACCCGGTGATGCTCCAGGTCCAGCCTGCAGTCCGGACCCGGCGCGCGGCCGGGACGGCAGATCACCAGCCGCAGCATGCTGTGGCCCCAGCGGCTCATCGGCTGCGCACTGCCTTCGGCGAACAGATAGTCCACGGCGTACACCCGGGACGGGTCCAGCGCCAGCAGCGAAGCGGCGCCCTCTTCCGCGTCGGCCTGCAATAGCGGAACCGTGCCCGCGCAGTGTGGCGCAGGTAGCGATGGTGGCGTACCGAAGTGAGCGCGATACCATTGCGCCAGTGCCGGGCGGCGGCACGCGAACTCTGCATCCAGCACGAAGTGTTCGGCGTTCACCGCCAGGTACTCGGCCGGGTCGGTCAGTTCGTAGGCATCGGGGCTGCGGTCGCGGAAGGCATTGTCACCGCGGCCCATATGCCACGGCTTGCGCTGCCAACCGGCAAGGTCACGCCAGCGGGCGCTGCGCGACCAGTGCGCACTGTTGCGGTCAGCAACATGGGTCAGTTCGTGCACCAGCGCGCTGCGGCGGGCGCGACGGGCGCCAGCCACGTCTTCATCCAGCAGGTCGCGGCGCAGCGCGATGCGCCCGGCGAAGGCACGGCCATGCACGTTGGCGGGCAGGTCGTCACGCCAGCCGACCTGCACCTTCGCGGGCAACGCACGCAGCAGGCCGTCGGGCAGCAACGCCTGCACATCACTCAGTGTCTGCGTCGCCACCTGCTGCTGTGCCGGGCTCAGCCCGGCCGGGTCCAGCTGCAGGCGATCAGCCGCATGCGCGACGTGAGCGGCCAGCAGTAGAGCCACGCCATGCGCGGCTGCTGTGATCGCCCGTCTGCGGTTGGGATTCAGCCGAGCATGGCTCGGCTCTACGGAAAGCGATGACGCGGAGGTCATGCCGCCTGGATCAACGCGCCAGAAGCGCGCGCGCCAACTGCAGGTCGCTCTGCTGCCGTGCGCCTGCATCCTGCTCGCGCAGGTACACCAGCGCCGCCTGCAGGCGTGCGCCGCGGATCTGGCCATCGCTGGCGACAAAAGCCGCCGCATCGTCGCGCGCGGCCAGCACCACCTTGTCATCGCCCGAGCTGCTGCCCGAGGAACCCGAAGAGGCGCCCGTCGCCGACCCGGCCGAGGTGCCGGCAAAGCTCGAAGCGAAGCCGGCCAGCGGCAGGGACAACAGGGCAACCAGCAGGAGCGGACGGATCATGGTCAGGGAGTTCGTTGATTGGGTGGGTGGAGCGTAACGGCTGGGTGAAGTCTTTGCCCGTGTCAAAGGTCGAACAATTTGCCGGGATTCAGCCGCCCTTCGGGATCGAACGCGCGCTTGACCGCCTTCATCAGCCCGATCTCGGCCGGGCCACGGGTGCTGTCCAGGTAGCCCTTCTTCACCAGGCCGATACCGTGCTCGGCCGAAATGCTGCCATTGAAGCGCACCAGCACCTGCGCCAGCAGCTTGGTCACGTGCTCGCACTGGGTCACGAAGTCGGCATCGCTGGTGTCATCCGGCTTGAGCACGTTGATGTGCAGGTTGCCATCGCCGATATGGCCGAACCAGACCACATCGAAATGCGGGTAGGCGTCGCCAATCAGCGCCTGGGTCTCGGCCAGGAACGCCGGCATCGACGAGATCCGCACCGAGACATCGTTCTTGTAGGGCTTGTAGCGCGCCAGCGCCTCGGTGATGCCCTCACGCAGGCGCCACAGCTGCGCTGCCTGGGCATCGCTGGCACTGATCACGCCGTCGCTGACCCAGCCGTTGCCCATGCAATCTTCGAAGGCGGCCATTGCTGCTGCTTCCTGCGCATCATCACCGGCAGCGAACTCGGTCACTACGTAATAGGGGTGTACGTCATCGAACGGTGCCTGCGCGCCGTGGGACAGCACGTGCTCCAGCGCACGGTCGGTGAAGAATTCGAAGGCCTGCAGCTGCAGTCGCGCGCGGAAGGCGGCGAACACCTTCATCAGCACATCGAAGCTGGGCAGCGCCAGCAGCATCACGTTGCTGGCCGGCGGCGGGTCGGTGAGTTTGACCGTGGCCTCGACGATCACGCCCAGCGTGCCCTCCGAGCCGATCAGCAGCTGGCGGAAATCGTAGCCGCTGGAGTTCTTGATCAGGCCCTTGTTGAGCTCGAGCAGTTCACCCGTGGCGGTGACCACCTTCAGTCCCGCGATCCATTCGCGGGTATTGCCGTAGCGGATCACCCGGATGCCACCGGCATTGGTGGCGATGTTGCCGCCGATCGAACACGAGCCGCGTGCAGCGAAGTCCACCGGGTAGATCAGGCCGTGCTCCAGCGCGGCGTTGTGCAGCGCCTCCAGCGGCATGCCGGCCTGCACCACCAGGGTGCGGTCGACGGCATCGTAGTCCAGCGCCTTGTTCATCCGTTCCAGGCTGAGCACCAGCTCGCCATGGGCCGCCACCGCGCCGCCGGACAGGCCGGTGCGACCACCGGACGGAACCACTGCCACGCCTTCGGCCGCGCTCCAGCGCATTACCGCCTGCACTTCTTCCACCGTGGCCGGCAACGCGATCGCCAGCGGCGCCGGCGTCCAGCGCCGGGTCCAGTCGCGCCCGTAATGCTCCAGGTCGGCAGGGTCGGTCTTCAGCTTCAGGCCGGGACAGGCCTGCTGCAACGAGGCGATGCGGGAATCGGTCATGACGGTCCAGCGCGGGGCGTGAAGAACGGGCAAGCGTGCCAGTGGCGGGGGCCAGCGTCCAGCCCCGCAACGCCTTCGATAGCTGCAGTTGCAACCAATTGCGCACTGCACCATGGGCGTTGTGATCTGGCATAGTGGTCAGCCCCTGTCCCACTGGCCGTGCCGCCCCATGTCGCCGAAGAAGACCTCGTTCCCGAAGCAGGATATCCGCGTACTGTTGTTGGAGGGGGTCAGCCAGACCGCCGTGGAGGTGTTCAGCGCCGCCGGCTACAGCCAGATCGAGGCGCACACCAAGGCGCTTCCCGAGGACGAGCTGAAAGCGCGGATCGCCGAAGCGCACATCGTTGGCATCCGTTCGCGCACCCAGCTCAGCGCCGAAGTACTGGCCGAGGCCAAGCGCCTGATTGCGGTCGGCTGCTTCTGCATCGGCACCAACCAGGTCGACCTGGATGCGGCCGAACTGGCCGGCATTCCGGTATTCAACGCGCCCTACTCCAACACCCGCAGCGTCGCCGAGCTGGTGATCGCCGAAGCGATCATGCTGACCCGTGGCATCCCGCAGAAGAACGCCGAATGCCATCGCGGCGGCTGGTCGAAATCGGCCAGCGGCAGCCATGAGGTGCGCGGCAAGGTCCTGGGCATCATCGGCTACGGCCACATCGGCACCCAGGTGGGTGTTCTGGCCGAATCGCTGGGCATGCAGGTGATCTTCCACGACGTGGAAACCAAGCTGTCGCTGGGCAATGCCCGTGCCGCGGCCAGCCTGGATGACCTGCTTGCGCGCGCCGACATCGTCACTCTGCATGTGCCAGAGACGCCGTCCACGCAGTGGATGATCGGCAGCACCGAGCTGGCGAAGATGCGCCGTGGCGCGCACCTGATCAACGCTGCGCGCGGCACCGTGGTCGACATCGATGCGCTGGATGCTGCGCTGGCCAGCGGCCACATCGGCGGCGCGGCGCTGGACGTCTTCCCGGTCGAGCCGAAGGGCAACGGCGATATCTTCGAATCGCCGTTGACCCGCCACGACAACGTAATCCTGACCCCGCACGTCGGCGGCAGCACGCTGGAAGCGCAGGACAACATCGGCATCGAAGTGGCCGCCAAGCTGGTGCGCTACAGCGACAACGGCAGCACCCTGTCGGCGGTCAACTTCCCCGAAGTGACCCTGCCCGAGCACGCCGACAGCCTGCGTCTGCTGCACATCCACCAGAACGTGCCGGGCGTGCTGTCCAAGGTCAACGAGATCTTCTCGCGGCACAACGTCAACATCGACGGCCAGTTCCTGCGCACCGACCCGAAGGTGGGTTACGTGGTGATCGACATCACCGCCAGCGAGGAGCAGGCCAGCGCGGTGCGTGACGAACTGGCGGCGATTCCGGGCACGTTGCGCACGCGCATCCTGTATTGAGTGATGCGCCACCGGGCCACGCCCGGCGGAATGCTTCGGCACCACGCCATCCACGCATGGCGTGGATCTACTGGGCACTATGCATCGCTGCCTCTGGTAGAGCCGAGCCTACGCTCGGCTCATGCACGGCATGGGCGCTCTCAGAAAGGCAGCCGAGCATGGGCTCGGCTCTACAGGTTGCTAGCGTGCCAGCCACCGGCGCGCCATGCGCTGCATCGATTCGTCCGACTGCGGATCGCTGGCGACTTCGGCCACCGGGCGCCAGGCCAGGTCCAGCGACTCTTCGCTGAGCACGAAATCCTCTCCGCCCAGCGCACGGATCACGAAACGTACGTCGTAGTGCCAGTGCCCCGGCACGTCTTTGCGTTCCGGAATCCAATGCTTGTCCAGGTCGAAGATCGCCGGATCGTCCAGCACCAGCCCGCTCAGACCGGACTCCTCTTCGGCCTCCTTCAGCGCCACCCGCGCCAGGTCGCGGTCGCCGTCGGCGTGGCCGCCCAGCTGCAGCCAGCGCTGCAGCTTGCGATGGTGGGTCAGCAGCAGGCGCTGGCCGTCGGCGCTGACCAGCCAGCAGCTGGCGGTGAAATGGCCTGCCAGCCGCTCGCGGCGGAACGCATCCTCCACATCGTCGATCAATGTGCCGAATTCGGCAGCCAGGGCGTCGTGGGCGGGTTCCTTGCGCGCATAGTCATGCAACAGGCGGCGCAGGTGATCGTCAAGCACGGCAAGGGATTCGGTGGTTTCGCTCATGAATGCGGGGTGCCCGGAAAAATACCGGCCATTATCGCCGTTCATTGTTGCGTTTGCGCTTGTGCGGTGCCTTCAGCATTGGCTAAGGTACAGCGGGCCGTTCGCACGGCCTTCACCATTCAGGCCGCTGGCAATGTACCGGCGGCCCTCCCAATCCGATCATCAGGAAGTACTGCATGCTGAAAGCTCTGTTGAGGGTCAAGCCGGTCGAACCGGCCGGGCACGTCGATGCCGGCGAACCCATCGAAGGCAGCCTGGACGGCGAAGCCACGTTGAAACGGACCCTCACGGCGAAACACCTCATCATGCTTGGCATTGGTGCGGTGATCGGCGCAGGTATTTTCGTGCTCACCGGCCAGGCCGCGGCCAACCACGCCGGTCCGGCGGTGATGCTGTCGTTCGTGTTCGCCGGCATTGCCTGCGCGCTGGCGGGCCTGTGCTACGCCGAGTTCGCAGCGATGATGCCGGTCTCCGGCAGCGCCTACTCCTACTCCTACGCCACCCTCGGCGAGGGCATGGCCTGGTTCATCGGCTGGTGCCTGGTGCTGGAGTACCTGTTCGCCTCGGCCTCGGTGGCGGTGGGCTGGTCGGCCTACCTGATCAGCTTCATCACCACCACGCTGCACATGCCGTTCCCGGACGCATTGAGTGCGGCGCCGATCGCTTGGAACGGGCACGAGTTCGCTGCCTCCGGCAAGCTGTTCAACCTGCCTGCGGTACTGATCGTGGCGGCGGTGACCGGCCTGCTGTACGTGGGCGTGACCCAGTCCGCGTTCGTCAACGCGATCATTGTGGCCATCAAGGTGTTCGTGATCTGCCTGTTCGTGGGCATCGGCGCGGCCCACGTGGACCCGGCCAACTGGCACCCGTTCATCCCGGAGAACACCGGTGTGTCCGGCGAGTTCGGCTGGAGTGGCGTGTTCCGCGCGGCCACCATCGTGTTCTTCGCCTACATCGGCTTCGATGCGGTCTCCACCGCTGCCGGTGAAACCAAGGACCCGCAGCGCAACATGCCGATCGGCCTGCTCGGCTCGCTGGCGGTCTGCACCATCGTCTACATCATCGTCTGCGCCGTGCTGACCGGCATGCTGCCGTACCACCTGCTGGGCACCGACAAGCCGGTGGCCACCGCGCTGGAAGCCTACCCGAGCCTGTCCTGGCTGAAGACCGCCGTGGAAATCGGCGCGATCGCGGGCCTGTCCTCGGTGGTGCTGGTGATGATGATGGGCCAGACCCGCATCGCCTACACCATCTCGCGCGACGGCCTGCTGCCGAAGGTGTTCGGCAAGGTCCACAAGCGCTTCCGCACCCCGTACTGGGCCACGATCGTGGTCGGCGTGATCGCCGCTTCGCTGGCCGGCCTGGTGCCGCTGAACGTGCTCGGCGAGCTGGTGTCGATGGGTACCCTGCTGGCCTTCGCCACGGTCTGCGTGGGCGTGCTGATCCTGCGCTACACCCGCCCGGAGCTGCACCGCCCGTTCCGCGTGCCGCTGGTGTGGGTGATCTGCCCGCTGGGCGCGCTGTCGTGCCTGTTCCTGTTCTGGCAGGCGTTCGTGGTGCACTGGCACCTGTTCGTGGGCTGGACCGTGCTTGGCCTGCTGATCTACTTCGGCTACGGCATGCGCCACAGCAAGCTGGCCAAGTCGCCCTGATCCTCCCGACGGGCCGGCTCCGGTGCCGGTCCGTCGATATCCGCAAGCATTTCCGCCCGCGCCCGTTCACGGGGCGCACCGCACAAGACCACCACACATGTTCAAGCAACTGTGGGCCACCAAGCACCCGCACGCCGCCCACGAAGACGCCAACGGCCTGAGCCTGCGCCGCCACCTCGGCCCCTGGGGCCTGACCGCACTGGGCATCGGCGCGGTGATCGGCGGCGGCATCTTCGTCATCACCGGCCAGGCCGCCGCCAACCACGCCGGCCCGGCCATCATGCTGTCGTTCGTGCTGGCCGCGATCTGCTGCGCCTTCTGCGCCTTGGCCTATGCCGAGTTCGCGGCGATGGTGCCGGTCTCCGGCAGCGCGTACACCTATACCTACGCCACCTTCGGCGAGCTCTCGGCCTGGTTCATCGGCTGGATGCTGGTGCTCGAGTACGGCGTCTCCGCCTCGGCCGTCGCGGTCAGCTGGACCGGCTATTTCCTCAGCCTGCTCAGCCATTTCGACATCCATCTACCGGCTGCGCTGGTCAGCGCCCCGTTGGACGCGCAGCTGCGCCCCACCGGCGCCATCGCCAACATCCCCGCCGCAATCCTGGTGCTGCTGCTGACCTGGCTGTGCTACGTCGGCATCAGCAAGTCGTCGGCGATGAACATGGCCATGGTCATCCTCAAGACCGGGCTGATCGTGCTGGTGATCGTGGTCGGCTGGAAGTACGTGGACACCAGCAACTGGACCCCGTTCATCCCGGCCAACGAAGGCCCCGGCAAGTACGGCATGGAAGGCGTGCTGCGCGGCGCGGCGATGGTGTTCTTCGCCTATATCGGCTTCGAAGCCGTATCGGTGGCCGCGCAGGAATCACACAAGCCGCAGCGCGACATGCCGATCGGCATGATGCTGTCGCTGGTGATCTGCACGGTGCTGTACATCGCGATGGCTGCGGTCATGACCGGCCTGGTGCCCTACCAGCTGCTGGGCACCGACGAGCCAGTGGTCACCGCCGTGGCCGCGCACCCGCAGCTGGGCTGGTTGCGGGTGGTGGTGGAGATCGGTGCGTTGATCGGCCTTTCGTCGGTGGTGCTGGTGATGATCATCGGCCAGCCGCGCATCTTCATGATCATGGGGCGTGACGGCCTGCTGCCGCCGGTGTTCACCAAGATCCATCCGAAGTACCGCACGCCGCATATCAACACGGTGATCACCGGCATCGGCATCGCCCTGCTGGCGGCGCTGTTCCCGCTGGACATCCTCGGTGAACTGACCTCGATGGGCACGTTGATCGCCTTCGCGGCCGTATGTGCGGGCGTGCTGATCCTGCGCCGCACCCAGCCGGACCTGCCGCGGCCGTTCCGCATTCCCGGCGCGTGGTTGATCTGCAGCCTGGGCGTACTGAGCTGCCTGGCGCTGCTGTCGGCGATGACGCTGCACAACTGGATGCTGATGGGCGTGTGGACGTTTGTCGGCTTCGTGATCTACTTCTTCTACGGCTTCAAGCACAGTCGCCTGCGGGGCAAGTGAGGTTTTCTGCATTGCAGGGCCTGCGGCCCTGCACCTGCCTTTGAAGCCAGAGCAACGGCAACAGCTGCGCTGAGGGTTTGGCGGGACGGGTTGGATTCGCGGGGGACGCCGTGAATCCGTCCCTGGAGGCTTGGCCGCGGCATCCATGCCGCGGACACCCCCGCGAACCCAACCCGCCCCACCTCCGACCGACAGTCTCCTACGCCGTCCGGTAGATCCATGCCATGCGTGGATATCAGCGGCGCTGTAAATGTGTCGGCTATCGGATGACGATCATCTGCGGCCAAACCAGATGGTCTTCTGTATCCAACCGGCCCCGCCCATGCAGCCCATGAAGTGCTCGTGGTTCCCGGTGGCGTTGATGTCTACCGTGTAGCGCTCGGTCTTTGGCATCAACATCTTCTTGTATTTGCCATCCACGTCGCATGTCTCGCCTTCCTTGCAGACGGTCAGCACCTCGATCTCCTCGGTGCGCTCGACAACCTCCATCTTCTCCGGCCACTTCTCGTTCGCTTCGGCCCTGCAGCGCCAACGCGACTCATCCAGCGGATCGGCATGATCGCTGAAGCGTGCCCATTCGGTTGCGCAGCTACTGGTCAACAAAGCCAGCAACACAACCATCCATATGCGCATCACCATCGGCATCCGCGTGCTCCTTTCCCTGCGACGCTTCGACATCAACGCGCCGTTTCTGATTTGCGCTGCCAGAGCCAGCGCTCCTGCTCTGACCAGCCCCAGTACCACATGCAGCTCTTGTACGCGCTGCGGCGGCTGTCTTGGTTTACATCCATGACGTAGCTCTCGATCTGCGGCTGCTGCACGCGATTGTACTTTCCATCCACGTCGCACTTGCTCTTGTCGTCTTCCCTGCACTTCTCCAGCTGCTCCACGTAGACGGTTCGCACGGCCACTTCGTTCTTCACCGGCCATTGGCCCCTCGACTCCGTAGAACAGTAATCGGTCGAGTAGCTGTATTCCGCTGCGTTTGTACGCGGCACCCACTCGGTCACGCAGCCACTGGTGGATACCACCGCCAGGATCAGCCCCGCACATGCAAATCGCCTGCACCAGATCGTCTTCCTTTCCATGTCGCCCCTTTTCATCAGTGCCGATTCGATCGTGGCTACGATGCATCGGGCTTGTCCACGACCGGAACCGCTTCCACCTGCGATGGCTGGGCGCCTGTTCATCTGACGGCAGGCATGTCTCGATCCAAACGCCCGCAAAGCCTAGCGAGCAGGCGCAGTGACCGTTGGGACCGGCCTGCGGTGGGGAGTTCACCGCGCGTCCTGTGCAGCCCGACTGACCCAATCCCGGATCCTGTTTTCCTACCCCATCACAAGGACTTCAGCCGCTGGCTGAATCCAGTAAAATCGCCCTCATGGACACCCCCACCTTCCCCTACGACACCGCGCGCCTGAGCGAACTGGCCCAGCTGCTGATCGACAACGTCCGCGAACTGGCCCAGGCCGGCTGGACCCCGGCCACCAGCAGCAACTTCTCCCACCGCCTGGATGACCGCCACGCCGCGATCACCGTGTCCGGCAAGGACAAGGGCCGCCTGATCGAAGACGACATCATGGTGGTGGACTTCGATGGCAAGGCCGTCGGCCGCCCGCTACGCCCGTCCGCCGAAACCCTGCTGCATACCCAGCTGTATCGCCGTTTCCCGGAGATCGGCTGCGTGCTGCATACCCATTCGCCGGTGCAGACCATCGCCTCGCGGCTGTATGCGCCGCAGGGCCATATCCGGGTGGAAGGCTACGAACTGTTGAAGGCCTTCGCCGGCAACAGCACCCACGAGATGGCCATCGACATCCCGGTGTTTGCCAACACCCAGGACATGGACGTGCTGTCGGCCCAGGTCGACGCCCTGCTCGACACGCAGACACTCTGGGGCTACCTGATCGACGGCCACGGCCTGTACGCCTGGGGTCGCGACATGGCCGAAGCGCGCCGGCACATGGAAGCATTCGAGTTCCTGCTGCACTGCGAGCTGGAGCTGCGCAAGCTGCGCCGCTGAAGTCTGCGGCAGGGCCAGATGCCATTCTGGAATCTGGCCATCGACGCCACCCTGCTACCCTGTCCTCCCCCCGAGACGTTCAAGCTGCCGCCATGAGCCGACTGCGCATCTACGACGACACCCGCCCCGAATCGCCGCTGCTGGACACCCAGGACGGCGCGGTCATCGCTGCCGAACTGCAGAAGATCGGCGTCACCTTTGAACGCTGGCAGGCCACCGCGCCGGTCGCCCCGGGCGCAAGCCAGGAAGAGGTGTTTGCCGCCTACCGCGCCGACATCGACCGTCTGGTCGCCGAACGCGGCTTCAAGAGCGTGGACGTGGCCTCGATCGCCCCCGACAACCCGAACCGCGCCGAGCTGAGGAAGAAGTTCCTCGACGAACACTTCCACAAGGAAGACGAAGTGCGCTTCTTCGTTGCCGGCTCGGGCCTGTTCACCCTGCACGTGGGCGACAAGGTCTATGAGATCGAGTGCGTGAAGGATGACCTGATCGCCGTGCCCGACGGCACCACCCACTGGTTCGACATGGGCGATGAGCCCAGCTTCGTGGCGATCCGTTTCTTCACCGAGCCGGATGGCTGGGTCGGTCACTTCACCGGCACCGACATCGCGCAGAAATTCCCCCGTTACATTCCGACCCAGGCGTCCTGATCAATGCAGCCCCGCGTCATCCTGACCGACATCGAAGGCACCACCAGCAGCATCTCGTTCGTCAAGAACGTGCTGTTCCCGTACGCACGCCAGGCGCTGCCCGGCTTCGTCGCCGAACATGGCCAGCAGCCGGAGGTGCGTCGCTGGCTGGACGCCGTCGCCAGCGAGATCGGCGGCGCCTGCCAGGACAGCCTGGTGGCCGAGACACTGCAGGGCTGGATCGACCAGGACCGCAAGCACACCGCATTGAAGGCGCTGCAGGGGCTGATCTGGGACGCGGGCTACCGTCGTGGCGACTACACCGCGCACTTCTACCCGGAGGTGGCGCCGGTGTTGAAGGGCTGGCACGCCTCGGGCCTGCCGCTCTACGTGTACTCCTCCGGCTCGGTGCCGGCGCAGAAGCTGTTCTTCGGCTTCAGCGATGCCGGTGACCTCAGTCCGCTGGTGTCGGGCTGGTTCGATACCGAAGTCGGTGGCAAGCGCGAGGCCGACAGCTATCGCCATATCGCACAGGCCATCGGCGTTCCCGCTGGCGAGATCCTGTTCCTGTCCGACGTGGTCGAGGAACTGGACGCCGCCCGCGAAGCCGGCCTGCAGACGCGCCTGATCGATCGCCTGGACGACTACCCGATGCCGCGCATCGGTGCAGCCGCCAACGGCCATGATCGCGTCGAGAACTTCCAGCAGATCCAGTGGTAAGCGAAAACTGGTAGATGCCAACCTTGGTTGGCACCTACCAAAGCGTGCCCCTCAACGATCGTTGAGGGTTTTTACCTTCAACGCTTCTCGCAGCGCAGTCAGATCCACTGGGCCGCGCACGGCGATGTCGCGGGTTTCGCCCGGCAGCAGGTCCAGCAGATTGTCTTCCACCTGCACGTCGAGCGCGCCGAAATCGATCCATGCCGCGCGCACCAGCGCTGCGCTCTGCAGCCGCAGGCGGTAGTGGTCACCGTCGATCGCCAACGTTGACTTCAGCTGCTGGCGTGGCAGCACCTGGTCCTTGGCTTCAACGAATCCGACGACCTGTTGCGCCGTCACCTTTCCGTCCTGCAGCAGCTCGAACACCGCCACTGTCCGCGCCGGGTCGGCGCCGGCCAGCAGGTCGGCATCGGCGTAGTTGCCGATATCGGTCACCCCGGCAGCGACCAGCGTCACCGCCTGCTCACGGCGGCGCAGCACCTTGCCTTCCACGTCCATCACCCGCAGGCGCCACCGTGCATCCAACGGCGTGGCCTGGTCATTGATCACGCGCACGCGTGTCCTGCCCTCATCGCGCAGCGCCGCCACGGTGACCGGCGCGAAGAAGCGCCGTGCGGCAAAGTGCAGCGCCTTCCAGCGGCCGAAGTAGTCAACGCTCGACCACGAGGCACCTGGCCAGACGTCGTTGAGCTGCCAGTAAAGCGAGCCCATCGTATAGGGCCGCGAAGCACGATGATGCAGCGCCGCCATGGCGATGCCATCGGCCTGCATTACCTGACTCAGATAGACGAAGTCCTCGAAGTCCTTCGGCGTGCCGTAGCCCAGCTCGATGTAGTGCAGCAGGCGCGTATTGCCCTCGCCGGCCATGAATTTCTGGTGCGCGCGGATCACCGGACTGTCGATGCGCTGCTCCGCACGGGTAGCGATCTGGTCCACCGTCGCCACTGCAGGCCAGGCCTGCAGGCCGTACTCGGACATGAAACGCGGCGTCTCGCGCAGATAGGCCTGCACCGGCAACGCTGGATTGCCCCAGACCTGCCAGTAGTGCTTGTCACCGCGGGTGGAGTCGTTGGCCTTCTCGTCCAGATCGTTGCTGGGCGAGCTGGACCAGTACGGCACGCCCAGCCCGTCTTCGCTCACCACCTGGCGCAGGTCGTTGCCGAACAGGTCAACGTAACCCTGCCAGACCTTAGCTGCGTACGCCGGATCGGCGGCCTTCAGGTCGCGGCCATGGCCCCAATCCTTCCACGCCGTTTCTTCTTCGTTGTTGCCACACCACAGCACGATGCTGGGATGGTGGCGCAGGCGGCGCACGTTGTCGCGCGCCTCGGCCACGACGCTGGCGCGGAATGCGGGATCGTAACCTGGCTGCATGCCGCCACCGAACATGAAGTCCTGCCAGACCAGCAGGCCCAGTTCGTCGGCGATATCGAAGAACGCATCGTCTTCGTAGTAGCCGCCGCCCCAGTTGCGCAGCATGTTCATGTTGGCATCGCGCGCGGCAACCAGCACCTGGCGCAGGCGCGCGGCATCAACGCGCGCGGGGAAGGCATCGAACGGGATCACGTTCGCGCCCTTGGCGAAGATCGGCACACCGTTGATGACGAAGGCGAAACCCTGCCCTCCCTTGTCATCCTGCTCACGGCGCAGCTCGACCGTGCGCAGGCCAATGCGCTGTTCGCGTGCCAGCACCGCATCGGCACTTCCGTCGAGCGAGGCCAGTACGGTGTAGCGGTCCTGCGCACCATGGCCGACCGGCCACCAGCGCCGCGGTTTGGCCAGTTCAACCGGCACCTCCACGCTGTTCTGGCCGGGCTTCAGCTCAACCGTGCGCTGCACCCGTGCGACGCTGCGGCCGTCAGGACCACGCACCTCAACGTCCACCGCAACGGGACCGCCTACCGCGTCCTGCTCCACCTGCAGCACTACCGCCAGCGTTGCCTTTTCCGCATCAAGCGCATCAGTGCGTACGGCGAGGTCGGTCAACCGATGCGCGCCCCATGCCTGCAGGTCGACGCCGCGCCAGACACCAGCCGTAACATAGCGCGGGCCCCAGTCCCAGCCGAAGTGGTAGGCCGGCTTGCGCGCGAAGTTGCCGACCATCGCATCCTTGGGTTCATCGCCGTACGGCGAAGGATAATTGCCGGCGATCTTGTGCGGCATCGCCTGCACGCCCGGCAATAGTGTGCGGATCGGCGAACGGAACACGATCTGCAGCTCGTTGCCCCTCGCCCGCAGGCGACCTTCGACGCGGGCGCGCCATGTGCGGTGGGCATTGTCGGCACGCAGCAGCGGCTTGCCGTTGAGCTTCACCTCGGCATAGGTATCCAGGCCATCGAAGCGCAGCTCGGCATTGGGCTTGGCCAAGGTGACGGCATCCACGTCGAAACGGGCGCGATATTCCCAGTCGGCCAGGCCGATCCACTGCAGCTCGGCTTCGGGCGCGCCGACGTAGGGATCGCGGATCAGCTCGTGCGCCAGCAGATCGGTATGCACGCTGCCCGGCACCGTGGCCGCGCGCCACTGCTGCAGGCCCGGATGCGCCGCGCCCTGCGCGTCGCCGGGCAGCAGGCGGAACTCCCACTGCGCCTGCAGCGGTGCGGCGGCGACGGGGAACGCGACAGCTGCGATCAGCAGCAGGAGCAGACGGACAACGAGGGGAAGGCGATGCACGTGCGGACTCCTGTTGTTTTTGCCAGGCATGGCCTGGCACTACTGCATTCGGACGATGTTCAACGCACGACGTTCAGCACTTCGTAGCAGGCACCCATGGTGTGGTAATCGACCTTGCCTGCGGGGCTCTTCTCGTCGCTGTACTTGCGGTTGTCAGCGTCGAGGATGCGGAACCATGCGCCGTACCGGTGGTCGACGAAGTGCTCCCACGAGTACGCCCAGATACGGTCGTACCACTGCCAATAGCGGTCATCGCCGGTGCGCTTGGCCATCAGTGCGGCGGTAGCCAGCGTCTCGGCCTGCACCCAGAAATACTTGTCGTCGTCGCAGACGAAGCTGTCGCCGCCGATCGGCGCGCCGTCCATGCCCGGCTGCCGGCGCGACTCCGGTGCGAAGCCGTAGTAGAGGCCACCGCGCGCCTCGTCCCAGCTGCGCTCCACGGCCACATCGAACAGGTGCTGCGCGGTCGGCACCAGCCAGTCGGCCTGCACATGACGGTCCAGGATCAGCAGCAGCTTGGCCCACTCGGTCTGGTGACCCGGCTGGAAGCCCCATGGCCGGAACAGATGCTTGGGATCGTCCAGGTTGTAATCCCAGTCGATGTTCCAGTTGACGTCGTAGTGCTCCCAGACCAGACCGCCGGCCTTGGCCGCCTGCCGGCGGGTCATGTTGTCGGCCAGCTGCAACGCGCGCTCGACATAGCGCTGCTCACCACTGGCCTCGAAGGCAGCCAGCATCGCCTCGCACATGTGCATGTTGGCGTTCTGGCCACGGTAACCGGTGAAGTTCCACTGGCCGTCGGCCTCGTCCCGGTACAGGCCGTGCTCGGCTTCCCAGAAGCGTGCTTCCAACAGCTGCCAGGTCTCGTCCATCCACGTGCGGGCTTCTTCGATGCCCGCTTTCAATGCACAGCTGTAGGCCAGCAGCACGAAGGCCACGCCGTAGCAGTGGTTCATGTCGTCCTCGACCACGCCATCGCGCAGCGTCCAGGCGTAGCCGCCCGTAGCCGGGTTGCGATGCACCTCGCGCAGGTAGCGCACGCCGTGCTCGACCGCATCGCGATACTCGGCATTGCCGAATTCGCGGTAGGCCATGGCGTAGTTGAAGACGAAACGGGTGCTGCTCACCAGGTGGCGATGGCTGGCATCGTAGATGCTGCCGTCGTCACGGAAGTAGTGGAAGAAGCCGCCCGTCGGGTCGATGCAGCGCGGGTGGTAGAACGCCATCGTGTCGGCGATGTGCGCGCGCAGGAAGGCGGGAGAACGGAAATCGGGCGAGGTGCTCATGCGGGAAGGTCCTGTGCCTGCAGCAGCTGCTGCACTTCATCGAACGAGGGCATCGCAGCGAACGCGCCCTTGCGTGTCACCGCCAGTGCGCCAACGGCGGCGCCGAAGCGCAGCGTGGCGGCGATCGCCTGCGGGTCCTGGCAGAACGCAGCAAAGCCCGCACCCGCCCCACCCCGCTCCAGCAGCCCGACCAGCACGCCACCAACAAAGGCATCACCGGCGGCGGTCGTGTCCACGGTGGGCACGCGGAAGCTGGTGACCTTGCCCTGCGTTTCGCGGGTATACCAATGCAACGTGGCGGCGCCGTCGGTGATGATCACCCAGCGTGCCTGCGCGGCCAGCAGGCGACGCAGCACCAGTGCCTCGCCGTCATCGCCGAGCGGGCCCGCCAGGTACTCCAGTTCCTCGCGCGACAGCTTGACCAGGTCGGCGCGTTCCAGCGCCTGCCACAGCCGCGCTGTCGGGTCGACAGTGGCCGGCCACAGCGCCGGACGCAGGTTGAGGTCCAGGCTGACTA
Organism: Stenotrophomonas sp. LST15-1-1.1; assembly: GCF_040815575.1. NCBI lineage: Bacteria > Pseudomonadati > Pseudomonadota > Gammaproteobacteria > Lysobacterales > Lysobacteraceae > Stenotrophomonas > Stenotrophomonas sp. LST15-1-1.1. Next base: position 839,641 of record NZ_JBFPNJ010000001.1, read on the forward strand.
CCGCACCGGCCGTGCGCGCACGGTCCATGCCGGCGAACGTCGCTTCGGCGATGTCTGCTTCGGTCAGGCTGTTGGAACAGACATGGAAGCACTGCGCGCCATCGAAGCAGCCTGCCTGGAAGTCGCTGTCACGGAACAGCAGGTCGGCCGCCGGCGGGCGGTAGAAGCTGAAGCTGCGTTCGCCACCGGCGTCAAGTGCCACGAAGGCCAGCGCGGTCTTGGCCGCGTCGGTGCGCACGATGTAGTCGGTGCCGACGCCGTGCTCGCTCAGGCTCTCGGCCAGGAAGTCGCCGAACATGTCGCGGCCGAGCATGCCGACGAACTGGGTCTTCGCGCCCAGCCGTGCGGCGGCCACCGCGACGTTGGCCGGTGCACCACCGGCGTACTGCAGGAACGCGCGCGGGGTATCGGCCGAGGCCGGCGGCTGCGCTAGTAGATCGATCAAAATTTCGCCGAAGCAGACGATGGAACCCATTTTCGACTCAGCCTCCGTGCGTGCCGGCAGCCGGCGCACGGGCGCCGACCAGTCCGTAGAAAATGATGTAGCCGTAGCACAGCAGCGGCAGGATGAAGCTGGCCTGCACGCCGACGTGGTCGGCCAGGACGCCCTGCAGGTAAGGCACCACGGCGCCACCGACGATCGCCATGATCAGCAGGCTCGAACCCTTGCTGGTCAGCGGGCCCAGACGCTCGATGCTGAGCGCGAAGATGGTCGGGAACATGATCGAGTTGAACAGGCCGATCGCCACCACCGAGTACAGCGCGACATTGCCGGAGGTCATCATGGTCAGTGTCAGCAGGCCGACATTGACCAGCGCGAAGATCGCCAGCAGTCGGCTCGGCGAGAAGCGCGCCAGCAGCGCCGAACCGGCGAAGCGACCGATCATCGCCATCGTCCAGTAGGCCGACACATAGTGGGTGGCTTCCTGCTCGCTGAACCCGCCGATGGTGGGCATGGACAGGTAGTTGACCAGGAAGCTGCCGATCGATACTTCAGCACCGACGTAGAAGAAGATGCCGAGCACGCCCAGCAGCAGGTGACGCTTGCGCAGCGCATCCAGGTAGCTGTGCTGATGACCCTCGTCAGCCTGCTCGGTGGTGTCGTTCAGCGCCGGCAGGCGGAACAGGAACACGAACAGGGCCAGCAGCACCAGCGCAATGGCCAGGCCGACGTAGGGGCCCTGCACCGCGTGCGCCTCGGCGGCACGGTAGGCCAGCTGTTCGGCGGCCGGCAGCGCGGCGATCTGCTCACCGCTCATGGCCGTGTTGGACAGGATCAGCATGCCGCCGAAGATCGGCGCGATGGCCGTACCCAGCGAGTTCAACGCCTGTGCCAGGGTGAGACGGCTGGAGCTGGTCTGCTCCGGGCCAAGCAAGGCGACATACGGATTGGCCGCTACCTGCAGCACGGTGATGCCGGTGGCCAGTACGAACAACGCACCAAGGAAAGCGCCATAGACACGCAGCTCGGCCGCCGGCCAGAAGCCCAGCGCGCCGACGCCAGCGATCACCAGGCCAGCCACGATGCCCTTCTTGTACCCGAGCGCCGCCACCAGCCGCCCCGCCGGCAACGACATCAGGAAGTAGGTGCCGAAGAAGGTGAACTGCACCAGCATCGCCTTGGCGTAGTTCAGCTCGAACACCGCCTTCAGGTGCGGAATCAGGATGTCGTTGAGGCAGGTCAGGAAGCCCCACATGAAGAAGATGGTGGTGACCACGGCCAGCGCCTTGCCGTTGGTGACGGCAGGCTGGTTGCCCGGGGAACCGGATGGGCGGGGCGTTGCGGAGATCGGCATGCGGTACGCGCCTCGATGCGCGAAAGGTCGTTGGTGCGTGGAAGGGTGCAATCAGTTCAGCAGCAGAGCATCAGTTCGGACGTGCGGCACTGCTTTCGCGGATGCGCAACTGTACCGGGGCGACCGTGCGTCGTGGTGGCGCATCCGGTTCCTCCAGTCGTTGCAGCAGCAGGGATGCCGCCTGCCGGCCGCGCTCGCGCGGGTCGGCGGTCAAGGTTGTCAGCGGCGGCACGGCAACCGACGCTTCTGAAATGTCGTCGAAGCCGGTCACCGCGAAGTCCCCGCCAGGACGGATGCCGCGCGAGTTCAGGCCCAGCATCAGGCCCAGCGCGACGGTGTCGTTGTAGCAGACCGCCGCGCTCGGCCGATGGCCGTCGACGAACAGTTCGTCGGTGCGCGCGGCCGCTTCAAGGCGGTTGGGTGCCGATTCGATCATCCAGCCCGGCGGCAGCGCCAGCCCGGCTTCGGCCAGTGCCTGCTGGAAACCCGCGCGACGCTGGTGGCAGGAACTCGATGCGGCGTGGCCACCGAAGAACGCGATCTGGCGATGACCGCGCTCGATCAGGTGGCGGGTGGCCAGGTAGGCGCCATGCTGGTTGTCCAGGGTCAGGAAGTCCCACTCGGCGCCTTCCAGTTCGCGGTTGAACAGCAGTACGTTGGCATTGGCACCCAGTGCCTGCCGCAGCAGCGTGGCATCGCTGCCTTCGGCCGGTGACAGGATCAGGCCTGCAGGCGTGTGCTCCATCAACGTGGACAGCACCGCCTGCTGGCGCTCGGGTGACTCGCCGGTACTGCCGAGCAGGGTCACGTAGCCGCGCCCACCCAGTGCTTCGTCCACACCGGAGGCGAATTCGGCGAAGAACGGGTTGGACAGATCGTTGATCACCAGCGCGATGCTGGACGATGTGCGTCGCCGCAGGTTCGCCGCCGCGCGGTTGTAGACATAGCGCTGGCGCCGCAGCTCGGCCTCCACCCGGGCGCGGGTATCGACGTTGACCAGCGGGCTGCCGCGCAGCACCAGCGACACGGTCGCGCGCGAAACGCCGATGGCACGGGCGATGTCGGTCACCGTCACCGCCTTGCCGGAACGCTTGCTGGAACTGTCGCCGTTGTCGTTCATCGTCTTCCCGCACTCCGATGGATGCTCAAGCCTAATGGATCGCGGCCCTGTCGTGCCGTGCCGTTCGCTGGGTTGCCTCGAACGGCACAGCCCGGCTCAGTGCAGCTGGCTGCCCGGTGCCGCACACCAGGACACCGGCAGATCCTTCACCGCCGTGCCCCAGCCCTGCGTCGGCGCCGTGCCATCGAGGGCGAAACGCAGCTTCGGGCCCTGCTGCAGCTGGTTCCAGCCCAGCCACACCGGGGCATGTGCCTGGCCATCGACCTGCACGCCCTGCACGTACTGCAGGCGGCGGCCATCGGCGCCAGGCGCCTCGATGCGCAGGGTGCGGCCATTGCCCAGCTCGACCTCGACCTTGGCAAAGCGCGGCGTATGCAGCAGGAACTCGCCGCTGCCCGGCACTGCCGGGTACACGCCGATCGCACTGAACAGGTACCAGGCCGACATCGTCCCGAGGTCATCATTGCCGGTCACGCCGTTGGGCGCATTGGTGAACAGCTGCTGCGCTGCACGCACCACCGCGGCGGTCTTCCACGGCTGGCCGATCAGCGTGTACAGCCACGGCGAATGCAGGTCGGGTTCGTTGTTGGGGTTGTAGCGGAACTGGTTGTAGTAGCTGTACGGCCCGACCACCCATTCCTTGCGGGCGGCATTGAGCGGGTCGGCCTGCAGCGCATCCATCGCGAAGAAGGCATCGAGGCGGCGGCCGGCCTGTTCGCGGCCATCCATCGCTTCGACCAGGCCCGGCACGTCCTGCTGCGCCAGCCACTGGTACTGCCAAGCCGTGCCTTCATGGAAACCATGGTGCGAGCGCGGGCTGTAGTGGCCATCGGCCGGGGTGTACCACTGGCCATCCTCGGTACGCGGACGCGGGAAACCGGTGAAGCCGGTCTCGGCATCACGCACCTGCGGGTCCCACACCTTGCGCCAGTTGCGACCGCGCTCACGCAGCGTCGCCGCGTCCTGCGCATGGCCGAGGCCATCGGCCATCTGCGAAAGCGCACAGTCGGCCAGCGCGTATTCCAAGGTAGCCGAACCACCGTGGTGCGGATCAACGTCCATGCCCTTGGACGGGAACGCGCGGTCGTAGACCACGTAGCCCTTGTCCAGATAGGTTGGATTGCCGGAACGGCCGGCCATGCGCGAGTTCAGCGGCGGCGTGCCGAAGGCATTGCGGCGCAGCGCGTCCCATGCCTGCGATTCACGGCCTTTGAGCGCACCGAAGCGCCACAGGTCGACCATGAACGGGGTGACCGGATCACCGGTCATGATGTTGGTCTCGAAGTTGGCATAGCCCCAGCGCGGCAACCAGCCACCCTGCTCTTCGATCGCCAGCAGAGTACGGCCGATGTCGCGCGCCACGTCCGGACGGGTCAGTGCCAGCCACTGGTTCTGCGCACGGTAGGTATCCCACAGCGAGAAGTACTCGTAGTAGGTCCAGCCATCGGCGCGATGGATGCCATCGTCATAGCCACGGTAGCGGCCATCGGCATCGTTGCCGGTCATCGGCTGCAGCAGTGCGTGATAGACCGCGCTGTAGAACACGGTGCGATCGTCGGCAGTGCCGCCCTGCACACGCACCCGGCCCAGCTGCTCCCGCCAGGACTGCTGCGACAGCGCACGCATGCGTTCGAAGCCGAGCAGCGCCCCGCCCTGCATGCCCTCGGCGCGCAGGTTGTTGCGCGCGCCTTCGGCGTCCACATGCGAAATCGCGCTGACGGCCGTGACCGACTGGCCCTTGGCCAGATCGAAGCTGAGCCACGCGCCATTCGGCTTCTGCTCGCCTTCCATGCTGTGGCGCGCGCCCGGCAGGCCACCGCCCTCGCCCCAGGTGCCATGCGCCTTGAACGGACGGTCGAATTCGATACGGAACCAGGTGGTGTACTGATGGCCACCACAGAAGCTCTTGGTGACCAGCTTGCCTTCGACCACGCGGTCACCCACCACGTCGACCACGCTGCCGATCACCGAGTGGCGCTCGTTGGCCTGGCCGACATTGACCAGCACGTGGCCATCGCCCTTGCCCTGGCTGAAGGTGTAACGCTCGGCAGCCGCGCGCGTGCGCGCCGTCGCTTCCGCATCAATGCCGCCGTAGCTGGTCAGACGCACCTTGTAGTAGCCGGCCTGACCGATTTCACCGTCATGGGTATAGGCCGAGGCATACGCCTTGTGGTCGAACTGCTTGGGGTTGGCGGTATCGAAGTCGCCACCGGGGCCGATGCTGCCGGTCACCGGCAGCACCGAGACCTGGCCACCCTGCTCCCAGCAACCGGCGCCGGACAGGAAGGAGTGGCCGAAGCCGCGGATCTTGTCATCGTCGTAGCGCCAGCCCGAATAGTGGCTGCCGATCGGGCTGACCTGGATCAGGCCGAACGGCGCCGAGGCACCGGGGAAGGTGTTGCCGTCATCCTTGCTGCCGATGAAGGTGTTGACCTCGCGCTCCAGCGCGGCCGGCGCGGCCTGCAGCCAGGGCGTCACCGCGAGCGCCAACAGGCAGGCGATGCGGGCGAAGGGCCGATGGGACAGTGCCGACAGGCGGCGGGCGGGACGACGGCGGGACAACCTGGTCACGGGCAGGACTCCTTGGCGGCAGGGCGGCAGCGAAGGACCGGCCGCACAGGCCGAGCCCTCGTTTCCATCGGTACAAATCCGCACCCCGGCGGATTTAGATCGATTCAAGTAGAGCATGGGAATTTCGCCCAATGCATTCTGCGGCGCAGCATGAGGGAGGACTTCGGCCGGGCTGCGCCCGGCACCCGCAGAGGCAACGGCCGAAGCAACGGCAACAGCAGTCTCCCGATCTGGGCGGGGCGGTGCGGGCATGCAGGACACGCCGTAAACCCCGCTCCGCGGTCCGGCCCAGCCGCTGGCGGCTGTGCGTTCGTGCGCTTGCGAAGCAGTACTTCGCAAGCAAAGCGCCCTCACCCATGGGGCTCGATGGCGCCATCCATGGCGCCAACGGTCCTGCATACCCACACCGCCCTGCCCCTGACAGTTTCCTGATGTCTGGCAGATCCACGCCATGCGTGGATGGATGTTCCTACCGATTTCGAAATCATCGAATGGAATCGGATTTCATCCACGCATGGCGCGGATCCAGGTGTCGACCAAGGTCGACATCTGCCAACGGCATCGGGAATCTGTCGAAGGCGGGGTGGGTCCGGTTGCGGGGGCGTGAGCGCCATGGATGGCGCGACCGAGCTTACAGGGACGTACTTGCAGCGTCCCCCGCAACCGGACCCACCCCGACATCCCACGGAAAGCCGCTGTGCTGTTGCTGTTGCTGTTGCTGTTGCTGCTGCTGCTGCCCTGGCTTCGGCCTCTGCGGGTGCCGGGCGCAGCCCGGCCGGCCCCCCCCTTTTGCGCATGTAACCGCTTACAGCAATTTTCCGCGAAGGGTCATATGCACGACACGTCGCTGCCATATTGCGGAGCAACATGCACCGGCGCCGTTGCCGTGCTAAAAATCGCCCCGCCCATCGCTTAGATCGATCCAAGACGACAGCGCGATGGCCCGGGAGTTGGGGAGCAAGACAGGACGTGCCGCGCCATCTGCCAGGCGCTCGTTGCATCTGCAGGGTGAAGGCAAGATCGGCATCACGAATTAGATCGATTCAAGTTTCCGCGTCAGTCAGTCACCGGATCAATCCAGGAGAGAGGGAGAGATGGCAATGAAGCATTCAACACGTACGCAGGGCCACGACGCGTTGTCGCTGGCCATCGCGCTGGCCTTGGCCGCCGCCGTCGCCCCGCTTGGCGCATCCGCGCAGCAGGCGGCAACGACCGGCGCGCAGGACGCAACCACCCTGGACAGCGTCCAGGTCACCGGCTATCGCTACGCGATCGAAAAGAGCCTGCAGCAGAAGCGCGACGCCAACGCCGTGGTCGAAGTGATCACCGCCGAGGACGTTGGCAAGTTCCCCGACAAGAACGTGGCCGATGCGCTGCAGCGCGTGCCCGGCGTGGTCATCACCCGTAGTGGCGGCGAAGGCAAGTCGGTCAGCGTGCGCGGCCTCGCGCCCGACCTGACCCTGACCCAGTTGAACGGCAACTACGTCGCGTCGTCGGAAACCAACAACGAAGCCACCCGTTCCTTCAACTACACCCTGCTGCCGTCGAACATGCTGTCCAGCGCCGAGCTGTTCAAGTCGCCGGAAGCGCGCATCGACGAAGGCGGCATCGGTGGCACGGTCATCCTGCACACGCGCCGACCGCTGGAGATGGAAGCCAATTCCGGCTACGTGAACCTGGAAGGCACTTCGTCCGATACCAGCCACGACGTCGATCCGCAGGTGTCGGCGCTGTATTCCTGGCACAGCAAGGACGAGCGCTTCGGCGTGCTGGTCGGCGTGACCCAGCAGAAGCGCACCAGCCGCACCATGGAGACCAGCACCGAGGACTACCAGTGGTACGGCAACAACACCACCGCGCGCGATGCCAACGGCAACCTGCTGGAACAGGATGGCATCCACTACTGGTGGGGCCAATCCGGTTTCAACAACCAGGCTGGCACGAACTACAGCGAGTTCTTCATGCCGACCTCGGTGAACTTCGCGGTGAAGGAAGAAAAGCGCGAGCGCAAGGGCGGCCAGCTGACCTTCCAGTTCAAGCCGATCGACAACCTGACCCTGACCGCGAACTACTTCCGTTTCGAACTGCAGGGTGATTACACCCAGAACATGCTGAAGGTGCCGGAGTGGAACCTGGCCCGCTACAACGGCGATGGCAACTGGGCCGGTGGGCGCCTGCTCAACGGGTTGAGCTTCGATCCCAGTGGCAGCATCGTCACCGGCGCGCAGTACGAAAAACTTGCCGGCAAGACCTACTACTGCAGCGAAGACCAGGCTGCCGCAGCTGGCCTGCCGCCGGGGGGCTGGGGTCCGGATGACTGCACCATCCCCACTCCGCAGCTGACCGGTGGCTACAGCAAGGAAAAAGCGCTTTCGCAGACGGCCGACCTGACAGTCGACTGGGACATCAGTCCGCTGTGGAAGGCCAGCTTCACCGGCGGCCGCACCTGGTCCAAGGGTGGCCCGTCGATGAATTTCCGCATGTCGGCCAAGCCCCGCCGCAAGGTCGGTGACCAGTGGCAGGCGGGCAACCAGTACACCGCGTGGGACCTGACCGGCACGCCGTCGCTGACCGTCTCGCCGGACATCCAGCAGCAGCTGATGGCTGGCGTCGCCGAGGTCGATACCGGCTCCACCGATTCGTCGTGGATGCAGACCGAGGTCAAGCAGAACTACTTCCAGGCCGACGTCACCAAGATGTTCGAAGCTGGCTGGCTGGACTCGATCCAGTTCGGCGCCAAGTACCGCGACGGCCAGGTGCACCGCAACACCGGCAACACCTACTGGGTCTGCCAGGGCCTGGACCCGGCCGACTATGACAACAATCGCTACCAGGCCGGTTGCGATCCGACCGCAGGCAATGCGCAGCCGGGCTTCTTCCTGTCCAACCCGATCAGCAACATCGCCGGTGGCTTCAATGCCAACGTGTTCCCCGGCATCAACTACCCGGCCTACATCGACTACCTCAACCAGACCTACGGTGGCTCGCACAACCGAACCGAGGAAGACTTCGTCTACGACGTCAACGAGAAGATCTACTCGGGTTACTTCCAGGCCAACTTCCGCACTGATCGCGTGCGTGGCAACGTCGGCGTGCGTGTGGTGCGTACCAAGCAGTTCGCCCAGTCCAGCGATTCGGTCGAACGTTTCAACGACTACTTCGTGGACAACGCCGCTGGTGCGCCAATGAGCTGCGATGACCCGGCTGCCGATCCGAACCTGCGTTGCCAGGGTGGCTTCGTACGTCTGCCGGACAACCAGGTGCGCGACAAGGTCTATACCCTCAGCTCGCTGGAGAAGACCTATACGGACTTCCTCCCGAGCTTCAACATCGCCTGGGACATCACCGACAACCTGGTGCTGCGCGGTGCCGCGTCGAAGGTGATCGCGCGCCCGGGCTACACCAGCATCGCCTATCCGGGCGGCCTGCAGTACATCAGCCCGGAATACAGCAACGATCGCCGCGTCGCTGGCGGCACCGACACCCCCGGCTGGTATGGCTCGGGCAGCAACAAGGCACTGGAACCGTTCAAGGCGGTGCAGTTCGACCTTGGCCTGGAGTGGTACTTCAAGCCGGGTTCGGTTGCAGGTGTGGCGTTGTTCCGCAAGAACGTGGACAACTTCACCGTGCCGGTCGTGCGCGACCAGCAGATGACCGTCGGTGGTGAAACGGTGGTGGTGCAGAAGTACAGCACCGAAGCCAACGGCCGCGACGGCGTGTCGCAGGGCGTGGAACTGTATGGCCAGTACACCTTCGACATGGGCTTTGGTGTCCAGGCCAACTACACCTACAACGACACCAACCTGGCCTCGATCGTGCTGGATGGCGATGAGATCGGCTCGTCGCCGCTGGTCGGCAGCGCCAAGAACCAGGCCAACGTCACCGTGTTCTACGAGAACGAGAAGTTCCTGGCCCGTGCCTCGTACAACCGCCGTGGCGAAGTGGTCGGCGGCCTCAACAACGGCCTGACCACCTACACCAAGCCGTACAGCCAGCTGGATCTGAACGTGGCCTACAACATCACTGCGGACTGGACCGTGACCGCAGCAGTGTTGAACGCCACCAAGTCCGAGCTGCGCAGCTACATCGGCAACGACAGCCAGGCCCGACTGCTGTCCAACCTGTATGCCGGCCGCCAGCTGTACTTCGGCGTGAACTGGAAGTTCTGACGCGTCACCCCCGCCCTCGGGCGGGGACGATCCTCCACGGCAGCCGCGCTGGTACAGGTGGCTGCCGTTTTTTGTTCAGCGTATCGCTTGACCCTGCCATCGTTGGAACGTGCACACTGGCTCCACCCCCAGAGCATCAAAGGAGCTACAGATGGAATTCCATGTGGAAGGCATGACCTGCGGTGGCTGCGCACGCAGCGTGACCAAGGCGATCGAGCTGGTCGACCCGACGGCAAGTGTGTCGGCCGACCCGGCCAGCCGCCGCGTGCAGGTGCAGACCTCGGCCAGCGAAGCACAGATTGTCGCGGCGCTGACCGAAGCGGGTTTCCCGCCGCGTACGGCCTGATCACGCTGCCGATTGCATGAACGATGCCCGCCCCGTGCAATTGCCGGGGCGGGCATTTTCCTTTCCATCTGTCTTGGTCAGGTCCTGCGCGCGCGCCTGCGCACTGCCCCTGCGGGCGCTGCAACCGGTGCAACGCCCTCTTCGCCTTCGCCCAGCCGCTGCAGGATCGGGCATTCGGGCCGGTCATCGCCGGCACAGCAGCTGATCAGCGATTTCAATGTATCGGCCATCTGCCGCATGTTCTCGATGCGCTGTTCGAGGTCATCGATGTGCTGCTCGGCCAGGCGCTTGACGTCGGCGCTGTGGCGCGAGGTGTCGTTCCACAGGCCCAGCAGGTCGGTGATCTCGGCTACCGAAAAGCCGAGATCACGCGCGCGACGGATGAACCGCAGCCGATGCACGTCGGCCTGCGAATAGGCGCGATAGCCCGCGCCGGTGCGGTCAGCCTGCGGAATCAGGCCGATCTGTTCGTAATAGCGGATCATCTTGGCCGACACGCTGGAGGCCTTCGATGCTTCACCGATGTTCATGCAATCGCTCCTTCAGTGGGCCGCATGGGACGCGTCCGTCATCGGCGCCTGGAAGCGCCGCAGGCGCAGCGCATTGCCGAGCACGAACACACTGGACAGGGCCATGGCACCGGCGGCGAACACCGGCGACAACAACACGCCCCATACCGGATACAGCGCACCGGCAGCGACCGGGATCAATGCGGTGTTGTAGGCAAAGGCCCAGAACAGGTTCTGGCGGATGTTGCCGATGGTCGCCTTCGACAGTGCGATGGCGTTGGGCACGCCCTGCAGGTTGCCGGACATCAGCACCACGTCGGCCGACTCCACCGCGACGTCGGTGCCGGTGCCGATGGCCAGGCCGACATCAGCCTCGGCCAGCGCCGGCGCATCGTTGATGCCATCACCGACGAACGCGATCTGACCGTAAGCCGCCTTCAACCGGCGCACCGCTTCCACCTTGCCTTCCGGCAGCACTTCGGCCACCACTTCATCGATGTCGAGCTGGCGGGCGATGGCCTGCGCGGTAGCGGCGTTGTCACCGGTGATCATGGCCACCTTCAGGCCAAGCTGGTGCAGGGCGGCAATGGCGGCCGGCGTACTCGGCTTGATCGGATCAGAGACTGCGATGATCGCCGCCAGGCGGCCATCGATGGCGGCATACAGTGGCGACTTTCCTTCGTTGCCCAGGCGATCGGCCAATGCAGCGAACGCACCGATGTCCACGCCGAGCGAACGCATGAAACGATCAGCACCTACTTCCACGCGTGCACCATCGACGGTTGCACGCACGCCCATGCCGGTCACCGACTCGAAATCAACCATCGCCGGCAGCGCGATGCCCTCCTCCGTGGCCGCCTCGACGATGGCGCGGGCGATCGGATGTTCCGAGCGCGATTCCACTGCCGCCACCCTTGCCAGCACCTGCGCGCGATCGAAGCCGTCGGCGATCTCCAGGTCGGTCAGCAGCGGGCGACCTTCGGTCAAAGTGCCGGTCTTGTCCACCGCCACCACCTTGGCGTCCTTCAACAGCTGCAGCGCCTCGCCCTTGCGGAACAGCACGCCCATCTCGGCGCCGCGACCGGTGCCAACCATGATCGAGGTCGGCGTCGCCAGCCCCATCGCGCACGGGCAGGCAATGATCAGCACCGCCACGGCGTTGACCAGCGCGAAGGTCAGCGCCGGCGACGGCCCGAAGATCAGCCAGACCAGGAAGGTAGCGAGGGCCGCCAGCATCACCGCCGGCACGAACCACAGCGTCACCTTGTCGACCACGGCCTGGATCGGCAGCTTGGAGCCCTGCGCCTGTTCAACCAGACGGATGATCTGCGCCAGCATGGTCTGCCCACCCACCGCCGTCGCACGCAGGGTCAGTGCGCCCTTCTGGTTGACGGTGCCGCCAACCACGCCGCTGCCGGCCGACTTCTCCACCGGGATCGGCTCGCCGGTGATCATCGACTCGTCGACGAAGCTGCGACCTTCAGTCACCTCACCATCCACCGGCACGCGCTCGCCGGGACGCACTTCCAGCAGGTCGCCCAGCAGCACCTCGTTGATCGGAATATCGACGATGCGTCCTTCGCGACTGACGTGCGCCACCTTGGCCTGAAGGTTGACCAGGCGCTTGATCGCCTCTGACGTGCGGCCTTTCGCGCGCACTTCCAGGAAGCGGCCGAGCAGGATGAGCGCGACGATCACCGCCGCCGCTTCGTAGTAGACATTCACCGTGCCCGCCGGCAGCAGGCGCGGGAGGAAGGTGGCCACGACCGAATAGCCGAATGCCGCGGCGGTACCCACCGCCACCAGCGAGTTCATGTCCGGCGCCAGGCGCAGCAGCGCCGGGAAGCCCTTCTGGTAGAAGCGCCGGCCAGGAATGGCCAGGACCAGCGTGGTCAGCACGAACTGCAGGTACCAGCTTGCCTGGAGGCCGATCGTGGACATCACCCAGTGATGCATGCCGGGAATCAGGTGCGAGCCCATTTCCAGCACGAACACCGGGGCTGCCAGCACGCTGGCCAGGATCAGGTCGCGTTTCAACGCCACCCGCTCGGCATCCTTCTTTTCCGCCGCTTCCTCATCGACCTGGGCGCCGCCATCAATCGCGTGCGCTGCGTACCCGACCTTGTCGATGGCCGCTACCAGTGCGTCGATGCCGGCGACGCCGCGCACGGTCGCTCGTTCGGTGGCCAGGTTGACGCTGGCCTGGCTGACGCCCGGCACCGCCAACAGCGCGCGCTCCACGCGGCCGACGCAGGACGCGCAGGTCATGCCTTCCACGGCCAGTTCGGTGGTCGCCGCCGGTACCTCATAACCCACTCTTTCCACCGCCTGGATCAGCGCGTCGCGGTCGATCGGGCCAGAGGAGCGGATGTCCGCACGCTCGGTGGCCAGGTTGACCGACACGCTGGCGACCCCCTCGACCTTGGCCAGGGCCGCTTCGACCCGGCCGACACAGCTGGCGCAGGTCATGCCTTCGATTGGCAGGCTGAGGGTGGAAGCCGTCCCGGGGACGGCGGTAACGCTGGAGGTGCTCATGGCCTGGTTTCCCTGGTTCCATCTGGAGAGGTGACCAGCCTAGACCTTGCCATCGTGGGAAGGTCAAATCCACCCTCTCCCGCCGATTGCCCATCCATCCCGCGTGCGCCCAGTAGAGCCACGCCATGCGTGGCTGCCCGTCAACCCGTGGCTGGCGCCGGGTCATGCCCGGCGCCACCGTCCCTCAGAACGTGAACACATACTCCAGCGCGAACTCACGCCCCACCGCACCCAGCAGGCGGGTCGGGGCGAAATCGTAGTCGACCTTGTACGGGTCCTTGTGGTTCCAGCTGGTCGCATTGAAAGCGTTGTTCACGTACAGATTGACCTTCATGAACTCGGTGACCTGGTAACCGACGTTGAAGTTCCAGGTGATGAACGGCCCGACCCGGCCGTAGTACCGCGCCGTCTGCTGCCCGGCGTTCGGGTTCGGATTGGCCGATCCATCCGGACGCGTGGCAGGCTCCAGGCAGTTCAGCGACGGGCTGTCGCTGGGCACGTAGCCATCGGCGAACGGCAAGCAGCCGCCGGGGTTGTCCAGGCGGTCGGTGCCCCAGTGATAGCGCACGCCCGGCACCGAGCCGATACGGTCGGCGTAGACGTTCGCATTCCAGTTGCCGCCCTGCCAGGCCAGGCTGGCGCGCAGCTTGCTGCGCAGGTCACGGTCGCGACGCTCCGGGTTCGGGTCGTTGGCGTAGCGCTGCTCCTTCGTGGAGATCTGGTTGGTGTAGTTCACCCCCAGCTGGAAGCTGCCCCATGCGGCCGTCTCCAGCCGATAGCGCGCGCTCAGATCGATACCACGCACTTCGCGGCTGGCCAGGTTGAACGGCCCGCGCTCGATCGACACCAACCGCCCGCTGCTGTCACGATTCACGCGGGCGAGGATGCCGGCGCAGTACGCGTCACCCGCCGGATTCGCCCAGGGCGTACCGTCCATGTTCTTGCCGGTCAGGCAGCCGGCCTCACTGGCCAGTACCTCGTCAGCACCGACGTCGACGATCATGTCTTCCAGCTTGATCGCCCAGTAATCCGCACTCATCGACAGATTCGGCAGTACGTCCCAGACGAAGCCGACCGTCCACGAATTGCCGGTCTCCGAGCGCAGCAGCGGCGTACCCCGACGGTTCACGTCGAACGCATACCAGACATCGGTATTGCCCACGCCGCAGTTGTTGACCAGATACGCGCCGCTCTCGATGCAGCGCAGGCGGTCGTAGGTCAGCACTTCGGAACTGCTGGCCTGGCCGAGCAGGTAGTGCATGTCCGGCGCGTGGAAGCTGGTCGCGTAGGAGCCGCGCACCAGCAGTGACTCGAACGGGCGCCATTCCAGGCCAGCGTTCCAGGTAGTTTCCTTCTGGCTGCCGACATCCAGCGCCTCGCCGCCGCCGTCGGCCTTGTAGCTGCCATAACGGTCGTAGCGTGCCGCCGCGGTGGCGATCAGGCTCTCGGCCAACGGGATCTTGAACTCGACACCGGCCGAATAGCGGGTGCGCTCACCACCACCACGATCAACGTTCTGCAGGTCGAAATCGATGCCGGCACGCGGATCCGGGCTGAGGTGATAGCCCTGCTTCGCCACTTCAGCCACCGCTGCGAACGAGATCGGCCCGGCCCAGCCCTGCAGCAGTTCGCCGGTGATGTCGGCCGAGGCCTGGTTGACGTAGGAGGACGCGCGATTCTTCGCGACCGTGCCCATCTGCCAGTACTGGTCCGGGGTGATCGGGTTCCACCAGCGCGACTCGTTCAATGCATGGATGGCCTCACCGTCGCCGGTGGTGCCCAGCCGTGGGCCGAGGAAGAAGTCGTACGACTTCTGTTCGTCCACCACATTCTGCCGCTCTTCAACGCGGTAGTAGGAACGTCCGACCGTGGTGCTCCAGTCGAAGCGATCGGCCAGGCGACCACGCAGGCCTGCGCTGATATCCCACGACAACTCGCGGTTGGTATTGCGCAGCGTGTCCAGGCCACCGACTTCGTTCGGGGTGAACTGGCGCACGCCGAGCACCGGGCGATTGCGGTTGGCATCCCAGTAATAGCCGTTGGCATCGTCGATCAACGAAACGCTGGGGGGATTGGTGCCCCAGATCGCCTCGGACCGGTACACCGCCAGGTTGCTCCAGGCCTGCAGGCCATCGCCGAAATCGAAGGTGCCATAGAGATTGCCCGACACGTTCTCCGAGCCGCCGGTCAGCAGCCAGTTGGCGTAGTCGGCGCTCATGCCGCACAGGCGGCCGGTGTTGCTCACCGTATTGGCGTTGTAGTTGTAGACCAGCCGATCAGCGGTGTAGTACTCGCCAGCGAATTTCTCGCAGGTGCCGTCCGGCGGCGCCAGGCGCTGGCCCGTGCTGGGGTCGATCAGGGCCAGGCCAGCGGTGGGACGGAAACCGACCTTGCGCTGTTCCATGTTCCAGGACGGGTACAGCGCATCGTCGGCGTCGTCCATCTGCGGCCGGTCGCGGCCGAACAGCGGATCGCGCTTGGTGTACTGCAGTGCGTAGGTCACGCTCCAGTTGTCGCCGGTCTTGCCGCCCGCCCAGGACAGGTCCCAGGTATCGCGCCCGCCTTCGGTGGAAGTGCCGCCGCGCACGCGCACTTCGTCGCCGTCGTAGTTGGTCTTCAGGATGACGTTGACCACGCCCGCGATGGCGTCGGATCCATAGATCGCCGACGCGCCACCGGTCAGCACTTCGATCCGCTCCACGGCAGCGGCAGGAATGTTGCTGTAGTTGGAGAAATTGGTCTCGCCGCCATAGGGCAGCGGGTAGTCGGCCACGCGGCGGCCGTTGACCAGCAGCAGGCTGCGGTTGGGGCCCATGCCGCGCAGGTTGAGGCCACTCGCATTGGGCGTGTGCGAGCCCCATTGCGACGCCGCTTCGACGGTGCCGGTCGCTTCGGTCAGCGTCTTCAATGCGTCGTAGACGGTGACGAAGCCTTCCTTCTGGATCTGTGCGGCGGTGATCACGTTGACCGGGGCCGGCCCCTCGACGCCGGCGCGCTTGATGCGCGAGCCGGTAACGGTGACGGCATCGAGGTCCTTGGTGGACGACGGGGCCGCTTCCTGTGCGCCCGCTGCGAAGGGCAGCAAGGCAAGCACGAGGGCCTGGGACAGCAGATGACGACGGTTGCGGACGGACTGAGCCATGGGTGGTTGCTCTTGGATGGTGGGCGCGCGGTCGGATGGCGATCCCGGGCGTCGAACCGATCCCTCTCGATTCGATCACCCTCCCCTGTGGATCGATCCAAACTAAAGCACAGCTGAACCACGCCCGGCATGCGGCGACGCAGCATCCGACAGCCCCGTGTCGCTATCGCCTACCGACAAACAATTAAATCAATGGGTTGCGAAACATCGCTACAGAAATGGCGCAGCTGTGGGTGACACGATCACGACAAACGCGCGCGGAACGGTTTTGTCCGTGGCGAACCAGGTACCCGGGTCGGATCCTTTCGTAGAGGGGCTCTGACCCGATAGCGCCTGGTCGGGGTCGGAGCCCTTCTGCGAAGGGATCCCGACCCCGGCAGCTCTCAGCCGTCCAGCGCCTGCCGCAGTGCGGCCACGGTGGCGGTCGCGGTCTGGCTCCAGTCCGGGTCCAGCCCGCGCAGGGCCGGGTTCTGGAACTGCATGGCCGAGCGTCTTTGCCCCTTGGCCGAGGCATGAAGTTCGAGGCAGCCGGTCTGCCGCGCCACGGCGGCGATGTTGCCCGGGCCAAGCCCGGCGCCGGCCATGACGCTGATCCGGCCGGCCGCCTGCGCGACCAGCGCGGCCAGTACCTCGGCCCCGGCTTCGGCGCTGGCCTGGCCGCCGGAGGTCAGCACCCGCTGGCAGCCCAGCCCGATCACCTGTTCCAGCGCCGCCGTCAGATCGCGCGCAGCATCGAACGCACGGTGGAAGGTCACCTGTAGCGGACCGGCCGCCTGCACCAGTTCCCGGCACAGCGGCAGGTCGATGTCGCCCTGCGCATCCAGCGCGCCGATCACCACGCCGTCGCAGCCCAGCGCGCGGCACTGCGCGATATCACGCAGCATCAGCTCGGTTTCCAGAGTGTCGTAGTGGAAATCACCCGGGCGTGGTCGCACCAGCACGAACAACGGAATCCGCAGCCGCTCGCGGGCAATCGCAATGCTGGCAAACGACGGCGTGGTGCCGCCTTCGGCGAGGTTGTCGAACAGTTCGATGCGATCCGCACCGCCGGCCTGCGCGGCCAACGCGGAGGCCACCGAGTTGCTGGCGATCTCCAGCGTGCGGCGCACGCTCACGCCTGCGTGCTCGCATAGATCGACGGCGAGTCGCGCAGGTCATCCTGGCGCATTGCATCGCACACCGCGTAGACGAAGCCGCGATGCAGCGCATACGCACCGACCTCGCCCTGCTTGTTCATCGCCAGGAAGCAGACCTGCAGCGTGCGGCTGGCTTCGGGGCGCTTGCGCACCACGCGGTCGATCGCCTCGCGGCAGGCCTGTGCCGGTGAGCGCCCCTGGCGCATCAGCTCGACCACCAGGAACGAGGCCGCGTTGCGGATCATCTCTTCGCCTACACCCGAGGCGGTGGCGGCGCCCACTTCGTTGTCCACGTACAGGCCGGCGCCGATGATCGGGCTGTCGCCCACCCGGCCGTGCAGCTTCCAGGCCATGCCGCTGGTGGTGCAGGCGCCGGCCAGGTTGCCCTTGGCATCCAGCGCCAGCATGCCGATGGTGTCGTGGTTGTCGCTGTTGCCGGGCAGGCCGCGGCGCTCGGCGTTGATCTGCGGCGCGTACTTCTCGGCCTTCAACCATTCGCGCCACGCCGCTTCGGCCTTCGGGGTCAGCAGGTGCTGGCGCTCGAAGCCCTGCTGCAGGGCGAACTGCTGGGCGCCCTCGCCCACCAGCAGCACGTGCGGGCTGTTCTCCATCACTTTGCGGGCCACCGACACCGGATGCAGGATGTCGACCAGCGCAGCGACCGCGCCACAGCGGCCGTCGCCATCCATGATGCTGGCGTCCAGGCTCAGCACGCCGTCGCGGTCCGGGTTGCCGCAATGGCCGACCGTGGGGTTGCACAGCTCGCTTTCGGCCCAGCGTGCACCGGCTTCCACCGCATCCAGCGCACTGCCGCCCTGCGCCAGCACCTTCCACGCGGCCTGGTTGGCCGGCACGCCGAAGTCCCAGGTCGATACCACCTTGGCCCCGCCCTGCGTGCGCGCCTTCACCACCGGCAACGCTGCCACACCTGCGGCCAGTGCACCGGCCTGCAGGAACTGCCTGCGATCGACCATCTTCGCCTCCGTCTGCATGCTGCGTCCGCCGGCCCGATGCCGGCAGCGCCGATCAATCGTGCGCGGGAATCCGCGCTGCGTGCCAGGCCGCTGCACCAAGCACGCCCAGCTGGCCATGTTCGACCCGCCACACCGGCACCTGGCGCAGCACGTCGGTCAGCACGCCCTTGTTGAGGAAGCGCTCACGGAAACGGCCGTCGGCCAGGAAGTCCTGCACATGGGTGGAAATGCCGCCGGCCAGGTACACCGAGCGCGCGCCGACGGCGATCGCTGCGTCACCCGCCAGGCTGCCCAGCCAGGCGCAGAACACCTGCAGGGTCTCCACCGCCAGCGCATCGTCGCCTTGCCGCGCGGCCGCGATCAGCGCTTCGGTGCTGGTCCACTGCGGCGCCACGCCGCGCAGTTCGCACAGGCAGGGGTACAGGTTCATCAGGCCGCTGCCGGACAGCACGCGTTCGTTGTCCACGTGCGGCCAGCGCTGCAGCAGCTGGCCCAGCACGTGCAGTTCCAGCGCGTTGCCGGCGCCCAACGCAGCGTGGCCGATCTCGCTGGCCAGCACCGGGCGCTCGCCATCGGCGAAGCGCAGTGCCGCACCCAGGCCGGTGCCCGGCCCGAGCACCAGCGCCGGGAAGGTTTTGGCCGGATCGGCGTCGCCGTTCAGCGGCACCAGCGTGTCGGCCTGCAGATAGGGAATGGCCAGCGCCACCGCTTCGAAATCATTGATCAGCTGCAGGTCGGGCAGGCCCGACTCGCGGCGCGTTGCCGACAGCGATACCGTCCACGGCAGATTGGCGTTGATCAGGGTGTCGCCGTCGAGCAGGCCAGCGATGGCGACCACCGCGCTGGCCATCGGCTGGCCGAGGCTGACGGTGAAATCGGCGAGGATCGCCGCCAGGCTGGGGTGGTCGGCGCAGGCGTAGGTGCGGTAACTGCCCAGCCGCGGCGCCTGCCCCGGCACGGTCTCGGCCAGCGCCAGGCGGGCGAAGGTACCCCCCACATCGGCAACCACCAGGCTGCGGGGAACGCCGCGGCGAGCGGGCTCGGATGGAACCGGGGATACTGCTGCGACGTTCACGCTGGCCTGCTTGGATCGATTGAATCGTCCTGATTCTCAGGCATCTGCCGGCCTTTGCCTAGCGCTGCGATGCCGCCGCCCGGGCTCACATGCCTTCCTGCTCGGCCACCTGCACGCCGTCCACCAGCACCCGCAGGCGTTGCGGGCGGAACCCGGCGAACAGCAGCGGCCGGGTCCGCTCCACCAGTACTTCATGGCCGGCGATATGGCGCTGCCACGACTGTACCAGCGAGAACGAGAAATGCGTGCCCGGATGCAGCGGGTGCTGCACCCAGACCTTCTCGCTGGCGCTCTGCAGCATCATCGCGCCGGTGAACCAGTGGCGGCTGAGAGTGACCGGCGTGGTGCCGGCCATGAAGCGGATATCCATGCTGCGTCCTTTCGTGATGGAAGTGCGTGACGGAAGCCCGGCCCGCGTTCAGGGCTTCGCGATCTGCAGGCTGTAGCTGGTGCTGGCGGTGAACACCGCACCATCCGGCTGGGTGGAACGCACTTCGACCTTGTGGCTGCCTACGGCCAGATCGGTCGGCAACGCACCACGCCACAGGTGCGGCGAAGCGGTGGCTTCCGGCGAACGGTCGTAGCCGCGCAGCGTGGAGGCCAGATCGTCGGCGACGTTCTCCACCATGAGCCGCGGATCAGGCTGGCTGACCTGCTTCATCGGCTGCCAGGCGCCGCCATCGACGCGGTACTCGACCACGCTGGCGTCCTCGCCCATGTAGACGTTGGCGTAGATGCCCCACGCCGGGTACGCGCCCTTGCGCAGCACCTTCGGTGCATGCAGGCCGATCTGCTCGCTGGCGGCTGCACCGGCCACCCGGTACTGCAGGCGGTAGCTGCCGTTTCCGGCCACGTCCAGCAGCGCATAGCCCTTCGGCGTGCCATCGCTCATGGTGCTGTCCGGTACGCCGGCGGCATTCTTCACGCCCGACCAGAACGCACCGCAGTTGGCACCGACGTTGTACTCGTGCAGCGGCCTGGCACCCTGCCAGCCGTCAGCCTTGCCGTGGTAGACGTGCTGCTGGGTGTGGCTGTGGCCACTGAGTACCAGCACGTTGCGGAAGTCCTTCAGCAGGTCGAACAGGCGCTGGCGGTCGGCATGGCGGAAGGTCTCGCGCCCCGGTGCCGCATCGAACAGCGGAATGTGCATGCCCAGCACCAGCAGGCGGTCCTTGTGCAGGCCCTTCAGATACGCAGCCAGGAAGGCGAACTGATCCTCGCGCAGGCCACCGACATACTTCGGCTTGGCAGTGGGGTCGTACACCACGTCGTCGAGGAATACGAAGCTGGCGCCGCCCTCTTCCACCGCGTACGTATCGGGGCCGTAGATGTTGCGCCAGCTGTCCAGCGAATGCGCGTCATTGGCCGCGTCGAAGTCCAGATCGTGGTTGCCGGGCACGTGGAACCACGGCACGCCGAGCTCGGTGGTGACCTTGTTGATCGCCGGGTACAGGGTCAGGTCGTCGTTGACGATGTCACCGAGCGTGGTACCCAGGCGGGCCTTGGTCTGCCCCACCAGCGGTGCCACGATCGACTGCTGGTAGTAGCCGATGTCCTGCAGGCTGGCGGTCTGCGAATCGGTGAACACCAGCATCTGGAAGCCACGACGGCTGTCATGCCGGTCGTTCTGCAGGGCGAAATCCCAGTTGCGGGCGACGTCACTGGTGGCCGCGATGCCGCCGTACTTCAGCGCCGGCGAACCGTTCGGCCGGTAGTGCCGCCAGAACGACGGCAGGCCGTCGGCGGCCTTCGGGAACGAATAGGCATCGGGCTTGATGACGAAGACCGTCTGCCCGTCACGCACCGGCAGGCTGTAGCTGCCGTCGGCAGCGGTCTTGACGATGGTTTCGCCATTGGACACCTGCACGCCGGCCAGGCCCGGATCGGTCGCACCGCGGCCCGGCTTGGCGTCACGCTCCAGATACACCTTGCCGGTGACCACGGTATCTGCGGCCCAGGCCGGCGAGGTCAGCAACAGGCAGCAGAGCCAGGCGGCAGGCAGTTTCATGGGGGCGATCCGGGAAAAAGAAGACGCCATATTGTAGGTGCGGACCGTTGGTCCGCACACCTTGTTCAACGATGGCGCTTTTCCAGCACGTCGCGGGCATCTTCCAGCGACAGCCCACGCGCGCGCAGCAACACCAGCAGGTGGTACAGCAGGTCCGAGGCCTCGCCGAGCAATGCTTCATCGTCCTGCGCCACGCCGGCCAGCGCCGTCTCCACGCCTTCCTCGCCCACTTTCTGCGCGATGCGGCGGATGCCGCCTTCGAACAGGGACGTGGTGTAGCTGCCGGACGGACGCAGCGCCTCACGCACGGCGACCAGCTGGTCCAGGCCGCCAAGGAAGTCCTTCGGCGCACCATCGAAACAGCTCTCCGCCCCGGTGTGGCAGGTGGGGCCTGCCGGGCGCGCCAGCACCAGCAGCGTATCGGCATCGCAATCGACGCTGATCGACTGCACCACCAGCACATTGCCGGACTGCTCGCCCTTGGTCCAGAGACGCTGCTTGCTGCGGCTGAAGAAGGTCATGTGTCCGATCGCCAGCGTCGCTGCCAGTGACTCGGCGCTGACATAGCCCAGCATCAGCACCTGCAGGGTGTCGACATCCTGCACCACGGCCGGCAACAGTCCATCGCCCTTGTCCCAGTCCAGCGTTTCCAGCGCCTGCGGCGACGGCCGCACATCAATAGACATCTCGTACCTCGATCTGCTGCTCGCGCAGGTAGCGCTTCAAGTCGGCAATGGCGATGGCGCCACTGTGGAACACGCTGGCCGCCAGCGCACCGTCAACGTCGGCCTGGTCAAAGGCCTGGGCGAAGTGCTCCATCGCACCCGCACCACCGGAAGCGATGAGTGGCACCTGGCACAGTGCACGTGCCTGCCGCAGCTGCTCTACGTCATAGCCGCGGCGCACGCCATCGCTGTCCATGCAGTTCAGCACGATCTCGCCGGCACCCCGGCGCTGCGCCTCGACGATCCAGTCCAGCGTGCGCAGCGGCACTGCCTGGGTCTTGTCCGGGTCACCGCTGAAACGGCGCACACGCCACTGGCCGTCGGCCTCGCGCACCGAGTCGACACCCACCACCACGCACTGCACGCCGAATTCTTCAGCCAGTTCGGTGATCAGTTCCGGGCGGCCCAGCGCGGGTGAGTTGATCGAGATCTTGTCCGCACCGGCGAACAGCACGCGACGCGCGGTCTCCACGCTGTCGATGCCACCAGCTACGCAGAACGGGATATCGATCAGGCGCGCGATGCGCTCGATCCAGGCCACGTGCACCGACCGCGCCTCCGGGCTGGCGCCGATGTCATAGAACACCAGCTCGTCGGCGCCCTGGTCGCGATAGCGCTGCGCCAGCTCGGCGATGTCCCCCATGTCGACGTGATCGCGGAAACGCACGCCCTTGACCACGCGGCCATCGCGTACATCCAGGCAGGGAATGATGCGGCGGCTCAGCATGCCAGCGCCTCCGCCAGGTCCATGCGCTGTTCCAGCAGCGCCTTGCCGAGAATCGCACCACCGCAGCCGGCGGCCTGCGCCGCAGCCACATCGGCCACATCACGGATACCGCCGGACGCTTGGACGGCCACGCCCGGCAGTAACGTTGCGAGGTGCTGATACAGGCTGATGTTGGGGCCGGCCAGCATGCCGTCGCGGGCGATGTCGGTGCACAGCAGGTGGCGCATGCCCGCCTGCGCGTAGCGTTCGGCCAGCGCATCCAGGGTCACCCCTGCGTTTTCGGTCCAGCCGTGCACCGGCAACTGCCACTGTCCCTTCGCGTCCTGGCGTGCATCGAGGGCGATGGTCAGCCGTTCCGGGCCGAACTCGGCCAGCCAGCCAATTACCTGCTCCGGCTCGCGCACCGCCAATGACCCGATCACCACGCGGCTGGCGCCGGCATCGAGGATGCGCGCCACGTCGTCGCGGCCACGTACGCCGCCACCGGTCTGCACCTGCAGCGGGGTCTGCGCACGGATCGCGCCCAACAGCGGCGCCAGCGTATAGCCACCGGCACGTGCGGCATCCAGGTCGACCAGGTGCATCCACTGCGCGCCCTGCGCCGCGAATGCCTGCGCACGCGGCAACGGATCGTCGCCATAGTGGGTTTCCTGCGCGTAGTCACCCTGGCGCAGCCGCACGACGCGGCCATCACGGATATCCAGCGCGGGATAGACGATGAAACTCATGCAGCGGTGCCCTCAAGGAAATTGCGCAGCATCAGCGAGCCGGTATCGCCGGAACGCTCGGGATGGAACTGGGCGCCGAAGTAGCGGCCCTGCTCGACCACGGCGGTGAACAGCCCACCGTGGTCGCAGGCGGCAACGGTATGGCTGTTCAGCGGTGCAGCGTAGCTGTGCACGAAGTACGCACTGGCGCGCTCGGGCACCCCCTGCAGCAGCAGTGACGGGCGCAGCGGCAGCAGCCGGTTCCAGCCCATGTGCGGCACGCGGATGCCACAGGCCGGCACCAGCTTGCGCACCACCCCGGGGATCAATCCCAGCGTATCCACGCCAGCCTCTTCGGAGCGATCGAACAACAACTGCATGCCCAGGCAGATACCCATCAGCGGCACCTGCAGCTGGCGCAGCGGCTCGACCAGTCCTTGCGCATGCAGTCGCTGCATGCCGGGGCCGGCCGCACCGACGCCGGGCAGGATCACCCGCTGCGCGCCGGCAAGGCCTGCGGCATCGCGGACCAGCTTCACCGTGGCACCGAGCCGTTCCAATGCGTAGCGCACCGAACCCAGGTTGGCGCCGCCGGCATCGATCAGCACGACCTCGCTCACAGCGCCCCCTTGGTGGTCGGCAATGCGGTGCCCTGCCGTGCAAGCGCAGGCCGCAACGCACGCGCCAATGCCTTGAAGCAGGCTTCGACCTTGTGGTGGTCGTTGTCGCCGCGCACCTGCAGGTTGAGGTTCAGGCCGCTGGCATCGCACAGCGAACGGAAGAAGTGCGGGACCAGTTCGGTCGGCATGTCGCCCACGCGCTCGCGCTTGAACTCGCCTTCGAACACGAAATACGGGCGGCCACTGAAATCCAGCGCAGCACTGGCCAGGGTTTCATCCATCGGCAGGGTGAAACCATAACGACCGATGCCGCGCTTGTCCCCCAGTGCTTCGCGCAGGGCCTGCCCCAGAGCAAGACCGGTGTCTTCGATGGTGTGGTGTTCGTCGATGTGCAGATCGCCCTCGGCGCGGATGTCCAGCGCGAAGCCACCGTGCTTGCCGATCTGTTCCAGCATGTGGTCGAAGAATGGCAGGCCGGTGTGGATGCGCGCATCGCCGGCACGGTCCAGATCCAGTTCGACACGGATCTTCGTTTCCTTGGTGTTGCGCTGGACCACTGCCGTGCGTGGTGCGTCGGCCAGTGCGTGGGCGATGCCCGGCCAGTCCCAGTCACCACCAAACTGTTCGGTACGCAGCTGGAAGCCACGGATGTTCAGGTTGTCGGCGAACTGCAGGTCGGTGATGCGGTCGCCGACCATGCCCGAGCGCGCCCAGTCGATGCTGCGGTCCTGCAGATAGGCCGTCATCAGGCCGATGCCCGGCTTGCGCGTCGGCGCGTTCTCGTGGGGCCAGCTGGCGTCGACCAGCACATCACGGAAGACGATGCCCTGGCTTTCGAAGATCTGCAGCATCAGGTCATTCGGGCCATCGAAGCTGGCGCGCGGATAGTTTTCGCTACCCAGGCCGTCCTGATTGGTGACGATCACGAACTGGTAGCCGGCGTCGCGCAGCTTCAGCAGCGCCGGGATCACCTGCGGCACAAAGCGCAGCTTTTCGTAGGCATCAATCTGGAAATCCGCCGGCTCCTCGATCAGGGTGCCGTCGCGGTCGATGAACAGGATGGGTGTCATGCCGCAGCCCTCCGTGCCGACAGGGCCGCAAGCACGCGGTCGTTCTCCTCAGGGCTGCCGATGCTGATGCGCAGTGCATCGCCCAATAGTGGCGCAGCGCGCTGGTCGCGCACCACCACGCCAGCGGCGAGCAGCGTGTCGAACGCAGCCTGGGCATCGGCAAAGCGGACCAGCAGATAGTTGCCGGCCGAGGCGTACACCCGGCGGACGCCCGGCAGGCCAACCAGCGCGGTACCCAGGCGTGCGCGCTCAGCGATGACCGTGGCCACGCGTTCAGCGGTGCGTGCCAGCGCGGCCGGCTGCAGTGCCTGCACGGCCAGCTCGGCGCACGGCGTCGGCACCGGGTATGGCGCCTGGCAACGGCGCAGCACGGCAATCAGTTCCGGCGCGGCGATCAGGGTGCCGATACGTGCGGCCGCCAGTGCGTGCGCCTTCGACAACGTGCGCAGTACCGCCAGGTTGGCGTGCGCGGCCAGCAGCGTCGTCGCCGAGGCGCGCTGCGCATACTCGACATAGGCCTCATCCACTACTACCAGCGCCTGCCCACGCAGGGCAACGGCCACGCGCTCAATCTCCGCCAGCGGGATATCGCTGCCGGCAGGATTGGACGGCGCGCACAGGAAAACGAGCTTGACGCCCTGCCCCTTCGCAGCGGTAATCACCGCATCCAGGTCCGTGCGCAGGCCCTCGCCATCGTCAATGAGCGGCACTTCAATCAACGGCGCACCCTGCAGGCGTGCGCAGACCGCGTACATGCCGAATACCGGCGGCGTCACCAGCACGCCATCGCGGCCCGGCACGCACAGGGCGCGCACCAGCAGATCGATCGCTTCGTCGCTGCCACGGCCTACCAGCAGCTGTTGCGGCTGCACGCCGTACAGCGACGCCAGCGCTTCACGCAGCGCCGCCGGCTGCGGCTCCGGGTAGCGGCGGCTGCCGCCGGTGGCATCGGCCGGATTGGCCCACGCCGATTCATTCGCGTTCAACCACACCTCACCCTGCACAGCGCTGCTGCGCGCCGAACTGTAGCCGGCGAAGGCCTGCAGATCCGAGCGCACCAAGGCCAGCACGCCATCGATGTCCGCGCTCATGCGGCCACCTCCATGCGCAGTGCCACCGCACGTTCGTGCGCATCCAGCCCTTCGGCGCTGGCGATGATGCGCGCGCAGCCACCGATTGCGGCCAAGCCGGCGGCGCTTGCGCTCTGCACACTGATCAGGTTCTGGAAACTGGCTACGCTGACGCCGCTGTAGGCACGCGCGGCACCGGCGGTCGGCAGCACGTGGTTGGTGCCGCTGCAGTAGTCGCCCAGTGCTTCCGGCGTGTAGTCGCCGAGGAACACCGAACCGGCCGCCTGCACCTGGTCCAGCCAGTCGCGCGGTTCACGCAGGGCCAGGATCAGGTGTTCAGGGGCGTAGCGGTTACTGATCGCAAACGCATCCACCAGCGATTCCACCTGGATCAACTGCGACGCCGACAGTGCTTGGCGGGCGATGTCCTGCCGCGGCAGCAGGGCGACCTGGCGTTCCACTTCGGCCTCGACGGCAGCCAGCATCGCCGCGTCATCGGTCAGCAGCAGTACCTGCGAATCCGGGCCGTGCTCGGCCTGCGACAGCAGATCGGCGGCAATGAAGGCCGGATTGGCACCGGCATCAGCGATCACCAGCACTTCCGACGGACCGGCCGGCATGTCGATGGCGGCGGCACCGTCCTGCGCTACCTGCTGCTTGGCCTCGGTGACGAAACTGTTGCCTGGTCCGAACAGCTTGTCGCTTGCAGGGATGCTCCCGGTGCCATACGCCATCGCCGCGATCGCCTGCGCACCACCCAGCTTGAACACGCGTTGCACGCCGGTCAGGCGCGCGGCCACCAGCACTGCAGGATCGGCCGTACCGTCGGCACGCGGCGGCGTGCACAGCACGACCTGCGGGCAACCGGCCAACTGCGCCGGCACGCCCAGCATCAGCGCCGTGGACGGCAACGGCGCACTGCCAGCCGGCACATACAGGCCAACCCGGCCGATCGGCCGCAGCATGCGCTCGCAGACCACACCCGGAGCGGTTTCCACTGCATAGCCCTGGCCCATCCCCGCCTTGTGGAAGCGGGTGATGCGCTCGGCCGCCTCGACCATGGCCTGGCGCAAGGCGGCCGGCACGGCGGCTTCAGCGGCAGCGAACTCGCTGTCGGAGACTTCGAAATCCTGCAGATCCACGCCATCGAAGCGCGCGGTGATCGCGCGCAACGCGGCATCGCCCTGCGTGCGCACCTGCGCGATCAGCGTGGCCACCGCATCACGGGTCTGCTGCGCCACGGTCTGCACCGGGCGGGTCAGCGCCGCGCTGCGCGCGGCCTCATCAAGTTGCGACCAGATAAGACGATTCATGCCAGCGACCGCTCCACGCTCAATACCATCAGGCCCTGGGCGCCGGCGCGCTCCAGCTCTTCCATGCGCTGCCAGGTCAACGGACCCGGGCACATGGTCTGCAGGCGCAACGCACCGCCATCGGCAGGCAAACGCACCAACGGTTCGGCATCGGCCAGCAGCTGCGCCAGCGCGTCGACGCGATCCTCGCTGGCGCGGAACATCAGCAGCTTGCGATCCTGGCGCTGCACCACACCGTCCAGGCGACGCAGCAGCATGCTGCGCAGGGCGCCGCGGGCATCATCGGGAACGCGCACCGCACCGGCCAGCACGGCTTCGCTGTCGAGCAGGTTGTGCACCGGGGTGAGCTGGTTGGCACGCAGGGTGGCGCCGCTGGAGACCAGGTCACAGATCAGATCGGCGGTGCCCAGTCGCGGCGCGATCTCCACCGAGCCGGACAGCTCCACCACCTGCGCATCCACGCCCTGCGCGGCCAGCCACTGCGTGAGGATGGCCGGGTAGCTGGTGGCGATGCGGGTCCCGGCCAGCTGTGCCGGCCCCTGCCATTGCCACTCTTCCGGCACCGCCAGCATCAACCGGCATTGACCGAAGCCCAGCCCGCGCAGCGCCTCGTAAGCATCCGGCAGGCCGATCTGGCGACGTGCAGCGGCCTGCTCGTCCAGTTCGTTGCGGCCGACGATGCCGAGGTCGCAGACGCCATCGGCGATCAGGCCGGGGATGTCGTCGTCGCGCACCAGCAACAGGTCCACCGGCAGCGACTCGCCATAGCAGAACAGCTTGTCGCGGCTCTCGCGCCAGCTCAGGCCACAGGCGCTGAGCAGGTTACGGGCGGGCTCGGCCAGCCGGCCACTCTTCTGGATGGCGATACGCAGCCGGTCTCGCGCCGGCGCTGCCTGGGTTGCACTCATGGGGGAGGTCTCGAAGTTCGGAACGGGGCGCGGATCAGCGCGAAGCAAGTCGGTCGACAGCGGCGGCATAGCCTCGATGGCCATGCTCGAGCGTGCGTGCCACCCGTCCGGTGGTGGTCACGCTGACGCCGGTGCGCTCGTGGATCTCGCGGTACGGCACGCCCTGCTGCAGCAGCGGAACCACCTTCCAGCGGTCGGCCATGGCCTCCAGCTCGGCCGGCGTGCACAGGTCACGCAGGAAGGCGACCACCTGCTCCGGCTCGCGCAGGGCAGCAAAGGCCTGGGCCAGGGCGTCCAGATCGGCTTGCGGGTCTTTGGCGGCGATGTCGGGGCGGGCTTTCACGGACAGGACTCTTGCATCAATGTAATAGCGTGTTAGTACATTAACGCATTCTTGCGCACTGCGTCAAATTGTGGGGCCATGGGGTCAGATCCGTTTTCCAAGGAAAACGGATCTGACCCCTGAACCGGGCGGCGGAAACGAAAACGCCCACCGGGCGGTGGGCGTTCGGATGCTGCGATGGACGTGGCCCGATCAGGGCAGACAGCGAACCTCCGCCTGCAGCGCGCCGCGGTGCAGGCATTCGCCGAACAGGCTGCCCTGCCGGCTGGGATGGGACTGCAGGTTCTGCAGCGCCCCTGCCCGACCCGCGCATGCGCGCGCGGCCAGGGCCTGCAGATCCTGCTCCAGCTGCGCCCGGTCGATCACATGGCAGCGATCAACCACCAGCTGGTACTGGGCCGGGCCGATGCGGGCGCTGCGCAGTACCGGATCACTCTGGCAGCCCGCCAGCAGGAGCAGCATCAGCGCCCCTGCGGCGGCGGGCTTCACACCATGACCCGCGACTGCTCCAGCTCCACCTGCAGGGTGCTGGCCAGTTCATCACGGGAGACTTCGAACTGCTGCTCGCGCAGCAGGTCCTTCACCGCCACCACGCCGCGCGCCAGTTCGTCTTCGCCGGCCAGCACCACGAAACGGATACCTGCCTTGGCCGCGTACTGGAACTGCTTGCCGATCTTCTTCGGCTCCATCTGCACTTCGGTGTTGATGCCACCAGCGCGCAGGCGACGGGCAATGTCCAGCGACTGCGGCATGCCCTGCTCGTCCATCAGCGCTACCAGCGCCTGCACGCTGCTGGCCTCGATGCCCTCGATCAGGCCAGCTTCGCGCAGCTGCCAGAACAGGCGCGACAGGCCGATGGAAATGCCAACGCCCGGCAGCTTGGATTTGCTGTAGTGGCTGGCAAGGTCTTCATAACGGCCACCGGAACAGATCGAACCGATCTGCGGGTGGTCGGTCAGCGTGGTCTCATACACCGTGCCGGTGTAGTAATCCAGGCCACGTGCAATCGAGAAATTCAGGCAGTACGCGGTTTCCGGCACGCCCAGCGCCTGCACCAGCTGCAGTACTTCGCGCAGCTCGGCCACGCCGGCGCGCAGGATCTCCGACGAACCGGCACCGGCTTCCAGTGCCGCCAGCTGCGCCAGCGCATCGGCATGACCCTGCGAACGCACGGCGACAAAGGCCAGGATCTTCTCGACCTGTTCGGCCGGAATGCCGAAGCCCTCGCCCACCAGCGTCTCACGCACGTAGTCGGGGCCACGCTTGTCCAGCTTGTCCACTTCGCGTAGTACCGCCAGCTGGCGCTCGCCCTCGGCCACGCCCAGGCTTTCGAAGAAGCCCCGCAGCAGCTTGCGGTTGTTCAGCTGGATGCTGAAATCACCGATGCGCAGTTCGGCGAACACCGCGTGGATGACCGCCAGCACTTCGGCGTCGTAACGCACGCTCAGGCTGTCCTTGCCGATCACGTCGATGTCGCACTGGTAGAACTCGCGGAAGCGGCCGCGCTGCGCACGCTCGCCGCGGTACACGCGCTGCATCTGGTAGCGACGGAACGGGAAGGTCAACTCGTGTTCGTGCTCGGCCACGTAACGCGCCAGCGGCACGGTCAGGTCAAAGCGCAGCGCCATCTCCGGCAGCGAACGGTCGCCGGATTCGGCGGCGTTGGCCAGCGCGCCGGTGGACTGCACAAAATACACCTGGCGCTCGGTCTCGCCGCCGGACTTGGTCAGCAGCACATCGGACAGCTCGAACACCGGCGTCTCCACCGGCAGGAACCCGAAGCGCTCGTAGTTGCGGCGGATGACGTCCAGCATGCGCTGGAACGCAATCTGCTCGCGCGGCAGCAGTTCAAGGGTGCCGGGCGGGGTACGGGGCTTGATCACGGGCGGAACTCCTGCGGGAACGGGGACGTGGGAGGGGGCGACATTCTAGCGCCCCATATCGCGTGGCCGTGGAATACGGGGTCCAACGGCCGCTTGAAGTATCATAAAGCCCTCCCCCGCCCGCGATACGCCCACGCAACATGTCCCGGCCTTCCGGCGCTCCGCCCGCCACCAACGACCCCGCTGCGCCGTCCTGCGCCACGCTGGACTGCCTGCACTGCTCGGTACGCCACCTGGCGGTGTGCTCTGCGCTGTCGCCCGATGAGGTGCAGGCGCTGGAACAGGTGACTGTGTCGCAGCAGGTGACGATGGGCAGCACCCTCGCCCGCAGCGGCGAAGAGCGCCAGCATGTCTATACATTGACCGGC
Organism: Stenotrophomonas sp. LST15-1-1.1; assembly: GCF_040815575.1. Taxonomy (NCBI): domain Bacteria; kingdom Pseudomonadati; phylum Pseudomonadota; class Gammaproteobacteria; order Lysobacterales; family Lysobacteraceae; genus Stenotrophomonas; species Stenotrophomonas sp. LST15-1-1.1. Next base: position 870,756 of record NZ_JBFPNJ010000001.1, read on the forward strand.
GGCGCGCTGCGGCTGGTACGCACGCTTGCCGACGGCCGCCGCCAGATCAATGGCTTCGTGCTGCCCGGCGATTACCTGGGCCTGAGCGGCAGCGACCACCATCGCTACGACATCGAGGCCATCGCCGACAGCCGCGTGTGCCGCGTCGCCCTGCCGCAGATGAAGGGACTGCGTGCCCGCTATCCGCACCTTGAGCGCAAGCTGCTGCAGCGCGCCTGCCAGGAACTGGATGCCGCGCAGGATGCTGCCTTGGCGCTGGCACGCCTGCAACCGGCGGAAAAACTCGCTGATTTCCTGCTCCGCCTGGCCGCGCGCGAAGCCAAGCTGGGCGGAGACGGCCTGCGCGTTTCGCTGCCGATGGGCCGCGGCGACATTGCCGACCATCTGGGCCTGACCATGGAGACGGTCAGCCGCACCTTCACCAAGCTCCGCCAGCAGGGCCTGATCGCCCTGCCCCATCTGAACGTTGTTGAGATCCTCGACGAGGATGGCCTGCGCGGCCTGGCCGGTGAAGTGCTGGGCTGAGTGCCCGATCGGTATCGGGTTGCCGGCCAGCGGCCGGCAACCACGCAGACGCCTCCGTCAACGCAACAACACCTCGCGCAACGCTGCGTAATCGGCCGCCAGCGGCTCGGCATGCGCTGGACGCTGCAGCAGCGCGTCCAGTGCCGGCGGCACCGCCACCGCTTCGCCGATCAACGGTTCAACCACCGCCTCGAACTTGGCCGGGTGCGCGGTAGCGACCACTGCCCAATCGCCCTTGGCGCCGCCCGCGCGCAGGTCCTGCAGCACCTTCACCGCCGTGGCCGTGTGCGGGCAGAACAGCTCGCCATTACTGGCATGGGCACTGGCGATGGTCGCGCGGATGGTCACGTCATCCACTGCGAAGGCGCGGAACGCTGCACGCAATTCCTCGTCGTCGCCTTGGTACAGCCAGCGCAGCCGCTCGAAATTACTGGGCGCGCCGACGTCCATGGCGTTGGCCACGGTCGCGACGCTGGCCGCGGGCTGGTACTGGTCGCCACCAAAGTAGCGTGGCAGCACCGCATTGGCATTGGTCGCCAGCACGATCTGCCCGATCGGCACGCCCAGCGCGCGTGCCAGCACCGCGGCCATCGCGTTGCCGAGATTTCCGGTCGGCACCACCAGGTTCAAGCGCCGCTGATGCTGCGCATGATGGCTCAGTGCCGCGTGCGCGTAGTAGCTCATCTGCGGTAGCAGCCGGCCCAGGCTGATGCTGTTGGCTGAACTCAGCGGCACCTGTGCCTGCAGATCGCGATCGGCCAGTGCCTGCTTCACCATCGCCTGGCAATCGTCGAACGAACCGGCTACCCGCAGCGCCTGGATGTTGTCGCCGAAGCAACCGAGCTGATGCGCCTGTCGCGGCGACACACGCCCATCGGGATACAGCACGACCACGCGTACACCGGGCTGCCGATGGAAGGCCGCCGCCACCGCCGCGCCGGTGTCACCGGAGGTAGCCACCACGATGGTCAGATCGCGGTCCTTGCCGGTCTGTAGTCGCGACAGCACACCGGCGAGGAAGCGCGCACCGATGTCCTTGAACGCCGCCGTCGGCCCATGGAACAGTTCCAGTACGTGATCACCACTGTTGCCCAGCGCACGCAATGGCACGGGGAAGTCGAAGGCCGCACGGCAGATCGATGGCAGGGCCTCGGCCAGCGCATCCCCGTCGAAGAATGGCGCCAGCAGGTCAGCGGCGGTGTCGGCCAGGGTCGCACCGGCCTGCAGCGTGCGCGGTGCCGGCAGCACCTGCGGAACGTACAGTCCACCATCAGGCGCGAGCCCGGCGGCGATGGCCGCACTGAGTCCAACAGCCGGCGACTGGCCACGGGTCGAAACGAATTGCATGGGATCGATATCCGGTAGGGAGGAAGAAGTCAGCACAAGCGTGCTCCGGGTGCATCCAGCGGCGAAATCCAGGCATCACTGTCGAAGCCGGCAGCGGCAAACGCCGCACGCACCGGCTGCGCTGCCGCGCGCGCCTGGTCGGCATTCTCAAACCAGGCGAATACGCTGGGCCCTGCGCCGGAAATGCCTGCGCCCATCGCGCCTGCGGCCAGTGCGGCGTCACGGGCTGCGTCGAAGCCAACGATCAGGCCCGCCCGCCGCGGTTCGACCAGCACGTCGCGCAGGCCGGCGCGCACCAGCGATGCATCACTGCGATGGCAACCACTCAGTACCAGCGCCAGGTTGGCGCTCTGCGCAACGAATTCGCCCAACGCATAGCTGCCCTGCAGCGCCTGCCGCGCGCGCCGGGTTTCAAGTACCGCATGTGGATGCACCAACAGGCTATGCCAGCTGGCCGGTACCGGAACCGGCACCAGGCGATCGGCCGTGCACAGCGCCACGCCACCCAGCAGCAGCGGGCCGACGTTGTCGCCATGGCGGCCACCGCTGGCCACCGCTTCGCCATCGAGTGCGAACGGATACAGCGCCTCGCGCGACAGTTGCACGTCCAACAGCGCATTGGCCGCCACCAGCGCGGCAACGCAGGAGGCGGCCGATCCGCCCATGCCGGAGCCGAAGGGAATGCCCTTGTCGATCTCGATGGCGAAGCCGAAGCCCAGCCCCAACGCCGCCCGCAGCGCGATCAGCGCGGCGCCGGCGGTGTTGCCGGCCGCATCCTGCGGCAGCTCCACCGCACTGCCGCGGATGGCGTCGATACGCACCCGCGGCTCATCGATGCGGCGCACGCTCACCGTGTCGCCGATACCGGCGATGGCGTGGCCCAGGATGTCGAAACCCACGGCCACGTTGGCCACCGATGCGGGCGCGAAGGCGCGTGCGATCACAGCCGCGCTCCTTCACCGGCCGCCACCCGCAGCAGATCGGCAAACACGCCGGCAGCGGTCACTTCCGGGCCCGCGCCCGGGCCCTGCACCACCAGCGGGTTGTCGCAGTAGCGTCGGGTACGGAACTGCACCACGTTGTCGGTCAACCGCAGGTTGGCGAACGCGTGGTCGGCCGGCAGTTCCTGCAGGCCAACCGAGGCACCGTCCGGCCCCAGCCGCGCGACATATCGCAGCACTGCACCGCGCTCACGGGCTTCGTTCAGCCGTGCCGACAGCGCGTCGTCCGATTCGCCCAGGCGGGCCATGAAGTCGTCCACGCCTCCCTCGCGTAGCAGCGCCGGCACCAGACTCTCCACCTGCACCTGCTCCAGGCTGAGCGCGTGGCCAGCCTCCCGGGCGAGGATCACCAGCTTGCGCGCAACGTCCACACCGGACAGGTCGTCACGCGGATCCGGCTCGGTGTAGCCCATCGAGCGCGCTTGCGCGACCAGTTCCGAGAACGGTTGGCTGCCGTCGAAGCGATTGAACAACCAGGCCAGCGTGCCGGAGAAGATGCCTTCGATCGCAAGCACTTCGTCACCGGTATCCACCAGGTCACGCAGCGTGGTGATCACCGGCAGGCCGGCGCCCACCGTAGCCTCGTAGCGGAAGCGCGCACCACTGCCGGCAGCTGCCGCACGGATGCGCTGGTAGCGCGCAAGCGGCCCGGCGCCGGCCTGTTTGTTCGGGGTCACTACATGGATGCCTGCGGCCAGCCAGCCTTCATAGCGCTCGGCGACCTCGGCGCTGCCACTGCAGTCGATCACCACCGCATGCGGCAGATGTGCGGCCAGCAGGTGCTCGGTGAAGTGGTCCAGGTCGCTGGCCTGTCCGGCGTCCTGCAGCGCCTGCCGCCAGTCTTCATGCAGCCCATCGGCCTCCAGGCGCATGCGCGAGCGTGACGCAAGCGCGCGCAGGCGCAGATCGACGTTGGCCTTGGCCAGCAGCTGCTGGCGTGCTGCCAGCAACTGGTCCAACAGCGCGGCGCCGACATTGCCCGGACCGATCACCCCCACCGCGAACGTCTGCGGCGACAGCCAGAATCCCGCATGCGCGGCACGCAGCGCGCGGGTGGCATCGGCGCTTGCCACCGCCACCGAGATGTTGCGCTCGGACGATCCCTGCGCGATCGCCAGGATGTTCACCTGCGCCCGGCCCAGCGATTCGAACAGCCGCGCGGCTACGCCCGGCTGGCCCGCCATGCCATCGCCGACTGCGGCCAGTACGCTGACGCCCTCGCTGACCTGCACGCGCTGTACCTGGCCAGCTGCGAGTTCGTGCGAGAACGCCTGCACCACGGCATCGCGACCACGCGCCGCTTCGCCAGCACGGACAACGCAGCAGATCGAATGCTCGGAAGACCCCTGCGAGATCATCACCACCGAGACCTGCGCCTGACGCAGCGCGGCGAACACGCGTTCGGCAGTACCCGGCACGCCGATCAGACCGGTGCCTTCCAGATTCAGCAGGGCCAGATCCGCGCTCAGCGTCAGCCCCTTTACCGGACCACGTGGCGAGCGCTCGGCGCTGATGCGGGTACCCGGATGACCGGGATGGAACGTATTGCGGATGAAGATCGGCAGACCCAGCCGGATTGCCGGCGACATGGTCTGCGGATGCACCACCTTGGCTCCGAAGTAGGCCAGTTCGCAGGCCTCGTCGTAGCTCAGCGCGTGCAGCTGCACGGCCTCCGGCACCAGCCGCGGGTCGGCCGACAGCACACCGTCGACGTCGGTCCAGATATGCAGTTCATCGGCATTGAACAGCGCGGCGAAGATCGCACCGGAATAGTCGCTGCCGTTGCGGCCCAGCGTGGTGACACGATCCTGGCGGTCGCGCGCAACGAAACCGGTAGCGACCACGCGCAGCTGCGGATGCTGCAGCCGCCATGCGGCCAGGCGGCCGGCACTGGCATCCCAGTCGACATCCACGCCCAGTTCGCCATGGCCGACCACCAGCACATCGCGGGCATCCAGCACCGCGCAGTCCTCACCCAGCGCTCGCAGATGGGTGCCGAGCAGCTGCGCGGAGAACACTTCGCCCAGGCCCTGCACGCGGTCGAGCACTTCGCGTGGCAGCTCGCCGATCACCGCCAGGGCGGCCAGCACCTCGGCCAGCTGGTCGAAGCGTGCGTCGATCCACTCCACGGTGTCGCCCACCTGTTCGCCCAGCAGCGCTACCGCGGCACCACGATGCCGTGCGCGCAGTGCATGCCAGGCTTCCTGCCAGCCAGCATCGCCCCGGGCTGCCAGGTGCGCCAGCTCGATCAGCGCGTCGGTAACCCCTTTCATGGCCGAAACCACGCTGACCTGCAATGACTCGGGGCGGGCCAGCAGCAGGCCGGCAACGTGGCGATAGCGCTCGGCGTCGGCCACCGAGGTGCCGCCGAACTTGTGCACGACAGTGAACGGCGCGGCCAGAGCGGACGCAGCAGGCGGATGGGCGGGGGCGATGGAAGACATGCAGACCTCGGTTTGAGGCCCCGTCGCATGCAGGTGGTCGAGTTTCCCCGCCACCTGGATGGTGCGGGGCCGTTGTTTTCGGGAGTTACACGAAGACGACGGGCCGCACCAGGGCAGTGGTGACGGTGGTGGTGGTAATGGTGGTGGTGGCGACCGGCGCAGTCGAACCGCCCGCAGCAGCGGGAGCGATCAGACGGACGTTGGCGGCATCAAGGACCATGGCGTACAGAAAACACCGCCGCGATGGCCGCTGTCAAGTGTTGCGACGCAATATTTCCTTGCAGCGATCATCGGCCAACGTGCCGGCATTTGGTTGCAATTGAGACAAACGAGTGATCGTCGGCCTCAATGCGGCGATTCAGCCGACATGTTCGGTGATCGCGCGCGGCGTGCGATGCGCATGCGCACACAGCAGCACGCCAGCGACCAGCAGCACGATCGCCAGCAGTTCCAGCAGGCTTGGCCAGCGTCGCTGCCAGGCGAAGGCATACAGCAGTGCGAACAGGGTCTCGAACACGATCATCTGCCCGGTCAGGGTCAGCGGCAGCAGGCGACTGGCCCGGTTCCAGAACGCGTTGCCGAGGATCGAAGCGACCACCGCAACACCCGCGCTGATGACCCAGAAGCCGCCCCATTGCGCGGCCGTATGAGACCCGCTGTGTCCGATGAACGCCATCGGCACCAGCAGCAACGACAAGCCGCCGGTGGTGACGCCGGTCAGCAGCGACCAGTCGTGGCTGGAGAGATCAGGCCGTCGCGCCAACCAGCGGCTGTTGCCGATGGAGTACAGCGCCCACGAGAACAACGCACCGAACGCGCACAGCAGGCCGATCAGGCGCTGCCGCCAGGGTGTGGCAAGGTGCTCGGACATCAGCGCTTCCCAGCCGACCATCGCCACCCCGAGCACGCACAGCCCCAGCGCCGGCAGCAGTTGCTTCAATGGCACCGCCCCCTGCTCACGCACGCCCACCAGAGTGACCACTACCGGAATCAGGCCGACAATCAACGAAGCAGCGGCGCCACCGGCCCACTGCACCGCCGTGGCCAACAGCAGGAAGTACACCAGGTTGCCGGCCAGGCTCAGCCACAACAGGCCGATCCATTCGGCACGGCCGAGCTTTGGCGCCAGCCGCTTCCAGCGCGGCAGCAGCAGAGCCACCGCGATCAGGCCATAGACCAGATAGCGGCCGGCGGAAAGCTGCAGTGCATTGAAGGTGTCCAGCACGGCGGGAGCGAGGAAGACCACGCCCCACAGCGCACCGGCGGCAATGCCATTGGCGATGCCCAGAGCAATCGGGTTGTTGCGCATTGCAGGTTCTTGGTGGGAGAGCACAGGCCGCGAAGTGTAGGCGGCTGAGGGTTCGGCGTATTGACCGAGGCTACTGGCCGCCCGCCCGCCGCCATGCTGCCGGCGTCTGCCCGCATTCGCGGCGCAGCGCACGGGTCAGTGCACTCTGCTCGGAATACCCTGCGGCCAGTGCGATATCGCTGATCGATGCCGGGCTGACCCGCAGCCGGTGCTTGGCCCATCGCAGCCGGCTGGCACTGAGCCACGCCTGCGGGCTGAGCCCGAACTCGCGCCGGAACACCGCATGGAGGCGGCTTTCGCTGATGCCGACGAAGGCGGCCATGCGCGCGACCGACCATCCCTGCCCCGGCATCGCCTCGACGGCGGCGCACAGGCCCTGCAGGCGCGCGCCGCTGCCCGCCGGGGCGAACATGTGCAGCAGGTCCGGCAGCAGCGCCGGCACCGGCTGCCCTGCCTGCACCCCGGCAAGCCGTTGCCGCAGCGACAGCGGCAGATGCAGCCAGCGCTGCCGGCACAGATGCTCCTGGGTCGCGTCATCAAGCACACCCGGCCCGCAGTCGACAATCACAAAACCGTTGGGACCATCGGCCATCTGGTCGTGCGCCTCGCCAGCCGCCACGAAAGCGCCCTGCAGCAGGTCCAGCCGACCTCCGCGCCCCTCCATCTCGAACTGCAGCTCACCGGCCAGTGGCAGCACCCACTGTGCATAGTCATGCCGGTCCAGCCCAGTGGCCTGGCCGTAGTGCCGCAGGTGGAAAATGGCGCCCATCGGGGCAGTGTGCGCGTGTAACACGGGCCGTGCAAACCGCTGCTATAGCCGGCCCGTCACCCACGCATGGAGTGCAGGTCATGACCCAACAGCAGGTATCCCTGATGCTGGCCGCCAGTCTCAGCCTGGCGCTGGCCACCAGCGCCGCCGCACAGGAGCGCACGCCACCGGCCCCGCACTGCATGGACGCTACCGGCGTCCAGGAAGTGGAGCAGGCATCCCCACGCTCGATCGCGCTGCGTGCCGCCTCCGGCCAGGCCTATCGCATCGACTTCTCCGAGGATTGCCCCGGCGTCCGCGCGGCCACCACGCTGAAGCTGGAAGCACCGGCCGGTTGGGCCTGCGGTCGTCCCAGCGAGCGCGTCGTGGTCGACGGCCGCAGCTGTGCCGTGAGCGCAGTCACTCCGGTGCAGAACCGCGACTACGCCAGCGTTGCGCGCGACAGCGACCGTCTGCGCATGGCCACCTTGCCGGCACTGACCATCAGCGAGCGCAGGGACGTCCGCCGCGGCTTCGGCGGCTCGGCCTCGTACTGCTTCGCCACCCGCAACGTGCGTGGCTGGTCGTCCGACACGCAGGGCATGCTGGTGGAAACGAACCCGCTGCGTAGCGGCGGCCATCGCTTTTACCGAGTCGAACTGGGCAGCCACTGCCTCCAGCTCGACCGCGCACCGGAATTGAGCTTCCGGTCCGGCATGCAGAACGGCCTGATCTGCGGCAACCCCGGCGACCGCGTGGTCACGGCCGACTTCGCCAGCTTCGACGAGCGCAGCGACGCGGTGGCGCCGCTGCCGCGCTACACCCGCCGCGGCGCCTGCACGATCCAGGCGGTTTACCCGGCCTCCAGCCAGGCGTCGAACTAGCCGTCGACGCCGAGGAAGGTGAACGGTGCGCTGGGCACGAAATGGCCCAGTGCATCGCCGGCGAACGTATTGCGCTGGTCGCGGCCGAGATCGAGCTTGAGCACCTTGCCGCCGAAATCGACCTTGTTCAGATCGACCCAGAATGTATTCGGCGTCAGTGCCGACTCGAAGAAGTACAGGCGTCGTTTGTGGTCGGCGACCGTGCGCCAGCGGGTGGACGAGATGTTGGGCTCGCCCGGCGTGGTGATGCCGAACGGTACCGACACGTTGCGGATCACGCTGAACACACTGGCCAGCGCCTCCACCGGATCTTCCGCTTTCGGAATCGCGTTGATGTAGAACGAGGCGCGCGCGAAGCGGTCGGCCGAACGGTTGGTGCCTGGCAGCATCACCGTGCCACCGATCTGCTGCCAGTAGCTGTTCAACGCCAGCTGCTGGTCGAAGACCGGCGAATTGGTCATCACCTGGTAGCGGCGATCGTGGTGGATCACCTGGCGTCCGCCGATGTACTCAACGATCGCGCTGTCACCCGTCGCGTCGGACAGCGACAGGTGCAGCGTCGCCTGGCGGTCCTCGCCCGGCACCTTGTCGGTGACGATCGAATACGGCTCGCGCTGCAGGGCGGTCACGGCCTCTTCCACGGTCGCGAAATTATCCAGCACGTACTGCGCCCACAACGAGATCGACAGGCCAGGCTTGCCGCTGCGCTGGGCCGGATATTCAGACTCGACCAGCCACAGCAGGTTGGCGACCAGGCCCTTCTCGTTCATGCCGTCGGTGGTGGAGATGTCATAGCCGGTGGCCACCACGCTGCCGTAGCGCGCGGTCCAGGCGATCGACCCCGGCCCGGCCTTTCCGGTGCGCGCGATGCCACGCGGCAATACGTAGAGATTGGTGGCGACGTCCACTTTCCAGTCCATCGAGCGGGCGGTGATGACATCGCCGTTGTCGCCCAGATACACAGCGCGCGTGCAGGCCATCGACGGCATCGCCGCCGTCGCCAGTGCCGCCATCAACAACGCGCTGCCCTTCCACTTCATCCGTGCCATGTCGTGCTCCGTTCCCCAGGAAAAGTGATCTGAACCCCGCTACGGTGAGGCAAACGTGAAACCTCAGCGCAGCCAGCGGTCATGCAGCCAGAAACCGGCCGCCATCGCGGGCACGAACCACAGGGCTTCGCGTGCTCCCACCGCCAACGCGGCCAGTGCGGGCCCAGGGCAGTAGCCGACCCAGCCCCAGCCGATGCCGAACACTGCCGCGCCCAGCAGCAACCGCCCGTCGACCGCCCGCGCCGTCGGCAGCTGGAAACGTTCGGCGCACCATGGACGTTGCCGCCGTCGCAGGCAGAACTGGCCCAGTGTGCTGACCAGCAGCGCCGACGCCAGCACCCAGGCCAGCGTGGGATCGAAGTCGCCAGCCACATCGAGGAAGCCCAGCACGCGACGCGGGTCGGTCATGCCGGCGAGCGCGAGGCCGGCGCCGAACAGGCCACCGGCAGCGCCTGCGGCCAACACCCTGCGGCTCATGCCAGGCCTCCGCCGTGGCGCACCAGGAACGTGGTGAGCATCGCGCAGGCCATGAACACCAGCACCGCCGCCAGCGATCGTCGTGAACCCCGGGCGAGGCCACAGACACCGTGGCCGCTGGTGCAGCCATTGCCCAGCCGCGTACCGAAGCCGACCAGGGCACCGGCACCGATCAATTGCCAGGCCGGCAGTGCGTCACGCAGCAGGGCGCGTGGTGGATGTCCTGCGCCCGCCTGCCAGCTCAGCACTACCGCCGCAGCCAACATCAGTCCGAGCAGGAAGGCCCAGCGCCAGCCACGATCACCACGCGGCGCGGCCACCGCGCCGGCGGTGATGCCACTGATGCCCGCCACCCGCCCCAGCGTGGCCAGCAGCAGCACCGCTGAGGCACCGATCAGGCCGCCGCCGGCAATTGCCGCCCATGGCAGGTTCATGCCCTGCCCCACTGCATCGCGCGCATCGCCTTGCCCTTTAATTTAGATTCTCCTAAATTAGGCTTTTCTGAACTATCGGGTCAAGTCATGCCCAGCGTTACCACCGACAGCGCCGCGATGGCCGCGCATGCCACCCAGGCGGCCGCCCTGCTGAAATCGCTGGCCCACCCGGCGCGACTGCGGGTGTTGTGTCGTCTGGTGGAAGGCGAAGCACCGGTGCAGGAACTGCTGACCGTCACTGGGCTGAGCGCGTCGGCGCTGTCACAGCACCTGGCTGTGCTGCGCACTCTGGACGTGGTGGCAACGCGACGGCAGGCGCAGGCACTGCACTATCGGCTGCTGGACGGTCCAGCGCTGGGGGTGCTGCAGGCATTGCACGCGGCGTACTGCGTACCGCAGCGCTAGCGATCAGCCCGCGCTGAGCGCCGGTCGCACGACCTCGGTCAACAGATCCACCGCGGTAAGCAACGCACCATCACCGTTCACCGTGCGGGCGAATCCCGACCAGTCACCTGCGGAAAGCTGGCGCAGCAGCGCAGCGTCGACCGGCAACTCGCGCATCGCCCAGTACGGAAACTGGCGCTGGCCGACCCGGCCGCGCGCCAGCTCGACGATGTCGACATGGCTGCCGGCCTGCAGGATGCGCTCATACACCGAATCGATGCCATCGGGTGGGCCTTCGATGTACTGCAGGAAGCGCTCGCCGTCATTGAGCAGCACGCCGGTCACCCCTGCCAGCTTGTTGAAGCGCGCAGCATCCTCGACCAGCATCTGCAGACGTTCGGCGGACAGATCCGGCTGGGCCTGGCTGACATAGGCGATGGCACGCAGTGGCATGGAGCTTCCTTTGCAAGAGTGGTGCCACGGTAGCAGTTGCGGACGAATTCGTCTCAGTACGCTCACGCGCCAGCTGAAGAATTCAGGAAACCACCACGCTGCGCCCATCACTGCGACGCGGCAGCAACGCCTCGAACACCACCTGCCCAGCGTCGTTGCGCGCGCTCAACTGCCCGCCATGGGCACGCACGAACTGGTCCACGATGTACAGGCCCAGCCCAAGCCCGTTGCTCTGGTGGAAGCTTGCCTTGAAGGGCTCGAACAATCGTGGCAGCAGCGCCTCATCGACATGGCCTGCATTGCTTACGCGCAGCGCGACCACGCGTGCATCGCCGCCATCGACCTGCACCTGCACCGCCGCATCGGCGCCATGGGTGAGTGCGTTGCCGACCAGGTTGGCGATGATCTGGCCCAGGCGATCCATGTCGCCCTGCAGGGTCGAGTCACCCCGCACATCCAGCACGATGCGGTCGGTTCGATGACCGGCACCGGCCTCCACCAGCACCGCACGCGTCACCTCGGCCAGGTCGCAGGCACCGCTCTGCAGGCGCAGGCCACCACTGCGGATCCGCGAGAAGTCCAGCAGCTGCTCGACCATGCGCGCCATCCGCAGCGTGCTGGCTTCCAGGTAGCTCAGCGTCTGCTGCGCACCGGTGTTGTCGGCCGGCAGTTCCAGCGACAGCTTGTCGGCGCACAGCAGGATCGCCGACAACGGCGTGCGCAGGTCGTGGGTCAGCACCGCCGCCATGGTCTCGTTGAGCTTCAGCGCGCGCTCCAGCGCCTCGTTGCGCGCCTTCAGCAGCTGCCGCTGCTGGTAGAGCTCGATGAACACGCTGACCTTGCTGAGGATCACCTGCGGCGCGACCGGCTTGTGCAGGAAATCCACCGCGCCGGTCTCGTAGCCCTTGAATACCCGCAGCGGATCATCCGGCGAGGCGGTCAGGAAGATGATCGGTACATCGCGGCTGCGCTGCGAGCCGCGCATCAGCTCGGCCAGCATGAAACCGTCGATCTCCGGCATGTGCACATCCAGCAGCGCCAGCGCCACCTCGTGCTCCAGCAGCAGTTCCAGTGCCTGCGCGCCGGAATCGGCCAGCAGCAGGTTGACGCCCTCGCGGCGCAGCAGCGCCTCCATCGCCACCAGGTTCTGCGGCACGTCGTCGACGATCAGCAGGTTGACCGGGGCCTGCGACTGGGCAGGGTCCGGTGGCAGCAGGTTCATGCAAACAACTCCTTCAGGCGACGACACATCAATTCAAGGGGCAGCACGGCGTCGGCGCCGGCGTGCTGCAGGGCGGAGGCCGGCATCATCGATGCCTCGGCCTCCTCGGGGCATTGCAGCCAGGCCTGGCCGCCCGCGGCGCGCACCGCGGCCACGCCATCACTGCCATCGCTGCTGGCACCGGTCAGCAGGATCGCCAGCACGCGCGTGCCGAACACGGCGGCGGCGGATTCGAACAGCGGATCGATGGCCGGCCGCGAGAACAGCACCGGCTCGTCCATCGACAGGGCGATGGCCTGTTCGTCCTCCACCAGCAGGTGGTAGTCCGGCGGCGCGAACGTTACCGTTCCGGCCTGCAGCGGCTGCTTGTCCTCTGCTTCGCGCAGGGTCAACGTGCAGTACGGCGCCAGCACATCGGCGATGCGGCTGGAACGGTCGCGCGGCAGGTGCAGCACCACCAGCACCGGCAACGGCAGGCTGGCCGGCAACGCACCAAGCACGATCTGCAGGGCGGCCACGCCACCGGCGGATGCACCGATCACCACCACTGCGGGGCGCGGGACCGGCACCATCAGGCCACCTTCCGGTACAGGCGGTGCTCCCGCGAACAGGCTTCGAACGCATCGTGATGACGACCGAACTGCAGCGACTCCTTGCTGCCCAGGCCGAGGAAGCCGCGATGGACCAGTGCTTCGCGGAACAACCCCACCGCCCGATCCTGCAGGTCGCGGTTGAAATAGATCAGCACATTGCGGCAGGACACCAGGTGCACTTCCGAGAACACCGTGTCGGTGGCCAGGCTGTGGTCGGCGAACACCACGTTGCGGCGCAGCTGACGGTCGAAGACCGCGCCGTCGTAGGCAGTGGTGTAATAGTCCGACAGTGAACCGGTGCCACCGGCGGCAAGGTAGTTCCGGCTGAACTGGGCCAGGCGATCAATGCCGTAGGCGCCGGCCTCGGCCGTGGCCAGGGCCGCAGGGTTGATGTCGGTGGCGTAGACGATGCTGCGCTCAAGCAGGCCTTCCTCATGCAGCAGGATCGCCAGCGACCACACTTCCTCGCCGCTGCTGCAGCCGGCCACCCACAGCTTCACCGAGGGGTAGGTGCGCAGCACCGGCACCACCTGTTCGCGCATCTGCCGGAAATACTCCGGGTCACGGAACATCTCCGAGACCTGCACGGTGAAGAACTGCATGGCCTGGGCGAACAGCTCCGGCTCGTGCAGCAGGCGATGCTGCAGATCCGACAGGCGCTCGCACTCATAACGCTGCATGGCCTGGCTGACGCGACGGCGCAGCGAGGACACCGCGTAACTGCGGAAGTCGTAGTGGTAGCGCTGGTACAGCGCTTCCAGCAGCACCTTCAGCTCCAGGTCGAACAGCGCCTGCTCGTTCATTGCCGCGAGCACCAGACCCGGCACAGCGATACCAGCTTGTCCACGTCGATGGGCTTGGCGATGTAGTCGTTGGCACCGGCCTGCAGGCAGCGCTCACGGTCGTCAGGCATGGCCTTGGCAGTCAGCGCGATGATCGGCAGGTCCTGCAGGTGGCGCTGCGCGCGGATCTCGCGCATCGCCTGCAGGCCATCCTTCTCCGGCATCATGATGTCCATCAGCACCAGGTCCACCTCGCGCTGGGCCAGGCGGTCAACGGCCTCCTGGCCGTTGCGGGCGATCTCCAGCGTCACCCCCAGCGGTTCGAGCACGCTGGACAACGCGAAGATGTTGCGCACATCGTCCTCGGCCAGCAGCACGGTGCGTCCGTCGAGCACGGTGTCGCGGCGGCGCGCTTCGCGCAGCAGGCGCTGCTGGTCGCTGGGCAGGTTGGCCTCCACGCTGTGCAGGAACAGCGTCACCTCGTCGAGCAGGCGCTCGGGCGAACGCGCGCCCTTGATGATGATGCTCTTGGAGTAGCGGCGCAGGCGCTGTTCTTCCTCGCGGCTGAGCGCACGGCCGGTGTAGACGATGACCGGCGGGAAGCCGACATCATCGTTGCCGGCCATGTGCTCAAGCAGGTCATAGCCACTGCCGTCGGGCAGCGACAGGTCCATCACCATGCAGTCGAAGGTGACCGTGCTCAGCTGTTCCACCGCCGCGGCAAGCGTACCGACTGCGGCGATCTGCAGCTGATCGCGGCCCAGCAGCAGTTCCAGGTTGCGGCGCAGATCGTTGTCGTCCTCCACGATCAGCAGGCGGCGCACGTCGCGCTGGCTGGTCTGTTCAAGCTGTTCGATGGCAGCCACCAGGCGCTCGCGCGTGGTCGGCTTGATCGCAAAGCCGATCGCGCCCAGTTCGCGCGCGACCTGGCCGCGATCCATGCCCGAGACCACATGCACCGGAATGTGCCGGGTGTCGGGGTTGCGCTTGAGCCGTTCGAGCACGGTCAGGCCCGAGACGTCGGGCAGGCCGATGTCCAGCAGGATGCCGTTCGGACGCAGGTCCGCCGCCAGCGCCAGCGCTTCTTCGGCGGTCGTGGCTACCACGCAGTCGAAATCGAGCTCGTGCGCCAGCGTCACCAGGGCTTCGGCGAAGACCGCATCATCTTCCACGGCCAGGATCAGTCGCCCGGCGTGGCGACGCCGGCCACGGTCATCGGCCACCGGGGCGGCCGGCGCGGCACTGGGTCGCTGGGCAACAGGCGCAGGGGCTGCTGTCGCGGCGGGGGCCTGCTGTACGGGCGCGGCGACTGCGGTGTCTCCGCCGGCCTCCGCCATCGGTGCGCCCTGCAGGGGCAGCTCGAGAATGAAGCAGCTGCCACGGCCTGGCTCGCTGTCCACCTGGATATCACCCCCCATGCGTACCGCAAGGTCGCGCGAGATCGACAGGCCCAGGCCGGTGCCACCGTAACGGCGGCGGGTGCTGCCATCGGCCTGGCGGAAGGCCTCGAAGATCAGCTGCAGCTGGTCGCGTGCGATGCCGATGCCACTGTCGGAGACCTCGAATCGGATCCGGCCATTACCGCCGCTGCGAACGTGCAGGCTGACCTTTCCGTGCTCGGTGAACTTGACCGCATTGGCCAGAAGATTCTTCAGGATCTGCTGCAGGCGCTGGTTGTCGGCCACCAGCTGGCTGGGGGCCAGGCCATCAGCCTCGATCTGCAGCGCCAGGCCCTTCTGCCGCGCCATCGGCTCGAAGGTCTCACGCAGCCGCTGCAGCACACTGTCGACCACCACCACTTCATCGGCCAGTTCGACGTGCCCCGCTTCGATGCGCGACAGATCGAGGATGTCGTTGATCAGCGCCAGCAGATCGTTGTTGGACGACAGGATGGCGCGGGCGTACTTGACCTGCTCGTCGCTGAGCGAGCCGTCCTTGTTGTCGGCCAGCAGCTTGGCGAGGATCAGCGAACTGTTCAGCGGCGTGCGCAGCTCGTGCGACATGTTGGCCAGGAACTCGGACTTGTAGCGCGAGGTAGCGGCCAGTTCGTTGCTGTTGCGGACCAGCTGGCCCTGCGCGACCAGCAGCGCCTGCTTCTGCGCCTCCAGCTCGTGGGTGCGCTCTTCCAGCTGTACATTGCTCTGCTCAAGCTCGGCCTGCTGCTGTTCCAGATGACTCTGGGACTGCATCAGGCTGCGGCTCTGCTCTTCCAGCTCTTCGTTGGCAACACGCAGTTCTTCCTGCTGCGCCTGCAGTTCTTCGCCTTGGCGCTGCGACTCCTCCAGCAGCACCATCAGCTGCCCGCGCAGCATCGAGGTACGCAGTGCCATGCCGATCGTTTCGGCGCAGCGCTCCAACAGTTCGTCATCCAGTGCACGCTGATCACCCACAACCGAGCGACCGAGCTCGATCACACCGACCACGGCGCCGTCACTGCTGACCGGGGCGAGGATGCGCTCGCGCACAGGCACGCGCCCCAGGCCCGTCTGCAGTTCCAGCGTTGCCGCGTCGCCGCCCTGCAGGTGCCGCGCCAGCTGGTCGCGGGCCACCTGCCCTGCCACCCCTTCCTGCAGGCCCAGCGTCGCCGGGATGCCGGTCGGCAAGGCCAGTCCACCGGTCAGCTGCAGGCGGCCTCCATCCAGTCGATAGAGCGCTCCAACGTCCGCACGCAGGTGGGTCGCCAGTGCCGTCACCGCCGCCTCGGCGATCTGCTCCGGTGCCAGCTCGCCGCGCAGACCAAGCGCCACTGCGTTCTCAGCTTCCTGCAGCCACAGCGCGCGCATGGCCTCCCGTCGCGCCTGGATCGCACGCGATGCGATCAGCGCGATCATCAGGAAAGCGGCGCCGCCGATGGTCCGGTTGACGAACGAGAAGGACGAATTGGTACTGGCCGGCGCCACGTTGTAGCCCACCGCCAGCAGCACGCAGGCGCTGACGGCCACCACGAACGGTACCCGGGCGCTGCGCTGGAACACAGTGACGCCGATGGCCATGAAATAGGCCAGCCACACCGCGTAGCCCAGCGGCACCACCAGTTCCAGCGCGGCCGTAGCCGCCACCAGCACCGCCGAGGTCATCCAGATCCAGCGGTCACGCGTAGTCGCACCAGGACGCATGCAGGTCGGTTCCACATTGGAAAAGGGGGGTGATGTTACTCCGTGTCGCATTCAGCCGCATACGACCAATGGCACGGGCGTTGCGTGCACACCTTCTTCACACTGCACTGCCTACGTTCTCGTGCCTCACACAGGTAATACGCATTTCATCGTGGTCGCTGCCGTTTCGACGCCGTCCGTGTTGACGGACCCTTCCCGACAGCTGCGATTGCTGATCGACAGCGTGCGCGATCATGCGCTGTACCTGCTCGATCCCGATGGCATTGTCTGCAGCTGGAACCCAGGTGCGGAACGCATCAAGGGCTATCGGTCGGAAGAAGTCATCGGCACCCACTTCGGACGCTTCTACCTGCCGGCCGATCGCGATGCCGGCGAGCCGCAGCGGCTGCTGCGCCTGGCGGCGGAAAGCGGGCACCAGGCTGCAGAAGGCTGGCGCGTGCGCCGTGACGGGTCGCCGTTCCGTGCCAGCGTGGTCATCGAGTCGGTGGTCGAGAACGGCGAGCTGGTGGGTTTCGTCAAGATCACCCGCGACATCACCGAGCAGTGGCAGGCGCAACGGCTCCTGCGCGACGCGCAGCGGGCGCTGCGCCAGACCCAGCAGTTCGAGACGGTCGGCCAGCTCAGCCGCGGCCTTGCCCACGAGTTCAACAACCTGCTGACCACCATCGTCAATGCGCTGGACCTGCTGTCGGCACGCATGGGCGATGACGAGCGTGCCAACGCCCTGCTGACCACCGCGCAGGCGGCCAGCGACCGTGGTGCGCTGCTGACCCGGCAGCTGCTGGCCTTCAGCACCGGGCAGACCCTTATCCGCGAAACGCTGGACATCAACGCGCGCATCCGCGACTGGCTGCCGGCACTGCAGGCCACCTGCCCTTCTGGCGTCACCCTGGAAACCGCACTGGCCGGCGGCCTGCCTGCGATACTCAGCGATACCGTGCAGCTGCAGACAGCGCTCGCCAATCTGGTCGGCAACGCTGCGGACGCCACGGTTGGCGGCGGCCGGGTATTGATCGCCACCGCGCTGGAGCACCGCATGGACCCCGACGCCGACACATCCCGGCAACGGACCTATGTAACGTTGAGCGTCTGCGATGAGGGCCACGGCATGGCCCCGGACATCGCCGAGCGCGCGACCGAACCCTTCTTCACCACCAAGGACATCGGCAAGGGCAGCGGCCTGGGCCTGAGCCAAGTGTTCGGATTCACCACCCAGAGCGGCGGTTTCGTAGACGTGTCCACCACGCCCGGTGTTGGCACCACGGTCAGCCTGCTGCTACCCGCCACAGAGGAACCCAACCCATGACCGATGATCCGATCCGCGTACTGATGGTGGAGGACCAGACCGATCTGCGCGAAATGATCGGCCTGGCCCTGCGCGACTTCGGCATCGACGTGGCCACCACGGCCGATGCGCAGGAAGCGGTCGCGCTGCTGCAGGGAGATACGCGTTTCGATGTGGTGTTCAGTGACATCAGCATGCCCAACGGGATGTCGGGCATCGAGCTGAGCGAGCATGTGGCGCGGGACCAGCCGCAGGCGCGGATGATCCTCTCCTCCGGCTACGCGCGCTCGCAGTTGCCCCCGCTGCCCGAGCAGGTGGAATTCCTGCCCAAGCCGTACCGGTTGCGGCAGCTGGTGGAGCTGCTCAAGCAGGCGTGAGGGACAGCTGTTTTGCCAGGCATGGCCTGGCACTACTCGCAGTCTCCGTCGAGGGCTTGCCAGGCATGGCCTGGCGTTGCCCGGTCCTCAATAACGGCCCACCAGGTTCAGGTACCAGCCGCGGTGTGTGTAGTCGAACTTGGTCAGGTCGTCACTGAAGTCGGTGAAGTTGTAGCCCACGCCGACCCGGAAGTTGCGGCCGACATCGCGGTCCACGCCGGCCAGCCAACCCTGCCTGCGGCCACCATCACG
This sequence comes from Stenotrophomonas sp. LST15-1-1.1, assembly GCF_040815575.1. Classification (NCBI taxonomy): domain Bacteria; kingdom Pseudomonadati; phylum Pseudomonadota; class Gammaproteobacteria; order Lysobacterales; family Lysobacteraceae; genus Stenotrophomonas; species Stenotrophomonas sp. LST15-1-1.1. Next base: position 889,438 of record NZ_JBFPNJ010000001.1, read on the forward strand.
CACGTCCAGCAGGCGGTACTCCAGCAGGCCATGCCATTGGTAGTACAGGTCGTAGCGCAGCTGCGCGGCGCCGAAGTTCGTCGCTGAATCGAACCACGGACCGGTGCCGCGGCCATAGCGCACCTCGCCTTCGCGGCGGGCCAGCTTGGCCGCCACTTCCCAGCGCTGGTCGATGCGGTACACGCCTTCCAGCGACAGCACCTGGGTGCGCTGGTCGTAGTCCACGCCGTTGACCTGGCCCATCGTCGACAGGTCGTACAGATAACTATAGCGGCCGAACAGCGCCCAGCGATCATTGTCCCAGGGGCGGTAGGCGAAGCCGAGATTGCCTTCGATGAAGCGGGCGCCGGCCACCGGGTTGATCGCATCGTCGGTGTCGGCGTAGTTGAACCGCGCGACGATCCGCCAGCTGTCATTGAGACGATGACTGAGGCGGTTGGTGCTGACCCACTGCGTGCGCCGCTCCGCACCGGTGTCGCGACGCCACTCCAGCTTGCTCTGCCACTCGGTACCCGGCGACGTACGGCCGCCGGACAGGCTGACAGCCTTGCGATCCACCTGGCTGCTGCTCGCATCCAGCTTGCCATCGCTGAGGGTGAAGCCGGCGTTCCAGCCCACTGCCGGATAGAAATCCATGCCGAAGGTATTCGCCAGACCCGATTCCTGGCCGGATTTCAGGAACTGGCTCTCGTTGAACACGTTGACCTGGTCGGACAGGCGCCAGCGCTGGCCCAGCGTCCAGCCGTCCTGCGCGTTCGGGCTGAACAGCGGGTCGTACTCACTGCGGTCGGTGGACTGGGTGAACGCACCATAGAAGCTGTGCTGCGGGGTCAGCTTGTACTCGGCATTGACCTGCGCAGCGCTGCCACGATCACCATCACTGACCTCGGCACCGATCGTGGACAGGTTGGCGAAGGTGTAGGTACCACCGGCGACCACCGCGTCATTGTCCGCATAGCGGCCATGATCGTCATCGACGGTCAGCTGGCCACCCCCATAGAGGTCCAGCGCGGTGCCGATGCGATGGGTGTAGCGCGCGGCCGCCAGCACACCGGCATTGCTGCCGATGCCGCGGTCTTCCTGCACCCGTCGCAGCTCGGCCGACACGCGGTCGTTGTCGCCGATCCGCCATTCGGCGGTGGCCTGGGCCTGGATCAACGATTCATTGCCGCGCCGTGCTTCGCTGTAACGCGCGTACAGGCTGAAATCGTCGGTGACGTAGCCCAGCAGCTCGGCGCCCTGCTCACGCACACGCTGGCCGGTGTCGAAGCGGCCCACCGAGTAACCACCGTCGACCTGCCGCCACCAGGCACCGGCACTCCAGTCGCGCTGGGTCCAGCCCAGCTCGCGCAGATTCACCCGAGCCTCCACCGCGGTCGCCTCGCCTTCGCGCGGCCCTTCGGGGTTGAGGCGGGTGAAGCTCAGGCCACCGTTGTCGGAGAAGAACACCGGGGCACTGGTCGCCTCGCTGCGGCTGTGTTCGACCTTCAGGTAGGTGCCACGCCCGGCCTGCAGGGTCAGGTCCGCACCGCGCAGCGAGTAGTCCTGGCCGGCGCGCTGTTCGTCGACGTAGGTCGCCCCCACTGCCACGTGATCGCCGAACCAGTGCTTGCCACGTACGCCGGCGGTGATGTCGTCATTGTCGAAGCCGGTCGGCACCCATTCGTAGTCGACGATCAGCCGCTGCTCGTAGCCGTCCAGCGGCACGTCGCGGCTGATCCGGCGCAGGTTCTCGCGGCTGACCTGGGCCAGCGGCCGGGTCAGCAGGATGCGTCCCTGCAGCGCGTCGATCTCGTAGTCCGCACCGCGCACCAGCGACACCCGCTGCTCGACGCGGCCGGTGGTGCGGTCACGGATTTCCAGCACCACCTGGTCCGAGCCGCGCAGGATGCTGGCGTGGCGCAGGTAGTACAGGCTGCCGCCGGTGCCGATGAACTCGCTGTGCCCCGGCGCGGTCTCGGCCTGCGAACCGAACAGGCGCAGTTCGGTCTGCGCATCGCCCCAGGCATTGGCGCCGCGTGAGCGCCACGACACCGCCGCACCGTACAGCGAGCGCACGTACTGGGCGTATTCGGTACCGCTCAGGCCGGTGTTGTAGTTGCCCCACAGTGCCTGGTTCTTGTCCCAGTCCATGCGCAGGTAGAAGCGCCCCATGCTGTCGACGTCGCGCTGGGTCAGCGAATCGTCGCCGTAGGTGGGGTAATACAGGTCCGGATCCAGGCTGCGGAACAGGTCCTGCGGATCGGCGGTGGTGAAGCCGGTGAACAGCCCGTCCAACGGCCGGTTCTGGGTATCGGCCTGTGCAGTCAGCAGATAGCGGCCGCGCGTCTTGGCCTTCAGATAGAACGCCAGGCGCCCGTCACTGAGTACATCGTCATCGCGCTCGCCACGGGCGACATCGCGGCCCGCACCACTGGCCTTGTTCTGGTACACCGTGACGTCGGCCAAGCCGACGCCGAACAGATAGCGGCCGCTGACATCCACCTCAAGGGTCCGTGCGATCGCCGGTGCGTCGGGTCGCTCGACCCGCACATCGAACGCGTGATGGCCGACCGGCATCAGGTATTCCGCGGCGAATTTGCGATCCTGGTCCAGCGGATAGCTTTCGCCGTTGATCTTCAGCACCGCGCCAAGCGGCAGGTCACGGCCGCGCAGGCGCACGCGCGAGCCGTACACCGGGATGTTCTGCTGACGCAGGCCGTTGCTGTCGAACACCTGCTCCAGCAGCGACAACGAAGCGGCCTGGTTGGCATCAACGGAAGTTCCGCGGCGATCTTCCAGGGCGTCACGCAACTGCTGGTTGCCACGCTCCACTTCGGCCAGCGTCACCAGCTGCATGGACTGCGCAGACATCTCATCGACATTGCCCTCGGCATCGTATGCGCGCAGCACATAGAGCAGGCGGTCACCGCGACGCAGTGGCGTGGACGCCGGCAGCGTGCCGTCCCAACTGCCCTGCCCGACCGCAGCCACAGGCAGTTCAAAGGTCGCCAGGGGCGCGACCCGGTCACTGTCGCTGCCGCGGTAGATGCTCACTTCCAGGCGTTTGATGAACGCGGTGTAGTTGCCACGCACGAAGAATTCGACCGGTCGCACGATGCGGCCCTGGTCGAACGCCACCATGCCCGGCGCCGAGATCGACAGCTCGGGCTGTCCCATGGCGGGGTCTTCGGTGGCCCAGATCGCGCCGCCTTCCGGTAGGCGGATCATGAACTCACCGCGCACGGTCGCCTTGCCCGGCTCGTCCAGGGCAACACTTACGCGGCGGTCCGGCTGCAGTACCTGCGACGACGAACGCTTCGACGTGCCGTCGGTCACCGGCTCATCGAAGCTGCGCGAGCGCAGGGTGAACAGCAGGTCGCCGTCGGCGCTGCATTGATTGCTCTCGCAGTGGATCGGCGCGGCGTCGCTGGACGTGACGTTGGCCGGCGGTGGCACCGCCTGTGCGGTTGCTGCCAGGCTCAACAGCAGCGCTTGGTACAACGCGGCGCGGTGCAGGCGGGCAGGACGCCGGACGACAGAGTGATGGGCGCTCATCGGCGGGCCTCCTGTTGGCGGGCCGCCGCGCGGGTGGCGGCGGTCTCCTCGTTGCGCACGCGCAGACGCTGCTGCACGGCGGGGCTGAGCTGGACGCGCAGCGCTTCGAACACGGCATTGGCACGGCGCAGGCCCAACGCCTGGTTGTAGACGTGGCTGCCACGCGCATCGGTATGACCGACCAGGCTGACCTGGCCGCCCCCCATCTGCTCCAAGCGCGCGGCGATCGCGGCCAACAGCGGCTTGAACTCCTCGCGGATCACCGCCTTGTCGGTGTCGAACAGCACGTTGCCGAGCAACGCACCACCGGCATCAACGCCAGCGACCAACGAGTGCGGATCGCGCACGTCGGTACGCAGCTGCACACTCAGGCCAGCGCGCGCCCCTTCGGCCACCTCGGCCTGCAGCGCATCACGCACGGCCACCGCACGGGCGAAGGCCAATGCCTGGCTTTCGCCGTTGGCGGCAATCACCACGTCGCCGCCCTGGTAACGGTCAACCACCTCGGCCATCTTCGCCAGCACCGGGCGATAGCTGGTGCGCAGTTCGCTGCTGCCCGGGGCGAACAACACCTCGCCCAATGCCAGCTCAGCGCGCTCGGCGGCCGCCTGCGGCGACGGCGGCAGGCGCACGCCGAAGCTGAAGCGGGTCGGCACGCCCTGGGTGACCCGTCGCAGCAACGGATTTTCGGTGGTCAGCTCGGAACCACCCGGTACCGTTGCCGGGTCCAGCTTGACGATGAAGTTGCGGCCCAGCCGTGCATCACCGCCGTGCACATCGGCCAGGTGGTAACGACCGAACGGATCGGTTTCGATCAGCAGGCCCTCCACCGTGGCCAGGCGCACGCCGGGAATGCCCTGTTCCTGGATACCGTGGTTGCGGATCACGTAGGCCACTTCATAACCCTCGGCCACCCGCGCTATCTCGCGATGCACGACCGGCTCCGCCGCGGTCAGGCCCTTGGCCGCCTCGCCACTGCGATGCACGGTTGCGCCACCCTGCGCATCCAGCTGCAGGCGATGGCCCTGTGCGCTTTCCAGCACGAAATCATCGGTGAAGGACAATTCGCGCAGGCGCTGCCGGATCACCACCTGGTGGCTCTCGACAGTATCCGAGGTGGATGCAAGCCCATGCACCACGCCCACCTGCACGCCATGCAGCAGCGGCGCGCTGGCATCGGCCAACGGCTGCGGGCCATCGCCACGATCCAGCGTGGTCGAACCCGGCACGTAGGCAGCCGGTGCGAAACCACCCTGCACGCGCACGCCCGTCAGCTCCGCACTGTCCTGCCAGCCGTCGCCATCGCGATCATCGAACACGGTGCCGAACACCAGGCTGTCTTCCAGCAGCGGATCGGCATCCATGCGCACTTCAGCGGTCCCCACGTTCGACAGCGGGGTGCCGTCGTCGGCAGTGGCCACGGCCTGGTTGATGTGATTGCCGGCGCGCACGCCCGCACCCACACGCAGCAGGTAGGTGATGGTGGCACTGCGGCCCACGGCAATGTCGACCGCGCCGATGCGCAGCGGAGTCTGGCTGCCGCCCAGCGAGAACGCGCCGTCGTCGTCGGCCACGCGCATCGAGCCATCCACGTAGCTGAAGCCCGGCGGCGGTGTGTCGACCACCACGCCGTCGCGCCAATGACTGCTGCCGACGTTCTCGACCACCAACTGGTAGCGCACCAGGTCGCCGACCTTCACCAGCCGCGGGTTGGCGGTCTTGGTGATGCGCAGCGCGAAGTCCGAGATCACCTTGTGCCGCGTTTCGCAGGTGCTGCACTCCGGCGGCGGCGAACCATCCGGGTACTGGCCGCGCAGGCGGTTGAGCACTTCCGTGCGTGCTTCCTGGTTGACGATGGCCTGGTAGACGAATTCATGCTGACCCACCGGCGTACCGGTCGGCAGCGTGCAGACGATGTCGGTGCCCTGCTGCACGCAGCCTACCGGCAGCGTGTCCACGCTCAGCCCGGCATCGGGCGTATCCAGCAGCTGCAACGGCTGCCGCAGCGAAGCGCGCTCGACGGTGGCCCGCAGGGTATAGCGCAGGCGGTCGCCCGGACGCACTTCACTGCCACTGGCCGGGCCGGACAGCTTTTCCAGCACCACGCGCGGCTCGGCCAGCACGTGTTCGGTACTGCAGGTGCCGGTGCAGGTGGGGGTGTCGCCGCCACTGCCCAGCACCGCATTGCGGACGCTGCCACTGGCCTGCGCGTTGACCTGCGCGCGGTAGCCCAGCGTGTAGGTCCCGGGTGCGGTGCCCGCCGGCAGCGTGCATACCAGCGGATTGCTGGCGTTGCAGGTAAAGGCGCCCGGCTGGGTCACCGACTGCAGGTCCAGGCCTGCGCCCAGCGTATCGGTCAGGGTGAGCACATCGCTGGTCTGCGAGTTGGCGACCACCACCTCGACGCTGTAGTCCACCGCGTCACCAATGTTGACCGGCGATGCGGTGCTGGAGGACTTGCGGTAAGTGACCGTCGCCGCCAGCACCGGGGTGGTGGTGGTGCAGTCGGTGGTGCAGGTGTTGGTTCCTGTGCCACTGCCAAGCACGGCGTTGCTGACGCTGCCCTTGGCCTGCGCATTCACCGTCGCGGTGTAGTTGACCGTGTAGGTACCCGGTGCGGTGGCGGCCGGCAACGTGCACACCAGCGGATTGGCGGCGTTGCAGGTGAAGCCGGTGATGGCGGTGACCGAACCGAAGTCCAGGCCCTGCCCCATCGTGTCGGTCAGGCTGAACACAGCAGTGGTGCGCGAGCGGCTGACCACAGCGGTAAGGGTGTAAGCGATGCTGTCGCCCACCTTGACCGGGCCGGCGGCGGCCGAGGTCTTGCGGTAGTCGATCTGGCTGCCTGCCACCGGCGTGGTGGTATCGCAGTTGACGGTGCAGTTTGGGTTGTCACCGCCGCTGCCCAGCACCGCATTGGTCACCTGGCCGGTGGCCTGGGCGTTGACCACTGCGGTGTACGACAGGCTGTAGCTGCCCGGTGCGGTACCGGCCGGCAGCGTGCACACCATCGGGTTGGCCGCATTGCAGGTGTACGCACCAGCGCTGGTCACGCTGCCGAAATCCAGGCCGCTGCCCAGCGTATCGGTCAACGTCACCACGTCGGTGGTGCGCGAGTTGGTCACCACCGTGGTCAAGGTGTAGGTCAGGCTGTCACCCACCGATACTGGGCCGGCGCTGTTCACCGACTTGGCGTAGCTCACGCCCGGCGTCGCCACCGGCGTGGTGGTATCGCAGTTGGCCGTGCACGAAGGTGTGTCGGTGCCGGTGCCGAGCACGGCATTGCGTACCGTGCCGCTGGCCTGCGCGTTGACCGTAGCGGTGTAGCTCAGGCTGTAGGTGCCCGGCACCGTCCCTGCGGGCAGCGTGCACACCAGCGGATTGGCCGCATTGCAGGTGAAGATGCCGGCGCTGGTCACGCTGCTGAAGTCCAGGCCGCTGCCCAGCGTATCGGTCAGGGTGACCACATCGGTGGTGCGCGAACGCGCAACGGTCACGCTCAGCGTATAGCCGATGCTGTCGCCCACCCGCACCGGTCCGCCGGTGGACGCCTGCTTGGCGTAGCTCACCTGCGGGCTGGCCAGTGGCGTGGTGGTGTCACAGCTGCCGACACACGACGGATTGTCGGGACCACTCGGCACGACAGCATTGCGCACCTGGCCAACCGCCTGTGCGTTGACGATGCCGGTATACGAGAGCGCGTAGGTGCCGGGCACCGTGCCGGCGGGCAGCGTGCACACGAGCGGATTGCCGGGCACGCAGGCAAGGCCGCCGGCATTGGTCATGCCGCCGAAGTCCAGGCCGGTGCCCAGGGTATCGGTCAATGTGACGGCAGCGGTGGTGCGCGCATCGGCCACGACCACGCTCACCGTGTAGGCAACGCTGTCGCCCATCGCGACCGGGCCGGCCGTACCGCTGGCCTTGGACACCGAGATGCGCGGCGCCGCCACTGGCGTGGTGGTGGTGCAGTTGCTGCTGCAGGTGGGAGTGTCGGTGCCGGTGCCAACCACCGTATTGACCACCTGGCCACTGGCCTGTGCGTTGACGGTGGCTGCGTAGGTCAGGCTGTAGGTGCCCGGTACGCTGCCCGCGGGCAGCGTGCACACCAGTGGATTGGCCGCATTGCAGGTGAAGGCGCCGGCATTGGTCACGCTGGCAAAGTCCAGACCGGTGCCGAGGGTGTCGGTCAGGGTCAGCAGGTCGCGGCTGTTGCCATCGGCAATGGTGACGTCGACGGTGTAGCTCACCGTCGCTCCGACCGTCACCGGTCCGGTGGTGTTGGAGCGTTTCGCATAGCTCACCCGGGTGACCGGCACGGTCACATCGCTGCGGGTGCAGTGGTTGGCGTCGGTGCACGCCTCGCCCGGTGCGGGCGGATTGCCGCCGTTGAACGGATCGTAGCCGCCACCGACGCTGGCATGGTTGCGCAGCAGGCCACTTGCCGATGCGGACACCGTCACCGGCAGGGTGAAGCTGCTGCTGTCACCGGCGGTGCCAGCTGCCGACAGCACCTGGCTGCTGGTGCAGGTCACCGCCTGGCCGCTCGCCGTACAGCTCCAGCTGCCGCTTGTGAGGGTACCGGTCCAGTTCGGCACGATACCCGCCGGCAACTGGTCGCGCACAGTGATCACACCCGCCGGGACGTTCGGCGGATTACCGGTCGGCACGCTGGTGGTGTTGCTGATCGTCAGCGTGTACTGGGTACCGGTCTGGCCATAGTTCCAGATGCCGCCGGTGGCATTGTTGCTCTTCACCACCTTCAGTGCGGGAGCAGTGATGGTGATCAGGTGGTCTTCCACTTCACCGTCGTCAGCCACGCCGGTCGGTTGCTGGATCTGCGCCGCATTGGTCGCATAGCGCAGGCGCACGTAACTGGTACCGGCGCTTACCTGCGCGGGGACGGTCCAGCTCAGATTGGCCCCGCCGCCACTGCAGGCAGCGGTGTTGCTGCGCTCGCCCGGGTCGAAGGTGCCGTTGCGGTTGAAGTCGATCCAGCCGGCCACGCTGCCGTTGCCCACGCACGCCACCGGTTGGCCGATCTGGGTACCGGCCTGCATCACCGTCAGCACGTAGTTCGTCGGCCAGGCGTTCTCTTCGTTGGGATTGCCCGCGGGGAAGTTGTCGTCGCCCTTCGCATCGGCGCTGTAGCTGCTCTTCTGCTCGGTATCCGGGCCCACGGTGCCGAGGAAGTCGGTCAGCGGCGGTGCCAGGCCGCCCGGTGTATAGCCAGCGGTGTTGATGTTGGTGGGGGTGGCATTGACCGGCAGGCCATCCGGGCGGAACTGCAGATCGTCCACCACGTGCATGGCGTCGCCATAGCTCTGCGGCGCATCGCCGAAGTCGGCGTAGGGCACCAGCAGGCCGATGGCGATGGCGGTGGTACCGCCGCCGCGCATCGAAAAGCCCATGTTCACCGCAAGGTTGCCCGGCGCATGCGCTGCATTGTCGAAATTGAGGAACGTCACCGCAGCGGTGTTGTTGTCGTTGCCCGGCCCGAAGCGGATCACGCTGTTGCTGCCGCTGCTGGACTTGGTCACGTTGTAGGCACCTGCGCCGAGGTTCTTGCGCATCTCCACCACGTTCCAGGTGCCCAGTGCGCTGGCTTCGACGAACTCGCCGCTGTTGTTGATCGACTCGGCGTCGGCCATCACCACGCCGCGCAGACGATAGGGCGCACCGCCCAGCGTCGAGACGCAGTTGATTTCGAAAGAGGATGTGCCGGTGCTGCGCGAGATGCCCGCGATCAGCTGGTTGGCACCGCCAGCGCCACCGACGTTGTACAGGTCATCCAGGCTGTCGCCGCTGAAGTTGCCGGGACGGTAACTCTGCAGGATGCCACCACCGCTGATGTTGGCCAGGCTGCAGCTGACGTTGAGGTCGATGCCGGAGGCAACGGGCATGGAGATCGACGAGGTATCGCCATTGTTCAGCGTCACCCCGTGCGTGCCCAGCGCCGAGCCGCCGCCCCAGGTCAGCCACAGCACCGTGTTGCGGTATGGGCTGGTGCCGCCGGTCGCGTAGGCCGCGGCCCAAGCCGACGATGGCAGCATCAAGGAGAGCAGCAACAGCAGGCCGACGGCCAGCCATCGTCCGGCCCGGCCGGGGTGTGCACTTTTTTCAGGATGAACGGATTCACCGCCCGCGCTGATGCGCGACGTCGTCGACTGCCACATGTTGGTTTTTTCCCCGTCATCGGCCCCGCAGGGGAGCCGCTGTTCAGTGGGTTGCCGGGGATGGTTCTCCCGGACCCGGAGACGCGTACGAATGCGTGTCTGCCGGCTCCGTGGCGACTACAACCATCCCTGGACCCTGTTGGTCAGGTGCGCAAAACTGTGACGAAGATAACACAATGCAAACAATTGTGTGATGCACGTCACATTTAAATTTGCTGAATTTGGCGTCGGCCCCGCGAGCACAGCTGTAGCAACCGGCCTCCGGGGGCTCGTGCACGGATCCGGCAGCCGGACCGCCCTTTCCGGCAATTCGTCACGCATTTTCGGAGCCGGGACGAGGAGACAGGCAGGGGCGCGCACAAAAAAACCGCCGGGCCATGGGCTACCGGCGGCATTGAAATGGAAGGGAAATCACGCCGCACCTGGCGGCGGCCGTGCTGCTACCAGGGGATGAAAAGCAGGATCAGCACGATCACCAGCAGTACGGCGGCAACGGTCAGCAGCACGTTGCGCTGGCGCCAGGAAGGCTTGGGGGTGCCGGGGGTATTCATGGGGGGCGCTCCTAGGCAACCGATGGGGACAGCACCAGACTGCCGAGTCCGCTTGCAGCAGCGCGTGCAGGTGATGTGCAGCGGGAGTGGAGAGCGCTCTTCCGCGGCTCAGCCGGTACGGCGGGCCATGAACAGCAGTTCCGGCGTGGATGCGTCTTCGATGTCGACGAAGCCAAGTTCGCGGTACAGCGCCACGGCGGCCAGATTGTCTCGATAGACCTTCAATGTCAGTTGCACTGCATCGGTGTGGCGAACGGCTTCGGCGCACAGTGCGGTCATCAGTATCCGGCCCAGGCCACGGCCACGTACCTGTGGCGACACGATGATGCGCCCAAGGTGGGTGCTGCCCGGTGTCGTCCGCCAATACTGGCCGAAGCCAACGCAGGTGCCGTCGCCATCCAGCAGTGCCCAGCCCGGGCGCGCAGGCAACGCCAACGCAGCGGCGAAGGCATCGGCAGGCAAGGGAAATGGCACACCGGGGCCGGCCCAGCGCAGGGTCGCCGCAGGCGAGTCGAGCCAGCCGGCGATGACCGCGAAGTGCGTAGGAAAGACGGGCTGCAGGAGATGATCCATGGTGCCGGCAGTGTAGCGGGCGCGCGTCGATGCGCCCGACGTGGATGGTGACCCCAGCCCGATTCGAACGGGCGACCTTCCCGTTAGGAGGGGGGGCGACTCGGCCATATCTAGCAATGGCTCCAGAAGGAACTGCGCCAAAGCTGTGCCATTTGCCTCGACGTTGGTGAAGTGGAGGCGTTCGGGCGACGAACGCCTGAGATGGCTCACCCTTCCCCTCCCCCAGGAGTTTGCAGGTTTGCACGGCCTGCCAGAGCTCTATAGATTTGAGGCCCAGAGGGCCCTTGAGGTTACATTCGTGAGCGGCATGGATCTGCTTGGACTGCTACTGATGCTCGGCCAGGACGCCGCTCCGCCGGCTACCGCCGGGGTTACGCAGGAAGAGATTGCCGTTGTCGCTGCCGAAGCGGTTGAATCGGCCAAGTACTATGCCAACTGCGCTGGCTGGTGGGATTTCCTGGCCACTCACGAGCGAGAGGCCGGCCGACCGGCTTCTGCCGAGCAGTTCAAGAACCTGGGAAATGGCGCGCAGACTGCGGCATTGTGGCTGCATGGTCAGGCATATTCTTTGACTGCGACCGAACCTGCTCGCTACAAGACTTGGTTACCACTGGTTGCGCCCCTACGGGAGGCCGCAGCTATTAGAGCGGCTGCCATGGCGGAACATGGAAAAATCGACTTGGTGCGATCGGAATTGCAGCGATGTGAGGCATTGCTGGAGAGCCAGCAGCGGGCCATCGACAGTATCCGGAATGACAATGTTCAACGGGAACTGGATGCCTCGACCTCGGGAGACCAGTCCCGGCCCACGACGAAATAGCCAGGTGTGAGCAAGACTTATAGTTCGGCAGCTTGAAAACCTGCTTGGCTATGGAACCAAATCACAGACTTGCATTGAATTGTTTGCTGGCGCAGGCAGGCTGGCCTTGGGCCGCAGGGGGACAGGTCGGAGTTTTCTGGAGGTTGGGCGCTCCAACCGTGGGGGCGACGTCGGTGCACAGGGATATCGTCCCGTCGTACCGCTGGCCGAACCAGAGCAGCCGCAGCAGGTGACGTGCACCCAGGCCCTTGATTCTGGTGACCCCGGCCCGATTCGAACGGGCGACCTTCCCCTTAGGAGGGGGGCGACCCACCCTTGGGACAGTGGGCGTTCGGCTCTATCAGTGCCATTGCTGTGCCAAATTGGCCCATATGGCGGCCGTCATTCCAACCATGCTGAGGAGTCGTAAGGCTTCAGAGACAGGCTCAAACAGGCCTCGAACTCTCGAAAGGTTGAGACCAGAGAACGTACCTCGTGTGCGTTCTCGTTGAGCGGAGGGTCGTCAAACTGCAACCGTTTTCCTAGCACATCTGCGACAGCGCTAGTCACCAATATTCCAGCGCGGAAAAGCTCGGGGCTGATGAACGCTCTGTTCATCTTCAATGCATTAATGGCTTCGTCCAACATCTGCTGAACCTCGCCGAAGCGCCGCTCGAATTCGGCCGGCGCGCGCGTAAACAGGGTAAGAGAGATACCCCTGGCAGCCGGCGGAATCCCTGCCACTGCCGCATGGACAGCGCAGATCGATTCGAATCGGCGCTCCCCAAGCCTTAAAGCTAGCGAGGTTTTGATCTGCTGATTTGCTTTTAGCCGCTCAGACTCGGCGATCAAGCTGACCCGGTGGTTTTCCGCGTCCATGGCCAGCTGAGATGAATACCGGGCGTGATCCAAGGCTAGTTGAGCCTTCTCCCCTTCCAACCTCATTTGCATGGATTCAAGTAGGGAGTGCTTGATCTTCTCACGAAAAAAAAACGCCACGGCTGCGGCGAGAACGCCGAGCCCCCCAAGGGCTTGTAGGGCTGCCCATCCGAATTTCAGAATGTCTTGCATCCAGCCGCCCCCATTTGAGATTCAATCAGTCAAGAGCGGTTTCTAGCCAAGTGGGCCACTCTGAGTGGCGGCTTAGAAGTCTGCCTGACTCTAGATGCGAATCAAAGACTTGCTTTGACTTCATTTCTGGAGCATGGGCATGCAGGCCCTTGCAGCGCAAGGGCTCGGTAGCGAGTTTTCTGGAGGCTCTGCGCTCAGACGGCGGGGCCCATCTGGTGGCGCCCCGCCCTCAGCCAAGCCTTCATCGGATCCTTCGCCCTGGGCTTGGTCACCGCCGGCGGCTTGCGCGGCTCCAGCGCTTCCTTGACCCGTTCCAGCTCCCTCGTCCCGGCCTCGGCCAGGCGGCGGGCCTGTTGCTGCTGCTCGCGGGTCGGCGGCAGGCCGGGCATCGGCGGCGGCGGCTGAATCGGGGTGCTGTCTGTCAGCAGGGCGACGGCTTCACGCAGAGGCAGGTCGGGGTAGAGCCTAGCGGCGCACCAGCGCTCGGCGTAGCGCTTTGCCTGCCGGACGTTGGCCGCACGTACTTCCTTCACGTGCCAGAACTTCTGACCTTCCATCCACAGACGGACCCCTGGGCCGCCATCAGGGGTGATGCTGGCCGTCTCCCGGCCGTTGTGCCAGAGCGCCCAGCGCTCACCCGTCTGGACCCAGCCAGAGGGGATTGGGGCATTGCGGAAGCCTTGGTAGCCGTGCGAGGGGAGCATGCCGGGGAGGATACGACCGGGCGTCGCAGATCCTGCGAAGGCGCCGGCCACCTGCCTGAATCGCTCACACTTCGACACGGGTCACATAGCTCGCCGCCTTGGGGTTTTACCTACACCATTCTGGGCGGTCTTCCGATTGCACCTATGCCGGGGTGTTGCGACCGTGCGCGGGCAGTGCAGCACTACCCTACTCACGGAGAGATGGAAGTGAACTCAATGCAAAACGATTGCAGGACTGCCCGCTCGACCCCTCGCCGCCTGATGTTGGGCATGTCACTTGCTTTGCTATCGGTCGGCTTCACTCAGAGCGCGTTCGCCGGTCAGTGGGTGCCAACGGGCCGCCTGCTATGGGTGGACTCGGAAACCATCCAGCCTTATCCGGTGGCCTATACGAACTTCTGCCAGGGCGGCGTGGACGGGCCCAGCGGCGTCTACACGTACGGCGACTGGGGTCCGGAAGGGCTGGGCTCATGCTCGACCGACGCATCCACCGGTTTTGACAACATGAAGTACGGTGGCGGCACCTGTAGGCCAGATCCTCACGCCGTTGGCGGCGGCTATTCCTGCGAGGAGTATCACCACGTTTTCGCAGGTCAGAAGTACCAAGGTCCGATACCGGCGACGTGTAGCACACCTGGACTTTACGGGGTCACCAACTACTACCGTGCAGAGCTTGTGTACTTCGGCTCTGGCGATAATCCAAACGACTACTACGACAGGTTCTTTGAAAGCTCTACCGAGTACGTTTGCCAGTAGTCGGCCACCTAGTACTTAGTTTTATTGTCCCCGCGCGAGCGGGGACGCTGGCTCATATCGCCCCAAGGTCCTTCACGACGGCTTGGCTCTTCTGCAGAAACCCCACCAGGAACCGCCCTCCAGCCACTTGCCGTCCCATCTGCTCATTGAGGTAGCCGGCCTGCAACCGCGCATGGGCGATCAGATCCGCCTGCACCATACTCGGAGTCGCGGCTCGCAGCGGCTCGCCAGGCGATGCCAGCTGCCCCACGATCGGCTGGACCACGGTTAAGCGCTGACTGTCGCTCTTGGCATACGCCGTGGCCATCATCCGGCCGTTCTTGGGCGACCAGCCCCCAAGTACCAACTCGGTCCCTAGCTGCTCGCGCGGAAGACCCGCCTCGGCTACAGCGTTCTCGTAGTTCGGCCACAGCTGGTCAATCACTAGACCCAGCTCGCTGGAGAGTTGCTCCATCGTGAAGTCCGCGCGGAAGCTGGCCTGCAGCGCCAACTCGTAGATGCGGAGGAAGAACTGGGCGGAGCCGCGCGTGGCCAGCACCAGGTTGTGCTGAGGGATCAGCAACAATTTTGCGCCTGCCGAATGAGCACCCGTGCGAGCATCCTCAGCCAAGGTATCCACCGCGACAACGAGGTGGTCACGAGTGAGCAAAACGTTGAGGATGCTCATAGCGGGCTCGTTTGGGCGTCCGCCAACTATCACCTTCCTACAGGCAGCTGTCGAGCCCGCCATGAGCACCGAGATCACCGAAATTCTGGATCGCCTTCATGCCTGCGAGGCAGGACTTGAGGTTCATCGAGGCTACCTCAAGGCGATGGAGTACGCCCTACGCGTTTCAATTCTGACCCATCAGGATCCAAGCGCCCTGCTCGACACATGGACAAGGCTGCTCCCATCGATCGCAAGCACCCACGCGGATGACGGCGGCCCCCTGTTTGTCGCAGCATTCCAGCAATCCCTGACAGTTTTAACCGAGCAGATTGGGCTTGATAGGAACGCCCCCTAGGCTGCCAGCCGATGCTCGTAGAACGGGTGCCGCTTGTCGTCAAAGATCCGGTAGAGGGCTGCCAGGTCGGTCGGGTCCGGATTTAGCCACGCGTCAACGTGCTCGGGCTTGATGTTGATGATGGTCCGGTCATGGCCTGCGGCCGCTACTTCGGGCTCCGGGTCGTCGGTGATCGCGGCGAACGACAGCAGATCCGGCTCCTTGCCTGCCGGGTCCACCCAGTGCGACCACAGGCAGGCAACCAGCATCGGCTCGCGCGTGCGCGGGGTGAACTGCACCACCTGGTTCTTGCCGTCCGGCCCCTGCACGTTCTCGTAGAAGGTATCGACCACCATCAAGCCGTGGGTGTGGCCGAAGGCCGGCGCCCAGAACTTCTCCAGGCTGTCGCGCCTGGCGTTGTAAGTGCCTGGGAAGCGCTGATCGTAGTTGGCCGGTTTCCCGGCCAGACGGCACTGATAGCGCATC
The DNA here is from genome assembly GCF_040815575.1 of Stenotrophomonas sp. LST15-1-1.1. Taxonomy (NCBI): domain Bacteria; kingdom Pseudomonadati; phylum Pseudomonadota; class Gammaproteobacteria; order Lysobacterales; family Lysobacteraceae; genus Stenotrophomonas; species Stenotrophomonas sp. LST15-1-1.1. The sequence goes on from NZ_JBFPNJ010000001.1 coordinate 905,071, forward strand.
GGCTTGATCGTTAGCTTGCCGCCCTCGGACACGATCACCGGGGCATAGACGCCGGGGAAGATCCGGCTGTCCCGGTCCTTGCCCTCGGACCGCTTCAGGTCCCCCAGCTTGCCCATGGCGCGCTCGATCTTGTTGCCGGCGATGCGCACATCTTCCCGGGCCTTCTTCGTCTCCTTGGTCTGCAGCGATCGCTCCGCATCGGCCAGGCGCTTCCGGTTGGCGAAAAGCTGCTGCTCAAGGATGGCGGCCTCGGCCTGGTTCCACTGCTGAATCTCGGCCCACACTACCCGCTCTGCCGGGCTGGTGCCGTCGCGGAACGCATCATCCATCGCCTTCGGGGTCTTGGGCCGCTTCTTGCCCGGGTCGTGGGCGTAGAGCGCGGCGAACTCCTGCAGCGACACGGTGGCGCCGGTCATGCGAACCAGCTTCTGGTAGGCGGCTTCGATCTGGGCGGAATAGCACATGGCCGCAATCTGGCCGCAGGCTGCGTTGTGGCAGCGTGATGGGTGTAGCAGGCGTCAGCCAGCGGCCTATCCGGCGACAGGGGGGCTTTCATGCCCCAGGCCGGATCCCGATGGCCAGCCCGCCATCACGTCGTAGGCGTCCACGTCAGCCTGCGTCTGCAGCTGCTCGATTGCCTCATGGTGCGCGCGCTCAGCGGTGAAGCAGGCCTGCACGTGAGCAGAGATGGCCAGGGCGATCCCCTGCAGTTGCGGCGCGGTCAACTGCACCCACCCGCTTTGCGCCTTGAAGTCCACCGATTCCAGCCCGCCGAGTTGGATGGCCGACAGAACGCCGCTCAGTCGGTTCTGATCGTCAAGCGTGGTGCCAACCTGCACGCCGCCCAGAACGATACCGCCAGTCTCGCGATTCCAACGTTCTGCAGTGGCAGCTGCAGCAAGATCGGCTTTGACTTCGGCCAGCGACTTGAACGGGACCAACGGCAACGGCGTGTTTCCGGCGTCCAGCCACTTTTCATAGTCGGCCCACATCCAGTGACCGCGCGGAATAAACGCACCAGTGTCAGTGCGATGGATGACATCAGGGTTTCCTGTGAGTTGATACATGATTAAAGCTCCGCGTCCATGATGACTTTGTAGCCTTGCGGTCCAGCCCCAAGATATCCAACTGCATTAGGGGTCACCGTAAAGCCGCTAAACGTTGCTACAAGTGCGACACGTTGGCTAGAAACAGGAATGTAATTCTGGCCGCTCGCGGCACCTGCGCCACTTGATCCCGCGCCAGTCAAAGTCGGCGCGCCAAGCACGCTGGTTGCACTGGGCATCGCGCGCATAGTCACAGGGAGTTCCAAGAAGGCCAGAATCTGCGAGTTGCCCAAGCCAATTGCAGTCGTGAACCCTCCGCCACTCATGACCTCATAGGGGTAGCAATAGCGCTGGCACTGCATCAAGCTCAATGCTTTCGGGACGCGTTCAAACTCTGTTGCGATGGCACCGGGTTCAATTTGAACTTCGGTGAAATGCACATCTCCACTCTGTGCGCCAAGGCTGTCACTGCGCGCATTCCAATTTGTGCCAGCCGATGCCCAGAGAGCGAAGCCGAGCGAATTGTTAGCACCGAAGCTTTTACCTGCCACAGACGGAACATTGACTGTGTGAGTGATGCTGTTGATACCTGCTGCTAGCGCGAATTTCTTTGCGCCGATGCCGGAAACAGTGGCACTACCACCAGAGCCGAAGTTCTGACGGACTTCCAATGCAATCTGACGACCCGCTGCACCGCTGTTGAAAACCTTGAAACTGACAGTCACCTGTTGACCGGCGTAGGTGTTCGCACCTTCAATCAGCTGCTCATAAACAACAAAGTGCGCGGCGGCGTCAGAAATAGCACCATAGCTTACGCGAGCAAATGCGGGCGCCTTGATGTTGGGGAACTGGCCGAGGGCGATGGGGTTGCGCACAACGTTCGGGGATGCAACCCCACCTGCGTTGAAGTACCAACGATCAGCTGTATAACCCGCCCCGTTAAACGTCGTACCTCGCTGCCACCATTCAAAATCGCCATTGATGAAACCGTTCTTACCCAGAATGCGCAGCCCGAGGGCAGTATCAACGTTCGCACGCGCCGTCGCCTCAGCCTGCACTGCCGTGATGCGATCAGCGGTTTCCTGCGTGATAAGGGAATGCTCTGCATCAATGCGGGCACCGAGTGCGGCATCTGCCGCTGTGCGCTCGGTGATCTCGTTGTCCAGGCGCCCGCCTATCTCTCCGCCGCCGGACTCCAACAACACCAAGCGTGCCTCGGCATCCTCAAAGTTGTCGTTGCAGATCGCAAACGCGGTAAAGGCGTCGTCGCCTGGACTACCATCTGGCTGGATGGTCGTTTGATCGATGAGTTTCTGCGGCATGTGTCTTTCCTGTTGGCATTGCCCACGGCAAAGCCGGCCGGACAAGCCGGCCAGCGTCATGGGCTGTTTCAGTTCTCTACCGAGATCATCGATAGGCTCTGTGTGATGGTCTGCTGCTGGAACGTGCCAGAGGTGTGCGTCACGTCCTGGGCAGTGAAGCCGGAAATTACTGCCCGGTACTGCATCGTTTCAGAGCTGGGGCTGGTGTCGTTCACTGTGAACGAGCCGCCCCAGTTGGAATCAGCGACGTCCGAGCCGTCAGGCTCGTTGTTGATGATTACCGACCCAGTGACGTTGAGCACCTGCCACAGCGATTCAGCGCCGTTGCCGATCTTCCGATAGACGTCGATTCGCGCAGTGTTTTGGCCCGCTCCGGCAACGAATCCGGTTGGGCCCAGCGTGGTGGCTACCCGCCTGTGCCGCCGCGTAAAGCTGACGGTCACCGTGCGCACGCGGCCATTGGTTGCGAATGGACCGTTGACCAACTCAGTACCGATGGTCTGCGTGGTCGTGGTCTGAACCGCGTTGCGCAGAATGCCGGCAGACAACTGCCCGCCGAAGTACGCACTGCCGCTCGCGTCCATCCACATCATGGCGTTTGCCTTGGAAGCGGCCCCCGCGCCCACGTTGGGGCCGAAATAGTCGATCAGATTGTCGCCTGCTGCACCAAAGCCAGGGCCGATGATTCGCTGTGCCGCCCCCTTCCATACACGCAGGTAGCCGTTGCGCCACTCCATGCCCTCGGAGGCGCCATTGGGAGCGACGATCTCCATGCTGTTGGTCAGGAATCGCAGACTTACCACGTTGCCGTCGTTACCGAGCTCCATACCGCCGACCAGCGGACCACCGCCGGCGTCCGCGATCAGGTGCAGGAACGCCTTGGCCATCACCTGCGCCAGGCCACCCTCGGTCTGCACCACCCTGGCTTCCATGCCCTGAACTACTTGTGCGCTGGCCTTGCCGTCCACCTCGGCCTTGACTGAAGTCAGCTGTTCGGTGACCGCTTCGATGCCCTGCTCGGTCACCTCGACCCTGGCGCTGATCTCCTCGACGTAATCGGCTGAGGCCTTGCCATCCAACTCGACCCCGAGGTGCTGGACTTGTACCGCCTGGGCCGCCTGCTCGGTGGCGATGACCTCGATTGATCTGGTTGCACTGGCCTCGAACTCGCCCACCTCGGCGCGCACCGATTCCACCTGCTTGGCATTGGCCCTATCGCCTTGCGCGATGACCGACTGCCAGGTCTTGACGCCCGCGTATACCTTTCGGTCTCCCGCGTTCCAGTCGCGGTCGCCGGCGTGCTTGTACGTCATCTGGGCTTCGAGCGACGACGTTCTGTCGCCGACAGCCCGGACACCGTCCTCTGTCTCCTCCACCCGGGCGGAGACAGCATCCAGCGCCTCCGCAGAGGCCACGGCGCCGTCTCCTGCGGGCATCCTCGCCGATACCCGGCCGATGGCCTCAGCGTTGGCGCTATCCCCATCAGCGCGCGCCTGGCGCTCCTCCGTTACGCTCGCCTCGGTGGCCAGCGGCCCATCACCCATCGGCATGCGCGCCTGCAGGATCTCGATGGCCGTTGCCGACGCCGCATCAGCGCTTACGCGCGCGTCCCGCTCGGCCGCAAACAGGCCGGTTGCAACCTGGGACAGATCCGTCCCTTCATAGTCACCACGCAGCTGGGCGGCCAACGTCTCCCGCTTGCTGGCCTCGGCAACATCGCCCGCAACCCGCGCCCGCGCCTCCTCCTGCACCAGCGCCACGCCAGCACCCGGTGTCGGCCGGCCGATGGCCACCCAATCCACCAGGAAGTAGTTGGCCACCGCCTGCTCATCGCCGAACTGCAGCCGGACCGCATCCACCTCGGCCGGCCACCAGGCAATGTCCGCCACGTCGACCGTGGCCACGCCATGGTCATCCCACAGGGGCTGGGGGATCAGTGCCCGCTTGTCCACGTCCCAGTTCTGGTCCTCGGCCGTGATCCACTGCAGGTAGCCATTCCACACCGGCGTACCCACTCGCTTCACACGCAGCTTGGCGAAGCGATAGGCGCTGCCGTCGATCTCCAGCGCCGGTGGCGACTGTACCCATGGTGCCTCGGTGCCGTTGGCCGGCCGCAGCCAGCCGTCGATCACGGTGGGATCGGACCCGTTCCCCGTCCAGCCCTCGGCCGTCGTGTCGAAGTACCAGATTTTCCGGCTATCGAACTGCGTGCCGCTCCCGGCCACGATCTCCGACAGCGCGCGCGACAGCGATTCAACGTCGCTCTGTCGGGTTTCGGCCTCCAACGTGATGGCGGCCTCGCGCGCCAGTCGCTCGTTGAGGTCGGCGTCTGCTCGGTGTTGCGCCTCCTGGGTGATTGCTTCCATGGCGTCCGACACGCCCTGCTGCCGCAGCGCTGCCTCGGCCAGCAGATCGCGGGCAGCGTCGGCCAGGCCATCGGCCCGGGCGGCGGCCTCGGTTGCGTCCGCCTCGATGCGGTCGGCAATCTCCTTGGTCAGCCGCTGCTGCTGCTCGATCAGGTCGCTCGTGGTCGGCGATGGCGTGGCCTCCACCACCGAGCCCGAGCCCGGCTTGCCGCGCACGGTCGGGGTGATCCGAAACCACCACTTCGTGCCGCTGCCGTCGCTGTAGAGGTAACGGGTTTCGACGGTACGGCAAATCTCCGTCCACGGCCCCTGCGGGCTCGGCCCGCGCTCGATCACGTAGATCACCCCGGCCTGGTCAACCGGGTTCCATTCGATCAGCACACCATCGGCCACCGGGTTGGGGACAACCCCGTCCACCGGCGGCACCTCCGGTGGCCGATAGGCCACCGGGAACCAGGTCGAGTAGCGCGGTGCCGCCGGAGACGGGGACGGCAGCGCGCCCACGCCGATTTCAACCAGCGTGAGTTTCCTTGCCAGCATTGCGGATTACCTCGCGTATACAGCGTTGAGAGAGTTGCGCAGCGCGCTGCTGCTGGACGTGCGGACGCCTTGGGTGGTGGTGGCGAGCAGATCCCGCAGCAGCTGGTTCTGCTCGAGGAGCAGCGAATTGCCCTGCTGCACCGCGGCGGTGGTCTGCGATTGCGCGTCCTTGTTCACCACCAGGTCGAACACGGCACGGCTGAAGTTGTCCGGCAGCGCCTCGATTGCATCGGCCAGTTGGCCCATGCTGGTGCCGTCCTCCTTGTCTAGGTCGCCCACCTTCATGCCGTCGATCAGGCCGGTTACCTGGTCATACAGACCGTTGTAGTCCTTACCGCTGGCATAGAGGTTCCGACCGAAGCCCAGCGCCGCCTGGGCCGCCGACTGAGCGGCGCTGGTGTCGCCACCGGCCACCGCCCGCTGCAGCTCCTTCATCGCCTCGCCCAGCTTCTCCTGGTCCGTCAGCGGCGACAGGTCGCTGATCGACAGGCCGTACTGCATGGCCTTCTTGTCCTTGTCGATCTGCGCCTGCAGCTTGCCCATGTTCATCGCCCGCAAGGCTTCGATCTTGGCCAAGTCCTCAGCGCGCGCACCGGACAGGCCCAGCGCCTTGGCGTAGTCGTTGGCCGACTTCACCTGCTGGCGGTAGGTGCGCTCAATGGTCAGCGCCTGCTGCTGGTAGCTCGACAGGTCGCCGGTCATCAGCTGCGTGGAAACGTCGGCCATCAGCGTGGCGTAGTTGCCCAGCAGCCCCGTCACCTTCTGCACCTGCGTGGCCAAGTCGGTGCCGGCGACGCTGGCCAGGTCCTGGAAGTAATCAACGGCCTTGTTGACCTTCTCCACCTCCATGCCGCTGAGGGCGCGGCCCAGCTCGTCGGCATTGCCCACGGCCAGTGCGATGGAAGCACTGAGGGCCGAGAACACATCCGACGCTTCGAAGTAGCCATCCAGCTGGCCACCAAACCCTGCAGCCCGAACGGCCTCGGTGAACAGGCGGTCCGTCATGTCGGCTAGGTAGGCCTCCAGCTGCGCCTTCGCCTCTGCCGAATCCGCCGACAGCTGCATCTTGCCCAGCGACACCTTCACCCCGGCCAGCTGCCCGGAGAGATCCACGCCCAGCTGCTTTGCCAGGTCAGTGGCTGCGCCGCGCACCTGGCGAGCCGCCATGTCGAACGTGCGATCGATGCCAGGATCCAGCGCCCCGTACTGCGTCCACTTCTTGTCCGAGCGGAACAGGCCGCCCTTGGCCTTGATATCGGCGTAGGACTGACCGTTGAAGCCCCCGAATCCGTAATCGCCCGTGATGCCCTGACCGGTCACCTTGGGCGCGCTGCGGCCGAACAACTTGGCGTGGATGCTGGAGCCCGACAGGATGGATGCCGTCTTGTCGTTGAAGCCCAGGCCGCGGAACCCCTTGTCCGCGAGCCCAACGGCGCCGGCCGTGGCGATCTTTCCGGCCCAGCTCTCGCCGTTGGCAATGTCCCAGCCCTGATCGAACAACTCGGCGTTCTTCATCATGCCGGCAACAATCCAGCCGATGATCGGCACCGCTGCCGCAGCAGTCGAAGCGGCACCAGCACCAGCTGCCGCGGTTCCGCCCGCTGCGGAGGCGCCGCCACCGGCAAAGGCTGCGACGTTGTTGCCGAACCCTGCGAGGCTCCCCGCGCTGATGCCACCGCTGGCCGCACCGGCGCCGGCGCTGAACAACCCCTGCCCCTTCGACAGCAGGCCGGCGATGTTGCTCAGGTTCTTGCCACCGGCAGCCGATCCGTTTCCGCCGAACAGACCCATGAGGCTGTCCAGGCTGAAGCCACCACCCTGCCCGCCCCAGCCGCTGATCCCCTCCATGATCTTCGTCTGGATGGGGATCACCAGCTTCTGCTGCAGCAGCTCCCGGGCAATGTCCCGCAGTCCCTGCTTGGCTACGTCCTTCAGGTCGCCCCACAGACCGTTGAAATCGCGCAAGCCACTGGCCACGAAATCGGCCATTGCATCGGCAACACCATCCACGCCGTCCAGGACCACATTCGCCCAAGCCTCGGCGTTGGCCGCTGCTTCCTCCACCTGGATCGACAGCGCAGCGGACGCGTCGGCAGCGGCAAGCATTGACCGTTCGTAGGCCTCATAGCTTTCCGCGCCCTTCGCTAGGGCGAGTGCTTCCTTGCCCCCGGCGGCTTCCACGGCCTTCTGCAGCTCCTGCCGCATGTCGCGCTCGTTCATCATCTGCCGGCGCGACAGCTCGCGAGCGCGGCCGACCTTGCCCAGCATGGCCACCTCGGCGTCCATGGTCGCCAGCAGCGCTTCGGGGCTGGACAGTGCCTTGTTGACCTCAGCACTTGAGAGTTCCAGCGCCTTCTGCGACTCCAGCACCAGGGTGTTGTACGCCGCGCGCTCGATGCGCCCCTCCTTCAGTGCCTCCTTGAGCTTGTCCTCCAGTTGCTTCTGGCGCTCGGTGGCTTCAGCCAGCGGCCCAGCCATCGTCGCGGCGGCCATCGCCGCCTGCTCCTTGTAACGCTTGGTCGCCTCCGCGTCGGCCTTGCGGTCCTTGGCGCCAGCACGCTCAGCAGCTGCCGAACCCTTACGCGATTCGGTGAAGTTCTTCTGCGCTGCAGCCAGCTCCGTCTGCAACCGGATGTACTGCGCCCCCTGTTCGATGTACTGCTGTACCTTCGGGTCGTCGCGCTTGGAGAAGTCCACGCCGCCGGCCTGGGCTTCCTTGAACCAGTCGGCTACATCCAGCTTGGCGACCTCGCCCGCGCTCTTGCCTACGCGCGCGAGCTGGCCAGGCAGCGCCTGCATCGCCGAAGCAATGCGCTTTCCGGCAGCGCCTGCCGAATCGCCCAGGACGTTGAACGAGCCCGCCAGGGCATCGGTAGCGCTCTTCGCCTGGGTGCTGCTACCGGTGAACGCCTCAAGGATTGCCCGCTTGCGATCGACCTCCCGGCCAGCAGTGGCCGCGGCGGCGGTTTCTTCCGTCAGGCTCTTTGCGACAGCAGCTGCAGCAGGAGACCCCTCAATCATTGAATTCCACGCCGCCTCAAGGCCAGCCGAGAAATCGTCAGCGCTGATCTTGCCGGCTTTGAACGCGGAATCCAGCCGCTCGGTTTCCTTGATGAAGTCCGAGGCTTGCCCAACGGTCGCAAAGTTGGTGGCGGCGGCCACCATCTCGGTGATCGAATCGGTGATGGTCCGATAGTTGGCGTCGATCTCCTTCTGCAGGCGCAGGATCTCGCCCGCCTGCATCTGGCTGTTGAGGGTTCTGAACTTCTCAATCGCGGTGTCCGCAGCGCCACCGAAGTCCACCAAGGCTGCCGATGCCGTATTGGTGTTGTCCCGGAAGATCAGCCAGCCGGCGGCAGCGGTAGCCAGCATCGTGACAATGCCGGCAGGCCCGCCCAGCATTGCCAAGGTGGACGCTCCCGCCCTCGCAGCCCAACTTGCGCTTGCAGCCGCCGACTGGGTCTGCGCCTGAGCGAGTAATAGGGTCGCCTGCCGGTGCTCAAGCGTCGCGGCAGCAGCCTTGGCGCTGACAGATACACTGCCGCCGATTACTTCCATTCGGCGGACTTCGGCCTGCGCATCAAGCATGGCTGCACGTGCGCGCAATTCAAGCTGCTGCGCAGCAGCCAGATTCTGCGCCGCCGCGGCACGATCAGCGGCCATCCCTGCGTTTGTTGCAGCCACCCGCGCGAGAAGTGCTTTCAGCAGTGGGCCCGAAGCTACCGCCGCACCCGCAACGGCAACCATCTGCAGGTTGTTGCCGAGCGCGCCAATACCAGCGGCGAGCGCTTGCGATGCGCCAGTCGCCTCGTCGGCCCTACCGATCATTACCTGCAAATTGTTGTTGAACAGGGTCAGCGACTGCCCAACGGTGGCGGCCATCTTGCCGAACGCCTCATCAACAGCACCGGCTTGGCTTTGCAGCGCGCTGATTACCTGTTGAGACGACAGCTTGCCGGCAGCGCCGAGTTCACGCAGCTTCCCGATCGGTACGTTCAAGCCTTTCGCGATGGCCTGCGCCAGTGCCGGCGCCTGCTCCATCACCGAGTTCAGCTCTTCGCCACGCAGAGTGCCCGAAGCAAATGCTTGGCCAAGCTGTACTAGCGCCGCCTCTGCACCAGCAGAGGTTGAGCCACTTATGACCATGGTCTTGCTGATGGTCTCTACGACACGTGCCAGCGCGGCCCCAGACAAACCGGTAGCCTCCTGGTTCATCGCGATGCGCTGATACAGCTCCGCAGTGGCGCCAAGAGGCTGTCGAGCCGCGCCAGCGATGCGAATCACGTCCGCCTGAGCCGCAGCGAACTGCGCTTGCCCCTGAGTCACCAGGCGCAGTCGATTGTTGAGGTTTGTCCACTCGTCAGCCTTTCCAATGGCGGCTTTCACCGCAGTCAGCGCCGATGAGAGCCCGATGGCCTCGAATGCCACTCGACGGAAGCCTGTGGCCACTTCATCGGCACCACGACGCGCGGCGTCGGACATCGAAGTTTGGATCGTCGCCATGTCGCGCTGAACAACGCGCGCAGCCTTCCCGCTGTCACGCTCGAAGGATCCCGACTTCAGCAGCAGGTCCACTGTAAGGGTGTAGAGGCTCATCGCGTTTCCAAAAAAAAAGCCCGCACAGAGCGGGCTTTGAGACTTATGGAGGGAGTGTCTTAGCGGATCGGGACGTCCGCCCCATTGATAGTCATGTCAGTCACGATTCCAGCTGCGTTCGTGATACAGGACGCCGAGGCCGGCTGCGCGGCCCCGCCTTTTGTGGCCAAGATCAGGCCTGACCCAGCCGGCCAAGCAAAGTAGTGCTCTCCAGCCGTTCCCCAGTCCTTGGAGTACGGGACCTTCGTAGCACTCGGATTATCCGAGGCAGACTGAATTGCGCTCATGCAGTTCAACAGGGCCTTCTTTGAGCCGTCATCCTTGGGCGACGAACAACCGGCCAGCGCCACAAGCAGCAACGGCGCGAACAACTTCCCAAAGTTCATAAAACCTCCCTAGATTTTCAGGGATCATGCCAGCTACGCAGGGACTTCCTCAAACTCGATGTACCCGGAAAAGTACTGCCGGCTGATGTTTTCGGCAGTCGGCAGCTGCGTGGGGTAGCCGTAGAGCGCTGACCGGGCCGCCAGCAGCGGATCGAGCGCCTTGGTCGTCATATCCCGATACTGCGGAACAACGCAGGAGCGCTGACGGCCAGCCAGCGCCGCGCCGATCGTCTCCCAGTCCATTCCGTTCAAGCCGCCGCCGCGCACAACGTCCGTGGCCCGGCCGGACAGATTGCAGGTCAGCCTGCGGTACAGCGCCCCAGGCACGGTATTGACCTGCCCGCCCTTCGTCCTGGTGTGGGCGCTGGTGTCGATCGTGGCAACGCCCCAGCCGTCGCTGATTCCCACATCCACGGCCTGGAAGATGGCAATCTCGCCGATATCGACGTTGGTCACGGTGGTGTCGATTTCCACGGACACCGTTGTGACAGGCACCGAACCCTGCGGGAAGAGCCATGCGCACACGCTTCCGTCAGGGAGCCGCGTCGTCGTGCCAACGGCGCCCGCAGCGCGCACCGCCACGCCCGCTGGGACGTTCAGCCCCAGCACCGCCACTATTCCCGGCACGACGGCCTGGGCGAGCGTCACAGTGACGGACAGGGCCCCCGTCCGTCGAATCCGGCTGGCGCGCCCCGGCTTGCCGTCGAACAGCGCGGCGCCCTGATCGCTACTGAGCCATGTTCCGCCGGCCAGCGTCACGGTCACTGCTGCCGGCATTCCATATCCGATAAGCACACTCTCACCCCCACAAGGTCAGCACCACATCACCCGTGGCTGGGTTTCTCTCAACTCGGCGCACCAGTACCGGCTTCCCGTCAGCCAGGCCGTACCGGCTGTAGTACAACCGGCCAATCTGCCCAGGCAGCGGCGCAAGCTGCTGATCACCGCGGACGGTGACCTGGTAGAAGAAGCGTTGCCGCTGGTAGATGGCCACCACCCGGTCGATCTCGGTCTGAGCATCGGCCGCCCGCCAGAACAGCGAGATAACCGGATCAGCTGCCTCGGCTCGGCGGTAGTGAGCGTCCAGCGGCCCAGCCGCGAACACCTGGCCGCGATACAAGGCGGTCAGTTCGTCACGCCGCGCCTGCGGAACGTCGACCACGTCGGTGACCAGGTCCGACGCACCCAAGGCTTGGGCATTCGGCCTGTAGGCCATGCGGCGGGTCAGGTTGGGCGCTTCATCCGGTACGCCCACCAGGTCGCTGGCCATATCGTCGTCGGTCAGCTCGAACGCCGGCACACCCTCATAGCTCTCCGGAGCCACTACCCGAACGAACCGCAGCACCCCGGTCGCATCTTGGTAGCACCCGGTTCCGTAGCTGGGCAGGATCGCATTGAGCGCATCGCGGCCGGTGATCGACGTTCCCGCGTAGTACCCGACCCCCTCGTAGCCGGTGGCGGCGTCGATGGCCGCGCAGTCGGCTGCCGACCACGCCCCCATGCCCAGGCGCCCCATGATCTCGGCGACGGCCAGAGACAGCGTTGCTGGCGCCATACCGGCTCCCACGCTGGACAGGTCAACCACCACTGGCATCACCGGTGGAGACTTCATCAGCAGCTGCTGGTGATCCGGCGCAACTTCAAAGGTCCCCGGCTCCATCAGGTCGCCGCGATCCATGACCGCATCGACATAGACCGGGCCATCGGCCAGGAACATCGAGGTGGCGTCCGAGTTACCGCCGGCGGCCGGCACACTCGCCACGGCGCCGATCACGACCGGCTGTGGCTTCCATGCCAGTGACGCGACATTGGGCAGGAACACGCCACGGTTGATGGGCTGGGCCAGATAGTCGTGCGCGTCCCGCAGGTGGAGGGTCTTGCTGCCGTCGTCGTTGATCTCGATCTGGTCGATGGCACAACGAAACACCGGAACCGCATCGGCGAGCATGGCGGTCTCGTCAACCATCAGGATCTGGACCGAGGCACCGGAGCCGCCTGAGAGGGCGAGCCCATCAAGCATGCCCTCGGCATCTGCCACGACGCACTCAGCCGCTGCCGATTGCGAGACGGGGTCGCCGCCCCACGGCCAGAAACTCAGTTCCTGCACCAGGTTCACGCCCTCTGCGACCAACCCTTCATAGCGGGCGTTTGCCGGGCTATCGCCTGGCGCAGAAAGCCAGTCGCCATCGGCCAGCCGTGCCGACGCGACCTGGGCCTGCTCCAGCCTCCACCCGGCGATCGCGGCATCACTCCGCGCGCCCCACTGTCCAGCGTTCACGGCCAAGCACAGCCCACCGGCCTTGGTTGCAGCCAGAGAAGCGGCAAAGTGCAGCGGACCGGCCAGCAGTAGGTCGCGCTGGTGGACCAGCGAGCCGTTGAGATAGAGGTGCAGCCTGGACGGGCTCCCGAAGGAAACCCGCATCCCGACGATATCGCCGTGCTGCACCAACGGGAGGCCCGTGGCGATGGCGCCGATGCCTTGGATCAGCCGGCCGGTTGCCAGCTCCCAACCGATACCCTCCCCGTTTGTGCCCGGCGCCTGGTTGAGTGGCGCCGCCGGCGTGACGAACCCGACCACGGCGGAAAGGTCGTCGTCACCCCACAGAGCGAATTCAACGCCCACAACGCCGGTGATCAGGGTGAAGTCCGATCGCGCGCACCGGTTGAGATCGGCCGCGGCCGTCGTTGCGAGAGTGAGCCCCCCATCTCGGGCGGCGAGAAACGGTCCAATGGGAAGCGCAGCGAAGCGCCCGAAGGTGTCGGCCATGGGTCATCCAAGAGAATCAAACCAGTCCTCTGCCTCGTCGTCGTCGGACCGGGGCACAAGGGCGTCCAGGTAGTGCTGCATGCCACGCTTGGTGCCGCCCTGGCTGTGTGCAGCGGTGATGTATGCGACGAAGGCAGCTGGCTTCAGGTGCAGGCTGACCGGGTCGATGGGATTGCGCTTGTGGAACTCCCACCATTCCAGGAACTCGCGGCGCGACATGGCCGCCTGCAGTTCCGACACCGTCCGGTGTAGGTGGCCGGCGAGGACCTTCCAGAACCAGTCCTCGCCACGCTGCCTTAGTCGTTTCCCGCGTCCGCCTGGGCCTGCGCGGCCTCGTCACCGAACCCGGAGTGCTTCATGGCTACGCGCTGCAGTTCTGCCGCCACCAGCGGCTTCAGCTGGGCGGCCTGCGTCACGTTCATCACCGGCTTGCCATCCTCGTCGCAGATGGAGGCAGCGATCAGCTTGGCGCGGTCGCCCTCGCTCCACAGCTTGCGGAATTCCGCATCGGGCAGCTCGCGCACGTGGAACTGCGCCTTGGCTCCGTTGGGCAGCGTGATCGTGTCGGCGTGCACATCCTTCGACGCGAACATGCCCAGGCTGGTGAACGACTGCAGGATGCTCACGGGCTGCTGCAGATGGGTTTCGGGGGTTTCGTTGGTCTTGCTCATTGGCCGTTTCCTTGAATGGCGACAGGGCGCGCGGGCCGCGCACGGCTAACACGCGGAGGATCCGCGCGCCCTGCCAAAGAGAGGGCCCGCCGAAGCGGGCCTGGGTGTGTGCCGTTGCCGCAGCCTTACGGCGTCGGGCGGTGGGTGGTCACAGCACCGGAACCGCGGATGGTCATCGTGGCCTTCCACACATCGTTGTCGGCCACCGTCACCGCGAAGTTCTGGACGAACCCGTTGAACTGCTTGGATACGACGGTGGTGGGCGGGGTGATCACACCATCAACGGCCACCGGCTTGGCCACGCCGGCCGTTTCGCTGCCTGGCGCCGTGACCAGGAAGTTGACCACTGCGCCGGTCAGGTGCAGCTGTTCCAGCGCTTCGGAGTCCACCGAGTCATAGATGACCTCGATGCTCGTGCTGCCGGTTGCCTTGCGGCCGGCGACGAACTGATCCCAGTCGTCATCGAAGTCGGAAATGTCGATTTCCGACGCCTGGCCGTCCGGGAAGCCGACCGAGCGAATGCGGGTCACCTTGATGACCTCCGCCGCGCCGATGGCGATGAACAGCTGGGTGTGCTTCGACTTGAGTACCTGTCCCATAGGGGTTTCCTTGCGTTGTGCCCGTCGACGGGCATGAAAAAAGCCCCTTGCGGGGCCGGTGGATTGCCGTTGTGTGGATCAGCGCAGCTGCAGCAGCCGCACGTCGAATGAAATGCCCACTGCGTCCGTGTCGTCGTTGTCGGGCGTCGGGTTGTACGACTCGACGCTGCCCACGCGCTCCACCACATCGCGGATGGCGACGGCGACGCCGTTGCCCTGGCTCAGGCTGTCGCCCCATACGGTCAAGCGGACCCGCCAGCCGTCTGCCGGCGGTGGTTCGGACAGCATCGCGGTCGGTGAGCCGCCGACCACTTCCCACGTTGCGTACGGGAGCGGGGTGTCCTGGGGCGCGCTGCCAAGGAATAGACGGGCGGGGTCGCCGAGCACCTGCCGGACGGTTGCATCGTCTTCCAGCAGGGACTGGATCAGGGGAACCATCATCTCCAGCCCTCCTTCCTCAGCTGCTTGTCGAGCGCGGCCCGAGTCTCATCGATGATCACCTGCGCCGCCTCCGGACCTTTTGCTTCGCCTGCCGGCGTCAGGAACGGCGATGCCCGCTGCTTCTTCGTGCCGAACTCGAGGAACCGCCAGTAGTAGGCCCAGCCGCGTTCAACGTAGGATTTCCCTGCTCGACCACGTCGCTTGTTCCGCTTGGTGTTGGCGTACTTGCGTCGGCGGCCAGACTTCACCCCAACGGTGAAGTACTCCCCGTCCTTGCCCACGCCAGCGCGGGACCTGTTTTGCGCGTTGGCTCGGCGCGTGATGATCTGGCTGGCCAAGAACCCCGACGCCTTCGGCGCACGGCGCCTCGCATCGTCCCGGATCACATTGCCGCCCTTGCGCATACCGGCTCGGACCGCACTTCCCCGTACGGCCCTGGGCGCATCCCGTAGCGATCGCAGCAAGCCGGCCAAGCCGTGAATGGATATCTGCTCAGCCATTGCTTAACCCCGCTACGGCGATGATCGCCATCTCGCTACCATCGTTGCTTGGGGCGATGCTCTTGATCGCATACGGCTTGCCCCGCTCCACAATGCGCCAGGTGGGCTCGACATGGCGCGGGATCAGGTCCCAGCGGACTTGCTCCCGATATCGTTCGGCGCCGGCCGCGACCGCCTCTGCCGTGGCACTGAGCTGGTTCGTCTTCTTCGCCCACGCTTCGGCGACGAACTCCCACCCCTTTTTTTTCGGTCCGCCCAATGGATCCCGTACTTCGACCGGCCGCTCGAAGCGGATCAGGTGGCGGCGCTGCCCTGCTGAAGTGGCCATCAGAATCGTTTCCTGTACCAAAGAAGCCGGGACACGCCAAGCGCGATTTCTGAGGTCAGCTCACCTACAGCGCTGCGGTTTTCCGCCCAGTTTCCGACCATCAGCAGCACTGCCTGGCGCACGTCAGCCGTCAGCGCCATTTCGCCCTCGCTGGAAGGGTCACCCTCAACCAAGGTGCGATCGCAGTGCATCTGTACATGGGCCAGGGCAGCGTCAACGTATGACTGCAGCAACGCGTCGCTGATTTCGTCAACGATCCGGCACTGCTCGCGCACCAGTGGAAGGTCGAGGGTGATGGCCATTACGCCGACTTCCCGCTCTTCTGGGCGTCCGCCAGCACCTCTGCCAAGCGCTGCACGCCCCAGCGACGATCGAAGGTGGCGCCTGCCGCCTCCAGTTGCTGGATCAGCTGCTGCTTTTCATCTGCGCCGCCTGCATCGGCGACACCATCGGTGCCGGCATCGACAGCTGCTGTCGGCTGGCTAGCGGCGGTGGCATCGCCGCTGGCCGCCTGCGCGCCGCCCGCATCGGCCACGGCATCCGCCTGGGCATCCGGAGCTGCCGCCGTCGAGGTGTCGCCCTCGCCTGCCTTGAATTCACTCGGGCCGGCCGGCTTCGTCTCCTCTGGCGCAGCACCTTCATGCAACTGCACCACCAGGCGCTTGCCAACAAGCGCGTGCCCGTATTCGGGCTCCACGTCCGGGAATACATCGCCCGCCTTCACATCTGCGGACGGCGATTTGAGCTTCGGGGCATCACCACGGAAGCCCCACAGTGCTTTGATTTTCATCTTCGTCACTCGGTATCGGGAGAGAGACCGGCGCATTGCCGGCCTCCCTCGTGGTTGGCGGCGATTAGGCCTGCGGCTTGAAGCGGCCCTTCACGAACGCTTCGACGCGGCGCTTGGCCAGGCCCAGGCGTTCTTCCACCAGCAGCACGCGCTGGTTCTTGACGAAGTCGTCGTTGATCAGGCCGACCTTGAACAGGAAGCTCATGCGGTCGTAGATCGTGGCGCCGCGCTGGAAGTTGGCGACCAGGAACTCGCCACCGGTAGTGGTGCCGTCGCCCTCGTCCATGCTGTCCGAAGCCACCACCGGGCGGCCCCACAGGATCGGGGTCACGAAGCCCTGCAGGTTGGCAAACAGGTAGCGGTTCTGGCTGTCCTTCTCCAGCTCGATGTTCATCCAGTCCAGCTCGGTCATCACCGTGGCATCGGCCGACAGCTTCGACTGCTTGCGCACCTGGTAGATCGCGCGGCGGACCGTGTCGATCGAGGTGTCGCTGGCCTTGGACAGGTCATCATCGAACAGCGTGGCGTCCGTCATCAGGCCCGGCAGGTTGTTGCCAAGGCCGTCGCCCTTCAGGATCTGGACTTCTTCTTCCAGCTTCAGGTCATAGCGCAGCAGCTGCTGCAGATAGCCGTACATCTGCGGCACGTCGTCCAAGGCCTCGTCGGTGACCGGGATCCAAACCGCCAGCTTCTTCACCAGGTCGGTCTTCTGCTCGAAGGTGACGTTGCTCTGCGGCTTGGCGCCGCCCTCGCCGACCGGGCCTGCGCCGCGGGTGTGCAGCTTCTCGCGGAAGTAGGTGTAGCTCTGGCCGGTGACCGAGATCGACGGGATCAGGTCGCGGATGCGCAGTTCCTGGCGAATACCCTGCTGGATGGTCGGGTCGTAGTTGGGAACGACGATGCCGGCGCTGGTAACGGCCTTGGTTTCCTGCATTGCTGCCAGATCATCCTTCTTGATCTCGATCTCGGCAGCCGGCTTTTCACGGCCGAGCAGCGACTTGTACTCGTCGTTGCCCTTGATGAAGTCGATGAAGCCCTTCTTCTGGCCGGGCTGGTTGGCCAGGCCGATGCCCTTCTCCTCCAGCTTCAGGACCTTGTCCACCACCTTCTGGATTTCGTCAGTGGCGGTCTGGATCTGCTTCTTCAGGTCGGTGGTGACCTGGTTGCCCTTCTCGATCTCGGTCGATGCGCTGTCGTACTTCTTCTGCAAGCCGGCAAAGCCTTCCTTCAGCTGCTTTTCCAGGCCTTCGCGGATCTCGGTGATGTTGTCGCTCATGGGTTGATTTCCTTGAAAATGGATTCGATGGATGTGCCGAGTTGCTGCAGCTGCTTCACGGTCTCCGTGTCCCCAATGCCACCGTCACGGTGGATCGCGGGAAAGCCGAGCGAGGCGACGGCCGCCGCCTCTTTCTGGGACAGCCCCATGCGTTCGCGCAGGGCCGATTCGAAGGCGCGAACGTCGGACTTGACGCTCATCACCTGTGCTTCGGGATTCATGCCAAAGGGGACGACCGAGGCCTCCCACAATTCGGCCTTCTTGATTACGCGCACCCGCCGTCCCTCGCGGGTTTCCATCGCGTCCTCCAGCGTGTTGAAGCCGACAGACATTTCGTCCAACGTGCCGGCCTTCATCAGCTCGTAGGCGTCCTTGGCATAGCTGACGTTGAGGTTGACCTTCCCTTTCAGGTGCAGTCCGTTGTCGTCCTGCTTGAACTCGGCATCGCCGATCAAGCGGGTCAGGTTGTGGTACAGCGCCAAGCGCAGCCGGCCAGTCCGGGTGGTCTTCACCTTGACGAAGGCGCCCGGCAGGATCAGGTCTTCGCCGAGATCCACGTTGTTGAACACCGAGGCATAGCCCTCGAAGTTGCCGGCGTCATCAGCCGCCTTTACCTCGAACGGGCAGGAATACTTGCTAAGCATTGGCGGGATCTCCCGTTTTGTCGTCGCTGCTGGAGTCGGGTTGGTTGCTGGTCCACCGTGTGACCTGGTTGTATTGCTCGCCTTCCAGCACAGGCAGGTTCTCTTTCACCCGTACCTCGTTGATCGCCATCCACCCCGAGCCGCCCGAACCGCCGAGGGCGGTCTTGTAATAAGTGGCTCGGGCACCGCTGTCGGCGCGCAGCAGCCCCTCCACTACGGCCTCCACGAACATTTCGCCTTCAGCGAAGAGCTTGTCGTTGATCTCGCTCTCGATCGCGTCGAGGTATGGCTTCAGGCCGAAGGTGACGAAACCGCTGGTCTGCTGCTCCAGATTCGAGCCCAGCACCGAAGTGGAGCGAGCGCGGTTCGTCAGGTAGAGCGGAACGCCCCAGATGCCGGCAAGCGCCTCCTCCTGGAACTGCTGCGATTCGATGAACTGGCTGTCTTTCTGCGTCAGGCCGGCCGGCGTGATCGTTGGTCCGCCCTGAAGGATGGCCATCTTGCCCAGGTCATCCACGTCACCCTGGCGGATATCCGGAAGCTTCGCCTTGATCTGGGCCTGCTGCTCTTTGGTCAGGAAGCCCGGGTAGGTGATGTATCCACCGGTGAAGCCGCCCTTGCGCATGAAGCGGGCCGACCAATCCTGCGCAGCGCGCGCCAAGCCTATGGTTTCAGCCTGGTATTCGACTGGCGACAGGCCAGCAATGCCGTCCGCACTGAACAGCTTGAAGTGCAGCATGTTCTCCGGTGATACAGGAGTTTCACTGCCGTTGATCGTTGCCCAATAGATTAGGCCGTCGTCGGTGTCGATGCGGACGTTGTCCACTCCTACCGGGATCAGGCCGATCCATGCGCCGTCGTCGTCGCGTTGGATGATGGCGAAAGCGTTACCGCGCAACGCCATGTTCACCACCACGGCTTTGATCAGGTCCAGCCACTTGATGTACGGGTTGGGCTTGGTCAGCAGCCTCAGCAGGCGGCGCCGTTGGGCGCTGCTGCCCTTAACGAGCGCTCGCAAACCGCCTTTGTCCTCGTACAGCTTCCAAGGCAGGCCGGCAGCGGACTCGGAAAGCACCTTCACGCACGACCAGACGATGCTGACCGTAAGGGCGCTCTTCTGGGTTACGCGAACACCGGCCTTCGTGCCCTTTCCACCGACCGAGAGGTCGACCTCGACGTAGTTCCCCGTCGCGGGGTCGTCATAGCCGAAGAACCGCCAGCTCTTCGGGTTGTACCAGCGAAAAGTTGTCATCCGATCAGTCCAAAGAAGCCGTTTTCCAGGTAGTCATCAATGCCGCCGGAGTCCTGCGGCATGGCGTGTGCCGCGCCGATGGCCATGCAAAGGGCCACCGCGGCGTCGATCTTGTTTGCCGACCTGGCCTTCGACAGCCAGCTGTTGCCCCAGCGGTCCGACTCGATGACGGCGGACATGATTGCGGACACCAGAACCGGGTTTCGACGCAGGCGCAGGCGCCCTTCCAGCAGCGCCTCCTCCAGCAACCGCAGCGATCCGGGCATCCACATGCCTTCCGGAGCGGGCTGGCCCGCCTGCTCTGCGGCCTCCACCGCGGCCTCCAGTGGTTTGCCCTTCTTGCACCCACCCTGCGGGTGCTCAGCGAAGGCCACCGACAAGCCAATGTCGTTGACCTCCTCCTCGAATCGCCGGAACGCGTAGCGGTCGTATGCAACCAGCTGCACGTCGTACCGGTTGTCGTACTCGGCCATGACTTGGGCCACATGCCGGAAGTTGATCGCCTGGCCCTGCGGCGCGTGCAAGAAGCCACCGTTGACCCAGGCGCGGTAGGGAAGCTTGTCCTGCAGCTGCCGCGCGTCCAGCGTGTCGCCGGGTGTCCAAGCCTCGATCCACGCGTCGAATGTCGGCTTCTCGATGACGATCTTCTCGCCCTCGACTTCAACCTCCACCGGTACGCTGCCGGTCTCGACCACCGCCGCCATCGCGGTGATATCGCGCACTTGGGACAGATCGAGGCCGAGGTATACCTTGAGGCCCGCATGCATCTGCGGATCGAAGTCGGCCAGAGCAGGTTCAAGTGTTGGGCGCGTCATCCAAGCGGTCTCCGCATCGGTCCACACGCAGAAGTGCAACCGAAGAATGCCGTTCAGCGACCCGGGTATGGCCTTGGCTTGCGCCACCACACCCGCCAGGTACTGTTCGGTGATCGTTACCCCCAGCAGGGGATTGGCCTTCGCCCAGCAGCGTGGGTCCTCGAGCGGGTCGTCCCCGTCGTCCAGGCTGCACACATAGCTGAAGGTGCGGTCATCGATCACGTCGCCAATGAAGGTCGGATCGTTCACCGCCTCGGTGTGGCCGGCTGCCACCTTCACCGCGTGTTCGTGCTCTTCCCAGCACACCGAGGTCCGGTCGCTACCGGAGTTGGTGATCATGAAAAGCAGCGGCTCGCGGCGGAACTTGAAGCCGCGCTCCAACATTTCGATGATTCGCCGATCGGGCAGCTCGTGCACCTCATCGACCAGCACGAAGTACGGCCTGGGGCCAGAGCCGGTGCGCCCTGTATCGCGCGATACGGGTCGGAAGAAGCTCGCGCTGGCGTGGTGGGCCATGCTGAATTCCCGGCCCTCACCGCCAGCGAAGTCGACGCGCTTAGCCAGCAGCGGCGACTTCTTGACCATCTTCACCGCGTCAGCGAACAGAATGCCCGCCTGGTCCTTCTTTGCCGCCGCCGCATAGATTTGCGCGCCGGCCTCACCGGCTGCAGTCATTCCCAACAGGCCAAGCCCACCGGCAAGCGGGCTTTTTCCGTTGCCCTTGCCCTGTTCGATGTACGCGCGGTGGAAGCGGCGCAGTCCATCCGGCCCTTTCCAGCCAAACAGCGAGCCGATGATGAACGCCTGCGACGGGTGCAGCTCGAACTTCCGGCCCTCGAACTGGCCCTCCGACAGCATCAGCACGTTCTCGAAGTACCGGAACGCGTAATCGGCAGCCTCGTGGTCAA
Organism: Stenotrophomonas sp. LST15-1-1.1; assembly: GCF_040815575.1. NCBI lineage: Bacteria > Pseudomonadati > Pseudomonadota > Gammaproteobacteria > Lysobacterales > Lysobacteraceae > Stenotrophomonas > Stenotrophomonas sp. LST15-1-1.1. Next base: position 926,318 of record NZ_JBFPNJ010000001.1, read on the forward strand.
AGAAAAGGCCCCGTTCGGGGCCTTGGATTAGATCCTGGAGGTGGCGACGGCACGCATTGCGTACATGTGGCCCGGCAACAATGCGGCCAGCTACCACGTCCAGCGCATATGCCTTAGTGCGATCGGCCGGAGCCTGCGCCACCGAAGAACTCTTCGCCCGCGTCTTCGTCGTCACCGCCATGCGAAACCTTCGATTCATCCACAGGAGTGGCACCCAGCTTCGACAAGATCGAGCTGAGCGCCTGGGTTGCTGACACGCCGAATTCGGCTTTCGGGTCTTCCATGCGAGCGGTCCAGAGGCAGGCCAGGCGCAGCAGCACGCGGTGGCTTGCGTTGAGCCAGGGCATTTCTGCGGCGAACTCCTTCCACGCCCGCTTCTCGCCGGCCGTCATCGTCTTGTAGGGCTCGCCCAAGGCGCGAACGCCGGTCGGGCGCTTCCTGCCGGCGTGCCGGCCAGGGTTCTTGATGGCGGCGCCGCTTGTCGCAGCTTTTGCGACGGGCAGTCGAGGCCTTGCCATGAATTCCTCTGGAAAATGCGGTGATATCAAGGGGTTTTGAGAACGTCAGGGGGTCGTCCGACGAATTGTGGATACGCGTGTTTGGGGGGGCGGACGGTCTAGGAGCCGACCACCTCCATAAATTTGACCCCCTCGTGGAACATTTCCGTGAAACGCGCTAGATGCCAATGGGCCAGCCATCGTTGTCACACCCACGGATCTGCGCAGAACCACGCTCAAGGCGCGCCTGATCGCTGCTGTGGCAGTTGGCGCACTGGCTGTCGAAGGGACCTGTCCAGAACATCTCCTCGGTCTCTCCGGCCGGATGCCCATTGGTGTGGTTACACACCGTCGCCACTGTCACGTGGCCTCGCGCTTTGCACTTGCTGCACAGCGGCTCACGCTCCAGTTGCACCTTGCGTGTGCGTTGCCAGCGCGCGGTGCCATACAGGTGGGCGAAGGCGCTGCCACCGGTCTGTCGTGTCCTGCCGCGGCGTTGGGTAGGGGCTGCTGCCATCAGTACGAGTTCCCGTCCAAGTCGACACGCTCGGGCTCGGCGCTTTCGTCCTGCACTGGTGTACCCGCCTCCTCGCCCAACAGGAGCGCGACCGCCTGCACCAACATGCCGACATGCGTCACCAGTTCGGCGAGCTGCTTGCCCTGCTGTTCCATGATCCCGACCAGTCGATCAATGCGTGCGTCTGTGCTGCCATCGATGCGCGCGGCCAAGGCGGTGACTGCTGCAGCGCGCGCAGCCTGCTCAGCGGCGAGTGCTGCCGCCACGTCTTCAATCCGTGGAACGTCCATCAGCAAACCTCGTTGTTCGCAGGAACAGGCCGCGGCGAATCCACCGCTCGACCCGGTCCCATTCCGGTTCCATGCCCGTAACCCTGGCGAACCACACCACTGCGGCCAGGTAGCAGCGCAGCCACCAGCGCATGCGGACGGAAGTCGTCACCGCTCCAGCCATCAGAACTCCTCCACAGCCCAGCCGCCGCCGTCCCGCTTGGGCTTGACCTTCACCGCAATGAAGCGGAACGGGTACATGGCGGCGGCAATCTTGATCTTGGCCCTTGCATCGTCCTGCCAGTGGCCCTTCACCTCATGGCAAGCCATGACACCGTCGGCCTCCAAAACGGCAAAGTCCGGCGTGTAGAAGGTGTTGTCCGCCAGCCGCAGCTTCAGGCCCTCGAACCGGTGCCACTGGATCTCGACGGCAGCCTGCAGCGCGCGCAGCCGTTCGGCATACGCGGCTTCTGTCTTGTTCATCTCGCCGGTCTTCAACCGGCCAAGCGCCAGGATGCGGCGCCTCGTGCCATCTGAGCTACCCATCAGAGGCCTCGGCAGCTGTCACGATCAGCACAGGTCATCCCTTTTCGATCTGCTTGGAAGATGTTGCCCGGCCAGCGACTTCGCTGACCGGGCACAGCCTTAGTTCGCCAGAAGGATCAGCTGGAACTTGGCGTTCACACCCCACGAGCCGCCACCGCCGCCCGACGCGCCCAGGCTAAGGCTGAAGCTGGTGCCTGCACCGAAAGACGAACTACCCTTGAAATCGATGCCCAAGCCGCCACCGAACTCCTGACGGACGCTGCCGGACCAGTGCTCGTTGAACTTGTAAGTGACACCCACGCTTGCCGGCGAAAGGTCGATCGTGGTGTCCTTGAACTGGACCTTGGCGGAGCCGGAGAGGTTACCGTTGCTGTCGAAGGTGCCGCTCAGACGAGCTTCCTCGGTGCCCACGCCGTAGCCGATCGTGCCGGAAACGCGCTCGTTCTCGTAGTTCAGACGCAGGAAGGAGTCGTCAGCGCCGACCTTCACGAATGCGTTGCCCTTCTTTGCTTCCCCGCTGACAGCAGTGCCGTTGATGTTGCCGGAGAAGCTCGCACCTACCGGGCGGCCATCCTTATTGATGACACTGCCGCTGACCTGCCAGCCACTCTCGTCCATCGGTTGATCGATCGTGCCGCCGCCTGCGCGCTGCATCACTTTGTCGTCCATGTGCTCGTTCTTGCTCATTGAATTGCTCCTGGTTGTTGCCATTACGGCGGTAATCGGTGCCACGGCCTATCCGGGACACCAAAACGGCAGAGGGCCGCACATGGCGGCCCTCAAGTAAGAGTGGGATTCTGGTGGTGGCTACTGCTGATCGCGATCCGCTTGGATCACGGCTTGGCAGGCCCGGATGTGGTCTTCGGCGTCGGTGACGATTCGAACAGCAGCTCCGACAACCTCTGGACGTAGTTCGGCGCGCGCATCACGTTCGACGGCGCCGGCGGCGGCTTCGGACAGGCGAGCGGTATGGCAGGTAGCGAGGTCGTCGCGCAGGCGGAGATTGCCGCTGCGCAGGCCAGCCACAACAGCAGCAGGGACGGCCTCGGCCGCAGTCCGGTCTTCTTCATGCTTGGCTCCAATGTCGGCCAGCTGCAGGGCTTTGCTCTGCTCGGTGGCGCGGGTCTTGTTCACCTGGTCGGCCACTGCCTCAGCGCCGGCGGCGCGTTGGTTGGCGGCTGCACCTTCAGATCGGTCACCGCGCCATGCCCAGCCAGTGCCGAACATGGCTGTGGACCAAATGGCGAATGCCAAGATGGCGATAGCGATGCGATTCACGACCGGCCCTCGCACATCCGGCGCTCAGCCGCTCGACGGTTCACCAGTCCCTGCACGCGCTTTCCACCTGCATAGACCCACCGGTCCAGCTCTGCACACCACGCAGAGGCCGGTTGCCCGCTGTTGATCTTGCGCACCAGCGAGGAGCCACAGGCTGCGGTGGTCCCCACGTTGTAGGACCAGCTCAGCAGCGCTGCCCACTCGTGCTGTTCCAGCGGTACATGGATGCAGGCCTGTATCCCCGCTAGGTATTCGCCAAGGCGGCTGTTGAGCCTGGCAGCACACTCGGCCTCGGTGTAGTGCGCCTTGTTCGGCTTGCCCGTATCGCCGTAGCAGTACGTCGCCACACCGACCATGTCGATGTAGGGAGTAGGTGCGTAGCCCTCACGCGGCTTGACCAGCACAGCGGCGGACAGGGCAATTACGGCTGCAGCAGTGCCGCCGATGATCTTCGCCTTCATGCCTGCGCCCTCTGCCGCCACTCGCGGACCCAGCGCCAACCGAGGTAGGCGATCTGGCCGACGAGATAGACGATGGTCAAAACCACCACCACGCGGTCTAGATCCGCGCCCGCAGCGACGGCGCCGGCAACGGTTACCGGCGGTGCGGCCTTGGCCACGGCGCCGGCCGCAGTGCTGATGATCTCGTCCTTCATGGTGGCCCCGTGACTTGTCCGGTTCGGCATAAGCCCCTCCCGGTTGATGGGTGCCCGCCCCTGGCGCCGGCTGGGCACGAGAGTTTGTCCGGCTGGGACGCGGGCAAAGAAAAAGCCCCGGCTGGGCCGGGGCTTGCGATTGGATGGTGGCAAGATTGCCGCCTAGTTCGATGACCTAGGAAGTCATCGTTAGGCCGCCATCGTGAGTGCCTTGCTGAACTGCCTTGCAGCGCGCGCCTCAGCAGCGCGGAAGTTGGCAAGCATCCACTCGTAGACCGGGCGCCAGAACCGGCTGTACGCAGACCAATCCGCGCCGATGGCGCCTGCACGCTTTCGGCCGCTCAGCGCCTCCCAACCACTTCCGCCGCAGTCCCCGCAGTTCACGACACCTGCGCCCGCAGGATCGGGAACGATCTTTCTGCCGCCGCAACGCTCGCACTCGCATGCACCGACCATCTCAGCGATCACGGCCCCGGCCAGCACCCCAAGCTGCTCCATCGTGTTGTTCGGCCATGTCGCAGCGCGCGCGTCGTCCAGCGCCTTCTCTGCGCGACGCAGCTCGCGACGCTGCACTTCGGTGACCATCCCGCCGCACCAGCCCATGCTGGCCTTGGCGATGCCGAAGTGCGTGCGAGCGTCGGCCAGTTCGTGCATCTGGCGGGTGAACTCGGGCGCCACCAAAGCGATGACGGCCTGGCGCAGCTGTTCGCGGCGGCGCTGCCCACTCTCGGGCCACCACATTGTCTGCAGCAGCTCATGCCCCAGCCCGTGCGGCACGTACGCCAGTGCGGCCACGATCTCTTGGGTGGTCGGGCCGCCCGCACTCCCATCAAAGCTCATGGTCTTTGGGCCCGTCCGGCTGGACAGCAGTTCCCGTGCATCGTTCATTCGCATGCGCCTTCCCCTTGGTGGTGTGCTTGTGCAGCGCGCGATCGCGCCGGCTTCTTGATTGCGTTCATCAGGCCGCGTCCGGACCGGCCGGCTCGGCCGCATAGTGCGTGATCGCCGGGTTGTCCCCGCGCCAGCTGCCGAACACCGGTCGCTTGCTCACCGAGTCCCACAGCATCAGCCGCTTGCCGTCCTGCGGTGCGCCTGCGATGGGCTTCCAGTCGTAGGCCAATGCCATGCGGATCGCTCGAAGCGCGGCGGCCGTCGGGACGATGCCGAGTTGCGGGATCGAAAGATCCATCATCAGCTCGGCCGTGACTCCGTCTGCCGCCAGTTCCATGGCCTCGCATAGCAGGCTTCGCGCGTTCCTTTCAAGTTCGCTCATGCTGCCTGCTCCCAGCTGGCCGGAAGTCGCTGCACCTGGCCGCCACGGGCCTCGAACTGCTCTACCGTCTCGACTTGGCCGGCCGCCAGCGTGCCGGGCTTCCTTCGCTTGGGACGGGACACCGTGTTGTGGTCCATCCGCCGCTCCCTGGGCGCGATCTGAGGGTTCAACCTCGGTGCCAGTTTCTTCGTTGTCTTCATGCTGCCGCCCTCAGTTCGTTGATGTAGGTCTGCTGTGCGATCAGGTCGTCGTCCGATCCGAACGCCTCGTGGAATTTCTTGGACCAGTGCAGAGGTGGGCCCCAGCGGGCCACCATTTGCTTCTGCGTCATGTGTTCGCTGCGGTAGCGCTGGTGATGCCACTGGCACAGCGCATAGCCGAAGAAATGGCCGCGCCGGATGTTCCCCGACTTGGCGTGGTTGTATTCGCAGCCGTAGACCACGTGCTTCTTCGCCATCAGGCCTTGCGCGTAGCGAACGAGGCAGGCCATGCACGGTCCCGTTTTCGCCAGTTCGATGCGCGCTGCCTCTGCCTTCGTCGGCGGCGGTGCGTTCGACCACATCAGAGCAGCTCCGGAATCGGGCCGGCATACCGGGTGATCGGGATCTGCCGGCAACCATCGCGCCAAACGGTCGCCCCACGGGTGGCGTACAGCACCAGCGGCTTGATCCCGTAGCCATAGGCCAAATACCAGCCGGCCACCGCCACCGGCTCGGACACAGGGCGCACCTCCAGTTCGACGTGGTCCTGCCTCATGCCGCTGCGTCCTGAGCGGGGCCGAACAGCTCGGCGATTTCGGCCAGGTGCTTCCGGGTGCGCTCGGTCGCTTCCGGGCTCGCCTCCACTCGGCCGGCGAGCAGGGCCAGCGGATTGAATGCGGGCGTGGCCGGCGGCAGCGCCAGGTGATCGGCTACCTGTTCGTGCGCCAAGCGGCCAGCATCCACCGCCAGCTGCAGCGCTGCGGCGCGGGCACTCGCGTCATGGCCCAGCGACGGCTGATAGACGGCGCAGCCACCCACAGCGCGCGCGCCCTTCACCAACCGGGCGTACACCTCCAGAAACGCCTGCCGGGCTGCGATCTTGTCGCCCTCCTCGACCAGCGGCAGCGCCGCCGTCCATGCGTCCCTGGTCTGCTCGGTCCATACCACGGTCACCGCCTCGTCAGCGGCCCGGATCGCCACAGCCCACGCTTCGTTCGGTGCCGGGTGCCCGTCGTCAATTCGCTCCATGATCGCGGCCAGGCTCAGCCGACCCTTTACCTCGCGGCGGCAGGCGGTCAGCGCCTCGGCCAGCACGCGCAGCGGATAGGTGGCCAGATCCAGCACCATGTACGTCGCCGCGTTGGGGCTGATCTTCTCGCCCATGACCTCGGCAGTAGAGGCCAGCATGTCCACCAGCTGATCCTGCTCGGCGTCAGTGAGCATTGGTCGCCCCCCTCAGCTGGCGCAGCTTGGCCTTGGCCTCGTCTGCGGCGTTGGCGTTGCTCTGGGTCTGGTCCTGCTGCTGGGCGCTGGTCGCGGTCATCTGCCTGCCGGTGACCCACTGCGTGCGGTAGGCCTCGCACTTCGACAGCAGCGAGCCCAGGTCGTGCATGTTCTGCACCACGTAGCGCTCGTTGACGGTCAGGAACCACCCGGCGACGGCCGGTGCTTCGGCATGCCCGAGCCGCTGCACCAGCTGCTTCACGTTGGCGTTGACCTTCGCGTTGCGGACCGGTGCCACGCCATGGCGGATGCGGTAGGCGCTGGCGTATGCCGCCCATGTCGCCCTGCACGCGGCCTGCAACTCCGTTTCCGAATCCACCACCGGCGGCGCGGCCGACAGGCCCGCCGGAGATGACGGTTCTTCTGACGGTTCATTGGTGGTTATATGACGGTTAGGCGGCACGGGGCGCACCTCCAGACCTGCGCCCGCTGCATCCCCACCTGCACGGGGCGCATCCCCACCTGCATCGGGCGCACCCCCTGCACGGGGCGCAGCACCTGCGCCCGATGCAGTACCGGCTTTTCCGGTCTTGCGAGTGCCCTTCGATGGCGCTGCGGCCTTGTCGAACTTGGCCGGGGTGACGTTGTAGACAGTGCTGCTGTTGAACCTGCGGTCGCGGGTCAGTAGGCCCACGACTTCCAGATGATCCATGGCGGTGCGGACAGCGCGCGGCGACATGCAGCAGCGCGCGGCGATGGTGCCCACCGCCGGCCAGCACACGCCGTCGTCGTTGGCTTGGTCAGCCAGCGAGATCAACACAGCCTTCTGTGTGACGCTCAGGCCCTGCAGCGGCCAGCACTGCGACATGATGATGGTCGACATGTCAGAGCCCCAGCGTCATGTTTTGGCCCCGAGCCACCGGCCACCAGGTGCAGGCACTGCGGCCAGACACTGGGCAAGGCTTCTTCGGGCCCCGCCACACGCGGCCGGTTTCTGCCAGTTCGGGAAGGCGTCGAGCGAGCACGTATCGGCAGATGCCCGTCTCGTTCGCCAGTTCGAGGCTTGTCAGGCCCGGGAAGCGACGCACGGCGGAAGCTGCTGCGGCTTGTTGGTCACCTTGGACGCCAGTGGCAACGATGTAGTTGGCCGCCTCGTGGCTGGTGCTGGGATCGGTGGAGCGAGCGGGATGGTTCATCGACGCACCCTCCCCTTTGCTGCAGCGCGCGACACGTTGCGGATCAGCCGGTGTGCCATCGTGATCAGAGAGTTGGCTTCTTCCACCATCAACTTGGCTTCGTCGCTGTCGATGTGGTGATCGGCCATTGCCTCCACCGCCGTGCCAGACAAGCGCCCCACCCGCGTGGTGATCTCCAGCAACTTCGTCTGGATGGCGCCGATCTCGTCCGACCAGCCGCCCTCCGGCGGCGGCGGAACCGTAGCGACGGCCATGCCGAACTGCCCGGCCAGCGCCTGCATCCAGTCCAGGGCGTAATCGCTGCCGCCTGCCTTCTCCTGCATCCACTCAGTCAGCAGTTCGGCGATTTCCATCGTCACCGATTCCCCTTCAAGCCCGCGCAACTTCGCGCGCAGGGTCTCGGGGTGCATCGACTTGCCGCGACGGTCGGCCAGGAATACGGCCGCGTCCACGACACCGCCGGGCGTCTTGCGCACGGAGTTGTAGAGAACGTCGAGCCAGTTGAGAGCGGATGTGCGGCAGGTCATGGGTCACCTTGGGAGGGACGGTTTTTCAAGGTTTCGGGCTGTGCTCGGGTGGCGCAGGATTGGCGCCATGGAGATCAACAATTCAGGGACGACGGCCATGGATGGCCTTTCAAGCGGTATCGACGGGAGCAATGCGGTTCGCGTCGGGGTCATGGATCACGGGCGCCAAGGACGGCGGCGGATCTTCGATGCCGAGCAAGCGCAAAACCTGCGGGACAGCGGGGACTGGGGCGTCATCCGCCCAGGTTTCGATCTGCTCTGCCGGCAGCTTCAGCACCTTGGCCAGTTGCTTGTCGGTGCTCAGGCCCAGCTTGGCGCGCAGCGCACGCTTGCTCATGCGGCTATCTACGATCTGGGCGATCTGCTTGATGCCGCCCTGCCCCGCATGACCAAAAATCATCGGTTCCTTGAGGACTGTCGCAGGCCCGAGCCGCGTCGACTCACGCTCAATTGCAAAGGCAAGCTTCGGACTTGGGCGCTTCCCTCGCCATCCAGTGGCGATCTGCCACAAGTACTCGGGGCTGGTGCCGCACGCCTCCGCGAGAGCGGCACGGCGACTCATATCGGAGATGTAGGTGAGTAGGTCCATAGGCCAAACATTAGCCTCTGGCTATTCGGATTACAATAGCCAAAAGCTCGTTGGCTTGAATAGCCTTTCGCTATCCAATTGGGGAATGCGCCCAATCGACGATATTCGCCACGAGAACCTGCTAGCCCTTATCGCTTCCAAGGGCGGGCAGCGCCACTTCGCAGACGCAGCGGGGATCAAGAACCCTGCCCAAGTGAGCCAATGGGTGAACCGGAGCCGTAACGCCGCCACCGGCAAGCCAAGGGTCATGTCTGGCAGCTCAGCGCGCGCAATTGAGGCCGCACTTGGCCTGCAAGACGGCTGGATGGACACCCAGCACGATGCCTCTGAGAACCCAGTCGCAAGGGTCTTAGAGACTGAGACGCCCCCCGGCTATGTTCGCTTCGACTTGTTTGAAGGGAGTGCGGGGATGGGAGCAGGGATGGTCAACCAGGACTACCCGGAGGTAGTGCAGACCATCGAGGTCGCCGAATGGGAGGTGCGCAGGAAGCTCGGTTACCTGCCCCAGCCTGGCCGCATCCAGCTCATCACTGGCAGGGGGCCCTCCATGCGGCCCAAGCTGGAAGACGGCGACATTGTGTGGATCGACACGAGCTGCGACTACTTCGACGGCGACGACTACTACCTAATCAACGTAGGTGGCGAGACGCAGATCAAGATGCTGCAGAAACGCGGCGATGGGCTCTACGTGGTCAGCGTCAACACGGACTTCCCCGCCTATCGGCCAGATCCAGGCGATGTGAGCATCCTCGGCAAGGCCCTGATCCACGCAGGTCTGCGGAAGTTCTAAGTGGCGTCCCAAATTGGGACAAAGATCGAGCCCCGCTAAGCGGGGCTTTTTCGTTGGCTATTGCCGCATTCATAAAAATATTAGCTTTAGGCTATTGACGATGAAATAGCCTGCGGCTAATGTTGGCTCCGTCGCCCAACACCACCCCATCCCGGGGCCGGGCGCAGGAGATCACACATGCCCACTCTGGCCCTCAACACCGAAACAGCCCCCGGCACCGCCAAGGCTGACACGGTCAGCGGGAAGGTCGTCCAGAACTTCGGCGCCGCCCGGATCTACTACACCGCCGACGAGGCAACCGCCGCAGCGCGCGCCCTGATCGCCGCTGCCAAGCAGCTGCGCGGCGAAAGCCAGGACGCCGCCGCATGAGCGCCGTCATCGCCAACCACTCCCAGGCACAGCGCGCCGCTGCCGCCGCAGGCATCGTCGCCCGCGCTGGGCGCCGCTGGGGCCTTCTCCCCTCTCAGGTCGTCGTCGCTGCCAGCATCGCCGCCAATGCCGTCCTGCGGCACGGCCAGAGCGCTGCAGGCGCCGTCGCCGCCGTCCGCAGTGCAGCGCGCGCCCAAGGCGGTGCTGCATGACCGCCTCCACCATTCCAGACTTCGCCGTCATCGAAGTCCCCGGCTGCGGCATGCGGTTGCGTGCCATGCGGGATCCGGCTGGTTGGAGCGTCTCGGGCTGGCGTCGCACAAAGGGCACCAGGGTCATGGTCATGTTCGCTTCCGCCGACGGTGCGCCCACCTTCAGCGAGAACGCCGGCCAGCATCACGTCATCGTGGACCGTGCCTACGTGGCGCTGCCCGCCACCTCCAGCAGAAAGCTGCGCGACTTCATCACTGAAGTGGAGGGCAAGTGATGCGCCACCTGGCCCTGCCCTTCTACTGCGCCGTCATCGTCGCACTGCTGCTGGCGCTGCTCGCGCGCGCCATCTACGCCGGCGCCGCGTCCTTTCTCCTGCCCGTCGGCGCCGGTATCGCCTACTTCACCTGGTGCGGCGTGCGCGACCTACGGCACAACTGGCCCGCCTTCCGCAGGGAAATGCGACAACGCGCGGCAGAGCGACACCGCGCGCCGCTGCCCGCAGACGACACCCACTGAGCAACCGCCCGCCCGAGTAACCGGGCTGCGCGCCAGCCGGACTTCCACAAGTCGGCTACCCACTTCCGCCGTTCATCGAGACCCAAGAGCCGCCCTGTGTCAGGTAAATATCTTCCCCTGATCGTTGACTCCCCCCACGTGCTGCAGCGCATGCCGCGCAGTCTCCAGAGCAGTGATTTGGCTCTGGTTGCCTCCGTTCAAGATCTTGATGAATTGACGATCGCTGACATTTCCATCGTTATCGATTGCCTCCACAACAGCATCGAAGTTCCCAGGATCAAGAGCGCGCTCATATGCAGCGGCTCTCAGCCAAAAGCCAACTCGATCAGCCCCTCCAAGCAGGGCAGTCGCTTTTGTGGCTCCCACCTCGCGCGCTTGTTCAAGGCTCGCAATAGGGCCAAAACCGTGACCGAGGAACACCGTATCCGCATCTGGATGGTCCAAGACCATCACGTGAACGGACCAGCCAGCTTCCGTTCGATGAAGTTGCACTGTGGCGATCCTGCCATCCGCCTCCAACGCAAACGCATCTCGATCCTGTTCGTCAGCTGCACTCATTGTGATCGGGCTCCAATCGCTTCGGTCGCCCGACTCTATCACCCCGCCCGCACCGCCTGCGGCCGCGGCAACTTTGAGGGTCCACTTCATGGCTGACGGCTCCCGCTCCTTCAACTTCCCCGCGCCGCAGCGCTCGCGCCTGCGGCCTGGCGAAATCTCGGTGGACCTGTTCGCCGGCGGTGGCGGCGCCAGCCAAGCCATCAAGGACGCATTGGGCGTCGATCCGGCGTTGGCCTACAACCATGATGAGCAAGCCATCGGCATGCACGCGGCAAACCACCCGTTCACCATCCACCATCGCGAGGACATTTGGCACGCCGACCCGTGTGTGGACGTTGCCGGTCGCCCTGTTGGCTGGCTGCACTTCAGCTCGGACTGCACGCACTTCAGCCAGGCAAAAGGCGGCCAACCACGCAGCCGCAAGATCCGCGCATTGTCGTGGGTCGGGTTGAAGTGGATCGGCCAGCTCTTGGCAGCTGACAAGCGAAATGACACCAACACCGCACCGCGGATCGTCTCGATGGAGAACGTGTGGCAGATCCTGACGTGGGGACCGCTCGTTGCAAAGCGCTGCAAGGTGACCGGGCGCGTCATCAAGATGGACGGGACTGTCGCAGCGCGCGGCGAGCGTGTGCCGGTTGGCAACCAGCAGCTGGTGCCCGACAAGCGCCACCTGGGCCGGACTTGGAGGCAGTTCATCGCCGCCCTTCGAAGCAAGGGCTATACCGTCGACTGGCGCCGACTGGACGCGAGCCACTTTGGCGCCGGCACCGACCGCGTGCGTCTTTTCATGGTAGGTCGCCGCGACGGTGAGGCAGTGCGTTGGCCAGAGCCGTCGCACGCAGGCCCCTCCGCCCGCGAACGAATGAAGGTGGCAGCCGACAGCATCGATTGGGATTTGCCCGGAACGTCCATCTTCTCCAGGAAGCGCCCTCTGCGCCCCAACACGATCAAGCGCCTCCTCTCCGGTGCCCAGCGAGGGAACTGGCCGCAACCGTACTTGGATGCGCTGGTAGCTCTGCGCGATGGCAAGCAGCCAGACCTTCGCGTCACCCCGCAGCAGGCTGACGAGATCGCGCAGCGGTTCGGCCACAAGACAGGCCTGATACTTGCGACCGGCAGCGGCGGCGTGGCGCGTGAGGTGGGGTGTAGACCGATCCCGACGATCACGACCGGCGGCGCAGGCAGTGATCGGCCAGGCTGTGCTCGCCCGCACTTCGTCCGTCCCATCATCGTCCACCGGCACAACTCTGCTGGCGGCCGTGGGGCTCGCTCTGTCGATGAGCCGGCGCCGACGATCCTTACCGGTGGTGCCGGCAACCTGGCGGAACCGATCATTGCCCCGTACTACGGCAGCGGCAGCGGAACCACAGGGCAGCCCTGTAGCAAACCAATCCCGACCATGACGACTAAGTGCCGCTTCGGCCTGGCTGAGCCGGTCGTCGTCAGCACGTGCAATTCCAGCTCGGCCGGCGTCAGGCTCGCCAGCGACCCGGTGCGCACCATCACCACTGCCAAGGGCGGCGATATGGCCGTGGCCGAGCCGGTGCTGATCGAATACCGCATCGACATTCTTTACCGCATGCTGGTAAAGCGGGAGCTGTTCAACGCTCAGGGCTTCCCCCCGGACTACATCATCGATCGCACGGCCGATGGTCGACCGATCACTACTACCGCCGCAGTGCGTATGGTCGGCAACAGCGTCAGCCCTCCGCCGTTCTGCGCGCTTATAACTGCAAATCTGGACCCGGTGCCAGTGGGCATGGCGGTGGCAGCGTGAGCGCGGCGCAGTTCCCGATTGGCCCAGCCGCCGTGGCCGACGCCACCAAGGCGTCATCGCCGGTAGCTGCGGTGGTCGCCGCCATGCGACGCATCGATCCCGCCGGCGGTCCCGTTGCCGCCAACCAGGTCCGCGCCTGGGCCGACACCCTGATGGCCGAGCTTTACTCGGCTCACGTGGCCCGCTGGGAGTACCGCCACGCGGACGACTTCGCGCCGGGCTGCTGGGCAGAGGCCAACGCGGAACAGGTCTACTACGGCCCGCAGCGCGGCCTGGTGATCCGCGCCCTGTTCGACAAGCCGCGCGTCCCGCAGCCGGAGAAGGAGCACGTGTTCCAGAACCGCATCTGCACCAGGTGCGGCGACCCCGAAGACTGGGCCGGGCCGGACTGCGTGCCGCTGGTGAAGAAAGTGGATCCGCGCGCCCGGCTCCCCTTCGATCCGCGCTGGCTGGTCCTGCCGCTGCAGTGGCTGCGTGACGCTCCACCCCAACTCAACCAATACGACAGGCGCCACAGGTCCGGACAGGCCGCGTTCCTGCTGGAAAAGCTGGAAACCCACATTGCGGAGTGCGAAAAGCCATGACACAGAAGCAGATCAGCCATCCCGAAGGCCTGCCCAACTGCGCCGCCGGCCACCGCGCGCGCCACATCCACGACATGCGCTGCACCAACGCCGGTGGTGGCCACCTGGTGGAATGCTGCTGCAGGTCGACCAGCAAGAAGGGCGACGCCGATGCAGCTCTGGCCGAATGGCGCCGGATCAACCGGCCAACGCGCAGCGCGCGCGCGCCGGCAGGGCCGGCCGTTCCTGACAACGTGGTGCAGTTCGACCTTGGCTTGGCCGAGCAGCAGGCCGGCAGGAGGTTGACGGCGGGAGGTGCCCATGGGCGCCGCTGAAAAGCTCGACCTAACAGGGAAGGATTGGCTGACGGTCGAAGAAGCCGCGCACTACTGCGGCGTCTCCAACAGCCAGTTCAGGAAGAACGCCATGGGCTATGGGCTCACGCCCAGGCGCTTCATGGGAAAGCAGTTGTACGAAAAGGCGGCGCTCTATGCCGCGATCGAAGGTGCAGAGGAATGGCAAAGGTTCGACTCTACTGGCGCGGCAGCAAGGCCTACCTCGACTGGGCGGAAGGCGGCGAGCGCTTTCGCCGGTCCATTGGGCAACCTGACGCCCGTGAGGCGGAGAGAATACGTGCCGCGAAAGAAGCAGAACTGACCCATGGCGTCCGGATCTTGGCGCGCCTGCCCAAGGTTCGCGACTACCTGGAGTGGTATCTGGACTGGTACGAGGCCGAGCACCCGACCACGATCTCGAAGGCCAGGAGCGAGGTGAAGCGCTTCATCGAGCGCTTCGGCCACCGGCCGATCGACAGCATCCGCGCGGTCGAGGTTGAACAGTACAAGCGCGCCAGGCTACTGGACGACAAGGCGGCAAAGGAAACTGTGGGGAAGGAGATTCGACGCCTGAAGGCGGCGTTCAACCGCGGCGTCGAATGGAAAGAGCTGGACGTGAACCCGCTCGCGTCTGTGAAGGCGCCTCGCGGCGTGCGGAGCGTGGCAGTCAAGTTCTATGACCGCGCGGCGATGCGCCGGCTGTATCGGGCAAACCCTGTCCGGGCGCCACTGTGGCTCTTTATGGCCCACACCGGCCTACGGCGGGGCGAGATCATCGGCTTGGAGAAAAGCTCGGTCGTGGCAGGGCGCCTGCTGGTGGAGAGCGACCCGGACGAGAACGGTGAAGGTCGGACAAAATCAGGGAAGTGGCGGGAGGTTCCCCTCAACCGCTATGCCAGGTGGGCGTTGCGCCGCCTGCCAGATCCGCTGGTAACCGTACACAAGGACACCGTGTCGGACTGGTTCAAGAAGGATTCGGAGCTGGCTGGAGTTGGCGGACACCTCCACCGCCTCCGTCATACGTTCTGCGCTCATATGGTGATGGCCGGAGTCCCACTTCGACGGGTTCAAATTCTCGCCGGGCACGCCGACTACGCAACGACGGAGAAGTACTACGCCCATCTCACTCCAGCCGGAGCCGCAGCAGCAGTAGAGAGCCTGAGGTTCTGAGCGCCCTGCCAGGCGAAAGACCTGAATGGGTTGGCTTTTCTCTTAGCTCAGCTATGCTCTCACTTGCCAAAGCGACGCAGCCTGTCCTTACGGACGCAGCTCTGAGTCGCAGAGATCCTCTTTGTCAGTCACGACAGGAGGGGCAACGCAAGTCATTGATATAAATGTATATTTTTAATTGAGTGAGAAACGGCATGGCCGCAGCATGGATCAATCGAGCGTACGGCCTACTGGGCGCCAGCATGGGCAACCCTCCGCATGAGCTGAATGAGCTCGACTGGAAGGCAGATCTGTCGGGAAAGGGTTCCCGCGTCGCAGAGCATGTCGCTGCCTTCGCCAACTACCCCGGAGGGGGTCATTTCGTCTTCGGAATCACCGACAGTTGTGAAGTGATCGGCGTCACAGATGATCAGATCGAGACGATTCTGAACAAACTTTCGAATGTAGGCAGGCAGGGCTTGGAGCCAGTCGTCGCGATCGATCACGCTGTCGTTGACTTCGAGGGAAAGCCTGTACTGATCGTGCGAGTGCCTGAGTCGACTACCAAGCCCGTTCACGCAAAGGGAAGGGCAATCGATGAGACCTTCGTACGCTCTGGAGGAACGACCAGGAAAGCCTCTAGGCAAGAAGTGGGAAACCTCTTGCTTAATAGCCGGACTCCGCGCTGGGAGGAACTGCACGCGTCACCATTGATGGACGCGGATCAAGTACGCGCCGCCCTGGATTTCTCGTCTATTTTCGAGGCTCTTGAACGACCCCAACCGCGAGATTCCGACGAGCTATGGTCTTGGGCAATTGCAGAAGGATTCGTAATTGGCACTGTAGAAGACGGGTTCTACATCACAAATCTTGGAGCAATCTCCCTAGCCAAACGACTCCAGAACTTCCCTTCCCTATCGCGTAAGGCTGCCCGAGTTATTGTCTACAACGGCAACGACAAAACGCAGCTGAAGTTGGAAATAGAAGGATCGAAGGGCTACGCCGTTGGGTTCAAAGGTCTGCTCGATTTCGTGATGTCACAGCTCCCTCAGAGCGAAGTAATCGAGCGCGCTTTTCGAGTTAAACGAACGGTCTATCCTGAGCTAGCACTACGAGAGTTGATCGCCAATGCTCTTATCCATCAGGATTTCATGATCGGCGGATCTGGCCCGATGATCGAAATCTACTCGGATCGAATTACCGTAACAAACCCAGGAACACTGCTTCCGTCCAAAAGACTTGATCGACTCATTGGGACCCAGCCGGAGTCTCGTAACGAGGTATTGGCTAAAGCTTATCGGCGCTACAAGATTTGCGAAGAACTTGGCTCAGGCTTGATCAAAGTCGGACTTCAATCCGAAATGTGGGGCCTCCCGCCCATCAAGTTCGAGACCGGCGACAACTACTTCCGCGTGACGCTTTTCTCGCCTCGAACCTATTCGGAAATGTCACAAGCAGAACGCTTGGCCGCTTGCTATCAACACGCAGTACTAAGACATGTCTCGAATGGAACGATGACCAACAAGTCGTTGAGGGAGCGCCTAAAGGTTGCCGAGAAGAACCGATCGATGATCTCCACCCTAATCCAACAAGCGCTGGAGAAGAACATGATCAAGGCGGCAGATCCTGAGAACACCTCAAGAAAATTCACCGAGTACGTGCCTATCTGGGCGTAACTACTTTTTCTAGACGAGCGCGACGCAAGATGGGCACCCGTGAGGTGCCCATCTGCATTGGCGCGCAATCAGCCGTGTGCCACCTGTGCCACAACGTGTCCTAAATACGGCCGAATAGACCAACGCAAGCAGTTGCGAACTAGCGTAAGCCTTTGATTCTGGTGACCCCGGCCCGATTCGAACGGGCGACCTTCCCCTTAGGAGGGGGACGCTCTATCCAGCTGAGCTACGGGGCCATGAAGCCGCCAAGTTTACAGGCAAGCCGCCCTGCCCTCCAAGCATTCATCTGCCACACCGCTGCCACTGGCGCGGCGCACCATGGTAGTTCGGGTCGCTCTGTTACCATCGGCGGCTCAGTTCGTCGCGCCCCCACCTGCCCGCGACGGCACCAAACACTACGTAACGAAACACAGGAGTCTGCATGTCTTCCGAGCTGCTCAAGTCCCTTGGTCTGGACGCGATCAACGCTGGCACCTACCTGGGCAACGGGGAGTGGTCGAGCGCTACCGGCGGTGAACTGATCACCCCGATCAACCCGACCACCGGCGAGCCGATCGCGCAGGTCCGCGCCACCACCGAAGCCGAGTACGAAACCGTCATCGCTCGCGCGCAGGAAGCCTTCAAGGTCTGGCGCACCACCCCCGCCCCGCGTCGCGGTGAAGCCGTGCGCCTGTGCGGCGAAGCGCTGCGCAAGCACAAGGATGCCCTGGGTTCGCTGGTTGCGCTGGAAATGGGCAAGAGCAAGCCGGAAGGCGACGGCGAAGTGCAGGAGATGATCGACATCGCCGACTTCGCCGTGGGCCAGAGCCGCATGCTGTACGGCTACACCATGCATTCCGAGCGCCCGGGCCACCGCATGTACGAGCAGTACCAGCCGCTCGGCCTGGTCGGCATCATCAGCGCGTTCAACTTCCCGGTCGCGGTGTGGGCATGGAACTCGTTCCTGGCCACCATCTGCGGCGACATCTGCCTGTGGAAGCCGTCCAACAAGACCCCGCTGACCGCCATCGCCTCGATGCGCATCTGCAATGAAGCGCTGCGGGATGCCGGTTTCCCGGACCTGTTCTTCCTGATCAACGATGCAGGCACCGCACTGTCGGAAAAGATGGTGGCCGACAAGCGCGTGCCGCTGATCAGCTTCACCGGTTCCACCCAGGTCGGCCGTACGGTCGCCGAGAAGGTTGCGCATCGCCTCGGCCGTTGCCTGCTGGAACTGGGCGGCAACAACGCGATCATCCTCGACGAAACCGCCGACCTGAAGCTGGCGATCCCCGGCATCGTGTTCGGTGCGGTCGGCACCGCCGGCCAGCGCTGCACCACCACCCGTCGCCTGATCGTGCACGAATCCATCCATGACGACGTGCTGGCCACGCTGGTCAAGGCGTACAAGCAGGTGGAAGGCAAGATCGGCGATCCGACCGACCCGGCCAACCTGATGGGCCCGCTCAACAGCGACGGTGCCGTACAGCAGTTCCTGGCCTCGATCGAAAAGGCCAAGGCCAGCGGCGGCACCATCGAAACCGGCGGCACGCGCATCGACCGCGCCGGCAACTTCGTGCTGCCGGCCATCGTCACCGGGCTGAAGAACAGCGACGAGGTCGTCCAGCACGAGACCTTCGCGCCGATCCTGTACGTGATGAAGTACAGCACGCTGGACGAAGCCATCGAGATGCAGAACGGCGTGCCGCAGGGCCTGTCGTCCTCGATCTTCACCACCAACCTGAAAACAGCCGAGCGCTTCCTGTCGGCGGCCGGTTCGGACTGCGGCATCGCCAACGTCAACATCGGCACCTCGGGCGCGGAAATCGGTGGCGCCTTCGGTGGCGAGAAGGACACTGGCGGTGGTCGCGAATCTGGTTCGGATGCATGGAAGGTCTACATGCGCCGCCAGACCAACACCATCAACTATTCGGATTCGCTGCCGCTGGCCCAGGGCATCAAGTTCGACCTGTGATGGCAAACGGTCCGGCCATGCACATGGGTCAGAGCCCCTCCGGGGATCCGACCCATGCCGTGCCGACCACTCAGGGCCGGATCCCCGCAGGGGCTCCGACCCTCGATTTCACCGGCCGCCGGGTGTTGATCGCCGGTGGCAGCAAGGGCATCGGCCGCGAACTGGCGCTGGCGTTTGCCGGCGCCGGTGCGCAGGTTTCGGTCTGCGCGCGCGGCCAGGCCGGCCTCGATGCCCTGCAGGCCGATGCGCAGGCGCAGGGCACGCAGCTGCACACCTTCGCCGCAGATCTGGGCGACCTTGGCCGCATAGGCGCCTGGCTGCAGGCCGCTGCCGATACGCTCGGCGGCATCGATGTGCTGGTCAACAACGCCACCGGCTACGGCATGGCCGATGACGAAGACGGCTGGGCCGCCAGCCTGCAGATCGACCTGATGGCGGCTGTCCGCGCATCGCGCCTTGCGTTGCCGTGGCTGCGCGCCTCGCCCGATGCCTGCATCCTCAATCTGTCCTCGATCGCCGCGCAGCAGCCGCGTCCCGGCGGCGCACCGTATGCAGCGGCCAAGGCCGCGCTCTCGCACTACACCACCTCGCAGGCGCTGGCGCTGGCCCCGGATCGGATCCGGGTCAACGCCATTGCTCCGGGCTCGATCGAATTTGCCGATGGTCTGTGGGATCGCCGTCGTGTCGAAGATCCGGCGCTGTACCACGGCACCCTGGCGAAGATTCCGTTCGGCCGCTTCGGCCAACCGCGCGAGATCGCCGATGCCGCGCTGTTCCTGTGTTCGCCGCTGGCACGCTGGATCACCGGCCACGTGCTCAACGTCGATGGCGGCCAGGTATTGATGGGCTGAATCTGTAGAGCCGAGCCCACGCTCGGCTTGCGCGCGCAGCGCGGGCGATGCCGTACCAGCCGAAGCGTCAGCCGAGCATGGGCTCGGCTCTACAGGGCACTGCCCATGGGATTGCCAGGGCAGAGGCACTATCATGTAGGCACCGCCACGGAGGACTCGATGAGCGTGCCACCCCGACAGAGCAACGCCCTGGCCGTGGTCAGCCTGATCGCGGGCATCTGCAGCTGGACCGTGCTGCCGGGTGTCGCCGCCCTCGTTGCCATCATCACCGGGCACCTGGCCCGCGCCGAGATCCGCCGCCGTGCTGGCGAACAGGACGGCGATGGCATGGCCCTGGCCGGGCTGATCATGGGCTGGCTGAACATCCTCGCTGCGGTGGGCCTGGTGGCCATCCTGATCTTCGCGATGGTGGCGGCCGGTGCCGACGCCAAACCTGGACTGCGCTGGTGAGCACGATGACCTCCCCGGACAGCACTGAACGCTTCAGCAGCCGCGTCGCGGACTATGTCCGCTACCGCCCCGACTATCCAGCCGCGCTGATGGACTGGCTGCATGGCCCGATGGCCGTGGCAACCGATGCGCTGGTCGCCGACATCGGCGCAGGCACCGGCATCTCCAGCCGGCAGTTCCTGGCCGCCGGCCATCCACTGGTCGCCGTTGAACCCAACGCGGCGATGCGCGCCGCCGCCGAACAGTGGCTGGCGCCGCAGTATCCGCAGTTCTCCGCCGTCGATGGCCGCGCCGAGGCCACCGGCCTGGCCGATGCCAGCGTTGACCTGGTCAGTGCCGCGCAGGCTTTCCACTGGTTCGACACCGTAGCCGTGCGCGCCGAGTGGCAGCGCATCCTGCGCCCCGGCGGCCTGGCGCTTATCTACTGGAACTCGCGCCTGCTCGATGCCAGCCCGTTCCTGGTCGCCTACGAACAACTGCTGCTGGACTACGGCACCGACTACACCGCGGTGGCCGAACGCTACCAGGACGACGCCACCATGCAGGCCTGGTTCGGTTCCGGCCTGCGCGGCATGGTGCAGCTGCCGAACGTGCAGCACCTGGACCTGGACGCCCTGCGTGGGCGCCTGCTGTCTTCTTCCTACGCGCCGCAGCCCGGCCATCCGCGCCACGCGCCGATGCTGGCTGCGCTGCAGGACCTGTTCGCCGCCCACGCGGTCGACGGCCAGGTCGCTTTTGAATATCGAACCCGAGCCTTCCTCGGCACGCTGGACTGAAACCTACGCATGTATTCGCTTGCCCGCCCCTTCCTGTTCTCGCTCGACGCCGAACGCGCCCACGGTCTCGGCCTGTCCGCTCTGGACCTGGCCTTTCGCACCGGCACCACGCCGCTGGTGGCCGCACGCATCGCGCCGATGCCCAGCACGGTGTTCGGGCTGACGTTCCCCAATCCGGTCGGCCTTGCCGCCGGCCTGGACAAGAATGGCGAGCACATCGATGCACTGTTCGCGCTGGGCTTCGGCTTCGTGGAGATCGGCACGATCACGCCGCGACCGCAGGCCGGCAACCCGAAGCCGCGCCTGTTCCGGCTGCCGGCGCACAATGCGATCATCAACCGCATGGGCTTCAACAACGCGGGCGTGGATGCGCTGGTGCGCAACGTCGAACGCGTGCGCAACCGGCGCGGCCTGCTCGGCATCAACATCGGCAAGAACAAGGACACCCCCAACGAACAGGCCGCCGATGACTACATCGCCTGCATGGACAAGGTGTACCCGCTGGCCGATTACATCACCGTCAACATCTCCTCGCCCAACACCGCTGGCCTGCGCGAGCTGCAGGAAGAGACCGCGCTGCGGCAGCTGGTCAGCCAGCTGCGTGATCGCCAGGAAGCGCTGGCCGCGCAGCATGGCCGGCGTGTGCCGATGCTGGTGAAGGTGGCGCCGGACCTCAGCGAGCGCGACATCGACGCCGCCGCGCGCGTGCTGGGCGAACTGCAGGTGGACGGCGTGATCGCAACAAACACCACCATCGACCACAGCCGGGTTGCCGGTGATCCGCTCGCCAATGAAGCCGGCGGGCTTTCCGGCGCACCGGTGCTGGAGCAGTCCACCCTGGTGCTGCGCCGCCTGCGCGCGCGCCTGCCCGAATCGGTGCCGCTGGTCGGTGTCGGCGGCATCCTGTCCGGTGCCGACGCCGTGGCCAAGATGGCCGCCGGTGCGGCGCTGGTGCAGTGTTACAGCGGTCTGATCTTCAAGGGCCCGGCGCTGGTCGCCGATTGTGTGGAGGCGATCCGGCGCCGACGCGAGGCGCCCAGCCGCGGCGCGGTGGCACCGCTGTGAGTACCCCCATGGACGACATCAACAACACTGCAGCCCCGCTGCGCTGGACCCTCACCCGCAACTCCCCGCTGCAGGCCCTGAACACCTTCCACGTACAGGCCAGCGCCGCGCAATTGCTGGAACTGCACGATGCCGCGCTGCTGCCGGAGGTCCTGGCCCTGCCGGAGGTAGCCGATGGCCCGCTGCTGGTGCTCGGCAGCGGCAGCAACGTGCTGATCGCCGATGACCTGCCGGGCACCGTGCTGGTGTTCGGCAACCGCGAAATCACCTTCCTTGAACATCGCGCGGATCACGCCGTGATCCGCGCCGGCGCCGGCGTGTCCTGGCACGGGCTGGTGATGTGGTCGCTCCAGGAAGGCCTGTCCGGGCTGGAAAACCTGGCGCTGATTCCTGGTACGGCCGGTGCATCGCCAATCCAGAACATCGGTGCCTATGGCGCCCAGGTCGGCGAGTTCATCCAGACCGTGGAGGCCTGGGACTGCCAGGAAAAGACCTGGGTACGGCTGGACAACGAACAGTGCGGCTTCGCCTACCGCGACAGCGTGTTCAAGCAGCAACCGGACCGCTACCTGATCACCGCCATTGAACTGAAGCTGCCACTGCTGCACGACCTGCGCATGGGCTACGCCGGCATCCGCGAAGAACTGCAGGCGCAGGGCGTGGAACTGCCGAGTGCGGTGGACGTCGCCAATGCGGTGATCGCGATCCGTCGCCGCAAGCTGCCCGACCCGGATGTGCTGGGCAATGCAGGCAGCTTCTTCAAGAATCCGGTGCTGCCGCTGGAACAGGTGGAAGTCCTGCTGCAGCACTTCCCCGAGCTGCCGGTGTTCCCGGCAGACCGGGACGACCGCCGCAAGGTCTCGGCCGCCTGGATGATCGAATCCTGTGGCTGGAAGGGCTTCCGCGAGGGTGATGCCGGCGTTGCGCCCAGCCACGCGCTGGTACTGGTCAACCACGGCAACGCCACCGGCACTGAACTGCTGGCGCTGGCACGGCGGATCTCCGCCTCGGTGCTGGAGAAGTTCGGCGTGCCGATCGAACCGGAGCCCCGCCTGCTCGGCGCACAGTGGTGAGCACGCCGGCCTTACCCGCCAGCGCCACCCCGTTGCGGGCGGCGCTGCTGATGCTCGGCAGCACCATGGCGTTCGGCCTGATGGCGGTGGCGATCCGCTACGCCACCCGCTACGTGCCCACCCAGGAAGTAGCGTTTTTCCGCAATGCTTTCGGCCTGCTTGCGCTGCTACCGATGTTGCTGCGCCCGGGCCACGCGCCGTTGAAGACCCAGCAGCTGCCGCGCTATTTCGTGCGCAGCGCGATCGGCCTAGGGTCGATGCTGTGCGCGTTCTGGGCGCTGGGCCACCTGCCACTGGCACAGGCCGTTTCGCTGTCGTACTCCACGCCGTTGTTCGTCACCATCGCCGCCGTGCTGTGGCTGGGCGAAAAGGTCCGCGTACGACGCTGGGCGGCAGTGGTGGTCGGCTTCATCGGCGTGCTGGTGATCGTACGGCCGGGCACTGCCGGCTTCACGTCCGGCAGCCTGATCGCCGTGGCTGCCGCCGTGCTCAGCTCGCTGGTGGCGATCCAGATCAAGCAGCTCACCCGCATCGACAGCGCCGACACCGTGGTGCTCTACACCTACGTGTTCTGGGTGCCGCTGTCACTGATACCGGCATTGTTCGTCTGGGTCTGGCCCGCCGGCATCGCCTGGGTCTGGCTGCTGGCCACCGGCGTGCTGGGTACCATCGGACAGTTGCTGTGGACGCGTGCATTGCGCCTGGGCGAGGTCTCCGCGCTGACCCCGATCAGCTTCCTGCAGCTGCCGCTGGTGACCTTGTGCGGTTGGCTGCTGTTCGCCGAGACGGTTGATCGCTGGACGATCGTTGGCGCCGGCATCATCCTCGCCGCCAACGCCTACATTGCCCACCGCGAAGCCGTGCTGTCACGGCGTGCAGCGAGTGTCGCCGCGAGTGCGGCTGCCAAGCCGGCAGAGTAAGGGGTCTGGCCGGGCTGCGCCCGGCACCCGCAGAGGCCGGAGCCAAGGCAACAGCCGAAGCAACAGCCGAAGCAACAGCAACAGCGGGCATTCCGTGGGATGGCGGGGTGGTGTCGGATTGCGGGGACGCCGTGAATCCGTCCATGGAGGCTTGGCCGCGGCATCCATGCCGCGGACACCCCGCAATCCGACACCACCCCACCTCTGACAGTTTCCAGGTGTCTGGTAGATCCACGCCATGCGTGGATGAATCTCCATCGAAATCGAATATTTCGACAATTGATCAAATGATCGAAGAGCATCCACGCATGGCGTGGATCTACGTGTCGACCAGGGTCGACACCCACCAATAGCAAGCCACGCCATCCAGACAGATTGCGGAAAACTGTCGAAGGCGGGGTGGGTCCGGTTGCGGGGGTGTCCGCGGCATGGATGCCGCGGCCAAGCCTACAGGGACGTATTTACGGCGTCCCCCGCAACCGGACCCACCCCGCCCTCCCACGGAATGCCCGCGGTTGCTGTTGCTTCGGCGGTTGCTGTTGCTTCGGCTGTCGCAGTTGCTTCGGCTCCGGCCTCTGCAGGTGCCGGGCGCAGCCCGGCCGCACCCCCTACAGCACCCGATACGCGCGCTCGGCCGCATCGAATACATTCCCCGGCGCGAACTGCTCGCCCAGGTAGTGCAGTGACTGCCGGTGCTGCTGCAGCGAGCGCTGCGCCGCGCCGGGGCCCAGCAGCATCTGCTCGAACTCGATCAGGTCCTGCAGGATGCGCCAGTGCCTGTACCACGCAATCCAGCGCGGATCGCCAAGGTCGCTGCCATACCCTTCGGCAAAGCCCAGCGGATGCTCACGCCCCCAACGGCCACCCACCGCAGCGCCAACAAACATCAGGTCGCGCTCACGCGGGGCCAGTGCCAGGCCGTCCCAGTCGATCAGATGCAGCGCATCGTCCTGCCCCATCAGCAGATTGCCGGCGTGCAGATCGGTGTGGCACAGACAAAGTGCGGGTGCTTCGTCCTGCAACGCACGACGCAGTGCTTCAGCACGCTGGTGAAGTTCGGCGATGCGCGGCCGCTGCTGCTGCCACAGCGCCAGGAACGCATTGCCGGATCGATCCTGCGCCTGCGCCAGCGTCGAAGGATCCTGCAACCACGCACCCACCGTATCGACCGCCGCGGTTTCAAGCCGCAGCGTCGGCAATGCCTGGCGCAGTGCCGGCGGAATCTCGGCCTCATGCAGGCGCCGCAGCACCTCGCCCAGCCGGCGCCATTGCGCACGGCTCAGCGGTGCCTCGAAGCCCGACTGCCCTTCGATATAGGGGAACAACGTGAACTGCAGGCCCCAGCGCTGCACCGAGGCACCGCCGGCCAATGCCGGCCAGGGCGCCACGATCTCTTCGATGCCCAATGTGCCACGCAGCCAGTGCAGGCTGTCCCAGACCGCTGGCGCAACCTGGAAGTTGCGACACTTCAACCACCAGTGGTCATGACGGGCGTCGATGCGGAACACGCACGCGTTGGCGTCGGCACCCACCGGACGCGGCACCACCGCCGTCGCGTTGATGTCGTAGGACTGCTGCAGGACCTCAACGATCTGCTGCGCCGAAGCGAATGACATGGAGGCAGGCGTGCTTTGGTGACGACACCTACTATCGCAGATGGCCCTGCATCCGCACAGGCTAACGGGTCACAACATCGGTGTCCTGCGACGAAATAACTAGCCGGCAACGCGTCGCATGACCGCTTCCAGCGGACCGCGCGCGAACTGCCACGACCACAACCAGGCTGCTGCAGTAGCCAGCATCACGAACAGCAACGCAGACATCAACACCCACGACAGGCTGGCGCTGCCATCCAGCAGACCGAGCGATTCCAGCACGCCCATGCCAATCAGGATGTGCGCGACGTACAGGCTCAGCGTCATCCGTCCGGCTGCGGTGAACGGCTCCAGCCAATCACCGGGATGCAGCCGCACCAGCCACAGGCACGCGGCGATCACTGCACATGCCGCGCCTGCGCCGGTCAGCAGATAGGCCGGGCCGGGCGGCATCGGCTGCGTCGCCAGCCACAGCTGCCAGGCCGTGCCGTGGCCCCATTGCTGCAACGCCTGGCCGGCGCCCATCAACAACAGACCGAGCAACAGCAGGGCGCGCTGCACCCGTGGCTGCGACAGCGGCAGCCGCGCCAGCAGCATGCCCAGCAGGAAGAAGCACAGCCACGGCAGCACGGGATGGAAACCGTTGAACAACAGGTTGCGCATCGCACCCGGCCATTGCCATAGACCTTCGTAAGCCAGCGTCTGCCAGTTCCATCCCTGGCTGTAGTCCCAGCGCAGCAGGGCCCAGAACGAGACCATCGCCAAGGCGGCCATGCTGCCCAGCAGAACACGGGGCGACGCGCGCAGCCACAGCACCGCCACCGCGAAGTACACCGCGTAGTAGTGCAGGATATCGGCGGGAAACACGGTCAGGTTCAGCAGGCCGAGTACGGCCAGGAACACGGCCCGTCGCCAGGTCTGCATGCTCGCCTGCCACCACGCTTGCCGCTGCGTGGCCAACACCAACCCCACCCCGGCCAGCGTCACGAAGGTGGCCGAGGCTTTGCCTTCCAGCAGATGGAAGAATCCAGCAAGCAGCCCGCCACCGTCGGCCTCGACGGCCATCGCCAGACGGAAGTTGACCAGCACCATGCCGGCCAGCGCGAGATAGCGCGCGAGGTCCAGCCCATGCAATCGTCGATCGTCACTGCTCACGAACGGCCTCCGAGCAGCGCCGCCAGCAAGCCAGGATCAAGCACGTCGGCAGCCGCAGCGCGCGCCTCACCCAACCCCTGCCGCAGCGCATCGCTTTCGATCGCATCCAGCACTACCTGCGCCTGCAGCGCCGCCGGCAGCGCAGGACGGCGGCGCTCGCGCCGTGCGACCTGCTGCAGGGCCTCGGCCAGACCGCGCTGCAACAGCGCGCGGTTGCCTGCGAATGCCGCCGCCACCGCCGGAGTGCGCGCACTCTCGGCCAGCACTTCCACGCTCAGCAGCGCCCATTCCGGCTGCCGGCACAAGGCGTGGTAGTCCTGCAGGAACCCCTGCACCTGCGCACGTTCGCCATTGCAGTCCGTCAACCGTTGCAACAGGGGCTGCAGTTCATCCTGTTCGGCTTCGGCCGTAGCCAGGATCAGCGCCTGCTTGCCGGGAAAGTGGTTGTAGAGATTGCCCAGGCTCACCCCGGCCGCCTGCGCGATGTCGCGCATGCTGGTCTGGTGGAAGCCCTTGGACAGGAAGCACTGCAGGGCAGCCTGCAGGATCTGCGCGGCACGCTGTTCGTTGCGGTCGGTACGGTTCATGCGGCAAACGATGAACGAACGTTCGTCCATTTGACAGGCCATCCAAAGCCTCCGGCCAGTCGCCGTTCAGGCCGCCGAGCTTGACCTCAACCGCAGTTGAGGGCCGATCCTGCCGCGCCCCGCAGCGCTTGTGGACCTGGCATGCCCCTAGAAGAATTCGTCCAGCAGCCGGTAGAACGCCAGTCGATCTTCATCGGCACGCATGCCATAACGGGCCAGCAGTGGTGCGACCCAACGGGTGTCGCCGTAGTTGTGGACCAGGCTGCGTGCGGCCAACGCCAGGTCCTGGCAACGATCAGCCACGCCCAGCCGCCCACAATCGATGAAGCCGCTGAAGCGGCCGTCGGCCGCCAGCAGATTCGGCAGGCACGCATCGCCGTGCGTCACCACCAGATCCTCATCCGCCGGACGGGTTGCCAGCAGTTCGGCATAGACCTGCTCCGCGCTCTGCCCAAGGCGTTCATCGTCGAAATCATCCGCATCGACCTGCCCCGCCGCCACGCGCGCGGCCACCGCAGGCAAGCGCGATGCGAGGCGATGATCGAACGGACACGCGGCGACTGGCAGCGCATGCAGATCGCGCAGCGCGTCGGCCAGCAGCACGACCACCTCGGCGGGTTCCAGCGTCGGCGACGATGCCAGGTCATGGCCGGGCAACGCGCTCATCAGCAGCCAGCGGCGACCGCCCTCCTCCGCCGTATCCAGCACCGTTGGCACCGGCTGTCCCTGTGCCCGCAGCCAGCGCAGACGAAGGATTTCGCCATCCAGCTCGCTGAAGGCATCGATCACTTCCGATTTCAGGAACGCGTCCGGCGACCCCAGACGTCGCACCCGCGCTACATCCGCGCGCGACACGCCGATGCTCTGCATCTCGATCTCTGCATCGCGCAGCGCGCTGCACCACTGCGACGGCAAGGGCATGACACCGCCACCGCTCGATCCTGCTTCCATCTCCATCGCTCCGGGCCAGGTCACACCCTGGATTCTCTCCGAAGCGGACACCTCACAGCAAAGAACATCGCATGAAACTCATGGTCATCGGCGCCAGCAAAGGCCTCGGCCGCGCCTTCGTGGAAGGCCTCTGCCAGCCCGGCGATACCGTCATCGGCGTGTCGCGTACACGCCCCACGCAGTTGGACTGCGGCCAGGGCAGGCGAGATGCTGCAGGTGCTGCCGCCGGCCTCGGTGGGCACGCGCCAGCTGGCGGTGGATCTGATCGACACCACGCTGGAGGCCACCGGTAGTAAATGCTCCAGTGACCCGCGCACTCCCGCCGAGATGCGCGTCCATGCCGATGCGGTGGCCGACATGTTCTGCGCCTACCTCCGGCATCTGGGCGCGCACTGATCGCGCAGCCCGGGCTCTACACCGCGTAGAAACCGAGGAACATCGCCACCGCCGACTCCGCAACGCGCGTGCGTTCCTTCGGCGCCAGCGGTGCCTGACCCATCGTCACCTGCGGCCAGAACGCGAAGCTCTTCACCAGGCCCTGCAGCTGGTGGCCGGCGAATTCCGGATCGACCTCGCGCAGCCGCCCATCGGCAATCGCCGCCCGGATCCACGCGCTGACGC
The DNA here is from genome assembly GCF_040815575.1 of Stenotrophomonas sp. LST15-1-1.1. Taxonomy (NCBI): domain Bacteria; kingdom Pseudomonadati; phylum Pseudomonadota; class Gammaproteobacteria; order Lysobacterales; family Lysobacteraceae; genus Stenotrophomonas; species Stenotrophomonas sp. LST15-1-1.1. The sequence continues at coordinate 955,036 of NZ_JBFPNJ010000001.1, forward strand.
CACTCTCCTTCTCGCCCATGCGGCAGACGATCGCCTGCGCACGCTCGGGCGAGTGGATGATCTCGGCCATCGCTACCCGCGCCAGATCGATGAAGTTGGCATCGCCCAGCAGGTCCAGTTTCTGCCGCAGCAGTTGCAGCAACTGCACGTCCAGCGGCTGGTCGGCCCGGTACGGCAGCTCGACGCTGGCCACGCTGCTGTGCCACAGCTCTTCAAGGATCAGCGCGAACAGTTCTTCCTTGCTCGGGAAGTGGTTGTAGACGGTGCGCTTGGAGACGCCCGCCACCGCCGCGATGCGATCCATGCTGGTCGCCTCGTAGCCGGCCGACCGGAACTCCTCCACCGCCGCGCGGACGATGGCCTCGCGTTTGCGGTCGGTAAGGCGTTGCGGGGAACGGGACATGGCGGGACCAGATAGCTGAACGAACACACCCATTTTACACCCGACAGTGTACTTTCCGGAAATCGGAAACTACACTGTGCAGTGTACCCTGCGGACGTCACCCATGAAGCGCCTGCTCCTTGTCCTCCTGCTCGGAATCCTCGCCGTGACCGCCTATACCTTCTGCAAATCCTGGTCCCTCCCCGACTTCCCAGATTCGCCGCAGTACCGCGAAGGCAAATTCCGCAACGCCCTGCCGAAGCCGGCGATGGGCCTGCGCGATGGCCTGGAGATCTGGTGGACCTTCCTGTTCAACAAGCCCAAGGGCACCGTGCCCAACCACCCCATTCCGGTGCAGACGCTGGACCGCGCCACGCTGGACGCAGCGCCTGACCGCAGCCTGTTCCGGCTGGGCCATTCGACGATCCTGCTGAAGCTGCGCGGCCAGTACTGGCTGACCGATCCGGTGTTCTCCGAACGCGCCTCACCGGTGCAATGGATGGGCCCGGCGCGCTTCCATGCACCGCCGATCAGCATCGACGAACTGCCGCCGATTGCCGGCGTCATCCTCTCGCACAACCACTATGACCACCTCGACCACGCGGCCGTGATGAAGCTGGCCGGCAAGACCGCGCGCTTCATCGCGCCGCTGGGCGTGGGCGACCAGCTGATTGCCTGGGGCGTGGATGCGGCCAAGGTCGAACAGCTGGACTGGTGGCAGTCCACCGAAGCCGCTGGGCTGCGCCTGACCGCCACGCCGGGCCAGCACTTCTCAGGCCGCGGCCTGGGTGACAGCGATCGCAGCCTGTGGGCCTCGTGGGTGATCCAGGACGGCGACTTCCGCATCTTCTTCAGCGGCGATACCGGCTACTTCGATGGCTTCAAGGCCATCGGCGAGAAATACGGTCCGTTCGACCTGACGATGATCGAAACCGGCGCCTATGATCAGCGCTGGGCGTTCGTGCACATGCAGCCCGAGCAGACCCTGCAGGCGCACCTGGACCTGCGCGGCAAGTGGCTGCTGCCGATCCACAACGGCACCTTCGACCTGGCCCTGCACGAATGGCAGCAGCCGTTCGAACGCATCAGCGCATTGGCTGCGGCAAAGAACGTGACGGTAGCCACGCCGATGATGGGCGAGGCACTGGACATGCAGGCACCGACCGCGGGAACGCGCTGGTGGGAGCGGGTGGAACTGTAACGGTCTGTCGCGCAGCGACCCTCAGCCGGGATGGCTAACCAGCCGTTCCTGCTCCTTCGCCACATTGATCTGAAGCGCCGCAGCAGCGAGCTCCGCCAGCTCGCTGCTGACCTTCTGGCTGCCGCGCGCCTGCATCCACGAAAGAATATCGGCCAGGTGCCAGATCGACGCGCTGCCCTCGTGCACCGGTGCCGGAAACGTCTGCGGGTGCGCGAGCAGCAACTTGCGCATGTTCTGCCGTGACATGCCCAGCAGATCAGCAACGTCCGTCAGCCCTACCAGATCGGGACTGACTTCGATCAGCTCTGCACCGGGTACGGCACGCTGGACGTCTGCCAGCGCGGAAAGCACGGCCTCCCGCGCACTGGCCGCTTGGCGGCAGAATTCAAGCGCCAACCTGCCCGGCCTGCCAATGCCCAGCAGCGCATCATCACAGCCGGCATCGGCAAGGCGTTGCTCAAGCAAGCCAGCGTCGGTACCTGAATCCGGCAGACGATATTTGAGAATGAAGGTGAATTCCATCATCGACGTGTCCTTGGGAGGATGCCGGGTGCGTCATCGCTCACGGCTGCAGTTCTCGACAGCGCGACACAAGGCTCGCGCATGGTTCAAGGCATTCCGGGGCGTGCTCCATATGCTCACCACTCAGAATTCGCCACATCGGCAGTCCTTGTCGTTGTAGGGACAGTACATTCGTCCCCAAGCATGACTGCCGCCGATCCGCAGCCTCCATCCACGCGATTCGGCGAAACGGAGAGCCGCTTCAATGTCTTTGTCTGGATGGCGCGAACGGGGCATTCCTTTCCCTCGAACTCTGGATGTGATTGCACAGGTTGTCACGTGACAACCTGCAATGGGTGAGCTTGGTCGCTTCGACCCTACAGCCTCTCCGCCCGGGTTCCAGAGCCATCCCCGTCAGGGCATACACGCAGCGTGCACCGCGATCGGGCGCATCGCTGGTTGCGCGAGCGGATCTGTGCGCATTCATGACACGTCGGGCTGGAGCATGTCCGGGAAATATTGCGACGCGTCATGTAACCGGTTACATCCCTTGCTAGCGTAGGCCCGCCCGTTCCCGGGCCCTGCTGATGTGAGGCCTTCGCAATGACGTTGTGCGCTGACCGCTGGACCGCTCCCCGCCTGCCGAACCGGCGCCTTGCCGCGGCCCTGCTGCTGCCGACCCTCGCACTGGCTGCAGCGGTAAGCTCGCAGAACCTGCCGCCTCGTGCGCAATGGCAGGCCAGCGCGTCTTCGCAGCAGGTTCCGGCGATGGCGATCAGCCACCTGATCGACAACGATCCGAAGACGGTGACCGGCGGTGCGTTCAGCCCGGGACACTGGTTCCAGATCGATCTCGGCAAACCGGCGATGCTGGCCGGTACCCGCCTCACCTGGGATGTCTCCAATCCCGAAGGCTATTCACTGCAGACCTCGCTCGACGGCAAGCAGTGGCAGACGGCCTATGTCATGGCCGATTCGCTGGGCGGCATCGAGACGCTGTACTTCGCGCCGCGCCAGGCCCGCTACCTGCGCCTGGCCAGCCCGCAGCGCACCTCCGACTGGGGCGTCTCCATCTTCGAGATGGAACCGCTGGACGCTGCACTTGCAGCACGGGTGACCGGGCTGGATGACAACCGATCCGCTGCGCTGTGGCAGGGCGGTGGCACGGTTGCCATCCCCGCTGGCAAGGGCGGCATCCACACGCTCGACATCACCCTGCCCCGTGCGCAGCCCAGCACCGGGCTGGCGGTGGACTGGGCCAACGTGCACGGCGCTGCACGCCTGCAGGCACAGGATGCGAAGGGCCGCTGGCACGACCTGGCACGCGATGCGCAGGCGGCGACCCGGCAGCAGAGCTGGCTGGCGGCCGACGCCCCGCTCGACCTGCAGGCACTGCGGCTGACCGTGGAAGGCGATGCACCGCAGGTCAAGCGCATCCGCCTGCTCGGCCCAAAGGCGGTGATGACGCCGATGAAGCGCTACCAGATCGCCGCCAGCGGCGCGCAGCGCGCCTTGTTCCCCGCGTCGCTGCACATGCAGCAGACCTACTGGACCGCGGTGGGCGTGCACGCCGGCCGGCAGAAATCGATCTTCGATGAGTACGGCAACATCGAGGCCTACAAGGGCGCACCGCTGGTGCAGCCGATCTGGCGCAGTGCCGATGGCCGCGCGGCGGGTGCCGCCGAAAACCCCGTGCAGCACGCGCTTCGCGATGGCTGGAAGCCGATGCCTTCAGCCACGTGGTCACCGCAACCGGGGCTGGAGCTGCGCAGCGAGGCGTTCGCCATCGAGCGCGACGGGCAACCGGTCACCTTCGTGCGCCATCGCCTGCGCAACACCGGCAGCACAGCGATCGAAGGCACGCTGACCCTCGCGGTGCGACCAATGCAGATGAACCCGCCGTGGCAGAACGGCGGGCTGTCGCCGATCCGCGAAGTGGCCGTTGCAGGCAACGCCGTGAGCGTCAATGGCCGCACGCTGCTGCAGTCACTCACCGCGGTGGATGCCGCCGGCGCCGCGCCCTTCGGCAACGAAGGCGACACCGAGATCACGTCGGCCATCGCGAGCGGGCAACTGCCTGCCGCACAACAGGCAAGCGACGCCGCAGGCCTGGCAGCGGCGGCGTTGAGCTATCGCGTCCGCCTGGCACCCGGTGCCAGCGATGCAGTGGTGGTGGCCTTCCCGCTCGGTACCGCCACCGCCGATGCCAATGGCGTGCTGCCACAAGCGCCGGAACTCGACCTCGCCTCGCTGCCGCGCGACGGCGACAAGGCTTTCGACGCGCTGGCCAGCCGCGCCTCCGCCGATTGGCAGGCACGCCTGGGCCAGGTCGGCCTGCGCCTGCCCGACCCTTCACTGGTGGACATGCTGCGCGCGCAGGCCGCGTACATGTTGATCAACCAGACCGGCCCGGCGATGCAGCCCGGCCCACGCAACTACAACCGCTCCTTCATCCGCGACGGCATGGCCACCTCGGCGGTGCTGCTGCGCATGGGCGAAGCCAAGGTGGCACGCGACTACCTGGCCTGGTACAGCGAACATGGCGTGCATGCCAATGGCCTGGTGTCGCCGATCCTCAACGATGATGGCAGCGTCAATACCGGCTTCGGCTCGGACATCGAGTACGACAGCCAAGGCCAGTACGTCACCCTGGTGGCCGACGTCGCTCGGCTGGATGGCGGCCCCGAAAGCGTGCGCACCTATCTGCCCAAGGTGAAGGCCGCGCTGCGCTTCCTGCAGGAACTGCGCGAACGCACGCTGGTGCCGGGCTATATGGCCGACCAGCCCGTACCGGAGCGCTTCGCCGGCATTCTGGCGCCTTCGATCAGCCACGAGGGCTACCCCTCGCCCACCCACAGCTACTGGGACGACTACTGGGGTCTGAAGGGCTGGCATGACGGCGCGTGGCTGGCCGAATCACTGGGCGACCCCGAAACCGCGAAGTGGGCGCGCGAACAGTACAAGGCGTTGTATGACGCCCTGCATGCCTCGATCCGCGCAACGATGGCATGGAAGGGCATCGACTTCATTCCCTCGTCGGCCGACCTCGGCGACGGCGACCCGACCGGTGTGTCGATCGCACTCGACCCGACCGGTGCGCAGAGCGTGCTGCCCGCCGACGCCCTGCGCACCACCTTCGCCCGCTACCTGGACGATGTGCGCAAGCGCAACCAGCCCGGTGCGCTGTATGCCTACACGCCGTATGAAATCCGCAACGTGCTGAGCTACGTGCACCTGGGTCAGCCTGAAGCGGCCGACGAACTGCTGCAGGGCCTGCTGCACGATCGCAGGCCCCTGGAATGGCAGGTGCTGGCCGAGGTCGTGCATTCGCGGCTGCGTTTCCCGCGCTACCTCGGCGACATGCCGCACACCTGGATCGGCGCCGAATACGGCCGCACCCTGTTCGGCATGCTGATGCGCGAAGACGATGACGCGCTGTCGCTGCTGCCGGGTACGCCGCCTTCCTGGGTGGCCGGTGAAGGACTGGCCGTGGACCGCCTGCCCACTGCCTATGGCACCCTGCAGATGCAGGCGCACCAACGCGATGGAACGCTGCAGGTCTCGCTCGGCAAGGGACTGCGCAAGGGCACGCCGGTACGTGTGTGGTGGCCGAGCCGCACCCTGCCGAAGGACGTGCGCGTCGATGGGCGATCGGTACAGAACTTCGACAAGGACGGGGTGCTGCTCGATGGCCCGTTCCGTATGCTTGAGGCACGCTGGCAGTGACGCCCCTGCAGGAACCGAAGTGATCGAACTTCTACTCAATGGCGGCCCGGTTGCCGCCACCACCGACGAACAACTGGCCAGTGCACTGGCGCTGGCCGCATCCATGCCCCAGTTCGAGCTGTGGGCATCGGTGCCCGATGGGCCTACGCTGTGCATGCTGCGCAATGCGGAGCACGCGTGGCTGATGTACCTGCGCGAGCCCGGCGATGACGGCTTCCATTCCTGCGGAAACGAACATCGCGCGGGCAACGCCTATTTCCGTCTCGACAACGGCCAGGTGGATGGCTATCCGCTGGCGTGGTGCATCGACCTCGAGGCGTGCTTTGCTGCAATCAGTTTCTTTCACAGCAATGCAGGCGCCCGTCCGGAACACATCGAGTGGCAGTCCTGACCCCGGTAGAAGCCGAACTTGGTCGGCACGCCCCGCCTCGCATTCCGGTGGGTGCCAACCGTTGGTTGGCACGCCTGCTTCAAAACCCCGGCAACCCCGGCGGATTGGTCTGCGACTGCGGCACCGCCTCTTCGGCTACGTTCCAGCGCGCCAACACCTTCGCGTAGGTGCCGCTGCTTATCTGCGTGTTCAGCGCCTGGGTCACCGCATCGGCCAGGCCACTGCCCTTGCGGGTGGTCACCGAGATCGCCGCCGCATCCGGCCAGCCGCCCGGGAACAGGCCAACCCGGCGCACCTTGCCATCGCGTGCCGAATAGGCGCCGGTGGCATTCGGCTCGAACGACACATCCGCGCGACCGGTGATGACCGCCAGCCGCCCGATCACCGCGTCATCGAAGTACTGGTATTCCACCGGTTTCAGGCCCGCGGCGATGTTCTGCTTGTCCCATTGGCGCAGGATCTGGTCCTGGTTGGTGCTGGCCCCCACCACCACTTTCAGCCCGGCCACGTCGGCGGGCGTGGCGATCTTCTGGATCGGCCCATCGGTGCGGGTATAGATGCCCAGCAGGTCGAAACGGTAGCTGGAGAAATCGAACTTCTTCTTGCGCTCTTCAGTGACCGTCACGTTCGACAGCACCGCATCGTACTTGCCCGATTCCAGCCCCAGCGGCCAGTCGGCCCAGGCCACCGGCACCACCACCAGCTTCAGGCCGAGGCCATCGGCGATCAATCGTGCGATATCGGGCTCCACGCCCACCACGTCCTTGCTGTTGGCACCGTAGTCGGCCAACGGCAGCTGGCCGGGATGAGTAGCGATGGTGAAGGCACCCGGCGTGACGAAACGGTAACCGGCAGGAATCAGCGCCTGCGCCTTCGGATCGGGCGTGCCCTTCAGTATCTCCGCGTTGCTGGCTGCCAGCGATGTCGCCGCAACAGGCACGCCATCGGGGCCCTGGCGTACGCGCGAGTAGACGATGCCGGCGATGCCGATGACCAGCACACCGACGATCAACAGGGTGCTGCGTGCGGGACGTCGCTGCGATGCTGGGCTCATGGGGTTTCTCGAAAGGGGTTACAGGGTCTTGGCCAGGAAATCGGCGGTGCGTTGCTGGCGCGGGTGTTCAAACAGCGCGTCCGGCGTGCCCTGCTCGATCACCCGGCCCTGGTCCATCATCACCACGTGGTCGGCCACACGGCGGGCGAAGCCCAGTTCGTGGGTGACGATCACCAGCGTGGTGCCGGAACTGGCCAGCTCCTCGATCACGCTCAGCACCTCGGACACCAGCTCCGGGTCCAGCGCGGAGGTCGGCTCATCGAACAGCAGCACCTTCGGCTGCAGCGCCAGCGCGCGGGCGATGGCCACGCGCTGCTGCTGGCCACCGGACAGCTGGCGCGGGAAGGCATCGGCCTTGTCGGCCAACCCCACCCGCTCCAGCAGCGTGCGCGCCTGCTGCTCGGCTTGGGCGCGCGATATGCCGCGTACCGCGATGGGCGCTTCGATGATGTTCTCCAGCGCGGTCATGTGCGGGAACAGGTTGAAGCCCTGGAACACCATGCCGACTTCCGCGCGGCGACGGCGGATCTCGCCTTCCGGCAGCTCGTACAGGGTGTCGCCGTCGCGGCGGTAACCGATCAGCTGGCCGCCCACGGTGACGAAGCCACTGTCAGCGCGTTCAAGATGATTGATCAGCCGCAACAGCGTGGACTTGCCGGCACCGGACGGACCGATCAGCACGGTCACGCTGCCCGCCTTCAGTTCCAGGTTCACGTCATCCAGCACCGTCTGCTCGCCGAAGGCCTTGCCCACCCCCTGCAATGAAACCGCGGCGCCCGTGCCCGCCTCGATCGGCACGGCAAAGGCCGCGCGGCTGGGTATGCGTGCGCTGGCCGGCGCTACGGGACGCGGCGGCGTCGACGGTACCCGCGACACGTTGCGCTCATGCTGCAGCTGGCCACGCGCGAAACGCTGCTCCACCCGCCGTTGCAGCAGCGACAGCACCGTCAGGATCACCAGGTACCAGACCGTGGCCACCATCAGCAGCGGCACCACCTCCAGGTTGCGGCGGTAGATCACCTGCACGGTATAGAACAGCTCCGGCAGCGCCAGCACGTAGACCACCGAGGTGCTCTTGGCCAGACCGATCACATCGTTGAACGCCGCCGGCAGAATCGAACGCATCGCCTGCGGCAGGATGATGCGGCGCACCTGCCGACCGCGCGGCAGGCCCAACGCGGCGGCCGCTTCGTACTGGCCGTGGTCGACCGACAGGATGCCGCCACGGATCACTTCCGCCGAGAACGCCGCCTGGTTCAAGGTGAGGCCGAGTACCGCCGCAGTGAACACGCCGATCAACTGCGTGGTCGGGTACGAGAACAGGCTGATGCCGGTAAACGGCACGCCCAGTTCGATGGTGCTGTACAGGTAGCCCAGGTTGTTCAGCAGCAGCAACAGCACCAGCAGCGGAATCGAACGGAACAGCCACACGTATCCCCACGACACCGCCGACAGCAGCGGTGAACCGGAGACGCGGGCCAGGGCCAGCAGGGTGCCCAGCGCGAAGCCGAGGCCGGTACCGAGCGCGGTCAGCAGCAAGGTCCGTCCCAACCCTTCCAGTACCGGGCGGACAAAGAACCATTCGGCAAACGTGCCCCAGCCCCAGCGCGGGTTGCCCAGCACCGACTGCAGCCCGATCAGGATCAGCGCTAGTGCCAGCACCGTCCCGATCACCTGCAGCGGGTGCCGCGCCGGCACGATTTTCAGCGCCGTGGCCGGCTGGCGGGGAATGCCCTCGATAGCGGTGGACGGCGTGCTCATGCCACCGCTCCGTGCAGTGCGATATCGGGCGCGATGCCCACCTGCGGCTGCGGCACCAGCTGTTTTTCGAACGGCAGATGCGCGATGGTTTCCGGGTCTGCATCCAGGTCGAACAGCGCGGTGTAGCCGTGGCTGAGGTACAGGCCGACTGCCTCCGGCTGGCGAAAGCCGGTGGTCAGGAACACGCGTCGATAGCCCTGCCGCGCAGCCTGATCTTCCAGTTCCTGCAGCACGCGACGGGCGATGCCTTGCCGGCGCAGACCAGGCAGCGTCCAGATCCGCTTGAACTCGGCGGTATCGTCATCGCGATGTGGCATGAACGCGCCGCCGGAGATTGCCACACCGTCGCGCAGCAGCAGCACGAATGCACCCACCGGGGCCGCGAACGCTTCTGCCGGGTAGCGCTGCAGCTCTTCGCGGGCGCTGCCACCAATCCGACGACGCACGTCCGCGTAGCGGTTGTCGTATTCCTGTTCCAGGCCGTCAAACAGCGGCCGCGCCAACGGGTCATCCACCGCGGTGTACAGGAAGCGATCGTTGTCGTACCGCACGCTCATGCCACGTCCTCCACCAGGTAGTGCTCGGCCAGGCGCGCCCACAGGCTGGCCGCGGGGGCGATGGCCGCATCGTTGAACACATAGCGCGGGCTGTGCAGCGGCGCGCTGTCGCCGTTGCCGACGAACACGAAACTGCCCGGCCGCGCCTGCAGCAGGAAGGCGAAGTCCTCGCTGGCGGTACGCGGTGCGAAGGCCTCCACCACCTGCCCGGCGCCGAAGCCCTGCACCGCCACCTCGCGGATGTACGCCGTCTGCTCCGGATGATTGATCACGCTGGGGAAGCCGCGCGGGAATTCGATCTCGGCACGCGCACCAAACGCGGCGGCGGTCTGTTCGGCAATGTCGGTGACCCGTCGGCGCAGGGTATCGCGCACCTGCGGCAGGTACGCACGCACGGTCAGCTTCAGCTCGACCACATCGGGAATCACGTTGGCGGCCTGCCCACCATGGATCGAACCCACGGTGACCACGCCCATCTGTCGCGGGTCGACATTGCGCGACACCACGCTCTGCAGCGCGGTGATGATGTGTGCAGCGGCCAGGATCGGGTCGACGCTGCCCTGCGGCTCGGCGCCGTGGCCACCCTTGCCGATCACCCGCAGCCGCGCCCAGTCCACCGAGGCCATCGCCGGTCCGTCGACGAAGCCGAAGTGACCCACCGGCACGCCCGGCCAGTTGTGCAGGCCATAGATGGCATCAACCGGGAAGCGTTCGAACAGGCCATCGGCGATCATCTTCGAAGCACCTGACCCGGTTTCCTCGGCCGGCTGGAACACCAACTGCAACGTGCCATCGAATCGGCCGTGGTGTGCCAGGTAGTGGGCGGCCGAGAGCAGGATGGCGGTGTGGCCATCGTGGCCGCAGGCGTGCATCAGGCCCTCGCGCTGACTGGCATAAGCCAGCCCGGATTCTTCATGGATCGGCAGCGCATCGATGTCGGCGCGCAGGCCCAACCGGCGACTGCCCTGCCCGCGCTGCAACGTACCGACCACGCCGGTGCCACCGATGCCGGTACTGACCGCGTAGCCCCATTGCTGCAGCAGTTCCGCCACGCGGGCACTGGTGCGGTGCTCTTCGAAGGCCAGTTCCGGGTGCTGGTGCAGGTCATGGCGGATCGCGATGGCCTCGTCGGCACGTGCCGCGATCTCGGGCAGTACGCCCGTTGCCGGCGAACTCCGCCGGGCATGGCCCGGCGCTACCGAGGTATCTCCGCTCATCGCCTTATCCCACCTTCCGCGCCGGCTCGGCGTCGGGCGCATAGCGGCTCGCCTTGCGTGGCAGGCCCAGGTGGTCGCGCAGGGTCTGTCCTTCCAGCTCGCTGCGGTGGTAACCGCGTGCTTCCAGCAGCGGCAGCACCAGCGTTACGAAATCATCCAGGCCTTCGCGCTGCGCCGCGAAGCCGAGAATGAAGCCATCGCTGGCACCGGCGTCGAACCAGCGGATCAGTTCGTCGGCCACATGCTCCGGCGTACCAATGAAGTTCGGCCGCGGGCTGACCGCCTGCAGTGCCACCTGGCGCAGGCTCAGGCCCTGCTCACGCGCGTCCTGCTTGATGCGGTCGGTGGTGGAGCGGAAGGAATTGGCACCGATATCGCCCAGCTCCGGGAACGGCGCGTCAGGGTCGTACTGGCTGAAGTCGTGGTGGTCGAAGAATCGGCCGAGATACGCCAATGCATCGTCCAGCCCCGCCAGCGCGGCAATTGCCTGGTACTTGGCTTCGGCTTCTTCCGCCGTGCGACCAACGATCGGGCCGATGCCCGGGAAGATCTTGACGTCACCGGCGCTGCGGCCATGGGCTATCGCCGAGTTCTTCACCTTCTGGGTGAACGCACGGGTCTCCTCCAGCGACGGCGCGTGGGTGAACACCGCATCGGCGTACTTGCCTGCCAGCGCAATGCCATCGTCGGACGAACCGGCCTGGAAGATCACCGGCTGCCCCTGCGGCGAGCGCTGGATGTTGAGCGGACCTTCCACCTGGAAGAAGCGGCCCTTGTGGTCGAGGCGCCGGAACTTCTCCGGCGCAAAGAACGTGCCGCTGTCGCGGTCGCGCACGAACGCATCGTCATCCCACGAATCCCAGAGGCCCTGCACCACCTCAAGGTACTCATCGGCAATCTGGTAACGCAGTGCGTGTTCGGGATGCGGGCGGCCGTAGTTACGGCCCGAGCCTTCCAGCGGCGAGGTCACCACGTTCCAACCGGCACGGCCACCACTGAGCAGGTCCAGCGACGCAAACTGGCGGGCCACGGTGAACGGATCGCTGTACGAGGTGGAAAGCGTGCCGGCCAGACCGATCTTCTTCGTTGCCGTCGCCAGTGCCGACAGCAGCGAGATCGGCTCGAAGCGGTTGAGGAAATGCGGGATCGACTTCTCGTTGATGTACAGCCCGTCAGCGACGAAGCCGAAGGCGATGCCGTTGTCCTCGGCGGTACGCGCGATATCGATGTAGTAGCCCAGGTTGACGCTGGCATCGGGCGCGTTGGACGGATGCTTCCAGGCATGCATGTGGCTGCCGGGGCCCTGCAGCATGATGCCGAACGGGATGGGACGCGGGGTCGTGCTCATGGGGTCGCTCCAGCAGTCAGGCCACCGCCGCGCGGGGAGCGGGCGACAGCAGTTCAAGGGACGTCAGGCGTGCGTCGAGGTCGGCCACCGGCGCGTCGAGGATGAATTCACCCACGCCGAAGCGTCGATGCAGCGCATCCAGCTCGCTGCGTACGTGCTGCGCGTCGCCAGAGAGCACGCTGGGGCGTGTTTCTTCGACGCGGAAATCAGTGACACCCACCTGCCGTGCGTACTCGGCAGCGGCCTCGGGGCTGGGCAGGTTCACCGTCTGTCCCGGGCCCAGGTGCAGCTTGTAGACGCGCAGCGCGCCGATATGGCGCGCAGCGGCCTCGCTGGTGGGCGCGGCGAAGGCTACGGTCGCCAGCAGCGGGGCGTGCGTGGACACCGCGTGATACGCCTCGAAGGCGGCCTCAATGTGCTTCGGGTCACCGTCGAAATGTGCGGCATACACGAAGCGCCAGCCCAGTTCGGCCGCCTGCTGCGCGCTCTGCGGGCTCGCGCCAAGCAGGAAGCGCTCCGGCGCCGTCTGTGGAATCGGCCGCGCCTGCGCATTCGCCTGCGCATTGGACAGATAGCCTTCCAGGTCGCGCAGCTGCTGGTCGAAATCGGCGAATGCCGGGCGACCGGCAGCCAATGCGGCAGTCGATGCCGGCAGACCGCCCGGTGCCTTGCCCACGCCCAGATCCACGCGACCCGGCGCCAGTGCGGCCAGCAGATTGAAGTTCTCGGCCACCTTGTACGGTGCGTAGTGGCGCAGCATCACCCCGCCACTGCCGATGCGGATGCGCCGGGTCTGCGCCAGCACCCACGCCGCCAGCACTTCCGGTGCCGGGCTGGCCAGGGTCGGCGCCGCGTGGTGCTCGGCAAACCAGTAACGGTGATAGCCCAGCTGCTCGGCGCGCTGCGCCAGTTGCAGGCTGTTGCGCAACGCCTGTTCCGGCGTGCTGCCGTCGGCCACCGGGCTCTTGTCCAACACGCTGGTGAGGTAGCTCATCGTCACGTCCTCGCTCAGGGATGGGCCACGGGAATGCCCAGCAGGCCGTTCAGTGCTGCCAGGATCGGTTCGGCACCGGAGATGTACTGGCGCTGCTGGTACTCACCACTGGCGTGCTCATTAACCACGCCCTGCGGCAGCACCAGCTTCGGCAGCGACTGGTCCTGCTCGCCGATCTCGGCGATCACCTCGCGGCGCGGCCGGCTGAAGCCGATGCGGCGCACATCCAGCTGCGCGTCCAGGCCGTCGATGCTCGACAGCGCACCTTCCAGCAGCAGGCTGTGCCGGCAGAAGAAGCGTTGTCCGGGCAACTGGCCGTCCTCGAACTCGCGGTCCAGCAGGAACAGGATGGGTTTGTGGGTTGCGTCTACAGCCACGGAATCGTCCTCGTAGGGGCCGGCAATGCACTGCCGCTTCGATATCGATGCTAGAGAAGGAAGGCCGGATGCCAGCGCCAGAACTCGACAATCCACGGTCGGATCCGGCCATGCAGATGCAGGTTGGCAATAAGCAGACTGCCGGCCGTTATGGACGTTCGCGGCGTCAGACCGCCTGTGCAGGCGCGCGCCAGCCCAGTGCCGGCGCGATGTCCTCGATCACCGTGGTGAGGATGCGCCGGTAGTCCTGCTCGGGCAGCTCATAGGGCAGCTCCACGCGAAGCTCGTCCACGTGCTGCAGCAGCGGATCGGCCTGCAACCGCGCGATGATCTGCGCCGTGCTGCCGACCACGTCGGGCGCGAACATGGTGCGGCGTGGCCCTTGCGGCGCCAGGGTGCGCGCATGCCGTTGCGCACTGAAGGCGTCGATCCGCTGGCGCGTGGCCGCATCCACACCTTCGGTGGGCACCAGCACCCGCCCTACCGCCACGCGGCGCGGGCTGCCCAACGGCAATGCTGCGCGATAGGCCTGCAGGTGCTGCAGCTGCGCGACGAAGAAGTCATCACTCAGCTCGGCGCGGTTGACGTTGCCCAGCAGCAGATGCAGCCCCTGCTCACCCGCCGAACGCGCCGACTGCAGAGAGCCAGCGCCATACCAGACCCGGTCCACCAGCCCCGGCGCATGCGGCTGCAGTCGCGGACGATAGCGCGTGGCCGCATTGCCGACTTCAGCATCGGCGGCACCCAACGGCTCACCCCGCAGCGCTTCCAGCAACCGCGCCACCCGGCGATGGGAAAAGTCGATGCGCGCAGGGTCGCTGTCGTACAGCAGTGGCCCAACCAGTTCCCCATGTGGCGGCGCGCCGGTACTGACGCCCACCTGCAGCCGGCCACCGGCCAGCGCGTCCAGCAACGACAGATCCTCGGCCAGACGGAACGGTGTTTCGTAGCCCAGCTGGATGACCGCACTGCCCAGCTCGATGCGCGTGGTGTGTTGGCTGGCCGCCGCCAGGAACACCGCTGCCGAGCTGATGCCCGGTTCCAGGTGGCGGTGGCGCACCCACGCGCCGTCATAGCCCAGCTGTTCGGCAAACGCGATCAAGGCCAGCGTCGCGTCCAGGCCCGCGCGTGGTTGTTCCGGCAGATAGCTTCCGGGCGTGAGGAACGCCAGGTGCCGCAGCTGCACCGCCACGTCCTAGGCGATCCTGCGCAGCGGCGCCGGCAGCGCCGCCGCCAGTGGCGCCACGTGTCCCGCTGCACGCTCGGCTGCCAGCTGGATGCGCGCCTGCAGTGCAGCACTGTTGATGCGGTCGCCGTCGAAGTCGGCCGGCGTGGCATACACCCCGATCGGCAACGTATGCGCCTGCAGGAAGCTGAAAAGCGGCCGCAGCTGATGGTCGATCACCAGCGCGTGGCGCTCGCTGCCACCGGTCGCGGCCAGCAGCACCGGCGTATCCACCAGCGCGTCCAGCGCGATGAAGTCGATCAGGTGCTTGAACAGGCCCGGATAGGACCCGCGATACACCGGCGTGGCCGCTACCAGCAGCTGCGCCGATTCAATCGTGGCCAGCGCGCGCTCCACCTGCGGCTCCACTTCACTACGCTGCAGCGCCTGCCCCAGCGAGCGCGCGATCAGCGCCAGCTCGACCAGCTCCACGCTGATGTTGACCCGCTCGCGCAGCTCTTCCAGCAGATGCCGCACCAGCAGCAACGTGCGCGAGTTGGCCGATGCCGTCGGCGAACCAATCAACGCAACCACATTCAATGCAGATGACATGAAACGCTCCCATGTAGCGCCGAGCCACGCTCGGCTGCGTGTTGCATGAACCTCAGAACCGGTAATTGGCGCGCCCGTACCAGAAGGTGCCGACGTTGCTCAGCACATCACCGCTGTCCCAGGTGGTCTCGATGCTGGCCACATCGGTAGCACTGCGTGCATACGCGGGCACCTTGCGGGTGCGCTTGTCGAACAGGTTGTTGATGCCCAATGCCGCGCTCCAACCCGCGCCAAGTTCCACCCCACCGGACAGATTGGTCACCAGCACCGGCGGCTGCTTGTACTCCACGCCGTTGTTCAGGCGCTTGATCGGGCCGTAGTAGGTGAAGTCCACGTTCGAGCGCCAGCGTCCGTTCTGCCAGCCCAGCCCCGCCACCTGCGTGTACGACGGCGTGCGGAAGCGCAGCGCGTACTCGCTCGACTTGGTCAGCAGGTTGATGTTCGGCAGCCCCTGCAAGGCCTGCGGAATCGCGCTCACCTTCTGGATGGTGGTGCGGCCCACGTTGGCCGCGTAGCTCCAGCGCAGCTTGCCCCACTGCGTTTCCTGGTTCGCTTCCAGGGTCAGCTCCACACCGCGCGTGCGGGTGTCGCCCACGTTGGTGAAATAGCTGGCGTAGAACGCATCACCGGGCAGGATGCTGATGCCGGCCGTACCCAGCAGCGCATCAATCGTGTTCTTCTGCGCGGCGGTCAGCACGGTGCCGCTGTTGTCGGTCACCCGCGCCGGGTCCTGCGCGTTGTAGCCGATCTGGCTGGACTGGCCGAGCTGCCCGCGGATGTCGATCTGGTACGCATCCACCGCCAGATGGAAGGCCGGGCTCGGGTCCCAGGTCACGCCGAGACTGTAGTTGGTGGCCTTTTCCGGCTTCAGCGGGGTAGCGCCCAGCGCCACCGCTGCCGGCGAAGCGACCTGCGCCACCAGCGTGGTACCGCACGGGCAGCTCCCGGTGGCCTGGTAGAACTGCGCCCCCAGGCTCGGCGCGTGGAAGCCATTGCTGACCGTGGCACGCACGCCCAGTGCATCAGTGAAGTCGAAACGCGTGGTCAACCGACCGGTCGACACCGTGCCGAAGTCGGAATGGTCTTCCCAGCGCGCGGCCGCATCCAGGTACCAGCGCGAGGTGATGTTGGTCGCCGCACCGGCGTACACCGCCTTGCTGTTGCGGGTGGCCTTCACCGCATCGGCGGTCGAATAGCCCACGAAGGCGGCCGCACCGAAGCCGGTGTAGGACTCCCACTGCCCTGCCCCGCGTTCGTACTGCTCGTGCTGGTACTCGGCACCGGCACTTACTTCCAGCGGCGAGGCGAAGGCCGCCACCTCGAAGCTGCGACGCAGGTCGAGGTTGGCGATGCCCTGCTGATAGTCCAGCTTGCCGTCGTAGAAGTCGGTGGGCGAGCCGGGATATGGCAGCGAATAGTTCACCGAATTGCGGGTGTAGGTACGCACCGTGTTGCGGTTGCCGGTCAGGCTGACGTCGTAGTCCCAGCCCGCAACCTGGCCCTTCACCCCGGCCGTGCCCGTGTACTGTTTCTCCTTGGTTTCCAGCACCGGCAGGAAGCCGTCGGGAAACACGCTCAGCACGCCCGGCGCCCTGTAGGTGGTGAAGATCGTCGCCGGCAGCCGGAAGTTCTGGATCGCCTGCGCGGTACGGTCACTGGCCGTCGCATTGGCGTAGAACTGCGCGTTCTCACCCAGCCCATGGCCCACGTTCACCGCGAAGGCCTTCAACGCATACGACGGCGAGCTGAGGATGATGTTGGCCTCCGCATCGCGTCCGGCCTCGGCCGGGTTCGGCGACGCCCCGGCCGGCAGCCGGTTGTTCGGTCGCAGCGCCACCAGGTTGCCGTTGCCGTCCACCGCCGGATAGCTCAGGTAGCCATCGATATAGCGCCGCGTGCGGATCGCGTGATGCTGGCGCGTGCTCTCGCCGGACAGGTTGATGAAGCCATCCTCGCCCCAGGGCAGACCGATGTTGGCGCGCACGCTGGTGCGGCTGCCGTCGCCATCGGTGCTCTGCCCGCTCTCCACCGACACATCGCCACCGTGCGCCTGCGATTTCAGGATCACGTTGATCACCCCGGTGATCGCGTCCGAACCGTAGATGGCCGATGCGCCATCACGCAGCACCTCTACGTGGTCGATGGCCGATACCGGAATCAGCGCCAGATCGGCCCAGGCGTGGCCCGGATAGCCGCCGCCGTTGGCGCCACTGACGTACGCACTGGCGTTGCGGCGCTTGCCGTTCACCAGCACCAGCGTGTAACCCGGCGACAGGTTGCGCAGCTGGTAGCCGCGGATCAGGC
Source organism: Stenotrophomonas sp. LST15-1-1.1 (assembly GCF_040815575.1). Lineage (NCBI taxonomy): Bacteria > Pseudomonadati > Pseudomonadota > Gammaproteobacteria > Lysobacterales > Lysobacteraceae > Stenotrophomonas > Stenotrophomonas sp. LST15-1-1.1. Next base: position 972,626 of record NZ_JBFPNJ010000001.1, read on the forward strand.
TTTCCTGGTCGCTCTGGTAACCGCCAATCTGGCTCAGCGACGGCAGGCTGCGCTGCAGGGCTTCGAGCAGGTTGGCCTGGCCGGTAGCCGCCAAGTCCTCGGCGGAAATCACGTCGATCGGTGTCGAGCTGTTCTTCACCGTGCGCGTACTGGTACGCGAGCCGGTCACCACCACCGCATCCAGCGTGGACGCGGCAAGGTTCGCAGAAGTGGCAGTGGTCGCCGACGGCGCATCGGCATCCGCCGCATACGCCGGGGCAGCGGCCAGGGCGGCCGCAATCAGAAGGGAGAGCGTGGACAGCGCAGGAATGTGGGCAGCAGGCATGGGGGCTCGTGGGGGTGGGCCGGAGACACGCCTCCATTCAAGGGCCCACGCCCAACACGCAACAGCGGATATCGCGTCATGTGACCGTCACATCGCGCCAGCCACATGACTGCTGGTAATGAGGTTAGGCGGCCGCGCCGGTGCACTACTGTCTGTAGAGCCGAGCCCACGCTCGGCTGCTCTCCGCGACCGCGACAGAATGCATCCCCCCTTACGGTATTGAGCCGAGCGTGGGCTCGGCTCTACAAGAAGGGAGCGACCGCGCCATATACCCCGCGGGCATCACCTCATGCCCGCGCGCCACTCAGTGGTACGTGCCTGCGTCGGTAGCATCAAGCCATGCCCACTCTGCCTGCCGAGCCGAACGCGCCCACCGTCGCCATCGTGGCCTGCCACGGCCAGGGCCTGTTCGAATTCGGCTGCGCGGTCGGCCTGTTCGCGCCCATCCGCCCCGAACTCGGCGTGGCCTGGTACCGCACCCAGCTCTGCGCTGGCGAGCCCGGTGCGCTGCGCATGCTCGGCAGCGCACAGGTGCAGCTGCCCTACGATCTGAGCGCCGTCGACGACGCCGACATCATCGTCATTCCCGGCTGGCGCGAACCCAGCGAGCGCCCACCGCAGGCGCTGCTCGATGCCCTCACCCGCGCCCACGCGCGCGGCGCCCGCATCACGTCCATCTGCTCCGGCGCGTTCGTGCTCGCGTGGGCTGGTCTGCTCGATGGGCGCCAAGCCACCACCCACTGGCGGCTCACCGACACGCTGGCCCGCGCGTTCCCGCGCATCCACGTGCGCGACGATGTGCTGTATGTGGACGCCGGCAGCATCATCACCTCGGCCGGGTCGGCCACCGGCATGGACATGATGCTGCACATGGTGCGCAAGGATTACGGCGCGCGCGTGGCCAACCTGGTCGCCGAACGGCTGGTGCTGGCGCCGTGGCGCGATGCCGAACGCAGCCAGCGCGTCAGCCGCGCGATCCCGCTGGGCGAGCCCACGCGGCTGGCGAAACTGATGGAATGGATGCGGCGCAACCTGCGCGAACCGCATTCGCTGGGCAGCCTCGCCGAACAGGCCGCGTTGAGCCAGCGCACCCTGCAGCGCCAGTTCCTCGAAGCCACCGGCCTGTCGCCCATCGACTGGCTGATCCGCGAACGCGTGGCCTACGCCCGCGAACTGCTGGAAACCACCGACCGGCCGCTGCAATGGGTGGCCGAACAGGCGGGCTTCGGCTCGCAGGAATCGTTCCGCCGGCACTTCCGCGGCATGGTCGATGCCAGCCCCATCGAATACCGCAACCAGCACCGCAGTGGCATCAGCGCCGACCGGCTGGTGGGGTGCTGACAGCCCGCCGGCCTTTCCACGCAGCCATCCACCCGGCAAGATGCAGGCACGCCCCGGCCTGCCGATGGAACGGTGATGACTGCTACCCCGTACAGGAACTACCGCTTCGGTATCGGCGTCTCGCTGGTCCTGGCCGGCCTCCTCGCCGCGCTCGGCCTGATCGCAGTCTGCACCCCGAATCTCGGCTGGGGCGTAGTGGCGTTGGTCACCCTCGCGCTGTGGGTTGGCGTGCCGCTGCTGCTGGTGCTCCTGCTGGCCTGGATCCGTTACATGGTGCGCGAGCGCGGACACGTGCCGGGCGGCGTGCATGCCCTGATGTTCCTGCCCACTGTCCTCGCCCTGCTCATCGTTCCGCTGGGGCACGCGCTGCACAGTACCGTGGACACCACCACCGGCGGCTCACGCGCAACCATCGCCGAAACGCACATCAACCTCAGTGGCAATGCACTGTGGCTGGACACCTCACCCTATGCCTCCACCTACTCCGGTGCCGGGCCCGACCTGCCCATGAATGGGCAGACACCCGAGCACTTCGTTGCCTTCCACCGCTACCCGAACGCACAGTCCGATGCAGACAGCGCCTTCCCCTACGACAACGCACGACTGAAACCAGGCATCGAGCACTACCAGTACGGCGCCCCGCCCGGGGGCACCGGCACCCGCCTGCCACTGCATCGCCAGTCCTATCCGGATACCACAGCGCTCACCCCCGTGTGGGGCACATCGGGGGGGCCAGACATCGTCCACCTCTACTACCACTATGCCGACCACGTCGAGGTTGCCCCCGCGCTGGCACGTCTGGCCGGCGCTACCGAATACGAGCTTGAGCGCAGCCGCGTGGAAGGGCTGGTGCAGTTCAGGACGCACAACTACGGCGCCGCGCCGATCGTGCGCCTGGAAATCAACGGCGCGACGCTGGACATCGGCGACGACGCCATCGCGCCCATTGCTGCGCCCCCCGCTGCGTGCACGGCGTCCAACCACACCACCGGTGTCGCGCTGTTGAATCTCGAGCAGCCGTTGCGGGTTCGCTGGCAGACTGCCGCCGCACCGCAGGAATGGCACAGCGCGCGCGTGCAGGTTCCTGCATTCCGCCAGCCACAGCCATTGGACGGCCAATCCACCCTGCAGCGCGTGCTGCTTTACGTTCTGCCCGACGACACGCTGGCAGCAGAGCGCTACGTGGAAGTGCTCGCGGGCGATTCGCGGCGTGGCGTCAAAGCCACCGGCCTGCCTGCCAACGCGGCGGCGTACGCGACCTGCGGCAGCGCCAACGCCACTTACGGCGAACACGCATCAGCACCGCTGGCAGACTGATCACCCGGACGGTCCCGCGCAGCGTCAGCCGTGTGCGCGCGTGTTGCGCGCATGTATCCGCCAGCACTGCGCTACGAAGCCGATGGCAAACACCACCGTACATCCCAGCAGCGTCTGCAGGATCACCGGCGCCAACGGCGCAGCCGCAATCGGATGCGCCACCGGCAGTCGCGTCAGCGTTTCATTCACGCCCGGCACCAGCGACAGCAGGAAGCTGAAAGACAGCGCGAACGTCGACAGATAGGGCGCCAACCGGTCAAGGAACCGCAGCCGCGCCGCAAGCACGCCACCGAATGCAATCAGCAGGATCACCACACCAAACGCATGGCCTGGATTGAGGCCCCCGGTGCTGGAGACGGTGAACGACGTCACCACCGACAGCACCAATCCCAGCAGGTAGAGCTTACCGGCGCGCGTAGCCGGATCAATAGCGCGATGGCGGATGAATCCGTAAACGCCGGCGACGATGGGAATCAGGCTGATCGCGGTGTGTACGACGCCCAAGGGAGAAAGCGGATGACTCATGGCAACCTCAGCTGGAGTTATGAACCTACTAGTAGGTAGATTCGATGGACAAAAAGAAGACCCGCTTCGCGCAGGCCTTCCGGGAATCACTCAGACCGCCCCGCTCACCCGGGCAATCGACAACCGTGCCAGCGCCGCGAACGTCGCTGCATCACCAAAACCGCGCGCCGCCAGCATCGCGCCATGCACCGACGCCATGAAGGCCTTGGCCTCGTCGGCAGGCGTGCCGTGCAGGCGCAGCTGGCCGCGGGCCACGCCCTTCTCCAGCGTCACGGTCAGCCAGCCGGTCAGATCCTCGAAGTGCCCGCGCACTTCGTCGGCAACTTCCAGCGGAATCATCGGCATCTCGGCGGCCAGCATCGCGCAGATGCAGAACGACGCGGTGCCACCGGCAATGCAGGTCGACCAGTAGTCCACGTACGCATTGAGCTCCTGCAGCGGGTCGCCCAGCTGCCGGTCCAGCAGCGCCAGGCCCTCGCGTGCCTCCGCCCGGTACAGCTCCACCACCGTACGCACCAAGTCGGCCTTGCTGGGGAAATGGTGGTGGATGCTGGCCTTGCTGATGTTCACCCGCGCGGACACGTCGGCATAGCTGAAACCGTTGTAGCCACCGGCTTCCAGCAGCGAACGGGCCTGGGCCAGGATCTCGTGGGCCTTGGGAGAGAGTGACTCTTTCATGGGTGCAAACCTACTAGTAGGTAGACTCCCTGTCAACCGCCCTCCGCTGCGCTCGCCGGGCATGGCCCGGCGCTAACTGACACGGGCTTCCCTGGTAGCGCCGGGCCATGCCCGCCGAATGCCGCCATCAATGCGAAGACACATACACCGCATCGGCCGACGCCGGCGGCAACGCAAAACTTCGCCGCATGCGCGTCACCTCGGCCGCCGGGGGCAACCCGAACAGGCGCTTGAACTCCCGATTGAACTGCGACGGGCTGGCGTACCCCACCCCCAGCGATGCCGCCTCGGCCGTCATGCCCTGCCGCAGCATCAGCAGCCGCGCTTGGTGCAGCCGCGTGGACTTCACGTACTGCATCGGCGAGGTGCCGGTAATGCTGCGGAAGTGATCATGGAACGTGGCCACGCTCATCTCCGCCTGCGCCGCCAGCGCGTCAACATCCAGCGCCGTCGAATAGGCCGCATGGATATGCCGCAGCACTTTGCCGATGCGGCCGAAGCGCCCACGCATGGCCAGCGCCTCGCGCATCGCCCCGCCCTGTGCACCGGTCAGCACCCTGAAATACAGCTCGCGCACCAGCGAGGCGCCCAGCACGTCTGCCTCCAACGGATCAGCCAGCGCTTCCAGCAAGCGCAGCACGGTGGCCTGCATCGCGCCCTGCATCGGGCTGGACATCATGCTCTGTGCGGGCACTTCAGTGCTGGCGGCGCGCTCGCCCAGTTCAATCAGCAGATCCGCCGCCAGTTGCAGGTCCAGATGCAGGTAGATCGCCAGCAGCGGCGCCTCCGCCGTGGCCTCGGTCTCCATCGTGAAGGGCACCGGCACCGACACCGCCAGGTAGTGCTGCGCGTCGTACTGGTAGACCTGCCCGCCCAGATAACCGCGCTTCACGCCCTGGCAGACGATCACGATGCCCGGGTCGTACAGCACCGGCGTGCGCGCCAGTGGCCGGTTCGAGCGCAGCAGCCGCACACCGGGCACTGCCGTCAGCGTGTAGCCCTCGTCCACCGCCAGCGCCTGCAACAGGCCGACCATGCGCGCCTGTGCGGGATGCTGCAGCGGATCATCGGTCAATCGCATCGGGCGCCCCATAGGAATAGGCAAGAACGACCGAATCTTAGACCTGGGCTACCCCGCACTCAACCACTAACGTGCAAGACCCCAGCCACGAGCCCTCGCCCATGACCATATCCCGCCTCCTCCTCATCACCGGCGTCAGCAGCGGCTTCGGCGGCGCCCTCGCACAGCAGGCGCTGCTGGCCGGCCATCGCGTGGTCGGCACCGTGCGCAGCGAATCGGCCCGCCAGCAATTCGAGGCACTCGCCCCCGGCCGCGCCTTCGGCCGCCTGCTGGACGTCACCGATGCCGGCACCATCGATGCACTCATCACCGATATCGAAAGCAACGTCGGCGCCATCGACGTGCTGGTCAACAACGCAGGCTACGGCCATGAAGGCATCCTCGAAGAATCCACGCTGGACGAGCTGCGCCATCAGTTCGAAGTGAACGTGTTCGGCCCCGCCGCGCTGATCAAGGCCGTGCTGCCGCACATGCGCGCGCGCCGCCGCGGCCACATCCTCAACATCACCTCCATGGGCGGCTTCATCACCTTGCCTGGCATTGCCTGGTACTGCGGCAGCAAGTTCGCGCTGGAAGGCATCAGCGAGGTGCTGGGCAAGGAAGTCGCGCCGTTCGGCATCCACGTGACCGCTGTCGCGCCGGGTTCGTTCCGCACCGATTGGGCCGGTCGTTCGATGGTGCGAGCCTCGCGCAGCATCGGCGACTACGACGCGCTGTTCGACCCGATCCGCCGCGCACGCGAGGAAAAGAGCGGCCATCAGCTGGGCGACCCGATCAAGGCCGCGCAGGCCATGCTGCAGGTGATCGACAACCCCAACCCACCCACGCACCTGCTGTTGGGCAGCGATGCCCTGCAACTGGTACGCGGCAAGCTGGCTGCCATGACAGAACGCATCGATGCCTGGGAGCGCCTGAGCCGTTCCACCGACAACGCGGCGTAGGTGCAGACGGTAGCGCCGGGCCATGCCCGGCGAGCGAAGCGGCGCCGAAAGAAACCGCCGGGCATGGCCCGGCGCTACCTATAACGCGCTCGCTCAGTCGTCCTGCACCAGCTTGAACTCACGCAGCAGCCCGCCGATCTGGGTCTTGTCCAGCTTGTTCATCAGCAGGTTGCGCAGGAACGCCGGTCCCGGAATGTCCAGCTCCTTGCCATCGCGCAGGCGACCGGTCGCCGCCAGCAGCGTGCGCACGTCGTAGGTGGAATTGAACACCTCCGGCACGCCGCGCTCGATGCCCAGCAGGGTGTATACCGCTTCCATCGGCGTACGCACCGAATACTCGGTGGTGAAGATGCAATCGCGCTGCTTCGATTCGGCAAACTGGCCGATGAAGGCGAAGTTCACCGCGCCCTCCGGCACCACGTCCGGGCGGTCACCGGCCTGGCGCGGCATGAAGAACGCGGTGATGTACGGCATCATCACCGGCACCGTCTTCGCCCCGGTCGCCGCCAGCTCGTCGATCTCCTCCACCGGCACGCCCAAGTGGTACAGCCACTCGCGGGTGATCTCCTCGCCCGTGCAGTCCTGCATCGGCTTGTTCACGTAATCGCCCGGTGTATCCACGAACAGCGAATACACCCACACCACGATCTGGTCCTTCGGCTGGTTCTTGAAGTGCGGCTGGCGGTTCACCGTCCAGCTCATCAGCCAACGCGAATCGCGCACGCTCACGATGCCGCCGGTCACCACCCTGCCACTGAACGGATCGCGCTTGGCGATCTTCTCGATGTACGCCGGAATGCGCGCGTCCAATGTGGTTACCGTCGCCGATTCCCACTTGGTTTCCGGTATATGCGCACCGAATACATCCGGGCGCCCGAACGCCGCATCCTTGGCCGCGATGCGCCGCCACAGGTCCCACGCCGGTGCCGGGCCTTCATTCAAGCGCGCAGCAGTGTGGTGGTCGCCGTTGTCGGAATTCTCGGTGAGCGAGCCGATCGTCATGAACAGCAGATCGTCCGCGCCCAGATCCACGCCACCGGCCTGGCCATCCTGCGTCCAGTGGATGCGCGTGGCCTGCTTTCGCCCTTCCTGCAGCGCGAAGTCCACATCGGTCACCTCGGTGCCGTACTGGAACCGCACACCGCGCTCCTGCAGCCACTTCACCAGCGGCAGCACCAGCGATTCGTACTGGTTGTACTTGGTGAACTTCAGCGCAGAGAAATCCGGCAGCCCGCCGATATGGTGGATGAAGCGATGCAGATAGAGCTTCATCTCCAGCGCCGAGTGCCATTCCTCGAACGCGAACATCGTGCGCCAGTACAGCCAGAAATTGCTGTCCAGGAAATCGCGGCCCAGCACCTCGTTGATGCGCTTGTTTTCCATCTCCTGCCGGGTAGCCAGGAACAGCGCGATGATGTCCTTCTGCGCCTGCTCGCTCAGGGTGAAAAGACCATCGGTATGCGCGTCCTCGCCCCGGTTGACGGTGGCGCGCTGCAGCGAATAGTTCGGGTCATCCTTGTTCAACCAATAGAACTCATCCAGCACACTGGCATCGTCGATCTCCAGCGACGGAATCGAGCGGAACAGATCCCACAGGCACTCGAAGTGATCTTCCATCTCGCGGCCGCCGCGGATCACGAAACCCTTTTCCGGCACCTTCAGGCCATCGAGCGCGCCACCAGCAATCTGATGCTGTTCCAGGATGGTGATGCGCTCGCCGGGCATGCGCCCATCGCGCACCAGGAACGCCGCACCGGCCAGCGAAGCCAGGCCCGAGCCGACGAACCAGGCCGTCTTGTTGTCCACGCCCGCCGGCTTGCGCGGGCGTGCGAAGGCCTCGTAGTTGCCACTGCTGTAGTACATGCGCGTCTCCTTCCTGGATGGGGTGTGCCCACTCTAGCGCTGAACCGATGTACCGCATCCTGCAGAGAGACTGCGACGCAGTGACGCATGCCCCGATGCAAGCGCGCTCAAACGCTGTCAGCCGTCGCTTCGGTAGTGAACCAGCGCTGGAACCCGTCGATGGCATCCGGCATCAGCGCACTGGCGCGCTTGCAGACCACCGCTTCGGCCTGGCGGATGGCACTCACTGCATCCGGCTGCGCGCAAAACGCCATCGCCACATCCGAGGCATCCAGCATCGCCAGGTTCACGCCGACGCCCACCGGCGGCATCAGATGGGCAGCATCGCCGATCAGCGTCACGCCGTTGCGCGGTGTCCAGCGGAAATCCGCCGGCAGGCTGTAGATCGGCCGTCGCACGAAGTCGGTGCACGCGTCCAGCAGCCTTCGCAGGTTCGGTGCCCAACCCGTATAGCTGCCTGTCACCAGCGCGCGCATGCCTTTCTGCGCGATCTGCGCATCAAGCCAATCAGAAGGCCGCTTCAGCGCCGCATACACGCAGAACCGATCACCGCTGTTGCGCTGCGCGAAAATCGCCTCCTCGCCGCCAAAGCAGAACAGGCTTCCCTGCCCCACCATCGCCGCGATATCCGCCGCAGGCTGCGCGATCCATCCTTCAAAAAAGGTAATGCCGGTCGGCAGCGGCTGGCAGGCACTCAGCGCTGCGCGCACTTTCGACCACGCACCATCGGCACCGATCACGATGTCCGCCTCCGCCCGCACACCATTGGCAAAGCGCAGGCTGTGGTGGCCTGCATCTGCGGGTTCCAGCTCGGTCAGGCAATGGCCCCACTGCACCGTGTCGGTCGGCAGCGCACCCAGCAGCAACTGGCGCAGGTCGCCGCGGTCGATCTCCGGCTTGTCCATGCTTCCCTCCGGCCCGAATCCGCCGGCGACAATCTCTCCGGTCCACGGATCGCCCGTCCGCTGTTCCTGTCCCTCGTGGCGTGCCACCGCGCGGAACGCCTCCAGCAGACCGGCGCGCTGCAGCGCCACCTGACCGGAATCCTCGTGCAGATCCAGCGTGCCGCCCTGGGTGCGCTGCTGCCCCGACGACTCGCCCTCGTACACGCACACGCGGTGGCCGCCGCGATGCAGGATGAGGGCGGCGGTCAGGCCGGCAGGGCCTCCGCCGATGATGGCGATACATGGAGGGTGCGGCATGAGGCGGTCCATGGAATGGTTGACACATCAACCGTAAAATCTTCTGGTTGACACGTCAACCGCATACGGGCAACGTGGGCTCATGACCTCACCCACCATCACTCCCGACCAGTGGGCCGCCTGGCGCGGCTTCCGGCGCATGGCCGAGATCACCTCCGGCCGCATCGTCCACGACATCACCCGCAGCACCGGGCTCTCCAGTGCCGACTTCGTCGTATTGATGGAACTGAGCAAGGCCAAGGACCGCTGCCGCCGCCAGCGCGAACTGCTGGACTACCTGGAATGGGACAAGACCCGGCTCTCGCACCAGCTCACCCGCATGGCCGGCCGCGGCCTGATTGAGCGCGACACGGACAGCGATAACGTGGTGGTGATCCGCATGACCGCAGAGGGCCGCGCCCAGCTTGGCGCAGCACGGCCGGTCCATGTCACCAGCGTGCGCCGGAATTTCCTCGACCACCTCTCAGCCGATGACCTGGCCGCGCTGCAGCAGATCACCGACAAACTGCATGCGGCGCTGCAGGACGCAGAGAACTGAGACGCCGTCAGTTCACAGACGACGACCCAACACCTGTCCCGGCCAGCCATCCACGTTGAAGGTCGACAGCCGTTCGTAACCGCACGATTCGTAGAAGCGCACCAGCTCGCCGCTGCCACCGCCATAGCAATCCACGCGTAGGTAATCCAATCCATCCGCGCGAGCCTGCTCGTCCGCGAACGCCATCAAGCGACGGCCGATACCACGCACCCGCGCATCGCGTGAAGCAATCAGCACGCGCACGTACAGCTCGGGTTCGGTCGCCGCAGGTACATACGGCATCGCCTCGCCCAACGCCAGGAACGCACGCACCTCGCCCTGCGCGGTTTCCGCCACCCACGCACCGGGCAGTGCGCAGGCATCGGTCACCTGGGTGATACGGCGCGGAATGGACGACCACGCCTCGGTGCCCCACTGCTGCGGATTGCCGATGGCCACGAACCACGCAATCACCTCATCGAACAAGCCCAGCACCGCAGGCGCATCGGCCACGCTGGCGCGACGGATCGTCAGCGCCTCTTTTCCTGCATCACTCACGCGTAGTGCTCCTTTCATTCAACGAACCCGAACGACTGCAATCACCCAGCTCCGCCCAGAATGCCGCCGCGCGCCAGGCATCACCACGGCCAAAAGTCCATTGCGCACCGCTGACCGGTAGTGCCGGCCAAGGCTCCACGGCAGCGGAGTTGACATGCAGGCATTTACCTGCCTATTGTAATCCCACGGACGGCACCCCGCCGCCCACCGTGGAGCCGCAGTCATGGTGGATATCGCACACAGAGTCGGCATCAACGCCCCATCGGCCCAGGTTTACCGGGCCCTGGCCACCCCCGAAGGTATCGCCGCCTGGTGGGCCGAAGACACCACCGGCGACCGCCACCTCGGCGGCACCGTCACCGCCCGCTTCACCGCCGAAGGCCAGGAAATCGGCGCCATTCAGATGAAGCTGCTGCAACTTCAGCCAAACGAGCTCGTGCAGTGGGAATTCATCGACGGCCCGCCGGAATGGATCGGCACCACCGCGCGCTTCGCCCTGCACCAGGACGGCGACTACTGCATCGTGCTGTTCAGCCATGAAGGCTGGAAGGAGCGCGTGGAGTTCCTGCACCACTGCAGCACCAAGTGGGCCATCTTCCTGATGAGCCTGAAATCCCTGCTGGAAACCGGGCGCGGTCAGCCCAGCCCGCACGACGTCAAGATCGACAACTGGAATTGAAGGCACCCCATGGATGCAGACAAGGTGTTCAAGGCACTGGCCGACCCCACGCGCCGCACGCTGCTGGACCTGCTCTGCAAAGACAACGGCCAGACCCTCAGCCAGCTCTGCGAGCATTTAGACATGGCCCGGCAATCGGTCACCCAGCACCTGGGCCTGCTGGAAGACGCCAACCTGATCAGCACCGTCAGGCGTGGCCGCGAGAAGCTGCACTTCATCAACCCGGTGCCGCTGCACGAAGTCTATACGCGCTGGGTAAGCAAGTTCGAGCAGCAGCGCCTGAGCCTGCTGCATGACCTCAAACAGGAACTGGAAGGACAATGACGATGAGCGCTGAATCCACCCGTTTCATCCACGTGATCTATATCGCCTCCACGCCGCAGAAGGTGTTCGAAGCCATCACCCGGCCGGAGATTGCCCGCACCTACTGGGGCCATGAAAACGTATCGGACTGGACACCCGGCTCGCGCTGGCAGCACGTGCGCGCCAACGACGAGCGCAAGGTCGAACTGGTCGGCGAAGTGGTGGAAAACACCCCACCCTCGCGGCTGGTGATCACCTGGGCGGCCGCCTCGCAGGCAGACAACCCGAAGGCCTACAGCCGGGTGACGTTCGAGATCGTGCCGTATGAGGACATGGTCAAGCTGACGGTGACCCATGACGAGCTGGAACCGGGCAGCGGCATGGATACCGGCATCCGCCAGGGCTGGCCGATCGTGCTGTCGAGCCTGAAATCGTTGCTGGAAACCGGCAAAGGCCTGGACGTATTCGCCAAACCCCAGTAGTGCCAGACCATGGCTGGCAATCCGCCCACGGCCCAAGCCAACCCGTGAAGGCGCCTTGATCCCGCTGAACGACGCATGCAACGCGTGCTGGCCGCTCATCCGCAAAGCACGCGTTACGTCACGTCAACACGGCATCATTGCGACGCAGTCTAAATACCCTTCCACAGGTTCCTCTTGCAGCCCTCTTCCCCTTCGGCCGGTGAACCGGCCCCGTCGTCGCCGGCCTTCATTGAAGTTGTTGTTGTGCGGGCCGGTACCCACCTGTTTGCCATCGATGTCGAAGCCGCAATTGAAATCCGCGGCCCGGAATCCTTTGATCGCCCCGGCAGTGGCACGCGCCCGCACCTCACCGTGCGCGGACACGCCCTGCCGGTGGTCGACCTGCGCCAGGCCATCGGCTTGACCGCGTTCGGCCACGGTTGCCCAGCCATGCTGCTGGTGCAGGCCGGCGCGGAGACCTTCGCTCTGGCCGTGGACGAGGTGCGGGACATCGAAAGCGTGCCACGCCGCAAGGTGCGGCCCGCCTCGGATATCCCGTTCGGGTTCTGCAGCCATTACATCACGCTGGGCGACCTCGACGAGGTTCCCCTGATCGATCCCGCCCGCCTTCGGTAACGCCGAACCACCGCGCCAACCTCCCGATAACACCGGACCCCACACTGATCTCCCGGTAGCGCCGGGCCATGCCCGGCGGGCAGCCGGCCAGCTAGCGCGCCGTCCAGCCGCCATCCACCGGAAGCGCCGTGCCCGTAATCTGCGCCGCAGCATCCGAGGCCAGGAACACCACCATCTCCCCCAGCTGCTCAGGCGTCACGAACTGCAATGAAGGCTGCTTCTCGGCCAGCAGCGCGCGCGCCGCGGACTCCTGATCCGTTCCCTCGCGCTCCGCCAATGCCGTGATCTGCTGCTCGACCAGCGCCGTTCGCACCCACCCCGGGCAGATGGCGTTGGCGGTGATGCCCGTGCCCGCGTTCTCCAGCGCCGTTACCTTGGTGAACCCCACCACGCCATGCTTCGCCGCCACATAGGCCGACTTGTTCACCGACCCAACCAGCCCATGCACCGATGCAATGTTGATGATGCGACCGGATCCCTGCTGCTTCATGTAAGGCAAGGCCGCCGCAGTTGAATGGAACACCGCCGAGAGATTCAGCGCGAGGATCGCATCCCACTTCTCGACAGGAAACTCCTCGATCGACGCGGTGTGCTGGATGCCCGCGTTGTTCACCAGAATATCGATGCGCCCCATCGTCGCAACGGCGTTGGCGATCATATCCCGCACCGCATCGCCACGCGAAAGGTCGGCACCGTCATGCGCCACCCGCACGCCGAAATCGGCTTCCAGGCTGGACCGTATGCGTTCGATCTCCGCCGCATCGCCAAATCCATTCAGCACGATGTCGGCGCCCTGCCGCGCCAGTGCGGTGGCAATGCCAAGACCGATACCGCTGGTGGAGCCGGTGACTACCGCAACCTTTCCGTTGAACATGGGCGAGCTTCCATCGGGCGTATGTGGCCAGTGTAGCCTCACGGGCCCGCCCCCTTGAATGGCGCTACCCATGTCGCGGACCACGGTTAGAAGAGGACGCCCGCTCGCTCAACGGTCGCCAGGGGATTGGCTTTCCGCACCGCCTCCAGGAACAGCAGAAAATCGCGGTTGAACAGCGTCAGGTTATTGGTGAACGTTACGCTCTTTCTGCCCGCTGCTTTGCTGAAGCACACCTGCCAGACATAACGCCCGTAGATCCTGTCAGGCGTTCGTGTGACTGAGGTGATCTGCGACAGCGGAACAACCGTGGGCACCGGACCCCGTCGCAGGTAAAAGGACTCCGCATCAAAGAAGTAGTGCTCCCGATCCTCCTTTCCATCCACCATCACCAAGGTCATGGACGTGCCGGAAATCCGGCGAGGGGGATTCAAACGCAGCCCTGATCCCAACGCGGAACGCGCGGTCGCTGACATTCGCCGAAGGATGAACCAAAGGCTCACCAACGGAAGCGCCGCAAGGACAATGAAGCCCACGGTCTTCAAAACACCTTCCAATGCGCTTGCCACACAGATCTCCACGATGAACTTTCAGGCATTGGCGACGCCCAGTAGATCCACGCCATGCGTGGATGCTTTGGCTTCAACCCATCACTTCCAATGATCCGGCCCCAAAAACGGCAGGCTCAACACAAACACCGGAACGGCCACAGGCACCAACGCCGCGCCCAGCACCTTCCCGGCCGTCGTCCCCACCCCCGGCTTGTCCGTATCGTCCGGCCGGATCCGCTCAGCCCGCGCGACAATCGGCTGCGCCAGCTTCGCCTCCTCGGCCAGCGCCGCAGCGTCCGGCAACGTCACCCGCTCGCCATCACTCTCGAACAGCGCGCTGTAATAGCTGCCGCCCTGCCTGGAAAGATTGCAGTCCGGGTTGGCCGCCAGCTCGTAGCGGCTCCGGGCTTCAAGGATGTACGGCCGGCGCGTCAACTCGTCGATGGCCTTGGCCACACGCGGGCTGATCTCCAACCGCTCCAGCTTGAACTGCGCGGCCTGTTTCGGCGTCACCTGCTCCGGCCGCAGCAGCAGCGCGTAGCTGCCATGCACCTTGGTCCTGTCGGCCGGCACGCGCCAGTCCTCACGGAAATACAGCTGCGCGCAGACCACGGCCTCGCGCAGCGGGCTGTCCATCAGCGCACGGTAATCACGGAACGGCGCTGCGTCGAAGCGCATCGGCTCGTCATAGACCGGCAGCAGGTACAGCTTGCCGTCATCGGCCACGAACGCGCCGGTAATCTCGCGATTGGAATGGTGGTAGTCCGGCCCACTGGCGCAGCCAGACAGCAGAACCAGGCACAGGGCGGAGAGAATGAAGCGGATGGACGTTCGCATGTCGTGTTGAATGGATTCCCTGGATAACCGGCCCCGCCCAAAGGAGCGAAGCCAGTCCACCATGGTGCCATGGCGCAGCATGCGATGAAAAAACCGACTTACTTCAACCGCTCCACCAACCGCTGCCCCACCTCCAGCGCCGAAGCCGGGTTCTGCCCGGTAATCAGCTCACGGTCCACCACCACATGCCCCGTCCACGGCGTGGCGTTGCTGCTGAACCGCGCACCCGCCCGCTGCAACGCAGTCTGCGGGTAGAACTTCATCTCACCGCCGCCCAGCATCGGCTTGGCCTGCTCTTCTTCCTGGTTGCTGATCACCGTCATCTGGTAGCCGCTGTAGATCCACTTCGGCATCGCCGGCATCGCACCGGCTTCCAGCTTCGCCACGAAACCATCCGCATCCGGCAGCGTGGACAGCAGCGCGATCGGCCCGTGGCAGACCAGCGCGGTGGTCTTGTTGCGCAGATGGAAGTCGGCCAGCAACCGGCCCAGCGCCGGGCTCTTCAGCAGGTCCTGCATCGGCGCGTGTCCACCGGGAATGTAGACCGCGTCGAACCGCGCGTAGCCCTGCTGCTCGACGCGCGCCAGGCTGACCACCGGCGAGGCCGTTGGCGAGGTCAGCGCCAGCTTCTCCGGCAGGTCCTTGTGCAGCGTCAGCTGCGCGGCATCGTTGCCGAAGTACGCCGGCGTCACCGAGGACGCATCCACCGTGGGCGCCCGCCCCTGCGGTGTGGCGAAGGCCACCTCGTGGCCCGCGTCCAGCAGCAGCTTGACCGGCTGCATCAGCTCGTTGAGATAGAAGCCGGTGGACAGCACCTTGCCGTCCTTCAGGTCCAGGTGGTTTTCGTCGGACAGCACCACCAGCACGTTGGCGGCATGCGCGCCGCTGGCGGCCAGGGTCAGGGCCAGCGCTGCGGCCAGCCGGGTCATCAGGTTCATGGGGAGCTCCTATCTGGGAATGGCCGCCACTTTATTCATCGCCCCAGCGGCGATAAATTGGCCCCATCGCAAAACATCTGTTCCCCGGAGAGCCAAATGAGCCGCAAGTTCGACTACCTGGGCGATGTGGAGGTGTTCCTGGCGGTGGTCGAGCACGGCTCGTTCACGGCCGGCGCGGTGGCGCTGTCCACCACGCCCTCGGTGCTGAGCCGCGCGGTCACCCGCCTGGAAGCGCGGCTGGGTCGCCAGCTGCTGCAGCGGACCACCCGCCGCGTGGGCCTGACCGACGCCGGGCGGCTCTACCGGGAACAGGTGCGCACCGCCTTCGGCCTGCTGGACGACGCCGAGCGCGACGTACTGGCCCAGGACGGTGCGCTGGCCGGCCGCGTGCGCCTGAGCGTGCCCACCACCTATGGCCACTACCGGCTGCCGCCCGTGCTGGCGCGCTTTGCGCAGCAGTACCCGCAGGTGCAGGTGGAACTGAACATCACCAACCGCAACGTGGACCTGGTGGCAGAGGGTTTCGACCTGGCCATCCGCCTGGGCCAACTGCCAGACAGCGGGCTGGTGGCGCGCAAGCTGGAAGACGCCCCACTGCTGCTGGTGGCCGCGCCGGACTACCTGCAGCGTCGCGGCACACCGCAGACGCTGGACGACCTGCAGCAGCACCTGTGCCTGCCCTTCGTGATGCCGCGCACCGGGCGGCTGGCGCCGTGGATCTTCCGCGACGACGGGCGCGACGTAGACTGGCTGCCACGTTCGTCCATCGAGACCTCCGACGATGTGCTGGGCGTGGTGTCGCTGGCCGAACAGGGCATCGGCATCTGCCAGAGCTATGAGTTCATCGTGCGCGAGCGGTTGCAGCGCGGGCAGCTGGTGGAAGTACTGCCGCAGCTGCGGGGTAGATCGCGACCGTTCTCGGTGATCTATGCGCCGCATCGGCGGCAATCTGCGGCGGCGCGGGCGATGATTGAGCTGCTGGTGGGGAATGCGGCGGTCGTCGAGGACGGCGTTGATTGAGGTATCTGATCCTCCCTAGCGGTGTCGGGTTTGAACCGATTTTCGCACCACGCGGCTGATGCGGCGCAGCTCCCTGCCGAGGCCGACTAAGAACTGTTGCAAAGAAGGCCATCGCACTATTCGCTTGCGGCATGGGCGATTACGGCACTTTAATTCGCAATCAACTGAGCAGCTGCGCGAATGCGTCTGATGCCGTCGCGTGCTGCACGAATGGTGCGTGCAACAATAGTTCTTCGCTCTCGAATCACGCGATTTCTTCGCGAATTTCAATTTGCATTCGAAGCGACCGCGTAAACACCATGACGCGCCACCGACAACGGGTGGCAACGGGTCTGCAAACCCGTTTGATGCACGCGCAAGTTGTTTACGCTTGCCCGTCGGCACCGTCCTTAACCGGTGCCGGCGGGCAATCCGTCGGCCTTTCTGGCGGGCGGTGCGTGGGAGTCTTCGGACTCACCGGCCAATAGCGCTGCATCAACCGGTTTGCAGCCACGCATCGTCCGCCACCCCGCCTACGCGGTGGCGCTGTTAAGCACAGCCAAGGAAACCGACGCCATGAACGATTCCGATACATTCTCTTCGTACACCGTTGTTGAGCCCATCAACGACGACACTCCCCTGCCCGACCTGAACTCCCTCCTCGGCATCCTCAAGCGCATGCGCGGGTGTGAGGGCGCCGACGGACTGCCCTGGCCGGAGAACGATGTGTCACCCGGCCGCCGCGTCAGCCTGGCGAGAACCGAGCGCGCGTTGGTGGGGCTGCTGACAGTGCTCGAGGTGCTGCATTCAGCGGACCGCTGTCGGGTGGCAGCGGAGCCGGAGCGGCATCTGGATGAGGGGGTGGTTGATGGGTTGTTTCTGGCTTGCCGCGGGTTGGTTGAGTGGGCTTGTCGTGAGGTTAGGCCGGAGTGAACATCCTGACATTATGCCGACAGTGAAACGAAATCATCCTCGAACATCTACGTTTACTGCCCCTTTGGCAACGGTTGATCGTAAAGATCGCTCGATCATTTGTGGCGTCGCATTTACTGAGACAGACCTCTGCCAGGATGCTGCAACTCCACGAACAGCAGAGGCTCCGTGAGCACATTATTTGCACCAAGAACCTGGGAAGAGCTATTCAGCATATCTAATCTTAGCGATTCCTACATTCCGCGCGATCAAATGATCAACGGCAGAATAGTTGGCGACTACGAAATGGATCCGAGATCAGGACTCAGACCCTGTGGCATCGCCCAATGCCATAAAGATCATAGGCGTGGCTACATTGTGGAGCTGGACAATGGAGTGCGGAGCTACGTGGGGAAGGATTGCGGAAAATCCCAGTTTGGCGCGGATTGGCAGAAGATGCGCAAGACATTTTCAATGGAGAAGCATAAGCTATCCAAAGATCGAGCGATTCGCACACTACGCTCCGGCCTTCGGGACCAGATCGACAACTGGCGCAGCTTAGATAACAAAGAAACGGCGTGGGCACGCGCGCTTCTTAAAGCCTTCGATGAAATCCCAGACACTCTCCGCAAGGCAATTGAGATTCGCGCAAATTCGGCGGACCCGTCCATTTTCGAACTTCGCCAAGAAACTCCCGAAGAGGTCAGACTTCGAGCCTTTCGGGAAAACCATGCCCACAATAGACTGCCGCGACCTAAGACAATAACTGTTTCGCGCGGACGACTGCGTGGGCTTGCCGCCCTTCGGCCAAGTGCAAGACTTGATAATATTGTTGAAGTGGAAACCCCAGCCCTCCTCCAAAGAGCTAAAGCACTGGTTGGCAACGATTCCTCAACGCCAGACGAGCTCGGGGAAATGAGCAAGGAGCTGTCGAATATTGAGGGCAGGATAGGCAGGAGCATTGAACAACTGCGCCAGTTTGTGGACACCCAGAACCTCGACCTGCTGCCCTTCATCCTCGCACTCCAACAACATGGAGTTAAATCTGTTCGACACGAAATTACCGGGGCTATCCATAGATTTATAATTATCCGCACATAGCAATCCAGCGAAGATCGAATTGATCCGCGCAGGCGCAGGCTGGCGCACCTTTCTTTCCGCTCAATAATGCCAAGCACAATGCCGATACTACGAGCCGGCAAACCAAGAGGCCGAGATGGCATTTATTCACCGCCACACTTTTGATTGCCACAATCCACTTTCAAACATTGGTCACGCAACGGCGACCGCCAAGGAGCGCAGTAACTTTTCAGGACGTTTCCATGTAAAGAACCGTTTGAGCAGCGCAACCATACCGCCTGCTTAGCACGACGCTTTGTCGTCGTCGCAGCCGCGACCATGAGCGGAATTTGCGCCGACGAGCCGGGCATCTTTCGAGCACCGGAGAACTGGCGACGCTGCCCAGACTGCGAGCAGTCCAATACTTGCCGAATTAGCGCGGCTCTGTTCGCTCTGAAATAGAGGGGGCCAGAAGGGTGCCGCTCGATGACCTTCAGGCCCTAAGCGCCACGCAAAAATTCGGACGGGGCACAGACTTCCTGAGTCTGCAGCACAAGCATGCTTCGGGGATTGTTAACTCCGACACTTCAGGTGCAGAATGGGTCTGCCAGACAAGTTGGAGAGGGACCTCGCTTGAATACCTTCCATAACCCCGACCGCTTCATGTCGGATCTTCGGCAGATCCTATCTCAGGGGCGAAAGCGCTTTGGCCTGCTCGTGGGAGCCGGGGCGCCGATGTCGCTTCGAGTGAACCAGGCGGGGGAGCTGGTTGCAGAGGGCGGGTCTCCATTGATGCCTGGGGTTGAGGCACTTACCGCCCAGTCGATCGAGGCGTTAGCCGGACAACAGAAGATCGCTGCCGAAGCGATCCAGAAGGAACTTGGGTTAGCTGCAAACATCGAATCAATACTTACCCGAGTCCGTCTGTTGCAACAGGCACTGGGGCCCGCGCAAGTTCATGGACTGGATTGCGAGGGATACAAGGCCCTCGGTACAGAGATGTGCAAGAAGATCGGCGAAGTAGTGGGTGCGTCCCTTCCGAAGGAGCGAAACGCCTACACAGAACTGGTGTCCTGGGTCAGCGGAACGCTCCGAGCCCATGCCGTCGAGATCTTCACAACAAACTATGACTTGCTGTTCGAAGAGGCTTTCGAACGCTCCCGGGCCTCATACTTTGATGGCTTCACCGGGGGAAATTTGCCTTTCTTTGATCCCGTCAGTGTCGCAAGCGACGATCTGCCACCAAGATGGTCTCGCCTGTGGAAACTGCACGGATCACTGGGCTGGGCTTTAGAGGGGGACTCCGTGGTTCGTGGACGCGGGCGGGCTGCATCACAACTCGTCTATCCCGACCATCTGAAATATGAATTGACCCAGAAACAGCCTTATTCGGCATTGTTCGAGCGACTCCGCCAGTTCCTCTTGAGCCCCGACAGCATCTTACTGGTATCCGGCTTCTCGTTCCGCGACGCACACATCTGCGCTGTGCTAGACGAAGCGCTTGCTATGAATGCAAACGCCTCGGTGATGGCCTTTCAATACATGCCACTGGCATCCGAAGAGCCAGCCTGCAAACTGGCGTATGAACGTCCCAACCTCTCAGTGTATGCGTCCGACGGCGCTGTAATTGGAGGCATCAAGGGAACGTGGCGACCTGGAGACCCTCCTAAAAACTGGGAAGATATCCGTGCGACGTTCTGGGGACGTCGGAAGCGAGGTGAGCAGAGCCAGTTCCTGCTCGGCGACTTTGCGTTGCTAGCGCGCTTCTGCGCTCTCGCCCAAGCAACCGACATGAGTTCACAGACAGCAGCACCCGATCTCCCGGCCACAGTACTGGATGGAGATGCTCCTGCCGCCATCGCGGTTGCCGTCGCGGTGACCGGTGAGGCTAAACCATGAGTGCCAAGGATCCAACCTTCTTAGGCTTGGTAACTTCGGTTTCAGGCCCAACAGTTAAGGTGTCACTTGCAGAGTCCTTGGCTTCAGGCATCGCCCTAATTGAGGGACACATGTACCGCGTTGCACAGGTTGGAGGCTTCGTGCGGATACCGCAGGGATACCAAGATCTGTTCGGCATCGTGAGCGAGGTCGGCGCATCAGGAGAGCCCAAAGCTGGAAACGGCGGGCGCTGGATGACCGTAGAACTCGCTGGGGAAGCCTTAGGCCAAAGTTTTGAGCGGGGCCTCAGTCAATTACCCTCCATCAATGACTCGGTGCACATCGTTAGCGAGGCAGACCTGAAGCGCATTTACGGCAGCGAAGGACTGGACCAAATCGCAATAGGCACTCTATCTAGTTCAGAGAGCATCACCGTTAAGCTCTCACTCGACGCATTGGTCACCCGGCACTCCGCAATTTTGGGATCAACGGGCTCTGGCAAATCGACAACCGTCGCCAGTCTATTGCGCTCAATCGTTCGACCAGATCAAAAGGGTGGAGCTCCAGCGTCTCGAATCCTCCTTCTCGATTTGCATGGCGAATACACCCATGCCTTGGCAGATTTTTCCCGAGTCTACAGTGCCACACCGCAGCCAGGAGAGCTCCCGCTATTCGTACCCTATTGGGCGCTCCAAGCGAAGGACCTCCTCAACTTCGTGGCTGGAGGCCTGAATGAGAATCAGGAGATCGCGTTTTCCGACAAGATCCAGGAAATGAAGGCGTCAGTCTTGGCTTCGGCCAACTTCCCCGGCCTGGATCCACAGTCACTTACTGTGGATAGCCCAGTACCGTTCAGCCTCAAGCAGTGCTGGTACGACCTCATTGATTTCGAAATTCGAACCTTGAATGGAGCACAGCGAGACATACCAGCATTAGAACAAGCAGGTGACGCCATGTCGCTGACGCCGCCTAGGTACACTCCTGCGGCACTGGGGTCTGCTGGCCCATTTTTAAATGGACAAGCAAAGGGCATTCGCCGACAGCTTAATCTGATGCGATCTCGCCTGCTCGACCACAGATTCGACTTCATCCTTCATCCGGGCCCTTGGGAGCCCGCTCTGGACGGGACTGTTCAACTCGATCTAGATAAGCTTCTTGATGACTGGGTGGGACATGAGAAGCCGGTAACCATCCTGGACCTTTCTGGCGTACCGAGTTCCGTTCTGACAACTCTCGTGGGCTCAATTTTGCGGATCGTCTATGAGGCGCTTTACTGGAGCCGAGAGAAATCCGAAGGCGGAGTACATCGCCCACTGCTGGTTGTGATGGAAGAAGCGCATCGCTATTTGTCAGGCGCCAAGGAAGACGCCTCGGCTTCTGAGATAGTTAAGCGCATTGCAAAGGAGGGACGGAAATACGGAATTGGTGCGATGGTTGTTTCACAACGACCTGCCGAGGTCGACGAGACCATACTGTCGCAGTGCGGTACCATCATGGCCCTACGCTTATCGAACCCAGAAGACCGCACTCGCGTGAAGGGAGCACTACCTGACAACCTTGGTGGTCTAGTAGACCTACTGCCGGTGCTGAGAACAGGAGAGGCGATTGTCGCCGGAGAAGCCGCCAGACTTCCGGTACGATGCCGCGTTACGTTGCCCGCGCCTGAGCACCGGCCAAAGAGCTCTGACCCACAGGTCTCCGAAGCTTGGGCCACCAAGCGAATCGCAGAAGGGTATGACCGAGTCCTGGCATCCTGGCGAGCACAAAGGACTTTTGCAGTTGCGCAGGACCGTGGCATTGTGCGCGCCCCGGTCGAAGACACAACAGAATCGCAGGGGGATAGAGATTGAATCGAGAACCAGTAGCCTCTTCCAATATCGCCGCCATCGGGTATGACGAGCCATCTCAGACTTTAGAAGTAGAGTTCACTGGCGGCGCCATCTACCAATATTACAACGTGACGCAGATGATCTTTGATCAGTTGATGCAGGCGAGCTCTAAAGGGCAGTTTCTAGCCTATCAGATCAAGAATTCTCATCCGTATTCACGCGTTGGATGAGAAGGTCGTACCAGAGCAAGGATCGTATGGAATTCTCAAGTTGGGGCATGACCGAATGTTCGCTGATCTACCGAAGCATCCGAGAAGTTGAGGTCATCGCCAAACAACAAGGGCGCCTCTCGGCGCCCTCGTTCTTTCAACTCATTCCCACTCAATAGTCGCCGGCGGCTTCCCCGAGATGTCATAGACAACCCGCGACACCCCCCGCAACTCATTGATGATCCGGTTGCTCACCGTCCCCAGGAACTCATACGGCAGATGCGCCCAGTGCGCGGTCATGAAATCAATCGTCTCCACGGCCCGCAGCGCAATCACCCACTCATAAGCGCGCGCGTCGCCCACCACGCCCACCGACTTCACCGGCAGGAACACGGCAAACGCCTGGCTGGTCTTGTCGTACAGATCCGCCTTGCGCAGCTCATCAATGAAGATGGCATCGGCCTTGGCCAGCAGTTCGGCGTACTCGCGCTTCACTTCGCCCAGAATGCGCACGCCCAGGCCCGGGCCCGGGAACGGATGGCGGTAGACCATGGTGCGCGGCAGGCCGAGCTCGACGCCCAAGCGGCGCACTTCGTCCTTGAACAGCTCGCGCAGCGGCTCCACCAGGCCCAGCTTCATGTGCTCCGGCAGGCCGCCCACGTTGTGGTGGCTCTTGATCACATGCGCTTTGCCGGTCTTGCTGCCGGCCGACTCGATCACGTCCGGGTAAATGGTGCCCTGCGCCAGCCACTTGGCGTTCTTCAGCTTGTTCGACTCTTCGTCGAAGATCTCAACGAACAGGTTGCCGATGATCTTGCGCTTGGCTTCCGGGTCGCTCACGCCTTCCAGCGCGTTGAAGTAGCGGTCGGCGGCATTCACGCGCACCACCTTCACGCCCATGTGCTCGGCGAACATCGCCATCACCTGGTCGCCTTCCTGCCAACGCAGCAGGCCGGTATCCACGAACACGCAGGTCAGCTTCTCGCCGATGGCCTTGTGCAGCAGCGCGGCCACGACGGACGAATCGACGCCGCCGGAAAGGCCCAGGATCACTTCGTCATCGCCCACCTGCTCGCGCACGCGGGCGATCTGGTCGTCGATGATGTTGGCGGCGGTCCACAGGGTCTGGCAGCCGCACACGTCCACCACGAAGCGGCGCAGCAGCGCCTGGCCCTGCAGGGTGTGGGTCACTTCCGGGTGGAACTGCACGCCGTACCAGCGCTTTTCTTCGTTGGCCATGGCGGCCACCGGAATGCGGTCGGTGGTGGCGGTGATGGTGAAGCCCGGCGGTGCAACGGAGACGTGGTCGCCGTGGCTCATCCAGACATTCAACTTCGGCTCGCCGCCGTGGTCGCTCAGGCCCTTGAACAGTGCATCGGGGTTGATCACGTTCACTTCGGCGTGGCCGAATTCGCGCTGATCAGCCGCTTCGGTGGCACCGCCCAGCTGCGCAGCCAGGGTCTGCATGCCGTAGCAGATGCCGAAGATCGGCAGGCCGCTGTCGAACACTTCCTGCGGCGCGGCGGGCGCGTCCGGCAGAGTGGTCGATTCCGGGCCACCGGACAGGATGATGCCCTTGGCGCCGAAGCCGGCGATCTCGGCCGGGTTGTGGTCCCACGCCCAGATTTCGCAGTAGACGCCCAGCTCGCGGATGCGGCGGGCAATCAGCTGCGTGTACTGCGCGCCGAAATCGAGGATGAGGATCTTGTCGTTATGGATGTTGGTCATGGCGCCCGGCAATGCAGTAGGGAAAACGAAAACGTCAGAATTTTTCAGCGGCAGATGGAGAAAGAGGAACGGGAATCAGCTTCCTCGTTCCTCTTTGCTCGTCCCGCATCAGGAGCGGTAGTTCGGCGGCTCTTTGGTGATCGTCACGTCGTGGACGTGGCTCTCGCGCTGGCCGGCGCCGCTGATCTTCACGAACTTGGGCTTGCTGCGCATGTCCTCGACGGTGGCGCAACCCACGTAGCCCATGGTGGCGCGCAGGCCGCCCATCAGCTGGTGGATGATGCCGCCCACCGGACCGCGGTACGGCACGCGGCCTTCGATGCCTTCGGGCACCAGCTTGTCGGCGGTAGCGGCGTCCTGGAAGTAGCGGTCCTTGGACCCCTTCTCCATCGCGGCCAGCGAACCCATGCCGCGGTAGCTCTTGTACGAACGGCCCTGGAACAGCTCGGTTTCGCCCGGCGATTCCTCGGTACCGGCCAGCAGGCCACCAATCATGATGGTCGAGGCACCGGCGGCCAGCGCCTTGCCGATGTCGCCCGAGTAGCGGATGCCACCGTCGGCGATCAGCGGGATGCGGTCCTGCAGCGCTTCGGCCACCAGGTCGATCGCGGTGATCTGCGGCACGCCCACGCCCGCCACCACGCGGGTGGTGCAGATCGAGCCCGGGCCGATGCCGACCTTCACTGCGTCCGCGCCGCTGTCCAGCAGCGCCAGCGCGGCTTCACCGGTGCAGATGTTGCCGCCGATGACCTGCACGTTCGGGAAATTCTTCTTGACCCAGCTGACGCGGTCCAGCACGCCCTGCGAATGGCCGTGCGCGGTATCGACCACGATCACGTCCACGCCGGCAGCGACCAGCGCTTCCACGCGGCG
Source organism: Stenotrophomonas sp. LST15-1-1.1 (assembly GCF_040815575.1). Taxonomy (NCBI): domain Bacteria; kingdom Pseudomonadati; phylum Pseudomonadota; class Gammaproteobacteria; order Lysobacterales; family Lysobacteraceae; genus Stenotrophomonas; species Stenotrophomonas sp. LST15-1-1.1. The sequence goes on from NZ_JBFPNJ010000001.1 coordinate 997,737, forward strand.
ATCGGTATCGCCGCCAACGCCGACGGCCGCGCCGACCAGCAGGCGGGTGGCGATGTCCTTGGCAGCGTTCGGGAAGTCGGTGTTCTTCTGGATGTCCTTGACGGTGATCAGGCCACGCAGGGCGAAATCATCGTTGACCACCAGCACCTTTTCGATGCGGTTGCGGTGCAGCAGCTGCAGCACTTCATCAGACGCGGCGCCTTCCTTGACCGTGATCAGGCGATCCTTCTTGGTCATGATGTGGCGGACCGGATCGTCCAGCTCGGTCTCGAAGCGCATGTCGCGATGGGTCACGATGCCGGCCAGCAGGCCGTCGCTGCCCACCACCGGCACGCCGGAGATGTTGTGCGCCTGGGTCAGGGCCAGCACGTCGCGGATGGTGGTTTCCGGGCCGACGGTGATCGGGTCGCGGATGACGCCGGCCTCGAACTTCTTGACCTTGGCCACTTCGGCGGCCTGCTGCTCCACGCTGAGGTTCTTGTGGATGATGCCCATGCCGCCCAGCTGTGCCATGGCGATGGCCAGGCGTGCTTCGGTGACGGTGTCCATGGCTGCGGACAGGATCGGAAGCTTGAGCTTCAGGTCGCGCGTCAACCGCGTTTCGAGGTTGACGTCCTTGGGCAGGATGGTCGAATGAGCGGGGACGAGCGAGACGTCGTCGTAGGTGAGAGCTTCAGCCTGGATGCGCAGCATCGGCATACCCGAGATGTGGGGAAGCGCGACATTTTACCCTGTTTTGGCGGCCTGTGGCAGGGGGTAGATGCGACGCAGTGTCGCGCGGGCGAAGATCTATTCAGGACACCCGGGTCACTGCCCTTGGCGGATGCACTCCGCCTTAGGTGGGTGCGGACCGTTGGTCCGCACTATCCCTCAGACACCTATACCCCAGCAGGAATCCCACTCTCTGGCACTGTGCCGACCAACGGTCGGCACCCACCAACAGCAGATCTCCCCAACAGCCCCCTGGGGACAGATTCCCCCCGCCTTAGGTGGGTGCGGACCGTTGGTCCGCACTATCCCTCAGACACCTATACCCCAGCAGGAATCCCACTCTCTGGCACTGTGCCGACCAACGGTCGGCACCCACCAACAGCAGGCCCCCCAACAGCCCTTCCGGCCAGATCCTCCGCCTTAGGTGGGTGCGGACCGTTGGTCCGCACAATCCCTCAGACACCTGTACGCCAGCAGGAATCCCACCCCTCTGGCACTGTGCCGGCCAGCGGCCGGTAGTACCGATCAGGCCCCGGCTTCCGCCGCTTCCAACGTGTTCTGCATCAGCGTGGCCACGGTCATCGGGCCCACGCCGCCCGGCACCGGGGTGATCCAGCTCGCCCGCTGCGCTGCGGCCTCGAACCCGACGTCACCCACCAACCGGCCGTCGTCCAACCGGTTGATGCCGACGTCGATCACCACCGCACCTGGCTTCACCCACTCGCCCGGCACGATGCCCGGACGACCCACCGCCACCACCAGGATGTCGGCGTTGCGCACGGCCTGTTCCAGCACGTCCTTGGGGGTGAACTTGTGGCAGCTGGTCACGGTGCAGCCGGCAATCAGCAGCTCCAGGCCCATCGGCCGGCCGACGTGGTTGCTGACGCCGACGATGGTGGCGTTGCGGCCGCGCACAGGCTGGTCGGTGTGGCCCAGCAGCGTGGTGATGCCACGCGGGGTGCACGGGCGCAGGCCGAACTCACGCAGGGCCAGATGGCCGACGTTTTCCGGGTGGAAGCCGTCCACGTCCTTGCGCGGGTCGATGCGCTGGATCAGCCGGCGCGCATCGGGAATGCCCGGCAGCGGTAGCTGGATCAGGATGCCGTTGATCTTCGGGTCGGCGTTGAGCTGGTCGATCAGGTCGAGCAGCTCGGCCTCGGTGGTACCGGCCGGCAGATCGTGGTCATAGGCCTCGATGCCCACCTTCTCGGCGGCGCGGCGCTTGTTGCGCACGTACACGGTCGAGGCCGGGTCACCACCCACCAGCACCACGGCCAGGCCGGGGCGGCTGCCACCGGCGGCAACACGGGCGTCGACCCGCACCTTCAGGCTGTCGAGCAGGTCCTCGGCGATACGGCGGCCATCGAGGATGCGGGCAGGAAGCTGGGGGGCGGAGTCGGTCATCGGGTGCGGGCGTGGGGCGGCGGGGACGCTATTGTCCCCGATTCACGCCCCCTCGCCCACCGGCACAGACGGGGTCGGATCCCTTTGCCAAAGGCAAAGGGCTCTGACCCCACGAACCACACGCGCGACGACCCACGGGGTCAGAGCCCTTTCCGTTGGAAAGGGATCCGACCTTGGGCGGTCATTCCTCTTCTTCTTCCGGCACTTCATCCGCATTGAGCGTGCGTGCCTTGCGCTTGGGCGCGGTAAACGGCGTCGGCGTCGGCACACCCGGCAGCGCGCTACCGAACACCATGTGTGCGCCGGCCCGCAGGTTGCCGCCGGCCATTTCCAGTTCGAAGCGTTCGGCGTCGCGCTCGCGGATCTGCTCGGCGATCTCGCGGGCGTCGTCTTCTTCCGCGCCCAGTTCGACCAGCGCGGCCTGCCCGAACAGCAGCGCCGACTCGAAGGTTTCGCGGATCTGGAAATCCACACCGGCATGGATCAGCCGCAGCGAATGCTCGCGGTCGAACGAGCGCACCAACAGCTTGGCCTGCGGGAACTGATGGGCCACCAGCTCGACGATGCGGTCGGCGTCGTCGGCATTGTTCACGCACACCGCCACCGCCCGCGCACTGCCCGCACCGGACGCATGCAGCACGTCCAAGCGGGTGCCGTCGCCGTAATAGATCTTGAAACCGAAGCGCTCGGCGTTGTGGATCATCTCCACGTCGTTGTCGATGATGGTCACGTCCACGTCGCGGGCCAGCAGCGACTGGCTGGCCACCTGGCCGAAGCGGCCGAAGCCGATCAGCAGCACACTGCCGGACAGGCCATCGGCGGTATCCACGCCTTCCAGGCTGACGGTCGGCTTTGGCGCCACGCGCTTGTAGACCAGCACCACCAGCGGCGTCAGCGCCATCGACAGCACCACCACGGCGGTGAAGTTGGCATTGATGTCCAGGCTGATCACCCCGGCGCTCGCAGCGGCCGAGAACAGCACGAAGGCGAACTCGCCGCCCTGCGCCATCAGCACGCCGCGGTCCAGCGCCTGCGCATGGTCGCTGCCCATCAAGCGCGCCACCACGTAGATGCACAGCGCCTTGGCCGCCATCAGCGCGACCACCAGGCCGAGGATCATCGGCCAGTTGCCGGCCACCACGCCCAGGTCCAGCGCCATGCCCACGCTGAGGAAGAACAGGCCCAGCAGGATGCCGCGGAACGGCTCGATGTCCGCTTCGATCTGGTGGCGGAAGGTCGATTCGCTCAGCAGCACGCCGGCCAGGAACGCGCCCATCGCCATCGACAGGCCGGACAGCTGCATCAGCAGCGCCGCACCCAGCACCACCAGCAGCGCGGCGGCGGTCATCACTTCGCGCGCCTTCGATTCGGCCAGTACGCGGAACAGCGGATTGAGCAGGAAGCGACCGACCAACACCAGGCCGACGATGGCGCCCACGCCGATCGCCACCGACATCCAGCGCGAGCCCTCGCCGTCGGCGCTGCCGGCGGCCGGCGCCATCCACGCGACAAGCGCCAGCAGCGGCACGATCAGCAGGTCTTCGAACAACAGGATCGAGACGATCTTCTGCCCCGACGGCAGCGCGATGTCGCCGCGCTCGGCCAGCAGCTGCATCACCACGGCGGTGGAGGTCAGCACGAAGCCGGTGGCGCCGATGAAGGCGATCTGCCACGGCAGCCCGAACAGCTTGACGATGCTGGTCAGCACCAGCGCGCAGGTGACAATCTGCAGCGTACCCAGCCCGAAGATTTCCTTGCGCAGGCTCCACAGGTGCGACGGCCGCATCTCCAGGCCAATGACGAACAGGAACATGACCACGCCGAGTTCGGCGGTATGCAGGATCGCCTGCGGGTCGGAGAACCAGCCCAGTCCGAACGGGCCGATCGCCAGGCCGGCGGCGAAGTAGCCCAGCACCGAGCCCAGGCCGAGCCGACGGAACAGCGGCACCATCACCACCGCTGCGCCCAACAGGGCGACGACCTTGACCAGCTCGCTGGTCGCTGCTTCTACCGCCATGCGGTGGGTTCCCCGGAAATCGAAATCGGACTCAACGATAGAGCAACACCGATGACGGCAATAGCACGTGTGTTGCGTTTTATTGTCTTGGAGATGGAACGATGCCCGGACTAGCCCCTGGCATCATCCCGAAACCATGCATGTGCTTCGGTAGGTGCCAACCTTGGTTGGCACAATCCCGAAGCCATGACCTGTAGAGCCGAGCCCACGCTCGGCTGATTCCGGCCTCAGCGCGAAGAGCAGCCGAGCGCAGGCTCGGCTCTACAGTAGATCCACGCCATGCGTGGATGAGGCCCAACCGGGTTCGCCCACCCAGGCGGTTCACCCGCCCCGACAGAACGCGGCGTAATCGATATACCCGGGGAACGGGATCCCCGGCGCGCACACCGGGCACTGCGGGTCCGGTCCGATGCCAGTCTCGCGGAAGCGCATGCCCAGCGCGTCAAAGCGCAGCAGGCGCCCCACCAGCGGCTCGCCGATGCCCAGCAGCAGCTTCAGCACTTCGGTGGCCTGCAGCACCCCGGCCAGGCCCGGCAGCACGCCCAGCACACCCGCCTCGGAGCAGTTGGGCGCGAACTCCGGCGGCGGCGGTTCCGGGAACAGGCAGCGGTAGCACGGCGCCACGCCACGCTGGCGACCGGCATCGAACACGCTCACCTGGCCGTCGAAGCGCTCGATGGCGGCATAGACCATGGGCTTGGCGTGCTTGATGCAGGCGTCGTTGAGCAGGTAGCGCAGCGGGAAGTTGTCCGAGCCGTCCAGCACCACGTCGACATCCTGCAACAGGCGGTCCACGTTCTCCGAGGTCACCCGCTCGGGCACGGCCTCGACCTCGATGGACGGGTTCAATGCCAGCAGCCGCTCACGCGCCGAATCCACCTTCAACTGGCCGACGCTGGCCTCGGTATGCACGATCTGCCGATGCAGGTTGCTGCGCTCCACGCGGTCGTGGTCGGCGAAACGCAGATGCCCTACCCCGGCGGCCGCCAGATAGAAGCCGGCCGGTGCGCCCAGCCCACCGGCGCCCAGCACCAGCACCCGCGACTGCTGCAGGCGGCGCTGGCCGGCCTCGCCCACCTGCGGCAGCAGCAGATGGCGCGAATAGCGGTCGTAGAAATCGCGGTCGGCGGCGCTGGTCAGCGGCTGCACCAACGGCAGCGACAGCTCACGCCAGGCGACGGTGCCGCCAGCGACGGAGCTCACGTTCGTATAGCCCGCATCCAGCAGCGCCTGCGCCGTATCGGCCGAGCGCTTGCCGCTCTGGCAGATCAGCAGGATCTCCTGTTCCGGCAGCGGCAGGTGCGCGGCCGCGTCAGCCAGCAGCTCGCCCTTGGCGACGCCACGCGCGCCTTCGGCCATGCCGCCGGCCCGCTCATGCGCCTCGCGCACGTCGATCAGCACCGCGCCATGGGCCACGCGCGCCCGTGCCTGCTCGGGGGAAATCTCTGGAATGCTCATGCCCGCATTATCACGCAGGCCACGCCTACCCGCCTTGACCAGAATCTGTAGAGCCGAGCACGGGCTCGGCTCTACAGGACCATCGCAAACGGGGGGTAGCGCCAGCCCATGGGCCACAACGAAAAAGGCAGCCCTGCGGCCGCCTTCTCGTGGATCACTTGCCCTTGACGTGCTTCATCAAGCGCCGCTTGGCCTTGACCTGCCGTTCGGTCAGCACGTTCTTCTTGCCTTCGTACGGGTTGGCACCCTCGCGGAAGATGAACTGCACCGGCGTACCGATCAGCTTGAAGCGCTTGCGGAAGAAGTTCTCCAGGTAGCGCTTGTACGACTCCTGCAGTTCCTTCAGGCGGGTGCCGTGCACGATGAAGGTCGGCGGGTTGGCGCCGGCCGGGTGCACATAACGCAGCTTGGAGACATGGCCGCGGATGGTCGGCGGCGGGTTGGTCTCGTAGGCCACTTCCAGCGCCTTGTTCACTTCGCTGGTGGTGAAGGTCTTGTTCGCCGATTCGTGCGCACGGTGCACCGCACGGAACAGCTCGCGCAGGCCCGAGCCATGCTTGGCCGAGATGCGCACCGATTCGGCCCACGGCACGAAGCCCAGACGCAGCGACAGCATCGTTTCCGCCTGCTCACGCTGGTAGTCGGTCAGGCCGTCCCACTTGTTGATCGCGATCACCAGCGCACGGCCGGCATCCAGCACGGCGCCGAGCACGGTGGCGTCCTGGTCGGTCACGCCTTCGGTGGCGTCGAGCATCAGCACGGCCACCTGGCACTGCTCGATCGACTGCATGGTCTTGACCACCGAGAACTTCTCGACGACCTCGTCCACGCGCGAACGGCGACGCAGGCCGGCGGTGTCGATCAGGCGATACTCGCGACCGTCACGCTCCAGGTCCACCGAGATCGAATCGCGGGTGGTACCCGGCACGTCCGAGGCGATCATCCGCTCTTCGCCGAGGATGCGGTTGACCAGGGTCGACTTGCCCACGTTCGGGCGGCCGACGAAGGCGATGCGCACGCGGTTCGGGTCGTTGTCCAGTTCTTCGCCGCTGCCCTCTTCCGGCAGGCGCTGGATGACCTCGTCCAGCAGGTCGTCCAGGCCTTGGCGGTGGGCAGCCGACACGGTCAGCATCTCGCTGAAGCCGTAGCGGGCGAACTCCGAACGCACGGTGTCCTCGTCGGTGCCGTCGATCTTGTTGATCAGCAGCAGCGTCGGCCGCGACAGCTTGCGCAGCCAGGCCAGGATCTCATCGTCCATCGCCGAGGTGCCCTCGCGGGCATCAACGACGAACAGAATCAGGTCAGCTTCGCCAGCGGCAGCACGGGCCTGGCGCGTGGTAGCGCCAGCCAGGCCTTCTTCTTCCTCTGCGATGCCGCCGGTATCGACGACGAGGAAATGGTTGTCCTCGTCAAGCCGGCAGACGCCATAGTTGCGGTCCCGGGTGACGCCGGGCTGGTCATGGACCAGGGCGTCACGTGTACGGGTCAGTGCATTGAATATGGTCGACTTGCCGACATTCGGCCGTCCAACCAGGGCGACCAAAGGCAGCATCGCGATTACTCCGTATTAATTTGCCAACCGGAATGCGGTCAGCTTGCCATCAACGTTCTGCACCAGCAGCACCCCATCGACGACGATTGGCTGGGCCAGAAGCGCATCACCGCCGCTTTTCGCCCGCGCCGCCATCGCGCCATCGGAGGCCTGCAGCCAATGCAGGTATCCCTTGTAGTCACCGACCACCACGTAGTCGCCGTGCAGCGCCGGACCGGTCAGCGAGCGCCGGGCCAGTGCGGTCTGCGACCACATCGCCGCGCCGCTGGCCTTGTCCAGGCCGAACACGCCGCCCTTGTTGTCGGTAACGAAAACATTGCCCGAAGACACCGCCACACCACCGGCACCGCCGTGGTCACGCGCCCAGAGGGGGCGACCGGTCGGGCCTTCGATGGCCATGGTCTGGTTCTTGAAGCTGCTCACGAACAGCGTATTGCCGTCGAGCACTGGGGCGCCATCGACGTCGGCCATGCGATCCAGCTCGGTACGGCCTTCGCCGGAACCCACGTTCTGGTCCCACAGCGTGCGGCCGTCCTGCATGGCCAGCGCAGCGACACCGCCCTCGTCCTTGCCGATGAACAGCACGCCCGGACCAGCCACCACCGGCGCGTTGCCGCGCACGGTCAGCGCCGGCAGCTCGCTCGGATTGAACCACTTCTGGGTGCCGTTGCCGGCATCGAACGCGGTGACGCGGCCATCATTGCTGCGCACGAAGACCATGCCCTGGGCAATGGCCGGCGCGGCGATGACTTCGTTCGGCACGCGTGCGCGCCACTTCTCGCTGCCATCGTTGATGTCCAGCGCGATCACCTGGCCATCGAGGGTACCGATGACCACCAGGTTCTCGCCGACGCCCGGGCCACCGGACAGCCGCAGCTTGGCCTTCTTCTTTTCCTTCTTCGGCTCCCAGGTCCAGACCTTCTTGCCGGTCTGCAGGTCGATGGCGTGCACGCCACCGGTGATCGCCGCGGCGAACACGTGACCGTTGGCCACTGCCGGACCCTGACGCACGCCGATGCGGCGCTCGCCCTTGCCGAGGTTGACCGACCAGGCCTTGTTGACCTTCAGGGTCGGCTCGAACTTGACCAGTTCGGCCGGCTCCTGCGCCTTCTTCGCTGCCGCGTCCTTGCCGGCGAACCAGCCCTTCACGGTGCTGCAACCGGACAGCGCCATACCGAGCAGGAGTACGGTGGCGACGCGCGTGATCATGACCTTCTGACTCATCAAACCGACTCCGCAGGGGCGGCGACGGTGCCGCCGGCGTCCATAACCTTGGTTTCCAGCAGGCGCCGCTGCGGCGCTGCCACGTCCAGCGTCTTCAGCGCCTTCTCATACTGTTCGCGGGCTGCGTCACGCTTGCCCTGCGCCATCAGCGCATCGCCATGGATTTCCAGGCTGCTGCTGTCGGTGGCGCTGCCCAGCAGCTTGATCGCTTCATCGCCTTTGCCGGTAGCCACCAGCAGGCGTGCCACACGCTGGTCGACCACGCGCTGCAGGTCGCCTTCGACCTTCACCGCGCGCAGGGTAGCCAGCGCTTCTTCATTCTTGCCCGCATCGACCTGGGCCTTGGCCAGCTGCAGCGCAGCCAGGTCGCCGTAGATGCTGGACGGGCCAGCCTCGAGCGCCTTGACCGCCTTGGCGGCGTCGTCGAGCTTGTTTGCCTGCAGACCCGCCAGGGCCTTCTGGTACTCGACATTGGCCGAGGCCAGCTTGCCGCCCTGATCCTTCTGGTACCACTGCCAGCCAGCAATGGCACCGATGGCGATGACTACGCCACCGAGGATGCTGGCGCCATTCTTCCGCAGCCAGCTGCGGACGCGTTCACTTTGTTCGTGCTCGTCGAGCAGGTCGTCGATCGCCATGCGTACTCTCGCCCCGCCCATCGGGAGGGACCATTGGGATTAATCGAAGGTGGTGAAACCGCGCCTCAGTGCGAAACCGGGACTACGGAGCCTTCAGAGGATACCTGAAAGCGTGCCACGTTGGCTCGCTGGTAGGGGGTCAGATCGACGATAGCGCCGTTCTGCTGAACCTGGACCGCCGAAGCATTGCCCAAGGTGACGCGGGCAACCTGGCCCGGCGTGAAGCTGCGGCTCTCACCGGACTTGATGAGCGCCTTCTCCACGGTGGCGCCATCGGGGCCACCGATATCGACCCAGCTGTCGCCGCTGAACTGCATGTCCAGGTTGGCGGCAGGCGCCGGCGCGGCGCGCGGCACCGGGGCCAGCGAGGCAACGTAGGGGGTGGCGGTCGGCTTGGCGACGGGCGCGGCCGCCACTTCGGCGGGCGCCGCAGCCGCAGACCCGGGACCGGCCGGGGTGACAGGTACGGCGGCCGGGATCACGTCCAGCGAGGCGGTGCTCGGCGAGGGTGTGGCGCCATCGAAGTGACCCCGAGTGGCAAACCAGACCGGGACCGCCAGCACGGCGGTAATACCGACATACAGCGCACGGCGGCCGAGGTTCTCGGCGATCCGGCGCGCACGCGGGGTATGGGTATGGCTGACCAGGGTCGGCGGAACCACCGGGCCGACCTGGGCCTGTTCCAGCAGTTCGCTGACATCGACACCGAGCAGGCGGGCATAGCTGCGCAGCTGGCCGCGGACGAACACCGGCGCACCCAGCTTCTGCCACTGCTCCTGCTCGAGCGACTTCACCACTTGAACCGGCATGCGCAGGCGCTGGCCGACGTCTTCGAGGGTCAGTCCGGCGGCCTCGCGGGCCTGGCGCAGGCGGGTGCCGCAGCCGGCCACAGTCTCGAGATCGCTCACAGTCTGGTCATCAATCACAATGCATCAACCCTGGAGTTAGGAGCCCGCGTCCTGCGGAAATTCCTGTCGAATCCGCTGAAGATAGCGATCAGATGCCGCCTGATCACCCAGTCGCGCCTCGATTTCAGACGCAAGTTGTAACACGGAACGCGTGGCCGGTGCAGCCGCAATCCTACGTTCGGCGAAGGCCCGGGCCTCCATGAACTGGCCGTGTCGGTAGCTCAGCTGGGCCATCGCCTCCAGGGCGACCGGGTTGTCCGGCACCTGCGCCAGGGCGGCACGCAGGTCGCGTTCGGCACGTTCCTGCTGGCCAGCATCCAGCGCGCAACCACCGGCGTTGGCCAGCGCAGCGGCGGGTGTGGCGTAGCCTGGCGCAGCCAGAGCACGATCGAACCAGACCAGCGATTCGGCCGAGTGGCCGTGCTGGCACAACCATGCCGCGTAATTGTTGAGCACGTCACCGCGTTGCGGCGCCAGCTCCGCAGCGCGACGGAAACCATCCCCCGCCTGCTGCTCGCGCCCCCTGCGGTCTTCGACTCCGGCCAGCAGCATCACCGCATCCACCCCGCTGGGCTGGAGCTTCAGCGCACGGCGCACCTTGCGCTCGGCCTCGTCCAGATTGCCCACCTGCATGTCGCGGGCGGCCAGCGCCAGCAGATCCTCGTAGTGGAACTTCTGGCGTACGCCCGGCGCATCGCGGACGCTGTGGATCGGCGCGACCCCGCCCGGGCCGATCGGAATCTCACTCGTGGTCGTGCAACCGCCCGCTGCCAGTGCCAGCGCGCCTGCGAACAGGGCCACCGGCAGGCGATCAGGCCGCCGCATCGCTCCCCTTCCCTGCCTGCAACGTCTTGTTGAACTCTGCCTGGCGGCGGGTGCGGTCCATGACCTGGCCCTTGAGCTGGCCGCAGGCGGCGTCGATATCGTCGCCACGGGTACGGCGCACCATCGTCAGCACGTTGCTGTCGAGCAGGATCTTCTGGAAGGCGCGGATATGCGCTTCTTCCGAACGCTCGTAGCGGGTGCCCGGGAACGGGTTGAACGGGATCAGGTTGACCTTGCCCGAGTCCCTGGCCTGCACCGCGTTGTCGAACTGGTGCATCAGCCGCGCCAGCTGGCGGGCATGCTCGGGCTGGTCGTTGATGCCCTTCATCAGGGTGTATTCGAAGGTGACCGATTCGCGGCGCTTGTTGGCGCGCAGGTAGCGTGCGCAGGAGGCCATCAGCTCGGCGATCGGGTACTTCTTGTTGAGCGGCACGAGGGTCTCGCGCAGCTCGTCGTTCGGCGCATGCAGCGACACCGCCAGCGACACGTCGCTTTCGGTGGACAGGCGGTCGATCTGCGGCACCAGGCCGGAGGTCGACAGGGTCACGCGCTTGTTGGCCAGGCCGTAGCCCAGATCGTCGCGCATCACGCTCATGGCGCGTACGACGTTGTCGAAATTCATCAGCGGCTCGCCCATGCCCATCATCACCACGTTGGTGAGGCGGCGCATCTGGTGCGGCACGTTGCCCAGGTGGCGCGCCGCAATCCACACCTGGCCGATGATCTCGGCGGTGGTCAGGTTGCGGTTGAAGCCCTGGGTAGCGGTGGAGCAGAACGTGCAGTTCAGGCCGCAACCGACCTGCGAGGACACGCACAGCGTGCCGCGGGTCTTGTCGGGGATGTACACGGTCTCGATGGCGTTCTTGCCATCAACGCCCATCGCCAGCAGCCACTTGTGGGTGCCGTCGGCGGAAGGCTTGTCGAAGATGATGTTCGGGACGAGGACCTCGGCATGCTCCTGCAGCTTGGCGCGCAGGACCTTGCCGAGGTCGGTCATCTCATCGAACTCGGTGACGTAGCGATGGTGGATCCACTTCATCACCTGATGGGCGCGGAATTTCTTCTCGCCGAGAACCTCGACGAAAAACTTCTCCAGGCCCGCGCGATCGAGGTCGAGCAGGTTCTGCTTGCCAGCCGTGGGTGCCGACTTCGGCAGCGGCTGGATGGCGATTTTCTGTACGACCTCGTTCACGGCATTACTCTCAGCGCGAGACGACTTCGGTGGCGGCGAAGAAGTAGGCGATTTCAATCGCTGCATTCTCGACCGAGTCCGAGCCGTGGGCGGCATTGGCATCGATGGATTCGGCGAAGTCGGCGCGGATGGTGCCCGCAGCGGCTTCCTTCGGGTTGGTGGCGCCCAGCAGGTCGCGATGGGCCAGGACGGCGTTCTCGCCTTCCAGGGCCTGGATCATCACCGGGCCGGAGATCATGAACTCGACCAGCGCGTTGAAGAACGGACGCTCGCGGTGCACGGCGTAGAAGCCTTCGGCTTCACGGCGCGACAGCTGCTTGTACTTGGCGGCCACGACCTTCAGGCCGGCCTTCTCGAAGCGGGCGTAGATTTCGCCGATGACGTTCTTGGCAACGGCGTCCGGCTTGATGATCGAAAGGGTGCGCTCCAGCGCCATGGGATGTCTCCAATGGAATCGGGCCGCTGATGGCCCGAAGGGTAACAAAAAAAAAGCCGCGTCGAAACGCGGGCTTAGCCTGATAAACGTGCGCGGATTGTAAAAGATAACGCGCCAACGTGGTAGTGCCGGCCGCTGTGGCGGCCGGGGTCGGATCCCCGCAGGGGCTCTGACCCCCATTCCGGGGCCAGCACCGGGGGTCGGAGCCCCGGGCGGGGATCCGACCGCACCCACCGCATTCACCCACCTGAGCGGATTCTGACCGGCCCGAGCATTTTTGCTGCACTGCAAAATGCCATACGCTACCGTCTGGTTCTAGTATCAAACAATCGTTTGATTAAGGTCGCCCGCCCGATGGCCAAGCCCGCCCACTTCTCGACCAAGGACCGGATCCTCGGCGCCGCCGAGGAGCTGTTCGCCCAGCACGGCTTTGCCGGCACCTCGCTGCGCCAGGTCACCAGCCAGGCCGACGTCAACATCGCTGCGGTGAACTACCACTTCGGCTCCAAGGAAAACCTGGTCAACGAGGTCTTCCGCCGCCGCATGGACGAGATGACCGGCGCCCGCCTGGCCCAGCTCGAGCGCGCCCGCAACGAACATCCGGGACAACTGCGACCGGTGCTGGCCGCCTTCGTCGAGCCGGCCCTGGCGCTGGCCCAGGACCGCCAGAACGGCGGCGCCTTCGTCCGCGTGATCGCTCGCGCCTACGCTGAAAAGAACGACAACCTGCGCAAGTTCCTGTCCGACCACTACGGCCACGTGCTGCGTGAGTTCGGCAAAGCAATCGCCACCTGCGTGCCCGGCCTGAGCAAGGAAGAGCTCTATTGGCGCCTGGATTTCCTGGCCGGCTCGCTGACCTACGCCATGGCCGATTTCGGGTTGATCAAGCGACCCGCCGATGTCACCGAAACGGCGCATCGTGCCCATGCCGCGCATGAACTGATCCATTTCGCCGAGGCCGGATTCCGCGCCGCCGCCCGCAGCGGCAGCGCCCTGCCCGCCTCCATTGATTCCACCCAGTAACTGCTGACCAACAAAGGCCCTACACCATGTCCAATTCCCTGCTAGTCCGCCGCGCCGCCGTGCTGGGTGCCGGCGTCATGGGTGCCCAGATCGCCGCCCACCTCACCAATGCCGGCGTCGACACCGTGCTGTTCGACCTGCCCGCAAAGGAAGGTCCGGCCGATGGCATCGTGCTGAAGTCGATCGCCAACCTCGGCAAGCTGAGCCCGGCGCCGCTGGCCAGCAAGTCGCTGGCCGAAGCGATCACCCCGGCCAACTACGAGACCGGCCTGGAACAGCTGAAGGACTGCGACCTGATCATCGAGGCCATCGCCGAGCGCATGGACTGGAAGCAGGACCTGTACAAGAAGATCGCGCCGTTCGTGGCCGACCACGCCGTGCTGGCCTCCAACACCTCGGGCCTGGGCATCAACAAGCTGGCTGACGTGCTGCCGGAACAGCTGCGCCACCGCTTCTGCGGCGTGCATTTCTTCAACCCGCCGCGCTACATGCACCTGGCCGAGCTGATTCCGGCCACCACCACCGACGCCAGCGTGCTGGAAGGCCTGGAAGCATTCCTGGTCACCACCCTGGGCAAGGGCGTGGTGTACGCCAAGGACACCCCGAACTTCATCGGCAACCGCATCGGCGTCTTCTCGATCCTGTCCACCATCCACCACACCCAGCAGTTCGGCCTGGGCTTTGATGAAGTGGACGGCCTGACCGGCCCGCTGGTCGGCCGCCCGAAGTCGGCCACCTATCGCACCTCCGACGTGGTCGGCCTGGACACCATGGCCCACGTCATCAAGACCATGGGCGATACCCTGCCGAACGACCCGTGGCATGAATTCTTCAAGTCGCCGAAGTGGCTGGACGCGCTGATTGCCAAGGGCGCGCTGGGCCAGAAGACCGGCGCCGGCATCTTCCGCAAGGTCGGCAAGGACATCGTGGTGCTGGACCTGGAAAAGCAGGACTACCGTCCGGCTGACCGCGCCGCCGCGCCGGAAGTGGTCGAGATCCTGAAGATCAGGAACCCGGCCGAGAAGTTCGCCAAGCTGCGCGAGAGCCAGCACCCGCAGGCGCAGTTCCTGTGGGCGACCTTCCGCGATCTGTTCCACTACAGCGCCTACCACCTGGCCGACATCGCCGAGACCGCGCGCGACGTCGACCTGGCCATCCGCTGGGGCTACGGCTGGTCGCTGGGCCCGTTCGAAACCTGGCAGGCCGCCGGATGGAAGCAGGTCGCGCAGTGGATCGCCGACGACATTGTCGCCGGCAAGAGCATGAGCAACGCCCCGCTGCCGGATTGGGTGTTCGATGGCCGCGATGGTGTGCACGCCGCCGAGGGCAGCTACAGCCCGTCGCGCAACGCCAAGCTGCCGCGTTCGTCGCTGCCGGTGTACCAGCGCCAGCGCTTCCCCGATCCGCTGCTGGGCGAGACGTTCGCCCCGGGCGAGACCGTGTTCGAGAACGACGGCCTGCGCATGTGGCATGACGGTGATGGCATCGCCGTGGTCAGCTTCAAGACCAAGATGAACACCGTGTCGGACCACGTGCTGGATGGCCTGCAGGAGTGCGTCACGCGTGCCGAGAAGGACTTCCAGGGCCTGGTGATCTGGCAGCAGAAGGAGCCCTTCTCCGCCGGTGCCGACCTGGCCGGCGCCCTCGGCCTGCTGCAAGCCGGCAAGGTCGACCAGTTCGAGGAAATGGTGCACAACTTCCAGCGCACCAGCCAGCGCATCAAGTACTCGCTGGTGCCGGTGGTGGCTGCGGTGCGTGGCCTGGCGCTGGGCGGCGGTTGCGAATTCCAGATGCACAGCGCCAAGACCGTAGCCTTCCTGGAAAGCTACATCGGTCTGGTCGAAGCCGGCGTCGGCCTGCTGCCGGCCGGTGGTGGTCTGAAGGAACTGGCCGTGCGCGCCTCGCAGGCCGCAGGCCCGGGCGGTGACGTGTTCGCCGAACTGAAGAAGACCTTCGAGACCGTAGCGATGGCCAAGGTGTCCAACTCGGCGGTCAACGCCCAGGAACTGGGCCTGCTGCGCAGCACCGACAAGGTGGTGTTCAACAGCTACGAGGCGCTGTACATCGCCAAGGCCGAAGCACGTGCGCTGGCCGAAGCGGGCTACCGTCCGCCGCTGCCGGCACGCCGCATCCAGGTGGCCGGTGACGTTGGCATCGCGACCTTCAAGATGATGCTGGTCAACATGCTGGAAGGCCGCTTCATCAGCCCGTACGACTACGAGATCGCCGAGCGCATCGCCACCGTGCTGTGCGGCGGCAAGGTCGACCGCGGCACCCTGGTCGACGAAGAGTGGCTGCTGACCCTGGAGCGCAAGCACTTCGTCGAACTGGCCCAGCAGGAAAAGACCCAAGCCCGCATCGCGCACATGCTCAAGACCGGCAAGCCGCTGCGTAATTGATTGATGGTGGGTGCCGCCCCTGATTCGGGGCCGCACCGTCCCCTGCTTCTGGTAGGTGCCGACCGTGGTCGGCACGCCGGTAAAAACTCAAGAGATCACTGCAATGACCAAGCAAATCCAGGACGCCTACATCGTCGCCGCCACCCGCACCCCGGTTGGCAAGGCGCCCAAGGGCATGTTCCGCAACACCCGCCCCGATGACATGCTCGCCCACGTGCTGCGCAGCGTCGTCGCGCAGGCGCCGGGCGTGGACGTCAACCGCATCGATGACGCGATCATCGGCTGTGCGATGCCGGAAGCCGAGCAGGGCATGAACGTGGCCCGCATCGGCGTGCTGCTGGCCGGCCTGCCCAACACCATTGCCGCGCAGACCGTGAACCGCTTCTGCTCCTCCGGCCTGCAGGCCGTGGCGCAGGCAGCCGACGCGATCCGCCTCGGCAACGCCGACCTGATGCTCGCCGGCGGCACCGAATCGATGTCGATGGTGCCGATGATGGGCAACAAGATCGCGATGGCCCCGAGCGTGTTCGACAACGACCACGTCGCCATCGCCTACGGCATGGGCATCACCGCCGAGAAGGTCGCTGAAGAGTGGAAGGTCTCGCGCGAAGAACAGGACGCCTTCGCCCTGGCCTCGCACCAGAAGGCCATGGCCGCCATCCAGAACGGCGAGTTCAAGGACGAGATCAGCCCGTACGAGATCGTCTCGCACCAGCCCGACCTGGCCGACGGCAAGCGCATCATCACCCGCAACAAGGTCGCCGACACCGACGAAGGCCCGCGTCCGGATTCCTCCGCCGAAGGCCTGGCCAAGCTGCGCCCGGTGTTCCGCAACGGCCAGTTCGGCGGCACAGTGACTGCCGGCAACTCGTCGCAGATGAGCGATGGCGCCGGCGCGGTGCTGCTCGCCTCGGAGCAGGCGATCAAGGACTACGGTCTGACCCCGCTGGCCCGTTTCGTCAGCTTCTCGGTGGCCGGTGTGCGCCCGGAAGTGATGGGCATCGGCCCGATCGCCGCGATTCCGAAGGCACTGAAGCAGGCCGGCCTGACCCAGGACCAGCTGGACTGGATCGAGCTCAACGAAGCCTTCGCCGCGCAGTCGCTGGCCGTCATCCGTGACTGCGGCCTGGACCCGAGCAAGGTCAACCCGCTGGGCGGCGCGATCGCCCTGGGCCACCCGCTGGGTGCGACCGGTGCGATCCGTACCGCGACCCTGCTGCACGGCCTGCGTCGTCGCCAGCAGAAGTACGGCATGGTGACGATGTGCATCGGCACCGGCATGGGTGCGGCGGGCATTTTCGAGGCGCTGTAAGGTTCAAAGCGCTGCCGGCTGATTGCTGGCTGTGGGCCCGGGTGGGTGAGGCTGCCCGGGACACGCCGTAAACCCATCCATGGGGGCTTGGCAGCGGCATCCATGCCGCTGACAGTCCCGGTCAGCCTCACCCACCCGGACCACCTAACATTCCGCGCGGCGGAGGGGTGAGCAAAGGCAGTAGATCCACGCCATGCGTGGATGCTACGGAAACGAAAAAGGCAGCCATCGGCTGCCTTTTTTGTTTCTGCCCTGCTCTTGATTCCGCCCCGCCCATCCCGCCTATCACGTATCAATCAAGGCGCCGCGAACGGAGCGCTTGAAAACACCTTATTCCGCCAGCATCGCCGCCAGCTTCTCGCGCGCCGGGCCAGCCAGTTTCGGGTTGTCCAGCGCGAAGCGGATCGTCGCTTCGACCAGCCCCAGATGGGTACCGCAGTCGAATCGGGTGCCCTCGAAGCGGTAGGCATCGACCTCGTCGGTCTTCAGCAGTTCGGCGATCGCATCGGTCAGCTGGATCTCGCCACCGGCACCGGTCCGGGTCTGCTCAAGCAGCTCGAAGATCTTCGGGCTCAGTACGTAGCGCCCCACCACGGCCAGGTCACTCGGCGCGTCTTCCGGCTTCGGCTTCTCCACGATCTGCGAGATGCGGCCTTTGCGGCCATCGAACGCCTCCGTGGCGACGATGCCGTAACTGGCCGTCTTGTCGTGTGGCACGTCTTCCACGGCGATGACGCTGGCGCCGCTGGCCTCGTTGAGGTCGGCCATCTGCTTCAGCGCACCGGCGCCGCGGTTCCAGATCAGATCATCGGGCAGCAGCACCGCGAACGGCTCGTCACCGATGACCGCCTTGGCGCACAGCACCGCGTGGCCCAGACCCAGAGCTTCGGCCTGGGTGACGAAAATCGCGCGCACACCTTCCGGCAGCACATGGCGGATCAATTCGAGCTGTTCGTGCTTGCCCGCACGCTCGAGCTTCTGCTCCAGCTCGTAGGCTTTGTCGAAGTAATCGGCGACGGCGTGCTTGTAGCGATTGGTGATGAACACCAGGGTGTCACAACCTGCTTCGATCGCTTCATCCACCGCGTACTGGATCAGCGGCCGATCGATGATCGGCAGCATTTCCTTCGGCACCGTCTTGGTCGCCGGAAGAAAACGCGTGCCCAGACCTGCTACCGGGAATACCGCCTTGCGAATGCGCTTGCTCATTGGTGCCTGCTGGCCTCACGTGCCGGAAAGGGCACAACCTTAGCGGATGAAATGTAAGCATCCTGTTCGATTGGCGAGAATTCCGGCATGGTCGCAAACAGGATTTCCTGGATCGTATCGATGTCGTACCGGGCAATTGCTTCGCGCAGCTTGGGCACGTTGCCCAGCACGATGTCCCGCGAGAACGTACGCACGCCTGCCTCGAGAATCTTGGGGTGCGCGGTCGGCCGGTAGTCCTCGTCGGAATAGAACAGCGTCTCGTGCAGCTTCTCGCCCGGGCGCAGGCCGGTATAGATGATCGGAATTTCCTTGTAGGGCTGCTTGCCCGCCAGGCGGATCATCTGTTCGGCCAATACCCGGATCGGCACCGGCTCGCCCATGTCCAGGGTGTAGATCGCTCCGTGCGATGCCGACGCGGCCGCCTGCAGGATCAGCTGGCACGCCTCGGGGATGGTCATGAAATAGCGGCTGACCTCCGGGTCAGTCACCGTGACCGGGCCGCCCTTGAGGATCTGCTCGCGGAACAGCGGCACCACGCTGCCGGCCGACGCCAGCACGTTGCCGAAGCGCACGGTCACGAAACGGGTGTGCGTCGACTTCTGGTCCAGGCTCTGGCAGATCATCTCCGCATAGCGCTTGCTGGCGCCCAGCGCGTTGACCGGGTCCACCGCCTTGTCGGTCGAAATGAACACAAAGTGCTCGACGTGGGCTTCCAGGCAGGCACGGGCTACGTTTTCGGTAGCGAGGATGTTGTTGCGCACGGCTTCGCGCAGCTGGCGCTCCAGCACCGGCACGTGCTTGTAGGCGGCCGCATGGAAGGCGGTGTCGACCGGATGCAGCGACAGCGCATGGCGGATCACCGCGGGATCGCCACAGTCACCCAGCACGGCTTCGATCTCGACATCGGGGAAGCTGCGGCGCAGCTCGCCCTCGATGGTCAACAGCAGCAGTTCGCTGATCTCCAGCAGCACGATGCGACCGGCGCCATGGCGCGCGCACTGGCGACACAGCTCGGACCCGATCGAGCCACCGGCACCGGTCACCATCACCGTGCGCCCGCCCAACCAGCCACGGATAAGGTTCCAGTCCGGCATGATCGGCTTGCGCCCGAGCAGATCTTCGATCGCCACTTCCTTCAGCTGCCCCGGCAGCGACTGTCCCTGCAGGATGTCGCTGAGCTTGGGCACGGTGCGGAATGGAATGCCGGTGCTCTCGCAGATCGCCACCACGCGCTGCATGCCAACGGCATCCAGCGAAGGCATGGCGATCACCAGCAGCTTGGCCGCGGTCTCACGGGCCACCGCCGGCGCATCATCCAGGGTACCGAGGATAGGCAGGCTCTGCAGCTTGGCACCCCGCAGGTGCGGCGCGTCGTCGAGCAGGCCGACCGGCTCGAAATTGCCGGATCGGCGCAGGTCGCGCACCAGCGTCTCAGCGGCCTGGCCCGCCCCGAGAATGAGTACGCGGCGCGCGGTCGAATCGGACTGCAGCGACTGGTAGTCCTTCCACGCCCGGTACAACAGGCGCGGCGCACCCAGCAGCGCCGAGAGTGCGAACGGGTAGATCACCAGCACCGACATCGGCACGCCGTTGAAGCGCTTCCAGGCCAGCACCAGCACAATGGCGATCAGACCGATGAAGCTGGCCTTGAAGATGTTCAAGAGGTCGCTGACGCTGGCAAAGCGCCACAGCCCGCGATAGAGGCCGATACGCCAGAACACCAGCCCCTGCAGCGCCAGGACCAGCGTGGTATCCACGTTCCACAGCGGCAATGCGGGAGCGTCCGCGAGGATCGAGTAGCGACCCGCATGCAGCAACTGCCAACAGGCCCATACCATGAACAAGTCGTGGCAGACGATGGCCGTACGCGGCATCAGACCGAGGATTCTATCCCGCCAGGGTGAAGACATAGATCGAGTAATTCCTTATCGGTGGCGCAATCCATTGCGCAGGAGGAGCCACAGCAGGGTCAGCGCGACAAACCACGCGACCGCTACGGCAGCCTCCCACCTCGGCTGCAAATTGGAGCAGATATTGAGCACTGTAATACTGAACAGGCCCAAAACAAAGTACATCCCTGTCACCTGCGCATGGCTGGCTCCTGCCTGCACCGCGCGCTGGTAGACATGCTGGGTGTGGGGTTCCATCCAGCGTTGCCCGGAAAGGATGCGCGCGAACAGCGTGAAGCCCGCGTCCACAAGGAATGCAGACAATGGCAGCAGGAGCAGGATCCAGTTGATGTCGGTCTGCAGGGCAGCGACGGCAAGCACCACGGCAACGGCATAACCCAGCGCGCCACTGCCCACATCCCCCATGAAGATCCGCGCCCGCGGAAAATTGAATGGCAGAAAACCCAGGCATGCCAGGCCCAGGGCGATGGGCACCAGCGAGTAGGGCCAGGGAAGCACCGTGGCGAAGCCCAGCGCAACGATGACCGCCTGACTGCTGGCGATCCCGTTGATGCCATCCATGAAGTTCCAGATGTTGATCAGCGAGGCGGTAAAGAACAGCACCAGCAGGCTCAACAGCCAGCTGCCTCCATGTACCTTGACCAACCCCGCCAGCAACGTAGCGGCGAGGAAATGCACCAGCAACCGGCGCATGGCGGGCAGCGGCCGATGGTCATCCCACCAGCCGATGCCGGCCACCAGCAGCAGGCCAAGGCCGGCGACAGCCAGGCTGGGCGCAGCGTCCGGCCAGACGCAAGCGGCCACGGCCGCAGCAACCAGCAGGCTGATCACGATGGCGATGCCGCCACCACGCGGGGTGGCGATGCTGTGGCTGCGGCGCTCGCCGGGCTGATCCAGCAACTGCCTGCGCAGGGCATACACGCGTGCCGCCCAGGTCAACGCCGCGCTGAGCAGGGCCAGGCCCAGCAGCGCGGCCATCACGAGCCACGGCATGGTTCAGAGCACCGCGTAGTTCAACAGCGGTTTGACCGTACCCCACTCCTTGCAGCTGGGGCATTGCCAGTGGTGGGTGCGCGCGCCGAATCCGCAGCGGGTACAGCGGTAGGCAGGATTGCGCACCAGCAACTGGTCGGTGATGTGCTTGAGATCATGCAGGGTCGCAGTGGAATCTGCGCCCTCGGCCAGGGTGAGGTCGATCAGAGCCGATTCACCCCGCACCGACGGGCGATCCTTGAGCTGGCGACCGAGGTAGGCACGGGCAGGCGCGACCCCTTCCTGCTCTTCCATCAGGCGGGTCAGGGCCAGCACCGGCGCAATGCCGCGGTAATGCTCGGTCATCTCGGACAGGAAGGCGCGTGCGCCGCCCAGGTCGCCGACCTTGCGGTAGTTGTCCATCAGCGCCGGCAGCACTTCCGGCAGGTACTCCGGATCGTTGCGGGCAGCGCGCTCGAAGGCGCGCACGGCGGCCTCGGCGTTGCCTGAATCGGTTTCCAGGCGTCCCTCGATGATGCCGGCACGGACCGACATGGCATCGGCCTGGTAGGCCCGGGCAATGGCCCCCCTCGCCTCTTCCAGCTTGCCTGCGCCACGGAAGCGCTCGGCGAGCTCACATTCGAACTGTCCGATCAGCTTGCCCATCGGCTCGCCGGTGACATCTTCAAAACGGGTGGCGTTGTCGATCGCCTTTTCCCAGTCACGCTCGGCCTGGTAGATGCCGATCAGGTGTTTGAGCGCCTGCGGTGCGCGCTGGTCCAGCTGCGCCAGTTCGGTGAACACGGTTTCAGCGCGATCCAGCAGACCGGACTTCATGTAGTCCTCGCCCAGCGCCAGCAGGGCCTGCACGCGCTGCGCATCGCTCAGGTCCTGGCGGTTGACCAGGCCCTGATGCAGACGGATCGCGCGGTCCACTTCGCCACGGCGGCGGAACAGATGACCCAGCGCGACCTGGGTCTCGAAGGTTTCCTTGTCCAGCTCGGCGATATGCAGGAACAGCTCGATGGCCTTGTCCGGCTGCTCGTTGAGCAGGTAGTTCAGGCCACGGAAATAGGTGCTCGACAGGTGGCTGACCTGGTTGTCACCGTGGCGTTGACCGCCGCGACGTCCGATCACCCAGCCGGCCAGCGCCGCCAACGGAAGACACAGGAAAAACCAGAACCACTCGGAAACGAATTCCATCTTCGATCAACGTCCATCAAAAGACTGGGAGGGGGCAACCGGCGCCGACGGCGCAGCCGCCGACTTGTTGGCACGGCGCAGCTGGCTGTAGAGCGGAATGACCACGCTTACCAGCACCAGGCCAGCACCGACCACGACACCAATCAGCAGGGCGGCAATCAGCGCCACGCCGACGGACGTGTTCAACTGGGTAAACAGCAGGTTGATCGACATGGCCGTCATGTTGACCGCACCAATGATCAGACCAAGGATCAGAACCGCCAGCAGGACCAGCAGACGAAAAACTTTCATGCGACAGCTCCATTGGCAGGAGGTCGTAGCTTATCCGACTCGTGGCGGGATTCGCACGAAGTCGCGCGACGGACGGCTCAGGCCGGATCTGCGTCCAGCGGCAGCACGCTGCTGACCCGCTCGCGCAATTCCTTGCCTGGCTTGAAATGAGGGACATGCTTGCCCGGCAGGGCAACCGATTCGCCGGTCTTCGGGTTGCGACCCAGGCGCGGCGGACGGTAGTGCAGCGAAAAGCTGCCGAAGCCGCGGATCTCGATGCGATCGCCGGCTGACAGTGAGCCCCCCATCATTTCCAGCAATGACTTGACCGCCAGATCGACATCATCGGCCTTCAGGTGCGCCTGTCGGCGCGCGAGGATTTCGATCAGTTCGGATTTGGTCATTACCGGCTCACATCAGGGGCATCTCAGCCTGAAACGGCCCGGGCAATGCCCGGGCCGTCCAGGAAACAACAAACAGCCTAAGGCCGATATTACTCGGACTTGTTGCCGTTCAGCTGTGCACGCAGCAGCGCGCCCAGCTGGGTGGTGCCGCTGGATGCCGAAGAGGACTGGTATTCCTCCAGCACTTCGCGCATTTCCGCGTCGTCCTTGGCCTTGATCGACAGCTGCAGGGTACGACCCTTGCGATCCATGCCCACGAACTTGGCTTCAACCTTGTCACCAACCTTCAGGTGCTGGGTCGCGTCGTCAACACGCTCGTTGGCGATGTCGCGAGCTGCAACATAGCCTTCGATGCCGTCGGCCAGCTCGATGATCGCGCCCTTGGCGTCGACTTCCTTCACCACGCCTTCGACCTTGGAGCCCTTCGGATTGGTCGCCATGTACTGGCCGAACGGATCCTGCTCCAGCTGCTTGACGCCCAGCGAAATGCGCTCGCGCTCCGGATCGACGGCCAGGACCACTGCGTCCAGGTTGTCGCCCTTCTTGAAGTTGCGAACGATGTCTTCGCCAGTGGTCGCCCAGCTGATGTCGGACAGGTGAACCAGGCCGTCGATGCCGCCGTCCAGGCCGATGAAGATGCCGAAGTCGGTGATCGACTTGATCTGGCCCGACACCTTGTCACCCTTCTTGTGGGTGGCAGCGAAGGTTTCCCACGGATTGGCGGCAACCTGCTTCATGCCCAGCGAGATGCGGCGACGCTCCTCGTCGACGTCCAGGACCATGACTTCAACTTCGTCACCGACCTGCACAACCTTGGACGGGTTGACGTTCTTGTTGGTCCAATCCATCTCGGAAACGTGCACCAGACCTTCGACGCCCGGCTCGATTTCGACGAATGCGCCGTAATCGGTGACGTTGGAGACCTTGCCGAACACGCGGCTGTTGGCCGGGTAACGACGGGCGATGTTATCCCACGGATCTTCGCCCAGCTGCTTCAGGCCCAGCGAAACGCGGTTGCGCTCGCGGTCGAACTTCAGCACGCGCACGTCCAGCTCGTCGCCGACGTTCACGACTTCGGACGGATGGCGCACGCGCTTCCATGCCATGTCGGTGATGTGCAGCAGGCCGTCGATACCGCCCAGGTCCACGAATGCGCCGTAATCGGTCAGGTTCTTGACGACACCCTTCAGGATCGCGCCTTCCTGCAGCTTGTCCATCAGCTGCTCGCGCTCTTCCGAGTGCTCGCTTTCGACGACAGCGCGGCGCGAGACCACGACGTTGTTGCGCTTGCGGTCAAGCTTGATGAGCTTGAATTCCAGCTCCTTGCCTTCCAGGTAGGCCGGATCGCGCACGGGGCGCACATCGACCAGGGAACCCGGCAGGAAGGCGCGGACATCCTTGATGTCCACGGTGAAACCACCCTTGACCTTGCCGCTGATGCGGCCGGTGATGGTTTCGTTCTTTTCCAACGCTTCTTCCAGCTCGTCCCACACCATCGCGCGCTTGGCCTTCTCGCGCGACAGGACGGTTTCACCGAAGCCGTTCTCGATCGAGTCGAGGGCGACCTTGACGATGTCGCCTTCGGCAACATCGATTTCGCCAGCGTCGTTACGGAACTGTTCGATCGGCACGATGCCTTCCGACTTCAGCCCGGCGTTGATCACCACGACGTCGCCGCGGACTTCAACAACGGTACCGCTGACGATGGCGCCCGGCTTCAGCTTGGCCAGGTTGGCCTGGCTGGCTTCAAACAGTTCGGCAAATGATTCGGTCATTAGATTTACTCTGTTGGACACATGGGTCGGCTGGCTTCCCTTCAGGGAATGGCTGCCGCCCGCCTGTTGGTCGACCCCGGAAATGCAGGTCGTGTGTGGAAGTAGGAAAACCGCCACGCATCATTGCGCGACGGAGCTTTTACAGCACTGCAGATGCGCGACCTCCACCGATGATGCTGGCAGAGCTCCCGCGCGAACGGATCAGGCAGCCGGAACCGGAAGCAGATCCATCACTCTGGCAACGACATCTTCGATGCCGATGCCTGTGGTGTCGATGAGGACAGCATCGTCTGCCGGCTTCAGGGGCGCCACGGTACGCTGAGCATCACGGGCGTCGCGGGCCATGATCTCGCGCAGGAGGTCTTCAAAGTTAACAGAAACCCCCTTGTCTTTCAACTGCTTATGCCGGCGCTCGGCGCGCTCCTCGGCACTGGCGGTCAGGAAGACCTTGTAGGGAGCGTCCGGGAAGATGACGGTGCCCATGTCGCGGCCGTCCGCGACCAGCCCCGGCTCCACCCTGAATGCGCGCTGGCGCTCCTTCAGGGCGGCCCGGACCTCCGGAATCGCGGCAATCGCCGACGCCAGCGCTCCGGTGGTCTCCAGCCGCAGCTCGTCGGTGGCATCGGTGCCATTGACCAGGACCCGCATGGCATCGCCCTGCTCGACGAACTGGACATGGGTATCAAAGGTGCAGCGCACCAGCGCGGAGGCATCGGAGGTGTCGATGTCGGCCCAGCTGGCCGCCACGCCCACGGCGCGGTACAGCGCACCCGAATCCAGGTAGTGCCAGCCCAACCGGCGCGCCACAATGCGGCTGATGGTACCCTTGCCAGCCCCTGACGGGCCGTCGATGGTCAGGACGGGAACGAGTGGATTCATGGGGGTCCTTGCGCGTGTGAAGGGGGCATTCTAGCCCCTGCCAGACACCCCGCAACGGGCCTTTTGTGCAACCACTTGAAACCATGGGGAAAAGCCCGGTAGAATGGCGGGCTTGAACGAGCGTCCACTGCCGATTGTCTTTCGCATATCGCGGCCACGCTCCACCCGAACAACTACTGTTTACGCCGAGGTATGCCATGAAAGTTCTGTCCTCCCTGAAGTCGGCGAAGGCCCGTCACCGTGACTGCAAGGTCGTGCGTCGTCGTGGCAAGATCTTCGTCATCTGCAAGTCGAACCCGCGTTTCAAGGCGCGTCAGCGCTAAGCCCAACGGTCCTCGTGACCGCGGCTGGCCCCACGCGGGGCCGACCCGATGCAAAAAGCCGCCTTCGGGCGGTTTTTTGTTTATGCGGTTTTTTCCTGTCGTTTTTGCTGTAATCGCTGTTCTTGACCACTGGGGAGTAGATCGAGATGACGCGTTACCTGTGCACCCTGGCCGTACTGGCCACCCTGGCTGCCGCCACCCCGGCGCTGGCCGATACCCTGCTTGTCGACCGCGCCCGCGAAAAGCCGGCCGGCGCCCTGCCCGTCCGCGGCCAGAGCATGCAGCAGGTGCAGTCCCAGTTCGGCGCGCCGGCAGAGCAGCTGCAGCCGCGCGGCGGACAGAAACGGCAATGGCCGACCATCCACCGCTGGGTGTACCCGCAGTTCACCGTCTACTTCGAGAAGCAGAAGGTGATCGACGTGGTGGCAAACCAGGCGGATCCGAACGAAATCGGCCCCAAGCCGCCGATCCGTTGACCCCCATGCCCGCCACCGGCGGGCGCGTGTAGCGAGACCATGAACCAGACCCTTCGTTTTCCTGCCGAATGGGAAGCCCAGAGCGGCGTCCTGATTGCCTGGCCCACCGCCGACACCGACTGGGCCGAGCGCCTGGGCCAGGTGGAAGAGACCTACATCGCCCTGGTTGCGGCGATCACCCGCTTCCAGCCGGTGCTGATCTGCGTGGCCGACGATGACGTGGAGACCTATGCCGAGATGCGGCTGCGCTCCAACCGCATCGACATGGACAAGGTCCACTTCACCACCGCCGCGTACGACGATACCTGGCTGCGTGATTCGGGCCCGATCACCCTGCGCCGCGCCGATGGCAGCTTCCAGCTGCTGGACTTCCGCTTCACCGGCTGGGGCGGCAAGTTCGATGCCACCCTCGATGACCAGCTGGTCGGCGTGCTCGACCAGGCCGGCGTATTCAACGACGCGGCGGTGCGCAGCATTCCGTTCGCACTGGAAGGCGGCGGCATCGAGACCGATGGCGAAGGCACCCTGCTGACCACCTGGAAGTGCCTGCACGAGCGCCATCCCGACCGTGACCGCGACAGTCTGAGCGCCGACCTGGCGAACTGGCTGCAGCAGGAGCGCGTGCTGTGGCTGGATCATGGCTACCTGGAAGGCGACGACACCGACGCCCATATCGACACCCTGGCCCGCTTCGCCTCGGCCGACAGCATCGTCTACCAGGCCTGCGACGACGAGAGTGACTCGCACTACGCCGAGCTGCAGGCGATGGGCGCCGAGCTGGCCGCGCTGCGCACGCGTGACGGCCAGCCGTACCGCCTGTTCCCGCTGCCGTGGGCAAAGCCGGTGATCGATGAGGGCCGCCGCCTGGCTGCGTCGTATGCCAATTACCTGATCGTCAACGGCGCGGTGCTGATGCCGGCCTATGGCGACCCGGCCGACGATCTGGCCCGTGATGTGCTGGCACAGGCGCACCCGGGCCGTGAGATCGTGCAGGTGCCCTGCCGCTCGCTGATCTGGCAGAACGGCAGCCTGCACTGCATCACCATGCAGTTGCCGGCCGGGCTGTTGAAGGCGTAATCCACGCGGTAGCGCCGGGCCATGCCCGGCGAGCGCAGCGGCATCTGGAAAATCCGCCGGGCATGGCCCGGCGCTACCGGTTGCGTGCACCATTCAGCAGCCAACACGCTGTCATGCCGCATCCGCGTTAACATGCGGGTTTTCCCCCGCAGGATCGCCCCGCATGAACTCGCGCAGCCCTCTTACCGTCGCCCTGATCCAGGAGCGCAACCACGGTGATGCCGCCGCCAACCTGGCGGTGATCGAAGCGCGTGTTGCCGACGCTGCGGCACAGGGCGCGAAGCTGGTGCTGCTGCAGGAACTGCACAACGGTCCCTACTTCTGCCAGCACGAATCGGTCGATGAATTCGACCTGGCCGAGCCGATCCCGGGCCCAAGCACCGAGCGCCTGGGCGCGCTGGCGAAGAAGCACGGCGTGGTGCTGGTCGGCTCGCTGTTCGAGCGCCGCGCTGCCGGCCTGTACCACAACACCGCCGTGGTCTTCGAAAAAGACGGCACGTTGCTGGGCAAGTACCGCAAGATGCACATTCCGGACGACCCGGGTTTCTACGAGAAGTTCTACTTCACTCCGGGCGACATCGGCTTCAAGCCGATCGACACCTCGGTCGGCCGCCTTGGCGTGCTGGTGTGCTGGGACCAGTGGTACCCGGAAGCGGCGCGCCTGATGGCGCTGGCCGGTGCGGAACTGCTGCTCTACCCCACCGCGATCGGCTGGGACCCGGATGACGTGCAGGACGAGAAGACGCGCCAGCGTGACGCCTGGGTGCTGAGCCACCGTGGCCATGCCGTGGCCAACGGCGTGCCGGTGCTCAGCTGCAACCGCGTGGGCCATGAAGCGTCGCCGCTGGGCGCCTCGGGCATCCAGTTCTGGGGCAACAGCCACGTGCTGGGTCCGCAGGGCGAGTTCCTGGCCGAGGCCGGCACCGACGCGACGATCCTGATGTGTGAGGTCGACCTGCAACGCAGCGAGCACGTGCGCCGCATCTGGCCGTTCCTGCGCGATCGTCGCATCGACGCCTACGGCGATCTGCTCAAGCGCTACATCGACTGACCCGGAGCCCGCGCATGGCCGTACTCATCCGTGATGCCGGCCCTGCCGACATTGCTGCGATCACCGCGATCTACGCGGTGGAAGTGACCGACTTCGTCAACACCTACGAGTACGACATTCCCGACCAGGCCGAGATGCTGCGCCGCATGCGCGACATCATCGACCGCGGCTTCCCCTACCTGGTGGCCGAGGTCGATGGCCAGGTTGCCGGCTACGCGTATGCCAACACCTACCGCACGCGCATCGCCTACCAGTGGACCGTTGAGAACTCGGTCTACGTCGATGCCCGTTTCCAGGGCCGTGGCGTCGGCACCAGCCTGCTGCAGGCACTGATCGATGCCTGCACCGCGCGCGGCCATCGACAGATGGTGGCGGTGATCGGCGAGCCGACCAACACCGCTTCCATCAAGCTGCACGAACGCTTCGGTTTCCAGCTGGTGGGCGTGTTCCGTGGCCTCGGCCGCAAGCACGGCCGCTGGCTGGACACCGTACAGATGCAGCGCGCGCTCGGCGATGGCGCCGATTCCGCTCCTTCCAATGAATGATTCCATGACCGAAACCCTTCCCGAAACCGGCGACGATCTGTTCGCCGGCCAGCCCGTACGCGTGGTCGAACGCGATGGCGTGCGCTACACCCTGCTGGGCACTGCCCACGTATCCCATGCCAGCGTCGAGGCAGTGGAAAAAGCCATCGACAGCGGCCGTTTCGATGCGGTGGCCGTCGAGCTGGACCCGCAGCGCCTGCAGGCACTGAGCGACCCGGACACGCTGGCCAAACTGGACCTGGTGGAAGTGATCCGCAAGGGCCGCGTCGCGTTGTTCGCGGCCAACCTCGCGCTGTCTGCCTACCAGCGTCGACTGGCCGAACAGCTCGGCATCGAACCGGGCGCGGAACTGAAGCGTGCCGTGGAACTGGCGCGCGAGCGCAATCTGCCGGTGCACCTGATCGACCGCGAAGTGGGCCTGACGTTCCGCCGCGCTTCGCAGCGACTGGGCTTCTTCGGCAAGCTGAAGCTGGTGGCCGGCCTCGGCGCCGGCCTGTTCTCGTCGGAGGACGTGGGCGAAGACGAGATCGAGAAGCTGAAGCAGGGTGACATGCTGGAATCGAGCTTCGGCGAATTCGCCAGCGAGAACCCGGCGTTGTACGAAACGATCATCGGCGAGCGCGACCGTTACATGGCGACGCGTCTGCGTGAAGCGCATGATCCGCAGCAGCGCGAAGTGCTGGCGGTGGTCGGTGCCGGTCACCTGGCCGGCCTGGCGCGTTACCTGGAAACCGACAACGAAGCGCCCGCGCCGTTGCGCGAGCAGCTGGAAGCGGTGCCGAAGAAGCGCAACATCCCGTGGTTCACCCTGGCGATCCTCGCCATCGTGGCCACCGGCATCGGTGTCGGCTTCTATCGGGGTGGACTGGGCGTGGGCACCGAGCTGCTGGCGACCTGGGCGATGTATACCGGCGGCCTGGCTGGCCTGGGCTGCCTGGTGGCCGGCAGCCATCCGCTGAGCATCCTCACCGCGATCGTGGTGGCGCCGTTCAAGCCGTTCCGCCTGAGCATCCCGACCGGCGCATTCGCGGCATTGGTGGAAGCGCGCCTGCGCAAGCCGACCTACGAGGATTTCCTCAAGCTGCGTGACGACGCACAGTCGTTGAAGGGCTGGTACCGCAACCGCGTCACCCGCGTGGTGCTGACCTTCATGCTGACCAACCTGGGCAGCATGCTGGGCCTGTGGCTGACCGCCGGCAAGGTGTGGAGCAAGGTGGCGAGCTGATGGTTGCGCCGGGCGTGGCCCAGCGCTACCGGTAGGTGCCAACCTTGGTTGGCACATCATTTCCGAACGAAATCGGCCACGCATTGCGTGGCCGTTTTTTTGTGCCGCGTTTCCGGTCAGTATGATCAAGGAAACTTGTCTGAGCCTGGGAGGGCCTGTATGGGAAAAGGCATCAAGATGGCTTCGGCCGTGGACGATCAGAGAAACCGGCATACGCTCGAATCACTGCAGAGTAGAGCTGACAATGGACAGAAAATCCCTACGCTTTTCTGTGATGGTGTTGGATGCTCTGCAGCCGTCCGTTTCGTCAAGCTCGGCCTTCGAAATGGGCCACCGGGAAAGGAACCCGTGGAGCGGGCTGCATACATTGGCCTCACATCGGCCAAGGATTCAGATCACGAGACAAGCTGCAGCTACAACGCAACTGGAAAGCTCAAGCTGATCATCGCCAGCCAATCTGATCCTGACTTCCTGTCAAGCCTAGACGAAGGAAAGCACGAGCTTCGCCTACAACTGCTACACAACGCACTTGGCAGCGCTGATCGATTCGTGAAGGCGATTCACCAGACCGGCTCGCAAACTCAAGATGAGCACATCAGAACTGACTACATCAGAACTGATAGAAAGCTCGATGGCTATCTGCGAACAACGATGGACATTCTCAAGCTGCGCGAACGCTGCGAGGAGGATGCCGAACTGAGCGGAACTCTGCTACTGCGCCTTGGTAGTCGCAAGATCACTTGGCGCCAGTTCTATTTTGAACAGAATCGTTACGAGGACGCTTGGGGAATGCTGCGCAAAGCCAAGCCATCGGCTCACCCGTTTGCGATAGCCGGCGTCGTGGATCGAATCGGCCTTCCCACCGCCGGTTCGAATCAACGAAATACGTTCCTCAATCTGATTGCGGAAAGGCACAGAGCTGGAGCTGACGGAATACAGCCAACGTATGGAGTGAGCATCGGCCACATCGACCGGGAATGGCTCCAGCAATATCCGCCGGGCACCCATGTCATTGCATTTGGCCTCTGGAGGGCATCAGGCCCCCAGCAGAATTCGGCAAAGCGTCTAGATCCCGACGCGCGCGTGAAGGGTTTCCTCAACCACGGAACAACGCTGTATCCAAAGTACAAATCACAGTTGATCAAGGTCGAAGAAACTTGAAAAAAGGGGGAGACCGCCCCACTACGACCGGTCTCCCCCCACCACAAACACGTTGTGTTGTGCATTACAGCCGGGCAGCGCCCGGCTCTACCCTCTCCAGGCCACGGGCGCGCTGGATCAGGCGCACCACCGCGTTGCGCAGGTCATCGAGCACCGCGTAGATGGTCGGCAGGAACAGCAGACTGACCACGGTCGAGAACGCCAGGCCACCGGCAATCGCACGCGCCATCGGTGAGTACTCCGGCCCGTTGCCGAACATCTGCGTATCGGTCAGCGAGATCGGCACCATCGCCAGGATCGCCGTGCCCATGGTCATCATGATCGGGCGCAGACGCTCGCGCGAGCCTTC
Source organism: Stenotrophomonas sp. LST15-1-1.1 (assembly GCF_040815575.1). Lineage (NCBI taxonomy): Bacteria > Pseudomonadati > Pseudomonadota > Gammaproteobacteria > Lysobacterales > Lysobacteraceae > Stenotrophomonas > Stenotrophomonas sp. LST15-1-1.1. The sequence continues at coordinate 1,029,665 of NZ_JBFPNJ010000001.1, forward strand.
GACCAGCGCCTGCGTACGCCCCATCCCGCCACGGCGCAGGTTGTTGATGTGCTCGATCATCACGATGCCGTTGTTCACCACCACGCCCATCAGCACCAGGATGCCGATGAAGGACATGATCCCGAACGAGGTGCCGGTGATCCAGAACAGCCAGAACACGCCGAAGATCGAGAACAGCACGCCGCTCATGATCGCCGCCGGGAACAGCAGCGATTCGAACACCGCGGCCATCACCACGTAGATCATCACCAGCGCGATCAGCAGGTTGAACACCATCTGCTGCATCGCCTCGTTGTCATCGCCGTAGTCACCACCGTCGAAGGTGAAGCCGTAGCCGGCCGGGAAGTTCATCGGCTTCAGCACCGCTTCCATGGCCTTGCGGCCGTCCGGCGCGGTGATCTTCTCGGCCAGGTTGGCCTTGATGGTCAGCGTGGTCTGGCGGTTGGTGCGGCCGATCTGGGTCGCCGATGAACCCACATCGACGCTGACCAGGCTCAGCAACGGCACGCTGCGGCCATCGCCGGTGCGCACGCTGAAGCCTGCGAGGTCTTCGGGGCTGCTCTGTTCGGCACCGGCAAAGCGCACCCACACCGGCACTTCGTTGTCACCGCGACGGAACTCGCGCATCGGCGCGCCACGCAGCGCCAGGCCGACGAAGCTGGCCACCTGCTCGGCGTTGAATCCGAACGCCGCTGCACGCTCGCGGTCGACGTGCACTTTCAGCTCGCCGCCCTTCTCGCCATTGTCGATGCGCACATCGCGCAGCTCGGCGCGCTGGGCCAGCAGCGGCAGCACTTCCTGGCCGATCTCCTGCAGCATCGCACTGGAGTCGCCAACCAGCTGCACCTGCACGCCCTGGTTGCCACCACCGCCGCCGCCATCACCCCCCTGGTTGCCGACGAAGTAGTCGGTGCGCGCGGACTTCGGCAGGCCCTTGCGCAGCTCCTCCTGCAGCGCCTTGATGTCCTTGGCGTACTTCTCGTCCAGGGTGACCACGGTCGAACTGCCTTCCTGCTCGCTGTACCAGGAGTAGACCTGCTGCACGTGCAGACGCTCGCGGTTCTCCTCGATCCAGCCTTCGACGCGGGCCACTTCCTCGGACATCTGCCGGTAGGTGTAGGCGCCCTTCCACATGTAGCCGATGAAGATGTCCTTGCCACCATCACCACCGAACATGTCGATCTTGGTCAGCTTCATCGGCACCAGGCTGACCAGCACCACCAGCAGGATGCCCAGCAGGCTCCAGCCACGATGGCGCAGTGACCAGTCCAGCAGCTGCGCGTATCGACGCTGCAGGCGCGCGATCACGCCGGTCTGCGAATGCACCAGCTTCGGCGTGGCCATGCGTGCGGACAGCATCGGGATCAGGCTGACCGCCACCAGCCACGAGGCCAGCAGCGAGACCGAGATGGTGATCGCGATCTGCGCCATGAAGATGCTGATGTTGTTGGTTTCGCCGAACAGGTTGGGCACGAACACGATGCAGTGGCACAAGGTGCCGGCGCTGAGCGCGATGGCAACGTTGCGGGTGCCGATGATCGAGGCCAGGCGTGGCTGGTCCGGCAGTCGCTCGCGTTCCTGGTAGATGCTTTCGACCACCACCACGGCGTTGTCGACCAGCATGCCCACGGCCAGCAGCAGGCCCATCATGGTCAGGATGTTGAGCGTGACGCCGGCGAAGTACATGAAACCGAGGGTAATGGTGAAGCAGATCGGAATGGCCAGGGTCACCATCAGCGTGGACGGCCAGTGGCGCAGGAAGAAGAACAGCACCGTCACCGACAGGATCAGGCCGACGCCGCCGGCCTCGGCCAGCTCCAGCAGGGACGAGGTCACCGCCTTGCCCTGGTTGTCGATCACCTTGATCTGCACGTCGCGCATCGAGTCCTGCGCGCGGATCGCTTCAACCTCGGCAAGCGCGCCGCGTGAGACGTCCACCAGGTTGGCGCTGCGTTCCTTGTAGATGTCCAGGCCGACGGCAGGATTGCCATCCAGGCGGCGGCCGTAGCTCATCCGCGCCGGCTTCAGCCGCACATCGGCAATGTCACCCAGGCGCAGTCCCTTGGCATTGATGACCAGGTCGCGCATTTCCTGCAGGTCGGTGATCTCACCCACCGGCTGCACGCGCACGCGCTGGCCGTTGTCGTCGATCTGCCCGGCCGAGATCGAGAAGTTCAACGTGCGCAGGCGATCACTCAGCTCGTTGATGCTCAGGCCGTGGGCGTTCAGGCGGTTAGGATCGATCGCGATCTCCACCTCGTTCGGCGGCGCGCCGGTGATCTCGACCCGGGCCACGCCCGGAATCCGTTCGATACGCCGCTTGAACTCGCGGTCGAGCATGTCGTAGGCGGTGGTCAGGTCGGTGGTACTGGCCAAGCGCACCTTCAGCACCGGTTGGTCGCTGCTGGACCACTTGAACACGTTGTAACGCTGCACGTCGTCGGGAAGATCGCTGCGGATCGCATCGATGCGTTCGCGCGCGTCGGAAGCGGCGATGGCGATATCACGATCCCAGTCGCTGAACTCGATGAAGATCGACGCGGCTTCCGAGGTTGCCGACGAGCGCATGCGCTTGATGCCGGTCATCGTCGCCAGCGACTCTTCCACCGGCCGGATGATGGTCCGCTCGACTTCCTCCGGGGTGGAGCCGGTGTACGGAATCTGCACGAACAGGAACGGTGCCGAGATGTCCGGCAGCGCCTCCAGCGGCAGCCGGAACGAGGCGATCAGCCCGACCACCACCAGCGACACGAAACACATGATGGTGGTGACCGGCCGACGGATGGAGAACTCGGCGATGCTCATGCCGGTTCCTCCGCACCCGCTGCACTGCCCGCGGCGCCGTGCAGGCCCTCACCGGCATGCTTGCGGCCACGTTCGCGGTAATAGGCATCACCGCGGCGGTCCATCAGGTCGTACACCACCGGGATCACCAGCAGGGTCAGCAGGGTCGACACCAGCAGGCCGCCGATCACGGTGATCGCCATCGGTGCGCGCACCTCGGCGCCCTCGCCCATCGCCACCGCCAGCGGCAGGAAGCCGAACAGCGTGCACAGGGTGGTCATGATGATCGGCCGCAGGCGCGAGCGCGCACCTTCCACCAGTGCCTCGTGCTTGGCCACGCCAGCCTCGCGCAGCTGGTTGACCTTGTCGATCAGGATGATCGCGTTCTTGGTGACCAGACCGACCAGCAGGATCAGGCCGATGAACACCACCACCGAGATCGGCTTGCCGGTCAGCATCAACGCCAGGATCGCGCCCACCAGCGCCAGCGGGATGGTGAACAGAATCACGAACGGATGCAGCAGCGATTCGAACTGCGACGCCATCACCAGGTAGACCAGGAAGATCGCCAGGCCGAAGGCGAAGATCAGCGACTTCGCTGCCTGTGCCAGTTCCTCACCCTGGCCACCGATGTGCAGGCCCACGCCGGCGCCCAGCGGCTGTTCGGACACCATCTGCTGCACTTCGCGCATGGCCGCGCCAAGGTCGATGTCGCGCAGGTTGGCCGAGACCACGGCAACCCGGGTCTGGTCGGCACGATGGATTTCGCTAGGTCCGGTGGTGGCGACCACGTCAGCCACTGCGTCCAAGGTGACCGGACGGGTGCTGCCCGGATTGACGATCAAGCGTCGGATGCTCTCCACGCTGGCACGATCGGTTTCCTGCGCGCGCACCAGCACGTCGATCTTGCGGTCACGGAAGCTGTAGCGGGTGGCAACATCGCCGCGCACCTTCTTCACCACCACGTCGGCGATCTGCCGCGTGGTCAGGCCCAGCGCACCGGCACGCTCCTGGTCGAAGCGGATCTGGATTTCCGGGAAGCCCTCTTCCACGGTGGATTTGACGTCGGCGTAGTGCGCGTTGCCGCGCAGCAGCGCCGCCAGGCGCTGGCCCGCCACTTCCAGGGTCGCCATGTCCTGGCCGCGCAGTTCGATCTCCAGCGGCGTGGAGAAGCTGAACAATGCCGGCCGCGCGAAGTCCACCTGCGCACCCGGGTGCTGGCCCATGGTGTCGCGCAGGCGCTCGGTGATCTCCGCTTCGGTCTGCGGGTTGCCACCACCTTCCATCACGATGGTCAGCTTGCCGATGTTCTCGCCACTCTCGGTCGGGCTGGCATCCAGGCGGGTACCGCTGCCGCTGACGCCGTACAGCGATGCCACGCCTTCACCCTTGCCGTGCGCCAACTGCAGCTCGCGCACCAGTGCATCGGTCTGCTTCAGCGGCGTGCCGGCCGGCAGCTTCACCGTCATTTCGAAGCGGTCCTGCGCCAGCTGCGGGATCAGGTCGGCGCCGAGCATCGGCACCAGTGCCATGGTACCGACGAACGCCAGCGCCGCCAGGCCCAGCACCTTGCCGGGGTGGGCCAACGCACCCGGCAGCAGCCGCAGGTAGCCACGCTCGGCACCGGCGTACGGCTTCATGGCGATGTCGCTGGCCTTGCGCATCACCGGGCCGACCACTGCAGCCACGCCGCGGCAGAGTCGCACCACCAGCCACGCCAGCGCGTAGAAGCTCCAGCGCATCGTTGCCATCACACCACGACGGCCGAGCGCGACCGGCTTCTGCCAGCGGCTCTGCGGCTGCCACGGCTCGGCCGCAGCTTCTTCCGGGAATGCCAGCGGCGGCCGGCCCTTCAGCGAGCTCAGCATCGGAATCAGGGTCATCGACACCAGCAGCGAGATCGCGATGGCGATGGCCACGGTCAGCGCCTGGTCGCGGAACAGCTGGCCGGCGATGCCGTCGACGAACACCAGCGGCAGGAACACCGCGATGGTGGTCAGGGTCGAGGCGACCACGGCCATGCTCACTTCGCGGGTACCGGCGATGGCGGCCTGCAGGATGCCGAGGCCGCGTTCGCGCGCCTTGGCGATGCTTTCCAGCACCACGATCGAGTCATCCACCACCAGGCCCGTGGCCAGTGCCAGGCCGCCCAGCGACATCACGTTCAAGCTCAGGCCGAGCTGGCCCATGAAGAAGAACGTGGCGATGATCGAAACCGGCAACGACAGGCTGATCACGAACGTGCTCCAGCCATCGCGCAGGAACAGGAAGATGATCAGGATCGCCAGCAGGCCACCGATCACTGCGTCCTTCTTGACGTCGGCGATGGCATGCTCGATGAAGCGCGACTGGTCTTCGATGGTGGTCAGTTCGGCGTCGGCCGGGAAGGTTGCCTTGATCTGCTCAAGGCGCTTGCGCAGCGCCTCGGCGGTGGCAACCGTATTGGCATCGCCTTCCTTGTAGATCGCCAGTTCGACCGATTCCTTGCCGCCCAGGCGGATGACCGCTTCGCGTTCCTTGTAGCCCTGGCGCACGGTGGCCACATCTTTCAGGCGCACCGGCACACCGTTGGCGACCACGCTGGAGGCGCCGCCGGACGACGCACTCTGGGCGGCCGACGCAGCAGCAACCGCCGCAGCCGAGCCTGTCGAGGCCGCGATGTTGAACATCTGCTGCAGCGCCGAGTCGGCCGCGCTGCCGTTGGATGCCTGGGTGGTGACCAGCAGGTTGCGGATCTCTTCCAGGTCGGCGAACTGGTTGACGGTACGCACCAGGAAGCGCTGCGAGCCCTCCTCCAGGCGGCCGCCGGAAATGTTGATGTTCTCTTCCTTCAACCGCTTGATGACGGTGTCGATCGGCAGGTTGAGCTGGGCCAGTTTCTGCTGGTCGATGTCGACCTGGATCTCATCCTCCAGGCCACCGCCGACCTTGACCGCGGCCACGCCGGTGACCGGCTCCAGCTTCTTCTTCAGGTCTTCATCGGCATAGCGACGCAGCCCGGTCAGTTCACGGATCGCTTCCTCGTCGGTCGCGGGCGCGGCCTTGGTCGACAGCACCAGGCGCATGATCGGCTCGGTGGAGGGATTGAAGCGCAGCAGCACCGGCGCTTTGGCTTCCAGTGGCAGGTTCAACGCCTCCATCTTGTCGCGCACTTCCAGGCTGGCCTGGTCCATGTTGGTGCCCCAGGCAAACTCGAGCACCACATCGCTCTGGCCGGTACGCGAGACCGACTTCAGCTTGCGCAGGTTCTTGACCACGCCCACGGCTTCTTCAACCGGCTGGGTGATCAGGGTTTCGATTTCAGTCGGCGCCGCACCGGTGTACTCGGTGCGCACGGTCAGCGTCGGATAGCTCAGGTCCGGCAGCAGGTTGACCTTGAGGTTGCCCAGCGCGATCAGGCCGAACAGCAGCAGGGTGACCGTGCACATGGCGATGGTGACGCGACGGCGGGTGGCGAACTCCACCAGGCCGCCACGCATGCCTGCGGCGGCGCCGTCGCTTCCTGGCGAGGCACCGGGGTCGTGGCCGGGCGCGGTCATTGCGTGCTCCCGGCCTTCTCTGCGGGCTTGGCCGAGGTGGCTACCGTCTTCGCCTTGGCCTTCGGATCGGCGATCACCTGCACTGCGGTGCCATCGCGCAGGGCGACCTTGCCGGCGGTGACGATCTGGTCGCCAGCGGCCAGGCCCTCACGGATCTCCACCCACGGCCCTTCGGCATAGCCAAGCTTGACCGACACCCGCGCGACCTTGCCCTCGCGCACCCGGAACACCGCCGGTTCACCATCGTCCAGCAGTGCCAGGCGCGGCACCACCAGCGCATCGGCACGCTGGTCGTAGTCGATGCGGATGCGGCCGAACATGCCCGGCTGCAGCGACTGCGCGGCGCCATCGAATGCACTGACCACACGGAAGGTGCCACTGCCCGAATCGACCACCGGCGCGATGCGGTCGACGACACCGGTGAAGGTCTGGCCCGGCAGCGCATCGGCCGACAACGTGACCGGCTGGCCTGCACGCAACGTTGCCAGCTCACGCTCGGGCACGTTGAGGGTGGCTTCCAGCCGCGAGTTGTCGACGATGCGGAAGATCGGCGTGTTGATCTGCACGAAGTTGCCGGTCTTGATCGAGCGCGAGGCGATCACGCCGGAGATCGGTGCGACCACGGTGGTGTAGGACAGTTCCAGCGTGGCCAGGCGGTACTGGGCACGCACGTTTTCCAGGTCGTAACGCAGCTGGTCGACATCGGCAGCACTGACCATCTGCTGGCCGACCAGCTTCTGGGCGCGCTGGTAGTTGTTCTCCAGCTTGCGCATCTGCGCTTCGCTCTGGGCCACGGCCAGGCGCGCGCGGTCAGGATCCAGCCGCACCAGCGGCTGTCCGGCGCTCACCCGCTGCCCTTCCTCGACCAGCACCGCCAGCGCAACGCCCGAGGTCTTGGCAACCACCTGCGATTCGGCGCGTGGCTCCAGTGCCGCGGTACCGGTGTAGCTGGCAGCCACCGCGCGATGGCTGGCCACGGCCACTTCCACCGGCACCGCCTCGACCTTCTTCTCGTCCTTGGTCTCGGCCGCCTTGGCCTCGTTGTTGGGCCCAGCGGCGCAACCGCTCAGCAGCAGGGAGGTGGAGAGCAGCAGCGCGGCAGCGCAGAGTCCGCTGCGGGGGCCGGGCAGGAAGGTTCGGTGCGACATCGTCAGATCCCTGGAGGATGCGTGGGCAGGTGTGGTAGCAAAGTAATGCACCACTTCACGGCAACACCATATCCCAAAGGTCATGGTGTCTTCACGCCGCCGGTCGGGCCGACCCCATTTCAGCTAGATGAAACCTGAGGCTATACTCGGGTCGTTCCGTACCCCACGCCGGAACGACCAGACCCGAATCCCCGGAAAAGACACCATGCGCCCGCAGCCGCTCGCCGCTTGTCTCGCTCTGGCCGTCCTCCTGCCCCTCGGGGCCGCCGCACAGCCCGCTCCTGCTTCTGCTCCTGCAGCACCCGCCCCGGCACCGGCTACGGCCCCTGTGCCGGCGGCCGCCACGCCCACCGGCAGTTTCGACAATGGCCGTGTACTGGCCTATACCTGCCAGGGGTGCCACGGCATCACCGGTTACAAGAACGCCTACCCCAGTTACCGGGTACCGAAGATCGGTGGCCAGACCCAGCAGTACCTGACCCAGGCCCTGACCGAGTACCGCCAGGGCAAGCGCCGGCATCCCACGATGCAGGCACAGTCGATGAGTTTCAGCGAACAGGAGATCGCCGATCTCGCTGTTTACCTGTCCACCGTCAAGTAAGGCCCGCCCATGTCGAAAGCCGCGCATCCACTGCGTCACGCCATCGCCCTGTCCGTCGCCCTGCTGCTGGCGGCCTGCTCGCAGTCACAGGTCGAAAACAGCGAGAAATCCGCCGGCGATCCCGGCCATGCCAGCGGCGAGCACGGATCGTCTTCATCCGCGGGCCTGCCTGCCGGGCGTGAAGCCGCCGGTGAGGCCCGCGCCAAGGTCAAGAGCAAGGCCACCAGCCAGAGCTGCATCGATTGCCACGGCGCCGACGGCAATGCGCCGATCGATCCGACCTACCCGAAGCTGGGTGGGCAATATGGCGACTACCTGGCGCATGCGCTGCAGGCCTACCGCGCCGGTGACCGCCAGCATGCGTTGATGACACCGCAGGCGAAGGACCTGAGCGATCAGGACATCGCAGATCTGGCGGCTTACTTTGGCAGCCGCACGAGCCAGTTGCGGGATCTGCACGGGGTTAAATGACCGCGCTGCGCGGATCGTGACTGCTGCTGCAATCTGATGCGTTCATGGGCGTTACTTTTCTTTGCGCGCAAAGAAAAGTAACCAAAAGAAACGCTCCGCCATCCGCGAGCCGGTGCTACGCACCGGTGCCCTGCGCTCCTCGGTCCGCCGAGGGACGGCGCGGGAACTCGCTGCGCTCAGACACCCGCACCTCTTCGCCCTCGCCGGACCTGCGGTGCTCGGCTCGCTACAAGGCGGAATCAGATCAGAAGCCACAGCCGCCCGCCAAGGCGAGACGGCCGTGGTGGCCGCTCAGCCTTCCAGCTCTTCCCAGCGTGCGTACGCGGCATCCAGTTCGGCCTGCACCTTGGCCAGCTGCTGGGTGTGCGCGGTCACTTCGGCGCTGCTGCGCGTGTAGAACGACGGATCGTTCATTGCCGAGGTAAGGCCTTCGACATCGCCCTCCAGCTTTTCGATGGTCTTCGGCAGCTGTTCCAGCTCGCGCGCTTCCTTGTACGGGAGCTTGCGCTTGGGGGTTGCCGGTTCAGCCGCCGCTGCCGGGGCAGCAACCACCGGCTTGGCCGCGGCAGCCACCGCAGGCGCTGCGGCCACGCTGGCCGCGTAACGCTGCCAGTCGCTGTAGCCGCCCACGTACTCACCGATCACGCCGTCGCCTTCCATCACCAGGGTGGACGTCACCACGTTGTCGATGAAGTCACGATCATGGCTGACCAGCAGCAACGTGCCGTTGTATTCGCCCAGCAGCTCTTCCAGCAGCTCCAGGGTTTCCACGTCCAGGTCGTTGGTTGGTTCGTCCATCACCAGCAGGTTGGACGGCTGCGCGAACAGCTTGGCCAGCAGCAGGCGGTTGCGCTCGCCACCGGACAGGCGGGTGATCGGCGCGCGCGCGCGCTCGGGGGTGAACATGAAGTCCTGCAGGTAGGCGTGCACGTGCTTGCGCTTGCCGTTGAACTCGAGGAAATCGCGGCCTTCGGCCACGTTCTCGATCGCGCTCCAGTCTTCGCGCAGCACCGCACGGTACTGGTCGAAGTACGCGACCTGCAGGTTGGTGCCGGCGTTGACCTCACCCTTCTGCGGCTGCAGCTCGCCCAGCAGCAGCTTCAACAGCGTGGTCTTGCCACTGCCATTGGGGCCGATCAGGCCGATGCGATCGCCGCGCAAAATGGTGGTGGAGAAATCGCGGACCATCGTGCGATCGCCGAAGGCGAACGAGATGTCCTTGATGTCGATGACCTTCTTGCCCGAGCTCACGCCCTGGGCCGCTTCCATCTTGACGTTGCCACTGAGGTCGCGGCGTGCGGAACGCTCGTTGCGCATCGCCTTCAGGCGGCGCACGCGGCCTTCGTCACGGGTGCGGCGAGCCTTGATGCCCTGGCGGATCCACACTTCTTCCTGCGCCAGCAGCTTGTCGAACCGTGCGTTTTCCTGCGCCTGCGCATTGAGGCGTTCTTCGCGACGGCGCTCGTAGTTGGCCCAGTCGCCCGGCCAGCTGGTGACCTGGCCGCGATCGATCTCGACGATGCGGGTGGCCAGCGCGCGCAGGAAGCGGCGGTCATGGGTGACGAACACCACGCTGCCGTTCCAGTTCTTGAGGAACATTTCGAGCCAGTCGATGGCTTCAATGTCCAGGTGGTTGGTCGGTTCGTCCAGCAACAGCAGGTCGGGGCTGGAGACCAGCGCACGGCCGAGCAGCACGCGGCGCTTCATGCCGCCGGACAGGCGCGCGAACTCCGCGTCGCCATCGAGGTCGAGCTTGGTCAGGGTTTCGCTGACGCGCTGGTCCAGGCCCCAGCCGTTGGCGGCGTCGATCTTGGCCTGCACGTTGCCCAGCGCTTCGCCATCGAATACTTCGGCGTGGCTGAGGTGATGGAATTCGGCGAGCCATTGGCCCAGTTCGCCCAGGCCATCGGCGACGACGTCGAACACGCTGCCGGCGGCACCGTGCGGCACCTCCTGCTCAAGGCGGGTCACGCGCACGCCCTGCTGCACGCGCACTTCGCCGTCATCGGGCTTGTGGTCGCCGGACAGCAGCTTGAGCAGGGTCGATTTGCCGGCGCCGTTGCGTCCGATCAGGGCGATACGCTCGCCCGGTTCGATCGACAGTTCGGCTTTTTCCAGCAACAGCGGGCCGCCGACGCTGAAGTCGACGTTTTGCAGAGTAATCAGAGGCATCCGACCATTGTAGCGGGTTGCGGGCGTCGGCCGGGTCGCACCCGGCACCCGCAGAGGCAACGGCCGCAGCCAAAGCAACGTCAAAAGCTGGCTTCCTGTGGGATGGCAGGGTGGGTCCGGTTGCGGGGGACGCCGTAAACCCGTCCTTGGGGGCTTGGCCGCGGCATCCATGCCGCGGACACCCCCGCAACCGGACCCACCCCGCCTTCGACAGATTTCCGCTGCTGTTGGTGGGTGCCGACCGTTGGTCGGCACGGGGTCGGATCCCGTTGCTGCGCAACGGGCTCTGACCCCTTCGTGGAATTCGCGTCTGGGGAAAATGAATCCCTGCTACTGCACGTCCCCCAACAGCGCCTGCAAACCCGGCAACCATCGCTTGCCGGGGTGGCGTACCAGCCACAGCGTGCGCTGCAGGGCGGGCAGCGGGGTCTCCAGAATGCGCAGGCGGCCCAGCGCCAGAGGCTCTTCCAGCGCGTGGCGGGACAGGCAGGCCAGGCCAAGGCCGGCGATGGCGGCCTGCTTGATGGCTTCGGTATTGCCCAGCTGCAGCGTCTGCGCGAAGCCGCGCAGGTGCGGCAGCAACGCCTGTTCGACGGCCTCGCGGGTGCCTGAGCCGGGTTCGCGCAGCAGCCAGCGGGCACTGCGCAGTTCATCCAGCGACCAACGCGGGGGCGCACCCGCCGCCGCCACGATCACCAGCGGGTCCTGCTGCCAGGCAGTCACCCGCAGGCCGCGTTCGTGGCAGGGGCCTTCAATCAATCCTGCATCCACGTCCAACCGTTGAACGGCCGCCACCACGCCTGCGCTGTTGTCGATGCGCAGATCGACCTCGGCCTGCGGCGCCTGCCGCAGCAGTTCGGCAATACGCGGCGGCAGCAGGTAGTTGCCGATGGTGGTGCTGGCCGCCAGTACCAGCCGCAGCGGTGCGCCTTGGGCCGGGTCACCGCCCGCCGCCAACTGCCGCTCCAGATCGGCGGCATTGACCAGCAGTGCGCGTGCAGGTTCCAACAACGCCCGGCCGTGGCCGTTCAATGCCAGACGGCGGCCGATACGGTCGAACAGCGGCGTGCCGAAATGCGCCTCCAGCTCCTGCAACGCGGCGCTGCTGGCCGATTGTGAGAGGGCGATGGCCTGGCCGGCGGCCGTGGTGCTGCCGTGATCGGCGATGGCGACGAAGACCTGCAGCTGGCGAAGTGTCAGGCGCACAATCAACCTGCGATATAGGTAATTTTCACCGATATTATTCGTTTTACAGGTCAATGTGCGGAGCGCACGCTGGCATGGCCTCTCCAGACCCCTCCACTGCCATGAACGCCTCCGCCCTCTCCTCCTGGTCCCTGCCCGCCCTGCGCCAGCGCTGGCAGCCGCGACTGCCCGGCCTGCTGCTGGTCGGCCTGGTCGCGGCCGCTTCACTATATCTGGCCGAGCTGCCGTGGCTGCAGGCGCACGGCCTGAGCGCGCTGACCGTGGCGATCGTCGCTGGCATCGTGGTCGGCAACACGTTCTACCCGCGGTTGGCACCTGCCAGCGCGGCGGGCGTCGGCTTCTCCAAGCATTGGCTGCTGCGCGCCGGCATCGTGCTGTACGGCCTGCGGCTGACATTCCAGGACATCGGCCACGTCGGCGTGGCCGGCGTGCTGATGGACGTGCTGGTGGTGGCGAGCACCTTCGGCCTTGCCTGCTGGTTGGGCGTGCGGGTGTTCAAGATGGAGCGCGAGGCGGCCATGCTGATCGGCGCTGGCAGTGCCATCTGCGGCGCGGCCGCCGTCATGGCCGCCGAACCGGTGGTACGCGGGCGTGCCGCGCAGGTGACAGTGGCGGTATCGACGGTGGTGGTGTTCGGCACGTTGGCGATGTTCCTGTATCCCGCGCTGTACGCGCTGGTGCAGTCACATGGCTGGCTGGCGATGGACGCGCAGCAGTACGGCCTGTTCACCGGCGCGACCGTGCACGAGGTCGCGCAGGTGGTCGCCGCCGGACGCGCGGTGAGCGAGCCGGCCGCCGATACCGCGGTCATCACCAAGATGGTGCGGGTGATGCTGCTGGCCCCGTTCCTGATCGCGCTGTCGCTGTGGCTGGCGCGTGGCGGCAAGGCAACAGCGGACGGCGGCAAGGCCAAGATCGTGGTGCCGTGGTTCGCGTTCGGTTTCGTGGCAGTCGCTGGCCTCAATTCGCTGCACCTGCTGCCGGCGGGTGTGCAGGCAGGACTGGTGCGGCTGGATACGGTGCTGCTGGCGATGGCGATGGCCGCACTGGGCCTGACCACCCACGTCTCCGCGCTGCGCCAGGCCGGGCTGAGGCCGCTGCTGCTGGCGCTGATCCTGTTCGGCTGGCTGCTGTTCGGCGGCCTGGCGATCCATCAGGGCGTGCTGGCGGTGCTGGGCTGAGCGACCCTCCCAGCTTGCCGGGACCATGCGCAGGTCGTACAAGAACGTCCCCTGCGCTGCACTGGATGGACGCCATGAGCATCAATGACTTTCCAAACTTCCGCTACCACCCGGACCCGGTTGCGACGGGCAACGTGGGGCCGTCCACCATTGCATGCAGGGTCTGCCAGCAGGCGCGTGGATACGTGTACCTGCACGATGCCATCCACGCAGGGCGCGAAGACTATTCGGAGCAGATCTGCCCTTGGTGCATTGCCGATGGCCGTGCAGCGTCGGCGCTGGATATCGCATTTGCGTGGAGCCTGGACATCGACGAAAGCGTGCCCGAAACCGCTTTGGAAGAGCTGTCCCGGCGCACGCCAGGTTATGTCAGTTTTCAAGGGGAAAAATGGCTGGCACATTGCAATGATGTCTGCCGCTTCCTGGGCGACGCCACCATGGAACAGGTGAGTCAGGCCTCGGCAGCGACCATCGCGGCATGGTGCACGACCAATGACGCCGACGAAGCGGTTTGGCTGGAGCTCGCCAGCGACTACGCGCCCGGTGCAGATATCGGCTTCTACACGTTCGAGTGCCTGCACTGCGGCCTGATCCAGTTCCATGTTGACGCGGCCTGAGTCTCCTCCTGCTCCTGTCCAACGTGGATCGTTAGACTTGAGGCATGCCCGTATCTCCCACCCTGCTGCCGATCCCGTTGCGCCTGCTGGATGATCGCTATGGGCCGGGCAATGTCGATGAAGCCGAAGACACGCTGATCGGGATCGTGCAAGCGGTGATGGGCGAGCAGGCGACCTGTTCGTTCGACTTCGATACACAGCACGCCAACCCGTGGTTCCACCAGCTGCTGCTGGAGCCCAGGGCTGCGGGAAAAGCGGCCACCCCGGAGCAGTTGCAGGCGATGGCTGATCGGCTGGTGGCCCTCGGACTGGCCTGAGGGGACGCTCGGCCAAGGTGCCGACCAAGGTCGGCCGCTACCGGGCGCCCCTCAATCGTGAACGGCGGGACCGGGCGCGCGCACAGGTACAATGCGCCATGACTGACTTTTCGACCCTGCCGCTGAGCCCGGCCCTGCAGCCCGGCCTGGATGCCCTCGGCTACACCACCCTCACGCCGATCCAGGCGCAGAGCCTGCCCGCCATCCTCGATGGCCGCGATGTCATCGCCCAAGCCCCGACCGGCAGCGGCAAGACCGCCGCCTTCGGCCTGGGCCTGCTGCAGTCCATCGACCCCAGCCTGATCCGCGTACAGGCGCTGGTGCTGTGCCCCACCCGCGAGCTGGCCGACCAGGTGGCCAAGCAGATCCGCAAGCTGGCCACCGGCATCCCCAACCTGAAGCTGTTGCTGCTGACCGGCGGCACGCCGCTCGGCCCGCAGCTGGCATCGCTGGAAAGCCACGACCCGCACGTGGTGGTCGGCACGCCCGGCCGCGTACAGGAACTGGCGCGCAAGCGCGCACTGAATCTGGGCGCCGTGCGAACGCTGGTGCTGGACGAAGCCGACCGCATGCTCGACATGGGCTTCGAGGAACCGATCCGTGAGATCGCCGGCCGCACCCACCGCGATCGCCAGAGCCTGCTGTTCTCGGCCACCTTCCCCGACACCATCCGCGCCATGGCCCGCGACCTGCTGCGCGATGCGGTGGAAGTGACCGTGGAAGGCGCCGACCAGGCGCCGGCCATCCGCCATCTGTTCTGCGAGGTCGAACCGGCCCACCGGCAGAAGGCGCTGGCTGGCCTGCTGCTGAAGTACACGCCCGAATCGGCCGTGGTGTTCTGCAACACCCGCAAGGACGTGGACGAAGTGGCCAACTCGCTGCAGCAGTTCGGTTTCTCCGCGCTCGCCCTGCATGGCGACATGGAGCAGCGCGACCGTGAGGAAGTGCTGCTGCGCCTGGCCAACCGCAGCTGCAACGTGCTGGTTGCCAGCGACGTCGCCGCACGCGGGCTGGATGTGGAAGAGCTGGCCGCGGTGATCAACTACGAGCTGCCGACCGACGTCGAGAGCTACCAGCACCGTGTCGGCCGTACCGGTCGTGCCGGCGCCAGTGGCCTGGCGATCAGCCTGGTGGCGGGCCGCGAAAAGAACCGCGCCGACGCCATCGAAGCGCAGCGCGGCGAGCCGCTGGACTGGCAGAAGACGCCGCTGGCGACGTCGCGCCCGGCCGAGCTGCCGCAGGCGGCGATGCGCACCCTGCGTATCGATGGCGGCAAGACCGACAAGCTGCGCGCGGGCGACATCCTCGGCGCACTCACCGGTGACGCCGGCCTGTCGGCCAAGTTCATCGGCAAGATCGCGATCTTCCCGACCCGTTCCTACGTGGCGATCGCCCGCGAGCAGGTCAACAAGGCGGTGGCGAAGCTGGAAGCCGGCAAGATCAAGGGCCGACGGTTCCGCGTGCGGATGATGTGATTGAAGGAGCGCTGCCAATCACGGTTGGCAGCGACATGACCTGGTAGTGGCCAACCTTGGTTGGCCCATCCATCCGGTGCCAACCAAGGTTGGCAGCTACCGGTTTGCCGCGATTCGCTCGGGTAGATGCCAACCTTGGTTGGCACCTGCGAAATCAGAACACCAGTTCGGTGTGCAGCGGCAGATCCGCTTCCCAGCGGCCACGGCCACCCAGGCCGTCCAGCTCGACCAGCACGCCGGCGCCGACGACTTCCACGCCCAGGCGGCGCACCAGCGACAACGCAGCAACCAGCGTACCGCCGGTTGCCAGCACGTCATCGATGATCGCCACGCGCGCACCGGCCGGCAACGCGTCGGCATGCACTTCAATGCAGTCGCTGCGGTATTCCAGGGTGTATTCCTCGCGCAGCACCTTGCCCGGCAGTTTGCCCGGCTTGCGCACCGGCACGAAGCCCACGCCCAGTTCCAGCGCCATCGCCGCACCGAGGATGAAGCCGCGCGATTCGATGCCGACCACCGCGTCCAGCTTCTGATCGCGCCAGCGATCAGCCATCGCCACGATCGCGCCACGGAAGTCCTCACTGTGAGCGAGCAGCGGCATGATGTCCTTGAACAGGATGCCCGGCTTGGGGAAGTCGGCGATGTCGCGCAGGCGCGAGGCCCACTGCGGAGCGACGATGGCGTCGGTCATGGCGATTCGGTTGTCTGATGGCGGCATAGGGTACCTGTTCCGGGCGCCGGCTGCCTGTTGAGGGGTTCGGCCGGGCTGCGCCCGGCACCTGCAGAGGCAGCAGCAACAGCCGAGGCAACAGCAACGGCGTGCATTCCGTGGGATGGCGGGGCACTGCGGGTCTGCGGGGGCGCCGTGAATCCGTCCATGGAGGCTTGGTCGCCGCATCCATGCGGCTCACACCCCGCAAACCCACAGTGCCCCGCCTTCGACAGTTTGCCGGTGGCCAGTAGATCCACGCCATGCGTGGATGAATCTCCATCGAGATCGAATATTTCGAGAATTGAACGAAGAGCATCCACGCATGGCGTGGATCTACCGTGTCGACCAAAGTCGACACCTACCCACAGCAGCGAGAATCTGTCGGAGGTGGGGCGGTGTCGGAGTGCGGGGTGTCAGCCGCATGGGCCCGACGCATGCGTCGGGCGGGTTGGGCAGGACGCCCAACCCCGGTCTTGCCGTGTGCGCAGGAACGCGCACACGAGCAAGCGGCTGCCAAGCCTAAAAGGACGTACTTGCGGCGTCCCCGCACTCCGACACCGCCCCGCCAAACCACGGAATCCAGCTTTTGCTCTGGCTGTTGACCTGGCCTCTGCAGGTGCAGGGCGCAGCCCTGCCAAAACCCACCCTCAGGAACTGCAGGACAGCATTGAACAGCCTGCGCGATCGTCAGCCCACGCCGGCCGCTTGCCGGCGTAATGTTCCAGCCCCGGACGTTCGGTGTATGGATCACGCAGTACGTCCTGCAGGGCGTGCACTCCGCCCAGGTCGCCCTGCTCGGCGCGGTCGATTGCTTCCTGTGCCAGCCAGTTGCGCAGCACATACAGCGGATTGGCTGCGCCCATCTTCACGAACCGCTCTGGTGCCGACAGTGGATCGGCACGCAGCCGGGCCGCGTAATCCTGCAGCCACTGCTGCAGAGGTTCCTGCACCGCGTGCTGCCGCTCGGGGTCGTAGAAGACTTCTGCCAGTACCCCCGCATCGGGCGCATTTGTATCGATGCGCATCAGCGCACGCCATGCCAGGGTCATGTCCATGCCACCGTCCTGCATCAGCTGCTGCCAACGCTGGTAGAGCTGCAGATCGGCATCGTCGGCCGCCGCCAGACCCAGCTTGGCCGCCACATCGCGACGGGTGCACGCAACAAAGGTCGCCTGGTAGGCGGCCAGCCCTGCCTGCAGCGGCTGCACATCAGCGAACAACGGCGGCAGCGCCTGTGCCAGACGGCTGAGATTCCAGTACGCCACCTGCGGCTGGGTGCCGAAACGATAGCGACGCCCCTGCGCATCGGTGGTGTTCGGCGTCCAGTCCGGATCGAAGTCCTCGACCCAGCCATACGGGCCATAGTCCAGGGTCACGCCGAGCACCGAGAGGTTGTCGGTGTTCATCACCCCATGCACGAAACCGACGCGCATCCAGTGCGCGATCATCTCTGCGGTGCGCACGGCGATCTGTGCGAACCAGTCGCCATAGAGCGCTTCGCCCTGCCCCTTCAGTTCCGGGAAATCGCGGGCGATGCAGGCGTCGACCATCTGCTTCAACAGTGCGGTCTCGCCACGTGAAGCGGGCAGTTCAAATGAACCAAAACGCAGGAACGAGGGCGATACCCGGCAGACGATCGCGCCGGGCTCCGCGCGCGGATGACCGTCATAGAACATGTCGCGCACTACGTCCTCGCCGGTGCCGACCAGCGACAGGGCGCGGGTAGTCGGCACGCCGAGATGATGCATCGACTCGCTGCACAGGAACTCGCGGATCGACGAGCGCAGCACCGCACGGCCGTCGGCCCCGCGCGAGTACGGCGTTGGCCCGGCGCCCTTCAACTGCAGTTCCCAGTGCCTGCCATCGGCGCCGATCAACTCGCCCAGCGAGATGGCGCGACCGTCACCCAGCTGACCGGCCCAGTGCCCGAACTGGTGGCCTCCATAGTTGGCCGCCCACGGCTGCATGCCCGCATACAGCGCGTTGCCAGCGAACACCTGGGCGAAGCCTTCATCATCGACCTGCGCAGGATCGAACCCGAGCATCGCGGCAACCTCCGGCGACCACGCCAGCAGCACCGGCGCTGCTACAGGTGTCGGCATCACCGGCGACCAGGCCGCACCCAGCACTTCGCGCCGGCGCGGGCCGGACTCGGGATCGCCCGGCAGCAGAGTCAGCAGGCGGTTGTCGAACTGGGGAGCCGTGGTATCCATGAGCACAGCATGGGGGCGGCGACGGCCGTCCTCAATCGCCGCGCAGGGCCTGCAATGCGCCACCGTGCGCCTCGGCACGCTGGTAGGCCGAACGCTCGCCGATGCGCTTGAGGAAGCCTCGCAACGCCGGCTTGTCGTCCAGCCCGCCACCGCGTGCGGCCGCTGCCTGGATCGGGAAGCTCATCTGGATGTCCGCGGCGGTGAAGCGCTCGCCGGCAAACCACGGGCTTTCGGCCAGACGCCGCTCCATCCAGTCCAGATGCAGGCGTCGTTGCGGGCCGACGAAACCGCGCTCGGCCTTGTCGGCGATGCTGCGGGCGATCGGCCGCGCGAAGAATGGCATCGGCGCGCTGCGGATGCGGCTGATCACCAAGGTCAGCAGCATCGGCGGCATCGCCGAGCCTTCGGCATAGTGCAGCCAGTAGCGGTAATCGATGCGCTCTTTGCCGTCGGCCGGTACCGGCGACGGCGACAGCTGCCGATGCACGTCGTAGCGGTCAACCAGATAGTCGAGGATGGCGCCGGATTCGGCGAGGATCAGTTCGCCATCCTGCAGCACCGGCGCCTTGCCCAGCGGGTGCACCTGGCGCAGCTCCGGCGGCGCCAGCATCGTCTTCGGGTCGCGCGGGTAGCGGCGCAGCTCGTAGTCCAGCCCCAGCTCCTCCAGCATCCACAGCACACGCAGCGAACGGGAGTTTTCCAGATGATGGACGATGCGCATGGGGACGATCCTTGGAGAGGACTGCATCGTACCGTGCCGGGTGCATGCCCTTTGTAGAGCCGGGCCTGGCTCGACACTACAGAAGCCCATAACGAAAAACGCCGGGAGCTTTCGCTCCCGGCGTTCTGGCTACCAAACGGTAGCAGACGGATTAGACCGCCTGCACCTGGTCAGCCTGCATACCCTTCTGGCCCTGGACGGCGACGAAGGTAACCTTCTGGCCTTCCTGCAGGGTCTTGAAGCCGGTGCCCTGGATCGCGCGGAAATGCACGAACAGGTCCGGGCCGCTTTCCGGGGTGATGAAGCCGAAGCCCTTGGCGTCGTTGAACCACTTGACAGTGCCGGTCTGACGATCAGACATATTTACTAACTCCTGAAACACATGTTGAAAAAAATCGCAGCCACCGGGTATCGGGGCCGAGACTGAGTTGCAGGCGTTGGTAAAGCGGATCGATGAGCGGATCGTGAGATCAACTGCACCAGGCCACGATTCACGGTGACCCTAGCAAACACAGTGGGCCAGACGATACGCGTGTTTTGAGCAAAAAGCGATAGCCCTGATATTCAGCGACAAACGGCCGGCCCCTAGGCACGGCAAGGGATTGCACCAGATCGAGGCTAAACCCGGGCCCCCATTCAGGTTTTTCCTACCCTACACTGGGTAAATGACTGAAGCTGAAACCCGAGCTGAACCCCTCCTCCCCCGCATCTGGGTGGACGCAGACGCCTGCCCCGTCGTCATTCGCGACATCCTGTTCCGCGCCGCTGAACGGGTGGGCGTCGAGCTGACCCTGGTCGCCAACCAGTGGATCCGCACCCCGCCGTCGCGCTGGCTGCGCTCGATCCAGGTGCCGCAGGGGCTGGACGTGGCTGACAGCGCCATTGTCGAGCGGGTGGCCGCCGGCGACCTGGTGGTCACCCAGGACATCCCCCTGGCCGCCCTGGTGCTGGAGAAGAAGGGCGTGGCGCTGAACCCGCGTGGCCAGCTGTACACCCCCAACAACATGGCCGAGCGGCTGTCGATGCGCAATTTCATGGAAGAACTGCGCGGCGCGGGCGTGCAGACCGGTGGACCGCCCCCTCTGGGTGCGCGTGACCGCCAGCTGTTCGCTGCCGAGCTGGACCGCTGGCTGGCGCGCCGCCCGAACAGGTGAATCCAGCTGCACCTCAGCCGGAAACGCTCAAGGTGCGCACACTGCGGAAGCTGCGCCGCTGGCCGGTCAACGGATCGTTGAAGGCCAGTGCCTGCGCCAGCAGCTGCAACGGCGGCTCGCCCTCACCCTGCGGCCGGTCCTGCAGCTGCGGGTAGAACCCGTCGCCCAGGATCGGCGCACCGAGCGCAGCCATATGGACGCGCAGCTGATGCTTGCGTCCGGATTCCGGCACAAGCCGGTAGCGCCAGACCGGGCCATGCGCGTCAATGACCTCGACACGGGTTCGCGCATTCGGTTCGCCGGGAACTTCGGCCATGCGGAAGAACGGTTCCCCTGGCTGCAGCCGGCTGTGCCGCTCCAGCGGAAACCGCAGATCGGGCAAGGCCGGTGCCAGCGCCTCGTAAGTCTTCTCGATGCGGCGCTCACGGAACAGGCGCTGGTAGGCGTCGCGCGTTTCTGACTGGGTGGAGAACAGCACAAGCCCAGCCGTCAACCGGTCCAGCCGATGCAACGGCACCAGCTCGGTGTTGCCGGTGCGCTCGACCAGGCGCGCCAGCAGGGTTTCGCGCACAAAGGCACCGGCAGGCGCGGTCGGCAGGAAGTGCGGCTTGTCAGCCACCAGCAGGTGCGCGTCGTGATGCAGGATGGTCTCCACGAAGGGAATCACCGGCTCATCAGCCACTTCACGGAAGTAGCGGATCTCAAGCCCTACCTGCCAGGGCATGTCCGCCGCCAGCGCCCTGCCCTGTGCGTCCTGTACCCGTCCGCGCGCGAAGCGACTCTCCCATTGCAACCGATCGACGCGCGGGAATCGCGCGCACAGCCCTTCCAGGAGGGAAGCCCAGTCACCGGGTGGGAGCTGCAGTCGGCTGGGCGTGGTCATGGCGCGGCCGTGGCGCCATCGATCTGCACGCGGCGCGGACGTGAACGGGACATACGAGAGGGCAGACCGGAAGAATCAGGGCGGCCAGCGTGCCACCGATCACGCCCTGCCGACACCCCCATACCGGACACCCCCGGGGCAAACCTCTATCATTGACGGTCTTTACCCCTCTGGATCTTCATGGCCCTCACCGCCACCATCCGCAAGGCCGAACTGCAGATCAGCGACATGGATCGCGGCTACTACGCGACCCACAACCTGACCCTGGCCCAGCATCCGTCCGAAACCGACGAACGCCTGATGGTGCGCCTGCTCGCCTTCGCGCTGAACGCCGGCGACCGCCTGGAGTTCGGCCGCGGCCTGAGCACCGACGATGAGCCGGACCTGTGGGAACACGACTACACCGGCGACATCCTGCAGTGGATCGACCTCGGCCATCCGGACGAGTCGCGCATCCGCAAGGCCAGCAACCGCAGCCGACAGGTGCAGGTCGTCAACTACGGCGGAAATGCGTCGGACATCTGGTGGCAGAAACAGGGCAAGGGCCTGGCCCGCTTCGACAATCTGTCGGTGGTCGACCTGGACGGTGGATTCGTCGATCTGTGGGGCCAGCAGATCCAGCGTGCGATGCGCTGGAGCGTGCTGATCCAGGACGCCGAAGTGCAGCTGCTCAACGATCAGATGCAATTGGATGTGATCCCCAACTGGCGAAAGCGCGCCAAGGCATGAGCACGATCCGCTGCGACGTGCTGGTGATCGGTGCCGGCGCAGCCGGGCTGATGACCGCGATCACGGCGGGCCAGCGGGGCCGGCATGTGCAGGTGATCGACCACGCCAACAAGATCGGCAAGAAGATCCTGATGTCCGGCGGTGGCCGCTGCAACTTCACCAACACCGGCACCACCCCGGCCAACTTCCTCTCGGCCAATCCGCATTTCTGCAAATCGGCACTGGCGCGCTACTCGCCCTACCACTTCATCGACATGGTCGAGCGCCACGGCATCGCCTATCACGAAAAAGAGCTGGGCCAGCTGTTCTGCGATATCTCGTCCAAGCAGATCGTGAAGATGCTGGTGGACGAGTGCCAGCAGGCCGGCGTGCAGATCCGCACCCAGTGCAGCGTGGAGCGCATCGAGCACGGCACTGACGGCTTCCGCGTGCACACCACGCACGGCCTGTTCCATTGCGCCTCGCTGGTGGTCGCCACCGGCGGCCTGTCCATTCCAAGCCTGGGTGCCACCGGGTTCGGCTATGAGATCGCGCGCCAGTTCGGCCACCAGGTGCTGCCCACCCGTGCCGGCCTGGTGCCGTTGACCCTCAGTGGCACCCACCAGGAGCGCCTGGCCGAACTCAGCGGCGTCGCCCTGCCGGTCGAGGCCAGTTGCAACGGCACGAGTTTCCGCAACTTCATGCTGCTGACCCATCGTGGCGTCAGTGGCCCGGCCATCCTGCAGATTTCCTCGTTCTGGCAGCCCGGTGACGCGCTGTCACTGGATCTGCTGCCCGGCCAGGATGCCGCCGAATGGCTGCGCCAGATGAAGCGCGAACGACCTGCCGCGGAACTGCGTACGGTGCTGGGCGATGTGCTGCCCAAGCGACTGGCGCAGCGCCTGTGCGAGCATTGGCTGCCCGACCGACCGGTGCGCCAGCTGGACGAGCCGGACCTGCGCAAGGCGGCGCAGGTGCTGTCAGCCTTCCCGCTGGTGGCCAGTGGCACCGAGGGCTACCGCACCGCCGAAGTCACCCTGGGCGGTGTCGATACCAATGAAGTCTCTTCGTCGACGCTGGAATCCAAGCGCGTGCCCGGCCTGCATTTCGTCGGCGAGGTGCTGGACGTGACCGGCTGGCTGGGTGGCTACAACTTCCAGTGGGCCTGGGCCAGCGGGCACGCGGCCGGCGGCGTGGTGTGAACCGCATCGCCGTTCCAGGCACGCAAGCGTTGCGCGCATGGACGCGCCGCCACGCATCGTGTATCTAGATTTGCAGATTGGGGAGCAGTGCATGCAGAACGCGAACGACATCACCATCCGCCTGCTGATCGTCGATGACAGCGGCGAAAACGCCGAAGCCATCGTCAGCACCCTGCGCAACAGCGGCATCGCGGTGCGCCCATGGCGCCCGCAGGACTCGGCCGAGCTGTCGCAGGTACTGGCCAGCCAGGCGATCGACCTGGTGCTGGCGGCGCCCTCGCAGAGCATCCCGCTGCCACTGGTGGCCCAGCACATCGCCGCCAGCGGCAAGGACATCCCGCTGGTGCTGCTGGCCGAGCGCATTGACGAGGATGAACTGGTACAGGCCAGCAGCAACGGCGTTCGCGCCCTCGCCCTGCGCCAGCGCGCCGAACATCTGCTGGCAGTGGTCCGCGACCAGTGGGTCGACCTGCAGGCGCGCCGCGGCCTGCGTCGGATCGAAGCGCAGATGCGCGAGACCGAGCGTCGCTGCGACGCGCTGATCGCTTCGTCGCGCGAGCCGATTGCCTATGTCCACGAAGGCATGCACATCCGCGCCAATGACGCCTACCTGGACATGTTCGGCTACGAGGATTTCGAGGAAGTCGAAGGCATCTCATTGCTGGACATGGTCGCCGCCCAGCACGTGGATGATTTCAAGCAGCTGCTGAAGTCACTCAGCCGCGGCGAAGCGCCACCACCGCAGTACCAGCTCGATGCCCGCCACCAGGACGGCAGCGCCTTCCCGGCGACGATGGAGTTCACCGCGGCCACCTACGAGGGCGAATCGTGCCTGCAGGTGGTGTTCCGCCGGCGCATGGAATTCGACCCGGAGCTGGCGCGCGAGGTCGAAGACCTGCGCCAGCGCGACCAGGTCACCGGCCTGCTCAACCGCCCGACCTTCATGCTGCAGGTCGAGGACGCGGTTGCCCAGGCCGGGCGCAGCGAGGGTCAGTTCGGCCTGCTGATGGTCGAACCGGACCACTACGCGCGCCTGCTACCGGACATTGGACTGGCCTCGGCCGACGCCCTGATCGGCGCCCTCGCCGCCCTGCTGGCCGACGTGGTCGGGGAGGACGCGCAGCTGGCCCGTTTCGGCGAACACAGTTTCGCCGTGCTGCAGTCAGGCCCCTATGCGCAGACCGTCGCACTGGCCGAGCGCATCCGCGAAGCCTACGCCGCGCACGTCTTCAGCATCGGTGCGCGTTCGGCTACGGTGACCGTCAGCATTGGCGGGGTGCAGGTGGGCGAGAAGATCGCCAGCATCGGCCAGGTGCTGGCGCGCGCCAGTGAATGTACACAGGCCGCTGCCGCCCTCGGCAATACCTGCCGCATCTTCGACCCGGCCGCTGTCGATCGCGTGGAAGAAGAGCGCGTGCAGCGCTGGGTCGCGCGTATCCGCGAGGCCTTGGCAGGCGATGGCTTCCAACTGCATTACCAGCCGGTGCTGAACCTGCAGGGCGAGTCGCTGGAGCTGTATGAAGCCTACCTGCGGCTGGAACACAACGGAGAGTTGCTGAGCCCGACCGCCTTCCTCGGCATTGCCGAAGAACACGGCCTGCTGGCGGACATCAACCGCTGGGTCGTCTCGCAGGCGATCACGGTACTGGGCGCGCGTGCGCGCGAGGGTCATCCGACGCAGATGCTGGTGAAGGTCACGCCGGAATCGTTCGACGATCCGAAGATGATCGCCACGCTGCGCCAGCAGTTGCAGGCACACGGCGTACCGGGCGAACGCCTGTGGCTGCATGCGCCGGAGTCAAAGGTGTTCACGCACCTGCGCAGCGCCCAGCAGTTCCTGGCGGAAGTAGCACCTCTCGGCTGCCGGATCGGTCTTGAGCAGTTCGGCTCGGGCCTGGATTCGTTCCAGCTGCTGGCCCACTTCCAGCCGCAGTTCCTCAAGCTCGATCGCGGCTTCACCAGCGACCTGGCCGCCACCCGCGAGAACATCGACCGGGTCAGCCAGATCACCGCACGCGCACAGGAAGCCGGCATCCGCACCATGGCCGAGTTCGTCAGCGACGCCAACTCGATGACACTGCTGTTCAGTGCCGGCGTGGACTACGTGCAGGGCGATTTCGTCGGCCCTGCGGCGCCGGCGATGAACTTCGAGTTCGGTTGATGCCTCGCCGGTAGCGCCGGGCCATGCCCGGCGGATGGCCGGCAAACCGCTACGCTCGCCGGGCATGGCCCGGCGCTACCAATAGAAAAAGGCCGGCTTGCGCCGGCCTTTTTCAATCAGGTCAGATCGACCAGATTGTCGATCTTCACGTCCGGGTTGACGTCGGCTTCGTAGTCGACGCCGTCGACACCAAAACCGAACAGACGCAGGAAATCGGCCTTGTAGCCGGCCAGGTCGCTGATCTCATACAGGTTCTCGTTGGTCACCTGCGGCCACAGCGCCAGCACCTTGCCCTGCACGTCGGCCGCCATTTCCTTGTAGTCGGCGCGCAGGCGACCTTCTTCATCGATCAGCGCGACGGCATGGCCCTCGCCATCGACCAGGTCGTGCCGCAGGCGATCGACCGCCACGCCATCGGCCTTGGCGCCGTACAGGATGTCGTACAGCACGTCGAGCTGCTCGATGCAGCCTTCGTGGGTGCCCTTCTCTTTCATCACCTTGAACAGCAGCGACAGGTACAGCGGCATGGTCGGAATGGCCGAGCTGGCCTGGGTCACCACCGCCTTCAACACCGACACGCGCGCATCGCCGCCGATCTTGGCCAGCTTCTCGCGCAGGCCGAGCACCTTGTCGTCCAGATCCTTCTTGGCGGCACCGATGGAACCATTCCAGTAGATCGCCTGGGTGATCTCTTCGCCCACGTAAGTGAAGGCCGTGGTGGTGCAGCCATTGGCCAGGACGCCGGCATCGGCCAGCGCGTCGATCCACATCTGCCAGTCCTCACCGCCCATCACTGCGACGGTACCGGCAATCTCTTCCGGGGTCGCCGGCTGCAGGTGGGTCTCGGTCAGCACTTCCTTGTCGGTATCCAGACCGCGCAGGGTGATCGGCTCGCCGATCGGCTTCAGCGTGGAGCTGATGATCTCACCGGTCTTCGGATGCTTGCGGCGCGGCGCAGCCAGGCTGTAGACCACCTGATCGACCTGGCCGAGATCGGCCTTGATCATCTCGATGGTCTTGGCCTTCACCTCGTCGGAGAACGCATCGCCGTTGATGCTCTTGGCGTACAGCCCTGCTTCGTCGGCGTACTTATGGAAGGCCGCGGAGTTGTACCAGCCCGCCGTGCCCGGCTTGGTTTCACTGCCCGGGCGCTCGAAGAAGATACCCAGGGTTGCCGCGCCACTGCCGAAGGCGGCGGTGATGCGCGCGGCGAGGCCATAGCCGGTCGAGGCACCGATCACCAGGACGCGCTTGGGGCCGTTCTGGATCGGCGGACGCGCACGGATGTAGTCGATCTGCTGCTTGACGGCGGCGTCGCAGCCGGTCGGATGGGTGGTGACGC
The DNA here is from genome assembly GCF_040815575.1 of Stenotrophomonas sp. LST15-1-1.1. Classification (NCBI taxonomy): domain Bacteria; kingdom Pseudomonadati; phylum Pseudomonadota; class Gammaproteobacteria; order Lysobacterales; family Lysobacteraceae; genus Stenotrophomonas; species Stenotrophomonas sp. LST15-1-1.1. The sequence continues at coordinate 1,056,272 of NZ_JBFPNJ010000001.1, forward strand.
AGATGAAGCCGCGGACGCGCGGTTTGATGACCATGAAGACCTCGGGTTGGCAGATGCGGCGCACGGGGCGCTCAGCAGGAATACGGGCACGCGTGTGCGCGCGAACCGCAGGATCGTAGTGCGCAGGGGCCGATTGCACAACCGACGCTGGCGTAGGGTGGTGGTGTTCTGCAGGGTTGCACCCTGCACCTGCAGAGGCAACGGCAACGGCCGAAGCAACGTCAAAAGCTGGGCTACTGAGGGATGGCGGGGTGGGTCCGGTTGCGGGGGACGCCGTAAATATGTGGTGGTCAAGTACTTCTGGACACTCTCAAGGGGCGCTCACGCCCCCGCAACCGGACCCACCCCGCCTTCGATAGTTTCCTGCGATCTGTTGGAACGGCTCGTGGGGTCAGATCCGTTTTCCGAAGGAAAACGGATCTGACCCCAGAATTGTTTCGATGTCTGACAGATGTGTCGACCCAGGTCGACACCTACCCACCGTGGGGATCTGTCAGAGGTGGGGCGGTGTCGGATTGCGGGGTGTCAGCCGCATGGATGCGGCTGCCAAGCCTACAGGGACGTACTTGCGGCGTCCCCGCACTCCGGCACCGCCCCGCCAATCCACGGAATGCCCGCTGTTGCTGTTGCTGTTGCTTCGGCAGGTGCAGGGCTGCAAGCCCTGCCAACAAAAAACCCCGCTTGCGCGGGGTTCTCTGTGTACTGCGTGCAGCAGAGGCTTACGGGCGACGGGCCAGAGCCTCGACGTCCTTGGCCTTGGGCAGCAGGTCCTGCTTGGTCACGCGCAGGGCACCCACGGTCAGCATCGGCACGGCGACCAGGATCGAGGACAGCACCACGATCACCGCACCGATCATGTGCGTCTCGGCCAGGCCTTCCATCGAGCTGCCGCCGTACAGGTACAGGGCCAGCGCAGACAGGAAGAACATCACCGCCGTGATCACCGTACGCGACAGCGTCTGGTTGATCGAACGGTTCAGCACTTCCATCGGCTCCACGCGCAGGCTGCGGAAGTTCTCACGGACACGGTCGAACACCACGATGATGTCGTTGATCGCAAAACCCATCACCGACAGCAGGCCGGCCAGCACGGTCAGGTCGAACTCACGGCCGAGCAGCGACACGTAGGCCACCGTCACGATCAAGTCGAACATGGCCACGATGCTGGCGGTGACCGCGAACTTCCATTCGAAGCGCACCGCGATGTAGATCAGGAAACCCGCCAACATGAAGATGGTGGCGTACAGGCCATTCATCGCCAGGTCCTTGCCGATCTGCGGGCCAACAAACTCGTTGCGCAGCACCGTGGCCTGGTTGTCGGCCGAAGAGACCGCCTTGACCACGGCCGCAGCAGTGGCCTTGTCCTCGGCAGAGGCGCCGCCGGTACCCGGAGCGTGCTCACCGTGCGGGGCCAGGCGGATCAGCAGGTCGGTGTTGCCACCGACGCTCTGCACCTGGGCGCCGTCGAAGCCGTTCTGCTCAAGCTTGCTGCGGACGTCCTCGACGTCCACCGCGTGTTCGAAGCGGGCTTCGATCAGGGTGCCGCCGGTGAAGTCCAGCGCGTAGTTGAAGCCCTTGAAGCCAATGATGCCGATCGATGCCAGGAACACGATGATCGTGACGACCATCGCGACATGGCGCCAGCGCATGAAGTCGATCTTGGTATCGTTCGGGAGGATGTGCAGCGGAAACAGTTTCATGTGCGTGTCGTCCCGTCAGATGGCCACGTTCTGGAGCTTCTTGCGACGGCCGTAGATCAGCGTCGCCAGTGCACGCGATACGGTGATCGCGGTGAACATGGAAGCGAAAATACCGATGATCATGGTCAGCGCGAAGCCCTTCAGCGGACCGGTACCGAATGCGAACAGCGCCACACCGACGATCAGGCCGGTCAGGTTGGCGTCGAGGATGGTGCCCGATGCCCGCTCGTAACCGGTCACGATCGCGGTCTTGCCCGGCACGCCGGCACGCAGCTCTTCACGGATACGCTCGTTGATCAGCACGTTGGCGTCGACCGACAGACCGACCGACAACGCCAGGCCGGCAAAGCCCGGCAGGGTCATGGTCGCGCCGAACAGCGACATCACCGCCACCACGATCAGCAGGTTGAACAGCATCGCGATCGAGGTGATCAGACCGAACATGCGGTAGTAGATGGTGAAGAACACCAGGGTGAACATGAACGCGTAGACCACCGCGGTGATGCCGTTCTTGACGTTCTCCGCACCCAGGCTCGGGCCGACCACACGCTCTTCAACGAAGTCCATCGGGGCAGCCAGCGAGCCCGACTTCAGCAGCTTGGCCAGGTCTTCGGCTTCCTTCTTCTGCAGACCGGTGGTCTGGAAGTTCTTGCCGAACACGCCGTTGATGTTGGCCACCGAAATGACTTCCTCGTTGACCTTGAAGCCACGCACTTCCTGGCCGTCGACGACGGTCACGGTCGGCACGCGTTCGGTGTACACCACCGCCATCGGCTTGTTCACGTTGGCGCTGGTGAAGTCGAACATGCGCTGGCCACCGACATTGTTCAGCGTCACGCTGACTGCCGGGGTGCCACTGGTGGAATCGGTCACCGCCTGCGCGGCCACCATCTGGTCACCGGTGACGATCACGCGCTTGTTCAGCAGCACCGGGCCGCCGTTGTCACGACGCTGGTAGACCTTGGCTTCCGGCGGGATACGACCCGACGCGATAGCGTCCTGCGCGTTGCCATCCACAACCGCCCGGTATTCCAGGGTGGCGGTGGCACCGATCATGCGCTTGGCTTCGGCCGTGTCCTGCACGCCCGGCAGCTGCACCACCACGCGGTCGGCGCCCTGGCGCTGGATGATCGGCTCGGACACGCCGAGCTGGTTCACGCGGTTGCGCAGGGTGTTGATGTTCTGCTCGATGGCACCGTTGGCGATCTGCGCGATCTCGGCTTCCGGAATGGACACCGTGATGCGGTTGCCGCTGACGTCGTAGCCGAGCGTCGGCTGCGCCTTGGCCAGCGCGGCGCGGGCACGGGTACCGGCGTCTTCACCGGCCGACGGGCTCAGGTTGGCGACGATGGTGTTGTCGGCACGACGCTCGACCGACTGGTAGGCGATGCGCGCATCACGCAGGGTGCTGCGCACGTCTTCGGTGTAGGCATCCAGGCGCTTGTCCAGCGCGGCCTTCTGGTCGACCTGCAGCACGAAGTGCACGCCGCCCTGCAGATCCAGGCCCAGCACCATCGGGCGACCGCCGAGCTTGGCCAGCCAGTCCGGCACGGTCGAGGCCAGGTTCAGGGCCACCGTGTAGTTCTCGCCCACGCTGTCACGCAGCGCATCGCTGGCGGCGGACTGCGACTTCAGGTCCGACAGGCGGACGATCAGGCTGTCCCCTTCCTTCTCTGCGCCGAGCGTGGTGACACCGGCCTTCTTCAGGTCGGCCAGCACGCGGTCACGCAGCGCATCGTCGACCTGGCCGCCACGGTTGGCGGTGATCTGGATGGCCGGGTCCTTCTGGTAGATGTTGGGCAGTGCGTACAGCGCGCTGAGCGCCAGTACGATCACGATGACGACGTACTTCCAGCGTGGAAATTCGAGCATTGCTTGGGTCCCGCGCGGCGCCATCCCCGGCGCCGCGGTTGTGCTTCAGAAAGGGAGTGGCTTACTTGGCCGAATCCAGGGTGCCGGTCGGCAGAACGCTGCCGACAGCGCCCTTCTGCACGCGGATGCGCACGTTCTCGGCCACTTCGACGGTGACGAAGTTGTCGCCGATATCGGTGACCTTGCCGGCGATGCCGCCGTTGGTCAGCACTTCGTCGCCGCGCTTGATCTTCTCCAGCATGGCCTTGTGCTCCTTCTGCCGCTTCATCTGCGGGCGGATCATCAGGAAGTACATGATGGCGATCAGGATGATCGGGAACAGCAGCGTGGTCAGGCCCATGCCCTGCGGTTGGCCGCCAGCGGCCTGGGCGTGGGCGGCGGGAATCAGGAAGGCAAGCAGGTTCATCGTTGGTCCTTTGGTTGGGCGGCGCTTCGGCCGTTTCACGGGCACGAGGTGTCGACCGCGGATCTGGGTCAGCCTTGAAGTATGCCACGGCCCCGGGCATTCGTCCTTGGGCCGTTTGGCAGGGGGTGCTGCGGGTTTACAGCGGTGGCGCTACCGCCCCGCGTGCTGCGTAGAAGGACTCGCGGAAGGCCAGGAAGGTTCCCGCCTCGATGGCCGCGCGGATGTCGGCCATCAGCTTTTCGTAATAGAAGAGGTTGTGCTGGGTGCCCAGCATCGGTGCCAGCATCTCGTTGCAGCGGTCGAGATGACGCAGGTACGAGCGGGTATAGCCGCCGGCGCAGGCCACGCAGCCACAGCCCGGCTCGATCGGGTCCATGTCCCGCGCGTACTGTGAATTGCGGATGCGAACGGTGCCGAACGAGGTGAAGTAGTGGCCGTTGCGCGCATTCCGGGTCGGCATCACGCAATCGAACATGTCCACGCCACGTGCGACACCCTCGACCAGGTCCTCGGGGCGGCCCACGCCCATCAGGTAGCGCGGACGGTCGGCGGGCAACTCGGGGTCCAGATGGTCGAGCATGGCGTTGCGCTCGTCTTCCGGCTCACCCACGGCCAGGCCGCCGATGGCATAGCCGTCGAAGCCGATCCCCTGCAGGGCCTCAGCCGAACGGCTGCGCAGATCGGTGTGCACCCCGCCCTGGACGATGCCGAACAGGGCCGCGTCGTTGCCGAGCTCGTCATGGGCATTCCGGCTGCGCTGCGCCCAGCGCAGGCTCAGCTCCATCGAGCGGCGGGCGACGTCCTCGGTGGCCGGGTACGGCGTGCACTCGTCGAAGATCATCACCACGTCCGAATCGAGCACCTTCTGGATCTTCATGCTCTCTTCCGGGCCCAGGAACACCCGGGCACCGTCGGTGGGCGAGGCGAAGGTCACGCCCTGCTCGGTGATCTTGCGGCGGTGGGCCAGCGAGAACACCTGGAAGCCGCCGGAGTCGGTCAGGATCGGGCCATCCCAGCGGCAGAAACCGTGCAGGCCGCCATGGTCGGCGATGATGTCCAGGCCCGGACGCAGATACAGGTGGAAGGTGTTGCCGAGGATGATCTCGGCGCCCAGTGCCCGCACCTGGTCCGGCAGGATGCCCTTGACCGAGCCATAGGTCCCCACCGGCATGAAGGCCGGCGTTTCCACCGTGCCACGCGGGAAGGTCAGGCGGCCACGGCGGGCGCGGCCATCACGGGTCTGGAGCTGGAACTGCAATCGGGACATGGAGCGGTCGTTCGGGCAAATAGTCGCCTATTGTCTCCCAAAATCGCCTTTTCTGCTCCGGTAGCGCCGGGCCATGCCCGGCGGATGGCCCGCAACTCCGCCACGCTGGGCATGGCCCGGCGGATGGCCCGCAACTCCGCCACGCTGGGCATGGCCCGGCGCTACCCACCTCAGCCCTACCCCGCCTGCGGGAACAGCAGCATCGCGTCGCCATAGCTGAAGAAGCGGTAGCGCTGCTCGATGGCGTGCTGGTAGGCCTCGAACACCCGCTCCTTGCCGGCGAAGGCCGAGATCATCATCAGCAGCGTGCTTTCCGGCAGGTGGAAGTTGGTCACCATCGCGTCGACGCTGCGGATCCGGTAGCCCGGGGTGATGAAGATCTGCGTTTCGCCAGCGAACGGCAGCAGTTCGCCATCGCGCATCGCGCTTTCCAGCGCGCGCACCACGGTCGTGCCCACGCCGATCACCCGGCCACCGGCCGCACGCGTGCGCCGCACCTGCTGCACCAGCTCGGCACCGACGTTCAGCCACTCGCGGTGCATCACGTGGTCCTTCAGGTCGTCGGCGCGCACCGGCTGGAACGTGCCCGCGCCGACGTGCAGGGTGACGTGGCCGAAGTCCACGCCCTTCTCTTTCAGCGCGGCCAGCAGCGGCTCGTCGAAATGCAGGCCGGCGGTCGGTGCCGCCACTGCGCCCACTTCGCGCGCGAACACGGTCTGGTAGCGCTCGCGATCATCCACGCCCGGCTCGCGCTGGATGTAAGGCGGCAACGGTAGCCGCCCGGCGTGCAGCAGCCACTGTTCCAGCGACTCCGGCACATGGAACTGCAGCACATAGAACTCGCCATCGCGACCGAGCACTTCGGCTTCGCCACCGGCATCCAGGGCAATGCGGCTGCCGGGCTTCGGCGACTTGCTGGCCCCCACCTGGGCTCGTGCCTGCTGGCCGCCGAGCAGGCGCTCGATCAGGATCTCCACGCGGCCACCGCTGGCCTTCTGCCCGAACAGGCGCGCCGGGATCACCCGGGTGTCGTTGAACACCAGCAGGTCGCCCGGTTGCAGCAGCGACGGCAGGTCGCGCACCTGCAGGTCGGTGAAGGCAGCCGGCGCCGGCGGTACCAGCAGCAGGCGGCTCGCCGAGCGTTCGGCCAGGGGGGCCTGGGCGATCAGTTCAGCCGGCAGGTCGTAATGGAAATCGGACTTCTTCAAGGCAGTGGACGGCAACAGGTCGACAATGGCGCGCATTGTACGTCCAGCGTCTGCGAGCCGGCACGACCGAGCCCGAACGTCGCGCAAAATGCTGCTATGCAGCAGTCTTTTGCGGGGTTATCGCGCAAAAAAACAAGTGCTAGCATCGACGAGGAAGTCCGCTGCACGAGCCCGCCCCAAGCGCGCGTAAAGACGCGCGTTTTGCTTTTGAAGGCCCGTGCGACCCAACGTTTCAGGAGATCTGCAATGAGCTTCATCGAACGCCTCGCCCCCCTCCGCGCCCAGCCCGGCACCCGCCTCACCCACGGCCTGGATGACGCAACCCTGACCGCCCTCGCCGCGAACCACCCGCAACTGGTCGCTGCGGTCGATGCCGCTGCTGCCGAATTCGCGCGCGTGCAGGCCGAGCTGGGGCCGCTGCTGGCACAGGATGAGCAGGCGCAGATCGATGCCATGCAGGACGGCTTCGTCAATTTCTACGCCGATGATGCGGTGACCCCGTACGTGGCGCTGGCCGCACGCGGTCCGTGGGTGGTCACCCTGAAGGGCGCGGTGCTGTACGACGCCGGCGGCTACGGCATGCTCGGCTTCGGCCACACCCCCGATGCGGTCATGGAGGCGATGTCACGGCCGCAGGTGATGGCCAACATCATGACCCCCAGCCTGTCCCAGCAGCGCTTCATCAGCGCGCTGCGGGCCGAGATCGGCCACCGTCGCGGCGGCTGTCCGTTCACTCGTTTCATGTGCCTGAATTCCGGTTCGGAAGCGGTCGGCCTGGCGGCGCGCATCGCCGACGTCAACGCCAAGCTGCAGACCGACCCGGGCGCCCGCCATGCCGGTGCGGCGATCAAGCGCGTGGTCATCAAGGGCAGCTTCCATGGCCGTACCGACCGACCGGCGCTGTATTCCGATTCCAGCCGCAAGACCTACATGCAGCACCTGGCCAGTTACCGTGGCGAGGACTCGGTGATCACCATCGCGCCGTACGACGAGGCCGGCCTGCGCAAGGTGTTCGAGGAGGCTACGCAGAACAACTGGTTCATCGAAGCGGTGTTCCTGGAGCCGGTGATGGGCGAAGGTGACCCGGGCCGCTCCGTACCGCCGGCGTTCTATGCACTGGCCCGCGAACTGACCCGCGCCCACGGCAGCCTGCTGTTGCTGGACTCGATCCAGGCTGGCCTGCGCGCCCATGGCGTGCTGTCGGTGGTCGACTATCCCGGCTTCGAAGGCCTGGATGCGCCGGACATGGAAACCTATTCCAAGGCGCTGAACGCTGCACAGTATCCGCTGTCGGTGCTGGCAGTGACCGAGCACGCCGCGCAGCTGTACCGCAAGGGCATCTACGGCAACACCATGACCAGCAATCCGCGTGCGCTGGACGTGGCCTGCGCCACCCTGGCCCAGCTGACCCCGCAGGTCCGCGCGGCGATCACAGAGCGTGGCACTGAGGCCGTGCGCAAGCTGGAGCAGCTGAAGAACGAGCTGGGCGGCCTGATCACCAAGGTGCAGGGCACCGGCCTGCTGTTCTCCTGCGAGCTGGCCCCGCAGTTCAAGTGCTATGGCGCCAATTCCACCGAGGAATGGCTGCGCCAGCACGGCATCAACGTGATCCATGGCGGCGAGAACTCGCTGCGATTCACCCCGCACTTCGGCATGGACAGCAGCGAGCTGGACCTGCTGGTGGGCATGGTAGGCCGCGCGCTGCGTGAAGGGCCCCGCCGCGAACAGGCTGCCGCTGCGTAACCCCAGACCCTCGTAGAGCCGGGCGCTGCCCGGCTGAAGGCTGACGGGCTGGCGGTGATCTGAACGAAATGCCGCCGGGCATGGCCCGGCGCTACAGAGAACATCGGTAAGGCCTCATAATTGCCCGGACACCCCGCCCTGCGACCGGCTTCACTGGTCGACCGCGGGGCGTTTTCGTTTCCGGCCAAGAAAGGAAGATCCATGAAGTCGATCTGTGTGTACTGCGGTTCCAACGCTGGCAGCAAGCCGGTCTACACCGAACGCGCCATCGCGCTGGGCGACCGCATCGCCCGCGACGGCATGCGACTGGTGTACGGCGGCGGCAACGTCGGCCTGATGGGCACCGTGGCCAATGCCGTGCTCGCCGCCGGCGGTGAGGTCACCGGCGTGATTCCGCGCCAGCTGGCCGACTGGGAAGTGGCCCATCGCGGCCTGACCGAACTGGAGATCGTCGGTTCGATGCATGAGCGCAAGTCGCGCATGTTCGATCTGTCCGATGGTTTCGTCGCCCTGCCCGGCGGCTTCGGCACCATGGAAGAGATCTTCGAGATGTTGACCTGGCGCCAGCTCGGCATCGGCAACAAGCCCTGCGCGTTCCTCGACGTGGACGGCTTCTACGCACCGCTGATCGGCATGATCGATCGCATGGTGGAAGAGCGCTTCCTGCACCCCGAGCAGCGCCAGGACCTGTGGTACGGCTCGGACATCGAAGAGATGCTGGCCTGGATGAAGAACTACCAGCCGGCCCAGGCGTCGAAGTGGATCGACGAGAAGCGCCGCGCGGCGTTGCGCTGAAGACCGCGTGCGCGGTGGCTCAGGCCGCCGCGCGCGTCCACGGCGCCGGTCGGCCCAGCAGGTAGCCCTGGCCGTAGTCGCAGCCGAGTTCGAACAGCGTGTCACGCTGCGCCTCGGTCTCGATGCCTTCGCCGATCGTCTCGATGCCCAGCGTGCGTGCCAGTGACAGCACGCCCTCCACCAGCGCGCGCGTACTCTGCGCCTCCGGTCCATGCAGGCCGGCAATGAAGCTCTGGTCGATCTTCAATGTGCTGATCGGGAACCGGTGCAGGTAAGACAGTGCCGAGAACCCGGTACCGAAGTCATCCAGCTGCACCTGGATGCCGCGTTCGCGCAGGCCCTTCAGGATGCGCAGCGTATGCGGACCATCGTCGAGCAGCGCGACCTCGGTGATCTCCAGGCGCAGCCGCCGCGGGTCCGCGTTGCAGGCCTCCAGCAGACCATACAGCCGCTCGCTGAACTCGGCGGAGCGGAAATGCCGTGGCGACACGTTGACCGACACATAGCCACGCCCGCCGTCGGCCAGGCCGGCGATGACCTGCTCGTAGATCAGCCAGTCGACCTGTTCGATCAGGCCACTTTCCTCGCCCAGTTCCAGGAATGCGCCCGGCAGCAACAGGCCGCGGCGCTCGTGCTTCCAGCGCAGCAGGGCCTCGTGGCCAACCACTTCGCCATCGGACAGGCGCACGATCGGCTGGTAGAACGGCACGAAATCACGGTTGTTGATTGCCCGTCGCAGGTCGGCCTCAAGGTCCAGGCTGCGCAGCGCCTGCTCGCGCATCTCCTCATCGAAGATCGAGCAGCGGTCGTGGCCCTGCGCCTTGGCCCGGTACATCGCCGCATCCGCATCGCGCAACAGCTCCTCGCCAGTGCGATAGCGCGGGTTCCACAGGGCGATGCCCAGGCTGCCGGAGGGAAACAGCTCCCGACCGGCGATCCACATCGACTCCTGCAGCGCCAGCAACAGCCGCTGGCCGAAATCCAGGGCTTGCGCCAGGCCTTCCGGACAGTGCAGCAGCACGGCGAACTCATCGCCGCCGAGGCGCGCCACCACATCGTTGTCACCCGCCATGGACACGATGCGCTTGGCCACTTCCACCAGCATGCGATCGCCGGCGGCGTGGCCGATGCTGTCGTTCACCAGCTTGAAGCGGTCAAGGTCCAGGAACAGCACCGCGAATACCGGGCCGCCTTCGCGCCGGGCCAGCGCCAGCGCATCCTGCAGCCTGTCCAGCAGGTGCAGGCGATTGGGCAGTCCGGTCAGCGCGTCGTGCATGGCCTGGTGGGTCAGTCGCTGCTCGGCGCGCAGGCGCTCGCCGATCTGGCCCAGCAGTTTTTCGTTGACCTCGCCCAATTCGCGGGTGCGCTCCTCCACCCGCTTTTCCAGCTCGGCATGCGCCGCGCGCAGTCGTTGCTGGTCGCGCTGGCGCGCAAGACCGGTGCCGATGTTCTGCGCGACGAAGGTCAGCAAACGCTGGTCATGCACGCTGAAGGCGATCTGCTCGGTGTAACTCTGCACCACGATCGCACCGACCACTTCGTCATCGCGCAGCAACGGCACACCGAGCCAGCACTGCGAACGCGCGCCCGATTCGCGCACCTCGCCGGTTTCCAGCAGCGCATCGATCTGCGCACGCGAGGCCAGCAAGGGCCGGCGATGGCGAACCACATATTCGGTCAGGCCACGACTGAACGCGCGCGGCGCACGACTGGCGTTGTGCTCGTCGACCGAATAGACGAAATCCAGCCCATCGCCCTCGGCATTGACCAGCGCGATATAGAAATTGCGTGCATCCAGCAAGCGCCCGACCACCCCGTGCACCTGCCCGTAGAACTGCGCCAGGCTGTCGGCCGACATCGCCATTTCGGCAATGTTGTACAGCGCGGTCTGCAACTGCTCGGCGCGGCGGCGCTCGGCCACTTCATCCTGCAGGCTCAGATTGGCACGCTGCAGCTCCTGCGTGCGCCGTTCCACCTGCTGCTCCAGCCGCACCTGCGCCTGGCGGCGGTCCATCGCGGTCTGCACGTGCTGAGCGACAAAACCCAGCAGCGCGCGTTCGGCTTCGCCGTAGCGGTCGGCATGCTCGTAACTCTGCACCACGATCGCACCGCACACGCGGCCATCGCGCAGCATCGGTACGCCCAGCCAGTCCAGGCTTTCCGGGCCGCGCTGCGGGTCGTGCTCCTGGTCTACCCGCGCCAGCAGTTCGCGCGAAGGTCCACTCAGCGGCCGGCCATGCCGCAGCAACGCCACGGTCAGGCTGCGCGGCATCTGGTCGATGTCGTAGCACTGTGCAGGATCGGCAACGAAGTCATCGACCTGGTCGGCGAAGTACAGGAAGCGGATCTGCCGGCGGGCGTCGTCATATTCGACGATGTAGCAGTTCTGCGCGTACATCAGCATGCCCAGCACGCCATGCACGTGGCGCAGCATCTCGCCCATTTCCAGGTCGGCACCGGCCAGGTCGGCAATCTGGAACAAGGCCTGCTGCAACCGCTCGGCCTGTTCCAGCGCCTTGATCTGGCCCGCCTGGCGGTCGCGCTGCAGGGCCAGCTCCATCGCCTGCCGGGACAGTCCCCACCAGGCCGGAGAGGGTGTCGCGCCGCGCACCGACAGCAGCAGCCGGGCGCCATCGTACTCCCAGCTGTGGCGACCTTCGGCATCGTCGGCCAGCGGCTGCCAGACGTCCTCGCCGCCGCCGCTGATCGGCCAACCGCCCTGCCCGCTGCCAAGCTGCGGATCGTCCCAGCCGACGCGCACGACCGCCGTTTCCGGCAGCAGCGCATGCAGCGCGCGTACCAGCGCCGCGCTCAGCACAGGCTCGTTGTGTGACGCTTCCAGCGCGCGGTCGGCTTCGGTGGACAAATGACGTTCTCTTGGCGCCGCCTGAGCGCCGCCTCCCCTGAATTACCGAGCATAACGCGCCACCCGGGGGGCAATGGAAGCCCGGCAACCCCGAAACGTGCCTTCGGGCGTTTTTCCTGTCGATCCTCTCCCGATTCCCGCCGTGACCGTCGCCTTGCCCCACCCCATCGCCGGCTATGCGCCACCGCCTGCAGGGCTTACCCTGTACGGCGTGGACGCCAGCGCCCTGCCAACCGATGAAGCCTTGATGCTGGCCTGGGCCGCCGGTGAAGTGCACGCGTTCGAAAGCCTGTATGCACGTCATCGCAAGCGCCTGTTCGGCTTCCTGCTGCGGCAGCTGCGCGACACCGCGCTGGCCGAGGAGATGTTCCAGGACGTCTGGCAGCGGGTGATCAGCGCACGCGCCGGCTGGCAGGCCGACGCGGCTTTCAGCACCTGGCTGTTCCGCATCGCCCACAACCGCCTGAACGACCACTGGCGTGCCGCCCGCCATCGGCCCCCTGCACCGGCTGACGCCGACCTGCGCCTGGCAGCGCTGGAGGATGGGCAGACCCCGGAAGCGGAGCTGTCCGAATTCGAACAACGTCGCCGCATTCAACTGGCGATGGAAGAGCTGCCCGCAGAACAGCGCGAAGTGCTGCAGCTGCGGCTGGAACAGGAACTGAGCCTGGAGGAGATCGGCCAGATCACCGGCGTTGGCCGGGAAACCGTGAAATCGCGGCTGCGCTATGCGATGGACAAGCTGCGTGCGGGACTGAACGCATGAACCGAGACGATCCACTGACCCCGGAAGAACGCGAGCTGGCACGCCTGCTTGGGCGACGCGCCGAACAGAGCCCTCCGCCGGCGCTGGACGCGGCGATCCTGGCCGCTGCGCGTGCGGCCGTGGACGCACCGGCGGGCGAGGCGTCCCTGACGCCGACGGCACCGCGCACACTGCGCCCGCGCCGCCGCTGGCCGGCCGTCTTCGGCGTGGCCGCCTCGACAGTGTTTGCCGTTGGCATCGCCTGGCAGATGCGTCCAGAGCCGCCGTCGGCCCCTGCGGAGGCGGTTGCCACCGCGCCGGCTGCACAGGAAATGGCAGCCGATGCGAGCGCCGAAGTCATGGCCTCCGACAGCGCAGCCGCCGATGTCGCGGCCGCCGAGACGACACCGGCACCGACAGCAGCACCGGCACCTGCGGCCGTTGAGGCAGCACCTGCTTCGGCAGCGGCCATCGCAGACGTGCCGAAACCTGCGCCCGTGACACCGCGGCAGTTGCCTGCTCCGATGATGGCGCCGGCACCGCCACCTGCGCCTGCCGCCGACACGGCGTTTGCCGCGCCTGCGATGCCCGCGGCAGCGCCTGCCGCACCGGAAGCCTATTCGATGCCTGCGCCTGCCTCCGCGCCTGCGGCTCCTGCCGCGGCGATGAGGGCGCGCAAGGCCACTGCGGCGACGGCGGAATCAATGTCCTCGGCACAGGCCACGACCGAAGACCGCATCGCACTCACCGCAGCCAAGCAGGACGCGGCCGGCAGAACCGCACCTGGCGTCATGCGCCGCGCCAGCGATGCCGGCCTCAGCGCGGAGGCCGTGCAGGCTGAAGTGCAGGCCGACGCCGGGCTGCCCCGCCGGCAATGGCTGCAGAAGATCCGCGAGCGTCGCGATTCCGGCCAACGCGACCTGGCCAGGGCGAGCCTGGAGCGCTACCTGCAGACCTATCCCGAGGCGCGCCTGCCAAAGGATGTGCGGCCATTGCTGGACGACTGAAGCACGTCGGCGGCAAGCCCGTAGAATGAAGGGAATGCCCGATACCCTCGCCCAACCGGTCAGCTACACCCTGGACGTCAAGCACAGCCGCTTCATCGCGCATGCCGCGCCGATCGAGGGTGCGTCTGCTGCGCTGGCCTTTCTGCAGGCGGTGGCCGTGGCCGATGCGACCCACAACTGCTGGGCCTACCGGCACGGCCAGGACTATCGCTCCAGCGACGATGGCGAACCAGCCGGCACCGCTGGCCGGCCGATCCTGGCCGCCATTGATGGCCAGGGATTTGATCGGGTGATGGTGGTGGTCACCCGCTGGTTCGGGGGCATCAAGCTGGGCGCCGGCGGTCTGGTCCGCGCGTACGGCGGCGCCGCTGCCGAATGCCTGCGCACCGCGCCGCGCCTGCCATTGGTCGCGATGGCGCGGCTGCAGCTGCTGGCCGGATTCGAGGACCTGGGCGCGCTGCACGCTGCCCTGCCCGCCCACGCCGCCGAGAAGCGCGATGAACAGTTCGATGCCAATGGCGTGAGATTGCGGGTGGAACTGCCTGCAGACCAGGTCGACGCATTGAAAATCCGCCTGCGCGACGCCACTCGTGATCGTATCCGTATCCAAGATGACCCCCTCGATGACTGACAAGGACGCACCGGCCTCCGACCCGGCCACCCCGCCGCTGCGCCGCCTCGGCAGCCTGCGTACGCTGTGGCCGTTCGTGCGCCGCCACAGCGGCTTGTTCAGCGCTTGGCTGCTGGCCCTGGCCGTTTCTTCGGCGGCGACCCTGAGCCTGCCGCCGGCCGTGAAGCAGATGATCGACCACGGCTTCAGCAGCGGCGGCCAGATCAACCGTGCCTTTGCGCTGCTGATGCTGGTGGCTGTGGTGCTGGCGCTGGCGACGGCCGCGCGTTTCTACTTTGTTTCGTTGCTCGGCGAGAAGGTCGTGGCGGATCTGCGCAGCCGCCTCTACGCGCACCTGATCCAGCTCGGCGCTGGCTTCCACGACCGCAGCCGCAGCGGCGAACTGGTGTCGCGCCTGACTGCCGACAGCGAACTGCTGCGCAGCGTGGTCGGCTCGACCATGTCCGTGGCGCTGCGCAGCAGCGTCACCGTGGTCGGCAGCCTGGCGATGCTGTTCGTCACCAGCCCGCGGCTGGCCGCCTGGTCGCTGCTCGGCATTCCGCTGGCGGTGCTGCCGATCATCATCGGCGCGCGCAAGCTGCGCGTCGTCGCCCGCAGCAGCCAGGACCGCATCGCCGATGCCAACAGCCTGGCCAGCGAAACGCTGGGCGCGGTGCGCACGGTGCAGGCGCATGCGCGCGAACCTTATGAACGCGGCCGTTTCGACCATGCGCTGGGCGATGCGATCCGCGCCGCACGCCGGCGCATCGGCGCGCAGTCGCTGGTCACCGCCAGCGCCATCCTGCTGGTGTTCGGCGCGATTGTCGGCGTGTTGTGGCTGGGCGCGCACGACGTCATCGACGGGCGTCTCAGCGCCGGTACGCTGGGCCAGTTCGTGCTGTACGCACTGATCGGCGGCGGTTCGGTCGGTGCGTTGGCCGAAGTGTGGAACGAACTGCAGCGCGCGTCCGGCGGCATGGGCCGCATCGGCGAGCTGCTGCAGGAAGACATCGAGATCCGAGCGCCGGCCACGCCGCGTGCGCTGCCGCAGCCGCTGCGTGGCGAAATCCAGTTCGACGACGTGGTGTTCAACTACCCGCAGCGACCGGACCAGGCCGCACTGGATCATTTCAACCTGCACGTGCGCCCGGGCGAAACCGTCGCCCTGGTTGGCCCGTCAGGCGCCGGCAAGAGCACGGTGCTGTCGATGCTGCTGCGCTTCCACGATCCGGCCGCCGGGCGCATCTGCGTGGACGGCATCGATGTGCGCGACGTCGATCCGGCCGCGCTTCGTGCACAGCTCGCGCTGGTGCCGCAGCAGCCGACGTTGTTCGCCTCCAGCGCACGCGACAACATCCGCTACGGCCGGCTGGAGGCCAGCGACGCCGAAGTGGAAGAAGCAGCCCGTGCGGCCGAAGCCGACGCCTTCCTGCGTGCACTGCCGCAGGGTTACGACAGCGAACTGGGCGAGCGCGGTGCCCGCCTGTCCGGTGGCCAACAACAACGTGTGGCGATCGCCCGTGCCTTGTTGAAGGACGCACCGATCCTGCTGCTCGACGAAGCCACCAGCGCGCTGGACGCGCAGAGCGAGCATGGCGTACAGCAGGCGCTGGAACGATTGATGGCCGGGCGAACCACAGTGGTCATCGCCCATCGGCTGGCGACCGTGCTGAAGGCCGACCGCATCGTGGTGATGGATCATGGCCGCATCGTGGCCGAGGGCACGCATGCGCAGCTGCTGGCTGAAGGCGGCCTGTATGCCGAGCTTGCACGCCTGCAGTTCATCGATTGATGACGGCCGGCTAACACCGGCCGGATCACTCTGTCGGCGTAGCGATGAACCACTGAGGGAGGTCCAGCATGTCGTTCCGTCAGTTCCCTGCTGTCGACAGCAATGGCGAAAGCCACATCATCATCGAGTTCAAGCCCGAAGCCAGCGGCAGCGGGCATGGCTCCGAGACAACGCCGCGTTATGAACTCGATGACGGCCGCCAACTGGTGCGCAACGGCCGCGAATTCACCACCAGCGGTGGTGAGGTCAGGTTGTCGATCTAGCGATCCGCCGTAGCGCCGATCCACGTTCTGCCCCGCCATTGGCCCCATCAAAGAAGGCTGGTCATTTTTTGACCAACCATCTTGACAGCCTTTCCTGCCAAGGCCTGCAGCCGGTTATCCACATGTTTGCGCAGAAGCCATCCACACGCCCTGTGGATGAATGTTCTATGCGAGCACCCGGCCGATCCCGCTGGCATCCACCTCGGCGGCGGCGGCCGCGATAGCCCCTGGCTCGCTGCCCGCCACGAAGCCGATACGGAAATGCACCTCACCGGCCGGCGTGCGCGAGGAATGGATCGAGGCCAGGCTGATGCCATGCTGCTCGAACACGTTGAGCAGCTCGCGCAACGAACCCGCGCGGTCTTCAGGCAGATGCACCGACAGGGCGTTGCGCTCGGTCAGGTCGGCCAGCAGATAGCCGACGCGCTCGAAGGTGTAGTTTCCCGCAGCCAGCGCCTGGTCGCCGAAGGCGGTCCTGTTGGCCCCCAGCAGCCGCTCTCGGAACGCGCCACGCGCAGCATCGTCGCCCTGCCCGACCTGCGCCTGCAGTGTCTGCAGCTGGCCGATCAGGCGTTGCAGCATCGGAGCCACATAGGGATTGCCGAACTGGATGTCTTCGTAGATCGCCGGATTCAATGACAGGATGCGCGAGATGATCGCCGTATCCAGCTCGAACGAGGCCGACCGATACGGCAGCATCGCCGCCAGCGTACCCAGCTGCGGCTGGTACTCGCGCAGCACTCCCGCCTGGGCCAGATGGGTCGCATGCACCATCGCCTGCACCAGCGCCATCATCTGGTCGTGGTGCTGCGGGCTGGCCCGCACGCACTCAGCCTGCAGTGCCAGGCACAGCGCGTCGACCCAGGGCCGCCACTGCTGCAGACGCGCCTCGCAGACCACCATTACCCGGCCTTTGAGAGTCGGCGCCTTGGGCGGCGCCGTCATCGGATGCAGGCCCACCACCTCGGCGCGCGAGGCCAGCATCGCCTGCACCGGCGCTTCCTTCACCGAGGTTACGTCCAGCCACAAGCGTTCCTGCTCGCGGCCAGCCGACAGGCGCGCGTACTCAGCGATCAACGCGGACGTGTGGCGGATGGGTGCGGAGAACACCAGCACATCGGCCTGTTCCAGCAACTGCTCCGGCGCATGCGAATCCGGATCGGCCGGATCGTGGCCGATCACCTGCACCTGCATGTGCTGTTCGAAGAAGCGGGTCAGCCAGCGCCCGTAGGCGCCGGCACTGCCGACGATGCCGACCGTACGCGGCGTGCGTTCGTGCAGCCCGCTCATGCCAGCCGTTCGGCGCGGAAGCGCATTCCGTCGGCCAGGGCCGCCGGTGCGGCCGCGATGACGTCAAACTCTTCAAAGCCGAGGGCCAGGGTCGCCTCCAGCGCCGCATGGGTGCCGGCGATGGCACGCGAGATGGCCGTCTGCATCGGCTCACCGCGCAGCAGGAAGGACACCATCAGCGACATCAGCACATCGCCGGTACCGGCCACATCGACTGGCAGCAGCGGCGAGGTCCAGCGCCAGGTTTCCTCGCGCCCCACAGCCAGCGTCACAAGCTCGCCCGGATTGCCGCCGACGCTGTGGGCCAGCACCCATTGCGGACCGCGCGCCAACAGCGCATGCGAGGCGGCGATGGCATCGGCTTCGGCCAGCGCCGGCATGCCGGTCAGGCGACCGAGTTCGAAGGCGTTCGGGGTCACCAGCCAGGCGTGCGGCAGCAGGCGCTCAGCGAAGATCGCTTCCAGTCCGGGCTCCACGTAGGGGCCGGTGTGGGTATCGCCGATCACCGGGTCCAGGCAGTAGCGCAGCTGCGGGCATGCCGGCAGGATCTCGTCCAGCCAGTCAGCAAACGCGGCACCATTGGCGGCGCTGCCGAAGTAGCCGGATACCAGCATCTTCGCCCGTTGTGGAAGGCCACGCTCGCGCGTGCCGAGCAGCAGGTCGGCGAACCAGTCACTGGGCAGCACACGGCCACGGGTGGTCTCGTAGAACGGCGCATTGCTCAACAGCGTGGTCGGGATCGAGGCCACGCGCACACCGAGCGCGCGCATCGGTGGCAGCGCGGCGCTGTTGCCGGCATGGCCGTAGACCAGTTGTGATTGGACCGAAATGACATCGATCGGCGAAGGGCCGTCGGGCCGCTGGCGGCGGCCGTGGACCAGGTGGTTGTCGAGGGATTCGCTCATGCCCGCATTCTACGCCCAAGGGAGTTTTCGGCAGGGCTGCGCCCTGCACCTGCAGAGGCAACAGCCAAAGCCACGGCAACAGCAACAGCGGTACTCCGAGGGATGGCGGGGCACTGTGGGTTTGCGGGGCCGCCGCAAGTACGTCCTTGTAGGCTTGGTCGCCGCATCCATGCCGCTCACACCCCGCAAACCCACAGTGCCCCGCCTTCGACAGTTTCCCGCGAGCAGTAGATCCACGCCATGCCTGGATGAATCTCTTTCAGATATCGAAATCAATCTGGGGTCAGATCCGTTTTCCTACGGAAAACGGATCTGACCCCAAGAGCCATTCAATCAGTTCGCAGAAATCTGTCGAAGGCGGGGTGGGTCCGGTTGCGGGGGTGTCCGCGGCATGGATGCCGCGGCCAAGCCCCCAGGGATGGGTTTACGGCGTCCCCCGCAACCGGACCCACCCCGCCCACCCACGGAATGCCCGCTGTTGCTTTGGCTGTCGCCATTGCCCTGGCATCGTCGGGTGCAGGGCGCAGCCCTGCAGAAGAACCCCCTCAGTGCGCAGCAGGCCTGGACGGCGGCAACCATGCCGCCACGATGCCAAGCAACGGCAGGAACGCGGTGAGCTGGTAGACGAATTCGATGCTGGTCTTGTCGGCCAACAAACCCAGCACTGCTGCACCGAGGCCGCCCATGCCGAAGGCGAAGCCGAAGAACAGGCCGGACACCATGCCGATCCGGTGCGGCATCATTTCCTGTGCGTACACCACGATGGCCGAGAACGCGGAAGACAACACGAAGCCGATCAGCACCGCCAGAATCGTGGTCCACAGCAGATCGGCATGCGGCAGCATCAGCGCGAACGGTGCCACGCCCAGGATCGAGGCCCAGATGATCGGCTTGCGACCAATACGATCACCCAGCGGCCCACCAAAGAAGCCGCCCGCGGCGGACGCCACCAGGAAGGCGAAAAGATGCAGCTGCGCCTGCGCCACCGGAATGCCGAAATGATGCATCAGGTAGAAGGTGAAATAGCTGCCGATGCTGGCCATGTAGAAGTACTTGCTGAAGATCAGCACCAGCAGGATGACCAGCACCCGGGCGATCGTGCGTGGTGGATGGCGCGCGGCGATCACCCCGTGCGCTGCTGGCCGGGGAGCCCCCAGATGCAGCGAGTACCAGCGGCCAACATAGGTCAGCAGGGCAATGCCGATCAACGCTGCACCGGCAAACCACGATGCGGCATGCTGGCCGTAGGGCACGATCACCGCCGCGGCGATCAGCGGCCCCAGCGCCGTACCGAAGTTGCCGCCCACCTGGAACACCGACTGCGCCAGACCGTGGCGGCCACCGGAGGCCAGGCGTGCAATGCGCGAGGCTTCCGGATGGAAGATGGCCGAACCGATGCCGACCAGCGCGGCGGCCAGCAGCACCATCGCGTAATTGGGCGCGAATCCCAGCAGCAGCATGCCGCACAAGGTCGAGGCCATGCCGATCGGCAGGGAGTACGGCGCCGGCCGGCGGTCGGTAGCAAGCCCGACCAGCGGCTGGAAGATCGAGGCGGTGAGCTGGTAGGTCAGCGTGATCAGGCCGATCTGGGTGAAGCTGAGATTGAAACCGCCCTTGATCACCGGATAGATGGCCAGGATCAGCGACTGCATCATGTCGTTGACCATGTGCGAGCTGGAGATCGCCGCCAGCACTCCTGGCGATACGGGGCGGGCGGATACGGCGGGAGAAGCCAGAGTCGACATTGCGCACGGTCAGGATGGGGCGAGCCGTGCATGCTACGGTGGCCTTCCGCTCCCTTCTGCCGCGTTCTGGTCATGGCCTATCGCAAAAAGGACACTCCCTGCCCGGTCCGCGAAACCGCGCCGTGGAACGACGTGCCGGTGCATCGTCCGGTGACCTGCCGCGCGCGCGACTACCGTGCCGGCACCCACATCTCGGCACACAAGCACCGCCGACACCAGCTGGTCTATTCCATGTCCGGGTTGATGGTGGTGCGGTCGGAGGTCGGCCGCTGGGTGGTGCCCTCCACCCGCGCCATCTGGATGCCGGCGGGCATGGCGCATGCGGTGGACTGCATCGCCGAGGTGCACATGCGCAGCCTGTACATCGAACCGGCGTTCGCCCCGCATCTGCCCGCCGAGCCCTTCGCCGTGCAGGTGGCGCCGCTGCTGCGCGAACTGCTGCAGGCGGCCATTCTGATCGACGGACCGCATGAAGAAGACAGCCGCGATGGCCGCGTAGTGCGACTGATGCTCGATGAGCTGCACCGCATGGACGTACTGCCGTTGCACCTGCCCGAGCCCGTCGACCCGCGCCTGCACAGGATCTGCCAGCACATCCAGAAGCATCCCGGCGATGAGGCCACCCTGCAGGATTGGGCGCAGGCGCTGGCGATCGACGTGAAGACCATCCAGCGCCACTTCGCCAGCGAACTCGGTATGACCTTCGGCCAGTGGCGGCAGCAGGCACGCCTGTTGGCCGCGATGGAGCGGCTGGCCCGCGGCGAGAAGGTGATCGATGTTGCGCTGGCGATGGGCTATGAAAGCCCGAGTGCGTTCACCAGCATGTTCAAGCGCCAGCTGGGGCAGACACCGGCGGCGTTTTTCCGTTGAGCCGTTGAACGGCATCCACGCATGGCGTGGATCTACTGCAACGCAAACGAAAACGCCGGGCAGAGCCCGGCGCTGTCGTTCAACATGTCCGTCGATGGCTCAGGACGTCATCCGATCCCAGAAGCCCTTGACGCCATCGATGAAGGTCGCCGACTTCGGCGAATGCTTGCGCGCATCCTCGCCGTTGAAGGTGGCTTCGAACTGCTCCAGCAGCTTGCGCTGGTCGTTGGTGAGGTTGACCGGGGTCTCCACCACCACGCGGCAGTACAGGTCGCCTTCGCTGCGGCTGCGCACCGAACGAACACCCTTGCCGCGCAGGCGGAACAGCTTGCCGGTCTGGGTCTCGGCCGGAATGCGGATTTCCGCCTCACCACCGAGGGTGGCCACGCGCACGGTGTCACCCAGCGCGGCCTGCGAAATGCGGATCGGCACTTCGCAGTGCAGGTCGTCGCCGTCGCGCTGGAAGATGTGGTGCTCGCGCACGCGCACTTCCACGTACAGATCGCCCGGTGGCGTCCCCGCAGGGCCGGCCTCGCCCTCACCCGCCAGGCGGATGCGGTCGCCGGTATCCACGCCCGCCGGCACCTTCACCGACAGCACCTTGTCTTCTTCGACACGGCCGTTGCCGTGGCAGGTCTTGCAGGGCTTGGCGATGATCTGGCCACGGCCACCACAGTTGTGGCAGGCCTGCTGCATGGCGAAGATGCCGCGCTGGATGCGCACCTGGCCACGACCATGGCAGACGTTGCAGGTCTCGACCTTGCCGTCTTCCGAGCCGCTGCCATCGCAGTCGCCACATTCGGCCAGGGTCGGAATCTCGATGCGACGTTCGACGCCACGCACCGCTTCTTCCAGGTCCAGCTCCATCACATAGCCGATGTCGGCGCCGCGACGCGCCTGGCGCGGACCGCCGCCGCCAGCACCACCAAAGATGTTGCCGAAGATGTCGCCGAAAATATCGTTCATGTCCGGGCCGCCCGGACCACCACCGCCACCGCCCATGCCGTGTTCGAACGCGGCGTGTCCATGGCTGTCGTACATGCGGCGCTTGTTGCCGTCGGACAGTACTTCGTAGGCTTCCTTGCACTCCTTGAAGGAGGCTTCGGCCGCCGCATCACCCGGGTTGCGGTCCGGGTGGAACTTCATCGCGCAACGACGATAGGACTTCTTCAGTTCTTCGTCGGTGGCGGTGCGGGCAACGCCCAGCACTTCGTAATAATCGCGCTTGCTCATATCGTGGATCGCATTCCGGAAAGTCGGGATTCGTCAAAGCGGAAGAGCGGAACCAGGTCCGCTCTTGCGTCGGGCGCCCCGACACGCCAGAGGGCGGTCAGGACCCTGATACGACAACGGGACGCTGGCAAGCAGCGTCCCGCGTCGGTCCGGATCAGGACTTCTTGTCGTCCTTGACTTCGGTGAACTCGGCGTCCACCACGTCATCCTGCGCCTTGCCCGCATTGCCGGCGTCGGCACCCGGGGCGGCACCGCCCTGGTCGGCCGAAGCGGCAGCGAACAGCGACTGGCCAGCTTCTTCCAGCACCTTCGACTTGGCTTCGATCTGTGCCTTGTCGTCACCCTTCATCGCGGTTTCCAGATCGGCCAGGGCTGCTTCGACCTTGCCGATCACTTCGCCACCGACCTTGCTGCCGTGCTCGGTGATCGCGCTGCGGGTGCCGTGGATCAGGGCATCGGCCTGGTTGCGGGCCTGCACCAGCTCCTGGAACTTCTTGTCTTCCTCGCGGTTGGCTTCCGCGTCGGCGACCATGCGTGCGATCTCTTCCTCGGACAGGCCCGAACCGGCCTTGATCTCGACCTTCTGTTCCTTGTTGGTCTTCTTGTCCTTGGCCGACACGTGCAGGATGCCGTTGGCGTCGATGTCGAAGGACACTTCCACCTGCGGCAGGCCACGCGGGGCCGGCTCGATGCCGGACAGGTCGAACTTGGCCAGCGACTTGTTGAAGCGGGCCTGTTCGCGCTCACCCTGCAGCACGTGCACGGTCACGGCCGACTGGTTGTCCTCGGCGGTGGAGAACACCTGCGAGGCCTTGGTCGGGATGGTGGTGTTCTTTTCGATGATCTTGGTGAACACACCGCCCATGGTTTCGATGCCCAGCGACAGCGGGGTCACGTCCAGCAGCAGCACGTCCTTGACGTCGCCGCCGAGCACGCCGCCCTGGATCGCAGCACCCAGTGCCACGGCTTCGTCCGGGTTGACGTCCTTGCGCGGTTCCTTTCCGAAGAACTCGGTGACCGCCTGCTGCACCTTCGGCATGCGGGTCTGGCCACCGACCAGGATCACTTCGCTGATGTCGCTCGAACGCAGGCCGGCGTCATTCAACGCGACGCGGCACGGCTCGATCGACTTCTTGATCAGCTCGTCCACCAGCGATTCCAGCTTGGCGCGGGTCAGCTTGATGTTCAGGTGCTTCGGACCCGACGCGTCAGCGGTAACGTACGGCAGGTTCACTTCGGTCTGCTGGGCGCTGGACAGTTCGATCTTGGCGCGCTCGGCAGCATCCTTCAGGCGCTGCAGGGCCAGCGGATCCTTGCGCAGGTCGATGCCCTGGTCCTTGTTGAACTCTTCAACCAGGTACTCGATGACGCGGTTGTCGAAGTCTTCGCCACCCAGGAAGGTGTCGCCGTTGGTGGCCAGCACTTCGAACTGCTTCTCGCCGTCGACGTTGGCGATCTCGATCACCGAGACGTCGAAGGTGCCGCCGCCCAGGTCGTACACAACGATCTTGCGATCCTTGTTGTCGCCCTTGTCCAGGCCATAGGCCAGCGCGGCCGCAGTCGGCTCGTTGATGATGCGCTTGACGTCCAGGCCAGCGATGCGGCCGGCGTCCTTGGTTGCCTGGCGCTGGCTGTCGTTGAAGTAGGCCGGCACGGTGATGACCGCTTCGGTGACCTTCTCACCGAGGAAGTCCTCGGCGGTCTTCTTCATCTTCTCCAGCACCTTGGCCGAAATTTCCTGCGGCGCCATCTTCTTGGCATCGCTGGTGGCCACCCAGGCATCGCCATTGTCATGGGCCAGGATGCTGTACGGGACGTGCGCGATGTCCTTCTGCACTTCGGCGTCGGTGAACTTGCGGCCGATCAGGCGCTTCACCGCGTAGAAGGTGTTCTTCGGGTTGGTCACGGCCTGGCGCTTGGCCGAGGCACCGACCAGGACTTCGCCGTCCTTGGTGTAGGCGACGATCGACGGGGTGGTGCGATCGCCTTCCGAATTTTCGATGACGCGGGCCTTGCCGCCGTCCATGATCGCCACGCACGAGTTGGTGGTGCCGAGGTCGATACCAATGATCTTGCCCATGGGGGAGACTCCTTGAAGGATGTTGTTTTTGTCAGTCCGGCCGTTCGGCCGGTGGATGAATGGGATGTGGGGGAGGCTCGTGGAACATTCAAGCCATCCCCCGAACGCTGTGTTTCCGTTCGCCCAACACGTTCAGCGTCGGTCGTGCCGATGCCGCGGTCGAAGCGGGAAAACCCGCGCCAGGCCGGGCCCGGCGCGCGGGGTCAATCGGCGGCAACCACCACCAGCGCCGGCCGCAGCAGGCGCTCGTTGAGCAGGTAACCCTTCTGGAACACGGTCACCACGCTGCCCGGGGCGGCGCCGGGGGCCGCGACCTGGCTGATCGCCTGGTGGTGCTCCGGGTTGAACGGCTGGCCGGTCGGGTCCAGCAGCACCAGGCCGTTGTCACCAGCAACCTTCAGCAGCTGCTTGTAGGTCAGCTCCAGGCCTTCGCGAAGCGGATGGGCATCGTCGCCGGCGGCCTTGAGGCCGGCATCCAGGCTGTCGAATACCGGCAGCAGCTCGCCCAGCAGCTTCTCGTTGGCGAACTTGCGCGCCTGCTCGATGTCGCGGGCCACGCGCTTGCGCTGGTTGTCCAGGTCGGCGCGCTCTCGCAGCGCTTCGGCCTTGACCTGCTCCACTTCGGCACGGAGCTGTTCGATCTGTTCGTTGACGCCCTCGGCGGCAGCTGCGTCGGCGGCGGCCTGCTGGGCGGCGATGTCTGGCTGATCTTGATTCATGTCTGGGTCCCTGGCGGTCACTCTCCGCCTCCACCCACCCTAGTGTGGGCGGGATGCTGCGTTTCAAGCGTCCGATGCACCTGGACTTCGCCCGCCGGGCGAAAAGGCCGCGCCGAGCACATCGGCGGTGGCCTGGACCAGCGGGATCATGCGGTCGTAGGCCATCCGTTTCGGCCCGATCACGCCCAGCACGCCCAGCACCTGGCCATTGGCGGTGTACGGCGCGGTGACCAGCGAGACGCCCTGCAGGGGCACCACGCCGGTTTCTTCGCCGATGAAGATGCGCACGCCGGGGGCCTGGATGGTCCGCTCCAGCAGCTGCAGGATCTCGCGCTTGCTGGAGAACAGCTCGAACAGCTCGCGCAGGCGCTCCAGGTCGGACAGGTCCTGCACCCCCATCAGGCGGGTCTGGCCGGCCACCAGCATGTCGTCGGCCGGCGGCTGCAGGGCCTGCTCGGCCAGCTCGATGCTGTGCGCCAGCACCTGTTCCAGCTCGGACCGCGCATCGCGCAGCTCCAGCAGCAGGCGCGTGCGGATCTCGGCCAGCGGCAGCCCGGCGAAGTGGGCATTGAGGTAGTTGGCAACCTGCTCCAGCTGCCCCGGCGCGAACTCCTGGCGGGTCTCGATCACCCGGTTCTGCACCTCGTTGTCGGCAAACACCAGGATCGCCAGCACCCGGCGCCCATCCAGCGCGACGAAATCGATCTGCCGGAAGGCGAACTGCTCGCGCCGCGGGGCGCTGACCACGCCAACGAAATGACTCATCGCCGACAGCAGCTCCGAGGCGCTGCCGAGCAGGGCCTGGGTACTGCCGCCGCCGGCCAGCTCCTGACGCAACCGGGCCAGCTCCCCTTCGCCCGGTGGCTGCATCTGCAGCAGGCTGTCGACGAACACCCGATAGCCATGCGCGGTCGGAATCCGCCCCGCCGAGGTATGCGGCGAGGCCAGCAGGCCCAGGTCTTCCAGGTCGCCAAGGATGTTGCGGATGGTGGCCGGGCTGACCTCCAGGCCGGCCACGCGCGCCAGCGTCTGCGAGCCCACGGGTTCGCCGTCCTGGATGTAGCGCGCGATCAGCGTGCGCAGCAGGTGCCGCGCGCGCGGGGCAAGTTGGTCGGGAGAACCGTGCATGGAATCAACCTGTGAGACAGGGACATTAGATAATGGCGGCGCATCCCCTTGGCAAGTCATTGGACGACCCCGCCGCGCGTGCTAGCGTTGCGCGGCTGCAGACACCCCCTTACCCATGCTCAGACATCTTTCAATCAAGGATTTCGCCGTCGTCCGCGCCACCGAACTGGAGTTCGGGCCGGGCATGACTGTGGTTTCAGGCGAGACCGGCGCGGGCAAGTCGCTGATGGTCGACGCACTGGGCTTCCTGTCCGGCCTGCGCGCCGACAGTGGCGTGGTCCGCCATGGCGCGGCCCGGGCCGAACTGTCGGCCGAGTTCGCGCTGGACCAGCTGCAGGCCGCCCGCCAGTGGCTGGCCAGCAACGAGCTGGACGATGAAGATCAGTGCCAGCTGCGCCGCGTGATCCGCGCCGACGGCGGCTCACGCTCGTGGATCAACGGCCGCCCGGTCACGCTGGCGCAACTGGCCGACCTGGCCGGCCTGCTGGTGGAGATCCATGGCCAGCACGAGCAGCAGGCCCTGCTGACGCGTCCATCGCAGCTGGCCCTGCTGGACGCCTATGCCCGCAACGAAAGCGAACGCCGCCAGGTGCGCCGTGCTGCCGCCACCTGGCAGGCGCTGGTCGATGAATCCCTGGCACTGTCGCAACAGGGCGATGTGAGTGACCGCATCGGCTTCCTCGAACACCAGCTGCGCGAACTGGACCGTGAGGATCTGGAGCCGGAGTCGATCACCGCGCTCGGCGCCAGCCATCGCCGTCAGGCGCACGCCAGCGCGCTGTTGGCCGCCTGCCAGGCAGCTTCGGACCAGCTCAACGGCGACGAAGGCCACTCGGCGCTCGATCTGCTGCAGCAGGTGCGGCATGAACTGGCCCGGGTCGCCGAACATGACCCGCGCCTGGGCGATGTCGATGCCTTGATCGACAGCGCCTCCATCCAGCTGCACGAGGCCCTGGCCCTGCTCGACCGGGTGCATGACGACCTGGACGCCGATCCGGACCAGTTCGAGGAGAACGAGCGCCGTCTGGGCCGCCTGCACGATCTGGCCCGCAAGCACCGCGTGCCGATGGATGAGCTGGGCGCGCAGCGTGAGCGCATGCACGCCGAAGTGGAACAGCTGCGTGGCGCCGACGAACGCCTGCAGCGCCTGGCCGGCGAGATTGAAAAGGCCGCAGCAGCCTGGCGTGTCGAGGCCGCGACACTGACCACCAGCCGCCGCACCGCTGCTGCCGAGCTGTCGGCCACCACCACCGGCATCATTGCCGAGCTGGGCATGGGCGGCGGCCAGTTCCTGATCGAGCTGGAGCCGCAGGACAGCGGCAAGCCGGACCCGCAGGGCGCCGAGCGCGTCGAGTTCCTGGTGGCGGCCAATGCCGGCCAGCCGCCACGTGCGCTACGCAAGGTCGCATCCGGCGGCGAGCTGTCACGCATTTCGCTGGCCATCGAAGTGGCCGCGCTCGACCTCGACGCGGTGCCGACCATGGTGTTCGACGAAGTCGACTCCGGCATCGGTGGCGCGGTGGCTGACATCGTCGGCCAGAAGCTGCGCGCCCTCGGCGAGAAGCGTCAGGTGCTGTGCGTGACCCACCTGCCGCAGGTCGCCTCCAAGGGCCACGCGCATTACCGGGTCAGCAAGGCGCCGGTGGAAGGCATGACCCAGAGCGCGGTGGAGAAGCTGGACACCAAGGCGCGCGAGGAAGAGCTGGCGCGCATGCTGGGTGGCGTGGAAGTGAGCAAGGAAGCCCGCGCCGCCGCGCGCAAGCTGTTGCAGGCCTGAGGCTGGTGGCGCCGAGCGTGGGCTCGGCTCTACAGGAATCTCGAACGGAACCGACGTGTAGAGCCGAGCCCATGCTCGGCTTCCGCGGGGTAGCGCGGCGCATGTCACCCCAGCGGTCGCGCCAGATCCACCGTTTCCACCAGGAAATCGAGGAACGCGCGCACCCGCAGCGGTAGGTAACCGCCCTGCCCCAGGAACACGGCATGCACCTCTTCCAGGTCGCCCGGGTTGGCATCCTCCAGTACCGGCAACAACCGCCCTGCGGCGATGTCGGCCTGCACTTGGAACGCTGCCAGCCGGGCCATGCCCAGCCCGCCCAGCACCAGCTGACGCAGCGCGTCGCCATTGCTGGCGCGCGCATTTCCGCTGGGCAGCACCCGCTGCTCCTGCCCGTCCTGCAGCAGCGGCCAGCCCTGCACCGACCGTGCATGGCCGATATCCAACCGGTTGTGCGCCAGCAGCGCATCGACATTGCCCGGCAGTCCGTGCCGTGCCGCATAGGCCGGTGCCGCCACGATCATCATCCGCGTTGCACCCAGCCGGCGCGCGACCAGGCTGGAACTCTTCAACGGGCCGGCCCGCACCGCCACGTCGGTGCGCTGCTCCAGCAGATCGATCACTTCGTCGGTCAGGGTCAGGTCCACCCCCACCTGCGGGTGCCGCTGCAGGAACTGCGGCAGCAGCGGCAGCAGGAAGTGCTGGCCGAATGGCACGTTGGCATTCACCCGCAGCCGCCCGCGCGGCTCGGCGTGGGCGCTGGCGCAGCGTTCGGCCTCTTCCAGATCAGCCAGCACCCGCAGGCCGCGCTCATAGAACGCACACCCCTCCGGGGTCAGCTGTAGTTGGCGGGTGGAGCGCTGCAGCAGGCGCGTTCCCAGCCGCTGCTCCAAGCGCGCAACCAGCTTGCTGACCGCCGAGGGCGTCATCTCCAGGCTGCGGGCGGCAGCGGAAAAGCCGCCGGTCTCGATGACCCGCACGAACACTTCCAGTTCGCCGGATCGGTTGATGTCGGTGCGTGCCATGGCAATGAATTTGATTCACAGATGATTGTCCATGCGCAGTCTAGTTCACAGGTGAGCGCGGACGCACCATGGCTGTCCCTCCCACCGGGTCACTCCGATGAATCGTCTGAGCCAACTCACTGCCACCGCCCTGCTTGCCCTGTCCGGCGCCGCCGCCGCGTCACCCGCGCCGCACTGGGTCGCCAGCTGGCAAGCCAGCCCGCAGCCGGTCTGGGGCAGTGACTTCCTGTTTCCCACCCTCATCCCCGGCCAGCTGCAGGACCAGACCTTCCGACAGAGCGCTCGCCTCAGCCTGGGCGGGCCGCGCCTGCGGGTCCGGCTGAGCAATGCCTATGGCACCCGGCCGTTGAAGATCGGCGCTGCCAGCGTGGCCGCACATACGGGTGATACACCGCAGCCGCTGCGCTTCGACGGCCAACCCGGGGTCGTGATCGGGCCGGGGCAGGACCGCCTGAGCGATCCGCTCCCCCTTGCCACCGCTGATCGGCAGGCCTTGCAGGTCAGCGTCTACCTGCCCGAGCGCACACCGCTGCAGACCTTCCATTGGGAAGGCAGGCAGACCAGCTGGATTGCGCCGGGCGACCAGCATCGCCTGCCTGCATTGCACGGCGCCAGCAGCACCACGGCCCGCCTGCTGTTGTCGGGTATCGAGGTGGAGGCGGCAGCCAGCGCGCGCAGCGTGGTGGTGGTCGGCGATTCAATCACCGATGGCGCCACCGCCAGCCTCGACCAGGACCAGCGCTGGACCGATCACCTCGCCGCGCGGCTGGCACCAGAAGGTGTAGCGGTGGTCAATGCCGGCATCTCCGGCGGTCGCCTGCTGCGTGATGGCATGGGCGAATCGGCCTTGGGCCGCTTCCAGCGTGATGTGCTCGATCAGCCCGGCGTCGCCAGTGTGATCGTGCTGATCGGCGTCAACGACATCAGCTGGCCGGGCACCGCCTTTGCCCGCGACGAGACGCGGCCGACCCTGGCCGAGCTGCAGGCCGGCTACCGCGACCTGGCCAAGCGCGCCCATGCCCGCGGCCTGCGCATCCTCGGTGCGACCCTGACACCGTTTGCCGGTGCCCTGCCCCGCACCCCGCTGGACGACTACTACGCCGCGGACAAGGACGCCCTGCGCCAGCAGCTCAACGCCTGGCTGCGCACGGACAGCCCGTTCGACGCGGTGATCGACCTCGACGCGGCGCTGCGCGATCCGGCCGATCCGTCACGGATAGCGGCTGCCTACGACTCCGGCGACCACCTGCACCCGGGCGATGCGGGGAACCGGGCGATGGCCGAGGCGGTGGATCTGGAGCAGATTCTGATGCGCCCTTGATATCCAGCGCGCGTGGCACGGCGTCTCAATCCCGTCGTCCATCTGGCATCCGCACCCGCCTGTACCAACGCCCTCGACTGTCGATCCGGTCTCTGACGCGTAACCGAAAGTCCTGCAACGAGGCAAGGTTGGGGGCGCTATAGCGAGATTGGTCGTGCGCGCCTGTGCCGTCGTCCTCCCAGGTGCAGACAGGGCAGATGTCATATTGACCAAACTGGGAGAGGGTCAGAAACCCGCAGCAGGGGCAGGCCTCCAGCGGCGGCTCATTGCCGACCACGGCCACAGGCCGCCCCATACATGCGGATAAATGCGCCTCAAGAGCCTCGTTTGAGACCCCTAGAAGGACCACCTCGACGAAATGCCGCAGCAGGAACGCCTGCGCCGCCTCGTCGAACACACTGCCGTAGGGCACGGCGTGACCAGACGTCTCGTCCAGATAGTCTGCGGACAGATGGTCCTCCAGCTCGGCTGTCGACAGCTGCGAGAGGCGATCCACCGCCAACACGGCCAGTGCAGCCAACCTTCCAACGCTACTCATTTCCGCTCCCCATCATTCCGCACAATTCCCCAGATTCGTACCATCCGAAGACGCCGTCGAGGCAGATTACGACGGCGACGGGCAACAAAAACCCCGGGCATGCCCGGGGTTTCGTCGCAATCAGCTGGCTGCGGGACTTACTTGCGCTTCTTGCGCACGTACAGCACCAGCGAGTGTTCTTCCAGCTCGTAGCCGTGATCGGCAGCGATCTTGCGCTGCAGGTCTTCGATCTCGGTGCTTTCGAACTCGATGATCTTGCCGCTGTCCACGTCGACCATGTGGTCGTGGTGGCCGCCGCGGTCCAGTTCGTAGACGGCCTGGCCGCCTTCGAAATTGTGCTTCAGCACGAGGCCGGCAGCCTCGAACTGGGTCAGCACCCGGTACACCGTGGCCAGGCCGATCTCGTCGCCATGCTCCAGCAGCTGGCGGTAGATGTCTTCGGCGGTCATGTGGTGCTGGGCATTGCGCTGCTCGAGCAGCGCCAGGATCCGCATCCGCGGATGGGTCACCTTCAGGCCGACTTTACGCAGGTCGTGGGTTTCCATAGGTCTCCGTTCATTGGCGATTTAGCGCCAGCTGCCTCGGATTGGGTCGCGGTGGCACGCCGGGAGTGTATCATCGGATTGATTTCCCCAACCGCCAGTCCCGATGCGCAATCTCCTGTTGGTCGCCGCCGTTGCCTTGTCCACCACCGGGTGCGGCATCATCTACAAGCAACCCATCTACCAGGGCAACCTGATCCGGGAAGATGCCGTGGCCAAGCTGCAGGTCGGGCAGAGCAAGCAGCAGGTCAACGCTCTGCTGGGAACTCCCTCGGTGCCGGACCCGTTCCACGCCCAGCGCTGGGACTACACCTCGACCGAGCGCGTGAACCGCCTGGGCCGTACCGACGTGAAGAATTTCGTCGTGTACTTCGAAAATGATGTGGTCACCCGTTGGGATGGCGATTACTTCCCGGCCAACGACAAGGCCCTTGCCCAGCAGACCGTGCGCCAGTTCGGCCGCAACCTGCCGAAGGACAAGAAGAAGAAGGGCGGCCGCTGAGCCACCCTGCCCGTCCCCCGGGACGGGTCCTGGGGATCAACCGCCGCGCGCGCGTCGCCGGCGGTTGTCCTTGGGGTCGGCCTGCAGGCCACGCAGCAGCTCCACACGATCACCATCCAGCAGCACCTGCTGCGGCCGCGCCAGCACGCCATGCACGGCAACGGCCGGACAATCGGCACTGCCTTCGAGCCCAGCCGCTGCCACCGCATCAGCCACGGTCGCGCCTTCCTCCAGCTGCAACCGGCGCGACAGCACCTGCTGTGGCCAGGCCAGCACGACCTCGACCTCGATCATCGTTCAGCCCTCGTCGGCGACGCGGACGAAATCGTTGACCATGCGATCGGCCAACCCCTGGAAGCCGATCGCCAGCGCCGGGCCCAGCAGGCGTGAGCTCGGCTCGAAGTCCAGGGTGAGGGTGACCTTGCAGGCATCTTCGGCCAGGGCGTGGAATTCCCAGCGGCCGTGCAGTTGCTTGAACGGCCCCTCGCGCAGCTGCATGTCGATGCTGTGCGGACGTTGCAGGGTGTTTTCGGTCTGGAACCAGGTGCTGAACGAACCCAGGCCCAGGTCCAGGCGAGCGACCAGCCGGTCTTCGCCCTGCTCGAGGATGCGGGCGTCGGAACACCAGCGGAAACGGCGCGGATAGGCCTGGACGTCGTTGACCAGATCGAACATGCGCGCGGCCGAATGTTCGACCAGGGCACTGCGGCGGATAGTAGGCATGAATACAGGACGCTTCGGCAATCGACCGGGCGGGCCCGAATCGGAGACAATACGGAAATGAGCAAGAACACCGGCAAGGATAAAGCAAAGAGCGCGACGGCCAACAAGACCATCGCGTTGAACAAGCGTGCCCGTCACGAGTACCACATCGAAGACCGCTTCGAAGCCGGCCTGGCCCTGCAGGGCTGGGAAGTGAAGTCGATCCGCGCTGGCCGCGGCAACATCGTCGACGCCTACGCCTACGTGAAGGATGGCGAGATCTTCCTGATCGGCGCGCAGATCACCCCGCTGATACAGGCCTCCACCCACGTGGTGGCCAACGACCGGCGCGAACGCAAGCTGCTGCTGCACCGGAGCGAGATCGACAAGCTGGTCGGCAAGGTCGAGCGCGATGGCTACACGATCGTGCCCACCGCCATGTACTGGAGCAAGAACAAGATCAAGCTGGAAGTGGCGCTGGCCAAGGGCAAGCAGACCCACGACAAGCGCGATGCCGCCAAGGATCGTGACTGGGCGATCGAGAAGCAGCGGGTGATGCGTCGCGGCAACCGCGACGCATAAGGACGCCGGCCCGTTTTCGTGGAGAGCCGAGCCATGCTCGGCTTCGGCAAAGAAGCAGCCGAGCGCAGGCTCGGCTCTACAAGACGCTGATCAACCCGCCAGCATGCCCTGCCCGCGCAGGCGCGGGGACAGCGCCGCGTGCATCACCGCCAGGTGCATCACCACCGACAGCTCCGGGGCATGGCGATCATCGCCGGCCCGCCACTGTTGTGCCAACCGGGCAGCGTCGACGGGTAACAAGGCCAGCAACTGGGCATCATCCAGCGCATCGGCGGAGGCCTGCAGCTGCCGGGCCAACTGCCGCGACTGCCACACGTGCACGCCGATGCTGAGGCTGGCCAGCGACATCAGGGTCAGGGCCAGGCCGTGCTCGAACCACTGTGACAGCACATCCGGGCCCCACAACAGCGCGGCCAGCACCGCCAGCGCCGGCAGCCGCCAGCCGAGCCAATGGAAGCGGCCACGCCGAGGCCAGTGCACCACCACCGCACTGGCGATCAGCGCGGCTGCAGCCGTTGCCGGCAGCTCGGTTGCCCACGTTGCAGCCAGCAACACCGCCAGCACCGCCCAGACCCAGCCGGGCGGCAGCGCCCGCCGCTGGTAATCGGCGCCTACCGGGCCAACCAGCTGACGCAGGCTGCGCTGTTGCATTGCTTCGGTCACCGGCCGTCTCCGTGTCTGTGCTGGCTGGAATGGTCGTGGCCAGTGTGTCGCAAATTCGTGCCAGCGACGTTAGCAATCCGCTATGACGGAGGCTCTACAACATGTTGAGGATTGACGTGACGGATACCGTGCGTCTGCCGCTCAAGCGACAGACAGGTCCTTGCTGAGGAAGACCCGGCTGGTGCCCGGCGGATCGCACGGCACCTGGCCGAACACAGTCCAGCCATGCTTCACATAGAAGTCTGGCGCCTGGAAGCTGATGGTGTAGAGCACGGCGGAACGGCAACCGCGCCTGCGCGCCTCCTCTTCGGCGGCGGCAAGCATCTGCGACCCCAGGCCATTGCCGCGCTGTGCGGCCGGCAGGTAGAACAGGTCGATGAACAACAGGCCCAGCGAGGTGCGCCCGCTCAGGCCACCCACAACTTCACCGCTGGCCGGATCGGTGGCCAGCACAGCCAAGGTGCGTTGATCGGCATGGCCGGCGGCCTCCAGATTGAACTGATCCAGGCCATCGGCGATCAGCTCCAGTGCTTGGGTGCCGGGCGCGTCGGTCACGGCGATTTCGAGCTTCATCCTGTCCTTTCCTTGGGCGACTGTACGAACCGTCGATGCTAGCAAGCGACCCAAGGGGCCGGGTGACTGTTCAGGCTTTTTGGCGTAGCATGTGCAGCGTTAGGCGGGTACTGACCGTGGCAACACGAAACAGGCCTTGTACCTTGCAGGACTTGAAGAAACCGGGGGTGCATTGGTTTCGACGGGGGTTGTGAAGTCGCCTGGCGCATGCCGAGGGGGTAGCTTTCCTCGTAAATCCAGCTGCAAAACTCTAGTTGCCAACGACGACAACTACGCTCCGGTCGCCCTCGCAGCCTAAAAACTGCGGTGCGTGACCTTCTGCCGACTTAGGCGGAGCCTCGAAACTGCTTGTGTCCATGCTCGCAGCGTAGAGTCATTATCATGGAATCGCGCTGGGCGGCTGCCTGTCAGTCCGGCACAAGAACACAACAGGCTGGTTCCCGGGTGCGCTTTGCACACCGTGCTGCTCGGGGATGAGATTCAACGGTGAGCTAAGCATGTAGTGCTGGGGATGGAGTGCCTTCGGACGGCGGTTCAATTCCGCCCACCTCCACCATTTGTACCGCCCTTTGGGGCACGAAAAGCCAGATCTCCCGTCGATTGGGGTCTGGCTTTTTTGTTGTCGGCGATCACCGTACGCCCCTCCACTACGCAGGCGCGTTGCCGCCGGGGCCGCATTGCCCTCAAGCCCTGGTCCCGGTGCGGCCAAGCAGACGCCTGCCGCACCCATCCCGCTGCTTTCGTCAGTTGCCGCTCAACGCGCCGGGCGTATCTGCCAGAGCTCGTACGCGCCCTCTTGCATGAGGCGGGTTGCTCGCCCATCCGCACGGAGGGTTGCAACTGCAGTACGCAGGATATGGTCCCTCTCCTGGCCGCCCTCAGCGCCGGGTGAGCGGACGATGAGGTATTCAGTACCGATGCGTTCGAGGAAGGCCAGCGTGTGTTCAGGGCTATCCACCAGTCCCGGGCGCGTCAGGGCAATGATATCGATCGGCTCATATCGGATCGGCAGCCAGAAACCTTCGCCGCCGACATCACCCACGACCCGCGTACGCGGAGCCTCCTGCGCAAGGCGCTGCGCCGTCTTTTCCAGGCCGATGTCCTGCCAGGCAACAGCGCGTCGCGAGGCGGTATCGAACATGGGACGGTCAAGACGGGTATCGAACGCGCGGGTGCCGGGTCCCCAAGCACCCGTCACCAGACACATCAAGGCCGACGCCACCGCGATGGAGAAGATCAAGCCACGCATTACCCGACCCACGCCAGGAAACGACTGCCACTTCCACAGCGACTGCTGGACAAGGAATCCTGCAAACATCAACAGGCTCAGCACAGGCGTGATGAAATAGTTTCCGTCCGCGCCGGATGCTTCGATGTAGCGATTGCCCAACAGCATCGGGAAGAACAGCAAGCCCATGAAAAGCACGGGTAGCGCGCGCCTCCACGCGATGGGTCTTCTGCAACCCAGGACCAGGGCTGCCAGAGGCAGACCGAGCCACGCGTTGCCTGTCCACAGAATCTGCAGCAGAGGGTACTGGCGTGGATCGAACAGATACGCCAGCAGCGCCTTTCCCGGCGGGAGATAGACAAGCAGGTCACTGGTCGGCAGGTGACCGACCGGTGAGCGCAACGGCAAGCCCCATGCCGCGAAGAGGTCCAGGGCTGCGTTGGGGGCCACAATGGGCACGCCGGCCAACCACCAGGTTCGCGCAGTGATGAGCCCAACCAACAGAATCACCGCAAAGAACACGCCACTGGCGACCATGGCATCCGGCTGCCCGCAGCGATGCCGCTGGCGGCACCATCGAACAAGGGCGGTGATCGCCAGCACGCCGACGGCCATCGTGTAGGGAATGTTGGACAGCCGGGCCTGGCTGGCCAACAGGGCCGCAGCCACCGCGATCCAGAACCACCCTGCCCCTCCTCTGTTGCCAAGCCGAAGCACTGCCAGCAGCGAAATGGCAAGCAGCAACGCTGCCAGAGCGTCTCCCTTGGCGGTGATTGAAATGTTGGCGAACGCGGGCAGCGTTGCAAGCAGCGCGATGACATAGGGCCGCAATGAACGTCCCACACGCAACTCGCGCAGGATCTGTGAAGCAACGGCGAGGGTGGCCAGCCAGCAGCCGATGCTCACGCCGATGATGGCCGGAATGCTCCCGATTGCCGCCAGAGGCACCTGGAGCAGCTCGATCAGCTTTGGATAGTAATGAACCGGCGCGACAAGGCCTTCACTGTAGAAGATGTTGCCGCTGGCGATCAAAGCACGGTCAGCCGACAGGCCGTACCAGTTGGAATCAAAATCCGATGAAACCGATGCTTTTGCAAACAGCACGAAGGTCAGGGCCGCGATCAAGGCGGTGACCGCAGGAGTGCGCGCACCGCCTCGTCGCACGCTGGACAGCAACATCCCGCCAAGCCACGGTCCACGCCGCAGAACGAGCATACCTCCCAGTACCACTGCAGCGAGCCAGGCAAGCGCCTGCATGCTGCCCAGGCCGAACAGCGAAGCCGTCCAAAGCAGAAGCGAGCAGGACACAATGCCTGCCAAGCCCACAATGACCTGCTGGCCCGGATCACGTCGGGAGACACCACCGGCCAAGGCAACCAGGCATCCGCCCAGGGCGAATATGCCTTCCAGATAGAGATAGCTGGCCAGCATCGCCACATCCACACCATGATGCCGGGCATACAGCACGGAAACTGCTGCAACACTCACCCACAGGGCCGGACCTCGCAGCAGTTTCAGCGCACCATACAGCGCCAGAAACAGAACTGACGATTCCAGGCCCCCCTGCCATGCCGCCGGCTGCCTTACATGCCATCCCCATACACCCGGCCCCACCAGGGACCAGATCGGGACCGCAATGAAGACCAGTACCATCGCACTCACGAGTGCAAGTCTGGCGACGGGTGATTTCATGGTTCCGCTCGATGGTTGCATGGGATGGCGCAGATTACTGTCTGGTGCTGCGCCCGTCATCCTCGCGACGCATGCGTGCATGGGCAGCCGATCAGTGCGGGATCAAGCGGTCTGCTGGAGATCTCGACCAACGGAAGCATCTCAAATGGGAAGCGAAACTCCTGCTCGCGCGCTCATCGGCCAGGATTGCTGCAGATCACCACGCTCTTGGCCGGCACCCCGCCCCACCCCACACTAGGGCCATGTCTCCGATCGTCCACGACATCCAGAAGGATCTGCCATGAACACGCCACTTATCGCCCTGCTGCTGGGCCTGGCCGTATCGACCGCCGCTGCTGGCGCACCTCCTGCTTCCAGCACCGCTGCACTGGAAGCGCTGCTGGCCTGCAAGGCGGGCTCAGATTTCACCGAAGCGCAGGTGGAGCAGGCATTCCATGCCGCCGGCCTGACCCGCGATCCCGGGAGCGTGTTCGAGCCGAAGGACAAGCCGGTGGCGCTGTTCGGTGGAACCGTGGCCAGCGCGGACGTGAGCATTTCCAAGCCCTACAAGAGCCTGCATGTGTACCTGAAGGGTGTCGATCACCAGCGTTTGGCCCGATCCTGGGGAGTGACGACGGTCAACGAGGAAGCCGAGACCGAAGCGCCCTCCTACCTCAGGAAGGTTGATGCCAGGCACACGCTGCATGTGGGGGCCGGTGACGACTACGAAGGTTATTCGGCTGCGGTCACCTGCCTGATCGAGGGGTGATCTGCAGGGAGACCAGCTGACAGACGGTGCCCGCCGGTCCCCGCCCGGTGCTACCTGCGCCCTGCTTCCGCGTTGACACGCCTGCCGCTAGAGTGGCGCCAGCGCAGGGAGTCCACATGGCAAGAACAGGCATCGGCTTCATCGGCCACACCACCGTCGTCCTCATTGCCCTGCTGACCCTCAGCGGGTGCGCGACGCTGCGCCAGTTCGGCCCATCGGTGCAGGTGGGCACGGTCACCCCGGGCCAGTACATCGCGCTCAAGCGCGGTGACATCCTCACCAGCGGCAAGCTCAGCGCGGCCACGATGGAGACCCTACGCGTGGCTGGCCTGGACGAAGGTGCCTGCGCCAAACCGGGCCTGCCGTGCATCGAAGCGATGGAGGCCAGCATCGTCGTCCGCGAGGAAGACAAGCGCTCGTCGCTGGCCGAGCTGTGGGTGCAGTACGCGATGACGATGCCGGCGCCGAAGCGCGAGTCAGCGTCGGTGGCGCGCAGCAAGGCCGCGGCCGCTCTGCCCGACCCGACCTTCCAACCGCGCCTGGATGCGTGGATGCAGATCGCACGGCAGTCCTATGCGTATCTGTTCTTCACCGAACGCACCGCCAACCAGCGTGGCTTCGAAGACCGCCAGACCCAGGTTCGCGACTACTACAACCTGGCCGTGCAGGAATCGGCCGTGCTGCTGTTCGAAGCCTATTCGAGCAAGCAGGTGCGCAACGACAACGGGCGATTCCAGCTGGGCCGCTGGACCTTCGTGCTGGCGCCTGCCGACGATGGCGCGGCGGCGGATACGCGCGAACCGATCGAACTGGTACCGGCGGCATCGATGTCCTTCACCGGCACCCTGCGCAGCGTGCATCGTCGCGATGGCTTCGGTGCCGAACTGGTGGCGGTGATGGCCGACCCGGCCAGCACCGGGCTGGCGGCGGCCGCTGCAGGCACCGCACCGGCGGCCGAGCGCGACTGGAGCGAGATGCCGTCGCCGTCGATGACTGTGTTGCTGCGCTTCTCGGGCAAGAACCTGTGGGAAGTGCTGCACGACGACGAGCCGGAACTGGAGATCCACGACCCCTACCAGG
Organism: Stenotrophomonas sp. LST15-1-1.1; assembly: GCF_040815575.1. Taxonomy (NCBI): domain Bacteria; kingdom Pseudomonadati; phylum Pseudomonadota; class Gammaproteobacteria; order Lysobacterales; family Lysobacteraceae; genus Stenotrophomonas; species Stenotrophomonas sp. LST15-1-1.1. Next base: position 1,095,486 of record NZ_JBFPNJ010000001.1, read on the forward strand.
TGGCGGTGGTGGAACTGCATGGCGAGCAGGTGCCGCTGGCGGCGAACTTCACCGCCGGCTACGCGCTGTGGCTGGCCCGCTCCAACTTCAGCCGGCAATCGCTGCGTACATTGTTCGGTGGCAAGGGGGGCATCGAAAAACCGCACCTGTTCATGATGCAGCCCTACGATCCGAACCGCCGCGTGCTGCTGATGATCCATGGCCTGGCCAGCAGCCCGGAAGCGTGGGTGAACGTGGCCAACGAACTGATGCGCGACGATGAGATCCGCGGCGATTTCCAGATCTGGCAGTTCTACTACCCGACCAACATGCCGATCGCGCTCAGCCACGATGAGATCCGGCGGATCCTGCACGACACGCTGCAGCACTTCGACCCGAGCGGCCAGGCGCTCGCCTCGCATGACATGGTGGTGGTCGCCCACAGCATGGGCGGCGTGATTTCGCGGCTGATGGTGTCCTCCTCCGGCGACCATCTGGTCGATACCCTGCTGGCGACCGCGCAGATGACTCCGGCGCAGCGCGAACTGCTGCGTACGAAAGGCGCACCGGTGCTGACATTCCAGCCGGAACCGGAAATCTCGCGGGTGGTGTTCATCGCCACCCCGCATCGCGGCACCGATGTCGCCGGCACGCGCCTGGGCCGCTGGCTGGGCCGCTTCGTACGCCTGCCGCTGACCGTGCTGGAGGATGTCGCAACGTTGGCAAACGACGGCAAGGTCGAGCGCAACGATGACAAGCACGGCTACCAGATGAACAGCATCCAGAACCTGGACAAGGACGATGCCTTCGTCAAGGCAGTGGCCGATCTGCCGATATCGCCGAAGGTGCGTTACCACTCGATCATCGCGCGGACCCAGGCCGAAGGTCCGCTGGAAAAGACCGACGATGGACTGGTGCCGTACTGGAGTTCGCACCTGCCACATGCCGTTTCGGAAAAGGTGATTGTGTCCGGTCACAGCGTGCAGGAAGCTACGCCGGCCATCGTCGAACTTCGCCGCATCCTGCATGAGGACATGGAAGCTCACCCCCTGCCGGCGAAGTAGCACACGAAATCCAGCAACCGTGGCCCGCGCTTTTCCGGCCGGGCCACCGACAACGAGGCAATGGAATGCACATCTCAACACTGGTCGAGCTGCTCGGCAGCAAAGGCTCGGATGCTCATCTGCAGGCATGGTTCGCACAGCACGGCATCGGCAAGCCGCCGGCCACGATCAGCGCGAACCAGGGGCAGAAATCAGTCAAGGACAAGCTCCACGACATGGAGTTCTACTTTGCCTTCGACATCATCAATGATCGCTTCTATCCGCCCACCAGCGCGGCGCGTGGCAGCCTGCTGAGCCACTTCAAGTCCGCCACCCTGTTCAGTCGCCGGCCCAAGGGCAATCCGCCAAAGCCCGAAGGCTTCTGGGACGGATACGTGCAGCCTGCAGCCACACTCCAGGACTGCCTGGCGTATTTCAACGGCCTGATGGAAGAATTCGGCGATACGGTCTACTTTGAAAAGCCGCTGACCGGGGACGTGGAAATCAAGCTCTGGTTCTGCAAGCGCAGGCAGCGCGTGGACACCATCCAGCTCAATCTGCGCGAGGACCGCGAGTTCATCGGCCATCATGATTTCGACCCTGGCAATGAACACAACACCACCCCGCAGGCGGCAACGCTGGTACTGAAGTGGTTGTTCGATCGCCGACACCTGCGGGTGGCGCAGGCACTCTACGAGGCCGGGCTGGAGGACGATCACCAGGCGATCCTGCGCTTTGCCGATCAACATCTCGGCAACCACGTCTGGGCAGGGCAGCTTCACGATTCACCTGCGCTGCGCAGCCTGCTGGCCCACACCAGGACCACCCGCCCCCTGCAACTGGACAACGGCAGCTCGCTGCACCTGTTCGACAAGTGGCTGTACCTGAAGGCAGGCGGGGCATGGGAACGGCATCAGGCCCTCTACAACGACGACACACTGGTGGACTGGAGTGCGAGCGTGGGTGCATTCGAGCGCGCGGTGGTGCTTGATGCCGCACAGCGACAGGCCTTCCTGGCACTGCTGGACGACGCCTATCAGCGGGTTCAGCAAGCGCACCCTGCCTGATCGCGTTGGGGGAAATCCCTCATCGTGCGTACGCATCGCTCTGGCTAAGCTGGCCACTCTCTTCCGCAGGAGATCCACATGAACACCTCAGAGCCCAGCCGCCAGCCCAGCCCCGATCCGGCCGAGCGCGATGCGTTCTTCCCGTCGCCGTACTCGCTGTCCCAGTTCACTTCGGCAACCACCGACCTTTCAGGCGCGGACTATCCCGATGCCCGTCGTGACGGACGCTGGAAAGTGCTGATGATCGCCGCCGACGAACGTTATCTGCCGACCGCCAACGGCCATCTGTTCTCGACCGGCAACCATCCGGTGGAGACGCTGCTGCCGATGTATCACCTGGACAAGGCCGGTTTCGGGATCGACGTGGCCACGCTGTCGGGCAACCCGGTCAAGTTCGAGTGGTGGGCGTTCCCACGCGAGGACCGCGAGATCGGCGGACTGTATGAGCGCTACGAGTCCCGCTTCCGCCAGCCTCTGCAGCTGGACGACGTAGCGGCCGCGCTCGACGCCGGTTCGGACTATGCCGCAGTGTTCATTCCCGGGGGGCACGGTGCGTTGATCGGCCTGCCGGAAAGTCGCGCAGTGAAGGCCACCCTGCAGTGGGCGATGGACCATCAGCGCCACATCATCACCCTCTGCCACGGCCCTGCCGCGCTGCTGGCGGCCGGTGTGGATGAAACCGATGGTGGTTCATTGTTCCGTGGCCATCGGATCTGCGCCTTCCCCGATGCGATGGACCGACAGACACCGGATATCGGCTACATGCCCGGTCAACTGCCCTGGTTCTTCGGTGAGCGTCTGGCCCAGCAGGGCGTGCAGATCGTCAACGAGGGCATCGACGGCAGCGTGATGCAGGACCGCCTGCTGCTGACCGGAGACAGCCCGTTGGCGGGCAATGCGCTGGGCAAGCTGGCCGCGCGCACCCTGCTGGATGCGCTGGCCACGCGCTGATCGACATGGACAGCGTGGTGCCGTCATTGCTGGTGCTGGAGCGCGCGCGTTCGCTGGCGGCGGTCGGCGCGTTGCTGCGCAGCACCGGCGCGCCGCTGGGCTATGACCGCACGCTGATGTTCGCCACCGGCACCGATCTGGAACGCGGCGCGCAGCGCCTGTACTGGATCGATGGCGATTGGTTCGGTGAGGGCGCCAACACTGACATGGCGCATTACCTGCATGCGTGCCCGGTCAATCGCCATGTGCTGGACAGCGATGCGCCCTTCTTCTGGAGCAAGCAGCAGGGCATGCGCGGCGAGCGCTACCAAGTCGTGCGGCAACCGCGCGGCGAAGGACTGCACGGCCTGCAGGTGCCAGTGTTCGGTGCAACCGGGTTGGAAGGCGCGGTCAGCTGGGGCGGGCGCACGATCGACGCATCTCCATCAGCACGGTTGCTGCTGGAGCTGATCGGCACCGCCGCCTTCCGTGCGGCGCATCGGCTGTCTGTCGCCCCGGCGGTTGTGCCTACCGGCACACTCAGCGCGCGCGAGCGTGAGGTACTGCGTTGGGTTGCCGCCGGTCGTCGCCAGGCAGACATCGCTGCCACGCTTGGGCTGTCCGCGCGCACCGTGGAAAACCACCTGCGCAGAGCACGCCAGCGGCTGGGCGTGGCGACCACTGCGCAGGCAGTGCGCGCGGCCAGCCGGCGCGGTGAGATCGGGGACTGAGTGCAGGCGTGACACTTCCGTGGACCGCCGTCGCATGCTACACAAGCCAAGCGCATGTGCGCGATTGCAGAAAGCAAGGATGATGCTTATGAAACTGCAACTGGCCTCGATGGCCGCATTGATGCTGGCGATTGGCAGCATGGCATCGGCAGGAAGTGCCGTCGCCGGTGTGCCATCGCCACCCGGCAGCACCACCGAATGCGTACCGGTGGAAGTGGAGCGCTACCGCATCCACCAGCACTGCACGGTGACCTTCGTCGACGAAACGGGCAGCGTCTTCGTTTCTGAATACTGGATCGACGAGTACGGCAATCCCTACCTGATCTGAGCAACGAACCCTATCGGCAACGTTGCTGCAGCCGACGGTCACGCCCGGGCGGGCGCACGGAAATCGCCCGCTCCGGCATACCTCCACCCTCCCTTTCCGTGGCATCCTCCGTGAAATCGTTTTCACGGAATGGAGGGATTCCACGATGCTGTCACGTTTCCGCAGATCCGCGCTCTGCGCACTGCTGGTCCTTGCTCTGCCCGCCGCCACCTGGGCGAGCACGCCCGCGCCGTTGAAGGTGATGTCCTTCAACGTACGCACTCCCGCTGACACCGACCCTGGCAAGCGCTGGCAAGATCGCCGCGAGGCCATGGTCACGGTGATCCAGCAGGCGCACCCGGCGGTGATCGGCACCCAGGAACTGGTGCTGGAGCAGGCCAACTACCTGGCCGAGCACCTGCCCGACTATCGCTGGTTCGGCGAAGGTCGCCGCGGTGGCAGCGGCGACGAGCACATGGGCGTGTTCTACGACAGCAAGGTGCTGGCGGTGGAGGAATCCGGCAACTTCTGGCTGTCCGATACACCCGAGGTCGCAGGCAGCATCAGCTGGGGCAACCTGTTCCCGCGCATGGTCACCTGGGCCGTGTTCCGTCGCCTGGATGATGGCCGTCGCTTCTACTTCATGAACACCCACCTGCCCTACCGCGACGAGGACGAACCGCGGCGGATCAAGGGTGCCGAACTGATCGCCAAGCGCGTGGCCGCCCTGCCTTCCGATCTGCCCGTCGTGCTGACCGGTGATTTCAACAGCGAACCCGGCGGCGGCACCTATCAGGCCTTCACCCGGGTGCTGCAGGACACGCGCACACAGGTCAAGACACCGCAGGGGCCGCGCCTGACCTTCCACAACTTCACGGGAACGGCGACCGCCGAACTGGACTGGGTGCTGGTACGTGGCTTCCACGCGCGCAGCTTCCGCACCGATGACCGCCGCATCGACGGCGTGCTGCCCTCCGATCACTTCCCGCTGGTCGTTGAGCTGGACTGGCCGAAGCCCTGAGCACTGCGGCGACCCTCGCTACGGCGGGGGTCGCTTGCCCAGCAGGCGGTACAGCGCCTGGTGCTGGTCGCGCGCCTGGCAGATGCGTGCGCCGACGGCCAGGAACACCGCAATGCCGACAAGGCCAACCCCCAGCATGGAATCGGGCAGGCGCAGGAAACCGATCACCGCGGCCATCGCTGCCAGCACCAGCAGCACCACCACGGCGACCGACAGCCCGGCCCCCGGCAGGCCGGGATCGCCGAGCAGCGTCCGTTGGGTCGATTGCTTCTGTTCGCTCATGTCCTGTCCTCCCGTGTTCCCCCCACTAGTTACACGGTGGGCGGCACTTCCGGCAGAGTCAGAAACGTCATGGCGGCGAGAACGCGCCCGGCGGCACACGCGCTACCCTGCCAGCACCCTCATTGAGCGGAGACGGCACATGACCCATCGCAGCCGACTGGCCGGTTTCATCATCGATTGCCAGGACACACCTGCTGCGGACAGCGCCCGCTTCTGGGCCGCAGCGTTGGGCCTGCAGGCCGAGCCGGCCCGTGGCGAAGGCGACGCAGAGTACGCCGACCTGACAGGTGCGCCGGCCGGCTTGAACGTGGAGGTGCAGCGGGTCGATCACCCGTCGCGGGTGCACCTGGATATCGAAAGTGACGACATCGACGCCGAAGCCGAACGGCTGGAAAGGCTCGGTGCGCGCCGGGTCGGTTTCGTCAAACGCTGGTGGGTGATGGAAGCGCCCACCGGTCATCGTTTCTGCATCGTGCGCATGCGCGGCCCCGATGCCCCGGCCAACCTCTGGCCGTAACGAAAAAAGGGACGGAAGCTGATGCTCCCGTCCCCTGCCGATCAGCGCGCCTGGGCTACGCTCGGCGCCTGCGGTGACTGGCCCCAGCCACCCAGTGCCTTGTACACGCCCACCACGCTGACGTTGACCTCCGATTCGGCGGCCGCCAGTGCATCATCGGCCACCAACTGCGTGCGCTGCGCGTCGAGCAGGGTCAGGAAGTCTTCCGAACCCTCGCGGTAGCGGATCTGCGCCAGCGATTCGGCCCGTCGTGCTGCCTGCGCCTGCTCGACCACGATGGCCAGCCGTGCCTGCTGCTTGGAGTAGCGGGTCAACGCGTTCTCGGTGTCTTCCAGCGCCAGCAGCACCGCCTGCTCGTACTGTGCGGCCACGCCCTCGGCCTCGGCCTTGCTCGCACGCAGGCGTGCCTTGACCGTGCCGAAATCGAATGCCGCCCAGCTCAGCGACGGGGTCAGCGACCAGGCCTTGTTGTTGCCGTTGACCAGGCCACTGGCATCGCCACCGAGGAAGCCGACGAAACCAGACAGCGACAGCCGCGGGAACAGATCGGCGGTGGCCACGCCGACACGCGCGGTGGCGGCAGCCAGGCGGCGTTCGGCGACCCGCACGTCAGCACGCTGACGCAGCAGTTCGCGGGTATCGCCCAGCGGCAAGGCCTTGGCAAACGCCGGCACTTCGTGCGGTGCCAGCATGGCGGTCAACACTTCCGGACGCTGGCCAAGCAGGACGGCCAGCCGGTTGCGCGACTGCGTCTCGGCCACTTCCAGCAGCGGGATATCGGCCTCGATGGCCTTCAACCGTGCGCGGCTGCTCTGCACGTCCAGCTCGCTGCCGGCACCCAGCTCCCAGCGTGCCTCGGTCAGCCGCTGCGTATCACGCAGGTTGACCAGGGTGCGCTGGGCCACCGCGATGCGCTTCTGGGTGCCACGCAACTCGAAGTAGTTGCGTGCCACTTCGGCCGCGATCAGCACCTGCGCGTCGGCGAGGTTGGCCTGCTCGGCGTCCAGGTCGGCACGCGCGGCCTCTGCAGCACGGCGCTTGCGGCCGAACAGATCCAGCTCCCAGCCCGCATCGAAGCCGAGCTGGTAGCTTTCACTGAACACCCGCTGCCCACCCAGCTGCGGATCGGGTTGCTTGCGGCGATCGTAGCTGCCGCCAGCGGTAACGTGCGGCGCCTGGTCGAAGCGGCTCTCGACGAACACTGCACGGGCCTGGCTGACGCGGGCCACGGCCACGCGCAGGTCCAGGTTGTCCGACAGCGCGCCATGCACCAGTTCTTCAAGCACCGGATCATCGAACTGCGCCCACCAGCTGGCGACCGGCGAGGCGGTGCTGAACACCGGCTGCTGCGCACCCTGCAGGACGACGGACTCCTGCACCGGTGCTTTGTAATTGGGGCCGACGCTGACACAGCCCGCCAGCACCAGGCTGGAGACGGCCATCGCCAGGGTGCGGATCACCATGGCAGCACCTCGCCCAGGTAGGTGAAGCTGCCGCTGGCGCCGGACTCGCCAATCAGCGACATCTGCACGCTGGAGCGTGCGCCCTCGGCGATTTCGATTTCGCCGTTGCCGCCGTTCATATCGGTTTTCACGTAACCGGGGTGCACGGTGTTGACCTTGATCGGCGTACTGCGCAGCTCATGGGCGAGGGACAGGGTCCAGCTGTTCACCGCGGCCTTGGAGGCGTTGTAGGCCGGGATCTTGAAGTCGTAGATGCCCGAGGTCGGATCGGCATGCAGGGTCTGCGAGCCGAGCATGCTGGAGACATTGACGATGCGACCGGACTTGGCCTGCTTGATCAGCGGCAGGAAGGCCTGGGTCACTGCCACCAGCGCATACACGTTGGTGTCGAAGGTGCGACGCCAGGTGTCCAGCGACTGTTCCGACGGCAGCTGTGCGGGGTTCTCGATCATGATGCCGGCGTTGTTGACCAGGATGTCCAGACGGCCATGGCGCTGGCGCACCTGCTCGACCGCCTCGGCGATGCTGGCGCCATCGTTGACGTCCAGCTGCAGTGCCTCCACCGGCAGGCCTTCTGCCTGCAGCTTCAGTGCCAGTTCGACGGCGGTCTCGCGCTTGCGCCCGGCCAGCAGCGTATGCACGCCGGCCTGCGCCAGCTGGCGCACGGTTTCCAGGCCGATGCCGCGGGTTGCGCCGGTAACCAGCGCGATCTTGTTCTGATGGGTGTTCATGGATTCATTGCCTTGGTAGGGGGAAGCGGGCGCCGGTGGTTGCCGGCGCCGCTGTTTTCCATGTCAGTGGTGGATGGTCGGCTCGCCGTGCTGCACCAGCTGGCCACCACCGTTGCGGGTGACGAACTTGCGCAGTGCCACGTAGAACACCGGGGTCAGGAACAGGCCGAACAGGGTCACGCCCAGCATGCCGGCGAACACGGTGATACCGGTCACCGAGCGCACTTCGGCGCCAGCACCATGCGACAGCACCAGCGGCACGGTGCCGGCGATGAAGGCGATGGAGGTCATCACGATCGGGCGCAGACGCAGGCGGCAGGCTTCCAGTGCCGCTTCGACGATGCCCTTGCCGCCCATTTCCAGCTCTCTGGCGAACTCGACGATCAGGATCGCGTTCTTGCACGCCAGGCCCATCAGCACCACCAGGCCGACCTGCACGAACACGTTGTTGTCGCCGCCGGTCATCCACACACCGAACAGCGCGGACAGCAGGGTCATCGGCACGATCAGGATCACCGCCAACGGCAGCGACCAGCTTTCGTACAGCGCGGCCAGCACCAGGAACGCCAGCATGATCGCCACCGGGAACACGATGAAGGCAGCCTTGCCCTGGGTCGCCTGCTGGTAGCTCAGGTCGGTCCATTCGGTCGCCATGCCCACCGGCAGCACCTTGGCGGCGATGGCGGTGAGGTTGTTCATCGCTTCGGCCGAGGACAGCACACGCGGGTCGGCTTCACCGGCCAGGTCAGCGGCCGGGTAGCCGTTGAAGCGCAGCACCGGGTCCGGGCCGTAGGTTTCCTTGACGGTGACCATCGAGCCGATCGGCACCATCTCGCCACGATCATTGCGGGTGCGCAGCTTGCCGATGTCCTCGACGCTGTCACGGAACTGGCCATCTGCCTGTGCGATCACCTGCCAGGTACGTCCGAACTGGTTGAAGTCGTTGACGTAGGCCGAACCGAGGTAGGTCTGCAGCGTGTCGAACAACTCGGTCAGCTGTACGCCCTGGGCCTTTGCCTTGACACGGTCCACCTCGGCATCCAGCTGCGGCACGTTGGCCTGGTAGCTGGTGATCGGGAAGGCCATGCCTGGGGTCTGCGCAACCGCACCCTGCATCGACTGCACCGCGTTCTGCAACGCGCCATAGCCGAGGTTGCCACGGTCCTGGATGAACATCTGGTAGCCGTTGCCGTTACCGAGGCCAAGGATCGGCGGCGGCATCATGGCGAAGGCAAACCCTTCCTGCAGGCCGGCGATCTTCTGGTTGATCTCCGCATTGATCTGCGCGGCGGTACGGCCATGGCGCTCGCTGAACGGCTTGAGCGGAATGAACGCGACACCAGTGTTGGGCGTGTTGGTGAACTGCAGGGCATTCAGGCCCGGGAACGAGATGGTGTGGGCCACACCGTCGGTTTCCTGGGCGATCTTGGCGACCTTGCGCAGCATTTCATCGGTACGCGCGATCGACGAACCCTCCGGCAGCTTCACACCCGCGATCAGGTACAGCTTGTCCTGGGTCGGAATGAAGCCCGGCGGCACCAGCTTGAAGATGAAGCCGGTACCGACCAGCAGCACCGCGTACACCACGAACACCGCACCACGACGGCCGAGGATCTTCGACACGCCACGCTCGTACTTTTCCGAGCTGGACTTGAAGAAGCGGTTGAACGGACGGAACACCCAGCCGAACAGACGGTCGATGATGCGGGTCGGGGCATCCTTCGGCGCGCCATGCGGCTTCAGCAGGCGGGCGGCCAAGGCCGGCGACAGGGTCAGCGAGTTGATTGCCGAGATCACCGTGGAAATGGCGATGGTGACCGCGAACTGCTTGTAGAACTGACCGGTGACGCCCGACAGGAACGCCATCGGCACGAACACCGCACACAACACCAGCGCGATGGCGATGATCGGCCCGGACACTTCGCGCATCGCCTGATGCGCAGCGGCCAGCGGGGTCAGGCCTTCCTCGATGTTGCGTTCAACGTTTTCCACCACCACGATCGCGTCATCGACCACGATGCCGATCGCCAGCACCAGGCCGAACAGGCTCAGCGTGTTGATCGAGAAGCCCAGCAGGTACAGCGCACCGAACGTACCGACGATCGACACCGGCACTGCGATGAGCGGGATGATCGAGGCACGCCAGGTCTGCAGGAACAGGATCACCACCAGCACCACCAGCGCGATGGCTTCCAGCAGGGTCGAGACCACTGCCTTGATCGAGTCGCGCACGAAGATGGTGGTGTCATACACCGCCTCGTACTTCACGTCGGCGGGCATGGTCTTCTGCATCTCGTCCATGCTGGCCATCACCGCGTCGCGGATCTCCAGCGCGTTGGCGCCGGGGGCCTGGAAGATACCGATACCCACCGCGTTCTTGCCGTCCAGCTGCGAGCGCAGGGTGTAGTCGCCGGCACCCAGCTCAACCCGGGCCACGTCCGACAACCGCACCACTTCACCGTCTACGCCGCTCTTGAGCACGATGTCGCCGAACTCCTGCTCGCTGCGCAGGCGGCCTTGGGCGTTGATCAGGGTCAGGAACTGGCTGTTGGGCATCGGCTCGGCGCCGAGCTGGCCGGCCGAGACCTGCACGTTCTGCTCGCGCATGGCGCGCACCACATCGCTGGCGGTCAGGCCGCGCGCGGCAACCTTGTCCGGGTCCAGCCAGGCGCGCATGGCGTAGTCGCCACCGCCGAAGATCTGCGCATCGCCCACGCCCTGGATACGTGCCAGCGCGTCCTTGACGTGCAGGCGGGCGTAGTTGCGCAGGTACAGGGTGTCATACTTGCCGTTGGGCGAGGTCAGGTGCACCACCATCAGGAAGGTGGGCGACTGCTTCTGGGTGGTCACGCCTTGCCGGCGTACGTCCTCGGGCAGTCGCGCCTGGGCCTGGGCGACGCGGTTCTGCACCTTCACCGCCGCTTCGTCCGGGTCGGTGCCCGGGCGGAAGGTGATGGTCATCTGCAGCACGCCGTCGGAACCTGCCACTGACTTGAGGTAGATCATGCCCTCAACGCCGTTGATGGCCTCCTCCAGCGGGGTGGCCACGGTTTCGGCGATCACCTTGGGGTTGGCGCCGGGATACACCGTGCGTACGACCACCGACGGCGGCACCACTTCGGGGTACTCACCGATGGGCAGCATCGGAATCGAGATCAGGCCGGCGGCGAAGATCACGATCGACAGCACCGCCGCGAAGATCGGCCTGTCGATGAAGAAACGGGAAAAGTCCATGGAAGAATTCCTGGAAAAGGCCGTCGGCGGGCAACAGCCGCCCTGCCCCTCGCCAATCTGGCGAAGGCAGTGACGGCTGCCGCTGGCACCGGCAGCTAAGCGGGGACGCGGATCAGTGGTTCAGTGCGGCAGTTGCATCGCGACCCGGCGCCGGCGCAGCGGTGGGCTGCATCGCCACCGGCTTCGCCTGCACCGGCATACCGGGCATGAAGACCTTCTGCACGCCATCGATGATCACCTTGTCACCGGCGGCCAGACCCTTCTCGACAATGCGCAGGCCTTCGGCGGTGCGGCCAAGCTGGATGTCGCGGCGCTGGGCCTTGCCATCCTTGTCGACCACGTAGACGTACTTGCGGTCCTGGTCGGTCAGCACGGCCTTGTCGTCGATCAGCATGGCCTGGAACTGGCCGCTGCCGAGCAGCTGCACGCGGGCGAACAGGCCCGGGGTGAACTGGCGATCGGCGTTGTCCAGCAGCGCGCGGACGCGGATGGTGCCGGTGCTGCGGGTCACCTGGTTGTCGAGGAAGTCGACCTTGCCCGTGTGCGGGTAGCCTTCTTCACCGGACAGGCCGACCTTCACCGGCAGCTCGCTGTCGCGCTCGCTCGGGCGCTCGCCCTTGCGTGCCATCTGCGCGTACCGCAGGAAGGTGCTTTCGTCGGCATCGAAATAGACGAACACCGTATCCAGCGAGACCAGCGTGGTCAGCACGCTGGCACTGTCACCGGCGGTGACCAGATTGCCGGCGGTGACCATCGCCCGGCCGGCACGGCCGTCGATCGGCGCACGCACCTTGGTGAACTCCAGGTTGAGGCGGGCTGCATCCACCGCGGCCTGCGCCGCCTGCACCGCCGCACCGGACTGGTCGGCGGCCGCACGACGCTGTTCGGCGGTCTCGGTGGAGATCGCCTGCTGCTCGGCCAGGCGCTTGGCACGCTCGGACTCGCTGCGGGCCAGCACCGCCTGGGTGCGCGCACGGGCCAGTTCGGCGTTGGCGCGATCGTACTCGGCCTGGTAGCTGCGGGCATCGATGGTGAACAGGACGGCGCCCTTCTTCACTTCTTCGCCTTCAACGTAGTTGACCTTGTCGATGTAGCCGGACACGCGCGGGCGCAGCTCGACGCTCTGCACGGCCTCGACACGACCGCTGAATTCGTCCCACTGGCTGATCTGCTTGAGCAGCACGGGGGCAGCGCTGACCTGCGGCGGGGGCGGTGCGCCGGCTTCTTCGGCATGGCCACCGCTGCAGGCAGCCAGAACGGCGGCAGCGAGGATCGACACGCCAGCCATCGCCAGGCGATGACGGAAACGATGTGGAGTGGTGTTGGGGGAAGTCATGGCATGCATCCGTACGGAGGGGTGGTACAGCTATTTGAGAATTGCTATCAACTTTCGGCGGCGTATCCTGCGACCTCAACCAAGGCTGAGGTCAAGCAACGCCTGCGGTGTCGCGCCAGAGCGGCGGTATTTCCAGGTGCAGCAGGCCGCGTGGCAGTTCGGCATCACTACTGTCGCAACGGACGATTGCGCGGTTGTCGCGGCACCCGTCGAGCAGGGACACCACGCGGCGACCGACCAGCAGTGAACTCGGCCATTCGATGCAGGCGTTGGCGGCGTTGGCCGGCGTGCAGACCGGGCTGCACACTTCCAGCATCTGCGCGCGAACGCCGACGGCCTGCGCTTCCTGGTGCACCACCTGCGCATACATGCGCAGCGCGGCCGTGGTGATCGAGGTCTCGCCATAACCGGCCCAGGGCTTGAGCCCGGCCGGGCTGCCGATCATCACGTAGCGACGGGCGTGCACGTTGTCCTGCAGCAGCGGCAACAGATGACGCACCGCGTGCACATGCGGCATCAGGTCAGCCTGCAGTGCCGCCGACAGTGCGTCGCCGCCACGCTCGACCACGCGACCGCGGTTGTACGGACCACCCATCGCGGCGATCACCGCTGCCAGCGGACGCGGGCGCTGCGCCACGCGTTCGGCCACCACACGCGCAGAGCTGTCATCGCTCAGCGAACCCAGCATCGTCTGCAGGCCCGGCTCATCGGCGAACTGCTCGTGCAATGCAGCCAGGCGGCGCGGATCGCGACCGACCACCAGCACGGGGCTGCCGGCCTCCAGCAGGGCGCCGACCACACCCTGGCCGACGGCACCGGTGCCGCCGAGAACCAGGACTTCTGGGGTCAGAATCCCATTCACGGGACATTTCCTCCCAAATCCGGGATAGTCCCGATTCGACGCAGTCGGTCACCCTTGTGTGAAGCGAGGTGCAAGGCACCGCCACGCTGCTGACGCATGGGTGCGGTAAACTCCCGAAAATCCTTGTTAACCAAGGAGCTGGGACGGGATTCGACGGTCATTGCCAGGTCCAGAGCGTTCTGGCCGGCAATCCGGAAGCGGGCAAGAATGTTGCGCAGGCTCATGGCGGACGGGCTCCAATTAGCGAATGGCGCCACGATAGACCTCAAACCCCTACTTGATTAGTCCTGATTAAGGGGAATAATCATCCCGTCCCCGGTCCAATCGTTCTGTCACGATTGCCCCATCCCCGACGTCCAGGATTCCTGACCATGTCCCACGATCTCAACGAGACGCTGATCTTCGTCAAAGTGGTCGAGCAAGGCAGCTTCATCGCGGCTGCCAAATCGCTCGGCCTGCCCAAGACCACGGTCAGCCGCAAGGTGCAGGAACTGGAAACGCGCCTCGGCGCGCGCCTGCTGCACCGGACCACGCGCCGCCTCGGCCTCACCGAGGCCGGCTCGATCTATCACGAGCATTGCCAGCGCATCGCGCGCGAGCTTGAAGAAGCCGAAAGCGCGGTCAGCCAGCTGCAGTCCGGCCCACGCGGCTGGCTGCGCTTCACCGTGCCCTATTCGATCGGCATCACCTGGATCGCACCGCTGCTGGGCCAGTTCCATGCACAGTACCCGGAGATCCGCCTGGACATGCACATGGGCAACGAGAAGCTGGACCTGATCGCCGGCGAGGCCGATCTCGCCCTGCGCGTGGGTGCCCTGCCCGATTCCAACCTGGTGGCGCGCAAGCTCGGCAGCCTGCGTACGCAGGTGTTCGCCAGCCCGGCCTACATCGAGCGCTACGGCGAGCCGCTGCATCCGGAAGAGCTGCAGTTCCATCGCATCCTGGCCATGCGCAAGCCGTACCACACCGGCAATTCGCCACGCTTTACCTGGCAGCTGGGCGAGAACGGCGGCGAGCTGCGCGACTTCCCGGTGACGCCGCTGATGACCGCCAACGACATGTCTGCGCTGAATGGTGCGCTGGTGTGTGGCGAGGGCCTGCTGCTGACCGGCGACGTGATGGCCAAGCCGTTCGTCGAGTCGGGCATGGTGCGCCGCGTGCTGGCCGGTTGGACCGGTCCGGAAGTGGACTTCAACGCGGTGTTTGCCGGTGGCCGGTTGGTCTCGCCGAAGGTGCGCGCGTTCGTCGACTTCCTGGTGGAGAAACTCAACTTCGACGCCAACTACATGCTGGCGCAGTGCCCGGGTGCGAAGCTGGCACGGCAGCAGCAGGAGCAGGAAGAAGCGGCGCTGGCAAGCAGCGGCAAGCGGATCCTGGAGAAGGTGGCTGCGTCTGCGGCGTAGACTGCATCAATAGCACGAGCCCATCCTGGTAGATGCCGACCTTGGTCGGCATGGGTCTCCACAGGGGCTATCGGCGTGCCGAGCAAGCTCGGCACCTACAAAAATGCCGCCTGCAAGGGCGGCATTTTCGTTCCGGCTGCACCGGAACAGCAATAACGCTGCGCGTTATTGCTTGAGCGGAATCACGCGGATCTCAACGCGGCGGTTCTTGGCACGGCCGGCATCGGTGCTGTTGTCGGCAATCGGGTAGGACTTGCCAGCGCCCAGGGTCTCGATGCGCACGCTCTGCACACCCTGGCCGATCAGGTACTGCGCCACCGAATCAGCGCGTTCCTTGGACAGGCGGTTGTTGACCGCGTCGCTGCCGATGCTGTCGGTGTGGCCGACCACTTCGATCATGGTCTGGTTGTAGTCGCGCAGGGTGCCGGCAACGCCATTGAGCGAGCCGTAGAACTGCGGCTTCAGTGCCGACTTGCCGAAGTCGAAGGTGATGCCGTCCGGCAGGTTCAGCGTGATGTTGTCGCCCTGACGCTGCACATCGATGCCGGTGTTGGCGGTGCGCTCGCGCAGCGCGCGCTCCTGGCGATCCTGGTACTGACCCACGGCGGCGCCGCTGAGTGCACCGATACCCGCGCCGATCAGCGCGTGCTGGCGACGCTCGGTGGCGCTGTCGCCGGTCAGCAGGCCCGCGGCCACGCCGATGGCGGTACCGATCAGGGCGTTGCGGCCGGTGCGGTTCTGCTGCTCGGTCGGGTTGCCGTACGGATCACTCTGCACGTAGGAGCCGCCGGTGGCGCAGGCCGACAGGACGGCCGCACTCATCAGGGCCAGTGCGACGTTGCGGGTGGTGTTGCGGATCATGGTGTTCTCCTTGGTTTCCGGTCGGGCCGGCGGCTTGCGGGCGGCAACGAGGATAAACAGCCGGACGCGATGTCGGGATGATGATCGCACCGGCCGACAGGGACGTGTTCAGCTAGCTGTCTGGACCGCTCAGCCAGCGCTTTACCCCGCCGCCGACTGGCGGTAAGCAGCCAGTGCCGCATCCCGACCTGCCGCCAGGTCCACCAGCGGCATGCGCGGATACCCGGGCGCGCGTTCGGCCAACAGCTGCGGGTGCTGCCATGGAGCGAACCGCGCCTTCACCGGCAGCGCCGCCAGCTCCGGCACCCAACGACTGATGTAGCTCGCCTGTGGATCGAACTTCTCGGCCTGGGTGACGGGATTGAATACACGGAAATAGGGCGCCGCATCGGCACCGGTGCCGGCCACCCACTGCCAGCCCATCGTGTTGTTGGCCAGGTCCGCGTCCACCAGCGTGTCCCAGAACCACTGCGCGCCGTGCAGCCAATGCGCACGCAGGTGCTTGCACAGGTAGCTGGCGACGATCATCCGTACCCGGTTGTGCATGTAGCCGGTATGCCAGAGCTCACGCAGGCCCGCGTCTACGATGGGGACGCCGGTGTTGCCGCGCTGCCAGTCCTGCAGCTGGGCAGCACTGGGGTTGGCCCAGGGGAAACGATCAAAACGCGGGTTGAGATTTTCCGTGGGCGTCTTCGGGAAGTGGTGCAGCAGGTGGTAGGCGAAGTCACGCCAGCCGAGCTGGCGCAGGTAGCCGTCGATGTCGGCATCGGTGCCAGCGCTGCGCAGGCCTTCCAGCGCGTGGGCGATGCGCCACGGGGCGATTTCGCCGAAATGCAGGTGCGGCGACAGCCGCGAGGTACCGACCCGGTCCGGCAGGTCGCGCTGTTCGCGATAGCCGCGCAGCGCACCCTCCTCGAACACGGACAGCGCCTCGAGCGCACCGGCCTCACCCGGCTGCCAGTGCTCCCAGAAGCCGCAGTCCCACTGCAACGACGGCGCCAGCTGCAGCGCGTCCAGCGCCAGGCCTTCAACGGTATGTGCGGCTAACGTGCGCGGCGGCGCCTGCAGGGCCGGCAATCGCCAATGGCTGAGCACGTTGCGCCAGTACGGGGTGAATACCTTGTAGGGCTGGCCCTGCTGGGTGGCGATGTCCCAGGGCTCGAACAGCAGGCTGCCGTTGCAGCTCTGCGCATCGATGCCCTGCTCGCGCAGCGTGCGTTTGACGGCGGCATCACGGGGTTGGGTCGCCGGTTCGTACTTGCGGTTCCAGTACACCGCCTCGGCGCCGGTCTGTTCGATCAGCGCCTGCAGGGTCGGCAGGCTGTTGCCGGTGCGCAGCACCAGCGAGGAGCCGCGTGCACGCAGATCGCCATCCAGCGCTGCCAGCGAGCGGTGCCGCCAGGCGTTCGACGCGGCACCCGGCGCCCAATCGCCCTCTTCGTGCGGGGCGTGGATGTAGACCGGCACCACGTCGTGGCCCGCTTCCAGGGCCGCCTGCAGCGCCGGATTGTCCTGCAACCTCAGGTCCCGACGGAACCATACCAACGCTACCGACACGTGCACTGCCTCTCTGTCCTGGGCGGCCATGATAGCCAGTGACGGTGAAGGCGATGCGTGCGACCGGCTCTGCTAGGCTGCGTGCTGTCCTGCTTCCGCCCTGCCCTCGTCATGGATGATCTTCGCACCACGTTTGACCGCTTCGGCACCCTGCGACCGCAACACGCTGATGCGTGGCAGGGACCATTCCCGTTGCCGGACGTGCTGGCCGGATTCTATGCACACGTCGGCCCGTTCGGTGAGGTGTTCAATCCTGCCAACGGCCCCAGCGGCATCACCGTACCGGGCGTAGAAGTGTGGCTGCCGCCGTTGCAGCGCCTGTGGGCGTATCAGGCGGGCTACCGCTGGCATGGCATTGATGGCGAGCCGATCAGCAACTGGCCGGCGCACTGGCTGGTGATTGCCGACCGTGGCGCCGATCCCCTCATCCTCGACATCAATGATGGCCGCGTGTTGTTCGCCCGTCATGGCACGGGCCACTGGGACGCCGACGAGTTCGTCGCCGACGTACCGACCTTGATGGCCGCACTGGCGGCGGCCGGCAGCGTTTACCTCGAGGTCGATGAGGATCTGTACAGCGACGACGATGATGGTGGGATCCGTCCCGAACATCGCGAAGCGGCGCTGCGCGCTGTCGCTGCGGTGCTGGGCGACGCGGACGAAGCAGAACTGTTCCTGGACGCGATGCAGTAGATCCACGCCATGCGTGGATGGTGTGCGGGAAGGTTCAATCCACGCATGGCGTGGATTTACTTCATGCATTCCCTGATCACCCGCCCGCCTTTCTTTCCTGCGGCACCTGCTTCGGCTGAGCGGTCAGGAACGGGTGCAGGACCGAATCCGCAGCGGCCACCGCGCTGCCCATCAGCAGCAGGGCAACGGCAATGGCGGCCATCGGAACGATGCGCGCGCGCGTGCTCATCGGGCTGTCCTCACTCCCAGCAGCGGTCGGTGCGGCCCTTGGCAGTCTGGGCGCGCGCGCAGTCACGCGGAGCAATCCGCCCTTCCTGCAATTCCACCCGTTGCTTGCTGCCATGGCCATCGCGCTTCAGCTCGAAGGCGTCGTACAGGCGTCCGGTGACCGTGCGCGCCTCGTAGCGCAGCTGCTGCGGATCGATACGCAACACCTGGAACAGCTGGGTGTCCTCGCCCACCGGTTCCATCGTCCTGCGGGCCTCGTCCGACAGCCGGTACTGCTTCGGTCCCGCCACAGTCACCACGTACTGCGGCGTTGCCGCCTGCCCTTCACCGCGACGTCCGTAGGTGTGGTCATGCCCCTGCAGCACCAGATCCACCTTGTGGCGTCGTACCACCGGCAGCAGCACCTTGCGCAGGGCTGCATTTTCGCGGCCCTCGCGCGGCGAGTAGAACGGCTGGTGCAACAGCACGATCGTCCACGGCTGTCGGTTGCCGGCCAGCACCTTGTCCAGCCACTGCGCCTGCGCCTTGGCGGTACCCAGATCCAGCGCTGATGTGCCGTCGACCACGGCCACGCGCACGCCCTGCGCATCGAACCAGTAGCTGGTACCCGCCGCCGCATTGGCACCGTTACCCGGCAGAGCGAAGGTCACCGGCCAATGACGGCCCAGCACGCGGCGCTCCTGCGGGGTGTCCTCGAATTCCTCGAAGTACTCATGGTTGCCGATCGCCGGCGCCACCAGCGTCTCCTGCGCCAGCCAGCTGGTGGCGGCGAACCACTCGCCCCATTCGCTGTCGTCAATGTTGTCACCACCACTGACCAGGTCACCGGCGAACAGGCTGATCCGCGCATCCGGTGCAGCCTTCTGTGCGGCCCGCACCACGCGGCTGACGTGACTGACGTTCTTGTTCTGGGTATCGCCGAAGTACAGCAGGGTCAGCGGCTGGTCGGCGGCGGCCAGGGTGCGCAGCTGGTTCCACGCGCTCCAGCTGCCGTTGCCCTGTACGCGGTAGACATACAGGGCGTCCGGCTGCAGGCCATCGATGTCGGCGCGATGATGATGCGACAGGCCGTTCTCGGTCTGCAGCACCTGGGTGGTTGCGCGCACCTGGCGGATGCCCTCGATGGCCGGCGAATCGTCGGCCAGTGCGATTTCCAGCAGCGGCGACTGCACGCTGCCATCGGTGCGCCAGGCCACCGCGAAACCGTGGCTGGGGTCGACCGACGGAGAGGCGACGATGCGGTCCGGCACCGGTGTGGCTGCGTAGTAGCGGCTGCCCGACGGCACTTGGGTGTTGGGCTCGGCTGCCGCCATCGCCAGCGATGGCAATGCCAACAGCAGGCCGATCGCAAGCACGCGCGTCAAACGCGCGCTCACGAACCGCACTCCAGCGGAAGGGCCAACTGCTTGGCAATGCTTTCCCAGTCGAACGCCACCACGCCCTGGTCATCGTGCACCGCATACAACGCACCGTGCGGGAACCGCGGCGTCGGCTGCTGCATCATCCAGATGCCATCGGTGTTGGCCACGGTGTTGCCCTGGAACGCGCCCACCGGTTTCAGCGTGTGGCGGTCGAACAGATGGAACACGCTGCGCTGCTTGCCCTGCTCGGTGGTGATCCACCAGCCGTCCTTGCCGCAGATGCGCAGCATCACGCCTTCGGCCTGCGCCTTGAACACGTCGCGACCGAAGGTGGTGCCGGTGAAGCGCCCGGCCAGGGTGTAGACCTTGAATTCGCTGGCGTAGCTTTCGTCCTCTTCGGCGATCAGCAGGCGATCATTGGCCGGATCACCCCAGATCGATTCGACCACGCGCAGCGCGCCAGCTTCGCTGGTATCGCCGATGCTGGCCGACAGCGTTGCCTGGACCCTGGTACCGTCGCGGGTCACGTGGTACTGGCGCACGCGCTTGTCCAGCTCCGCCAGCGGCGGCAGGATGTCCTTGCCCTGTGCGTCCTCGCCGTTGTCCCAGGAGTCGGTGACGTAGACGCTGTAGCCATCGGCGCGGCGATCCACCCACAGGCCGTAGGGCTTGCGCAGGTCGTCGGCACCGAAGGTGGCCAAAGGAGCGAAGTCCGGCAGTGACAGCACCTGCACCCGATGGTTGTCGCGCTCGACGATCCACAGCAGGTCATCGGTCACTGCGATGCCATTGGGACGATCGAACTGGCCCAGGCCGGTGCCGGTGCTGCCGACATCACGCATGTGCTGGCCAGTGCTGCCGTCGTAGACCACCAGCTTGTCGGTGGCCTTGGCCGTTGCAATCAGCCAGGTCTTGCCATCCGGTGCCTGCCAGGAGGCCGGCGAATCAATGTTGTCGGCCGGGGTCATCGGAGTCAGGAACGCCTCAGCGATGGTCGCCACCTGGCGCTCGACCGGTGCCACAGCGCCAGCCGCTGCCGGCGCATTGTCCGCTGCCGGCGTGCAGCCGGCGGCAAGAACGGCGGCCAGCGAGGCCGCCATCAAGGTCATGCCGCGCACCATCACAGCGCCACCTTCAGGCCAACGGCGTAAGTGCGTCCGTATTCTTCCAACTGCAGGGTGCGCGAGCGCGTGCCCTGGTACAGCTCCAACGGCTTATCCAGCAGGTTCTGCGCTTCGAAGTACAGGCTCACGTTCGCGTTGAATTTGTAATCCAGCGAGAAATCGAGCTGGGTGTTGGGCGCCACGTAGATATCGAACGTACGGCCCTTGCCGATGCTGTCCAGGTACTCGCTGCGGTACACCGCCGCCAGGCGGGTGCTGAGGCCGTACTTTTCATAGCCGATATGCGCGCTGTACACGTGCTTGGAGGCACGCGGCAGGGTGAAATCCTCACCGGCGCGATCCTCGATGCCAGCATCGAATTCGGTATCCAGCCAGGTGCCGCTGGCGCCCACCAGCAGGCCGTCCAGACCGGCGGGCAGGAAGGCCAGTTGCTGCTGCCAGTTCAGCTCCGCACCACGCACGGTGGCTTTGCGGCCATTGATCGGCTGGGTCACGTCGAAACCGCCGTACGCCGGATCATTGGTACGCACGGTCTGCACGATGTAGCCGTCGATGGACTTGTGGAACAGACCGAGCGAGACGATACCGGTGCTGCCCAGATACTTCTCCACCGACAGATCGATGTTCTTCGACTCGTACGGGTCCAGCTCCGGGTTGCCCAGGCGCACTTCCTCATCGCCGCGGCTGTAGCCGACGCGCGGCGAGATATCGCCGAAGGACGGACGCGAAACAGTCTTGTTGGCCGAAGCACGCAGCACCCAGTCATCGGCCGCGTCGTAGCGCAGGTGCAGGCCCGGCAGCACGTTGGTGTAGCTGCTGTTGGCCACGCGCGGGGTCACGGTGTAGCTGCGGCCGTTTGCAGCCACATCGACCTGGTTGCCCTCGGCCTTGAAGCGCGTGTTCTCTACGCGCACACCACCGATGATGCGCAGCGCGCCGACATCCCAGGTGCCCATGGCATAGCTGGCGAAGATGTCTTCACTGGCGGTGTAGTCCTCCTCCAGCGACGTCATCGCATTGGCACCGACGTCCTGCGGACGGGCGCTGAACTGGCCGCTGTTGGCCGCCCAGTACGCGCGCATGGCATCCGAATCCATGCCATCGCCCAGCGTGCCATGACGATAGTCGGGCGAGCCGGTGGTCCAGCTCGACAGCGCAACCTTCGGGCCGACACGCAGTTCGCTTTCATCGACGTTGACGTCGCGGTCGCGCCAGCGCCCCAGCAGGCCGAACTTGATGCTGCTGTTGTCGCCGTCGAAGCGCACGTTGACCTGCGCGCTGTGTTCCTTGTCGTTCACCTGCTTGGGCGAGATCACGAAGCGGTCGAACGCGTAGTTGCCATTGTCCAGCCACTGCGGGTTGTCGAAGCTGTAGCTGGGCAGGCGGCTGCTCTGGTCCAGCGTGCCGTTGAACGCCTTGCCGTTGAGCTTGAAGCGCGCCTCCATCTCATCGTTCACCCGCTCTTCGGTCCGGGTGAAGCCAAGCTTGTAATCGACCACGGCGTTGGTCAACTTGTTCTCGCCGCCCACGCTGGCGGCGAAGGTGTTCTCTTCCTTGGTGCGGTAACGCATGCGCTTGTCGATGGAATCCTTCGGCATGCCGTCCAGGCGGTACTGGTCGGTACCGGTCCTGACCATCTTCGCGTCGTCGAAATTGAAGATCACGCGCTGGCGGGTTTCGGCGTCGTCGAACTGGCTGTACAGCGCACGCAGGTAGTACTTGCTGTCCTCGTTCGGGCGCCAGTCCAGGTTGAGGTTGGCGCCGATGCGCTTGCGCTCGATCTCATACTTGCGGTGCTGCAGGTTGATCGCGGTGACGTCGCCCGGCGCGGCATCGTCTTCGCCGTCGTACTCCACTTCGGTGTTGTCCGATTCGAACGTGCGCTTCTGGTAGTTCACGCCCAGCGCCACGCCGAAGGTGTCATTGAACACTTCGCTGTAGTTGAAAGCGGCCTTCGGGCTGGTTTCGCCGGACAGCTGCTGGTGGCTGGCTTCGATCTTGCCGCGCAGGCTGCGGCCGTCACGATCGAAGGCCGAGGCCGATTCAACCAGGATCGCGCCGCCGATGGCGTCGCCCGGCATGTCCGGGGTCGGCGACTTGACCACGCGCAGGCGCTCGGTCGAATCGGACGGAATCACATCCAGCGGCGCAGCGCGGCTGGAATCTTCCGGGGTGCCGATGGCGATGCCGTCGACGCTGACGCTGTTGAGGTTGGCATCCAGGCCACGCACCACCACGAAACGGCCTTCGCCCTGGTCGCGGGTCACGCTGATGCCCGGCAGGCGCTGCAGCGACTCGGCCACGTTCTTGTCCGGGTACTGCCCCAGCGCGTCGGAGGACACGGCGTCTTCGATAGCGTCGCTGCTGCGCTTGAGGTCAACTGCGCGCACCTGCGATTCCAGCTGCGCACGTACTTCGATGCGGTCCAGATCGGTCGCCGCAGCGCCGCCACCGGCCCCTGCAGCAGTTTCGGCTGCCAGCACCGACGGGCTGGCCGTCGCCAGCAGCGAGAGGCTGATTGCCAGGCCCAACGTGTTCTTCTTCTGCACAGCTATCCCCAACGGTGTAAAGATTGGGTCAGCACGGTATGTCCGCGAGGTTGCATGGGCATGACACCGGTGGAGCCTGGCCGGCCGGACCCGGCTCGGCACCACAGCGCATTCCGCTTAAAATGGGGCTCTCCCCTTCTGCCAGACCCTCCCATGAAGATCGTCGAAGTGCGCCACCCGCTGGTGCAGCACAAGATCGGCCTGATGCGCAACGCCGCGCTCAGCACCAAGGATTTCCGCGAACTGGCCAACGAACTTGGCACGCTGCTGGCCTACGAGGCCACCGCCGACCTGGACACCGAGCCGCACACCCTGCCGGGCTGGTCCGGCCCGGTCACCGTGCAGCGCATCGCCGGCGCCAAGATCACCGTCGTGCCGATCCTGCGTGCCGGCCTCGGCATGCTCAGCGGCGTGCTGTCGCTGATCCCGGCCGCCCGTGTCAGTGTGGTCGGCCTGCAGCGCGATGAAGAAACCCTGCAGCCGGTGCCCTACTTCGAGCGCCTGACCGGCCGCCTGGAAGAGCGCGATGCGCTGATCCTCGACCCGATGCTGGCCACCGGCGGCACCCTGATCGCCACCATCGACATGCTCAAGCGCGCCGGTGCCCGCCGGATCAAGGGCATCTTCCTGGTTGCCGCACCGGAGGGCATCGACGCGGTGAAGGCCGTGCACCCGGACGTGGAGATCTACACCGCCGCGATCGATGCGCAGCTCAACGACAAGGGCTACATCCTGCCGGGGCTGGGTGATGCCGGCGACCGCATCTTCGGCACCCGCGTGGGCTGAGATCAACCCGGGTCGGAGCGCTTCAAAAGGAAGTGCTCCACCTGCTCCAGGCACCTTCACGCCGGCTTTGCGGCGACGGGCGAATGCTCCGCGCACCCGCCCTGCCCTGGAGCCACCATGAAAGCACCATTCCTGCTCGCCGCCGCCCTGCTGCTCAGCCTGCCGCTGGCCGCCAACGCCGCCACCCCGCAGCAGCAGCGCATGGCCGACTGTTCGGCCAAGAACAAAGGGCTGAAGGGCGACGCCTACAAGTCCGCGCAGAGCGCATGCCTGAGTTCGCACGCCGCCGCCCCGGCAACCCCCGCCACGCCGCAGGAACGCATGAAGAAGTGCAACGCCGACGCCGCCACCAAAAAGCTCGCCGGCGACGCCCGCAAGACCTTCATGAGCAGCTGCCTCAAGGCATCGTAAGAACAGCGAAGAAAGGCCCATCCACGCACGGCGTGGATCTACTGACCGTCGTTGAACGGGGTCAGAGCCCGTTGCCCGGCAACGGGATCCGACCCCGACGGGTCACGAAAATCTGTCAGCGGCGGGGCGGCGTCGGATTGCGGGGTGTCAGCCGCATGGATGCGGCTGCCAAGCCTACAGGGACGTACTTGCGGCGTCCCCGCAATCCGACACCGCCCCGCCACTCCACGGACAGCCCGCTGTTGCCGTTGCTGTTGCCGTTGATTCGGCAGGTGCAGGGCGCAGCCCTGCCGGCAAACCTCACCCCAACGCACGCGCCTTCAGCTCGCCCTGCTCATGCAGCGTAACGAAACGCCCCTTCTCATCCCGCCCGACCTGCGCCAGCGCCACCTGCGGATCATGGGTGAAGAACAGATGCACGTTGCGCGCCAGCTTGTCTTCCAGGAACTGCCGCTTCTCGTCGATCAGCAGTTCGGCATTGCGGTCGTACCCCATCGTGATCGGCACGTGCACCCACGAACGACCGGGAATCAGGTCGGCGCAGAACACCACACCACCGTGCGCCCCTGCGCCTGCGCGTCCCTGCCCCACGATCTCGGCCAGCATCAGCCCCGGCGTGTGCCCGTCGCTGTAACTGAAACGCACGCTGTGGCCGAGCACCTTCGAATACTCACCGTCCACCACTTCCAGGCGCCCACTGGCCTGCAGCAGGCCCGGCAGTTCCGGAATGAAGCTGGCACGGTCGCGCGGGTGCGGCTGCAACGCGCGCTGCCAATGCTGCGCACCAACCACATACGTCGCATTGGGGAACAGCAGTTCCGGTTCGCGGCCTTCGCGCCACGCGGCCAGCAGGCCACCGGCATGATCGAAGTGCAGATGGCTGAGCACCACCACGTCGATGTCTTCGTGCTCGAAGCCGGCTTCGCGCAGTGAATCGATCAGCACATGCTGGCTTTCCTGCACGCCATAGCGCTCGCGCATGCGCGGATCGAAAAACGCACCGATGCCGGTTTCGAACAGCACCGTCTTGCCTTCCAGCGGACTCGCCAACAGCGCGCGACAGGCCAGCTCGATGCGATTGAGCTCATCCGGTGCTGCCCATTTTTCCCACAACGCGCGCGGCGCATTGCCGAA
Source organism: Stenotrophomonas sp. LST15-1-1.1 (assembly GCF_040815575.1). Lineage (NCBI taxonomy): Bacteria > Pseudomonadati > Pseudomonadota > Gammaproteobacteria > Lysobacterales > Lysobacteraceae > Stenotrophomonas > Stenotrophomonas sp. LST15-1-1.1. The sequence goes on from NZ_JBFPNJ010000001.1 coordinate 1,121,096, forward strand.
CATCGCACCGCCATCCAGGCGCTGGGTATTACCGCGAATCGACCATAGTTTCATGGCGCAATTATCGGTCGCCGCTCGTTAAATAATCGCTAGCGGGAAAATGAAAAACCCCGCCGTTGCGGGCGGGGTTCTCAGGCCTGCGTCCGCCGGGCATGGCCCGGCGCTACCGCCGGATCAGGGAGCCGGCACGACCTGGGCGCTGCCGACCGGGTTGCGCGGATCGCTGCCGCCAAACAGCTTGTTGGCCTTGCGGTCCCACTCCACCGTCTGCAGGTTGCCCCACACGTGGCTGGAACCACGGCCACCGGCGGCGACCTCACCCGGCAGATCGATCTTGTGGCCCATCGCCTGCAGCTGCTTGATGGTCGCAGCGTCGAAAGCGTTGCTCTCGGCTTCGATCAGGTCCGGCAACCACTGGTGGTGGTAGCGCGGCAGCGCGGCGACCTGCTGCGCATCCAGGCCAGCGTCGTAGCCGAGGATGCCCAGCAGCACCATGGTGATGATGCGGCTGCCGCCCGGCGTGCCCAGCACGATCACCTTGTCATCGTTCTCCATGAACGTCGGTGTCATCGAGCTGAGCATGCGCTTGCCCGCTTTCGGTGCATTGGCGGCGTAGCCCATCACGCCAAAGGCGTTGGGCGTGCCCGGCTTCAGCGCGAAGTCGTCCATCTCGTTGTTCAGCAGCACACCCGTTCCCTTCGGAATCAGGCCCGAGCCGTACAGCAGGTTGACGGTCTGGGTAGCACCGACACGGTTGCCGTCACGGTCGATGATCGAGAAATGGGTGGTCTCGTCATCTTCCAGCGGCGTCGGGTTGCCCGACAGCAGGTCGCTGGGGGTGGCCTTTTCCGGGTGGATGGTCGCACGCAGGCCCTGCGCGTAATCCTTGCTGGCCAGCACCTTCTGCGGGATCTGCACGAAATCCGGATCGCCGAGGAAGAAGGTGCGGTCGCGGTAGGCACGGCGCATCGACTCGACGACCAGATGGGTGCGGTGCGCCGCATCCATCTGCTTGACGTCCCAGCCCTCCAGGATCTGCAACATGCTGGCCAGGGCGATGCCACCAGAGGACGGCGGCGGCGCGGTGGTGATCTTCCAGCCGTTGTAGTTGAAGACGATCGGCGCGCGCTGCTTCACGCGATAGCCGGCCAGTTCTTCGGCGGTCCACTTGCCACCGGCCTGCTTCACGCCGGCCAGCAGCAGCTTGCCGGTCTGGCCCTTGTAGAAGCCATCGAAGCCACCGGCTGCCAGGCGCTCCAGGGTCTGCGCCAGTTCCGGCTGCTTGAACAGGTCACCGGTGGCGATCGGCTTGCCATTGCGCAGGTAGACCTCGCGCGTACCGGGATAACGCTCCATCACTTCGCGGCGCGAGGCATAGCCCTTGGCCATGCGCTCATAGACCGGGAAGCCTTCACGCGCGATACGGATCGCAGGCTGCAGCGAGGCCGCCAGCGGCAGCTTGCCGTGCTTGGCCGACAGTTCGACCAGCGCCGCCGGCAGGCCGGGAATGCCGGCCGACCACGGGCCGTTGACCGAGCGGTCGCGGTCCAGGTCGCCCTTCTTGTCGAGGAAGGCCTGCGGCGTGGCTGCGGCCGGCGCGGTCTCGCGCGCGTCCAGCATCACATCTTTGCCGGTCGCCGCATCATGCAGCAGGAAGAAGCCGCCGCCGCCGAGGCCAGAGCTGATCGGCTCGACCACGGCCAGGGTCGAGGAGACGGCCACCGCCGCGTCGAAGGCGTTGCCGCCCTGGGCCAGGATGTCGACGCCGGCCTGGGTGGCCAGGGCGTGGCCGCTGGCGATGGCAGCACCATCAGGACGCTCGGCGCGGGCCGGGGCATCAGCCCAGGCGACGGAACTCAGCAGCAGGCCGAGCAACAACAAGGGGCGGGCGAACGGCTTCATTCGGATGGGGGCTCCGCATAGAGTTCGGGATGATCGTGCTGCAGTTGGCGCAGCTTGGCCAGCAGCTCGATTTCGGTTTCGACGATGTCCGGATCGGGATCGATGCATTCGACCGGGCACACGACCACGCACTGCGGTTCGTCGAAATGGCCCACGCACTCGGTACAGCGGGCGGGGTCGATCACGTAGATGGTTTCACCCATCGTGATGGCCTGGTTCGGGCAGGCCGGCTCGCATACGTCGCAGTTGACGCAGAGCTCATTGATTTTCAGCGACATGGCGATACTCCACGCCCGCGCCTTGGGACAAGGACCGGCCTGCGCGGGCGCGCGGGCCGGTCAGGTCATCAGCGGCACCCATCGCAGGGCGCCGCCCGGGTCGTGCCGCAGCACGACCGCCTCGGCTCGGTCTTACTTGGCTTCGACGAAAATGTACTCGGCACCGGTCGGCTGGACCACGGCCTGCACGCGGGCGTTGTCGGCGGACTGGCCGATGAAGACGACGCGCACGCCCTTCATGGAATCCGGCGAAACGTCCTTGAACACGACCTGGATCATGTCAGCCATCTTGCCCGAGGCCGACGAACCGAAGGCCAGCATGTTGCCCGGCTGCACGCCACGGGCCACGGCCTGGGTCGCGCTTTCGGTCTGGCGCTCGTACTTGGCCTGGAAGTCCGGGTCGGTTTCCGGCGAGAGGTAGTACAGGAACGGGCTGTTGGTGATGTTGCCCATGTTCTGGATGGCCACTTCCTGCAGGTACTTCTTCCAGCCTGCGTCGTCTTCCTTGGCCGGGGCGACCAGCGCCTGCTTGGCTTCGTCGACCGGAGCGGCTTCTTCCTTCTTGCAGGCGGTGAAAGCCAGGGCAAACGAGGCGATCAGCATCGCGCGCATGGTGTTGTTCATGGGTTTCCTCCCGGAATGTTGCGTGTTGGTGTGCGTAATGGGGTGCGTGGTACTACAGGATCTACTGCTGGGCAGGGCTTACGACTGCGCCGACTTCGCTTCGCGGACCTTGCGCAGCGCCTCGAGCACGGCGGCCGGCACGAAGCCGGACACATCGCCACCCAGGCGTGCGATCTCGCGGACCAGCGAGGACGAGATGAAGCTGTGCTGCTCGGCCGGGGTCAGGAACAGGGTCTCGACCTCCGGAATCAGGTGGCGGTTCATGCTCGCCATCTGGAATTCGTACTCGAAGTCGGACACCGCGCGCAGACCGCGCAGCAGCACCCCGCCCTGCACCGAACGTACAAAATGGGCCAACAGCGTATCGAAGCCGATGACCTCGACGTTGCTGTGGTGGCCCAGGGCGCCACGCGCCAGCTGCACGCGCTGTTCCAGCGGCAGTGCCGGACCCTTCGAGGGGCTCTGCGCCACGCCCACCACGACCTTTTCAAACAGCGGCGCGGCCCGGCTCACCAGGTCGATGTGACCGTTGGTGATGGGGTCGAACGTGCCGGGATAGACGGCGATGCGGCGGTTGGCCACGGTCATGGGCGGTTGCAGATGTTCAGATGAGGTCAAAGTGTAGCAGTGGCGCGGCGGTACAGGGCAAAGCGCACCTCGCGGGTGCTGCCATCGCGGTGCAGCAGCCATTCCGGGGGCAGCACCGGCACGTGGCTGGCCGGCGACTCCAGGTACAGCCAGGCATCGGCGGCCAGGTGCCGCGGCAGCTGGGCCAGCACGTCCTGCCACAGGCCATCGGCGAACGGCGGGTCGATGAACACCAGATCGGCCTGCTGTGCCGGCGCACCCTGCAGCCAGCGCAGGGCATCGGCCTGGGCGACCGTCACGCTGTCGCCCGCCTGAAGCTTGGCCACGGCAGCGGACAGATTGCGTGCCAGCTGCGCATCGCGTTCGACCAGGGTGGCATGCGCGGCACCGCGTGAAACGGCTTCCAGGCCCAGCGCGCCGCTGCCGGCGAACAGGTCCAGCACGCGTGCCCCGCCCAGTTTGGGTGTCAGCCAGTTGAACAGGGTTTCGCGCACGCGGTCGCTGCTGGGCCGCAGGCCCGGCAGGGTCGGCACCGGCAGGCGGGTATTGCGCCAGCGCCCGCCGATGATGCGCACCTGGCCGTCGTTGCCACCACGGCCGCTCATCGGCGCCCCCGGCGGGAGGTATTCGAGAATTTCAGCATGAGCGGGATTGTAGTTCGGCCGGGCTGCGCCCGGCACCCGCAGAGGCCGAAGCAACGGCCGGAGCAACGTCAAAAGCTGGTTTCCTGTGGGTTGGCGGGGTGGGTCCGGTTGAGGGGGCCGCTGCAAGTACGTCCATGTAAGCTCGGTCGCCGCATCCATGCGGCTCACGCCCCCTCAACCGGACCCACCCCGCCTTCGACAGTTTCCTGCGATCTGTCGAACGGCTCTTGGGGTCAGATCCGTTTTCCGTAGGAAAACGGATCTGACCGCAGATTTATTTCGATATCTGACAGATGTGTCGACCAAGGTCGACACCAACCAACAGCCGAGTGAACCTGTCAGAGGCGGGCACTGTGGGTTTGCGGGGTGTGAGCGGCATGGATGCCGCGACCAAGCCCCCACGGATGGGTTTACGGCGTCCCCGCAAACCCACAGTGCCCCGCCATCCCACGGAATGCCCGCTCTTGCCTTTGCTGTTGCTGTTGCCCTGGCCTCTGCGGGTGCAGGGCGCCGCCCTGCCCGACCAACCCCTTGATTTCGGGACAATCACCCTTACCCCTTGGCGAGGCCGCACGCGCTTGCGCGGCATTGCACATGGAGCCCTAACCGATGTCCGAGACGATCCAGACCGAAACCCTTGGCTTCCAGACCGAAGTCAAGCAGCTGCTGCAGCTGATGATCCACTCGCTGTACTCCAACAAGGAGATCTTCCTCCGCGAGCTGGTCTCCAATGCCGCCGACGCCGCCGACAAGCTGCGCTTTGAAGCCCTGACCCAGCCCGAGCTGCTGGAGGGCGACAGCGAACTGCGCGTGCGCGTCAGCTTCGATCCGGCCGCACACACCATCACCATCGAAGACAACGGCATCGGCATGAGCCGCGCCGATGCCATCACCCACCTAGGCACCATCGCCAAGTCCGGCACCGGCGATTTCCTGCGCCAGCTGTCCGGCGACCAGAAGAAGGACTCGCAGCTGATCGGCCAGTTCGGCGTCGGCTTCTACAGCGCCTTCATCGTCGCCGACGAAGTCGAAGTCACCTCGCGTCGCGCCGGCCTGGCTGCCAGTGAAGGCGTGCGCTGGACCTCGCGCGGCGAAGGCGATTTCGATGTCGCCACCATCGACAAGGCCGAGCGCGGCACCCGCATCGTCCTGCACCTGAAGGATGGCGAGCACGACTTCGCTGACGGCTGGCGCCTGCGCAGCATCCTCAAGAAGTACTCCGATCACATCGGCCTGCCGATCCAGATGCCCAAGGAAGGGGGCGAAGAAGGCGCCGCGATCGAGTGGGAAACCGTCAACCGCGCCAGCGCGCTGTGGACCCGCCCGCGTACCGAGATCAGCGACTCGGAGTACACCGAGTTCTACAAGCACGTCGCCCACGATCACAGCGACCCGCTGGCCTGGAGCCATAACAAGGTTGAAGGCAAGCTGGAGTACACCTCGCTGCTGTACGTGCCGGGCCGTGCGCCGTTCGACCTGTATCACCGCGATGCGCCCAAGGGCCTGAAGCTTTACGTGCAGCGCGTGTTCGTGATGGACCAGGCCGAGCAGTTCCTGCCGCTGTACCTGCGTTTCATCAAGGGCGTGGTCGATTCCAACGACTTGTCGCTGAACGTCTCGCGCGAGATCCTGCAGTCGGGCCCGGTCATCGATTCGATGAAGGCCGCGCTGACCAAGCGTTCGCTGGACATGCTGGAGAAGCTGTCCAACGACAAGCCCGAACAGTACGCCACGTTCTGGAAGGAATTCGGTCAGGTGCTGAAGGAAGGCCCGGCCGAGGACTACAACAACCGCGAAAAGGTCGCCGGCCTGCTGCGCTTTGCCTCCACCCGTGGCGATGGCGATGCACAGACCGTGTCACTGGCCGACTACATCGGCCGCATGGCCGAAGGCCAGGACAAGATCTATTACCTGACCGGTGAGAGCTACAGCCAGGTGCGCAACAGTCCGCACCTGGAAGTGTTCCGCAAGAAGGGCATCGAAGTCCTGCTGCTGACCGACCGCATCGACGAGTGGCTGATGGGCTACCTGACCGATTTCGACGGCAAGGGCTTTGTCGACATCGCCCGCGGCGACCTCGACCTGGGCGCGCTGGAGAGCGAAGCGGACAAGCAGGAACAGGAAGCTGCAGCGAAGGACAAGCAGGGCCTGGTCGAGCGACTGAAGACCGTGCTCGGCGATGACGTGGCCGAAGTGCGCGTTTCACACCGTCTGACCGATTCGCCGGCGGTGCTGGCCATCGGCGAACAGGACCTGGGCCTGCAGATGCGCCAGATCCTGGAAGCCAGCGGCCAGAAGGTGCCCGACAGCAAGCCGGTACTGGAGATCAACCCGGGTCACCCGCTGATCGCCAAGCTGGATGCGGAAGCCGATGGCGCGCGTTTCGACGACCTGGGCCGGGTGCTGTTCGACCAAGCCGCACTGGCCGCCGGCGACAGCCTGAAGGATCCGGGTGCTTACGTGGCCCGTCTGAACAAGCTGCTGCTGGAACTGTCGGCCTGATCGATGCCGGGATCGCCCGGCCTGGTGGGTGCCGACCTCGGTTGGCCCCACCATTGCCCCGGCAGAGGCCAACCTTGGTTGGCGCTGTCATTGCCCTGGTAGGTGCCAACCTTGGTTGGCGCTTGAAAAGCAGCCGAACATGGCTCGCCTGCAACAGCGTGCCAACCAAGGTTGGCACCTACCAGAGCCGGTCGGATCAGGCCCGTCCCAGAGCCGGTCGGATCGGGCCCGCCCACAGCCGCTCAGATCAGACCCGCCGATCCAGCAGCGAGCCCAGCATCTGATCCTCGCGGCGGATCACCGCAGCATTGGCAGCAAAGGCCACCACCTCGGCCTTGGCGGCCAACAGGTCACCCAGCGGCGCGGGCGGGTCGGTGTCGCCAGTGGAGATTACGCGGGAGTCCACCCCGCCCTGCGCTGCCGCTTCGCGCTGCAGTTGCAGGCGCGGTGCATCCGAGGTCGCCAGGTTGGCCACGTTGTGCGCGGCCACCTGCACGCCCTGCTGGGCCGCACGCATCCCGCTGAGGGCAATACCGGTCACATCGTTCATCGGGGGTCTCCCAGGCCACCCAACGCAGCCTTCCGCACCGATTAACGGCCGCGCGGCTGCGACCTTGAGTCCACGCCGGCCAGACAGGCCCGGGTGGTAGCATATCCCTCTGATTTCAGCGCCTTTTGCCAATGCTCAGTTTTTTCCGCCGCAAGAAGCCCCAGGACGCCGCCACACCGGACGCGCCCAAGACCCAGCACTACTCGGCTGAAGAGCTGGCGGCGGCATTCCCGTCGGCCGCGCCGCCCGAGCAGGCCCCGGCCACACCGGTAGCCCCGCCCGTGGCGGAAGCACCTGTGCCAACCGCCACCCCCGAAGTCGTCGCGCCCGCAACGTCAGCAGCGCCGCCCGCGCAGGCGACGCTGGAAGCACCGCAGGAAACCACTGCGGAAGCCCTGCCGGAACGCGTGCTGGCACCGGAGAACTTCGCCGCCGAAGCGGCCGCCGCTGCTGCGGTGCTTGCCCCGCTGGCGCCGGTCATCCCGGCACAGGAACCGGCCGCCCCGGCCGCCGACCTGCCGGTGCTGGTCGATGCCCCGCCTGCTCCGGCCGGTAAGCCCGGCTGGCGCGAGCGCCTGCGCAACAGCGTTTTCGCCCGCAGCTTCGGCGGCCTGTTCTCACGCAATCCCAAACTCGATGACGACCTGCTGGACGAGATCGAGACCGCACTGCTGACCGCCGACGTCGGCGTTGCCGCCACCACCGACCTGATCGCCGACCTGCGCAAGCGCATGAAGGCACGCGAATTCATCGATGCCAATGCCCTGCTGGCGGCACTGCGCGCGGACCTCATCGCGATCCTGCAGCCGGTGTCCAAGCCGCTGGTCATCGACCGCAACGCCAAGCCTTTCGTGGTGCTGACCGTGGGCGTCAACGGCGTTGGCAAGACCACCACCATCGGCAAGCTGGCCAAGCGCTTCAAGGACGAGGGCCACAGCCTGATGCTGGCCGCTGGCGATACCTTCCGCGCTGCTGCAGTGGCCCAGCTGCAGATCTGGGGCGAGCGCAACGGCGTGGCCGTGGTCGCGCAGGGGCAGAACGCCGATGCCGCCTCGGTGGCCTACGACGCGTTGCAGGCCGGCAAGGCCCGTGGCACGTCGGTGTTGATCGCCGATACCGCCGGCCGCCTGCACACCCAGTCCGGGCTGATGAACGAGCTGGGCAAGATCCGCCGCGTGCTCGGCAAGATCGACGAGAACGCGCCGCACGAAGTGCTGATGGTGATCGACGGCACCACCGGCCAGAACGCGCTTTCGCAGCTGCGCCAGTTCAATGCTGCGGTAACGGTGACCGGCCTGGTGGTGACCAAGCTGGACGGCACCGCCAAGGGCGGCGTGGTGTTCGCGCTGGCCCGTGAGTTCGGCATTCCGATCCGTTTCGCCGGCATCGGCGAGCGCCCGGAAGACCTGCGCGTGTTCGATCCGGAAGCGTTCGTCGACGCCCTGTTGCCCGAAGCGCTGGGTGCCTGATACACCGTGCAGCCACGCATGGCGTGGCTCTACTGCAACCCGGTAGAGCCACCCCATGGGTGGCTGCCCCCTGGAGTACCAATGCCCCGCCAGCAGAACGCCAGCGTCATGCCACCAGCCCCCGAGCAGGGCTTCGTCGCCCGCCTGCTGCACTGGTTCGACGACCATGGCCGCCACGACCTGCCCTGGCAGCATCCGCGCAGCCCGTATCGGGTCTGGTTGTCGGAGATCATGCTGCAGCAGACCCAGGTGGCCACGGTCATTCCGTACTTCCACCGTTTCCTGCAGCACTTCCCCACCCTGCCCGACCTCGCCGCCGCCAGCAACGACGCGGTGATGGCGCAGTGGGCCGGGCTGGGTTACTACGCGCGTGCGCGCAATCTGCATGCCGCCGCCAAGCGCTGCGTGGCCGAGCACGCGGGCGACCTGCCGCGTGATTTCGATGCCCTGCACGACCTGCCCGGCATCGGCCGCAGTACCGCCGGCGCGATCCTCAGCCAAGCCTGGAACGACCCGTTCGCGATCCTCGACGGCAACGTCAAGCGCGTGCTCAGCCGCTATCACGGCGTCGAAGGCTTTCCTGGCCTGCCCGCGATCGAAAAGCAGCTGTGGGCCATCGCCGAGGCGCAGGTCGCGCAGGTACCGGCGGGACGCATGGCCGACTACACCCAGGCGCAGATGGACCTCGGTGCGACGGTCTGCAGCCGGTCCAGACCGGCCTGCGTGATCTGCCCGCTGCAGGCCGATTGCGTGGCCCGTCGCGAAGGCCGCACCGCCGAGCTGCCAACAGCAAAGCCGGGCAAGGTGCTGCCCGAACGCGAGGCGGTGGCCCTGCTGCTGCGCGACAAGCAGCAGCGCGTGCTGCTGCAGAAGCGGCCGGATACCGGCATCTGGGCGCAGCTGTGGACGCTTCCGCAGGCCGATGCGGGCAGCGAGCTGCAGGACTGGTTCGACGTGCACGTCGATGGTTCACTGGAAGATGCCGAGGAACTACCGGTGCTGCAGCACACCTTCAGCCACTACAAGCTGCATCTGCAGGTATTGTCACGGCAGGTGCACGGCCTGCGCGTGGAAGAACCCACGCTGCGCTGGGTCGATGCCGCCGAACTGTCTGCACTGGGCTTGCCAGCCCCCATCCGAAAACTGCTTGATGGCACGCCCATCAAGGCCCCGAAGCGAACCTCCGCGAAATCCCGCAACCACGAGTGAGTGCCATGCCCCGAACCGTCTTCTGCCAGTACGAACAACGCGATGCCGAGGGCCTGGACTTCGTGCCTTACCCGGGTGAGCTGGGCCAGCGCGTGTTCAACCACATCGGCAAGCCGGCGTGGACCGCATGGCTGGCACACCAGACCATGCTGATCAACGAGAACCGCCTCTCCCCGCGCAAGCCGGAGCATCGCGCATTGCTGGAAACGGAACTGGTGAAGTTCCTGTTCGAGAAAGACGCGGAGAAGCCTGCCGGCTTCACCCCGGAAGCCTGATCTGGAGGTAGCGCCGGGCCATGCCCGGCGTTCCCGCATCCGCCGGGCATGGCCCGGCGCTACCGGCCTATTTCGCGGACTCTTCGCGCTCCTGCACCTGCGCCTGACGCATTTCCTTCTCCTCCGCCCGCAGCGACTTCACGTCCAGCTTGCGGATGGTCTTGATGAAGCACGGCATGCGTGGGCCGCTGGTCGGGTCGCGCACCAGCACCTTGTCGAATGGCGCCGAGACGCGGCCCATGTGGCTGGTCAGGCCGATCGCCGGTGCGTAGGACAGATCCGGGCACGGCCCGCTCAGTTCCAGCAGGTAGGCCTCGCCGGGCTTGGTCCAGACCGCCAGTGCGCTGTCGCCCAGTTCGGTCCAGCCGTTGAGGCTGCCGAAGAACTGCATGTCCTTCTGCGGTGCCCCGGCGTGGGCGCGATACAGCTCCAGCTTCTCGGCACTGCCCAAACGGCCAGTGGTTGCGCAGCCAGCCAGGGCCAGGCACAGCCCGGCGATCAACAACGGGGTCTTCATGGCGATCTCCACGGGGGAACTGTGGCGATCATGCACCCGCCGGGGTGGTGCCGGCGCAACGGCCGGCAGCCCAGTTCAGCCGTTGGTCGGTGGTCCCAGGTCGCTTGCAACCGCGGTAGCCGCCAACCTTGGTTGGCGCTTGGCCTGCAGGAGCAGCCGACCAAGGTCGGCATCTACCAAAGCGGGCCCAGCCCGCTCAGACGTCGGCATGGGCCAGCGCGTGCAGGCGCCCTTCGCGCAGCTCAAGCACCCGATCCAGGCGGCGCGCCAGCGAGCGGTCATGGGTGACCAGCACCAGGCTGGTGTGGCGGGCACGGTTAAGCTCGAGCATCAACTCGAACACGGTCGCCGCCGTGCGGTCATCCAGGTTGCCGGTCGGCTCGTCGCCCAGCACGCAGGCCGGGTGATTGACCAGCGCGCGCGCCACCGCGGCACGCTGGCGTTCGCCACCGGACAATTCGCCGGGCTTGTGGTCCAGGCGATGGCCGAGGCCGACCGATTCGAGCAGCGCGGTCGCACGCGTGCTGGCTTCCGCCGCCGCGGTACCGGCCAGCATCACCGGCATCATCACGTTTTCCAGCGCAGTGAATTCCGGCAGCAGGTGGTGGAACTGATAGACAAAACCCAGTGCCTGGTTGCGCAGCAGGCCGCGCGAGGTGTCCGACAGCGCCGACATGCGCTGGCCGGTGACGTAGACCTCGCCCGCGGTGGGCGTGTCCAGCCCGCCCAGCAGGTGCAGCAGCGTGCTCTTGCCGGCACCGGAGGCGCCAATGATCGCAACCGTCTCGCCGGCGGTCACCGTCAGGTCCAGGCCATCGAACACCGGGGTCTGCATGCGTCCTTCGGCGTAGGTCTTGCCCAACGCTTCTGCACGGATCACTTCATCACCGCGATTGAAGACCTTATTCATAACGCAGGGCCTCCGCCGGCTGGGTGCGTGCTGCCCGCCAGGCGGGATACAGAGTGGCCAGGAAACTCATCAGCAGTGCGACCAGGGTGATCACCACGATGTCGCTGGTCTGCATGTCGGTGGGCAGGCCGGTGATGTAGTACACGTCCTCCGGCAGCAGCTTGACGTTGAACACCGACTCGATGGCGCCGAGGATGCGTTCCAGATTCAAGGTCAAGGTAATGCCGCCGATCAGGCCAGCGAGGGTGCCGAAGATGCCGATCAGCGAGCCCTGCACCATGAACACCTGCATCACCCCGCCCGGGGTCAGGCCGAGGGTGCGCAGGATCGCAATGTCGGCCTGCTTGTCGGTCACCAGCATCACCTGCGATGACACCAGGTTGAACGCGCCCATGGCGATGATCAGCGAGAGCAGGATGCCCATCACCACTTTTTCCATGCGCAGCGAGTGGTACAGGTTGGCATTCTGCTGGGTCCAGTCGCTGACCCGATAGGCGCCGCCGAGGTTCTGCGCCAGGTCCACGCCCACCTCCAGCGAGCGGTCCATGTCATGCAGTTTCAGGCGCACGCCGGTGGCGCCATCGGAACGCAACACGCGCTCCAGGTCCTTCATGTTGGCAAAACCCACACCGCGATCGACTTCGTTGTAACCGGCCTCGAAGATGCCACTGACGGTGAAGCGTTTCATCCGCGGCACCGCGCCGGCGGGCGTGCCCTGCACTTCCGCGAAGGTCACCAGCACCTGGTCGCCGACATCCACGCCCAGCCAGACGGCCAGTTCCTTGCCCAGCAGCAGGTTGAAGCTGCCCGGGGTCAGGCTGCCGTAGCTGCCCTTGGTGACCTTCTTGTCGATCACCGACACCTTGGGCTCCAGCGCCGGGTCGATGCCCTGGATGATCGCACCCTGCACGCGCGGGCCGCTGATCATCGACTGGATCTCGATATACGGCGCAGCACCGGCCACGCGCGGATCCTTGTTGGCCACGTCGACCACGCGCATCCAGTCCGGCATCGGTTCGCCGTCGCGGCTGATGGTGGTGTGTGCGGTCATCTGCAGCAGGCGGCTGCGGATCTCCTTCTGGAAACCGCTCATTACCGCCAACGTGGTGATCAGCACCGTCACCCCGAGCGCGATGCCCAGGATCGATGCCATCGAAATGAAGGAGATGAAGCCGTTGCGGCGCTTGGCGCGCAGGTAGCGCAGGCCAATGGCCACGGGAATGGGTTTGAACATGCAGGCACGCCAGTCGATTCAGCCTATGGTGCCACCTACCGGGGCTTACGGGAAACGGCGCGTGCGGATACGGCCAGTCGCAGTTCACGTCGCTGCCCGCGATCGAGCACATCCGGCCAGAACAACAGCCGTCGGCGGCGCCAGCCTTCGCGCCACTGCAGCAGCAGCCAGGGCCCGCGCACCACCAGTCGCGGCTCGGGAATGTCCTGCCCGTCCACGCGCAGCGGCCCAGGCAGGGGCGGCAGCTGCAGCAACGCGCGGGGACGCCGCAGGCGCCAGGCCAGTTCGGCCAGGCCCAGCACCCAGACCCCGATCAGTACGGGAACGAGGTGCTCCGGCGGCAGATCCGAGGCGCGCAGCAGCCACGGCGCGGCGAGCAGTACGGCCAACTGAGCACCGGCCTGCAGCCGCGACGGGCGCCACTCAAGGCTTGAGGGCGAGGATCTTGTGCATGAGGGGGACGGCGTGCGCATGTGGGCAGGCCTCGTAGCCCATGAACCAGCGCCACAACTTATCGTCCTCGCAGTCGAGCAGGAACAGGAAAACCTCGCGCTCTTCGGTCGGCGCACTGCTCCATTCGCGATCCAGGTAGCGACCGAACAACTGGTCCAGTTCGCGCATGCCGCGTCGGCAACGCCAACGCAGCTTCTTCAGCAGAACATCTTCTTCCATCGTGTCTCTCCAGATACAGCAAAGCCACGCATGGCGTGGCTCTGCTGGGAGGTGCAGCCGCGCATGGCGTGGCTCTACCGGGTACGGCCGGGCCGTATCAGGCGCGGCGTTCCATCATCAGCTTCTTGATCTCGGCGATCGCCAATGCCGGGTTCAGGCCCTTCGGGCAGGTCCGGGCGCAGTTCATGATGGTGTGGCAGCGGTACAGCTTGAACGGATCTTCCAGATCGTCCAGGCGCGCACCGGTGTCCTCGTCGCGCGAATCGATGATCCAGCGGTAGGCCTGCAGCAGGATCGCCGGGCCCAGGTAACGCTCGCCGTTCCACCAGTAGCTCGGGCAACTGGTCGAGCAGCACGCGCACAGGATGCACTCGTACAGACCATCGAGCTTCTTGCGGTCTTCCGGCGACTGCAGGCGCTCACGGTCCGGCGGTGCCGGGGTCTGGGTGCGGATCCAGGGCTTGATCGAGGCGTACTGCGCATAGAAGTGGGTCAGGTCCGGAACCAGATCCTTGACCACGTTCATGTGCGGCAGCGGGTAGATCGGCACTTCCTTCTTGCCGCAGTCCGAGATGGCTCGGGTGCAGGCCAGGGTGTTGGTGCCGTCGATGTTCATCGCGCACGAACCACAGATGCCTTCGCGGCAGGAGCGGCGGAAGGTCAGGGTCGGGTCGATCTCGTTCTTGATCTTGATCAGCGCGTCCAGGACCATCGGGCCGCAGGCGTCCAGATCGACGTCATAGGTGTCGGTGCGCGGATTGCTGTCGTCGTCCGGACTCCAGCGGTAGATCTTGAAGGTGCGCACGTTCTTGCCGCCAGTCTTGGCGGGGAAGTGCTTGCCCTTCGTGATCTTGGAATTCTTGGGGAGTGAAAACTCGGCCATGGCTGCTCTCGTTGGCTCAGGCGGCCCGCGCCCGAGGGCGCGGATTGCATGTTAGGCGGGGTCGGATCAGTACACGCGCGGCTTCGGCGGCACCACGGACACGTCATCGGTCAACGTGTACATGTGCACCGGACGGTAGTCGAAGCTGCACTTGCCCTTCTCGTCCACGCTGACCAGGGTGTGCTTCTGCCAATTGACGTCGTCGCGGTCCGGGAAGTCCTCGTGCGCATGTGCGCCACGGCTTTCCTTGCGCTGCTCGGCCGAGTTGATCGTCGCCACCGCGTTCAGCAGCAGGTTGTTCAGCTCGTAGGTCTCGATCAGGTCCGAGTTCCACACCAGCGAACGGTCGGAGACCTTCACGTCCTGGAACGAGTCGAAGATCTTGTCCATCTTCTCGCAGCCTTCCTTCAGCGTCTGGCTGGTACGGAAGACCGCCGCGTCGGCCTGCATGGTGCGCTGCATGCGATCGCGGATGACCGACGTCGGGGTATCACCGTTGGCGTGGCGCAGCTTGTCCAGCAGGCCCAGCGCCTTGTCGCAGGCGTCGGCCGGCAGGGTCTTGTGCGCCGCGCCCGGGGTGATCGTCGCAGCGCAACGATTGGCCACCGCACGCCCGAACACCACCAGATCGAGCAGCGAGTTCGAGCCCAGGCGGTTGGCACCGTGCACCGAAACGCAGGCCGCTTCGCCGATGGCGTACAGGCCCGGCACGACCGCATCGGGGTTCTCGCCGTCCTTGCGCACCACTTCGCCGTGGTAGTTGGTCGGAATGCCGCCCATGTTGTAGTGCACGGTCGGGATCACCGGGATCGGCTGCTTGTGCACGTCGACGCCAGCGAAGATGCGGGCGCTCTCGGCGATGCCCGGCAGCTTGTCGTCGATCACGCCCGGGCCGAGGTGGGTCAGGTCGAGCAGGATGTGGTCCTTGTGCTCGCCGACGCCACGACCTTCGCGGATTTCGATGGTCATCGAACGGCTGACCACGTCACGCGACGCCAGATCCTTGTAGTGCGGTGCGTAGCGCTCCATGAAGCGCTCGCCGCTGCTGTTGCGCAGGATGCCACCTTCACCGCGGACACCCTCGGTGATCAGGCAGCCGGCGCCGTAGATGCCGGTCGGATGGAACTGCACGAACTCCATGTCCTGCATGGCGATGCCGGCGCGCATGGCCAGGCCGCCACCGTCGCCGGTGCAGGTGTGCGCCGAGGTGGCGCTGAAGTAGGCACGGCCGTAGCCGCCGGTGGCCAGCACCACGCCCTGGGCGCGGAACAGGTGCAGCGTGCCGTCGGACATGTCCAACGCCAGCACGCCGCGGCAGGCACCTTCGTCATCGAAGATCAGGTCGAGTGCGAAGTACTCGATCATGAAGCGTGCGTCGTGCTTCAGCGACTGCTGGTACAGCGTGTGCAGCATCGCGTGGCCGGTACGGTCGGCCGCCGCGCAGGTACGCTGCGCCGCCGGGCCTTCGCCGTACTGGGTGGTCATGCCACCGAACGGACGCTGGTAGATCTTGCCTTCGGCGGTGCGGCTGAACGGCACGCCGTAGTGCTCGAGCTCGATGATCGCCGGAATCGCTTCACGGCACATGTACTCGATGGCGTCCTGGTCGCCCAGCCAGTCCGAACCCTTGATGGTGTCGAAGAAGTGGTAACGCCAGTCGTCCTCGCCCATGTTGCCGAGCGCAGCGGAGATACCGCCCTGGGCGGCGACGGTGTGCGACCGGGTCGGGAAGACCTTGGTCAGGCACACGGTCTGCAGGCCCTTGGCGGCCAGGCCGAACGTGGCACGCAGGCCGGCGCCGCCGGCGCCCACCACGACCATGTCGTACTTGTGTTCGGTAATCTTGTAAGCGGACATCTAGTCTGGATTCCTGTCTTGGCGCCTGGGCTCAGGCAACGCCGAGGGCGATGCGGCCCACCGCAAACACACTGACGATCATGCCGAGCACGGCGACGAACTTCACCGCGGTCTGCAGCACCAGGGCCAGCAGCGATTCGTGGATGTAGTCCTCCAGCACGACCTGCAGGCCGAGCTGGGCGTGCCAGAACATGGCGATGAGCAGGCCGATCAGCGGAACGGCGTTCCACGGCTTGGCGATCGCGGCAGTGGCGGTCACGTAATCCGAGCCCAACAGGCCCAGCACGAACACCAGGAACCAGATGCCCAGCACCACCAGTGCGGCGGCGGTCAGGCGCTGATGCACGAAGTGCTCGGTGCCGGTCTTGGCCGAACCGAGGCCGCGCACGCCCTTCAACGGGGTACGGAACTTGCTCACGCGGCACCTCCGAACATCACATAGGCCCACACCGCCAGGGTGATCAGCAGGCTGCCGATCACCGACATCCAGCTGCTGCGGATGAAGGTGGCAATACGGAATCCGATCGCGAAGTCCTGCACGATATGGCGGATGCCATTGCACAGGTGATAGGCGAACGACCATGTCCACGCGAACAGGAACACGCGGCCATACCAGGCCCCGGCATGGCCGGTGAAGCAGTTCCAGGATTCGGGCCCCATCATCAGAGCCAACAGGCCTCCGGCGATGATGAGGGCACCAACAGACAGAAAGACGCCAGTGGCTCGATGCAGGATCGAGGTGGCCATCTGAATCTGCCAGCGATACACCTGAAGGTGCGGAGAAAGGGGACGTTGTCTGGTCGCCATTCGCTGGGCTCGTTGTCTCGGCTGGGCGGCATAAGGCCGCGTTGGCTCAATGCTGATCAAAAATCGATGCAGCGTCCGTTTTTTTCCCAATCGCCATACCGCACCGGATCGAGTCCGCCGCGGCCACCGAATTCTTCTTCCACCTCTGGTTGTTCCACGGGCACAGGGACCGGGGGAACCAGCGGGGCTTCAGCTTCGGCGTCGGGAGTGGGGGTTGTTTGGCCTATCATGATGGGTCTCGCAACGCACAAATTTTAGACCTCGTTCACGTGCCTGACAACCTTCCCCCTGCTTTCGTCGCATATCCGCGCCTGCCCGGCCATCAATTGCTGAGCCTGCAGGGCGTGGATGCAGTGGCTTTTGCCCATGCCCAGTTCAGCAGCGATGTGACCGCCCTGCCCCTGCTGCACTGGCAGTGGAGCGCGTGGCTGAGCGCCAAAGGCCGCACCCTGGCGGTGTTTCAGCTGCTGCGGCTGGCCGATGACCATGTGCTGCTGGTCCTCGCCGACGGCGATGCCGATGCGATTGCGTCGCAACTGCAGCGTTTCGTGTTCCGCCGAAAAGTGAAAGTGCAGGTGCATGCCGACCTGGCAGTGGCCGGGGCCTTTACTGCGCCGGAAGCGGCTACCGGCGCTGCCATCGCGCTGGCCGGCAGCCACGGCTGGGAGCTGGACCTTGGCAGCGATGCACTTCCCCGCACGCTGCGCATCGGCCCGGGCGAGGCCTTCCCGGCCAGCGACCAGGCCGGGGACGCCGCCTTCGCTCTCGCCTGGCGCCAGGCGGACCTGCGCTTTGGCCTGCCACGCCTGGAAGCGAGCCAGCGCGAGGTGTGGACCCCGCAGCAGCTGGGCCTGGACCGCCTCAACGGCTACAGCGTGAAGAAGGGCTGTTACCCCGGTCAGGAAATCGTCGCGCGCACCCATTTCCTCGGCAAGGCCAAGCGCGCGGTGCAGCTGCTGCATACCGCAGCACCGGCGCAGGCAGGCGATGGCGTGCAGCAGGACGGCGTCGCGCTCGGCACCCTGGCCAGCGTGGCCGGCGATCTGGCACTGGCCGTGCTGCCGCTGGAGACCAGCGACGGCGAACTGCAGGTGGGTGATGCGCCCGCGCAGCGGATGCCACTGCTGGACGGGTTGGCGCGCTGAGGCGCCGATCCGGTACGTCATCCACGCATGGCGTGGATCTACCGAGCCCGAGACCCTGTTCCGGTGGGTGCGGACCCTTGGTCCGCACTGCGATGAAGCAGCCGAGCGTGGGCTCGGCTCTACAGGACTATAGGCGCTCGCCGGTTTCCGGGTTGAAGAAGTGCAGGCCCTGCGGGTGGATCGCCACCCGGATGTCCTCGCCCACGCCCGGCAGCGACTGCGGCGCAACGCGCATGGTCAGCGCGTGCGGGCCGCTGCTCATGTTGACGAAGATCTCGTTGCCGACCGGCTCGATGCCTTCGATGCGCGCGGTGAACGCATGCGTGTCTTCGCTGCCTGCCGGCTGCAGGTGTTCGGGACGCACGCCCACCGCGATCGGCTTCTGCAGCCACGCCGGATCGATCGTCGCCTGCCCCAGCGGAGCCTGCCACGTGCCATCAACCACGGTCACGCCACCGGCGTCGCCCTGCAGCGTGCCGCGCAGCACGTTCATCGCCGGGCTGCCGAGGAAACCGGCCACGAACAGGTTGGCCGGACGGTCGTACAGCGCCATCGGCGTATCGATCTGCTGGATGACACCGTCCTTCAGCACCACGATGCGCTGGCCGAGGGTCATCGCTTCAACCTGGTCGTGCGTCACGTAGATCATGGTGGTGCCCAGCTTGCGGTGCAGCTGCGCGATCTCGGTGCGCACGCTGTGGCGCAGCTTGGCATCGAGGTTGGACAGCGGCTCGTCGAGCAGGAACACCGCCGGCTCGCGCACCAGCGCACGGCCCAGTGCAACACGCTGGCGCTGGCCACCGGACATCGCCTTGGGCAGCTTGTCCATCATCTCGGTCAGGCCCAGCGTCTGCGCGGCTTCGCTGATGCGCTTGTCGATGGTCGCCTTGTCATGCCCGCGCAGCTTCAGGCCAAAGGCCAGGTTCTCGGCCACGGTCATGTGCGGGTACAACGCGTAACTCTGGAACACCATCGCGATGTCGCGATCCTTGGGCGCCACGTCGTTGACCACGCGCTCACCGATGGTCAACGTGCCGCCGCTGATCTCTTCCAACCCGGCCACCATCCGCAGCAGGGTCGACTTGCCACACCCCGACGGGCCGACCAGCACCATCAGTTCGCCGTCGGCGACCTCGAAGGTGGCGTCCTTCACTGCGACCTGGCCGTTGTCGTAGACCTTGCGCACACCCTGCAACTGCACTTTTGCCATTTCACTCATCCAGTCCGCCCGACGCCGGGCTGTCTTTTGGGACTGCCTCGGCCCTCCCGATGGCAGTGATGATTGCGCGGTTGCCGCATGACGGCGACCACTGCAATCGAATACAGTTGCCCATTCTGCCATGTAAACGTTTTCACGTGGCACTATCCGAACGTCGGTGCGCGCCGACCTGCATCGTCGACCGAACGAAGGGTTGCCGCTGTAGTGGTTTCGATTGGAACGGTGCTCCGGCAACCCGGAAAGCCGGCCCAGATGAGCCTCGGACAGGCAGTTGCGCGGATGTCCCCCGAACCCAGCCATGAAGCGATTGACAACGATGTCACCCGGATCTGAAACTCGAGCGATGCACGACACACTCTTCCTGTTTGGTGCCACAGGTGATCTGGCCCAGCGCTACCTGTTCCCTTCGCTGCTGCGCCTGCTCGGCGACGGCCTGCTGCCGGAGGATTTCCGCATCCGTGCGCTTGCCCTGTCGGGCCATGACACCGAAGCCTTCCATGACATCCTGCGCCCGCGACTGCAGCAGGCAATGCCGATGGCCAGCCAGGAGGACATCGCCTCCCTGCTGCGTCGCATCGACTACCGCTCGGTCGACCTGCGTGACGTCGACTCGGTCGCCGCCGCGGTGTCCGACCTGGTCGACCGTCGCTGCGTGAGCTACCTGGCAATCCCGCCGGGCCTGTACATCTCCACCTGCGAAGGCCTGGCCAAGGGCGGTGCGCTGGCTGCACCCGCGCGCCTGATGCTGGAGAAGCCGATCGGCAGCGACAGCGAAAGCGCCGAGGAGATCATCACCACCATCGGCCAGTGGATCGACGAAGACCGCGTGTTCCGACTCGACCACTACCTGGGCAAGGCGGCAGTGCAGAACCTGATCGCGCTGCGCTTCGGCAACACGCTGCTGGAAGCGGTGTGGAACCGCAACTACATCGAATCGGTGCACATCCTGGTCGCCGAAAGCGAAGGCGTGGATGGCCGCGATGCCTACTACGCGCGCTCCGGCGCCCTGCGCGACATGGTGCAGAGCCACATCCTGCAGCTGCTGTGCATGGTGGCGATGGAGCCGCCGGCGTCGCTGGAAGCCGACCGCATCCGCGATGAGAAGGTCAAGGTGCTGCGCGCGCTGCGCCCGCTGGATGCCAAGCACGCCGCGCGTGACAGCGTGCGTGGCCGCTATACCGCTGGCAGCATCAACGGCCAGCCCGCACAGGCCTACCAACCGCCGGAAGGCAGCGACGTGGAGACCTTCGCCGGCGTCACCGCGCACATCGACAACTGGCGCTGGAGCGGCGTGCCATTCCACCTGGTCACCGGCAAGCGCCTGCCCGAGCGCACCACCCGCGTGGTGGTGACCCTCAAGCCGGTCACGCACTGGTTGTTCGAACGCCCGCAGCGTGCGCAGGCCGCACCGAACCGCCTAGTGTTCCAGCTGCAGCCGCAGGAGAACATCGAACTGGGCCTCATGAGCAGCCTGGCCGGCCCGGAATGGGGCGCGCTGGAACTGCAGCCGCTGGAGCTGGAACTGTCGGTGCCGACTGGCCTGCATCGCCGTATCGCTTACGAACGCTTGTTCCTGGACGCCTTCAATGGCAACCACACCCTGTTCGTGCGCGATGACGAAGTGCGCGCCGCCTGGGCCTGGATCGACAGCGTCGCCGATGCCTGGAAGGCGGCCGACCTGCCGCTGGAACCCTACCCTGCCGGCCAGTGGGGCCCGGCCAACGCGGTCGACTTCCTGCCGCAGGGCGTGGATGCGCCGGATAGCGGAGCGTCGGAATGAGTGCCAGCTCGCAGCCGGTGCTTGTCGCCGACATCGGTGGCACCAATGCCCGCTTCGCCCTTGCCGACACCTCGCAGGACGCCCCGCTGCTGAAAGAGAGCATCCGCGAGTACGCCGTGGCGGAGTTCCCGTCGCTGGGTGATGCCGCGCGCCACCATCTGGAGCAGATCGGCGCCACCGCAAGCCGTGGCGTGTTCGCAGTCGCCGGTCGTGTCGATGGTGACGAAGCCCGCATCACCAACCATCCGTGGGTGATCTCGCGCAGCCGCACGGCCGCGATGCTTGGTTTCAACGAACTGCACCTGATCAACGACTTCGCCGCGCAGGCGATGGCGATTTCGCTGCTGCAACCCGATGACGTGGTCCAGGTCGGCGGTGCCGCCTGGGTTCCGGGCAAGCCGGGTCAGCCGCGCAACTACGCAGTGATCGGGCCGGGGACCGGCCTCGGCGTCGGCGGCCTGATCCTTCGCCACGGCCGCTGTTACCCGCTGGAAACCGAGGGCGGCCATGTCAGCTTCCCGCCGGGAACGCCGGAAGAGATCCGCATCCTGGAGATCCTGTCCGAGCAGTTCGGGCGCGTCTCCAACGAGCGGCTGATCTGCGGCCCCGGCCTGGTCAACATCCATCGCGCAATCTGCGAGATGGCGGGTATCGACCCGGGCCAACTGCAACCGGTGGACGTGACCGCCCGCGCCCTGCACGGCGATCCACAGGCGATGCGTACCGTGGATGTGTTCTGCGCGGTGTTCGGCGCCATTGCCGGTGATCTGGTGCTGACCCAGGGCGCCTGGGATGGTGTGTTCCTGACCGGTGGGCTGACTCCGAAGATGCTCGATTCATTGCAGCACTCCGGTTTCCGCCAGCGCTTCGAACACAAGGGCCGGTTCTCTTCGATCATGGCGCGGGTGCCGTCGCTGGCCGTGATGCATCCCCACGCCGGACTGCTGGGCGCTGCTGCCTACGCGGCCGACGCCGAACGTGACGCACCAGGAGTTGCCGCATGAGCCCCACCTTCCATGACGACCGCATCGACTTCATCGACCACGGTGATGCCGATGGCTGGATCGAAGCGGTCGCTGCCGAAATGGCACAGGCGATCAACCACGACATCACCGAGCTGGGCCGTGCACGCATCCTGTTGTCCGGCGGTACCACGCCGGCTCCGGTATACCAGGCGCTGGCCGAACTGGATGTGCATTGGGACCGCGTTGAAGTGAGCCTGGCCGACGAGCGCTGGCTGTCGCCCCAGGATCGCGACAGCAATGCATGGCTGGTACGCGAGAACCTGCTCACACGTGCCGAAGGCGCGCACTTCGATCCGCTGGTGCGGATCGGCAAGCCGCTGCCCGAGTGCGTGTACACCGCCAACCTGCAGGCCCAGCACAGCCAGGCGCCGAGCCTGGTCGCACTGGGCATGGGCAATGACGGCCATACCGCCTCGCTGTTCCCGGGCTCGAAGGACCTGACCCGCGCGCTCGAAAGCACCCTGCCGTATGCCGCGCTGGATGCCACCGGCTGCCCCGGTGCCAACCAGTGGCCGCTGCGCATCACCCTCACCCCGCGCGGCCTTGGCCAATGCCGCCAGCGTCTGCTGCTGCTGCGCGGCAAGCAGAAGCTGCAGGTGCTGCGCCAGGCATTGGACAGCAACGATCCCCAGCAGTATCCGATCCTCAACGCGATCAACCTGGACGGCGCGCGCCTGCGCGTCCACTGGGCTGATTGATGTCGGCGGCGGCGCCCTGCCGTCGCCAGCCTCTCGCCACCTCGAACGCCGGTAGCCAATGAGCCTCCATCCGCAACTGCAAGCCATCACTGAGCGCGTCATCCGCCGCAGCGCCGCCTCGCGCGCCGCCTATCTGGCAGCGATCGACGCCTCCCTGCGCGATGGCCCGTTCCGCAGCCGCCTCAGCTGCGGCAACCTCGCCCACGGTTTCGCCGCCTGCGGTGGCACCGACAAGAGCCGCCTGCGCGGCGGCGTGACGGCCAACCTGGGCATCATCACCGCCTACAACGACATGCTGTCGGCGCACCAGCCGTTCGAGACCTATCCCGAACAGATCCGTGCGGTGGCCCGCGAACTGGGCGCGACGGCACAGGTGGCCGGCGCTGTGCCGGCGATGTGCGACGGCGTCACCCAGGGCCGCGGCGGCATGGAGCTGTCGCTGTTCTCGCGCGATGTCATTGCCCAGGCCACCGCGATCGGGCTCAGCCACGACATGTTCGATACCACCGTGTACCTCGGTGTGTGCGACAAGATCGTGCCGGGCCTGCTGATCGGCGCCCTCGCCTTCGGCCATCTGCCGGCGGTGTTCGTGCCGGCCGGCCCGATGACGCCGGGCATTCCCAACAAGCAGAAGGCCGAAGTGCGCGAGCGCTACGCCGCCGGCGAAGCCACCCGCGAAGAACTGCTGGAAGCCGAATCGGCGTCCTACCACGGCGCGGGCACCTGCACCTTCTACGGCACTGCCAATTCCAACCAGGTGCTGCTGGAAGCGATGGGCGTGCAGCTGCCGGGCGCGTCGTTCGTCAACCCGGACACCGCGCTGCGCGATGCACTGACCCGCGAAGCCACCGAGCGCGCACTGGACATCACTGCGCTGGGCGACGACTTCCGCCCGCTGGGCCGGATCATCGACGAGCGCGCGATCATCAACGCGATCATCGCGCTGATGGCTACCGGTGGATCGACCAACCACACCATCCACTGGATCGCCGTGGCGCGCGCGGCCGGCATCGTGCTGACCTGGGACGATTTCGACGAGCTGTCGCAGCTGATTCCGCTGCTGGCGCGCGTCTATCCGAACGGCGAGGCCGACGTGAACCGCTTTGCCGCTGCGGGTGGCCCGGCGTTCGTGTTCGGCGAACTGATCAAGGCCGGCCTGATGCATGGCGACCTGGTCAGCGTGGCCCGTGGCGGCATGGCCGACTACGCCCGCGAACCGCAGCTGCGCGAGGGCAAGCTGGTGTATCTGCCTGGTCTGGAACGCAGCGCAGATGAAGAAGTGGTGCGCGGTGTCGACAACCCGTTCGAGAGCCAGGGCGGCCTGCGCCTGTTGCGCGGCAACCTGGGCAAGTCGCTGATCAAGCTGTCGGCGGTGAAGCCGCAGTACCGCACCATCGAAGCGCCGGCCGTGGTGGTTGATGCACCGCAGGTGCTGAACAAGCTGCACGCCGGCGGCCTGCTGCCCGAGCATTTCGTGGCGGTGGTGCGCTACCAGGGCCCGCGTGCGAACGGCATGCCCGAACTGCATTCGCTGGCACCGCTGCTGGGCCTGCTGCAGAACCAGGGCCGGCGCGTGGCGCTGGTCACCGATGGTCGCCTGTCGGGCGCGTCGGGCAAGATTCCGGCCGCGATCCACGTGACGCCGGAAGCTGCACGCGGTGGTCCGCTGGGCAAGGTGCGCGAGGGCGACATCATCCGCCTGGATGGTGAGGCCGGCACGCTGGAAGTACTGGTGGACGCAGCCGAATGGGCCGCGCGTACACATGCGCCGAACACGGCGCCGGCCGCCAATGACCTGGGCCGCAACCTGTTCGCGATCAACCGGCGCGTGGTGGGTCCGGCGGATCAGGGTGCGATCTCGATTTCGTGCGGTCCGGCGGCGGCTGACGGTGGGCCGTGGGATTACGACGCGGAGTATGAGCTGGGGCACGATGCTGCTGCGGCGGCGGCGCCACATGAGGCGAAGGACGCCTGAGGGATTGAAGAGCGTTGCGGGTTTGTCGCAGCGGTAAATTTCCTGGCTGAGGGCGCGGTCAGCCCCAGCCGGGACACGCCGTAAACCCATCCATGGGGGCTCGGTCGCGGCATCCATGCCGCTCACGGTCCCGTCTGGGGCTGACCGCGCCCTCCTGACACTCTCCGGCGCGTCAACGCCGCGAAGTGATCATTGAAAGCACAACAAGAGCGAAAGCAAAGGCAGAAGCAGAGCTATGGGTATCGAACAACATCAGGTGCGGGCGGCGGAGTTGCTGCATGCGGCCGGCATCCTGCCGGTGGTGACGATTCATACGCTGGACCAGGCACGTGCGGTCAGTGCAGCGCTGCTGGAGGGCGGATTGCCGGCGATCGAGCTGACGCTGCGGACGCCGGTGGCGATGGAAGCGCTGGCGATGCTCAAGCGCGAGTTGCCGGATGTGGTGGTCGGCGCCGGCACGGTGCTGACGGTGGAACAGATGCAGCAGTCCATCGATGCGGGCGCGGATTTCCTGGTGACCCCGGGCACGCCGCCGGTGCTGGCCGATGCGCTGGCTGCGGCACCGCTGCCGGTAGTACCGGGTGCGGCGACGCCGACCGAGCTGCTGTCGCTCTACGCGCGCGGTTTCCGGGTGTGCAAGCTGTTCCCGGCCACGGCCGTGGGTGGCCTTGCGATGATCAAGGGTGTGGCCGGCCCGATCGCCGACCTCAAGCTGTGCCCGACCGGTGGCATCACCGAGAACACGGCGGCCGAATACCTCGAGCAGAAGAACGTGGTCTGCATTGGCGGCTCGTGGATGGTGCCGGGCAACTGGATCGACGCCGGCCAGTGGGACAAGGTGCGCGAAAGCGCGGCGCAGGCCGCGAAGATCGTCAAGCGCGTACGCGGTCACTGACGCACTACGGGGTCAGAGCCCTTTCCCGCCGGGAAAGGGATCCGACCCCGGGCTACGAGCGCGCGACCCGCTCCTGCTCTTCCTTCTTCATTCTGCGGTGGATGCCACAGGAAACTGTCCAAGGTCGGGCAGGTTGGGTTCGCGGGGGTGTGAGCCGCATGGATGCGGCGACCAAGCCCCCATGGATGGGTTCACGGCGTCGCCCGCGAACCCAACCTGCCCGGCCATGCCACCGATGTCAGCGGCAATACACCGCGAGGGGCCCAGCCGTTGGCCGAAACCCTTACAGCGGCCGTGCCGGATCCACCAACCCGTACTGGCTGGCCATCCGCGCCAACGCGATGTTGTCGTGGATTCCCATCTTCTCGAACAACCGCGCCTTGTGCGTGTTGACCGTCTTCGCGCTCAGGCTCAGGCGGCGGGCGATGTCTTCCTGGCGCAGGCCCTGGGTCAGCAGCAATGCCACTTCCAGCTCACGCGGCGACAGGTTGTCGAACGGCGAGCCATTGCCCTCCACGGTCGACAACGCCAGATTCTGCGCGATGCTCGTGCCCAGGTAACGCCGTCCGGCGGCCACGTCACGCACCGCGCGCAGCAGTTCCTGCGCATCGCAGCCCTTGCCGATGTAACCGGCAGCGCCGGCCTCGAGCAGGCGCTTGGGCAGCGGACCATCCTCCAGCACCGACACGATCACCACCCGCGTGCTGCGGTGGCCACGGACGATGCGCTCGGTCACTTCCATTCCGCTCACCCCGGGCAGGTGCAGATCACACAGCACCACGTCCGGTTGCAGCTGGCGGATCGCGGGCAGCGCGTCTTCGCCGGTCTCGGCCTCGCCCACCACTTCAATGTCGGTTTCACTCGACAGTATCATCTTCATCCCGGTGCGGACCAACGCGTGGTCATCCACCAGGTAGACTCGAATCGTCATTCACGTACCTCTTCGAATGCGGCCAATACGGGTCAACCTAGGCAGGAGCACCTGACCACTGCAAGCGCGGATGTTGCGCAATTCCGGCGTTCTGCCTTGCGCATCACATTCTTCACGCACTGATCGTGCCCCTGACCCTGCAGAACCCGTTACAACGAAACAACCCGTCCCTCAGGTAGACGCCCTTGGGAGGGCATCCACGTCACTCCCCTTGCGTGATCGCTTCGCTGGCCGTCGCTGGCGGCGAACCGTGCCGTCGCCATGGATGACGGCGGCTGAACATGACCAGATAGCACCCTACCACCCAAACCAGCGCGGCACACCATCCGGCCAGGATGTCCGAGGGGTAATGCACCCCCAGATACACCCGGGAAACGCTTACCAGCAGGCTGAACGACGGCGCCAGCAGCAGCACCGGCCAGCGCCAGCGGGTATTCCAGGCCAGCAGCATCAGGGTGACCGCCAGGGTCATCGAGCCCATCGCGTGGCCGCTGGGGAAACTGAACGTGGATTCCGGCGCAATCGATTCCCACAGGCTGGGCCGGTCACGCTGGAAGAAGTGCTTGCTGCCCATGTTCAGCAGCGCGGACCCTACAAAGCTCACGGCCACGAAGGTCGCTTCGCGCCACCGCCGGTGCCAGGCCAGTGCGCCGACAATCAGCACATCGGCCGGGATCAGGAACCACTCGTAACCCAGTTTCGACAGCAGCACGAAGATGCGGTCCAGCCACGGCGAATGCAGGCCGTGCATCTGCCACAGCAGCGGCGCATCGAAATGGAAGGACTCGAACTCATGCACTTCGTCGGCCAATGCGACGAATCCGGCCAGCGGCAGCAGCACACCGGCAAACAGCAACAGCAGCCGCCAGGCATTGCGCGCCATCCAGTGGCGGAAACCGGAGGCTGGCTCCGGTGCAGCGAGGATCGTCGGCTTACCCGGCGCTTCGGACATAGGTGCGTTCAACGTAATCATCGATCAGGGCGACGAATTCCTGCGCGATGTTCTCGCCACGCAGGGTCACCTTCTTCTCGCCATCGACGAACACCGGTGCCGACGGCGCTTCGCCGGTACCCGGCAGCGAGATGCCGATGTTGGCATGCCGCGACTCACCGGGCCCGTTGACCACGCAGCCCATCACCGCCAGGGTCATGTTCTCCGCACCCGGGTGCTGGATCTTCCACAGCGGCATCTTTTCGCGCACGTGGTTCTGCACCACCTTGGCCAGTTCCTGGAAGAACTCCGAAGTGGTACGGCCGCAGCCCGGGCAGGCCGTGACCAGCGGGGTGAACGCGCGCTGCCCGGTGGTCTGCAGCAGTTCCTGGGCAACGATCACTTCCTGCGTACGCGACTGGCCCGGTTCGGGCGTCAGCGAAATGCGGATGGTGTCGCCGATGCCTTCCTGCAGCAGCACGCTCAGCGCCGCCGCCGAGGCGACGATGCCCTTGCTGCCGATACCGGCTTCGGTCAGGCCCAGATGCAGGGCGAAGTCCGAACGCTGGGCCAGGTCGCGGTAGACCGCGATCAGTTCCTGCACGCCGCTGACCTTGGCCGAAAGGATGATGCGATCGCGCGGCAGACCGATGTCCACGGCCTGCTCTGCCGAATCCAGCGCCGAACGGATCAGCGCCTCGCGCAGCACGCGGCCGGCGTCCCAGGGCTGTTCGCGATGGTTGTTCTCGTCCATCAGCTTCGCCGCCAGGGCCTGGTCCAGCGAGCCCCAGTTGGCGCCGATGCGCACCGGCTTGTTGTAGCGGATGGCGAACTCGATCAGCTGGGCGAACTGCAGGTCCTTCTTCTTGCCGAAGCCCACGTTGCCCGGGTTGATGCGGTACTTGGCCAGCGCTTCGGCACAGGCCGGTTCGGCCGTCAGCAGCTGATGGCCGTTGTAGTGGAAGTCGCCGATCAGCGGGACATCGATGCCCATCATCGCCAGCTTGTCGACGATGCGCGGGATCGCCGCGGCCGCTTCGACGGTGTTGACGGTCAGGCGCACCATTTCCGAGCCGGCGCGCCAGAGCTCGGCGACCTGCTTCACGCTGGACGCCACGTCGGAGGTGTCGGTGTTGGTCATCGACTGCACCACCACCGGCTTGCCACCGCCCACGGTGACTCCACCGATCTGGACCGATTGGGTCAGGCGACGGGGCCAGGCAGTGGCATCGGAGGGGGCTGTAGGGCGGGTGACGGCGTCATGCATGCGGGCATTCTAACGCCCGCCCCGACCTTGCGGGTGTGTCGCATTCAGGCGACAGTGCGGCTGCGGCCGATTGTCGCAGGCAGGCATCCCCGCGAACGCATACGATGGGCGCGAATGACTGGTCCCGACGCCCCGTTTCTCCGAACCCTGTGCAGCCTGCGCTGGCTGGCCGTGGCTGGCCAGGCGGCCACCATCCTGGTCGCCACCTGGGTGCTGGGACTGCCGTTGCCGCAACTGCCGTTGTGGTCGGGCGTGGCCGTGCTTGCCGTATTCAACCTGTATACGCAACTGCGCCCGGAACCGGCCGATACCGCGCCGCTGACCGCCTTCGGCCACATCCTGGTGGACGTGATCATCCTCACCTGGATGGTCAGCTGGAGCGGCGGCATCGCCAATCCGTTCGGCTCGCTGTTCCTGATCCTGATCGCCCTGGCCGCGTTCGCCCTGCCCCTGCGCTGGGCCCTGGCCGTGGCCAGCGCCTGCCTGCTGGGCTATGCCGCCAGCGGACTGTTTGGGCAACCGCTGCCGGCCGGCTACTTCAACGCACTGGACCTCAATCGCTGGGGCGTGATCGCCACCTTCCTGCTGTCCGCTGCGGTGGTGCTGATCTTCTCCACCCGGCTGGCGATCGCCCTGCGCGAGCGCGAGCTGGAACTGTCGGCGCTGCGCGAACGCTTCGCGCGCAACGAAGGCATCGTCGCCCTGGCCACGCATGCGGCCTCGGTGGCGCACGAACTGAACACGCCGCTGGCGACGATGACCCTGCTTGCCGACGACGTGGCCGAGCGCAGCGAAGAACCGGAAGTGCGCGAGGACATGGAAACCCTGCGCGAGCTGCTGGTGCAGTGCCGCGAGCGTGTGCTGGCACTGGCCGCGCCGGCCTCCAACGACCGCCCCGGGCGCGCCCACTCCACGGCCCAGCAGGTGCTGGAGCAATGGCGGCTGGTGCGCCCGACCATCGACCTGCACCGCAACGACGACGCACCGCTGCGCCTGCCACTGGACCCCGGCGTCGGCCACCTGCTGATGGTGCTGCTGAACAACGCCGCCGACGCCGGCGAGCAGGCCGGACGACCGCGCGTCGACCTCAGCCTGCGCATCGAAGGCGACGACCTGATCGGCGAAGTGCGCGACTACGGCCATGGCTTCAACGCCCGCGCCGCCGTGCTGCCGGGCAAGCTGTTCGGCAGCAGCAAGAGTGAAGGCATGGGCGTCGGTCTTGCGCTGTCCCATGCCACCATCGAACGCCTGGACGGCGAGATGTGGATGCGCCCGGCCCAAGGGGCCGGTAGCCGCGTCGGCTTCCGCCTGCCGCTGGCCCCCCGCGAGGAATGACCATGACTGCTTCCACCCTTGGCCTGCTGGTCGACGACGACGAACTCTACCTGCGCACGCTGCAGCGCAGCCTGGCCCGCAAAGGGCTGGAGACGCAGACCGCACAGGATGCCGCCAGCGCACTGGCACTGGCGCGCCAGCATCCGCCAGCGTTCGCACTGATCGATCTGAAGCTGGGCAGCGATTCCGGCCTGGCGCTGATCCAGCCGCTGCGCGCGCTGCGTGCGGACATGCGGATCCTGCTGGTGACCGGCTATGCCAGCATCGCCACCGCAGTGGAAGCGATCAAGCTGGGTGCGGACGACTACCTGCCCAAGCCCTCCACAGTGCCGATGATCCTGCGCGCGCTGGGCGAGGAAGACGACGGCCCCGCTGATGACGGCGAGATGGAAGTGCCCGATGCGATGACCCCGATCAGCCGCCTGCAGTGGGAGCACATCCAGCAGGCGATGCACGAAACCGGCGGCAACGTGTCGGCCGCCGCGCGCCTGCTCGGCATGCACCGGCGTTCGCTGCAGCGAAAGCTGGCCAAGCGGCCGAGCCCGGAGCGCGATCCGAGCCGGTAACGCGGCGTCATATCCGCCGGGCATGGCCCGGAGCTACCGGCGTAACGAAGGGTAGCGCCGGGCCATGCCCGGCGGCATTCCCCGCCCGCGTCAGCCCTTCAGCTGGGCCAGCAGCGCACGGGTCAGCGGGTCGTTGACCTCGACATCCTCACCCTGCAGAGCGGGCAGCAGGCCGCTGGCCAGCTGCTTGCCCAGTTCGACACCGAACTGGTCGAAAGCGTTGATGTTCCAGATCACCGACTGCACGTACACCGCGTGTTCGTACATCGCGATCAAGGCGCCCAGCGCCTGCGGGGTGAGCGCGTCGAGCAGGATCATCGTGCTCGGGCGGCCACCCGGGTAATCGCGGTGCGGATCGTCACTGCCCTGGCCGTTGGCCAGCGCTTCGGTCTGCGCCAGCAGGTTGGCCATCAGCGCCTGGTGATTGACCGTATACGGATCATCGTTGTGCACGCAGCCGATGAAATCGGCCGGGATGATGCTGGTGCCCTGGTGCAGGGCCTGGAAGAAGCTGTGCTGCACATCGGTGCCGGCACCGCCCCACCACACCGGCACGGTGTCGGTGGTGACCGGCTGGCCATCGCGCTGCACGCGCTTGCCCAGGCTTTCCATCACCAGCTGCTGCAGGTAGGCCGGCAGCAGCGCCAAGCGCTGGTCGTAGGTCATCACCGCATGCGTGGCAGAGCCCAGCAGATTGCGGTTCCAGATGTCGGTCAGGCCGTGCAGCACCGGCAGGTTGCGCTCCAGCGGCGCGTCCAGCGCATGCGCATCCATCTGCGCGGCGCCTTCCAGCAACTGCTCGAAACGCTCGAAGCCGATGGCCAGTGCGATCGGGAAACCGACGGCCGACCACAGCGAATAGCGCCCCCCTACCCAGTCCCACATCGGCAGCACGCGCTCGGCGGCGATGGCGAAGGCCTTGGCGGCGCGTTCCGGATTGGCGCTGACCGCGTACAGGCGCTCGCTGCCACCCAGCCAATCGTGCAGGATCTGGCCGTTGAGCAGGGTTTCCTGGGTACCGAAGGTCTTGGAAATGAGGATGCCGGCGGTCTTCGCCGGATCCAGCGTGGCCAGCGTGCGCTGCATGGCAGCGCCGTCCACGTTAGACACGAAATGCACGCGCAGGCGAGCGCCAGTGACTGGACGCAGTGCGTCGGCGACCAGACGCGGACCGAGATCGGAACCGCCGATGCCGACACTGACCACATCGGTCACGCCACTGTCTTCCAGTGCGCGCACCAGCACGCCCATGCGCTGGCGGATTTCGCGGGCCGTGGCATAGGCCTCGGCGGCAACCGGCGCATCGACCACGTCGCCGCGCAGTGCGGTGTGCAGTGCGGCGCGGCCTTCGGTCAGATTGACCTGCTCGCCACGGAACAGGCGCGTGATGGCGCCGCCGACATCACGTTCGGCAGCCAGCGCCAACAGTGCCTGCAACGCCGCGGCATCGTATTTCTGCCGGGCGAAGTTGACATACAACGGACCGACCCGCAGCGCCAGGTCCTGTACGCGGCCGGGTTCGGCGGCGAGCAGGCTGGGGATGCTTGCGCCCTTCAGGCGCTGGGCGTGGGAATGCAGCGAGTCGAATCCGTTGTTCGTTGTCATGCGGCCTGGGTCGGGATCGTGTCGTTGGTGTGGGAGATCTGGTTGTTGCCATCCACGTACACCAGCTTCGGCTTGAAGCTGTCGGCTTCCTGCTCGGTCATGCTGGCGAAGGCGGCAATGATGATGATGTCACCGACCTGCACGTGGCGCGCGGCGCCCCCATTGAGCGAGACGACGCCGCTGCCGGCTTCGGCGCGGATCGCGTAGGTCGAGAAGCGCGCACCGTTGGTCACGTCCCAGATGTGCACCTGCTCGAATTCACGGATGCCGGTGGCAGCCAGCAGGTTGTCATCGATGGCGATCGAGCCTTCGTAGTTCAGCTCGGAATGGGTGACGGTGGCGCGGTGGATCTTGGTCTTGAGCAGGGACAGGTGCATGGGGGCGCTGCAACGGCAAAGGAAAGAGCGGATTCTAGCACCCGCTTGGCCGTCATCAGGGGGCTGGGACGGGACGCTGAAGACCGTTCAGGCGCCCTCTTCCGGTAGCGCTGCCGGGGCATGCCCGCAGGCGCCCTGCAGCGACAGGCCGAACACCGTATGGAAGGCCAGCCCGGCGACCAGGCCGAAACCGCCCGCGGCCAGCACCGACAGACCGTAGCTGATCACGTCGAAGGTATCGACATAGCGCAGGCGCTGCAGCAGCGGACCATTGTCCGCACCCGGCCAGGCGCAGGTCGCCATGGCCAGCGCGCCCAGCCCGAACCCCACGATCAGGAAGGCAGTCCGGCGCAGGCGCCCCTGCGACCGCAGGATCAGCGCCATCGGCAGCAACACCGCGATGGCGTTGCACACGCACAGCACGAACATCAGCGCACCGCCGGTGAGTGCCGGTACGGGCGTACGCGCGAAGTCGAGCGCGAACAACAGGCCGCCCATCAGCTGGGCCGGCACCATGCCGGCGGCCAGTACCGCCAGGATCGAGGCCCGGGCAAGACGGCCGGTAGTGGTGGGGGTATTCATTTCCAGTCTCCCGTCCATGGGAAGGTGAGAGGCGCCCGCTGCGGGCGCCCCTGAGCCGCATGCGGCTCAGAACTCCAGGTTGTCGATCAACCGGGTGGTGCCCAAGCGGGCGGCGATCAGGGCCACGCGGCCACCGCCATCAAAGGTCGGTTCGGCCAGTTCCGGGGTGCGCAGCACCGCGTAGTCGACCTGGAAACCGGCCGCCTGCAGCGCAGCGACGGCGTCGGCCTCGATGCGTTCACGGCCGTGCCCGACGACATAACCTTCGCGCATGCCCAGCAGGGTGCGATGAAGCGTGGTCGCCAAGGGACGCTGCTCGGCGCTGAGGTACTGGTTGCGCGAGCTCTTGGCCAGGCCATCCTCATCCCGCACGATCTCGGCACCGACGATCTGGATCGGGAACGACAACTCGGCCACCATCTGCTTGATGACTGCCAACTGCTGGTAGTCCTTGCGGCCGAACACGGCCACGTCCGGCTGCACCTGCAGGAACAGCCGCGCCACCACCGTGCACACGCCATCGAAATGGCCCGGGCGGCTGGCGCCTTCCAGCACTTCACTGACGCCGGGCGCATGCATCTGCGTGGTCTTGTCCACGCCCAGCGGGTACATCGCTTCGACGCTGGGCAGCCACACCGCATCGCAGCCCACCTGCTCCAGCCCGGCCACATCGGCTTCGGGGGTGCGCGGATAGCGGCTGAAATCCTCGTTCGGCCCGAACTGCGTCGGGTTGACGAAGATGCTGGCCACCACCTTGTCGGCGTACTGCTTTGCCAGGGTGATCAGCGCATGGTGCCCGCCATGCAGATTGCCCATGGTCGGCACCAGCGCCACGCGCAGGCCCTCGCCCTTCCACTGCGCGATCTGCGCGCGCAATGCACCGAGTTCGTTGAAGGTCTGGATCATTGGGCGTACGCGTGCTCTTCGTCGGGGAAGCTGCCATCGCGCACGGCATCGGCGTAGGCACGGGTGGCACCGGCCACCGAGCCACCTTCGGCCAGGAAGTCCTTGACGAACTTCGGACGACGGTGACCACTGTCCAGGCCGAGGAAGTCGTGCAGCACCAGCACCTGGCCGTCGCACTGCGGGCCAGCACCGATGCCGATGGTCGGCACGGGAACGGCCGCGGTGACGGCAGCGGCAACCGGCGTCGGCACGCATTCGAGCACCATGATGCTGGCGCCCGCCTCGGCAACGGCCTTGGCGTCGTCCACCAGCTGGCGCGCGGCATCGCCACGGCCCTGGATCTTGAAGCCACCCAGGCGCAGCACCGACTGCGGGGTCAGGCCCAGGTGCGAACAGACCGGAATCTCACGCTCGACCAGGTAACGGATGATGTCGACCTTGAAGCCGGCGCCTTCGATCTTGACCATCTCCGCGCCTGCCTGCAGCAGTTGCAGCGAAGCATCCAGCGCGCGTTCCGGGGTGGCGTCGGCACCGAACGGCAGGTCGGCGATCAGCAGCGCGCGCTGCAGCACGCGCGCCACTGCGCGGGTGTGATAGACCATGTCGGCGACGGTCACCGGCAGGGTCGAATCGTGGCCCTGCACGACCATGCCCAGCGAATCGCCGATCAGGATCAGGTCGACGCCATTGGCATCGAAGGTGCGGGCGAAGCCTGCATCGTAGGCGGTCAACATGACCAGCTTCTGGCCATTGCGCTTGGCCTCGGCCAAGGCGGGAACGGTCCAGGGCTTGCTGTCTGCGTGGGTGCTCATGTGCTGATAACCGGGGGAGATAACCCGGGCATTATCACCCTAACGGCGCGATCCCGCAGGCATCCACCCGCATCACTGCATCCCGCACGCGGCCATGGCCGGGAATGGCCAGATCGGCGGCGATTTCGGCCAACGGCACCAACACGAACGCCCGCTCGTGCAGGTAGGGATGCGGCACTTTCAGCTCGGGCAGGTCCAGCACCTGCTCGCCGAACAGCAGCAGGTCCAGATCCAGCGCACGCGGGCCCCAGTGCACGGCAGGGTCGCGTACGCGGCCGAAGCGCTGCTCCAGCGCGAGCATGGCCTGCAGCAGTGCGACAGCGGACAGGTCAGTGTCGACCGAGGCCACCGCATTGACGAAGGGCGGCTGGTCCTCGTTTCCCCATGCAGGCGTCGCGTACAACCGCGACGCCTGCGTCAGCCGGGTTCCGGGCAGGTCGCCCAGCGCGGCGATGGCCGCGCGGACGGTGTTGGCTGCGTCGCCAAGATTGGCGCCCAGCCCGATCCAGGCAGCGGTCATCGATTACTCGGCAGCACCGGCAGCGGCGCCATCAGGACGACGACGGCGACGACGACGCTTGCGCGGCGCCCCACCTTCCTCATCGCCGGCCTCGCTGTGCAGCGAATCCAGCGACGAATCCAGCTCATGTCCGGACTGCGCCTGCGCTTCGCGCCAGAACGCGACGTCGGCTTCGTGCTCTGCCGAGGCCACCTGGCGCAGGGACAGGAAATCGAAGGCGGCACGGAAACGGGGGTGGCTGAGCGTGCGCATGACGCGCTTGCGCTGACGCGAACTGAAGCGCGCCTGCAGCAGCCAGATTTCCTGCATCGGCAGCGAGAATCGGCGCGGCAATGCGATGGTGCTCAACTGCTGCACGGTGACGCGGTCTGCGGCGCGACGCTGCGCCTCTTCCGGCGCCACGCCCTGCTTGAGCAGGGTTGCCTGCGCGCGGCAATAGGCCGGCCACAGCAACAGCGCGAACAGGAACGCCGGCGACACGGGCTCGTCATTGGCCACGCGTGCATCGGTGTTGGCCAGGCCCTCGACCACCATGCGGCGCAGCGCACCGGTACGGTTCGACTTCAGCGCCTTGGCGCTTTCCGGGAACAACACGTCGAACAGGCCATAGCGCTCCAGTCCTTCGAAGCTGGCCACGCCGTGCCCGGACAGGAACAGCTTCAGGACTTCCTCGAACAGGCGCGCCGGTGCGGCTTCATTGAGCAGGCCGGCCAGCTGCGGGATCGGTGCGGCGGTGCCCTCTTCGATCTGGAAGCCGAGCTTGGCCGCCAGGCGGACCGCACGCAGCATGCGCACCGGGTCTTCCTGGTAGCGCTGCACCGGATCGCCGATCAGCTTCATCAGGCGTGCCTGCACGTCTTCGAAGCCACCGGTGTAGTCACGCACCGAGAAATCCTCGATGGCGTAGTACAGGGCATTGCAGGTGAAGTCGCGGCGGATGGCGTCGTCTTCGATGCTGCCGTACACGTTGTCGCGCACGAGCATGCCGTTTTCCATCTCGCGGTCGCCGCTACCGTCATCGATGTTGGCACGGAAGGTGGCGACTTCGATGATCTCGCGGCCGAACACAACATGGGCCAGGCGGAAACGGCGGCCGATCAGGCGGCAGTTGCGGAACAACTGCTTGACCTGTTCGGGCGTGGCATCGGTGGCCACGTCGAAATCCTTGGGTTGGCCATTGACCAGCAGATCGCGCACCGCGCCGCCGACAAGGTAGGCGCCGAAGCCGGCATCGCGCAGTCGATAAAGCACGCGCAAAGCGTTCGGGCTGATGTCCTTGCGGGAGATCGTGTGCTGGTCGCGCGGGATGACGCGCAGGCTGAACGGTGATGTAGCAGAGGAAATGATGTTGGCGCTTCCGGTTGAAGTTTCGGGATTGCCCAATGGCATCGAGGTGCATATACTAGCGCTCCTGCACCGGCAGCGACACACTGCTCCCTTCGTCTAGTGGTTAGGACGTGGCCCTCTCAAGGCTAAAACAGGGGTTCGAGTCCCCTAGGGAGCACCAGTCGCCGCAGCAGGAACCGAAAAAGCCCGCCTTGAGCGGGCTTTTCTGTTTTCCGGAATCGTGTCATCGACGGGGCTGGTCGCTTGAGCGCCTCCCTGCTATCGGCTTGAGCCGGCGGGGTCACCCAGGGCAGGACACGCCGTGAACCCATCCATGGGGTCTCGATGGCGCCTTGCTCGCGTGCGCTGTCCTGCGCACTCGGCAAGACCTGGGCTGGGCGTCCTGCCCAGCCCGTCCGGCGCATGCGCCGAACCCTTGGCGCCAACGGTCCAGGAAAGGGCGGCCCGCCCCCTCCTGACAATTTCCCGCGACGGCGGCCGCAACAGACTCGGCACCAGGCTTTGAAGCATCCGCCGAAGCCGTATGGCCGGGCGCGAAGGCGGGGCAGTCCGAGCCGGGACCGTTGGCGCCATGGATGGCGCCATCGAGCCCCCAGGGATGGGTTTACGGCGTGTCCCGGCTTGGGCTGCCCCGCCTTCGCTATCGACGACAATCAGGCGCCGACGAAATGCAACCGAAGCCAGGCACACGTCAGCCTTCCATCTGCTCCAGCTCTTTGCCCTTGGTCTCGCGCACGTAGCGGATGACGAAGATGATCGAGAGGATCGCCGCGACGGTGTAGATGCCGTACGCACCGGCCAGGCCGATGCCGGCCAGCAGCATCGGGAAGGTCACGGTGATCGCGAAATTCGACGTCCACTGCGCCGCACCGGCCACCGCCAACGCCGGGCCGCGGATCTGGTTCGGGAACATCTCGCCCAGCATCACCCACATCACCGGGCCCCAGGACATGTTGAAAAACACCACGTAGACATTTGCCGCCACCAGCGCCAGCCGGCCCATGCCGTCGGACAGCTGCAGGCGACCATCGGCCAGGCTGCCACTGGCGAAGGCAACCACCATCAGCACCAGCGCCACCGACATGCCGACCGAACCGACCCACAGCAGCGGCCTGCGGCCGATGCGATCGATCAGCACCACCGTCAGCAGGCACGCTCCGATGCTCAGCGCACCGGACAATACGTTGATCAGCAGCGCGTCGCTTTCGGAGAACCCCACCGCCTGCCAGAGCACGGCACCGTAATAGAAAACCACATTGATGCCGACCAGCTGCTGGAACATCGCCAGGCCGATGCCGACCCAGACGATCGGGCGCAGCTTGCCGGTAGCCTTGCTGAGCAGGTCGCCGAATCGCGGTTTGTGCTGGTCCTGGGCCAGGCTCGCTTCGATCTCGGTCTGCTTGTTCGCCGCGGCACGCTCACCGTACAAACGGCCAAGCACCGCCCTCGCCTGCGCCTGCCGGCCCTTCATCACAAGAAAGCGCGGGCTTTCCGGGATCACCAGCAGCAACAGCAGGAACAACAGCGACGGCAGCGCCTGCATCCAGAACATCCAGCGCCACGCCTCCTGCCCCAGCCAGAGCGGCTCGGTGGAGGCGCCCGCCGCCCGGGCCAGCAGATAATTGCTGAGGAACGCCGCGAACAGGCCGCAGATGATCGCCATCTGCTGCACGGTCGCCAGCCGGCCGCGATAGCGCGCCGACGCGACTTCGGCGATGTAGGCCGGCGACATCACGCTGGCCGCACCGACGGCGAATCCGCCGAGCACGCGTGCGCAGACGAACAGCCAGGACGCGTGTGCAGCGCCGGCGCCCAGCGCCGACACCAGAAACATCACGGCCGCCACGATCAACACGCCGCGACGTCCCAGCCGGTCGCCCAGCCAGCCGGCCGCGAACGCGCCGATCGCGCACCCCAGCAGCATCGAGGCGACCTCGAAGCCGAGCGCGGCCTCGCTGGAGTTGAAGGCCTGGCGCAGGCCGTCGACGGTGCCATTGATGACGCCACTGTCGAAACCGAACAGGAAACCACCCAAGGTGGCTGCGCAACTGATCAGGACGATGAAGGCGGTGTTCTCACCGCCATTTGAGGCGGCACCGGGCTGGACTGGCGACATGAAGGATCCTGCAAGGAAGGGAGCCGACCGAAGCGGGCCGGCGGCCCTGGCAGCGTCGCACAGGGCGGGCATGCCGCGAAATGGGCATTCCGGACACCAATCCGCCCCACTTTCACACGGCAACCGGCAGCGGGGGCCAACCTGTTCTAGAATTGGCAGGTTCAGAAAGCGATCCGCCCCCTACCCATGCCCTTTGTCGTCACCGAAAACTGCATCAAGTGCAAACACACCGATTGCGTGGAAGTGTGCCCCGTGGATTGCTTCCACGAAGGCCCGAACTTCCTGGTGATCGACCCGGACGAGTGCATTGACTGCACCCTCTGCGAACCCGAGTGCCCGGTCAACGCGATCTTCCCGGAAGACGATGTTCCCGCTGGCCAGGAAGGCTTCGTCGCCCTCAACGCCGAGCTGGCGAAGGAGTGGCCGGTACTGACCGTACGCAAGGACCCGCCGGCCGACGCGGGCGAGTGGGACGGCAAGCCGGACAAGCTGAAGCTGCTGGAGCGCTGAGGCGCCGGCAGCGCTGCTTTGGTAGCTGCCAACCTTGGCTGGCACAAAGCGCCGACCAAGGTCGGCCTCTACCACGACAGGTACAACCAGCAGGCAATAAAAAGGGCGCCCAGGGCGCCCTTTTCCGTTCTGGCCTTGGTAGGTGCCAACCTTGGTTGGCACGCCGGCCAAGATCGGCCTTTACCACGGCAGGTACGAACCCGCAGGTCCGCACCCGCCGGACCGGCCATTACGGGGCCAGCTTCGCCTTCAGCGCGGCAATCAGCTTCACCGGCGCTGCGGCGGTGGCCGGCAGGCCACGCGGGTCGACTGCGGAGATATACGCACCGGCGTCGACGGCGACCACGCGGACCAGGAAGTTGCTGCCTTCATAGGCCACGTCGTACGAGCCCAGCAGCTGCGCGCGGGTGGCGATGGTCAGGCCTTCCACGCCTTCCAGCGCGGTACCGACCTTGGCGAAGGCTTCATCCTTGCTGCCGGCAACGGTGAAGCCGGTGGCGCTGACCGCCGGAGCGGCGGCGGCCGGCGTGGCTGGCTTGGTCGCCGAGCTCAGGGTCGGCACCTGGTTGTTGCCGGCGCCTGCCGGCAGGTTCAGGTCCGGCGGCACTTCCAGCGGACGCATTTCCGGGGCCAGGGCGTAGTCGCCCTTGACGCCACGCTTGAAGCAACCGGTGGTACCCGCAACAGTGGCGACGGCAAGGAGCGCGAAGGACAGCACGCGGACGGCGGAAACGGATTGGCGCATGTGAATCTCCTGGATCAGACCAAGACGGAAGGTCAGTGGCTGGAAAGGGCTTCGAGAGCGGCGATATCGCCGGCGAGATGGTCGGCGGCAGGCGTGTGTGCAGCCGAAAGCGGCAGCAGCGGCAGGCGCAGATCGTGACCGATGCCGATCCGACGCAACAGCGCCTTGACCGGAATCGGGTTGGATTCGACACCGCAGAAGTCGTGGAACGGCTGCAGGCGCGCATCCCAGGATTCAACGGCTTCATGGTCATGGGCAGCGGCCAGGTCGCACATCCGGCGGTAGGCGCCGGGCAGCACGTTGGAGCCGACAGAGATCAGGCCGTCCATGCCGGCCTGGATCGAACGTGCGGCAGTGCCGTCATCACCGGTGAGCACGGCGAAGGTGGCGCTGCGCAGGTCCAGCAGCGCGCGCACGCGGCCGGTATCACCCACCGCTTCCTTGATGCCGACGATGTTCGGATGGCTGGCGAGCTCGGCCACGGTCTCCGGCAGCATGTCGCAGCCGGTACGGCCGGGCACGTTGTACAGCACCACCGGCAATCCGGCCTGGTCAGCCACCGCGCGGTAATGCGCGATCAGGCCGGCCTGGGTCGGCCGCACGTACGGCGGGGTGACCACCAGCGCGTGGGTGGCACCGAGCGCGGCGGCGCGGCGGGTCTGCTCGATGGTCTTGGCGGTGCCGGACAGGCCGGTGCCGGCCAGGACCGGAACGCGGCCGGCGATGCGCTCGACGGCGCTGGCCAGCAGCTGGTCGTATTCCGCATCGGACAGGGTGGCTGCCTCGCCGGTGGAGCCGGCAACGACAACGCCTTGGACGCCGCCCTCCAGCTGCAGGTGCAGCAGGCGCTGCCAACCGTCGGGGTCGAGTGCGCCGTCGGCCCGGAAGGGGGTCGCCAGCGCGGTGATGAGGCCGGAAAGGGACAAGGACGTGCTGCTCTTGGCTGGGAAGGGAAAACGCCCGCCACGAAAGGGCGGGGGCGATCTGAATGTTACTTGCGGCGCGAAAGCACGGGCAAGTATGCTGGACACCGGTGGATCCCCGCCTCTGGCGGGCATTCAGACTAACGCATGCATTACCCGGAATCGCCTTGACCGACACCACCCCGCGCCCAGCGCCGAGCGAAAACCACCTCCTGATCAACGCCTATACGACGCATCCGGAGTCCCCCCTGTTGTCCGTCACCCGCCGCATCGCCGACAGCGGATGCAATCTGGTGGATGCACGCCTGGCCACCGTGGGCCGCGATGTCTCGGTGACCGCACTGGCCACCGGCTCCTGGGATTCGGTCGCCAAGCTTGAAGCGATGCTGACCCGGCTTGAGCGCGAGGAAGGCCTGAAGCTGGTCTGGTACCGCACCGAAGCCAAGCAGGCGCAGTCCAACCTGCTGCCGTACATCGTCGAGGTGATCGCTGCCGACAAGCCGGGCATCCTGTTCCAGCTGGCCGATTTCTTCGATCGACAGGGCATCACCATCGAGACCCTGCAGAGCACGCGCTACCGCGCGATGCAGACCGGTGCGGAAATGTTCAGCGCACAGGTCACCATCGGCGTGCCGGCCAACATGCACATCGCCGCCCTGCGCGACGATTTCCTCGAGTTCTGCGACCACTTGAACCTGGACGCGATCATGGACCCGATGAAGTTCTGATTGAAACCCGGATTTTTCGCGCGCTCCTCACGGGCGCGTGGCGTTTCATGCAATTGTCGTAGAAAGAACCCAGGCTCGACAGAAGGACCTCATGAACAACGGCGATACCCTGGACAGCACCACCCTCTCCCTGCCGCTGGCGCTGTCCGGCGGCGCCCAGGCCACCCTCGGCGATTACGCCGGCCAGTGGCTGGTGCTGTACTTCTACCCAAAGGACAGCACCCCGGGCTGCACCACCGAGGGCATCGACTTCAACGCACTGCTGCCCGACTTCAGGAAGGCGGGCGCGGTCGTGCTTGGCGTCTCCCGCGACTCGGTGAAGTCCCACGACAACTTCTGTGCCAAGCAGGGCTTCGCGTTCCCGCTGGTCAGTGATACCGACGAAGCGCTGTGCACCGCCTTCGACGTCATCAAGATGAAGAACATGTACGGCAAGCAGGTACGTGGCATCGAGCGCAGTACCTTCCTGATTTCCCCCGACAGCCGCATCGTGCAGTCATGGCGCAAGGTCAAGGTCGCCGGCCATGCCGACGCCGTGCTTGCCGAACTGAAGGCCAATCCGTCCAAGTGAGTCCCATCGCCCACTTTGTCCGCCACCACCCTGCCCTGCAGCAGGTCGTGGTGGTTTTTCCCTGTCCGTAACCAGGAACCGATGATGACCCGAGGCAAGCGCATCTACGTGCTGGATACCAACGTGCTGATGCACGATCCCACCGCGCTGTTCAAATTCGAGGAGCACGATGTCTACCTGCCCATGCAGGTGATCGAGGAGCTGGACAACGGCAAGAAGGGCACGACCGAAGCGAGCCGCAATGCGCGCCAGGTCAGCCGCTTCCTCAACGAGCTGGTGCAGGCTTCGGGCCTGGACAACCTGGCCGAGGGTATTCCGCTGCAGCGGCCGCAGGGCCTGCAGCTGCGCGGCAAGCAGAGCGTAGGCCTGCTGCGCTTCCAGACCAGCCATTTCGACGCGGGCAAGAGTTTTGGCAAGGTCATCCCGGACAACGCCATCCTCGGCGCGATCCTGGCCCTGAAGGAAGAAACGCCGGAAATCCCGGTGGTGTTCGTCTCCAAGGACATCAACCTGCGGATCAAGGCGGCCATCGCCGGCATCGTTTCGGAGGATTACGAGAACGACCGTGCGCTGGACGATTTCAGCCTGCTCTACACCGGCGCCACCGAGCTTCCGGAGGACTTCTGGAAGCGCCACGGCGAGGATCTGCGCAGCTGGAGTGACAAAGGCCGCACCCACTACGAAATCCTCGCCCAGGACGGCGAAGAGTGGTACCCGAACCAGTACGTCTACCTGCCGGGCGAAGACGAAGTCGAACTGCGCGTCAGCAGGATCGTCGGCGATGGCAAGGTGGTGCTGTCCCTGGTCGATGACTTCCGCCACGGCAGCCATGCCGTGTGGGGCATCAGCGCGCGCAACCGCGAGCAGAACTTCGCGCTCAACGCACTGATGGACCCGGAGATCGACTTCGTCACCCTGCTCGGCACCGCCGGCACCGGCAAGACCCTGCTGGCGCTGGCCGCCGGCCTGGCGCAGACGATGGACCAGCAGCGCTACCGCGAGATCATCATGACCCGCGCCACGGTCAGCGTCGGCGAGGACATCGGCTTCCTGCCCGGTACCGAGGAAGAGAAGATGACGCCGTGGATGGGCGCATTGACCGACAACCTGGAAGTGCTGACGCACAACCAGGAGGGCGGCACCTGGGGCCGCCAGGCCACCAACGACCTGCTCGCCAGCCGCATCAAGATCCGTTCGATGAACTTCATGCGCGGCCGTACGTTCCTGTCGCGTTACCTGATCCTGGACGAGGCGCAGAACCTGACGCCCAAGCAGATGAAGACGCTCATCACCCGTGCCGGCCCCGGCACCAAGATCGTCTGCCTGGGCAACGTCGAACAGATCGACACCCCGTACCTGACCGAAACCACGTCGGGCCTGACCTATGCGGTGGACCGCTTCAAGAACTGGCCGCACAGCGCGCACATCACGCTGCGTCGCGGTGAACGTTCGCGGCTGGCCGATTACGCGTCGGAGGTGTTGTGAACCGTTGCACCCGTCTGCTGCTGCCATCGGTGGCGGTCGCCATCACCACGCTGCTCGGTGCCTGCGCGACCACGCAGGGACCGGCCAGCGTGCCGACCACCGAACGCAGTGGCCAATCCTGGGTGGTCACCCGCCCGATCATCGCCGCGCAGGTGCTCGACACCTGCTCGCGACCCAGCCCCGGCCGCGAGGCCGGGCGGGTCAGCGGCTACTGGGCACCGAGCCGGCAGCAGGTGGACCAGCTGGAAGCGAAGCTGGCAACGCTGGAAACCCAGGTGCCGCATGTCATGGATTTCGACCGCCAATACGTCGGCATCGAGCTGGACGGAAAGCAGGTGATCTACATCAACGCGTTCCATCTGCCTGAAGACAACAGTCTGCGACCCGCCCGCGAAGCGGTGCGGGTCTGCGATGGTGGCGCGCAGTTCTGGGGCGCGGTCTTCGATCCGGCCAGCGGCACCTTCAACGAGCTGCAGTTCAACGGCGGCTTCGGCGGGCCCTGAGGGCCTGCCATGGGAATCCGCCTGCCCGCCTGGGTCTGGATCGGCGCGGTCGCGCTGTCGTGCGTGGCCGGCATGGTCAATGTGGTCGGCTTCCTGGGTTTTGAACACCAGGCGGTCAGCCATATGACCGGCAGCACCAGCCAGCTCGGCATGGCGCTGGCGCAGGCGGATTGGCGCGCGGTCGGGCACCTGTGGGGTCTGCTGATCGCGTTTTCATTGGGCGCGATGGTCAGCGGACTGCTGATCCAGGACAGCGCACTGCAGCTCGGCCGCCGCTACGGCGTAGCGTTGGCGCTGGAATCACTGTTGCTGCTGGTGGCCATTCCGCTGTTCAAGCAGCATCAGATATGGGGCGCACTGGCGGCCGCGATGGCCTGCGGACTGCAGAATGCGATGGCCACTACCTTCAGTGGCGCCGTCGTACGCACCACCCATCTCAGCGGCATGTTCACCGATCTCGGCATCGGCCTC
Source organism: Stenotrophomonas sp. LST15-1-1.1 (assembly GCF_040815575.1). Lineage (NCBI taxonomy): Bacteria > Pseudomonadati > Pseudomonadota > Gammaproteobacteria > Lysobacterales > Lysobacteraceae > Stenotrophomonas > Stenotrophomonas sp. LST15-1-1.1. The sequence continues at coordinate 1,165,985 of NZ_JBFPNJ010000001.1, forward strand.
GGCCACCTGCTGCGCGGACTGCCGCTGCAGGTACGGCGCCTGACCCTGAGCGGCCTGATCATCAGCGGCTTCCTCGCCGGTGGCGTCATCGGCGCCTGGTTGTTCGTGCGCTGGCAGTACGACGCCCTGTTCGCCCCTGCCCTGCTGACCGGACTCACCGGCCTCGGCTATGTGTCCTACCAGCAGTGGACACGCTGGCGGCGCTGAGCGATACGTCATCCACGCATGGCGTGAATCTACGTTGTCCCTCCGATCATTTCCGCATATCCACGCATGGCGTGGATCTACTGACCGTCATCGGGAAGCTGTCGAAGGCGGGGCGGTGTCGGATTGTGGGGTGTCCGCGCCATGGATGGCGCGGCCAAGTCTACAGAGACGTACTTGCGGCGTCCCCGCAATCCGACACCGCCCCGCCTCCCGCGCAGAAATCCAGAGCCGCTGTTGCTGTTGCTGTTGCCCCGGCTTCTGCGGGTGCCGGGCGCCGCCCGGCCGGCACTACCCCCACACTGGGCAGCACGGCACAATCACCGCATGAGCCCGACCACCCCCGTTTCCGCCCTGACCATCGCCGGCTCCGATTCCGGCGGAGGCGCCGGCATCCAGGCAGACCTGAAGGCCTTCGCCGCGCATCGCGTGCACGGCCTGTCGGTGATCGCCGCACTGACCGCGCAGAACACCCGCGGCGTCAGCGCCGTGCACGTACCACCGATCGACTTCCTGCGCGCGCAGATCGAAGCCTGCTTCGACGACTTCGACATCCACGCAGTGAAGCTGGGCATGCTGGCCAACGCCGAGGTGATCCACGCCGTGGCCGATGCCCTGGAACGACATCGACCACCGCACGTAGTGCTGGACCCGGTGATGGTCGCCACCAGCGGCGCTCGCCTGCTGGAGGACAGCGCGCTGCAGGCAATGCGCGAACGGCTGCTGCCACTGGCCACCCTGGTCACCCCCAATGCACCGGAAGCGGAACTGCTGGTCGGCCGCAGCATTGCCAATGGCAACGACGCAGAGCAGGCCGCCGCCTCGCTCCTTGATCTGGGTGCCGGTGCGGTGCTGCTGAAGGGCGGTCACCTGCACGAAGGCAACCGCGTGGTCGACCGTTACTTCGATGGCGTCAGCAGCGAAGAGTTCATCCATGCCCGCCTGCCATTGGATGCGCACGGCACGGGCTGCACGCTGGCCTCGGCCATCGCCGCGCAGCTTTGCAACGGACTGAGCCTGGCCAATGCCTGCGAAGCCGGCATCGATTACGTGGCGCGCGGGCTGCAGCAGGGCTATGCGCCCGGCCGCAGTGAGGTGCTGGTACTCGACCACTTCGGCGCGGCACCGCACGCATGAGCGATTCGCCACGCGCGCTCGCCGTGGACAGCGGCGATGGCCATCGTTACGAGGTCATCGCCTGCGCGCCTGCACAGCCACTTACGCGGTTGTTGTGGCTGCCGGCGCTGGGTGTGGCCGCGCGCCATTACCTGCCCCTTGCGCAGGCACTGGCCGCCAGGGGCGTGGCGGTCTACCTGCACGAATGGCGCGGCAATGGCAGCAGTTCGCTGCGCCCGTCACGCACCCAGGATTGGGGCTACAAACAGATTCTCGACCATGACCTGCCGGCCAGCCAGGCGCTGCTCTCCGCTGACGACAACGTGCAGGACGTGCTGCCCTGGATCATCGGTGGTCACAGCCTGGGCGGTCAGCTGGCCTGCGTACACGCCGGGCGCCAGCCGCAGGCATTCGATCGATTGTGGCTGGCCGCCAGTGGCACCCCGTTCTGGCGTACGTTCCCACCACCACGCGGCTGGCTGCTGCCGCTGATCTATCGCTTCCTGCCATGGATCGCGCGACGCCAGGGCGTGCTGCACGGGCGCCGGCTGGGCTTCGGCGGCACCGAAGCACGCGGGCTGATCGCCGACTGGGCGCGCGTAGGGCTGAACAATCACTACGCGGCTGTGGGCATGGACGAGGATCTGGACGCGCAGATGGCGCGCGTGCATGGCAGTGCGCAAGCGGTGCTGATGGAAAACGATTGGCTGGCGCCTATCGGCTCAATGCAGGCGCTGCTGGCGAAACTGCCGAATGTCGCCTCACAGCTGCGCGTGCTTTCTGCGCAGGAGCTGGGTACGCGAGCCGACCACTTCGCGTGGATGAAACACCCGGAGGCTGTCGCAGCGGCGTTTTTCATTCAGTTGGGTGAAAATTTTCACAAAAGCGTTGACGACTCGCGCCGACATCCGCATAATTCCGCTCCTGTCGCAGGGCGCCCGTAGCTCAGTTGGATAGAGTACCTGGCTACGAACCAGGCGGTCGGGAGTTCGAATCTCTCCGGGCGCACCACTCGACAGACCTTCAGCATCCGCCGCTGGAAGTGCAGTAAAATAGAGAAGTAAGTTGATTGTGTACCGCGCGCCCGTAGCTCAGTTGGATAGAGTACCTGGCTACGAACCAGGCGGTCGGGAGTTCGAATCTCTCCGGGCGCACCACACACGATCAGCACAACAAGTTTATGTAATTGGCGCCCGTAGCTCAGTTGGATAGAGTACCTGGCTACGAACCAGGCGGTCGGGAGTTCGAATCTCTCCGGGCGCACCATTACACCGAAACAGCAGGCCTCGGCCTGCTGTTTTTTTTTGTGGTTTTTGGCAGGGCTGCGCCCTGCACCTGCAGAGGCAACAGCAACTGCAGAAGCTGGCATTCCGTGGGGTGGCGGGGCGGCATGGGTAGGCAGGACACGCCGTAAACCCATCCATGGGGGCTTGATGGCGCCATCCATGGCGCCAACGGTCCTGCCTACCCACACCGCCCCACCTCTGACAGATTTCCGCGATCGGGTAGATCCACGCCATGCGTGGATGAATCTCCATCGAAATCGAACATTTCGAATTCGGAACGAAGAGCATCCACGCATGGCATGGATCTACGTGTCGACCAAGGTCGACACCCACCAAAAGCAGGCCAAGAGCAGGCAATACCATTCCAACAGATCGCGGAGATCTGTCGAAGGCGGGGTGGGTCCGGTTGCGGGGGCGTGAGCCGCATGGATGCGGCGACCGAGCTTACATGGACGTACTTGCAGCGTCCCCCGCAACCGGACCCACCCCGCCATCCCACGGAATGCCCGCTGTTGCTTTGGCTTTGGCTTTGGCTGTTGCCGTAGATTCGGCAGGTGCAGGGCGCAGCCCTGCCGAACCCTACCCCTCCGCCATCGCCTGCCACCATTGCGCCAGCAGCTCCGGCCGTCGCAGGCGCTCGCGCCACCAGCGCAGGGCCGCGCCATCTTCGCCGGTGCGCCACGCCAGCCAGAAGGTCTCTTCCGGCTTGTGCTCCTCGACCTCGCGGATCACCAGCTGGCCGCGTGCCACCGCCGCGCGCGCGCAGGGCTCGGGCAGGAAACCGAATCCCAGCCCCTGGCACTGCAGCTTCAACTTGCTGGCCATGTCCGGCACGGTCAACGTCTCCTGCCCCATCAACAGGCCCACGGTGCGTGGCAGCAGCCGTCGTGCCGAATCGGATACCGCGATCGCGCAATACGGCGCCAACTGCTCGCGGCCCAGCACACCCGGTACCGTCGCCAGCGGATGCCCCGGCGCCACCGCAAACACGAAACCAACGCTGCCCAGCGGCTCGACCACGTAGCCACCGCCACTGGGACCCTCACCAGGCGCGCCCACCAGCAAATCGGCGCGCCGGTCCAGCAGCGCTTCCCAGGTGCCGGACAACGCCTCGCCAAACAAGCGCAATCGGGTGGGCGCCGCCACCTCACGGAATGCAGCAATATCCGGCCCCAGCAGCCAGGTCGGGAACACCGAATCCACCGCCAGGGTCAATTCCGCCTCCCAGCCCGAGGCTACGCGCCGTACCCGCAGTTCCAGCTCCCGGGCCGCACGCAGCAGGTGCCTGCCCTCCTCAAGCAACGCGCGTCCGGCCTCGGTCGGCTCCGCACGCGGGCCGATCCGGTCGAACAGCTGCACCCCCAGATCCTCTTCCAGCTTGGCCACGGTGTAGGAAATGGTCGAAGGCACCTTGTGCAGGGCCTTGCCGGCGCCGGCAAAGGAGCCCCGGCGGTCGATCGCATCCAGGATCTGCAGGGCATCGAGGCTGAGCTTGAGCATTCGAAATTTTCGATGATGGCTGTCAAAACTATCCGTTTTTCAAACCCAAGGTGCAAGCGGATACTTCTCCTCAACGGGGAAACACAGCGGCTACCCGCCCACCCCGCCCCATCGAAACCATCGAACAAGGAGATTCCATCATGCTGCAGATCCGCAAGAGCGCTACCCGTGGCCTGGCCGAGCATGGCTGGCTGTCCTCGCGCCATACCTTCTCGTTCGCCAGCTACTACGACCCCCGCTATGTGAGCTTCGGCCCGCTGCGGGTCATCAACGAAGACAAGGTGATCGGCGGCCAGGGTTTCGGCACCCACAGCCACAGCAACATGGAGATCGTTTCCTACGTGCTGGGCGGCGCACTGGAACACAAGGACTCGATGGGCACCGGTTCGGTGCTGCGCTATGGCGACGTGCAGCGCATGAGCGCCGGCAGCGGCGTCAGCCACAGCGAGTTCAACCATTCGGCCACCGATCCGGTGCATTTCCTGCAGATCTGGATCTTCCCTCAGACCGAGAACATCACGCCGTCTTATGAGGAGACCCACTTCACGCCGGAGAGCAAGCGCGGCCAGCTGCGCCTGATCGCCTCGCCGGATGGCGCCGATGGCTCGCTGCACATCCACCAGGATGCGCGCATCTTCGCCACCATCCTCGATGGCGAGCAGAAGCTGCATCACGCCCTGGCTGCCGGCCGTGGCGCGTATGTGCAGGTGGCGCGGGGCCAGCTGCAGGTCAACGGCATCACCCTGGAAGCGGGTGACGCCCTGCAGGTCAGCGACGAGGCACAGCTGACCCTGGAAAACGGCAACGACGCCGAAGTGCTGGTGTTCGACCTGCCGCTGTAACCAACACGCCCGCGATGCCGTCCGGCATCGCGGGCATGTCATGTCGCTACGCGATCAGAACTTGTACGTCACCGCCAGCCGCACGTTGCGCGGCTCGCCCCAGGTGTAGGTGCTGTACCAGCTGAAGATCGTGTAATAGCGCTTGTCCAGCAGGTTGTTGACGTTGACCGTGGCCGACAGGCGATCGTTGAACTGGTAGCGCGCCATGGCATCCAGCAGCCAGTACGGCTGGGTGCGATGAACCACCGACGCACCGCTGGCCGGGTTGGTGATGTTGCCGAACGTGGAATCCTGCCAGCGCGCGCCACCACCGACGGTCAGGCCCTGCCAGTCGCCGCGCAGGCGGTAGCTGGTGTGCAGGCTGAACTGGTTTTCCGGCTCCAGCGTGGACACCTTGGTCCCGGCCTGGCGGGCGATCTTGTGCGCAAAGCCGCCCTGCACCTGCCAGCCCTCGGCCAGCTGTCCGGACAACTCCAGTTCGTATCCCTTGGTGCGCACGCCCATCAATCCGCGATAGGCGATATCGCCGGTCGGCGTCTTGCCACCGGTTGGCTGGGCGAAGTTGTCCTGGTCAAGCTGGAACAGCGCCGCGCTGGCATTGAAGCGGCCGTCGAAGAACTCCGCCTTCAGACCCATTTCATAGCTGCGGCCTTCCAGCGGATCCAGTGCCTTGCCCTGTTCGTCGCGCTCACCCTGCGGTTTGAAGATGGTGCTGTAGCTGGCATAGACCGAATAGTGCTCGCCCAGGTCGTAGACCACGCCCGCATACGGTACGAACACGCCGGTCTCGCGCGTCTGCGGCGAACGGTAGCTGGCCAGGCGGCTGCCGACGATCACCTTCAACGGGTCGGCCACATCGAAGCGACCGACCACGTACAGGCCGTTCTCGCGGGTCACTTCATTGTTGCCATAACCGCGCTGCCATTCCGGTTCCGGGATATCCCCCTTCCAGCTGTTGTAGTCGGCAACGGCGGTCGGATAGCCGGGCTGCGGCGAATACCCGGTGTTGGTCCAGCGCTTGCGCGACGCACTGCCGCCGACCACCAGTTCATGCTGACGACCGAACAGGCCGAAGTTGCCGCTCAGGTAGAAGTCGGCAGCGTTGCTGACGGTCTTGCCGACATACTTGCCCAGCCACAACGAAACGCCTTCGCCGGTGACCGGATCGGGGTTGCCACCGGCCGCACCCGCCAGCGCTGCATCGTAGCCGTTGACCTGGTGGTTGAGCTGCAGCTTGGCCACCCAGTCGTTGTCGAAGGTGTGTTCCAGCGTGGCAAAACCGGTGCGCACGTACTGGCGCCAGCCACTCCAGTGGGTACCGTTGTTGAACGAGCGCGGCATGTCATTGAAATTGCCCTGGCTGTCCAGCAACGGAATGCCGCCCCACGTCGAGCCCTTGGGATCGCTCTCCAGCACGTCGCCGCCCACGGTCAGCAGCGTGCGTTCGCCCAGATCGGCTTCCAGCACGGCATAGCCGACCTTGCTGGTGCGCTGGTAGAAATCCAGATTGGAATGCTTGTCCTGCCAGGCACCTACCGCGCGACCACGCACGCGGCCATCAGCGGTCAGCGGTCCGCCGACATCGACTTCGGCGCGGTAGTCGTCCCAGCGGCCGACGCCGAGCGTCGCACTGCCGGCAAATTCCTTGCCCGGTTTCTTGCGCACCAGGTTGATGGTCGCGCCGGGATCGCCCATGCCGGTCAGCAGGCCGGTGGCGCCCTTGAGCACTTCGATGCGGTCGTAGATCGCGGTATCGCTGAGCGTATTGCCCGCCGAATAAGCCGAGTCACGCGACATCGGAATACCGTCGTACTGGAAGTTCTGCACGGCAAAACCACGTGCGTAGTACTCGGTACGCTCACTGTCGTAGGTAACGATGCTGATGCCCGGGGTCACCCGCATCACATCATCGATGCCGTCCAGGCCGAAGTCATCCATCTGCGCACGGGTGATCACGCTGATGGTCTGCGGGGTCTGCCGCGGCGTCAGTACCAGGCGGGTGGCGGTGGCGATGGTGCCCGGTGTGTAGGCGCCGCTGCCTTCGGTGATGGTGCCCAGCTGGTTGGCGGTGACCTGCACGGTCTGCAGGGTCTGCGAAGTCGTCCTGCCCTCTTCTTCAGCCGGTGCGGATTGCGCCGAGGCGGCGCCGGCAGCGGCCACTGAGGTCAGCAGAAGACCATGGGCAAGAGCCCTCGCCAACGGGCGACGACGCAGGGAGAGGACGGAAAAACGAACAGGCACGGACGACACGACGGGACCTCCACGAAGGGGTGGGATCCTCTGGCGGCGGCTCGAGGGAAAGGGGGAATGGCGGGCGGCCAAGGGCCGCAGGCGCAGGAGTTTACTCTCCTGCGCTTCCGATGTCGTGGGTGGCGCCCGGGCCTGAGCAGGCGCTGCCCCGTGGCAAATGTCAGCCGTCGACGGCCGCCACCGCCTCCAGGATCAATGCCGCCACCTCGGCCGGATGGGAGGCCAGCGAGGCATGGCTCGCCTCCAGCTGCAGCAGGCGCTTGGGCTGCATCCTTTCGGCCATGGCCTTCTGGTTCTGTGGCGCGATCATCCGGTCCTGGCTGGAAAGCTGGTACCAGCTCGGCTTGTGCTTCCACGCCGGGTCGCTGATCGCATCGCCGAAGGTGCTGGCCAGCGGCGCCTTCTGGGTCACCGCCATCACCCAGCCTTCGTCGGCGCTGAGGTCCTGGCAGAAGCTCTCATGGAACTTGTCCGCGCGCAGCCACAGATAGCCGTCGCTGTCCGGAGCGAGGTTCGGTGCCGCTTCGGGCAGGTGCTGCTGGGTAATGCCGCCCGGGCTCTCACCGCTGTCCGGCGCAAATGCAGCGATGTAGACCAAGCCCTTCACGTTGGGCTGGTTGCCGGCTTCGGTGATCACCGCGCCCCCGTAGGAGTGCCCGACCAGCACCACCGGGCCATCGATCTGGCGAATCATCCGCCGCGTCCGCTCGGCGTCGTTGACCAGCGAGGTCAGCGGCAGCTCGACCGCCTTCACCTGGTCGTGGCCCTTGCGGTGCAGTTCCAGGATCACCTTGGCCCAGTGTGCGGCCCCGCCCCAGAACCCATGGACGAGGAGGATGGTCGGTGTGGTGCTCATGCGCTGATCTCCGGCAGCGGCCGGGCGGAATGCCGACCGTCGGGCTACTGTCCACCGATGGCGTTAATCAACGGTGACGCATCCGGACCACTGCAATCGTATGCGTCGCCCGATGTCATGCATGGCACTTGCCCGGCGCGCCTGAAAACGTTTTCATGGGGCGATCCTCTGGAGCCTTCCTCGCGCATGACGCCTTCTTCTCCCCGCGCCCAGCAGCACGCGACCCGCGCTGCCTTCTTCATTCCCGGCTTTGCCACTGCTGCCTGGGCACCGATGGTGCCGTTCGCCAAGGCCAAGGCCGGGTTGTCCGATGCCAGCCTCGGCGGGCTGCTGCTGTGCCTGGGACTGGGCTCATTGCTGGCGATGCCGCTGGCAGGTGCGTTGACCGCGCGGCTGGGCTCACGCCGCTTGATGATCGCCACCACGGCCTTGATTCTGCTCGCCCTGCCGTTGCTGACGCTCGCTCCCACGCCGCTGGCACTGGGTGCGACGCTGTTCGTGTTCGGTGCGGGCGTGGGGGCCATGGACTGCACGATGAACATGCAGGCGGTGGCCGTCGAGCGCGATGCAGGGCGACCGATGATGTCCGGTTTCCACGCGTTCTATAGCATCGGCGGCTTCGTCGGCGCCGGATGCATGACCGGCCTGCTGGTTCTGGGCACGCCGCTGTGGCTGGCGTCAGTGGTCGCCGTAGCCGCAATGCTGCTGGTAGCCGTGCTGTCGGCCCCGCACTGGCGCCCGCAGCGCATCCTGCATGACGGCCCGATGCTGGCCGTTCCGCACGGCGTCGTGCTCTTCATCAGCGTGCTGGCCTTCGTGGTGTTCCTGGCCGAGGGCTCGATGCTTGACTGGAGCGCGGTGTTTCTGGCCGAGGTGCGGCAGGTGCCGCGCGACCAGGCCGGTGCCGGCTTTGCCGTGTTCACGCTGGCGATGACCGCGATGCGCCTGTTCGGCGATGGCATCGTCGAGCGTCTTGGCCGCACCCGCACCATCGTCACCGGCGGCATCACCGCGGCGGCGGGTTTCGCGCTGGCCACGCTGGTGCCCTCCTTTGCGATGGCGCTGGTCGGCTACGTGCTGGTGGGCCTGGGCTGCGCCAACATCGTGCCCGCCCTGTTCTCGATGGCCGGCCAGCAGCGCGCGATGCCGGAGAGCATTGCGATCACCGCAGTCACCACGCTGGGCTACGCCGGCATCCTTGCAGGCCCCGCAGCGATCGGCGCGCTCGCCCATGCCACCAGCCTGGGCTTTGCCTTCCTGTGCGTGGCAGCGATGCTGCTGGGCGTGGCGGCATCGGCGCGTTCGCTGGCGCGCCGCCTGCCCTGAAAGCTCAGCTGCGCGCTGGGGTCTTCGCCGGTGCATCGACGCCGTGTACCAGCCATTCGGCCTGGGCCGGCAACTGCGGCGCTGGGCACGCGGACTTCGGGTGGTGTTCGTCGCGCGCCATCCAGTCATCGACCACCCCGGCCAGCAGGTCCAACCGCAGCGGCAGGGTGATGTGATCTTCGCCGCGCATCTCGATGTAGTGCGCACGCGGGTTGGCCTGTGCCAGCGCACGCCCCTGGCTGACCGGAATGTGCTGGTCGCCCTGCCCGTGCAGCAGCAGCACGCAGGCACGGGTATCGGCCAGCGCGCGGGCAACATCCACCTTGTCCAGGTCCACGTCGATGCGGCGGCTGGCGGCGGCCACCACCTGATTGATGTCCTGGCTGCCGTAGCGCCAGCGTGCATACGAAGCGATCGCCTGCGCCTTCAAGCCTTCCGGCTGCAGGGCCATCAGATGCGGAATCATGGTGCGGATCGCTACGCCGGCATTGGCGAACGATTCCATCGCCACCACGCCGGCCACCTGGTCGCCCAGCTTGTCGGCGGTGAACAGTGCGGTGGCAGCGCCATAGGAAACGCCGAACAGGTACAGCGGGCCAGTCACTTCGCCGCGCGCGCGCAGCTCAGCGATGACATCCACCACATCGTCCGATTCATAGGTGCCGTAACCGGAAGGACCGGCGCCGGACTGGCCATGGTTGCGCAGGTCCAGCGTGACCACGCGGTAGCCCGACTCGGCCAGCTGCAGCGACCACGGCAGCATCGAATCGCCGTTCATCATCCAGCCGTGCAGCAGCACCACGGTGCCACGCGGCGCCTGCGCGCGGAACGGCTGCGGTACCGCCAGGCTCAGCCCGGTATCCAGCGGCAGGCCGTTCTGGTGCTGCTGCGGCAGGTAGTGGTAGCGCGCGCCATAGTCGCCCGGATCGAAAGCACGCCAGAAGATCGGCACGCCATCACGGCCCGCGGCAAAGCCATGCCGGTTCGGCAGCGCAGCCACGGCGGCGGCGATACGCGGCTGATCAAGCAGGGTCGAAACGCCACCGGGCGCGATCAGGCGGTCGCTGAGCGAGGTGGACGAGGCCGTCATCGAAGAAGAGCATGCAGCCAGCCACAGGCCGGCGCACGCCAGCAAAAGCAGCAGCAGGCGCTTCATGGGCAGTCAGGGGAAAAGTGCGACAGCGTGGCAGGTTAGCGGTCACGCCCGACGTCATCTATCGCAGCTGGATGACGGGTTGATGACAGCGCAGGATCGATTCAGCTTGTCACAATGTCGCGACCGGCCAAAGCATTGATCCGGATCAATGAACGCCATCGCACGAATGGCCACAGTGCCGGCATGCGCACCTCGTTCAAGCTCGCCATTGCCCTGGCCGCCACATTGGCCGCCGCCTACGGCATCGCCCGCAGCACACCGTACTGGTTGGCCCCGCGGCAACAGGCCGAGGTCGATATCCACGACCCGACCCTGATCGAGCAGGGCCGGTATCTGTCACGTGCCGCCGACTGCGCCGCCTGCCACACCGCACCGGGCGGCAAGCCCTTCGCCGGTGGGCTTGGCATGCAGACGCCGATGGGCACGCTGTACTCGACCAACATCACCCCGGACCCGGATACCGGGATCGGCGCGTACGACTACGCGGATTTCGAGCGCGCGGTGCGGCGTGGCATCCGCCATGACGGCCAGCCGCTGTATCCGGCAATGCCCTACGCCTCGTACGTGATCGCCAGCGATGCCGAGATCAAGGCGCTGTATGCCTACTTCATGGGCGCAGTGCTGCCGGTCCGGCAGGACAACGCCGACAGTACGATTCCGTGGCCGGCCAACATGCGCTGGCCGCTTGCCTGGTGGCAGCTGCTGTTCGCACGCCCGCGCAGCTTCACCGCGGATCCAACCCTGGATGCCGGCCAGCAACGCGGCGCCGAACTGGTTGAAGGCCTCGCCCACTGCGGCGCCTGCCACACCCCGCGCGGGCTGGCCTTCCAGGAAAAGGCGATGGCCGATGACGGCAGCAGCCAGTTCCTGTCCGGCTCGGTGCTGGAAGGCTGGTATGCGAAGAACCTGCGCAACGAGGCTACCGGCCTGGCCAGCTGGAGCGAAGCCGAGATCGTCGAGTTCCTGCGTACCGGCCGCACCGATCGTTCCGCGGCCTTCGGTGGCATGGCCGATGTGGTCGAGCACAGCACGCAGTACCTGTCCGACGCCGATCTGCTGGCGATGACGCGGTATCTGAAACAGCTGCCAGCACGCGAAGGTCGCAGCTCACAGTGGACACCGGGCAGCGACACCACCACCGCCGCACTGCGCGGCGGCGACTACCGGGTGGCCGGTTCGCTGGCCTACGCCGAACACTGCCAGGCCTGCCATCGTGCAGATGGCCGTGGCATGCCACGGGTCTACCCTGCCCTGGCCGGCAACTCCATCGTGTTCGCCGACGATCCCAGCTCGCTGGTGCAGGTAACCCTGATCGGTGGACGCACGCCGCACACGCCGCATGACCGGATGGCATTCACCATGCCGGGCTTCGAGCAACTGCCCAATGCGCAGCTCGCCGACATCCTCACCTTCATCCGCAACAGCTGGGGCAACCAGGCCAGTGCGGTCAGTGAACTGGACGTGGCGCGCATGCGCCGGGTAGTGCGTGACAAGCCGGTGCATGTGGTCCCGCAGGAGACGGCGCAATGAGGCGTTCGAAGAAGCGTTCCAGAGCGATGATCGCCAGCGCAGTGGTTGCGGTGCTGCTGGCCGGCGCCGGCACGCTGCTGTACCAGCATCTGTACCCGGACCTGGACGCGGAGGTGGCGAGGACCCTGGATATCCTCGACGGTCACGGCCAGGTGGTGGGCCAGTACCACGTGCCCAGTGCCGAAGAGATCGCCAGCCTCGGCAACGCAGACGCGGTGATGTTCGGCCGTCGCCTGCTCAACGAGACCGCACGCCTGCTGCCGGACAACGTCGGCAACGATCTGAACTGCAATTCCTGCCACATGGCCGAAGGCAAGCGACCGTTCGGCAATCACTACTTCAACACCGGCGGTGGCAGCTACCCGCGCTACATGCCGCGCCCGGGCAGGGAAATCGGCCTGGCCGAGCGCATCAACGGCTGCCTGCAGCGTTCGATGAACGGCAAACCGCTGGCCAAGGATGCACCGGAGATGCGCGCGATGCTGGAATACATGGCATGGCTGAGCCGCCCGGTACCGGAGGGTGCACGCGTAGCCGCGCCCAGCGAAGGGCCGATCGACAGCACGCTGACGCCGGACCCGATACGTGGGCAGGCGCTGTATGCCGCGCAGTGCGCTGCCTGCCACGGCAACAACGGAGAGGGCCAGCGCGATGCCAGTGGCGATATCGCATTCCCGCCGTTGTGGGGCGAACGCAGCTTCAACATCGGTGCCGGCATGGCGCGGTTGTACAAGGCCGCTGGCTTCGTCAAGCACAACATGCCGCCGGCAGTGACCCGTGAACCGCCTCTGGGCCAGCAGGTGATGCCCGACCAGGATGCGGTGGATATCGCCAGTTACTTCATCAACCAGCCGCGCCCGGACTTTGCCGGCAAGGCCAAGGACTGGCCACGCGACCCGAAACCGAAGGACGCACGCTACTGAGGGACGCCGCCGGTGTTGCCGGCCGTCACACAACACACTCCCTGCATCTGCGCGTCACCGCCATGTCATCGGCGCTGCCGACACTCCCGGACTTTCCTCCCCTGAAGGTCCGGTTTCGATGCGAACGATTGCGCGCTTTCCCCGTATCTCGCTGCTTGCCCTGCTGATTGCTCCCGCACTGGATGCCCTGGCTGAAGCACCGCAGGGCGATGCCGCCGATACGCGAAGCGCCGACGCGCGGACCCTGGACCAGGTGCAGGTGATCGGCCAGGCCACCAGCTATGCCAAGACTTCGGTGCGCCAGGAAACCTTGAACCGGCAGACCGTGCTGAGCAGCGTCAATGGCGCGCTCAACGAAGTGCCCGGCGTGGTCGTCAGCGAAGCCGATGCCACCGGCTCGTCGGTCTGGGGCACGCAGATCAGCATGCGCGGCTTCGTCACCAACCGCGACACCCAGCAGATCGGCACCACCATCGACGGCCTGCCCAATGGCGGTTCCGGTTATGGCGGCGGCTCGCTGGCCAATCGCTACATCGACACGCTCGACCTGGAAACGGTGGAAGTGAGCCAGGGCACGGCCGATATCTCTTCGCGCTCGAACGAGGCGCTGGGCGGCACCCTGAACTTCCTCACCAGCGATCCACTGCAGGAGCAGCGCCTGCGCATGGTGGTGGGTGTCGGTGACAATGAAGCGCGCAAGTACTACGTGCGCTACGACACCGGCCTGCTGGGCGGACACACCCGCGCGTGGATCAGCGCATCGTCGGCGCGCGTGCATGACTGGATCGATGGCACCGGCCACACCAGCAACGACAACATCGCCGGAAAATTCATCACCGAACTGGACCGCTGGACCCTGACCGGCTACCTGTCCTACAACGATGCCGACGAGCCGGAATACACCAGCGTTTCACCGAAGGGCTTCGCCACCAACCCGGACCGCGATGGTCTGGTCGGCACCCTGACCGGCATTCCGTATCTGGACCAGAACTACCGCTCCGGTTCACGCGCACTGCGCGAGAACACCTTCGGCTACCTGCGCGCGGCCTTTGATGGCGGCAACGGTTTCAAAGCCTCGATGGCTGCCTACGGTCACCGCATGCAGGGCCGCGGTGACTGGCTGCCGCCGTACCTGGCCGATATCAGCGACGATGGCGCCGGTCGCCCGCAGTCGGAATACCTCGGCGGCAGGACGGTCTACGGCGGCAGCAACCGCGGCCAGATCTACTTCGTGAACCCCGATGGCAGTTCCGCCCAGCGTCTGGCCAACTGCACGCCGCGACTCGGCTTCAGCGCCGAGTACGACCCCAACTGCTACGCCGGCAATGTGCAGGGCGCGCAGTCCTACCGCCACTCCCACTACGACAACGATCGAGTGGGCGTCACCGCCGACGTCGAATGGCGGCAGACCTTCGGCGCGATCGACAACACGATCCGCGGTGGCCTGTGGGTCGAGAAGCTCGACCGTTCCGTGCGCCGCGACTGGCACCGCCTGCTCAACGTCGGCCAGGACATCGCCTTCGACCACCAGCCCTACTGGGTGCAGTTCGAGGACAAGTACAAGGTCGATGAGCAGATGTACTACGTCGAGGACGTGGCCCGCTTCGGCCCGTTCAGCGCGCGCCTCGGCGTAAAGCAGTTCTTCGTCGACCAGTCCCGTCGCCGTGTGATCGGCGCCGCCGAGAATGTGAAGTCCGATTCGAAGTCCGATCCGCTGCTGTCCACCGGCTTCACCTGGGCTCCGGGTGTGGAGGGCATGGAGCTGTTCGCCGGCTACTCGCAGAACTTCGCCGCGATCCCCTCCGGCGTGCTGGGTGAAACCGATCCGCAGCGCTTCCGCAACGTCGAACCGGAAACCGCCGACAACATCGAACTGGGCATGCGCATCAGCCGCTGGCCGCTGACCGCTTCGGTCACCCTGTACAACATCAAGTTCGACAACCGCATCGTCTACCTGCCGGCCGGCCTGGTCAGCGGCATCGACTACCTCGGCGAAACCGATGGCGTCTACGAGAACTTCGGCGGCGTGGAGAGCAACGGCCTGGAAGCGGCCTTCGGCTACGGCTGGGACAATGGCTGGCGCATCAATGCCGCCTACACCTACAACCGCTCCAAGTACCTGGGCAGCGGCAACGACGCGCGCGACAAGCAGCTGGGCATCGTCGACGGCGCCAAGGTGATCGGCCAGCCAGAGCAGATCCTGGTGGTGTCGGCCGACTGGCAGGGTGAGAACTGGAACTTCGGCCTGTCCGGTCGCTACCTCGGCGAGCGCTATCTGGATGCGGCCAACGTCAACAAGCTGCCTTCGGCCACCGTGTTCAACGCCAACATCGGCTTCGACCTGCAGGGCCTGTCGCCGCGCCTGAAGGGCATGGGCGCCAACCTGGTGGTGAGCAACCTGACCGACAAGCGCTATCTTGCAGGGGTGGACGGCCGCGACAACGCCTTCATCGGCGCCCCGCGCACCGTCGGCATCTCCTTCCGCGTGGACTTGTGAGTGTGACCCTGTGACCGATACCGGCCGACGCCGACTGTTGCAGGCCGGCGTCGCCGCCGGCCTCTCGCCGCTGCTGCCCAGCATCGCCCGGGCAGCAGCGATCGCCCCTGCTTCGCGCACGCGCAGCCTGCAGGACCTGCAGCACATCGTGGTGTTCATGCAGGAGAACCGTTCGTTCGACCACTACTTCGGCACCCTGCCGGGCGTACGTGGTTTCGGCGACCGCTTCGTGGCCCCAGCGTCGCCCCTGCCTGGCAGCGACCGCCCACGCAGCCTGTGGCTGCAGCCCGATGCCAGCGGCCAGCGCGCGATCGCTCCTTTCCCGTTGGATACCGCTGCGCACTTCGGCTACATGCGGGTGGAGGGTACGCCCCACACCTGGCCTGACGCACAGCAGGCGTGGGACCACGGACGCATGGCGCACTGGCCCAAGGCCAAGCAGAACCATTCGATGGGCTACTTCCAGCGCAGCGACATGCCGTTCCAGTTCGCCCTGGCCGATGCGTTCACCCTCTGCGATGCCTACCACTGCGCGATGCAGGCCGGTACCAACCCGAACCGCGTGTTCCTGTGGACCGGCCACAACGATGCCCAGGCCCGCGCAGGCGGCCCGGTGATCGCCAACTCGCACGACAATTTCCCCGAGCAGGGCGGCCATCCGGACTCGTACCGCTGGACCAGCTATGTCGAGCGACTGCAGCAGGCCGGCGTGTCCTGGCAGATCTACCAGGACATGGCCGACAACTTCACCGACAACCCGCTGGCCGGGTTCGAGGCCTTCCGCCAGGCGCACCGCGGCGACCCGGGGCATGACCCGGAGCTGCGTGCACGCGGCGTCAGTACACGTGGCCTGGCGCAGCTGCGCGAGGACGCGGTCAGCGGCCGCCTGCCGCAGGTCAGTTTCATCATCGCCGATGCGGCCGGCAGCGAGCACCCGGGGCCGTCCAGCCCCGCGCAGGGCGCCGCCTACACCGCACGCCTGCTGGATGCACTGACCGCCGACCCGGAGGTGTGGAGCCGCACCGCCCTGCTGTTGATGTTCGATGAGAACGATGGCTTCTTCGACCATGTGCCGCCACCAGCACCGCCCTCCCCGCTTGGCGATGGCTGGGCCGGTGCGTCGGCGGTCAGCACCGAGGGCGAATACCACCGCAACCCGGCACCGGGCGACGGGAAATACGATGCCGCCGGGCTGCGCGGTCGTCCCTATGGTCTCGGCCCGCGCGTCCCGTTGTATGTGATTTCACCGTGGAGCCGTGGCGGCTGGGTCGACTCGCAGGTGTACGACCACACTTCGGTGCTGCGTCTGATCGAGCGACGCTTCGGCGTGGCCGCGCCGGACATCTCACCGTGGCGGCGTGCGGTCTGCGGTGATCTCAGCAACGCCTTCGACTTCGCCCAGCGCGACACGCGCCCCTTCGTCAAGGCGCTGCCGGATGTCACCGCCGTCGCCGCGCGCGCTGCCGCCCTGCCCGGCCGCACCGTGCCTGCGTTGCCCGATGGCCTGCATCCGGCCCGCCAGGAGCCGGGCGTGCGTCCTGCGCGGGCGCTGCCCTATCGACCGCAGGTGCAGGCCACGTCGGTGGATGGCGACGGCATCACCCTGCAGCTGGCCAGTGATGGCGCCACGGCCGTACTGCATGTCTACGACCGCCTGCGCCTGGACGCCGTGCCGCGCCGCTACACCGTGGTACCCGGTAGCCCGTTGCAGGATCGCTGGCCGCTGGATGCACAGGGTCGTTACGACCTCTGGCTGCTGGGGCCGAATGGATTCCATCGCCACTATCGCGGCGCCGGCATGCTTGCGCCGCTGCATGCACAGGTGGAACGCGCGGACGGCCAGCTGCGGCTGGTGCTGCGCAATCCTTCGCCTTCAGCTCGGAAGGTCCAGGTGCAGGGCGGCGCCTACGCGGGCCACATGCCCGCACAGGAACTGCAGCTGGTGGCAGGCGCGGAAACCGTACTGGCCTGGGACCCGACACCGACCGCAGGCTGGTACGACCTGATCGTGCATTCGGAGGGCGTCGAGCAACGCCTGGCCGGTCGTGCCGAAGATGGCCGCCCTGGTACGAGCGACCCTGCCATGGGCACCGCACCGTTGCGCTTCGAACACGGCTGAACGTTCTTCTGTAGAGCCGGGCGCCTGCCCGGCTCTACAGGGCAGGACAGTCGGCTCAGGCCTCCTGCAACCCCGGCCGGCCGTGCTCCACTGCATAGCGCTTCCAGCTCTGCAGCGTGCCGTTCGGCCGCATGACCGTATCAAGGGTCTTCATGTCACCGATCCAGGTATCGCGGGTGACATCACACAGCACGTAACCGCGCTTGTCCGTCGTCGCCTTCAGGTGGGGGCTGTGCCGCAGCTGATTCTCTGCATACGCATCCACGCCCTGCCCGTCGGCGCCCGAGCTGATCGAGGTCGCCAGGAACTCGCTGGAGATCACCCCGGAATCGGTGTTGTCCTGCACCAGATCGCTGGCATAGTGACGGTGCGCATCGCCACAGGCGGTCACCACGTTGCCGAAGCCCACCTTCTGTATGTGATCAAGCAGGCGCCGGCGGCTGGACAGATAGCCGGACCACTGGTCATCGGAAGACTGCACCACGCCGTCCTTCTCGCGCATGTAATTGCCCAGTGAGACCTGGTGCGCGATCGCGTGCCAACGCGGCGCGGCATCGGCCAGGCCATCGAACAGCCATTGCTCCTGCTTCGCACCAACAATGCTGCGCTCGGCAGATTCCACCTGTCCGCGCTGTGCCATGTCCACCTGCTTGCTGCGGTACTGGCGGGTATCGAGCAGGTGCAGGTCCAGCAGCGTGCCGTAGCGTGCGCGACGGAACATCTGCATATGACCATCGCGCGGGAACGACGAAGCGCGCAACGGCATGTTCTCGTAGTACGCCTGGAACGCCTGTGCGCGGCGCAGCAGGAACAGTTCGCTGGGCGTACCGTCCTGGTCTTCGGCACCCGCCCAGTTGTTGTCCACTTCATGGTCGTCGAACGTCATGAACCACGGTGACGCAGCGTGCGCCGCCTGCAGGTCCGTATCGGTCTTGTACTGCGCGTAGCGGCGGCGATAGTCGTCGAGGGTGTAGGTCTGCGGGCCGACATGGTTGCGCAGGTTGGTGAACGGCTGACCGTTCATCCTGCGCACGCCGATCTGGCTTTCGCCCTCGTAGATGTAGTCGCCGTAATGGAACACGAAATCGAGTGGTTCCTCGGCAATGTGCCGCCAGGCCGTGTAGTGGCCCTCCTCGTAATGCTGGCAACCGGCCACCACGAAGCGCACGCGCTTGATCGGCGCGTTCGCGGCAGGCAGGGTGTGGGTGCGTCCGATCGCACTGGCATGGCCTCCCACGGTGAAGCGGTACCAGTACGGCCGCCCAGGCAGCAGACCGTCCAGTTCCACGTGCAGCGCATGGCCAAGTTCGGGGTGGGCCAGCGAGGTTCCCTGCCGCACCACGGTGCGCATGGTCTCGTCCGCGGCCACCTGCCATCCCACCACCATCGGCCGGGTAGGCATGCCGCCACCGAACACCAGGGGCGCGGTGGCCAGCCGCGTCCACAGCACCATGCCATCGGCCGACGGATCACCCGACGCCACGCCGAGGGTGAAGGGCGTACTGGCAAAGCGCGGCGAGGCCAGCAGATTGCGCGGATTCAGTGCTGCCGCATCGCTCTGCGCAGCCAGCGCGCGGGCAGTCCCGGCCCACGCACCCAGCGCGGAAAGTCCCGACAGGGCAAGGAAGCGCCTGCGATTGATCGTATCCAAGACGGCCGCCCTCAGTTGTAGATGATGTGGAAGTAGAAGAAGCGACCGTAGTCATCGATCTCGGTGCGGAAGCGCCCGTTCGGACCGGTGCTGTAGGTCGGCTGGGTATTGAACAGGTTCTTCGCCTCGTACTTCAGCGTCACGTGCTTGCTGACCTTGTGGCTGAAGGCCAGGTTGAAGGTCATGTACGGGTCGTAGTACGAGTCCAGCCACTGGGTATCGCCGAAGTCGACCAGCATGCGGCTGCGGTAGGTACCGGACACGCGCAGCTGCGAGCTCTTCCACGGCATGCGCCAGATCACCGAGCCGTTCACCGACCAGTCCGGCTGGTACAGCAGGCGGTCCAGCCGGCGCTCGCTGCCATCACTGATGCGGTAGTTGGTCTGCCCGTCCAGTCGGGTGGCATTGAGGTACATGTCGAAGCGCTGGCGGCCCCACTGCAGATTGCGGTTTGCCACCGCGAACTCGACACCGCGCAGCGTGGACTCATCGGTGTTCATCGGCTGCGTGACGCGATAGCGGACGTCGCCGATGTTCTCGAACGTGGTCAGGGTATAGATGTCGTCCTTGATCACCTTGTCGAACAACGCGACCGACACCAGGCCATTGTTGCCGTTGAAGTACAGGTCCCACGCCAGGTCGAGATTGGTCGAGCGGCGCGGCTTCAGCGAGGCATTGCCCTGCTTGATGGTGCAGAAGCCTCCACCCAGCTCGTCATCGCCACAGCTGGTGCTGGTGGCCTGGGCGATGTTGCTGGGTGTCGGCCGGCCCAGCGTGCGGCTGGCGGAAAAACGCAGACGCTGGTTCTCGCTCAGCTTGAAGGTCGCATTCAATGACGGCAGCAGGTTGTTGTAGCCGCCGCTGCTCTTGCGGAATGCCGAGGTGTAGGTGGTACCGCCATCATCACTGAACGGGCTGAACGCATCGAAGGAGGTGTGGTCATAGCGCAGGCCGCCGATCAGCAGCAGCCGGTCCCAGGCGTAATGCGCCGACACGTAGGCGTTGGCGACGTCTTCCACGTACTTGTAGTCGCTGGTGAAATCCGCATTCGGGTAGGCCGCATCGTTGTTGCCCAGCTTCGGGTACAGCTCGTCATGCCACTTGCGGTTGTCGATCAGCGGGAAGCCGGGGACGCTGCCAAGCAGCGTCGAACCGGGATACAGATAGTCGTTCAGGGTCGCGCTGGTCTTGTAGTAGTCGAAATCGATGTCCTGCCAGATCTTCAGGTGGCGATACTCGGCACCAGCAGCGAGACCGAAGCCGCGCGCATCGGCATCGATGTTGTAGCTGAAGTCGGCACGCAGGTTGTCGATGCTCTCCTTGGCGTCGCGCGGCGAGATGTAGGCCTGCGCGGGATTGAGCTTGAACGCCGAGCTGGTCAGCAGGCTGGAGTCCGAGACGCCCACCGCGTTCGGAAAGCCATGGCTGTCGTTGGCATAGTCGACGAACAGGTTGCTCGGGTACGCGCGTACGCCCCAGTAGACCTGGGTGTTGTGGAAGGTCTCTTCGGTGTGGCCGGCGCGCAGGGTCAGCCGCGAAAGGTCGCCGATATCCCAGTTGAAGCTGGCGATCGCACCGCGGTTGCTGCGGTCCCAGCGGTCATGGCGGTTCTTGATGTAGATGCTGTTGATCTGGGTGGTGCCGCCGTCCTCGGTCTGGTTGCGTATCGGGAACTTGGCGTTGCCATACAGATCGGTCTTGTTCATCGTCGAGTTCTCGTAGAACCGGTACGAGTACAGCAGCAGCGAGGCATAGAACGGATCGTCCGACGGTTTCCATTCCAGCTTGGCCGAACCACCGAAGTTGGTGATGTAGTTGGTGTAGGTGCCGGTGCTGAAGTTGCCCGGCGCGCGCAGGCCGTTCCAGCCTTTCGCCTCGTCCGGGCCGGTGGTGCCATCGGTGAGGTACTTGCCGGCATCGTTGTAGTAATAGTTCGATTCGACCCAGCGCTTGACGCTGTTGCGCGAACGCTGTTCATAGCGCGCGACAGCGACGATGCCGAACTGATCATCGGCACCGAACTGATTGGAGAACACCGCTTTGGCGCTCTTGCCGAAGTGTCCCAGGGTCTTGTGGTCACCACCCGCGCTGCGCCCCACGTTGGTCTCGGCCGTGGAATAGATGCCGGCCACGTCGGCGAACACATACTTGCCGGAGCGGTCAAAGGCACTGCGGCTGATGATGTCGATCACACCACCAATGGCATCCGGCGCCTGCTCGGCGCTGAAACTCTTGTAGATGTCCGTGCGGGTGCCGATGTCGCTGGGAATCAGCTGAAGGTTGTTCATGCGCTCGCCGGAGCCACTGCCGCCCACGCTTGCGATCGCGATGCCGTCGATGGTCGTGTAGTTGAGATTGGCCTGCACACCGCGGACGGTCACATAGCGCGGCTCTCCCGCATCTTCCACCGCACTCAGCCCGGGCGCGGCCATCAGGCTCTCGGCCAACGTCTCATCGCCGTAGCTGTCCATCTCATCGTAGATCACCGAATCCTTGATCACCGGCGAGGTTTTCTTCTGATCGATCACCTCATGGGCGGCGATCACCTTGATCGTTCCCAGGGTCGGAGCGACCACGGCTTGCGGCTGCTGCGGTGCCGGTGCGGCCGGCCTGTTCTCCCGCTGTGCCGGTGCCGCATCGATGGCGATCACGTTGCCATCCAGCACCGTGTAGCGCAGGCCGGTGCCGGCCAGCAGCGTGTCCAGCGCCTGCTTGACGGTGGCCCCCCGCGGTACCGCGCCCGCCATGGGTGCATTGCCCGCGCCGGCGTACAGGAACTGCACGCCGGAGCTGCGTGACAGCTGCTCCAGTGCCTGGCTCAATGGCTGCGCGGCGATCGCTGCAGTGACCTTGGTCTCAAGCCCGTTGGACGACGCCGCCTGCGCATGTGCGCCCAGACAGGGAGACAAGGCCAGTACCACCGACAGATAGAGCTTCTTGCGCATCACGGTTCCTTGCAGGAGAGAGGATTGCTGCTGCCGCGTCGGCATTCGACAGCGGCTTCTCCCAAGTAAGAGCCGGCATCGGCGGAAGTGGAGAACGCCGATTCGATGAATTTTTTCTGACAGCACATCGCCCAACCGGGATCAGCGGCTGGAGACCCATACCGTGTCCTGTTCGCGACGGATGACGAAGCGCGCGTCCCGCTGCAGGAATGCCTGCAGTGCTGCGACCCGGTGCGCCTCCAGGCTGCCCGACAGGCGCGCCGCCCGCGCCACGTCATCGGTCACCCGTACCTGCACCTGGTTGTGCCGGTTGAACGCAGCAACCACCTCGTCCAGCCGCTCATCACGGAACGACACCCGGCGCTGCTGCCAGTCCAGCAGCATGGACATCGGTATTTCCAGCGGCTGCACCGCATGGCTGAGATGATCGACCTGCACCACCCGCCCGGCGGGCAGCTGCGCCAGCCGGCGTTGCCCATCACCGGCGGTCCAGACCTCCACCTCCCCGGATACCACGCCGATACGCGTGCTCTGCAACCGGCGCGACACATCGAACACGGTGCCGATGTCACGGATCTGCAGATCACCGACCCGTACCTGGAAGGGCCGGCGATCCGCTGCGATATCAAATGTGGCCTCGCCCTGCAGCAGTTCGACGCGGCGGCTGAACCAGCCAATCTTCACCCGCAGACGGCTGTCTGCATTCAGCCGCACCTGCGTCTGGTCAGCCAGCAGCACCTCACGCAGTTGCCCGTGCCCAGCGACCAGCATCTGTTCGCGCGGCATCAGCCACGGCAGCAGACCGGCCACCAGCAACAGTCCGCACGCCACCGCAGCCACCCGCCTCCAGAGCGGCCGGCGCGTTCGTGTTGCAACCACGGCGCGCGGCGCGGGCACGGGCGCGGCAAACAACGGCACCACTTTCGCCGTTGCCGGCAGCATCGGCAGCACTGTCCTGCTTGCCTGTTCCTGCGGGTGCACCGACATCGCCGCGCCCACCTGCCGGTGTAGATGCAGGGCGTGCAGGTATGCGCGCACGTGCTCGGGCGAGCCCTTCATCCACGCCATGAACCCGGCGCGCTGCGCAGCGCTCAGGTCACCCTCTCGGTTGCACAGGAACCAGTGCGCAGCCTGTTCGGCCACCTCGTCATCCATCGCTGCAGGCTCCTGCTGGTTCATCCGTCCTTCCCGGCGCCCAGCGCCTTCCTGCAGGCTTCAAGCCCCTTGCCGATGTGCTTGCGCACCATGTGCACCGACACGTCCAGCTGCGCCCCCACCTGTTGGCAATCCAGCCCTTCGCGGTAGTGCAGTTCCATCACCCGCCGCGTCGTGGGTGGCAGTTGCGCGATGGCGCCACGGATCCCACTCCAGCGCTGCGCCCGCTCGAAATCAGCTTCGATGTCCTCCTCGCTGCGAAGTACCTCGGCCAGCAGGTCGACGTCCTCGATCTGCGGCAGGCCGGAGCGCGTGCGTGCCTGCTCACGGGCCAGGTTGGCTGCCACCGCGAACAGATAGGCTTCAGGGTTCTCGATCGCCGCGGCGTCTCCGCCTGTGCTGCGCAGCAGGCGCAGGTAGACCTCCTGCGCCAGATCCTCGGCATCGGCAGCCTGTGAACCACGCCGAAGGAAGAAGCCACGCAGCAGGCGGCGCCGCAAGGCGTAGCTCTTCTCCCAGATCCTGACGCTGTTCACAACCGACCAACCACCCCGAGGCTGGAAAACCCAGCAGGGTGCACACCGACGATGACAGCCGCATTGCAGCGCCGCCGGGCAAAGCGCAGGTTCGCGCAGACCCAACCCTCACCTGTCTACCGGCCAACCCATGCGCCGCCTACGCTTGTCTCCCCGGCAGCCATCAAGGCCGCCCCCGCGCCACGGCCCTGCCGGCGCGACTCCGCTCCAGAGCTGTCGCCCTGCCGGCGGTGTCGCGCAGATGCCGGCCGGCGCTCTCTGGAGACGCAGCATGAACCAGGCACACTTCCCTCTCGACACCGATCCGCAGGAAACCCGCGAATGGCGCGAGTCCCTGCACGCGGTGATCCAGGCCGGCGGCAGGCCGCGCGCGCACTATCTGCTGGACCAGCTCGATGACCTCGACGTGCAGCAGCATGGCGACCTGCATACCCGCGCATGGACCGCTTACACCAACACGATTCCACCCGAGCGCCAGCCCGCCTACCCGGGCGACCTGGCCATCGAGCGTCGGTTGAACGCGATGATCCGCTGGAACGCCATGGTGATGGTGCTGCGCGCCGGCAAGCATTCCAATGTCGGCGGCCACATCGCCACCTACCAATCCGCCGCGGTCATGTATGACGTGGGCTTCGATCACTTCTTCCGTGGCCGCACCGACACCTTCGACGGCGACATGATCTACATCCAGGGCCATTCCGCGCCGGGCATCTATGGCCGTGCGTTCGTGGAAGGCCGCATCAGTGCCGAGCGCATGGACAACTTCCGCCGCGAGGCTGGGCGCGAGGGCTTGTCATCGTACCCGCACCCGCGATTGATGCCGGAGTTCTGGCAGTTCCCCACCGTATCGATGGGGCTGGGCCCGCTGACCGCGGCCTATCAGGCCCGTTACATGCGCTATCTGGAATACCGCGGGCTGAAGCAGCACCAGGGCCGCAAGGTCTGGGCCTTCCTCGGTGATGGTGAAATGGACCAGCCCGAATCGCTGGCGGCCATTTCGCTGGCCGGGCGCGAGCGACTGGACAACCTGGTATTCGTGGTCAACTGCAACCTGCAGCGCCTGGACGGACCAGTGCGCGGCAACGCCAAAGTGATACAGGAACTGGAAGGCACCTTCCGTGCCGCCGGCTGGAACGTGATCAAGGTGATCTGGGGCGGTGGCTGGGACGAGCTGCTGGCACGCGATCACGGCGGGCTGCTGCGCCAGCGCATGATGGAGTGCGTGGATGGCGACTACCAGACCTTCAAGTCGCAGAGCGGCGCCTATGTACGCGAACACTTCTTCGGGCGCTACCCGGAACTGCTGGCGCTGGTCGCGCACATGAGCGACGACGAGATCTGGGCGCTGGCACGTGGCGGCCACGATCCGCAGAAGGTGTACGCCGCCTACCGGCAGGCAGTGAACACCACGGGCAGGCCCACGGTGGTGCTGGCCAAGACGGTCAAGGGCTTCGGCATGGGCGAAGCAGGCGAAGGCCAGAACATCAATCACCAGTTGAAGAAGATGAGCACCGATGCGGTTCGCGCGTTCCGCGACCGCTTCGATCTGCCGGTCAGCGATGAACAGCTGGAAGAAATGCCGTACCTGCGCCCGCAACCGGGCAGCCCGGAGGCGATCTACTTCGCGCAGCGTCGCCAGGCGCAGGGTGGCCAGCTGCCGGCACGACTGGCACAGGTCGATCCGCTACCGCTGCCAGCGCTGTCCACGTTCAACGCCCAGCTGCAGGGCAGTGGTGATCGCGGCCAGTCCACCACCATGGGTTTCGTGCGCATCCTCACCACCCTGCTCAAGGACCCCGAGCTGGGCAGGCTGGTGATCCCGATCGTGCCCGATGAATCGCGCACCTTCGGCATGGAAGGCCTGTTTCGCCAGATCGGCATCCACTCTTACCTCGGCCAGCTGTACACGCCGCAGGATGCAGGCCAGCTGAGCTATTACAAAGAAGCCAAGGATGGCCAGATCCTGCAGGAAGGCATCAACGAATCCGGCGCGATCTGTTCGTGGATCGCCGCCGGTACCGCGTATGCCAACCACGGCCTCGCCACGATTCCGTTCTACATCTTCTATTCGATGTTCGGCCTGCAGCGCGTCGGCGACCTGGCCTGGGCAGCGGCCGACGCGCGCACCCGTGGCTTCCTGCTTGGCGCCACCTCGGGCCGCACCACGCTGATGGGCGAAGGCCTGCAGCACGACGATGGCCACAGCCACGTGCTGTCTTCGGTGATTCCCAGCTGCGTGTCCTATGACCCGACCTACAATTTCGAGCTGGCGGTGATCATCCACGACGGCCTGCGCCGCATGTATGTGGAGCAGGAAGACATCTACTACTACATCACCCTGCTCAACGAGAACTACCCGCACCCGGCCCTGCCCGACGGCGCCGAAGCCGGCATCCTGAAGGGCCTGTATCTGCTGCGCCCCGCCGCTGCCGACACCATTGCACAGCCTCGCGTGCAGTTGATGGGCAGTGGCTCGATCCTGCGCGAGGTGCTGGCCGCTGCCGATCTTCTGCAGCAGGATTTCGGTATCAGCAGCGACGTCTGGAGCGCCACCAGCCTGACCGAACTGCGCCGCGACGGCCTGGCCGTCGAGCGCTGGAATCTGCTGCACCCGGCTGACGAGCCGCGCATATCCTACGTCCAGCAGTGCCTGCAGGACCATGCCGGCCCTGTGGTGGTGGCAACCGACTACATGAAGATCGTCGGCGACCAGATCCGTCCCTTCATCAACGATCGTCGCTTCATCGCACTCGGCACCGATGGTTTCGGCCGCTCGGATACACGCGAATCGCTGCGGACGTTCTTCGAGGTCGATCGCCACTTCATCGCACTGGCGGCACTGAAGGCCCTGGCCGATGACGGGCATGTCGAACGGAGCCTGCTGCAGCAGGCGATCGACCGGTACGGGATCGATACCGGCAAGCGCGACCCCGCCGCCGCATGACAGCGCAACAACGGCATCCGCAGAGCAGGTTTCTGCGGGTGTCGTTGCATCACACCGCTACGGCAAGCGCTTGAACAGGTTGGTCTGCAGGATCGGCGTGCCGTCATGACCGAAGAACGCCTTGGTTTCGGTCATCGTTGAGCGGTCGGCGGCCACCGTATACACACGGGTGGACGCCGGCGCACCGTGATCGACCAGCTGCATCACCAGCGTGTTCGGCGCCGGCAGTTTCAGCGTCGCCTGGTTGGCGCCGTAGCTGCCGATCAACGCCGCGGGCGTGCCATCCAAGGACAGCGTGCCGTCGGATTTCATCGTCTTGCCATCTTGCAGGACGATGTCCACGTGCGAGCTCCACCTGCCCGCACCGGCGTCCTTGAATTCCAGCACGACCTGTTGCGGACGCTGTGCTTCAGGCAGTGCGGACGTGGCGATATCCAGCGACCAGCGGCCGAGCAGCGGCGAGGACTTCGAGCTTTCAGCCAGGGCAGGCATCGCCTGCAGCAGGGCCACGGACAGCAACGCGGCGGACAACAGCTTCATGCGAGGCTCCTTTCGAGTGAGGGAGGTGCTGCAGGCGCGTTGTGGGGTACCCGCAAAAGCGGATGCTGCGCGCCAACGTCCGGTCGTGCAAGCGCTGGCCGATGCCCCCGCTCCCCTCCGTCTTGTGACGCTGAATAGTTACGTTATAACATTTCACATTCTTTTCACGGAGTGTGTCATGCGTCGTCACCTGCTTGCTGCAGCCATCCTGTTCGTCGTCCACAACGCCCATGCCAGCGACGACCCCACCCTGCCCGCCGTCCAGGTCGAGGCAAGCAAGCCTTCCCGGACCGACAGCATCGTCACTGTCGAAGCCTCGCAGGCCCAGAACCGCACCCTCGGCGGCATGCTTGAACATGTCTCCGGCGTGCAGAACAGCGCCTTCGGGCCCAACGCCGGCGCACCGGTCATCCGCAGCCTCAGCGGCAACCGCGTGCAGATCCTGGAAGACGGCCAGTCCATCCTCGGCATGAACGCCTTCAGCGGCGACATCAACATTCCTTTCGATCCGCTGTTCGTGCGCAGCGTCACCGTCAACAAATCCTCCGATACCGTCCGCTACGGCGGCAACGCGATCGGCGGTAGCGTCGACATCGACTCCGGCCTGATCTCGCGCGCGATGGAGGACAAGGACCAGTCGATGGAGCTTGTCCTGCGAAAAGGTTTCAACGCGGCCGATGCGCAGGGCTTCCGCATGAACTTCAACAACCAGCGCAATGTGTCGACGAACCTGCAGGTCTCGCGGCAACGCATCTCGTACTACGACATTCCCGGCAACAGCAAGGCGAGCGTCTGCAACACGCGCCTGTTCCCGGCCACCGGCGGTGTCAATTCGGCGCTGGCCGACAGCTGCCAGAAGGAAGCGCGCGTCCAGCAGCTCTACAACAAGGCCTCGCAACCGTACATCGACCAGTTCATGACCGAGAACCCCGATTGGGCCGATGGTGATTTTTCCTTCTACACCAACAGTCCGACCTCGGTCTGGCAGCGCCGCACCTACATCAATCCGGTCAATCCGGCCTATGTCGCCGGCACGCCGTCGTACGTACAGAAGCAGATCAACAACGATGTAACCCCCGATTACCACCATCGGCTGGGTAACAGCTACTCACGCAGTTCGCAGGTGGCACTCGGCTCGACCTGGTTCTTCGATCGCGGTTACGTCGGCGTCAGCATCGATGCCAAGGACAGCGAATACGGTGTGCCGGGCTTCTCGATGCAGAACCTGTCCTTCGGCGCGAACCCTGCCGACAGCGTGCCGGTAGGCGTGGTGATCAAACAGCAGCGCTACGCCCTGGAAGCACTGCTGCGGGACCCGCTGCCGTACGTCGAACGTGCCGAACTGCGGGTTTCAACACTGGACAACACCTCGGGCGAGCGCCTGGGCTCGACCAGGGCCAACGACTACGACTTCCAGAGCACCCAGGCCGAACTGCTGCTTGCGCATCAACCTGTCGGGCCACTCAGTGGCGTGCTGGGCCTGAGCCATCAGGCGCGCGACGTTACCGGCAGCGGCGCGCTGCGCTACCTGCCTGATGTGGAAACCCGCAGCAACGCCGTGTTCCTGAAGGAAACCCTCGACGTCGGCTGGGCGTCCTTCGATGCCGGCGTCCGCCATGAACGCGTGGACCATGACCTGCAGCCCAGCCGCTTCAAGACCTCACGCAATGCTGCCAACACCACGCTGCAGGACCGCTCCTATCGCCTCAACAGTTACAGCCTGGGTTCGTATGTCGAACTCGGCCCGCTGTTCGCCGCCAAGGTGCGCTATTCGTCTTCGCAGCGCGCACCGGAGATCAACGAGCTGTATGCCAGCAACGCGCATTACTCGGTGATGACCCAGGAAGAAGGCAATCAGAACCTGCAGCCGGAACGCGCGAAGAACCTGGAGCTGACCGGACTGTTCCACCTCGGTGGCTTCGCGCTGTCGGCCACCGCCTACCGGATGAAGTACGAGAACTACCTCTACCAGGGCCACTCCGGCATGCAGATGGCCAACCGCCTGCCGCTGAAGTACTGGAAGCAGACCGACACCACGGTGAAGGGATTCGAGATCGATGCCTCGCAGGCGCTCGACCTTGGCGGCTACGGGAAATTGAATCTGTCCGCCTTTGCCGATCTGGTCAGGAACCAGGCCGATCGTCCGGACACGCTGCGCGCGCACAACGACGGCGAGTACCTGCCGAACATGCCGACCAACCGCTACGGTGCCAACCTGCAATGGCAGCGCGACGGCTGGAAGGTACAACTGTCCAGCACCTACTACGACAAGCAGAAGTACCTGGGCCGCAACGTCAGCGAAGAGATTCCGCTGGACGCATTCAACTTGGTCGATCTGCAGGTCAGCCGCGAACTACCGGTGCGCAATGCCTACATCGCGGGGATGGAGGTGTTCGTCAATGGCAGCAACCTTCTGGATGACGACGCGCGTCCACACAACTCGCCGTTGAAGTACATCGCACCGCTGCCCGGTCGCGGGTTCCAGGTCGGCGTGACCGTAAGGCTTTAAGCGAGCGGAAAAGAAAAACGCCTGCAGATCGAGGATCTGCAGGCGCTTCTTTGTATCTGGCGGAGCGAGAGGGATTCGAACCCTCGATAGAGCTTTTGACCCTATACTCCCTTAGCAGGGGAGCCCCTTCAGCCACTCGGGCATCGCTCCGGGGTTTTCTCCGCGTCTGGTGCGTTGCACCTCAGCGGGGCGTGAATCATAACGTTAATCACGCGCGAAGGTAAAGCGTTATTCCGCAGAATTTTCACCACCGGTGCTGCCGGCTTCGTCACCACGCTGGATGCGCTGGTAGATCTCTTCGCGATGCACAGCGACGTCCTTCGGCGCGGTGATGCCGATACGCACCTGGTTACCCTTGACGCCAAGCACGGTGACGCTCACCGAGTCACCGATCATCAGGGTTTCGCCGACGCGGCGAGTCAGGATCAACATTTTTTTAAGTCTCCATGGAACCGTGTGGAAGGGTATCCCCCACCGGCTTGACGCTCCGTCAAGAAGCGCGCCCACGACAAAGGGAAAAGATTCGCAATGGTACCGTCAGCCGTCCCGCTCCTACAAGGAGGGGGACGGCAAGGGTTCATCACAGGCGGGGGCTGACCCATTCGACGACCGCAGACAGCGCGGTGGCAAGGGCGGGCCCGTCCTCGCCACCACCCTGGGCGAGGTCCGGGCGTCCGCCGCCCTTGCCCCCGATCTGACCGGCGATATGGGACAACAGTTCCCCGGCCTTGACCTTGCCCATTGCACTGCCGTTCACGCCCGCGACCAGGGCTGCCTTGCCGTCCTGGGCACCGGCCAGCACGATCACCGCATCGCCCAGTTGCTGCTTCAGGCGGTCCATGGCATCGCGCAGGGCCTTGGCATCGAAGCCTTCCAGGCGGACGGCCAGCACCTTCACACCGGCGACCTCGACGGCCTGCCCGGACAGATCAGCCGTGGCGCCGGCGGCGACCTTGGCCTTCACAGCCTCCAGTTCGCGCTCCAGCTGCTTCTGGCGCAGGCCCAGCGCACGGATCTTTTCGACCACATCGGCAGCGCTGCCACCCAGCAGTTCCGCGGCCTCGGCCAGGCGCGCCTCCTCGGCATCCACGTAGTCCAGCGCGCCCTGGCCGGTGACGGCCTCGATACGACGCACGCCGGCCGATACGCCGCCCTCGGAGGTGATCTTGAACAGACCGATGTCACCGGTCCGGTTGACGTGGGTACCACCGCACAGCTCGGTGGAGTAGTCACCCATCTTCAGCACACGTACGTTCTCGCCGTACTTCTCGCCGAACAGGGCCATCGCGCCGAAGTCCAGCGCTTCCTGCATGCCCATGTTGTGCACTTCGGCGGCGTTGTTGGCGCGCACCTGCTGGTTGACCTTGCGCTCGATGATCGCCAGTTCCTCGGCGCTGATCGGCTGGAAATGCGAGAAGTCGAAGCGCAGGCGGTCCGGCGCCACCAGCGAGCCCTTCTGCTGCACGTGGGTGCCCAGCACTTCGCGCAGGGCAGCATGCAGCAGGTGGGTGGCCGAGTGGTTGAGGATGGTGGCGCCACGGCGCTCGCCATCGACCTGGCCGGACAGCACATCACCGATCTTCAGGCTGCCCTGGGTGAGCTTGCCGACGTGGCCATGGAACTGGCCCGCGAACTTCTGGGTGTCACTCACCTGCATCTGCACGCCGGCGCCGGACAAGGTGCCGGTGTCGCCGACCTGGCCGCCGGACTCGGCGTAGAACGGGGTCTGGCTGGTCAGCACGATGACCTGGTCACCGGCCTGGGCAGCGTCCACCGGGCGGCCATCCTTGAGGATCGCGACCACGTTGAGGCCGTCGGCCTGCAGGCGGTCATAGCCGAGGAAGACGGTCGGCTTGAGCGTGGCGACCAGGTCGGCCGACAGGGTCACGCCACCACCGAACTTGCCAGCCGCACGCGCAGTCTCGCGCTGCGTTTCCATCGCGGCGTTGAAGCCGTCGATGTCAACGGTCAGGTCGCGCTCGCGGGCGATGTCCTGGGTCAGGTCGAGCGGGAAGCCGTAGGTGTCGTACAGGCGGAAGGCGTCCACACCCGGGATCACACCATTGCTGACCTTGGCCGCAACGTCGTCGAAGATCTTCATGCCCGAGTCGAGGGTTTCGGCGAAACGCTCTTCTTCGGCCTGCAGTGCACGCACGACGGTATCGGCCTGCGCCGGCAGTTCCGGGTAGGCCTCGCCCATCTGCTCGACCAGGGTCGGCACCAGCTTGCTGAAGAACGGCTGGCGCACGCCCAGCATCCAGCCGTGCCGCAGTGCGCGGCGGATGATCCGGCGCAGCACGTAGCCGCGGCCTTCGTTGGACGGCAGCACGCCATCGACGATCAGGAACGAACAGGCGCGGATGTGGTCGGCGATCACCCGCAGCGACTTGTTCTCCAGATCGGCGGTGCCGGTCAACTCCGATGCCTTGCGGATCAGCGCCTGGAACAGGTCGATCTCATAGTTGGTATGCACGTGCTGCAGGATCGCCGCCAGGCGTTCCAGACCCATGCCGGTATCCACGCACGGCGCCGGCAGCGGCATCAGCGTGCCGTCCTGCTGGCGATCGAACTGCATGAACACCAGGTTCCAGATCTCGATGAAGCGGTCGCCATCCTCGTCCGGCGAGCCCGGCGGGCCACCGGCGATATGGTCGCCATGGTCGTAGAAGATCTCGGTGCACGGACCGCACGGACCGGTATCGGCCATCTGCCAGAAGTTGTCCGAGGCGAACGGCGCACCCTTGTTGTCGCCGATGCGCACGATGCGCTCTTCCGGAATGCCGATCATGTCGCGCCACAGCGCGTAGGCCTCGTCGTCGGTCTGGTAGACCGTGACCAGCAGGCGCTCGGCGGGCAGCTTCCAGACCTGGGTCAGCAGCTCCCAGGCCCAGGCGATCGCATCCTTCTTGAAGTAATCGCCGAAGGACCAGTTGCCCAGCATTTCGAAGAAGGTGTGATGGCGGGCGGTGTAGCCCACCTGGTCGAGATCGTTGTGCTTGCCACCGGCGCGAAGGCAGCGCTGGACGTCGGCCGCGCGCACGTAGCTGCGCTTTTCCGCGCCCAGGAACACGTCCTTGAACTGCACCATGCCGGAGTTGGTGAACAGCAGGGTCGGATCGTTGCCCGGCACCAGCGGCGCCGACGGCACGATGGTGTGGCCTTTGCCCTTGAAGAACTCAAGGAAGTCGCTGCGGATCTGGGATGTCGTGAATTTGGCGGATGCGTTCATGGGGGCTGGCAGTCTGCGGGCCGGGGCCCGTGCCGCCGGCCGCAGTGGCCAGGGTCGAACGGACCGCCGAAACCCCAAAGGGTATCAGGCCCGGCGCCATCAGTCTCAGTCGTCCGGATCGTAACGGGTCGCACGGCGGATGCTGTCGCCCTCAAAGCCCCGGCGAGCCAGCAGATCGGCTGCCTTGCGACGCTGTGCGAGGTCCTGCGGGCCAGCCTCACCGAAGCGGCGACGGACCAGATCCCGGGCGTTCTCCGTCCAGTCGCCTTCAAAGGTCTCCATGGCGGCAGCGATCTGCTCGCTGTCCAGTCCATGGGTGCCCAGTTCGGCACGCACATGGATGGGGCCGTAGCCGGTATTGGCGCGCATGCGCACCAGATTTTCGGCAAACCGGGTGTCGTCCTGCCAGCCAGCCTCGGTCAGCTTGTCGACCGCGGCCTGCGCCGCCTCGCCCTCGATACCCCGGGAGGTCAGCTTGCGGGTCAACTCCTTGCGCGAATGCTCCCGCCGTACCAGCAACCCCAGGGCACGCTGGACGGGGGTCTGTTCGCGTACACGGCGCTTGCGGCCGGGTTCCGGGGCGTCGGAATCGTTCATGCTCGCCTTCAATCAAATGCGCCGTCCCTGGCGCGTCCCCCGTCGGGGAAACCGAATCTGCAGGACAGGGCGACGTCACTGACGGCGCCGCCCTGCCCCACAGCAAGCCTTACTCGTCGTCGCCTTCGTCTTCGCCTTCCTCACGGACGGCTTCGGTCGGCTGGAACTTTTCGCGCAGCTCGGCCTCGAGCTTCGCGGCAACCTGCGGGTTGTCGCGCAGATAGCCACGAGCGTTGTCCTTGCCCTGGCCAATGCGCTCTTCACCGTAGCTGTACCAGGCACCGGCCTTCTCGACCAGCTTGGCCTCCACGCCCATATCGATCAGTTCGCCTTCGCGGCTGATGCCTTCGCCATACAGGATCTCGGTGATGACCTGCTTGAACGGCGGCGCCAGCTTGTTCTTGACGACCTTGATCTTGGTCTGGTTGCCGATGATCTCGTCGCCCTTCTTGATCGCACCGATACGGCGGATGTCCAGGCGGACCGAGGCATAGAACTTCAGCGCGTTACCGCCGGTGGTCACTTCCGGACTCTGGCCCGGCATCATCACACCGATCTTCATGCGCAACTGGTTGATGAACACCACCAGGGTGTTC
This sequence comes from Stenotrophomonas sp. LST15-1-1.1, assembly GCF_040815575.1. NCBI lineage: Bacteria > Pseudomonadati > Pseudomonadota > Gammaproteobacteria > Lysobacterales > Lysobacteraceae > Stenotrophomonas > Stenotrophomonas sp. LST15-1-1.1. Next base: position 1,200,292 of record NZ_JBFPNJ010000001.1, read on the forward strand.
GAACGCTTGATGTTGCCGGTCAGCTTGCGCAGCGCCTGGCTCATCAGGCGAGCCTGCAGGCCCGGCAGCTGGTCGCCCATCTCGCCTTCGATTTCGGCCTTCGGGGTCAACGCGGCGACCGAGTCGACCACCAGGATGTCCACCGAGCCGGAGCGGACCAGCATGTCGGCGATTTCAAGCGCCTGCTCACCGGTATCCGGCTGCGACAGCAGCAGATCGTCGACGTTGACACCCAGCTTGCCAGCGTAGATCGGGTCCAGTGCGTGTTCGGCATCGATGAAGGCCGCCGTACCGCCCAGCTTCTGGCACTCGGCGATGGCCTGCAGGGTCAAGGTGGTCTTGCCGGAGGATTCCGGTCCGTAGATTTCCACCACGCGGCCCTTGGGCAGGCCACCAATGCCCAATGCGATATCCAGCATCAGAGAACCGGTCGGAATCGCCTCGACGGGCTCGACCACACGGTCGCCCATGCGCATCACCGAGCCCTTGCCGAACTGCTTTTCGATCTGGCCCAGAGCTGCAGCGAGGGCGCGCTTCTTGTTCTCGTCCATCGGATTGGTCCTTGCAGAGGTCACGTCGTTGGAGGTGCTGTCTTTGGAAGTCTTCTTGGCCATGGGTTCACTTTAAGGCTGGCGTATCGCACAGGCTGAGATTCTGCCCGGCGTTCGGAAAAAAATTATCGGACATCCGTACCAACCTCAGCAGAACCAGAGAATCGCCACAAAAGACCGCGGGAATTGCAGGGTGAATCGTCAACGGTTCGGTCGCAGCAGCCCGCAGTACAGGCCCTCGATCGAGAAATCCTGGTCAGGAAGCACGTCGATCGGTTTGTAATCGGGATTGCGCGGCAGCAACCGGATCCGGTCCTTGGCGATCTTCAACAGCTTGACGGTGATCTCGTCATCGATGCGGGCCACCACGATCTGCCCCGAATGGGCGTCACGGGTGCGGTGCACACCGATCAGGTCGCCATCGAAGATGCCTTCGTCGATCATCGAGTCGCCCTGCACCTTCAGCAGGTAGTCCGGCGCCGGCGAGAAGAACACCCGGTCCAGCACCACGAAATCATCCGAGCCGATGTCGGCGCCGATCGGCAGACCCGCCGCGACCCGTCCCAGGATCGGCAGGCGCAGGACGCTGTCGGGCAGGCCCGGCTCGGCAACCTTCTCCACCGGTGGTGCCTGCACCAAGCGGATGCCGCGTGCCTGGCCCGGTACGCGGCGGATCGCCCCGGCCTGCTCCAGCGCCTCCAGGTGGTACTGCGCTGCTCGCACCCCCTTGAAGCCGAAGGCACGTGCGATTTCAGTCTGCGAAGGGGGTGCCCCTTCGCTCTCGATACGCTCGGCGATCAACTGCAGGATCGCCTGCTGGGTGTCGGTCAGGTCCATGGTTAGTAGTATTACTACTAACTCCCGGGACTGCAAGTGCCGGGGCCGACAAGGTGAAAGCAGCCGGTCAGCGGTCGGCTCTACAGGAATCCCTGCGCGATTCCGCCGTCATATCTAGGTGTGTTTACCGCTGCGCCAGATCGAGAACAGGATCCACACCCCGCAGAATCCTGCGCCGATGAACCCGCACACGCCCAGCGCCAGCAGCCAGCGACTGGAGACGCCCCCTACGCTGTGCATCACGATCGAAGAGCCGATGATCAGGGCCGCAGTGACGATGCCCATCACCAGCCGGTTCGCGGCGCGATTGACCTGGTCGCCGAAGCCCTGCAGCGCGCTGGTCTCGACCTTCAGCTGCAGGCGGCCACGGCGCGCAGCCTGGACCAGCTTGCGCAGATCCCGCGGCAACTCACCGGCAAAGTCGATCATGCCCAGCAGACTGCGTCGGCCACGCTTGAACAACGCCCGCGGTGCATAGCGCTGCAGTACCACCCGCTCCAGGAACGGGCGCGCGGCGCTGGCCATGTCGAAATCCGGATCCAACTGGCGGCCCATGCCCTCCAGGGTCAGGAAGGCCTTGATCATCAATGCCAGATCCGCCGGCAGGGTCAGGTTGTAGCTGCGCAGCAGCTGGGTGATATCGCCCAGCATCAGGCCGATGCGCAGGTCCTTCAGCGGCACGCCACGGTACTGGTCGACGAACAGGCTGATGTCGTGCTGCAACCGGTTCTCGTCCACCTCCACGCCCCCCGCCCAGTCCAGCAGCACATCGGCCACCCCCTGCGGGTCCTGTTCCACCAGACCATGCAGCAGCTGCGCGACCTGGAAACGGCGCACCTCCGACAAGGCACCGACCATGCCGAAATCGATCACGCCGATGCGGCCGTCGCGCAGGTAGATGATGTTGCCCGGGTGCGGATCGGCGTGGAAGCTGCCGTCCTCCAGCACCATCTTCAATACGATGTCGGCACCACGGCGGGCCAGTTCACGGCGGTCGAGGCCGGCTGCATCGACACCGGCCAGATCACGCCCCGCGATGCCGTCGACGAAATCCTGGACATTCAGGCTTTCGCAGGTCCATTGCCAGTGCACCGCCGGAATCAGAATGTCGTCACGGCCCTCGAAGTTGCGCGCGATGCGCTCGGCGTTGCGGCACTCCGCGGCGAAATCCAGCTCGCGCCGCAGCGATACGGTGAACTGCTGCACCACCTCGGCAGGCCGGTAGCGGCGCAGGTCCGGCAGGCGTGCTTCGACGATCTCGGCCAGCCGTGCCAGCAATCGCAGATCGGCTTCAACCACGTCACGGATACCGGGGCGGCGCACCTTCAACACCACTTCGCGGCCGTCCCGCAGCCGCGCACGGTGGGCCTGGGCCAATGAAGCAGCCGCCATCGGGGTTTCATCAAGGAAGGCGAACACCTGCGACGGCGGCGCACCGAGGTCGGCCTCCAGCTGGTCGCGGATCTTCTCGTAGGGCAATGCAGGGACCGCGTTCTGCAACTCGGAGAGTTCGGCGATCCAGTCCGGCGGCAGCAGATCGACGCGGGTGGCGAGCACCTGGCCCAGCTTCACGAAGGTCGGACCGAGATCCTGCAGGGCGCTGCGCACGCGTACCGGCGCAGTCATCCGCAGCATTTCCTGCCGCTCCTCGTTCCAGTGCAGCAGGCGGCCGGTACGTTCCAGCACCGTGGCCAAGCCGATGCGCCGCACGACGTCGCCGAAGCCGTAGCGGATCAGGACAGCGGCGATTTCCTGCAGCCGGCCAAGGTCACGGACGGTGCCCAGCGTCTCCCACATCGTTGCCTACTCCGGTTGATTGCCGGAGCAGCATGTCACAGCTGGGCGTCGATACCGTGCAATGCCGCCGCTACGGTTTGCCGGCGGATGGCTTCACGGTCACCGTCGAACTGGAACAATTCGGCACGGGCATAGCCGCCGCGGCGCTTCCAGCCGATCCAGACACTGCCGACCGGCTTGTCCGGGCTGCCACCGCCCGGCCCAGCGATACCGGTCACGGCCACCGCGATGCCGGCACCGGAATTGACCAGCGCCCCGGACACCATCTCCAGCACGGCTTCGCGGCTGACCGCACCGAACTGCTCCAACGTCTGCGCGCGCACGCCGAGCAGGCGCTGCTTGGCTTCGTAGCTGTAAACCACCATGCCGCAGTCGAAGAACGCCGAGGAACCGGCGATGTCGGTCATGCACTTGGCGATCCAGCCACCGCTGCAGCTTTCAGCAGTCACCAGCTGCAGTGAAGCCTGCTGCAGGCGCTGGCCCAGCGCAGCGGCCTGGGCGTTGAGTTCGGCGTCGGTCGGGAAGGCCATCGGGGTAGCTGAAAGGTGAAGAACCTGCACGTTGTACCGCAGATCGTAAGGTGGTGTCGCGGCACGGGGCCGCAGGAACTGCCGGCCAGCGGCCGGCACTACCTCACCATTCGGGCAGCTTTTCCGGCAGCAGGGCCCGGATCGGCTCGCCATCGGCGCTGGCCGCCAGCTTCTCGGCCTCGGCGATGGGAAGATCGACCTGCAACAGCCAGCCGTCTTCATCAGCCTGTTCACTGCGGACCACTTCCAGCTGGTGCAGGCGCGCGCGCAGGCGGCCGGCACTGGGCGGCAGGCGCAGCTCGCCGGTGACGTGCTGCAGACCCAAGCGCTTGCCAAGCACGGCCTGCAACAGCTCGATGCCCTGCCCGTCACGTGCGGAAATCCACACCCGCTCACGCCGCGATTCGTCCGGCACGCCATCCTGGCCATCGTGGCGCACGTCGGCACCCTCGATGCGGTCGATCTTGTTGAACACCAGCAACTGCGGCAGGTCGCCGGCACCGACGGCGGTCAGCACTTCGTCGACCTGGGCGATGCGCTCCTCGCGGTGCGGATCGGCGGCATCGACAAGGTGCAGCAGGAAATCCGCTTCCCGCGCTTCAGACAGGGTCGAGCGGAAGGCTGCTACCAGGTCATGCGGCAGGTCGCGCACGAAACCCACCGTATCGGCCAGCACGACGTTGCCACCGGGCACGGCGATCCGGCGCACGGTCGGATCCAGGGTGGCGAACAACTGGTCAGCCGCATAGGCCTCGGCGCCGGTCATCGCGTTGAACAAGGTCGATTTGCCGGCATTGGTGTAGCCCACCAGGGCCACGCGCGGCAACTCGCTGCGCACACGCGCACGGCGCATCTGGGTGCGCTGTACTTCGACTTTTTCCAGCCGCTTCTGCAGTTGTTCAACCCGCTTCTGCAGCAGGCGACGATCGGTTTCCAGCTGGGTTTCACCCGGGCCGCGCAGACCGATGGAACCGCCACGCTGACGCTCCAGATGGGTCCAGCCGCGCACCAGGCGTGTCGCCATATGGCGCAGCTGGGCCAGCTCGACCTGCAGCTTGCCTTCATGGCTTCGCGCACGCTGGGCGAAGATGTCCAGGATCAGACCGGTACGGTCGATCACCCGGCGCTCCAGGAAACGTTCCAGATTGCGTTCCTGGCCGGGGCTCAACGCGTGGTTGACCAGGATCAGGTCGGCGCCGGTTGCTTCGGCGGCGGCCTTGATCTCATCCAGCTTGCCGCTGCCGAGCAGGGTCGATGGATTGGGACGATCCAGGCGCGCGGTGATGGTCACCGCGATGCTGGCCCCAGCCGAGCGGGCCAGATCACCGAATTCTTCCAGCACATCGTCTTCCAGCTTGCCGAAATGCGGCTGGATCAACAGGGCGTGTTCACCCTTTTTCGAGCGGTCAAACATTCACCGCTCCAACATCATTCGTCTGCTTCATCACCCGCCTGACCATCCTCACCTGATTGCACGTACCCACCACCCGGGCCGACCTTGACGTTGCGCGCCGGCACCACGGTGGAAATGGCGTGCTTGTAGACCATTTGGCTGACGGTGTTGCGCAGCAGGACCACGAACTGATCGAACGATTCGATCGTGCCCTGCAGCTTGATGCCGTTGACCAGGTACACCGAAACCGGCACGCGCTCGCGCCGCAGTGCATTCAAGAAAGGATCCTGCAGCGATTGCCCCTTGGACATTGCACACTCCTGATTATTGTTCTTATTGGTAGCCGGCGGTTGCCGCGGCCCCCGAGCCGCTTGCCGGCCCATGATGGTACACGGCCAGCGTCGGTTCAGCGTGCAACGAAGGTCGACACCGCGCCTGCCAGGCGCTCCCCATCCATATGGGGGTCGAACCAGCGTGCATCAAGCTCGCCACGCAGCCAGGTCAGCTGGCGCTTGGCCAGTTGCCGGGTGGCGAAAATGGACTTGTCACGGAAGCGGGCCTCGTCCCGCTCGCCGTCCAGGTACTCCCAGGCCTGGCGGTACCCCACCGCGCGGACGGCCGGCAGGTCCAGCGGCGCAGCCACCGCCCGCATTTCCGGCAACGAACGCAGGGCGCGCACTTCGTCGAGAAAGCCGTGGGCGAGCATGGCATCGAAGCGGGCCTCGATGCGCTGGTGCAGCACGGCGCGGTCGCGCGGCGCCAGAATCAGCTTCAATGTGCGCACCGGCAACGGTGCCACGCCAGGCCGGCGCTGCCATTCACTGATCGGCGTGCCGGTCAGGCGGTAGACCTCCAGCGCCCGCTGGATGCGTTGCGGGTCGGTGGCATGGATGCGTGCTGCGGCGACGGGATCGACGGTGGCCAGTTCGGCGTGCAGGGCGGCCCAGCCACGCTCGGCGGCCTCGGCGCTCAACGCATCGCGCATCGCCGGGTCTGCCTCCGGCATCGGCGACAGCCCCTGCAGCAGCGCACGGAAGTACAGGCCGGTGCCGCCGGCCAGGATCGGCGTCTTGCCCCGGGCAACGATGTCGGCCACCACGCGGCCGGCATCGGCGGCGAACTCGGCGGCCGAATAGGTCTGCCAGGGATCGCGCAGGTCCAGCAGGTGGTGCGGTGCCTGCGCGCGTTCGCCGGCATCAGGCTTGGCCGAACCGATATCCAGCCCGCGATAGACCAGCGCCGAATCGACGCTGACGATTTCGCCGTCCAGCTGCTGCGCCAGCGCGATCGCGGTCGCTGTCTTGCCACTGGCGGTCGGCCCCATCACGGCGATCGCCAGCGGCCGTTGATCGACAGCCATCAGTCTTCGTCCGGCCAACGGAGGCTCGGCTTGGCATCCACCCGGAGGGCGGGCACCGCATCGACCGCCTGCCAGATCTTCAACGTATCGACCGTGGCTGCAACGTCATGCACGCGCACGATACGGGCACCGCGCTGGACGGCGATGAGGTGTGCGGCCACTGACGCAGCGACACGCTCTGCCGGTGACTCGCGACCGGTCAGCTCGCCCAGGCTGCGTTTGCGCGACAGTCCGGCCAGCATCGGCACACCCAGCTCGAGAAAACGCTCGGAACGGGCCAGCAGGGTGATGTTGTGCGCAGTGGTCTTGCCGAAGCCGAAGCCGAGGTCGATCAGCAGATTCTTCTTGGCGATGCCGGCCATCTCGGCGGCGAACAAGCGCTGCACCAGGAAGCCATGGACCTCGGTGACGACATCGTCGTACTGCGGATCGGCCTGCATGTGGCCCGGCTCGCCCTGCATGTGCATCAGCACCACCGGAACGCCTGCGTCTGCCGCTGCCTCCAGCGCGCCCTCCTGACGCAGGCCGAAGATGTCGTTGATCATCCCGGCCCCTGCGGCCACTGCAGCACGCATCACCTCCGGCTTGAAGGTGTCGATGCTGATCGGCACCGCCGTGCGTGCCGCCAGCTGCTCGATGACCGGCACGACCCGACGCAGTTCCTCGTCGATCGACACCGGCGCCGCGCCCGGGCGGGTGGATTCGCCGCCGATGTCGAGCAGGTCGGCGCCCTCCTCCACCAGCTTCAGGCCATGCGCGACCGCCGCTTCGGTGGTGTCATGGGCACCGCCGTCGGAGAACGAATCGGGGGTGACGTTGACGATCCCCATGACCCGGGCACGGTCCAGGCGCAGGATGCGGCCGGCGCAATCGAGCTGGGGAGAGATATCGAACATGGCAGATCCTGCGGGCAACGAAGGGTAGTTTACGGCGGCAGCGCTGCGCCCTGCACCCGCAGAGGCCAGGGCTGGAGCAACAGCAACAGCGGGTTTCCGTGGGATGGCGGGGTGGGTCCGGTTGCGGGGGACGCCGTGAACCCGTCCTTGGGGGCTTGGCCGCGGCTTGCTCGTGTGCGCTGTCCTGCGCACACGGCAAGACCGGGGTTGGGCGTCCTGCCCAACCCGCCCGAGGCATGCCTCGGGCCCATGCCGCGGACACCCCCGCAACCGGACCCACCCCGCCTTCGACAGTTTTCCGGTGGCCAGTAGATCCACGCCATGCGTGGATGAATCTCCATCGGAATCGAATATGTCGACAATTGAACGAAGAGCATCCACGCATGGCGTGGATCTACGTGTCGACCAAGGTCGACACCTACCAACAGCAGCCCAACAGCAGCGGGGAATCGTCGAAGGCGGGGCGGTGTCGGATTGCGGGGTGTCAGCCGCATGGATGCCGCGGCCAAGCCCCCAGGGATGGGTTCACGGCGTCCCCGCAATCCGACACCGCCCCGCCATGCCACGGAACCCCAGCCGTTGCCGTTGCTTCGGTGGTCGCTGTGGCCTCTGCGGGTGCAGGGCGCAGCCCTGCCGCAGAACCCTACTTGCGCCGACGCTTCCGGTCCACGTACAGCGTCTTGATGATGCTCAGCAGGATGCCCACCGCGATACCCACGCCACAGCCCAGCAGCAGATTGTCCACGGTCAGGCCAACAGCGACGCCGACCACGGTGGCGATCACCATTTCGGCAGTGTGGGAAATCGGTTCAGGCTTGGGGGCGGACATGCGGACTCCAGCGGACGGTCGGGATCGGATGGGCCGGGGCCCGGAAACAACAAGGCCGGGTTGCCCCGGCCTCGTCTTGCATTGCGTACGGCAGGCCGTCAGATCGATTCGGCCGGACCGGCGATCGGCGGCAGCGGACGGGCGTCGCCACCCTTGTCATTGCCGCCATCATCCTTGCTCGACTTGGTCCAACCCATCGGCGGCGGCGGATCGCGGCCTTCCATGATGGCGTCGATCTGCGGCGCGTCGATGGTTTCGTACTGCAGCAGCAACTGGGTCATCGCATGCAGCTTGTCGACGTTGGCGGTCAGCAGCTCGGTGGTCCGGGCATAGGCCTTGTCCAGGATGCTGCGCACTTCCTCATCGATGCGGCGCGCCGTGTCGTTGGACACGCTCTTGTGCTGGGTGACCGAACGGCCGAGGAACACTTCATCGTCCTCTTCACCGTAGGCGATCGGGCCAAGGGTCTCCGACAGGCCCCACTTGGTGACCATGTTGCGGGCCATCTTAGTGGCACGCTCGATGTCGTTGGACGCACCGGTGGTGACCTTGTCCGGCCCGAAGATCAGTTCTTCGGCGACGCGACCGCCATACAGCGAGCACAGCTGCGAGTTGATCGCCACGCGGTTGATCGAGTACTTGTCGCCTTCCGGCAGGTACATGGTCACACCCAGCGCACGGCCGCGCGGAATGATGGTGACCTTGTAGACCGGATCGTGCTCGGGCACCAGGCGACCGACGATGGCGTGACCGGCTTCGTGATAAGCGGTGAGGGTCTTCTCCTCCTCGCTCATGGCCATCGAGCGGCGCTCGGCGCCCATCAGGATCTTGTCGCGGGCACGATCGAAGTGGTCCATGCGGACCTCCTTCTCGTTGCCACGGGCGGCGAACAGGGCGGCCTCGTTGCAGAGGTTGGCCAGGTCGGCACCGGAGAAGCCCGGGGTACCACGCGCGATCACCATCGGCACGACGTCGTCGGCCAGCGGCAGCTTGCGCATGTGCACCTTGAGGATGTGCTCGCGGCCCTTCACGTCCGGCAGACCGACCACCACCTGGCGGTCGAAGCGGCCCGGACGCAGCAGCGCCGGGTCCAGCACGTCCGGACGGTTGGTCGCAGCGATCACGATCACGCCTTCGCCGCCTTCAAAACCGTCCATTTCGACCAGCAGTTGGTTCAGGGTCTGCTCGCGCTCGTCATGACCGCCGCCCAGGCCGGCACCACGGTGGCGGCCGACGGCGTCGATTTCATCGATGAAGATGATGCACGGCGCATGCTTCTTGGCCTGCTCGAACATGTCGCGCACACGGCTGGCGCCGACGCCGACGAACATTTCCACGAAGTCCGAACCGGAGATCGAGAAGAACGGCACCTTGGCTTCGCCTGCGATGGCCTTGGCCAGCAGCGTCTTGCCGGTACCCGGCGGGCCGACCATCAGCACGCCGCGCGGGATCTTGCCGCCGAGCTTGGTGAACTTGGACGGGTCACGCAGGAAGTCGACCAGTTCGCCGACTTCTTCCTTGGCCTCGTCGCAGCCGGCAACGTCGGCGAAGGTGACCTTGATCTGGTCTTCGCCCTGCAGCTTGGCGCGCGACTTGCCGAAGGACATCGCGCCCTTGGCACCGCCGCCACCGCCCTGCATCTGCCGCATGATGAACAACCAGAAGCCGATGATCAGGATGACCGGCAGGAAATTCATCAGGATCGCGCCGAGGGAGATGCCGCTGGACGGCTCTTCCTGCACGATCTCGACGTTCTTGGTGCGCAGCACGTTGATCAGGTCGCGATCGAACGGCGCGGTGATGGTGGACGACTGTCCACCACGGGTGGTGTAGGTGATCTGGCTGGTACCGCCGCGCGTATCGCCGCCGAAGGCGACCTTCTGCACGTTGCCGGTGTCCACCTGGTCCAGGAACTGCGAGTACGAAGCGCCCTGCGCCCCGGCCCCCGAGGTCTTGGGCGAGAAGCTCTGGAAGACCACCATCAGCACGACGGCGACGACCACCCATAGCAGGAGGTTCTTGGTCAAGTCGTTCATCCTCATTGGCTCCGGTGTTCCTCTCAGTGCTGGCGTTGCGTTGGGGTCGAACTTACGGGGTCGAGCTTACTTCATGTGGGCGCGTTTTCCCTGACCCAAGGCATACACCTCGGGAGAGCGCTTGCGCGAGGCTTCCGGCTTGCGGATGGAGACCTTGTCGTACCGGCGGCGCATGTCGCGCACGTAGTCGTCAAAGCCTTCGCCCTGGAACAGCTTGATCAGGAATGCCCCACCGGTCTTGAGGTGGTTGTCGGCAAAATCCAGCGCCAGCTCCGCCAGGTGCATCATCCGCGGCTGGTCGACCGCGCCCACACCACTCTTATTGGGGGCCATGTCCGACAGCACAAGGTCTACCGGCTGATCCCCGAGCATGGCTTCAAACTCTGATAGGACGGTTTCTTCCCTGAAGTCACCATGAAGGAACTCCACGCCGGCCAGTGGCGGCATGTCCAGGATGTCCAGGGCCAGCACGCGGCCGGTATCGCCGATCTGTCTCCGAACCTGCTGAGACCAGCCACCCGGCGCCGCCCCGAGGTCGACCACCACCATGTGCGGCTTCAGCAACCGGTCACGTTCGAGCAGTTCTTCGAGCTTGTAGGCCGCACGGGAGCGCATGCCTTCGGCCTGGGCCTTCTTCACGAAGGGATCGGAGAAATGTTCCTTGAGCCAGCGCTGGCTGCTTTTGCTGCGGGTAGCCATTGGAAATAGGGGCTGATGGGGTCGCCATGATACCCTGATCGTCCCATTCAACCGTGTTTTCTGCATGCCCACTGCCTTGACCCCTTCCCAGACCCGTTTCCTGCGCGGCCAAGCCCACGACCTGAAGGCCTTGCTGCAGACCGGCGGCAAGGGCGTCACGCCGGCCTTCCTGACCGAGCTGAACGAAGTGCTGGAGCGCCACGAACTGGTCAAGGTGAAGGTTGCCGCCGAAGACCGTGACGCCCGAGACGTGATGATCGGCGAGATCGTGCAGGCTACCGACAGCGCGCTGGTGCAGCGTATCGGCCATGTGGCCGTGCTGTACCGCCCGAGCAAGGAACACCGCCAGATCGTGCTGCCGCGCGGCTGATCGGTCCCTGCCATGCAGCTGAACCACGAACAGCCCGACTACGCCTACAGCCTGCGCGCCGCTGACGGTCGCTCGGCGCGGGTGAATGATCGCGTTCTGGGCAACAGCTTCTTCCTGACGCCGGATCAGCTGGTCGAGCAGTGGCCGGTGACCGACGTCGCGGCGCTGCAGGTGACCGACCTTGAGCCGATCCTGGCACTGAAGCCGGCGTTGATACTCCTCGGCACCGGAGAGCGCCAAGCGTTCCCGCCGGCGGTTGTGATGGCCGCCTGCCTGTCGCGCGGTATCGGCCTGGAAGTGATGAACAATCCGGCCGCCGCGCGCACCTTCAACATTCTTGCCGGCGAAGGCCGCAAGGTGGCGGCCGCCTTCATTCTGGAAGGCTGAGGCCTGAAGCCGCCGGGCATGGCCTGGCGCCACCCTGGATCACACGTTGCGTGTAATGCCCGAGCCCATGCTCTGGCGGTGCCGTATCGCAGCAAAGATCAGCCGAGCATGGCTCGGCGCTACAGATGAGTCACGCCGGGCATGGCCCGGCGCTACCGTATCTGCCCGCGCTAGCGCGCCGGCAGGTATTGCTGCGGGTCGACCGGCTTGCCGTTGTAGCGGGTGAGCCGAGGGTGCTTGCGGCCCATGGGCCGCGCCCTCGGCGAACGCCCGGCGCGCGGCGCCGGGCCGGGGATCCGCCCGAAAGGCGGATGTCCGATCACTTCGCCGGCAGGTATTGCTGCGGGTCGACCGGCTTGCCGTTGTAGCGGATCTCGAAGTGCAGCATGTCCCGGTTGGCACCGGTACGGCCCATCTCGGCGATCTGCTCGCCGGCCTTCACGCTCTGCCCTTCATTGACCAGGCGCTTGCGGTTGTGGCCATAGGCCGACAGCCACTGGTCGCTGTGCTTGATGATGATCAGCTCGCCGTAGCCGACCAGGCCGGCGCCGGAATACACCACAACGCCATTAGCGGTGGCTTTCACCGGTGCGCCGCTGGTGCCGGCGATGTCCACACCCTGCTTGGTCGCGTCGCCGGCCACGTAGCGGCCCACGACTGCGCCATCGGCCGGCCAGCGCCAGGCGATGTTGCTCTTGACCGGACCGGCCGGACCCGGCGTCGGCGCGGTACTGCCACCGGACGTGCTGCCACTCGGGCGCGGCGCGGTCACCACGGTGGTCGGCGCACGGCCGCCACTGGAGCCGGCCGGATACAGGCGGATCACCTGCCCCGGGTAAATGGTCGACGGATTGTCCAGGTTGTTCCAGGCGATCAGGTCGGCCGGGGTGATGTCGTGGATGCGTGCCAGCGCATAGATGGTGTCGCCCTTGCGCACGACCACGTTCTGCCCTGGCTTGGGCACCGACGTCTTCGGCGTGCTGACGCCACTGCCGCCACTGCCACTGGGCCGGACCACGGTGGCGGTGCCACAGGCGGCCAGGGTGGATACCAGCAACGCCAGTGCGCCGATGCGCACTCCCTTGCTCAGACGATCTGCACTCATGCGAACTTCGACCTCCATACAAGCCAGGCGATCAGCACCACCACCAACGCGGTGGCGATCCAGCCCAGCGGTTCAATCCATCGGCGCAGCACTGCTTCGGCGCGCGCACCACCGATACGGATGACCGCGGCCAGCACGAACACGCGCTTGCCACGACCGATCAACATGCTCAACAGGTACTGCGGCATCGGCACACCGACGATACCCGATGCCCACGTGAAGACCTTCATCGGAATCGGCATGAAGCCACCCAGCACCAGGAAGGTGAACACCGCCCACGGCGACTCCACCATCTTGGCCTGCACGGTAGCGATGCCCTGCTCGATCGCCGGCAGCATGCCCAGCGCCTCGAACAGCGGCTTGACCGCCTCGAACGCGTAGTGGCCAAGCGCGTAACCGACCACCGCGCCAACCATCGAGCCGGCCAGGCTGAGGGTGGCGAACCACCAGCCGCGCTTGGGCTGGGCCACGCACATCGGCGCCAGCATCACTTCCGGCATCACCGGGAAGATGATGGCCTCGAAAAAGCTCAGCACCATCAGGTAGGTCGGCGCACGCTCGTGCGCGGCCCACTTCATCGCCCGCTCGTACAGCGGCCCGAAAATCTTCATGCAACCCTGCTCCGTGGATTCAATCGAGCATGCCAGACAGCAGCGGCACGAAGGTGACCGGCGCCAGCACGCGCTGTTCGATGCTGCCGTCGTCCTTGCGGTCGAGCTGCACCAGCGACTGTGCGCCTGCGCCACCGACCGGGGCGACCAGGCGGCCACCCCCGGCCAGCTGCTCGACCAGGGCATCGACCAGCGCCGGTGCGGCGGCGGTGACCACGATGGCGTCGAACGGACCATGCTCGGCCCAGCCAACGCGGCCGTCGTCGTGCTTGGTGCGAATGTTCATGCCCAGCGCACGGAAACGCTTGCGCGCCTGCCGCAGCAGATCGCCGATGCGCTCGACGGTATAGACCTCCAGCCCCAGCGCGCCGAGCACCGCCGCCTGGTAGCCCGAGCCGGTGCCCACTTCGAGCACCTTCTTCGGCGCCACCTGCAGCACGGCCTCGGTCATCCGCGCCACCACCCACGGCTGCGAAATGGTCTGGCCGTGGCCGATCGGCAGCGCGGTGTCTTCATACGCGCGCGAGGCCAGGGCCTCGTCGATGAACAGATGACGTGGCACCACCCGGATCGCGTTCAGCGTCGACTCGTCGACGATGCCGGCTTCGCGCAGGCGGTCGACCAGGCGGTCGCGCACGCGTTGCGAAGTCATGCCGATGCCGACCGCTTCCGGCTGCAGGCGCAGGCGTGGGCTCATGCCGGCTGGTCCAGCGCGGCGGTAAGGCCGCCGACCCAGCTGGCGACCTTTTCCAGCGCCTGGTAGCGGGTCAGGTCGACCTGGATCGGGGTGATCGAAATGTGGCCGGTGCGCACCGCATGGAAATCGGTACCGGGGCCGGAGTCCTGCTCGCGGCCGGCCGGACCGATCCAGTACACCTCGTTGCCGCGCGGATCCTTCTGCGCGATGCAGCCTTCGGCGCGATGGCGGTTGCCCAGGCGGGTGACTTCGAAGCCCTTGACCTCGCTCCACGGCAGGTCCGGCACATTGACGTTGAGAATGGTGTCGGCCGGCAGCGGATCGGCCTTCAGGCGGGCAACGATCTCCACCGCGGCACGCGCCGCCGTTTCGAAATGCTTCGGATCGTGGTTGCGGGTCACCAGCGACACCGCGACCGCGGGCAGGCCGAGGAAACGACCTTCCATCGCCGCCGAGACGGTGCCGGAATAGATCACGTCGTCACCGAGGTTGGCGGCATTGTTGATACCGGACACGACAATGTCAGGCTCGAACTCCAGCAGGCCGGTCAGCGCAAGGTGCACGCAGTCGGTGGGGGTGCCGGCCACCGACACGGTGTAGTGGTCGATGCGCTTGAGCCGGATCGGCAGATCCAGGGTCAGCGAATTGCTGGCGCCGGAACGATCGCGGTCCGGTGCGACCACCGTGACTTCATGCCCGGCCTCGCGCAGCACGGATGCAAGCATGCGGATGCCTGCCGCGTCGACACCGTCATCATTGCTGACCAGGATGCGCATCTTCGATTTAACCGCTTGATTTTCCAAGAATTCGATCCCGTCACCTTGCATCGTGGGCGAAACCGGCCCGTCTCCTCCAGGGAGGTGGCAGCTCCGCAAGTGCGCCGACTATTGTGCCGCAAGCGGGCGCTGGGTCCTACCCTGTCTGCGGTCACGGCCGACATCAAACGGTCATAGGCAGACCCGCGCAGCCGGTTTAACCTGTGCGCATGTCGCACCCTGAAGACGAAGATCCGGCTGCATTGTTCCGTGCAGCCATCGGCGAAGTGACGCCGCTGCGCAAGGAAGTGGAGCCCGCACCTGCCGCGCCGCGCCCCAAGCCGCGCGCGCGCATGGCCGAGCGCGACGACGCCGAAGCCGCCGGTGAGTTCGCCCGGCTGCTGCGCGACAACGCGCCGCTGGAAGCGGGCGACGTTGCCAGCTATCGGCGCGACAACCTGCCGCCACGTCTGTTCCAGCGCTTGAAGCGCGGGCAGTACTCGGTGCAGGACGAACTGGACCTGCATGGCGCCACTGCCGCGCAGGCCGAGGCGATGCTGCGCCAGTTCCTGCTGGAGGCGCATGCCCACGAGTACGGCTGCGTGCGCATCATCCACGGCAAGGGCCTGCAGTCCGATGGCAGTGCGCCCGTGTTGAAGAACCTGGTGGATCGACTGCTGCGCCTGCGCAACGACGTGTTGGCGTTCCATTCCGCCCCGACCGGGCAAGGCGGAACCGGCGCAGTGCTGGTGCTGCTGGCGCGGCGCTGACGTTCTGGCGGCTGGATTCATCCACGCATGGCGTGGATCTATTGACGGCCCATCCACGCATGGCGGGGATCTACTGGGGCGAGCGGAGGCAAGTAGATCCACGCCATGCGTGGATGCACTTCGCCTCCGCCCCCCTTTTTCTGTCAGGCCTGCGACGCGTCTTCGACCGGCCCGAGTTCGTGCAGGACCGCCGTGGCGTAGCAGCCCGGCGGCAGTGCGAAGGACAGCTCCAGCACGTCAGCGGCCAGCCACTGATGCTGCAGCAGCGCCGGACGCAGTCGCAGCGCGCGCCGCTCCTGCTTCAGCCGCGCCTCTTCCAGGCCGACACGCAGCGCCTTGGATTCGTCATCGTCCAGCGCCGCCAGTTCCAGCTCGCGGGCCACGTCAGTGCTGCGCAGCTCACCCTCGCCCCACAGCGGGGCGCTGGGGTGGATGTCGAAGCGCGCCAGGCGCTCGGCCAGCACGTCGCTGTACGGCTCGGGACCGAACACGCTGCGGCTGCCGTCCAGCATCCACACTTCACCCTGCAGCGGCTGGTCCCAACTGCCCTGCTCCACGCGCGCGGCCAGGACCCTGTTGAACAGCGCCGAACGGGCGGCCGACAACAGCAGCGAACGCTGGTCCTTGCGCATGCGGCGGCCACCGAACATCGCCAGCGCCGCCGGCACATTGCCACCATCACGACCGAAGCGCTGCTCGCCGAACCAGTTCGGCAGGCCGCGCATGGCGATCTGCTGCAGGCGCTCGTCGATTGCCGCGGCGTCACCCTGCACATCGCGCAGCACCAGCTTGAAGCGGTTGCCCGCCAGCGCACCGCGCTGCAGCTTGCGGTTGTGCCAGGTGGACTCGATCACCTCGATCTCGTCACTGGCCAGTTCGGCCAGGTCCGGCGCGACGCGCTTGGGCAGATGCACGCTGAAACGCTGGGTAGTGACCGCGTTGCGATCCTTCATGCCGGCATAGCTGACCGCCATTTCCGGCAGGCCCGCCCACTTGGCCAGCACCTTGGCCACGTGCACCGTGTTCGCGCCGCGCTTGCGGATATGCAGCAGCAGGTGCTCGCCTTCACCCGTCGCCTCGAAAGCGGGCAGCTCATCGACCTGGAAGTCTTCCGGCGTGGTGCGGATGCGCGCCTGCAGCAGCGGCGCGCCGAACGCGAGCGGCAACGGAATCATGCCGCCACCAGCAGAACGACGGCCTGCGCAGCGATACCTTCGCCCCGCCCGGTGAAGCCCAGCTTCTCGGACGTAGTGGCCTTGACGCTCACCGCATCCAGCGGCAGCTGCAGCAGTTCACCAATGCGCTCACGCATGGCCTGGGCATGCGGGCCGACCTTGGGCCGCTCGCAGATCACGGTGATGTCGGTGTTGCCGACACGCCAGCCGCGCTCGCGCAGCAGGCTGTCGCAGTGGCGCACGAACTCGCTGCTGTCCGCGCCCTTCCAGCGGTCATCGCTGGGCGGGAAGTGCTGGCCGATGTCACCCAGCGCGATCGCCCCGAGCATGGCGTCGCACAGCGCGTGCAGGATGACGTCGCCGTCGCTGTGCGCGAGCACGCCGCAACTGTGCGGTACCGCGATGCCGCCGAGCATGATGTGGTCGCCTTCACCGAAGGCATGGACGTCGTAGCCCTGACCGATACGGACGGGCGGGAACGGGGAGGTGCTCATGGATGCAGCCCTTGCAGCAGGGCCGCGCGGGCGGTCAGCCGGCGCGGCGGGAGAGTACGAATTCGAAACGATCGAGATCGGCCGGGGTGGTGACCTTGAAGTTGTCCTCGCTGCCTTCCACCAGCAGCGGGCGCTGGCCCTGGCGCTCCATGGCCATGGCGTCGTCGGTGACGTCGACGCCGGCAGCAGCCGCTTCGGACAAGGCGCGGATCAGCTGGTGACGGCGGAACAGCTGCGGCGTCAGTGCGCGCCACAGGCGCTCACGCGGCTCGGTGCCATCGATACCGCCATCGTCACCGGCGCGCTTGAGGGTGTCGCGCACGGGGGCGGCGAGGATGGCGCCGACCGGATCGGTGCGCCCCACTTCCAGCAGGCGGCCAAGATCGGCCTGCGACAGGTTCGGACGCGCCGCGTCGTGCACCAGCACGAATTCATCGGCACGTACACTGTCCGGCAGGGCCTGCAGCCCCGCCAGCACCGAGGCAGCGCGGGTGGCGCCGCCGGTGCAGGTCAGCACCGGCTTGCCGGCCCATTCGGTCCAGCCGGGCCAATCGGCATCGTCCGCACCGATCACCACCATCGCCCCGGCCACGGCCGGGTGTGCCAGCAGCGTGTCCAGGGTATGGGCGAGCAGGGTCTGCCCGCCCGCCTGCAGGTACTGCTTGGGCAACGGCGCGCCAAAACGCGTGCCGCGCCCCGCCGCCGGAACAACCACCCAGATCGCCGCGCTCATGGCACGTCCGCCGGATGGTCACCTGCCGGGGCCGTGACCGGCGCAGGCTGCGCCGGACGCGTTGGTGCATCTTCCACGACGCGATAGAACTTCTCGCCGGGCTTGATCATGCCCAGCTCGCTGCGCGCGCGTTCTTCGATGGCGGACTGGCCTTCCTTGAGGTCCTTCACTTCGGCAGCAAGCGCATCGTTGCGCTGCTGCAGACCGTCATTGTCCCGCTCCTGGTTGGCGACCTGGGCTTCGAGCATCATCACTTCACCCGAATTGCCCGGGCCGAACCAGAAACGGTACTGCAGCCATGCCAGCAGCAGGGCCAGCAACAACAGCAGCCAGCGCCAGTCGCGCATCGGCTCAGCGCTTCAGCGACACGAACGCGTCACGACCCGCGTAACGCGCGCCGGCACCGAGGGCTTCCTCGATGCGCAGCAGCTGGTTGTACTTGGCCACGCGATCGCTGCGGCACAGCGAGCCGGTCTTGATCTGGGTGGCGGTGGTGGCCACCGAGATGTCGGCGATGGTGGTGTCTTCGGTTTCACCCGAACGGTGCGAGACCACGGCGGCATACCCGGCACGGTCGGCCATGGCGATCGCTTCCAGGGTTTCGCTGAGGGTGCCGATCTGGTTGACCTTGATCAGGATCGCGTTGGCGGTGCCCGAATCGATGCCTTCCTGGAAGATCTTCGGATTGGTGACGAACAGATCGTCGCCGACCAGCTGTACCTTCTTGCCGATGCGATCGGTCAGCAGCTTCCAGCCCGCCCAGTCGTTCTCGGCCAGGCCGTCTTCGATCGTGATGATCGGGTACTGCGCGGCCCAGTCGGCGAGGAAGTCGACGAACTGTTCGGAGGTAAGGCGCTTGTTCTCGCCGACCAGGTTGTACTTGCCGTTCTCGAAGAACTCGCTGGAGGCCACGTCCAGGCCCAGCAGCACGTCTTCACCGGCGGTGTAGCCGGCCTTGCCGATGGCTTCGAGGATGGTGTCCAGCGCTTCGACGTTGCTGCGGAAGTCCGGCGCGAAGCCGCCTTCGTCGCCCACCGCCGTGCTCAGACCGTGGCCCTTCAGCACCGACTTCAGCGAATGGAAGATTTCGGTGCCGGCACGCAGCGCTTCGGAGAACGAGGTGAAGCCGACCGGCAGCACCATGAACTCCTGGAAATCGACGTTGTTGTCGGCGTGCGCGCCGCCGTTGATGATGTTCATCATCGGTACCGGCAGCGACGGGGTCGCGCCGGTCTTGCCGGCCAGGTACTGCCACAGTGCCTGCTTGCTGGAGGCAGCAGCGGCGTGTGCGGCGGCCATGGAAACACCCAGCAGTGCGTTGGCGCCCAGGCGGCCCTTGTTCTCGGTGCCATCCAGATCGATCAGGCGACGGTCCAGGCCGGCCTGGTCGGTGGCCTCGAAGCCCTTCAGTGCGTTGGCAATGGCGCCGTTGACGTTGTCGACGGCCTTGCGCACGCCCTTGCCGAGGTAACGGGTCTTGTCGCCGTCACGCAGCTCCACCGCCTCCTTGGTGCCGGTCGATGCGCCGGAGGGAACCGCGGCGCGACCGAACGAACCGTCCTCCAGGGTGACTTCGGCTTCCAGCGTGGGGTTGCCACGGCTGTCGAGGATTTCACGGGCATGGATGCTGCGGATCGTACTCATGGTCGGGCCGGTTACCTGTATGGAGAGGGGGCGACAAAAACGAATGCCGCGTGATTATCCCCGGCTACCCCTCACTTGCCAAATGGCCTGAGTGGCATCAGCCCCAGCTGGACCCGATCACGATCATCACCAGCGACACCAGCATCACCAGCAGCGCACCGGCAATGGCCGCGCACACCGGTCCGCGCCGCCGTCGCCAGGCCATCACCATCGCCACCAGGCTGCCCACGAAAGACAGCACCAGCGTGATCAGCGCGCCCAGCATCCAGTACTGCATGGCCTGTACGCCGCTGCTTCCATCCCCCGGCGGCCGGAAGCTGGCGGCAAAGGCCAGCACGCCCAGCAGCAACGCGCCCCAGGCGAGCACCGACAGCAACAGGGCGAACAGGCCCCAGGGCCAGCTGCGCGAGGCTTCAGGCATCGTATTCATCAAAGCAGATCGTGCAGCAGGATGCCCACCCACAGCGACAGCAGGACCATCGCCAGTGCAGCGGTGACCCTGCCCCGGTTCAGGCGCCAGCCGAGCACCGCGGCGAAAAGCCCTGCGGAAATGGTCAGCACTTCGGCCACCGCCAGCGCGATGACGAAAGGCAGCAGGTTCACTACCGGGCCGCCTGCACTGGACGGACGCATGCCGGCACCGAACAGCATGCCGATGGCGAATACGCCGGATACCGAGAGCAAGGCCAGACCGAGTGCGATCGGGCCCCATGGCCACTGCCGCCAGTGCCGGCGACGACGCTGGAGTTCCAGCGCCGCCTGCGGGTGCTGACTCACGCGAAGCGCGAGAAGCCGTGCTTCTTGGTCACCGCATCGAGCTCCATCAGGGTCTCGAGCAGGGCTTCCATCTGATCCAGCGGCCACGCGTTGGGGCCATCGGACAGCGCCTTGGACGGGTCCGGATGGGTCTCGGCGAACAGGCCGGAGATGCCCACGGCAACCGCGGCGCGCGCCAGTACCGGCACATGCTCGCGCTGGCCACCGGAACTGGTGCCCTGCCCGCCCGGCAGCTGTACCGAATGGGTGGCATCGAACACCACCGGGCAGCCGGTATCGCGCATCACCGCCAGCGAACGCATGTCGCTGACCAGGTTGTTGTAGCCGAAGCTGGCGCCACGCTCGCAGACCATGATCTGCTCGTTGCCGGTGGCCTTGGCCTTCTCCACGACAGGCTTCATGTCCCACGGCGCAAGGAACTGGCCCTTCTTGATGTTGACCGGCTTGCCGGCCGCGCACACCTTGCGGATGAAGTCGGTCTGGCGGACCAGGAACGCCGGGGTCTGCAGCACGTCCACCACCGAGGCCACTTCGTCCATCGGGGTGTACTCGTGCACGTCGGTCAGCACCGGCACGCCGATCTGCTTCTTGACCTCGGCCAGCACCTTGAGGCCCTCTTCCATGCCCGGGCCACGGAAGGCGGTGCCGGAGGTGCGGTTGGCCTTGTCGAAGCTGGACTTGAAGATGAAGTTCACACCGAGCCTGTCGGTCACTTCCTTCAGCTTGCCGGCGGTATCCAGCTGCAGCTGCATCGACTCGATCACGCAGGGGCCGGCGATCAGGAACAGGGGCTGGTCCAGCCCGACCTCGAATCCACACAGTTTCATGGCGTTTCCTTGTTGTCCGCTACACCGGCAGTACCGGTGCGCTGGGGTTGAAGCGAGCAAGATGGGGGCCAGCGGCCCCCATGACAAGTCAGGCGCGCACTTCCTGCAGCAGCTTGCCACCGGCCTTGCGCTCGCGCGCGGCACGGATGAAGCCGATGAACAGCGGATGGCCATCACGCGGGGTGGACAGGAATTCCGGATGCGCCTGGCAGGCCAGGAACCACGGATGCTGGTCGCGCGGCAGCTCAACCACTTCCACCAGGGTGTCATCCATCGACTTGCCGGCGATCACCAGACCCGCATCTTCCAGCTGGGTGCGGTAGCGGTTGTTGAACTCGTAACGATGGCGGTGGCGCTCGGCGACCACGTCCTTGCCGTACAGCTCGCGGGCCAGCGTGCCCGGCTTCAGGCGCTGTTCCTGCAGGCCCAGGCGCATGGTGCCGCCGAGGTCGCTCTTGTCGTCACGCTTTTCCACGTCGCCGGTGGCGGTGCGCCACTCGGTGATCAGGCCGATCACCGGGTTCGGCGACTGGCGATCGTTTTCGGTGCTGTTGGCGTCTTCCAGGCCCACCACGTGGCGCGCGTAGTCGACCACGGCAGCCTGCATGCCGTAGCAGATGCCGAAGTACGGCACCTTCTGCTCACGGGCGTACTGCGAGGTGAGCACCTTGCCTTCGAAGCCACGGTCGCCGAAACCACCCGGCACCAGGATGCCGTCGACATCAGCCAGCGCGGACATGTCGCTGCCTTCCAGGTCCTGCGCTTCCAGCCACTTCAGGGTGACCTTGGTGCGCTGGCGCAGGCCACCGTGCTTGAGCGCCTCGCCGACCGACTTGTAGGCGTCCTGGTGGTCGATGTACTTGCCGACCACCGCGATGGTCACCGCATCCAGCGGATGCAGGGTGGCATCGACGGCGTCTTCCCACATCGACAGGTCGGCCGGGCCGGCCTTGTCGGCCAGCTTCAGCTGGTTGATGACGATCTCGTCCAGGCCCTGTGCGTGCAGGCCCATCGGAATGCGGTACAGCACATCGACGTCGGGGACGCTGATCACCGCGCGCTCGGAGACGTTGGTGAACTGGGCGATCTTGCGACGCTCCGAATCCGGCACCGGCTGTTCCGAGCGGCACAGCAGCACGTCCGGCTGGATGCCGATCGAGCGCAGTTCCTTCACCGAGTGCTGGGTCGGCTTGGTCTTCAGCTCACCAGCAGCGGCGATGTACGGCACCAGGGTGAGGTGCATGAACAGTGCCTTTTCCGGGCCACGCTCGGTGCGCACCTGGCGGATCGCCTCCAGGAACGGCAGCGACTCGATGTCACCGACGGTGCCGCCGATCTCCACCAGGGCCACATCGAAGCCCTCGGTGGCTTCGTCCATGCAGCGACGGATCTCATCGGTGATGTGCGGAATGACCTGCACGGTCGCACCCAGGTAGTCGCCGCGGCGCTCCTTGCGGATCACCTCTTCGTAGATGCGACCGGTGGTGACCGAGTTCTTGCGACTCAGGCGGGTGCGCACGAAGCGCTCGTAGTGGCCCAGGTCGAGATCGGTTTCGGCGCCGTCGTCGGTGACGTACACCTCACCGTGCTGGAACGGGCTCATGGTGCCCGGGTCGACGTTGATGTACGGATCGAGCTTCATCATCGTGACCTTCAGGCCACGCGCTTCGAGAATGGCGGCCAGTGACGCGGCGGCAATACCTTTGCCGAGCGAGGACACCACGCCGCCGGTTACGAAAATCAAGGGAGTCATGGCTGCAAGCATCCTGTCTGGAAATGGAAAACGGCAGCGCCACGCCTGCCCGGGGGGCGGGCGTGGAGCAGAAAGGGGGTTTTCCGGTTCGCTGGAGCAGCGAGGGAGGTGCGGGCCCGGACGGCGCCAGGCGCCAACGGGGAACCACCCTGCGAGGTCGGGGCGGCCGTGCCGGTCACTTCGACCGTCACCTGCGACCCGCTTTGCTGGAGGCCACGCTTGGCCGTGCCAGCCCATTCGCAAATGGTGGACACGCACTTACTCCCGGAAAGCCATAGTTTACAGATAGATGGCCGCCAACCCAAGGGGCAGATGGCGCCATCGGCAAAAAGAAACGCCCCGCTGGGCGGGGCGTTCAAGGGGGAAACCCTTGTGGCAAGGGTTTCGGAGGGGCAGAAGAATTACTTCTTCTTCCTCGCCTCTTCCTCTTCTTCCTGCTGAGGCACCGGCTGGCCCTTGGCCTTCATCTCGGCATTGGCCTGCGCGCGGCGCTTGGCCTTGGCGTCGGCTTCGGACTGCGCCTTGTCGGCCTGGTCACCCTGCTGCGGAGCAGGCTGGCCGGCGTTCTGCGCCAGCACCATCGGCACTGCAACAGCGGCGGCAGCCAGGATCGCAATGGTCAGCAACTTCTTCATGGAGTCCTCCTCGCGGTATGGCTCGGATGTGGGGGGCGCCGGTGTTCGGTTCCAGCGGCTGCCATTTTACCCCCTCCCCGCCAACGAGGCTGAACCGCAGGCGTGCAAATTCCCGGTCCAGACCGCACACTTGCCCGTCGCTCCACGCTTTCGAAGACAGATGAACGCCCGCTATAACGCCGCCGATATTGAAGTCCTGTCCGGCCTTGACCCGGTCAAGCGCCGCCCCGGCATGTATACCGACACCGCGCGCCCGAACCACCTGGCGCAGGAAGTGATCGACAACTCGGTGGACGAGGCCCTCGCCGGCCATGCCCGCTCGATCGAGATCACCCTGTTCAAGGACGGCAGCGTGGAGGTCAGCGATGACGGCCGCGGCATGCCGGTGGACATCCATCCGGAAGAGAAGATCCCGGGCGTCGAGCTGATCCTTACCCGCCTGCATGCCGGCGGCAAGTTCAACAACAACAACTACACCTTCTCCGGCGGCCTGCATGGCGTCGGCGTCAGCGTGGTCAATGCGCTGTCGACCCTGGTGGAAATCCACATCAAGCGCGAAGGTGCCGAACACCGCATCACCTTCCGCAACGGCGACCGCGCCTCGCCGCTGGAAGTGGTCGGCACCGTCGGCAAGAAGAACACCGGTACCCGCCTGCGTTTCTGGCCGGACCCGAAGTACTTCGATACGCCCAAGTTCGCCGTGCGTGCGCTCAAGCACCTGCTGCGCGCCAAGGCCGTGCTGTGCCCGGGCCTGACCGTCAAGCTGACCGACGAAGCCACCGGTGAAGTCGATACCTGGTACTACGAGGACGGCCTGCGCGATTACCTGAAGGTGGAGCTGGGCGATCGCGAGATGCTGCCGGCCGAGCTGTTCGTCGGCAACCTGAAGAAAGACACCGAGATCGTGGACTGGGCCGTGGCCTGGCTGCCGGAAGGCGAGCTGGTGCAGGAAAGCTACGTCAACCTGATTCCGACCGCACAGCACGGCACCCACGCCAACGGCCTGCGCACCGGCCTGACCGAAGCGCTGCGCGAGTTCTGCGACTTCCGCAACCTGCTGCCGCGTGGCGTCAAGCTGGCCCCGGAAGACGTGTGGGACCGCGTGTCGTTCGTGCTGTCACTGAAGATGACCGACCCGCAGTTCAGCGGCCAGACCAAGGAACGCCTGTCTTCGCGCCAGGCCGCCGGTTTCGTCGAAGGCGCCGCGCACGATGCGTTCAGCCTGCTGCTGAACCAGAACGTGGAGCTGGGCGAAAAGATCGCGCAGATCGCCATCGAGCGCGCCAGCGCGCGCCTGAAGACCGAGAAGCTGGTTGTCCGCAAGAAGGTCACCCAGGGCCCTGCCCTGCCTGGCAAGCTGGCCGACTGCATCAGCCAGGACCTGTCGCGCACCGAACTGTTCCTGGTCGAGGGCGACTCGGCAGGCGGCAGCGCCAAGCAGGCCCGCGACAAGGACTTCCAGGCGATCCTGCCGCTGCGCGGCAAGATCCTCAACACCTGGGAAGTGTCCTCCAACAGCGTGCTGGCCTCGGAGGAAGTACACAACCTGGCGGTGGCCATCGGCTGCGACCCGGGCAAGGACGACATCGGCGGCCTGCGCTACGGCAAGGTGATCATCCTCGCCGACGCCGACTCGGACGGCCTGCATATCGCCACCCTGTTGACCGCACTGTTCCTGAAGCACTTCCCGGCGCTGGTCGATGCCGGCCACGTGTTCGTGGCGATGCCGCCGTTGTTCCGCATCGACGTGGGCAAGCAGGTGTTCTACGCCCTGGACGAGGAAGAAAAGCGCTCGATGCTGGACAAGATCGAACGCGAGAAGATCAAGGGCGCCATCAACGTGACCCGCTTCAAGGGCCTGGGCGAGATGAATCCGCCGCAGCTGCGCGAGTCCACCATCCACCCGGACACCCGTCGCCTGGTGCAGCTGACCATTGATGATGGTGAGCAGACCCGCTCGCTGATGGACATGCTGCTGGCCAAGAAGCGTGCGTCGGATCGCAAGGGCTGGCTGGAGAGCAAGGGCGATCTGGCTTCGCTGGAAGTCTGATTCCGGTGCGGGATCGGATCCGTTTCCCACCGGGAAACGGCTCTGACCCCGGACATCCGGCAATGCGGTCGGCACCAGGGTCAGAGCCCTTTCCGGAGGAAAGGGATCCGACCCTGGTGCTTCCGCACCCCGGGGCATCACGCCCCCATCGGCAAACCCTGCGGGTCCATAATGCGCGCTCATCCGCGTGGACGACCCCATTGCCCGCCAACTCGCTGCTGTTTCCCGGGCTGCCGCTGCACAGCGCGCGCCTGGTGCTGAGCCCCATCCGCCGCGATGACGCCGCGGCCCTGTTCGCCCTGCAGTCCGACCCGGACGTGATGCACTGGTGGAACCACCCGGCTTGGACGCGTCCCTCCGAAGCACGCGCGCAGATCGACGACGACCTCGCCGCACAGGCGACCGGCACGCAATTGAAGCTGGCCCTGCGCGAATCGGTGGACGGCCCACTGCTGGGCATCTGCGTGGTGTTTGCGCTGGATCGCGACGCCGCCCGCGCCGAAATAGGCTATCTGCTGGCACCTGGCAGGCAGGGCCATGGCTACATGCATGAAGCGCTGCAGCGGGTGCTGGACTATCTGTTCAACACCCTGCAACTGCATCGGGTGGAAGCCGAGATCGACCCACGCAACCAGGCTTCGGCACATGTACTCGAGCGCCTGGGTTTCCACCGCGAAGGCCTGCTGCGGCAGCGCTGGCGCATCCGCGGTGAACTGGCGGACTCGGCCGTGTATGGGCTGCTGGCCAACGACGCTGCGCGAGCTGCCACCTCGGCTTGACCGGATCAGGCCGCAACGCTGGCCCATGCCTTTGGACACATACGGCAGGCGGCACCCCGTCCTAGCATCGGGGTCCCTTCCGCTGCCGTTCCGGTGCCATGAAGTTCCTGCTGCACTCTGCCGCGCTCTGCGTCGGCCTGCTGATCGCCCCTGCCTGCGTGCTGGCCGCTCCTGCTGCTGACAGCGCCTCCGAAACAAAAGAAGAAAAGACCGAAGCCGCACCGCTGCCGGCCGATGCGTCGGCTCGGCAAAGCATGCGCCTGGCGGGCCGCACCCTCGACTACACCGCCACCGTCGGCACCCTGCCTGTGCGCGATGCGAAGGGCAAGGTGATCGCCGATGTGGTGTTCACCGCCTACACGATGCCTGGCAAGGACCGGCCGGTGACCTTCGCGCTCAATGGCGGCCCCGGCGCGTCGTCGGTGTACCTCAACCTGGGCGCCATCGGCCCGAAGGTGGTGACCTTCGGCTCGGAAGGCGACAGCGCATCGGCGCCGGCGAAGCTGCACGACAACCCGGGCACCTGGCTGGACTTCACCGACCTGGTGTTCATCGACCCGATCGGCACCGGTTTCAGCCGCGCGCGCATCGGCGATGACGAAGCGAAGAAACAGCTTTACACCCCCAGCGCCGACATCGAGTACCTGTCGCGCTCGATCTATGACTGGCTGCTGCGCAACCAGCGCATGGCGTCGCGCAAGTACCTGACCGGCGAGAGCTATGGCGGTTATCGCGGCCCGCGCATCACCCACTTCCTGCAGACCCGCCTGGGCGTGGCGATGAACGGCCTGGTGCTGGTGTCGCCTTACCTGAGCCCGACGCTGGAAGACAACGCCGATGTTTCGCCGATGGCGTGGATGCAGACCCTGCCCTCGATCGCGGCCGCGCACCTGGAGCGCCAGGGCAAGCTGACCGACGCGGCGATGCGCGAGGTGGTCGAGTACACCCGCGGCGACTACGCCACCGCGCTGATGAAGGGCCGCAGCGATCCGCAAGCAACCGAGGCGATGCTGCGCCGGGTGGCCGAGTTGACCGGCCTGGACCCGCAGTTCGTGCGCCGCGCCGGTGGCCGCCTGGAGACCCAGGCCTACCTGCGCGAGGTGTTCCGCGACAAGGGCACGCTGGGCAGCCGCTACGACTCCAACGTCACGGCATTCGATCCGTTCCCGAACGATCCGGAGCAGCGCGCCAACGATCCGCTGCTGGACAGCATCATCGCGCCGACCACCACCGCGATGGTCGACTTCGTCACCCGTGAGGTCGGCTGGAAGGTGGATGCGCGCTACCAGGCGCTGAACTACGACGTGAACCGCCTGTGGGATCGCAATGGCGACCTGCGCGAGGGCGCAGTGACCCAGCTGCGCCAGGCGGTGGCGATCGACCCGCATCTGCAGGTGCTGATCGTGCATGGCTGGAATGACCTGTCGTGCCCGTTCATGGGCTCGATCCTGACGGTGGACCAGATGCCGACGATGGGCAGCAATCCGGACCGCGTGCAGGTGCGCAGCTATCCAGGCGGGCACATGTTCTACAGCCGGGCGGACAGCCAGGCGGCGTTCCGCCGGGATGTGCAGGCGTTGTTCCAGCGTAATTGAAGGGTTGTCGGCCGGGCCTGCGGCCCGGCACCCGCAGAATCAACGGCAACGGCAACGACAACGTCCAAAGCCACGATCCGAGGGATGGCGGGGTGGGTCCGGTTGCGGGGGACGCCGTAAACCCATCCTTGGGGGCTTGGCCGCGGCATCCATGCCGCGGACACCCCCGCAACCGGACCCACCCCGCCTTCGACAGGTTCATGCTGCTGTTGGTGGGTGCCGACTTCCTGCTGCTGTTGGTGGGTGTCGACCTTGGTCGACACGGTAGATCCACGCCATGCGTGGATACCGGAAAATGATCTGCCCATGAAAAAAGCCCGCCGGAATCCGGCGGGCTTTTTGATTTGCCGGGGTCAGATCCTTTTCCCGTAGGGAAAGGGCTCTGACCCCAATGCCTCGGGCTTCAGGCCCAGCCGAACAGCTCGAACAGCTTCAGGATCAGGTAGGCGCAGCCGCCTGCCGCCGGGATGGTCAGGATCCAGGCCCAGACGATGCGCTCGATCACGCCCAGGCGCAGCGAACGCGGGTTCTTGGCAAAGCCGACGCCCATGATCGCGGTCGAGATGCTGTGGGTGGTCGACACCGGCATGCCGAAATGGGCAGCCACGGTCAGCACCGTTGCCGAGCTGGTTTCGGCGGCGAAACCGTGGATCGGATGCAGCTTGACCATCTTGTGACCGAGGGTCTTGATGATCTTCCAGCCGCCCGAGGCGGTACCGGCGGCCATCACCACCGCGCAGGTCAGCACGATCCACATGGCGATGCCATCACCGGCGTGCGCGTCCGGATGCATGAAGGCCAGCCACGACGGCAGGTCGTTCAACGCGCCGGTCGCTTCGGCACCGATCAGGGTCATGGCGATGATGCCCATGGTCTTCTGCGCATCGTTGTGGCCGTGGGCAAAGCCCATGTAGGCCGCCGAGGCGATCTGTGCCTTGCCGAAGAACGCATTGACGATGCGCGGGCGTGCCAGCCGACCGATCGCGCCGCCGATCTTGGCCAGGCCTGCGATCAATGCCCACAGCAGCACCATCACCACGATGCCGAGCAGGAAGCCGGCGATCGGCGAGGTGATCATCGGCACGAACACCTTCCACAGCAGGCCCTTGTTCTGCACCCAGCTGCCGAAGCGTTCCGACCAGATCAGCGCATCCCAGTTGTTGTGGGCCGCGGCCAGGCCGGCACCACACAGGCCGCCGATCAGCGCGTGCGAGGACGAGGACGGCAGGCCCTTCCACCACGTGATCAGGTTCCAGATGATGCCGCCCAGCAGCGCGCACAGGATCACCTGTGGGGTCACCTCGACCACGTTGGTGTTGAGCAGGCCCGATGCGATGGTCAGGGCTACGGCGGTGCCGGTCAGTGCGCCCAGCAGGTTCATGAACGCGGCGAGCATCACCGCCCAACCGGGCGAGAGCACCTTGGTCGCCACCACGGTGGCGATGGAGTTGGCGGTGTCGTGGAAGCCGTTGATGAACTCGAAAACGAGCGCGGCCAGGATCACCACCAGGACGAGGGTCAGCATGCTGTGGCGTCCGTCAGCTGTTCTTCAACACGATCTGGTACGCCACCACGCCCGCTTCGCGGCAGCGGTCGATGGCCTTTTCCAGGATCTCGAAGAATTCCTTCAGCAGGAACATCTGCAGGTTGTCCAGGCGACCGGAGTAGATGTCGCGGTACAGCTCGAGCATCAGGCGGTCGGCTTCGTTTTCCAGCGAACGCAGGCGCTCGTTGAGCGCAGTCATCCGGTCCAGGTTCATGTGGCGCAGGTCGGCGACCATCTCCACCACTACGCCAGCGGCCTGCTCGAGCATCGCCGCGCGCGGCGCGAAGTCGATGTGCTCCAGGTGGGTCGTGGCCAGCGAATAGCGATCGGCGAACTTCTCGATCTGCTTGGGAATCTTGTACAAGGCCGAGCCCAGCGCTTCGATGTCTTCGCGCTCGATCGGGGTCATGAAGCTGTCCACCAGCGCTTGGCTGATCTTGTCCGAGGCCGCGCGTTCGCGCAGTCGGGCCAGCTTGAAGGCATCCAGGGCGGGCTGGCGATCGGCGTCGCGCAGCATCGAATGCAGTGCCTTGGCGGCATCGGAAGCCGCGACGGCAGCCTCATCAAGCAGGGTGTAGAACTGTTTGCCGGAACCGAAAATGGTCTGCAGAGAGAACATTGAGAAACCTGTCAGCCGTCGCGGGAAGGACGGCACCAGAGCGAATTATGACGGCTAGATGACCATCACGGGTATCCCTGCCCCCTTTTCGGGGCTGGGAGGCCCAAAACTGAACAGGCATTTGCCACCCGGCCACGGCCCTTTGCTAAGATGCCAGCGCGCCCTCGGGCGCACCTTATGGACGACGACCCTTATCCCCCAGCGCCGCGCCGGACCCCGTTCCTGAGCGCCTGCCGCCATCGCAAGCACCCGCCCTCCCTGTCACCAACCGGGGACGATGCCCGTGTTTGAAATGATCCTGATTGTTTTCGCGCTCGTTCTGCTGAATGGCTTCTTTGCCATGTCCGAGATGTCGGTCATGACCTCGCGCAAGAGCCGGCTGAAGCAGCTGGCCGGCACCTCCAAGCGCGCGGCCAAGGCGCTTGAGCTGTCGGAGAAGCCCGAAGCGTTCCTGTCTACCGTACAGATCGGCATCACCGTGATCGGCGTGCTGACCGGCTTCCTCGGCGGCGAGGCGCTGGGTGAAGCCATCGGCGGATGGATCCAGGGCCTGATGCCCGGCTTCGCCTACGCTGGCGGCATCGGCAAGGCCCTTGCCGTCACCTTCATCACCTTCATCACGCTGATCTTCGGCGAACTGGTACCCAAGCGCCTGGCCCTGACGCGCTCGGAGGACATCGCCGGACTGGTGGCGCTGCCGATGAGCTGGCTGGCCAAGCTGGCCTTCCCCTTCGTCTGGCTGCTGTCCAAGACCACCCAGCTGGTGCTGCGCCTGTTCGGCCTGGGCAAGGACGAGGTCGCCTCGGTCACTGAAGAAGAGATCCGCATGCTGGTGGCCGAGAGCCACGAGGCCGGCGTGATCGACAGCCACGAACGCGACATGATGAACCGCGTGATGCGCCTGGGCGACCGCACCGCCGACAGCCTGATGACCCCGCGCAACCGGATCGCCTGGCTGGATACGCTGGGTGGCCTGGACAAGAACCTGGAGATCATGGCCGAGCATGAGTTCTCGCGGTACCCGGTGTACCGCGACAACGACATGGACGTGGTCGGCGTGCTTGAGCTGAAATCGCTGGCCACGCGCATGGCGCGCGGCGACAACGCGCTGTTCCAGACCCTGCGCGAGCCGCTGTATGTCTCCGAATCCACCCACGCGATGAAGCTGCTGGAGATCTTCCGCGAAGAACAGCAGTCGATGGCGCTGGTGGTGGACGAGTACGGCGAGATCCAGGGCCTGGTGACCATCAGCGATCTGATGGGCGCAGTGGTCGGCCGCCTGCAGGCAACGGAGAACGCCGACGAAGACGCACTGGTCGTGACCCGTGAAGACGGGTCGCTGCTGGTGGACGGCTCGCTGCCGATCGAGGACCTGCGCGAGTTGATCGGCAGCAACGATCTGCCCGACGCCGAGGATGGCGACTACTACACCCTGGCCGGCATGTGCATCCACTTCTTCGGCCGCATCCCGCACGCGGGCGAGTACTTCGACTGGGCCGGCTGGCGCTTCGAGGTGGTCGATCTGGACGGTGCGCGCGTGGACAAGCTGCTGCTTCGCACCCTGTCCGACGAGCAGGCCGATGAGCTCACCGCCTGAGTCCGGCCCCGGCGCGGCGCCGCCGGAGTACCGCAACGAGGGCATCCGCACCCTGCTGGCGATGTTCGCCTTCGGTGACCCGGCCCAACACATGAAGCTGGGGCAGATCCTGCAGGATCTGCAGCAGAGTGCCTTCGGTGTGTTCCTGTTCGTCGCCATCCTGCCGGCCTTCATCCCCATCCCCGGGCTGGGCGGCGCGGTCAGTGGGCCGCTGGTGATCCTGATCGGCCTGCAGATGCTGTTCTGCATGCGCCGGCCCTGGCTGCCCGGGTTCATCGCGCGTCGCGGGCCCAAGCGCGGCACCATGCACCGGTTCCTGGACCGCATCGACGGTGCGCTGCGCCGCCTCGACCGCATGCTCAAGCCGCGCATGCCACAGATGCTGACGCCTGCCCCGGCCCACGCCTTCAGTGGCCTGCTGCTGGTGCTGCTGGGCCTGCTGCTGTCGCTGCCGATTCCGTTCACCAACTATCTGTTTGGTTTCCAGCTGCTGCTGTTCGCGCTGGCGCTGCTGGAGCGCGACGGTGCGCTGATGTTGTTCAACTGGGTGGCTGCCGTGGTGGCGATCGCGTTCTTTGGTTTCAGTTCCGGGCAACTGGTGGGTTACACCGTCGAACTGTTCCAGCGCTGGTTCTGAGCGCAGGCAATTTCCGGGCGCTTCCCATCCACGCATTGCGTGGATCTACTTTGGATCGCGCGCATCCACGACTGGCGCGGATCTACCTTGAACCCAGTAGATCCACGCCATGCGTGGATGCGGCACCTCAACGCAGGTCGATGAAACCGTTGTCACCCAACTGGGCCGGCTCGTCCTGCACGGCCGACAACACGAAACTGAGGGCCGAGCCCAGCAGCGTGCCCGGCCCGTCCCAGTATTCGGCGGTCTCCGCACGCACATGGATCAACCGCAACTTCGGATCATCGGGGCCACCGGGAAAGAACAGTTTCATCGCCGGCGACCACAGCTCTTCGACCTTGGCGCGGTCATCGACGATGCGCGCCACACCGGCCACCGAGACATAGGTATTCTTCGACGGTGAGGCATAGGCCACGTTGACCCGTGGGTCGAGCGCGATCTCGGCCACCTTCGGGCTGTCGGCAGCGGTGGCGAACCACAGGTCACCATCGAAGGCGACCTGCTGGGTGCCGAGCGGGCGGCTGTAGAGACGCCCGTCGACGCCGCGGGTGGTGAACATCGCCACCTCCACGTCCTTGATCAGTTCGGCCAGCTGGGCAATGTGTTCGGTGCGGGACTCGTCCATGGGGGACTCCAGAGAGGGGAACCCCATCAGACGCGTTCGCGCCGCAAATTGCCGTGACGCAATTGTTCAGCCCGCGTGGCGGGCGTGCCAGGCCTGCATCGCCAGCTCGAACGAGCGCAGGCGCGCGCGGTGGTCGTACAGGTTGGCGGTAAGCATCAGTTCGTCGGGCTGGTGGCGTTCGACGAAAGCTGCAATGCCGTCGGCCACCTGCTGCGGATCACCCAGCACCGTGCACGCCAGCGCCCGCTCCACGCCCAGCTTCTCGTGCGGCTCCCAGAACGATTCGATGTCGTCGATCGGCGCCGGGATCTTGCCCGGACGGCCGCGACGCAGATTGACGAAGCTCTGCTGCTGGCTGGTGAACAGCCGGCGCGATTCTGCTTCGCTGTCACTGGCCACCACGTTCAACGCCAGCATCGCGTGCGGCTGCTTGAGCGTGGCCGAAGGGCGGAATTCGCGGCGATACACCGCAAGCGCTTCATCCATGGAATCGGGCGCGAAGTGCGAGGCGAAGGCATACGGCAGGCCCATCGAGGCGGCCATGCGCGCGCCGAACAGGCTGGAACCGAGGATCCAGGTCGGCACCCGCAGGCCGCCACCCGGTACGGCCTGCACCGCCTGCCCCGGCTGCACCGGTTCGAAGTAGTGCAGCAGTTCGCGCACGTCCTGCGGGAACTGGTCCGCGCTGTCGAAATAGCGGCGCAGGGCGCGCGCGGTCGGCTGGTCGGTACCCGGTGCTCGGCCCAGGCCCAGGTCGATACGGTCCGGGTACAGCGAGGCCAGCGTGCCGAACTGCTCGGCCACCTGCAGCGGTGCATGGTTGGGCAGCATGATGCCGCCGGCGCCGACACGGATGCGTTTGGTGCCACCGGCGACGTGGCCGATCAGCACCGCGGTGGCGGCGCTGGCGATGCCGGGCATGTTGTGGTGTTCGGCCAGCCAATAGCGGCGGTAGCCCAGCGCATCGGCATGCTGGGCCAGTTCGAGCATGTTGGCGAAGGCAGCAGTGGTATCGCTGCCCTCGCAGACCGGGGCCAGGTCGAGGATCGACAACGGGATCATCAGGCGGTTTTCCGTTACAGGATCCCCTGTTGATGGGGTCGCCCTGCCCCGGCGGCCAGTGCCGGTGGCGGGACGCTGATTCCTGTGGGACGGATTCAGCGCCACCGGCCTGTGTAGAGCCGAGCCCACGCTCGGCTGCATTTCCCCGATGCACAGCAGCCGAGCGTGGGCTCGGCGCTACACAAGGCGGGTCAGAACGCGCTGGGGCGTGGCTCGGGCAACGGTTCGTCCACCAGCGGCTTCAGTTCGGCGTCCAGCGCCACCCGTTCGTCGAACACGAAGCAGCGGCCTTCATAGCCCTCGCCGCCCACGTCCTCGAAGTAACCGAGGATGCCGCCATCAAGCTGCACCACGTTGTCCATGCCGTCGTTGAGCATCCACAGCGCCGCCTTCTCGCAACGGATACCGCCGGTGCAGAAACTGACCACGGTGCTGTCCTTCAGCGCCTCGCGATGGGGTGCCAGTGCTTCGGGCAGATCGGTGAACTTGTGGATGGGCAGAACCAGCGCATCCTTGAAGGTGCCGTACTCGATTTCCTGCAGGTTGCGCGTATCGAGCATCACCACCGGCTTGCCGGCATCATCGTGCCCCTGCCGCAGCCAACGCTGCACGGTGGCGGGATCGATCGCCGGCGCGCGCGGATAGTCCAGCGGCTGGCCATCATCCCGGCGGAAGCTGATGATCTCGTCCTTGACCTTGGCCTTCAGCCGCGCGAAAGGCTGGTGCTTGCTGAAGCTGGTCTTGACCCGCATGTCGGCGAAGCGCGCATCCGCACGCAGTTCCGCGTAGAAGCCATCGATACCGGCCGGCGCCCCGGCCAGGAACAGGTTCAGCCCCTCGCCCGCCACCAGGATCGTGCCCTGCAGACCGGACGCCTCGGCACGAGCCTGCAGCTGGTCGCACAGGGCCTGCGGAGCGTCGATGACGGCGAAATGATAAGCAGCGGTATTGGCGATCATCCTGCCATTTTACCGCCTGACCGCCCCCATCGACAGATTCACGGGTCGGAGCCCTCTGCGCAGCAGAGGGCTCCGACCCCGCAGATCGCGGGAACTGTCAGAGGCGGGGCGGTGTGGGCAGACGGGGGCGCAGAGCGCCATGGATGGCGCTCTACGAGGCACGCAGGAGCAGCTTTTGCCGTCCCCCGCCTGCCCACACCGCCCCGCCCACCACGGAACGCCCGCTGTTGCTGTTGCTGTTGCCGTTGCCTCTGCAGGCGCCGGGTGCAACCCGGCCGAACACCCTTACCCCCGCAGCAGCATGAACGGCAGCAGCACCAGTGCCGCCGCCACCGCCATGCCCAGCATGACCAGCACCACGAACCCAGGGCGGCGCCGGAACAGGCTGCCAAAGGTCTCGGCAGTGCCATCGCGCAGGGCCTGCTCACGCTCGGCGCGGACCCGCACGCCGCGGGCTGCCTGGTACTCGGCCATCAGCGCCTTGGCTCGCGGCTGGTCGGTATCCTCGCGCAGCCACAGGCCACCATTGGAGATGCCCCAGGGGCTGGGTTCGGTGCGGTACCAGGCGATGCCATGCTGGTCGAGCAGCGTGCAGACATCGGCATATTCGTCGTTGCCGACATTGCGCAGATTGAGCAGGAGTTTTGCCATGCGCCCATGATACCCGGCGCCGATGCGCTAACCTTGCCGCCCTTGACTCATCACCCACGGAGACGCCGATGCGCCGCCTGCTGCTTCCCCTGCTGCTGTCCCTCGCCGCCGTTGGTTGCTCGTCGGAACCGCCTGGCCCGCCGCCGGGAGGCACCATCGCCGCTTTCGAGCGCATCGACACCCAGCCCGGCAGCGGCGCCGAGGCCGTGCCGGGCCAGAAGGTCAGCGTGCATTACACCGGCTGGATCTACGACGAGCGCGCCGACAACAAGCACGGCAAGACCTTCGACAGTTCGGTCGAACGCGGCGAGCCGTTCACCTTCACGCTGGGCGCCGGCCAGGTCATCCGTGGCTGGGATGAAGGCGTGGCCGGCATGAAGGTCGGCGGCAAGCGCACGCTGATGATTCCGCCGGAGTTCGGCTATGGCGATCGCCAGGTGGGCCCGATCCCGGCAGGTTCGTCGCTGGTATTCGACGTCGAGCTGCTCAATGTCCAACAGTGAAGTACACCCGCCGCGTCGCGTCG
The DNA here is from genome assembly GCF_040815575.1 of Stenotrophomonas sp. LST15-1-1.1. Lineage (NCBI taxonomy): Bacteria > Pseudomonadati > Pseudomonadota > Gammaproteobacteria > Lysobacterales > Lysobacteraceae > Stenotrophomonas > Stenotrophomonas sp. LST15-1-1.1. Next base: position 1,236,599 of record NZ_JBFPNJ010000001.1, read on the forward strand.
CCGTCATCGGCGGCGGCCCGGCGGGGCTGTTTGCCGCCGAGCGGCTGCGCGCGGCCGGGCTGGACGTTGATCTTTACGAGGCCAAGGGCTCGCCGGGCCGCAAGTTCCTGATCGCCGGCAAGGGGGGGCTCAACCTCACCCATTCCGACCCACGTCCACTGTTCGACGGCCGCTATCGCGAGCAGGCCGCCAACGTCGGTCTTTGGCTGGACGGCTTCGATGCACAGGCGCTGCGCGACTGGGCGGCGGGATTCGGCGTGGACACCTACGTCGGCAGTTCCGGCCGCGTGTTCCCGATCGACCGCAAGGCCGCACCGCTGCTGCGCGGCTGGGTTCGCCGGCTGAAGGAACAGGGCGTGCGCCTGCACGTCAACCATCGCTGGCAAGGCTGGGGCGAAGACGGCGCACTGCGCTTTGCCACCGAGAGTGGTGCACTGGACGTGCGCGCCGACGCGACCGTGTTGGCGCTGGGTGGCGGAAGCTGGCCACAGCTCGGCAGCGACGGCGCATGGGTTCCGGTGTTGCAGGCCCACGCCGTGGATGTCGCGCCGCTGCAATCAGCCAACTGCGGATTCGACGTTGCGTGGACACCGTTCTTCGCGCAGCGCCACGCGGGAGCGCCATTGAAGCCCGTCGTTGCACATTGGCATGGCCTGGACGGCGAGCCCCGCTCACTGCAGGGCGAGTGCGTGGCCAGCGAGTACGGTATCGAAGGCAGCCTGATCTACGCGCTGTCGGCCGACCTGCGCGACACCATCAACCGCGATGGCCACGCCACGCTGTGGCTCGACCTGGTTCCGGGCCGCGACGAGGCACGCCTGCAGGCCGATCTCTCGCAGCCGCGCAAGGGTCGCAGCTTCGGCGAACACCTGCGACGCCAGGCTGGGCTGGATGCAGTAAAGACTGCATTGGTATTTGAAACGCTGGGCAAGGATGCCGGCAACGATCTGGCCGCCGTAGTCACCACATTGAAGCGCCTGCCGCTGCGCCTGATGCGCCCGCGGCCGATGGCCGAGGTGATCAGCACGGCCGGTGGAGTGCGCCTGGATGCGCTGACCGATGGATTGATGCTGCGTGCCTTGCCGGGCGTGTTCTGCGCGGGAGAAATGCTGGACTGGGAAGCGCCGACGGGTGGCTACCTGTTGACGGCCTGCTATGCCAGCGGACTGCGTGCGGCAGAGGGCGTGACCGCGTGGTTGGCCACACGCTGATCCAGCCACAGTGGCGCCGGAGGCATCAGGCCGGCCGGCGCATCTTCACCGACGCCAACGCTACGCCACTGGGGTGCGGATACAGTTCCTCGCGTTCGGCGACAAAGCCCTGCCGCTGGTAGAACGGCACGGCATTGAGCGACGCCGACAACACCACCTCGCGCGTTGGATCGGCCATGGCCAGCAGCCGCTGCATCAGCGCCTGGCCAACCCCCTGCCCGCCCTGAGCCGGATCGACGAACAGCGCGTCGATCTCGTTGCCCTCGGCATCGAGCACACCGAAACCCAGCACGTCGCCCCGATCATCCTCGGCGACGACACAGCCACCCTGCCCCAGCAACCGCGAGTACTGCACCGGCGGTGGCGATGCCGACCACGGCGCGATCACCTCTGGCGGATAGTGGCTGCTGCACAGCTCGCGTACGCAGCGCGTACGCAATGCCCACAGCGTGCTCACATCATCGTTGGTGCCGGTCCTGAACTGCATGCAATCTCCGTATGCGTCTGCTTTTCATGTCCTGCAACGCGACTCATCGCGACTTGCTGGCCCGCAGCGCCTGGATCTTCGGCGGCGGCTGGAAGGAATCACTGCGCGCATCGGCCCAGAACGAATGGAACACCGCGTGGTCGGGCACCTTGTGCAGCAGCTCGCCCGGCTCCAGGTAACGGTACAACGAGGCCAACGAACGGATCTCGACCGGCGACACCCGGCGCAGGATGTGTTCCGGGCCAAGTTCGGCCGGATCGTTCAAGCCCGCCGCGCACAGCAACTCCTTCAACGCATGCAGGGTGTGCTCGTGGAAGCTGTACACACGCGTGGCCTTGTCCGGTGCATCCAGATGCTTCCAGCGCGCCGGATCCTGGGTAGCGATGCCGGTCGGGCACTTGTCGGTATGGCAGCTGAGCGACTGGATGCAGCCCAGCGCGAACATGAAACCGCGCCCGGCATTGCACCAGTCCGCGCCCATCGCAATGGTGCGGGCGATGTCGAACGCGCTGGTGATCTTGCCGGCCGCGCCGATACGGATGTGCTCGCGCAGGTCCAGGCCCACCAGGGTGTTGTGCACCAGCAGCAGTGCCTCGTGCATCGGCACACCCACGTGATCGACGAACTCAGCGGGTGCCGCACCGGTACCGCCTTCGGCGCCATCGACGACGATGAAGTCAGGCAACAGACCGGTTTCGTGCATCGCCTTGGCGATGCCGAACCATTCCCACGGGTGGCCGATGGCCAGCTTGAATCCCACCGGCTTGCCACCGGACAGTTCACGCAGGCGGGCGACGAACTGCAGCAGTTCAACCGGCGTGGAGAACGCCGAATGGCGCGAAGGTGACACGCAGTCCACGCCCATCGGCACGCCACGCGTCACCGAGATCTCGGCCGTCACCTTCGGCGCCGGCAACACGCCGCCGTGGCCGGGCTTGGCACCCTGCGAGAGCTTGATCTCGATCATCTTGACCTGATCGTGGTTGGCATTGGCAACGAAGCGTTCCTCGCTGAAGCCGCCCTTGTCGTCGCGGCAACCGAAGTAGCCCGAGCCGATCTCCCAGACCAGGTCACCGCCCATCTCACGGTGATACGGCGAAATCGAGCCTTCGCCGGTGTCGTGGTAGAAACCACCCCGGCGCGCGCCTTCGTTCAACGCACGGATCGCGTTGGCCGACAGCGAGCCGAAACTCATCGCCGAGATGTTGAACACGCTCGCCGAATAGGGTTTGGCGCAGTTCGCACCGATCAGCACGCGGAAGTCGTGCTTGGCGATGGTGGTCGGCGCCAGCGAATGGTTGATCCATTCGTAGTCCACCGCGTACGTGCTGCGCAGGGTGCCGAAGGGCACCGTGTCCATCTGGTTCTTGGCCCGCTGGTAGATCAGCGCGCGCTGCTGCCGCGAGAACGGCACGTCTTCCAGATCGCTCTGCACGAAGTACTGGCGGATCTCCGGGCCGATGGACTCCAGTCCGTAACGGAAGTGCGCCATCACCGGATAATTGCGGCGCAGGGTGCTGCGCTTCTGCAGCAGGTCCCAGGTCCCCAGCGCCACCATCGCGGCCGTAAGGCCGACGCCCCAATACCAGGCCGGCCAGATCGTGGCCAGCCACAGGCAGATCGGAAACATCAGGATGGCGAGCAGGTAGACGATATACCGGTGCATGGCGTTCCTCGGTTGCAACTGCCCCCGAGTCTACCGCGCGAGCACCTACAGGCGATCGTCGACCACGCTGCGCGGCCAGGCGGACTTCACATCGTAGACCAGTCCACCGGGTGCCAGCAGGCTGCGGATATGGTCATCGTCCATCGCCTTGAAGCTCTCATGCGCCACCGCCAGCACCACTGCGTCGTAGCTGCCGGCCACCGGCTCGGCCAGCCAGTTCACACCCTCGTCCGCCAGTGCCGCCGGCCCCACCCATGGATCGCTGACGTCCACCTGCGCACCGCTGTCGGCCAGCCGCTGGGCCAGTTCCAGCGCGCGGCTGTTGCGCAGGTCCGGGCAGTCCTCCTTGAAGGTCACGCCCAGTACCAGGACGCGCGATTGCGCCGGCGCACGACCACGTTCGGCGAGCATCGCCAAGACACGGGTAGCCACATGTTCGCCCACCCGGTTGTTGACCTGACGCGCGGTATGGATGAGGTCGGGGTGGTAGCCCATGCTTTCGGACTTGTGCAGCAGGTAGTACGGGTCCACGCCGATGCAGTGGCCTCCCACCAGCCCCGGCCGGAACGGCAGGAAGTTCCATTTGCTGCCTGCGGCGTCGAGCACATCCTGGGTGTCGATGCCGAGGCGATCGAAGATCAGGGCCAGCTCGTTGACCAGCGCGATGTTGACGTCGCGCTGGATGTTCTCCACCACCTTGGCCGCTTCGGCGACCCGCATCGACGGTACCGGGAAGGTGCCGGCGGTGATGATCCGCTGGTACAGGCCATCGACCACCGCCGCCACTTCCGGCGTCGAACCGGATGTGATCTTGCGGATGTCGGCCAGGCGCCGCTTGCGGTCGCCGGGGCTGACCCGCTCGGGGCTGTAGCCGCAGTAGAAATCGTCGTTGAAGCGCAGGCCCGAGCCCTGCTCCAGCAATGGCACGCAGACTTCTTCGGTGGTGCCCGGATAGACGGTGGATTCGTAGATCACCAGGTCACCGGCGCGAAGATGGCTGGCGATCAGCCGCGTCGCCGAGCGCAGCGGCTCCAGATCGGGCTGCTCGTACGCATCGATCGGCGTGGGCACGGTGACGATATAGACGTTGCAGGCGTCGAGCTGTGCCGGATCGCTGCTGTAGCGCAGCAGCGACGCGCTGGCCAGTTCGTCCGGCTCCATCTCCAGTGTGTGGTCCTGCCCGCCGGCCAGTTCGGCGATTCGTGCGGCGTCGATGTCGTACCCCAGAGTGGGCAGCTGGCGGCCGAAAGCCACCGCCAACGGCAGCCCGACATAGCCCAGGCCGATGATGGCCGGGGACGGCATCCGGGCTGCGCCGATTGGCGCGCTCATGCGCGGCGTCCGGCAGCTGGCGACGGTGTCCAGTGGGTCATGCGAGGGTCCTGGTGCAGGCAAACATGCCGACAAGGTTAACCGCGGCAGCAGCGCCAGACCACGTCCTGATCAGGATCCGAGGCTGACGGCGGCCGGCTCCAGTTCGCCGTGGCTGCCGGTCCAGGCCCGCAGCAACAGGCCGAAACCATGGTCCGGGGGATCCAGTTCCAGGCTGAAACCCTGCCACGGCGCCGCCACGATGCTGTCCAGCGTCGCCGGATCCACCTGCCGGTTGGCCATCGTCCAGCGCGGGAACCAACGGCTCGGGATCGGGCCTGCAGCCAGCTGGATGATGCTGCCGTGGCGTCGCGCGTTACCGATTCGCGCGTGCACCGACGCCAGTCCATCCCGTGGGCCTTCGATGTACTGCAGGAAACGGCTGCCATCGAACATCAACGCCCCGGTCACCCCGGCCATGCGATTGAACGCGGTCGCATCGGCCAGCAACGCATCGAGCTCGGGCACGTCCAGTCCCTCCCTGGCCGTGCTGACATAGGCGTACGCATGCAACGGCATGTCCATCACTCCCCTCCTGAGTGCAGAGGAATATGACAGGAAGCGCGAGGAGTTCAAGCGTTGACTATTCCGGCGGCGCCTCGATCTGATAGCCGCGTTGCGTCAGCGCGTCCAGATAACCTTCACCCAGCAGCAGGCTGACCGGCACCGTCGCGAAGGTGCCAGCGTGATGGGTCAGCGCCGCATCCACGCCCTGCAGCCAACGCGTGCGTACCTGCTGCGGCATGTCGCTCCAGCCACGCCGGCGTACGAAGGCCGAGTCCTGCAGCAGTTCGCGGCAGGTCTGCGCCATCGCCGAGCCCGACAGCCGACGCAGTGCAGCGACATCGCCGAGCGCCCAGGCATTGGCACGCTCACGCAACACCGGCGCCTGGAATTCCACTGTATCGAGCGTGCGTTCGAAGCATGCGCGGTCATCGACTTCGGTGGCCTGAAGTTCCTTCAACGTGCCACGGATGTCGTCGACCTTCAGCTTCACCTGCACATCTTCCGGCTTCAGATCGCGGGCCTTGTAGGCACGCCCGAGTGCTTCCTTCACCTGCTTGCCGTCGCGCAGGCCGTTGCGCTTGAGGAACGCCTGGTACAGGCGACCGGAGGCCACCAGCGGACGATCCTTTTCCACGCCACGGTCATTGCCCATGTAGGTCTGTTTCAGCCCCAGCCAGCGTGCGTACGTTGCCGCCGGCAGGATCTGATCCAGCGTGCGCCCCTGCGGATCGCGCGCGGTCTTCATCGCCAGCGGAAGCAGGGTCAAGCCCTTGAACACACCGATCTTCGCATCGAGGCTGAAACCCGGATCGCCCAGCACATGGTCGACACCGGCGATGGCCCGTTCGACTTCATCCGAGCGCCATTGCACGCCGCTTGGCAACGGCGAGACCGTTCCCAGTATCCACAGCACATGCCCCTGTGGAGCGGTGACCTTCCAGAGGCCGGGGCCGGGTTGTTCGCCGGTCACCTGCACCGTATCCATGTCCACCACCGGGCCCGCGGGTGCTGGTGCCTGCTGCGCGGCGGCCGGGCCTATCGCCAGCATCAGCCCCAGGACGGCACTGCATCCGATCCATCGCCTGCCACCACGTGCACGCATATCGCCATTCCCGGAAACGTTGGCGGACTGTACCCAGCCCCGCGCCCGACTGCGTAAAAGCAGCGTTAGCCGGTGGCAGCGGCGGCGATTCCGTTACAATCGGCGCGCGCTGCAGGCCCGGATGGCGAAACTGGTAGACGCATCGGACTTAAAATCCGCCGGGGGCAACCCCATGCCGGTTCGATCCCGGCTCCGGGCACCACCCAATCACGCATCGACACTCCCCGCAAAGGGCCCGCGCACCGCTGGTTCCGCACAGCACCCTACTGAACGGAATGCGGCCATTCGCATACCGTTTCCGCGATCAGGACGGCTTCAGGCCGGCATGGCAGAATCGGACGCGCCGCCCCGGCCGCCGAACGACGCATAAGGAGATCACCCGTGAAATGGATATGGCTCGCATCATCGCTGGCACTGGTCACGCTGCTCGCCCAGGCCACCGCACCCGCATCGGCGCAGAGCCGTTCGAACAGCCACCGCAACCTCGACGGAAGCCGGGATATCCGTAACAGCGACGGCTCGTCCAGCCGCATCAGGCGCGACCTGTCTGGACGCGAGATCGCCGAACACAGCAACGGCAGCCGCTCGACCACCACCACCGATCTGAGTGGCCGCAAACGCACCACCCACAGCGATGGCAGCTATTCCAACAGCAGCACAGACCTCAACGGCAACATCCGCACCCAGTACAGCAACGGGGCCTACTCGGTCAGCAAGCGTGACCTGAGCGGCAGGTGGCGCACCGAGTACAGCGATGGCTCCTACTCGACCAGCGTGCGCGATCTCAACGGCAACTGGACCACCACCTCCAGCGGTGGCATGGCAGCCCGCCATCCCGAACGCGGCGTCGGCAAGCGCTGAGGCCTGCGCTCAGATCGCCCGCGAGTAGCGAGGCTGCTCCTGGGCGGTACGCAGATAGGGATCGAAACACATCGCCAGCAGGCGCAGCAGCGGCCGCCCCGGCTCGCTGGTGCGCACCACCCCATCGCGGTACTCGGCCAGGCCATCCTGCTGCAGGCGCTGCACGGCCTGCAGGTCTTCGGCGAAATAGGTTTCGAAGTCGACGCCATGGCGCTGGGCCAGTGACGTGCCATCCACTTCACCCTGGCACATCAACTGCTGTATCAACTCGGCGCGCAGCTCGTCGTCGGCACTGAGCGCGACGCCGCGCCAGACCGGCAACTGTCCCTGGTCCACCGCGTTTTCCCATGACGGCAGGTCACGCGGGTTCTGGCTGTACGTGGCACCCACATGGCTGATCGCACTTACGCCAAGGCCGATCAGATCGGTGTCGGCATGGGTGGTGTAGCCCATGAAGTTGCGATGCAGCTGGCCGGCGCGCTGGGCACGCGACAGATCTTCTTCCGGCAATGCGAAGTGGTCCATGCCGATGTACTGGTAGCCGGCCGCGGACAGGCGCTCCACCGCCAGGCCGAGCAGCGCGAGCTTGTCTTCCGGCGACGGCATGCGGCTTTCGTCAATCTGCCGCTGCGCGCGGAACAGGTGTGGCAGGTGCGCATAGCCGTACACCGCCAGTCGATCCGGGCGCAGCGCCAGCACCAGTTCCAGGGTGCGGCCGAAGCCCTCCAGGCTCTGCCCGGGCAGGCCGTAGATCAGATCGACATTGACCGAGCGCATGCCGCTGTCGCGGCACGCGCGCAGAATGTCCAGCGTCTGCCGCACACCCTGCAAGCGGTTGATCGATTCCTGCACCTGCGGGTCGAAATCCTGCACACCCAGGCTGGCGCGGTTGAAACCGAGCCTGGCCAGCATCGCCACGTCGCTGGTGTCGATGAAGCGCGGGTCCAGTTCGATGGAAAAATCACGCTGCGACGAACTGCTGAAATCGAAGCGTCGGCGCAGGCCCTCGACCAGTGCGGTCATCGCATCGGCATCCAGGAAATTCGGTGTGCCGCCGCCGAGGTGCAGCTGGATCACTTCACGGCCGTCGGCGAACTGCGGTGCCAGCAGATCCGCCTCGGCCAGCACGCGTGACACGTAGCTGTGGCCACGCCCGCGGTCGCGGGTGATCACCCGGTTGCAGCCACAGTAGAAGCAGGGGCTGGAGCAGAACGGCACATGGACGTACAACGACAGCGCGCGCGCCAGCGGGTTGCTGTCGGCGATCGCCTGGCGCAGCGCCGGTGCATCGAAGCCGTCATGGAAGTGCGGCGCGGTGGGATAGGAGGTGTAGCGCGGCCCGGGCCGGTCATGCCGGCGCAGCAGATCGGGATCGAAGGTCCAGGCCAGGCCACCGGCAGCGGGAGAGAACGTGTCCATGCCGCCAGCATCGCGCCAGTCCAGGCGCAGCGCCTTGACCCAGATCAATCCTTGGCGGGGACGCCCAGCACCGGCAGCATGACCTGCGGCCAGCGCAGCATCTGGTAGCGGCGCCAGAAGGTCTCTGCGATGCGGGCGGCCACATCGTCGGCCAGCGCCTGCATCGGCGGGTTGTTGCATTCGGCCGTGGTGATGTGGAACAGCACCAGCCAGCGGTCGAACAGATCCTTTTCCAGATCGATTGCCATGTGCTTGGACATCGGCGAGCCCTTGAACCGGCGCGTCCCGCGCAGCATCGCCGACCAGAAATCCACGAGCTGGGCGAGGTGTTCGGGCCAGTCTTTCACGTGACCTTCGAACACCGGCCCCAGACGCTCCTCGTCACGCACGCGCGCGTAGAAATCGTGAACCAGCCGGGTCACTTCCTCCTCGCTGCACAGCTCTGGTGAAGCAACGGGAATATCGGTCGTGGGCGTTGCGTTCATCAGGGCACCAAATGCGGATCGGCAGTGTGCCGCAGGCCGCCAACACTCCTGTTGATCCAGATCAATGTCAGCGCACTGCGGCGCACCTAGGCTGACACGCTTGCAGGAAGCATGCCCTGCGGATGCTGCGCCAACTACGGCGAAGTATACGCGCCGCCCTCTTCTTCGACCCGAACCCGCATGAACACACCGTCTTCCAGCCGCCAGCGGCTGATCCAGCACTGGGGCGCAGTCCTGTGGCCCAGCTTCATCGCCGCCGGCCTGGCCTGCGTGGTGTTCTTTGCGTTCGTCGATCCACTGCGGCTGCAGGCAATCAGCTTCCCGGGTACGGCCATCAGCCGTGAGCTGGGCTACACCGCAGGGTTCTTCATGTTCTGGGCCGTCACCGCACTTTCCAGCGCGGTGACCGGCTACCTGCTGCGGCCGATGCCGAACGACGAGGACGAGGAGCTGCCGCTGGGATGAGCATCGTCGCTTCCCCGCCAGCGCGCCCGTGGCATTGGCGCCGCACCCTGGGCCTTGCGCTGCTGGCCCTGTTCCACGGGCTGCCGTGGCTGCAGTGGGATGGCCGGCAGGCCCTGCTGCTGGACCTCGACGCGCGCCGCTTCGACCTGTTCGCGTGGACCCTGTGGCCGAATGACGTCGGCGTGCTGCTGGGCCTGTTGGCGGCGATGGCGGTGGGCCTGGCCCTGCTCACCCATCTGGCCGGTCGCGTGTGGTGCGGACATGCCTGCCCGCAGACGCTGTGGACACGGGCCTTCGACGGGATCGCGCAGGCACTGTCCCGCGCCATGCCAGCGCAGCTGGCGCGACCGGCGACCCAGCTGGCCTGGCTGCTGCTGTCGCTGTGGACCGGGATCACCTTCGTGGGATTTTTCAGTCCGATCCACGAACTGGTCGCCGACGCATTCGATGGCAGCTGGAGCGGCTGGGAGACCTTCTGGGTGCTGTTCTATGCCGCCGCCACCTGGGGCAACGCCGGGTTCCTGCGCGAACAGGTGTGCCGATCGCTCTGTCCATTCGCGCGCATGCAGCCGTTGCTGACCGACCCGCACACCCCGCGCATGTTGTATGACGCACGCCGTGGCGAACCGCGCGGCGCCCGCCCGCCGGCATTGGGCGGCGTGCTCGGCCGCGGTCGTGGCCTGCTTGACCCGACCACCGCGCAGGACTACGTTTTCCGTGCCGCACATCCACTGCTGGCCGGACCGATGCCGACCTTCAATGCAGATCGGCTGGGCGACTGCATCGATTGCATGGCCTGCGTAAGCGCCTGCCCGATGCAGCTGGACATCCGCCATGGCCCACAGGCCGACTGCCTGGCCTGTGGGGCCTGTCTGGAAGCGTGCACCCGGCAACAGCAGCAGGCGGGCTTCGGGCCCGGCCTGATCAGCTATTGCAGCCCGCAGGTGATGGCCGGCCAGCCACGTCGGTGGTGGCGCCCCCGCACCACCGCCTTGGCATCGATGCTGCTGGCCCTGCTGGCCTGTGGCGCCTGGCGCCTGCTCTGAGTCAGCCCGGGTCGCCCGGGCGCGGCGGTACCAGCTGGGCGCGACGGACGATGCCCAGTTGCTCGATGATCAGCGCCATTTCGTTGGTGACATCGGTCCGCCCGGTCCCCTGCGGAACCAGACGGTCAAGCACCTGCTGGTAGGTATCCCAGAACGCCGGACCGCATCCGTGTTTGTGATAACTGGCTTCCAGTTCGCGGCGTACCCGTTCAGCCAAGCCATGCATGCCGTATTCCATACGACCTCCGTTGGACTTGTTCTGCATCGTTGACGGTCGACCGATTCACTTGCGAGCTACTGAAAGACTCCCGGCCTTCACAACCGGTTGATGCCAATTAGTCATAGATTTCACGACACGTCAATTACAGAGCGCGACTTTCGCGATTGAAATTATTAATCGTTCATGAAGCGGCGTGACGAAGAGGATCGAGAGTCTCCGTGCCGATGTCGACATTGGTCGGTGATGATCCCTGATGCCCATCACAGTTCAGCCCATCGCTGCGGGCGGGGCAATCGATTCTGCCTATGTTGCTAAGCATGCTTAGCAAATTGATCTTAGCGGTCTATCTGCGACAGTGTTGGTCGCATCTCATGCAGTTTCATCGTTCGGGTCCTGATCCAGAGGGAACAGCGCGGGGTACCGCTGCTGCAGGATGTAGCGCCTCAGCGGCGGGATGGGAAAGCCTCTGGGCCATTGCGAGACAGCGGATCTGCTGATTCCAAACAGTCTGGCGAGCTCTGCGTCGGTGGAAAAGCCCAGCCGCGTGCGGACCTGCCGCTTGCTCCAGAATTCGTCCATTTTCGATCCCTTTCATCATCAAACTTATTCTTGCGCCAAGGCCTCTTTCGATTCCACGCGTTAAGCTGGCTTGCATAGATGAATACTCTTGGACAACGACTCGCGGTCGCCATGAAGGACGCCGGGCATGCACGCCCGGCCGACCTGGCACGTGCCGCCGAAACGACGACGGCAACGGTGAGCAACTGGCTCAACGACCACGTCAAGGCCAACCACGTGAAAGCCGAACAGCTGTTCCGCATCGCCGATGCGGTGAAGCTGGACCCGCGGGAGCTGCTGTTCGGCCCGCTGGGACGGGGAGTCGGCGAGCGCGGCACGGCCTACATGCACATGCCCAGCGAAGCCCATCTGGATGTCTGGCAAGCGGCTTATGAGCTGGTTGCCCACATCCTTGCCGAGCGCGGTCTGGAGGTTGGCTACCGCCGCGAGGCCACGCTGGGGCTGATGGCCCATGACCTGCTGATGGAGGGCGTCAGCCGCGGCAAGGTTGCACGCGTGGTGATGACGGCCCTGCCCTGACCCATCGCGGGCTGGTAGCATGGTGGTCGATGGGGATGGGGCTCCCCCGATAACCGCCTGAGATGGCTGATGGCTCCTGCTGCGACGAACCCGGCGTTCGTCGATGGCAGGCCGTGCCCGCCATTGCGTACGCCGTCGAACCTGCGAACACGCACTCGAGGCAAACAATGCAGACATTGAACAACTATGTGCTGGTGTTCCTGGGCGGCGGTGTCGGCGCCTGCCTGCGCCACGCCTGCAACCTGATCGGCACCCGCGCCGCCGTCGGCAGTTCCTGGCCGTGGTCGACCTTTCTGGTCAACATCAGCGGCGCCTTGCTGATGGGCGTGGTGGTGGAGGCATTTGCCCTGCGCAACGGTGCGTCGCCGCAACTGCGCCTGCTGTTGGCCACCGGCATTCTTGGCGGCTACACCACCTTCTCCACCTTCTCGCTGGAAACCGGCCTGCTGCTGCAGCGGGGCCAGCATGGGCTGGCCGCACTCTACGCGGGCGGCTCGGTCGCCCTTGGCCTGGCCGGGCTGTTCGCCGGCATGAAGCTGACCCGGCTCGCGCTGGGTTGACGCTCAGCCGGCGGCAACGCGCGCCTGTCCCCGCCACTGCCGTGGCGATTGCCCGGTGTGCGCCTTGAACGCCCGCGACAACGCCGCCTCGCTGCCATAGCCGACCTCGTCGGCGATCCGTTTCAACGGTCGGCCCTGGCGCAGCGCCTGCTGCGCCAGGCCTACCCGCCACCCCTGCAGATAATGCCCGGGCGTGGTTCCCATGGCCTCGCGGAAACTGGCGGCGAACACGCTGCGCGACATGCCTGCAACGTCGGCCAGATCCTCCAGTGTCCACGCCTGGGCCGGCGCCTCATGCATCGCCACCAGCGCCAACCGCAGTCGTGGATGGCCGAGCCCGGCGAACAGGCCACCGCGCATCCCTCCCCCCTCCATCAGCTGCCGCAGCACCTGGATCATCACCACCTCGAACAGGCGGTTGACCATCACCGCGCGGCCGCAGCGTTGCTCGAATGCCTCCTCGAACAGCAGTTCCAGGGCGCCATGGCCGCCGTACAGCTCGGCCAACGGCAGGCAGATGAAGTCGGGCAGCGCCGCACTGATCGGGTTGAGCCTGCCACCTTCGAAATGGAGATTGGCGCAGGCCATGTCGGCGCCGAGCTGTGGATCGGTGTGGAAGCGGTGCGGCAGCGGTCGCGGGTACAACAGCAGACTGGGAACGTCGACCTGCACCGTCTGCGCACCATGACTGACCTGCAACGGGCCGCGCCGCACCAGATGCAACTGGCCAGCCTCGCCCTCTCCTTCGAGGCTGTTGATGCCACACAGCGCGCCAGCATGGAACACCGAGGCGGTGACCGCGAAGCGTTCGAGCAGGATGGCAAGACGATCAGCCATGACGGGACTCCAGGTCAAGCAAAGGAAGGCAGATACGTCAGATCGTATCGGATTCGACCCTGCTGTGCGCGGCACTGGCCGCCGTGCCGGGGCGGCGCTATACAAGCGACACATCCTGCCGGCAAGCCGGCAATTGATCGCACCGAGGGGCAAAGCCAATGCCAACCACACCCGCCCCAGCGATGCCCAGGACACGCACGCTCCACCGGCTGGCCCTGGCATTTGCCCTGCTGCTGCCACACACCCCGCTGTCCGCCGCACCCGCAGCCACGCCGCGCACCTCCAGCGGCGAGTTGCAGGGCGCACGCTGGCGCCTGGATGTGCCCGCCGGCTGGAATGGCGAACTGGTGATGCTGGCGCATGGCTACGAGCCGGTCGGTGTGCCGCAGCCATCACCGATGCCGGCCAACGAAAGCACTGCCAGCCTGCTGGCGGCAGGTTACGCCGTGGCCCAGAGCGCCTATGCCAGCCAGGGCTGGGCGGTAGCAGATGCGATCGGCGACATGGAACGCCTGCGCGCGCACGCCCTGTCCGAGTTGAAGGACGTGCGTCGCACCTGGATTCTCGGCTTTTCGATGGGCGGTGCGGTGGCCGTCGCCACCCTCGAACGCCTGCCGCAGCATTACGACGGCGGAGTTTCGCTGTGTGGCGCCAACCTGCCCGGCGAACAACTGGCCAACGACCTGCTGACCACACTGGTGGCGTTCGATTATTTCTTCCCTGAGGCCGAAGGGCTGCCCCGCCAGGGCCTGGCTTCGGCAGAAGCTGCGGCGCTATCGCAGATGGCGCTCTATCAAGGCATCGCTGCCGCGCTTCAGACCCGCCCGGCCGTGGCTGCGCAACTGGCCACACGGCTGGAAGTAAGTGTGGAGGCATTGCCGGGCACGATCAGCCTGCACGCGATGATCCTGCACGAACTGGCCGCGCGCGCTGGCGGCATGCCGGTCGGCAACGTGAGAACCGCCTACCGCGGATTCGGTGACGACAAGGCGTTCAACGCGGGCGTGCAGCGGCTGGCACCTGCTGCGCCGGCACAGCTATACGTGCGCGAAAAGCTGGCGTTGACCGGCGCGCTCAAGCGACCGCTGGTGATCCAGTTCAACAACAACGACCCGAGCATCGTGCCGCGCATGCAGGCGGTGTATCCGCAACTGGCCGAGCACGCTGGCGCCGCGCCATTGCCACACGTACTGCCTGCGGTGGGCGAAGGACACTGCGGCTTTACAGATTCACAGGTGGTCGAGGCGCTCAGGGCAGCAAGAACTTCGTTGTGATCCGCACCTTGCGGCAGCGCACCAGGCGTGCCGGGAAACCACTGCTATTGTTGCCTCGCCCATTGAAGGGCAAACAAAGGACTGACGTGATGATCAAGACGACCTTGAAGACCATGATGTTCCTTGCTGTCGCAGTTTCAGGTTTCGCATTCGCTGCCGGCCCCTGCGAGTTCTGCGACCTGAAGTATCAGCAGTGCCTTCGTGCCACCCATAATCCGGGTGGCCCCACTTCTGCACAGTGCGACCTCGCGTATCGCCTCTGCAGGGAAATGGATTGCCCGTCGCCCTGACCTGCACTCCGGCCGGCTCCCAGCCCGGGAGCCGGTTCGCGCTTTCCGTTGCTGTCGCTGCCGTCCTCACCGGCGGCAGAGCCGAGCGTGGCAATGGCCCACCGGATCAGTGGCCGAGCGTACCCATGGTGAAGGTATAGCCGGAGCGCATGAGGAAGTCGCGCATGCGCAGTTCGGCGCGGCGGGGCGACGGAAGATCCGGCGGGCCATACAGCGCATAGACCACGCCTGCGCCCTCGATGCGCTCGCGGCGCACGTCACAATGCCGGCTCTCCGAGGCGAGGACCCAGCCGTCCTTCAGTTGATCGGGGCCGATGGACTGCCCGTTCTTCAGCCGGAATGTGAGCCAGCGCACATCTGCGGTGGATCTGCTCATTGCCCGCCAGCTGCATCATGCATGCAGCCCCTCATGTCCTTGCCTGCCATTGCTGCTCCCGAAGACCAGAACTCGACCATACCCCGTCGCCATGTCGTGACCGGCTGAGACTGGCAGGGGCGCGTGGCGGGTCTCAGTCGCCCACGTCGAACAACCTGCGGAACGCCGCCTGCCCGGCTGGCGTGACCCGCAGTTCGCGCCGCCCCTCGAGGCGATGCAGCCAGCGGTTCAGCAGGAAACTCTGCAGCATGGCTTCGCCGACCATGCCCGCCATGTGCGGGCGACGTTCGGTGCAGTCCAGGCAGCCGCGGCAGTAGCGCTCGGGCTTCACCTTCGGTGATCGCGCCATCAGCTCTGCCAGTGGCTCGCCCACGGCGCGCAGGACGTCGGCGCCATGAGCCGTCAGCTGCCAGTGGTCTGCTGATGCGGTGATCGCCCCGGTGCCCAGCAGGTGGTCGGAGATGGCGACGGCGTATTCACCTGCCAGGTGCTGATAGCAGCTGCGTGCCCGACGGAAGCCGGCATCGACCCGGATGGTTCGCGGAGAGAGCGATGGGCGTTGATCACTGAAACGCAGGATGCCTTCCAGCATGTCGGCGACCTCGGTCGAGGCAAGCCGGTGATAACGGTGGCGTCCCTGCACCGCCACGGCCAGGATGCCCCCATCGAGCAACCGCCGCAGATGACTGCTTGCCGTCTGTGGCGAGATGCCCGCTACGCCAGCCAGCTCGGATGCCGTGTGCGCGCGGCCATCCATCAACGTCAACAGCATGGCCGCGCGTGCGTGGTCCCCGACCAAGGTGCCGACATTGATGAAAGCGCGGGAGGTCTGGGCCATGGCCGCATTGTGGCACGCCCCCTGCCACGCATCATTCGACCTGGATCGAAGCGTCCGCGTCCTTGCACAGGGCACAGTGATCGCCCGCAACCAACGAGTTCAAGCATGCCACCGGAAGATATCCA
This sequence comes from Stenotrophomonas sp. LST15-1-1.1, assembly GCF_040815575.1. Taxonomy (NCBI): domain Bacteria; kingdom Pseudomonadati; phylum Pseudomonadota; class Gammaproteobacteria; order Lysobacterales; family Lysobacteraceae; genus Stenotrophomonas; species Stenotrophomonas sp. LST15-1-1.1. Next base: position 1,252,837 of record NZ_JBFPNJ010000001.1, read on the forward strand.
ACGTCGTTGCATCACCCCCTCCGTGCTCTATCCGGGAACGCCGGTGGTGCTGATGACCACGCTGAACGAAGACGGCAGCGCGAACATCAGCCCGCTTTCCTCATTCTGGGCGCTGGGCGACCGCGTGGTGCTCGGCATCGGCGAGCAGGGCCAAGGCTGCAGCAATCTTCTGGCACGCGGCGAATGCGTACTGAACTTCGCAGATGCGACGCAGGCGACGCAGGTTGAAGCCATCGCCCGCGCCACCGCGCGCACCCCTGTGCCGGATTCGAAGCGTGATATGGGTTACGTGCATGTGCGTGACAAGTTCGCACTGGGCGGCTTCAGCCGCGTCGACTCGGTGCTGGTGGCACCGCCGGCGATCGCCGAATGCCCGCTGCAGGTGGAGGTCGCGCTGCTCGCCTCGCATCGACCCAGCGGAACGCAGGATCAGGGCTTCATGATCGTCGAAGGACGGATCTGCCGGGTGCATGCACACGAGGCGATCACCATTGCAGGTACCCAGCACATCGACGTGCAGCGCTGGGCACCGTTGATCTACCTGTTCCGTCATTACGTGGGCACCACCACGCCGGTGGCGCGTAATTTTCGTGCTGACGACCCGGCGCCAGCGGCGGCCTGAATGTCTGGCCGCAGACTGCCAGCGCTTGCTGCAGGAAGCGCTTGGCTCAACCGCGGAATCGACGCAGCTCCAGCGCCGCGAGGGTGTACCAGCCGAACGCCGGCAGCAGCGCAAGGCGCTGGGTGAGGCCGCGATAGGGCTCCGGATCGAAGCCGGACATCATCAGCCACAGATAAGCCATGCCCAGCAGCGAGCTGGCGGGCGCAAACCATGCCATCCGCGTTGACGCCTGTGGGCCCAGCTCTGCAAGGAACAGCAGCGGGGTGAGGATCGAGAAGATGCCGATGCCATAGAGGCCATGCATGGGGCTGCCGATGGTGAAGACGCCATTGCTGACCATGGACACCCCGAACAGGGTGGAGGTGAGCGCAGTGAGCGCGAAACGGCGGCCCTGGGCGAGCAACGCGAGGCTGAAGAGGATGATGGCCGAGCCACTGGCCACCGGGCCGGCCTGCACCACCTCGGCTGGCAGCCCCGGCAGCAGGCCAAGCTCGCTGAGGTGCTGCGAGAGCGAGTGGTAGCCGGGCACGGTGAATGCAAAGGCGATCAGTGTCAGCATCGCGCCGAGGGGGATGTACACGGCCTGCTGGATCGCCAGGTTTCGCACTGCGGCCACCACTGCAGAAGAGGAGAGCGGCGACGTTAGCAGCCGGCCCTGGCGGGTCGCATGTGCATTTTGGTACAGCCTGCCGGCGCCGGACTGCGCGCAAAGAAAAAGCCCTGACCGAGGTCAGGGCTTTTCAATTGGAGGCCTCAAGCGGAATCGAACCGCTGTAAACGGATTTGCAATCCGGTGCATAGCCACTCTGCCATGAGGCCAACGTACTGCGATCAGGAACGACGCCCCTGACATGACAAAACCCCGCGATGGGGCCTGTCGGAACATGGAGCGGGAAACGAGACTCGAACTCGCGACCTCAACCTTGGCAAGGTTGCGCTCTACCAACTGAGCTATTCCCGCATAAGCCGTCATGGTACCGGAAGCCCGGGACACACACCAGCCATTTCACAACTCTTTTCACTTTTCTGACTGCGCGCAAAGCCTTGTGGCTCAACGTGCCCCGCCTTGCCGTGGCGGGAGAAAAACAAGGCCCCAACCGGGGCCCTGTGCAATCTGGAGCGGGAAACGAGACTCGAACTCGCGACCTCAACCTTGGCAAGGTTGCGCTCTACCAACTGAGCTATTCCCGCAGATTCTCCGACCTGCGTCGAAGGAGCGCTATTGTGTCCAAATTCCTTCACGCCGTCAACAGCCCGCAGCACCGATGAACCCGCCCACGAGACCTCGCTACGCCCGCCTGTTCTGGCTCCTTGTCGCCCTCACCTGGCTGGCGGTGATCGCCGCATTGGTCAATGCGGGCTTCACCCCGGACTACTGGATGTTGCGGCACTTCGAAGGCGGAACCCTGCCCTACCCGACCAGCAGCGTTGTCGTGTTCGCGCTGTTGAGTACGGTCGAGATGGTGATCGCTGCGCTGATCGTGCGCCCCTGGAAGTTCGGTCGCTTGTGGCTGCGACTGTTGATCGCCTGCGTGTTGCTGCTGGCGTGGACCTTCCCGTGGCTGGCATCGATGATGCACCAGCCACCGGTACAGGGAATGCACCTGCTGTGGCTGCTGCTTCTGGATGTGGGACTGTTGCTGGCGCTGTGCCTGGCGTCGCTGGTCAGTGCGTGGCGGGCGTTTGCCAAAAGGAAACAAGCAGGCCGCGCGCGCCCATAGAGAGCAACGCCGTTACTTCCGGAACTCCACCCGCACGTGCTGGCCGACGCGCGCCTTTGCCGCACTCTCGAACTCCAGTACGCACTCAACCACTTTGGCCACGCCGCGCCCTGCATCCTCCGGCAACCGCGCCGTCGCGAACACCGGGCTGATGCGGACCACGCGTGCCTCCGGCAGCGGTTTTCCCTCGTTGCCATCGCTATCGATCACCACCGTCGCGCGCATGCCCACCTGCACTGCATCGGCATAGGACGCACTCAGTTCGGCGCGCACCTGCAGCGGCCGCGCCGGCAGCAATGACATCGCCGGCTTGCCGGCCTGCACGAACGCACCCACGCCGGGCACCTGGCCGACCACGGTGCCGGCATCCGGCGCAGTCAGCGACATCTGCCGCAGCTTGAGCTTGGCGTGCTCCAGCTTGTGCTGGGCCATCTCGACCTGCGCTCCAGCCACATCGACATCGGCGCGAACGCCAGCCAACTGCTGCCTGGCCGCGTCGGCCTGCTGGCTGGAAGAGACGCCCTCGCTTGCACCAGTGGCCAACCGGGTGGCGTTGCGCTCCAGCTCGCGCAGTTGCGCCTGCGTGCCCTTCAACCGGTCGGTGGCCAGCGCGAGCTCGGCGTTGGCCATGCCTACTTCCTGTTCAAGCAGTGCACCATCCAGGGTGAGCAGGACATCGCCCTTGCGGACCACCGCCCCTTCCTTCACCGGCGCGATGCTGACCGAACCATCCATCGATGGCACCAGTGCGATCAGCCCGCCCTCCACATCGATGACGCCGCGGGCGACGGCCACCTTGTCCACGCTGGTGGACGTGGATGCGGCCGGCTGTGCGGGTACGGGTGCATCCTTGCTGCAGGCACCCAGCAGCAAGGCCGCGCCAAAGGAGATGCTGAGGGAGAACAACGGCGGCATTCTGGTCATCGGCTGGGCCCTACGGTTTCGTTCTGGCGACGGTCATCGCGGACCGTGCCGTCTTCCATGGCGATCACCCGGTCCGCATGGCGGATCAGGCGTGGATCGTGACTTACACACAGCACCGTGGCCTGATGTGCGCGCGCATAGCGATGCAGGATGTCGATCACGCGCTGGCCGTTCTCGGCGTCCAGTGCGCTGGTGGGCTCATCGGCAAAGATCAACGTGGGTGACTTGGCGAAGGCCCGGGCTACCGCCACACGCTGCTTCTCACCGCCGGACAACTGCGCCGGGCGCATGTGGCTGCGGTGCGAGAGGCCGACGTCTTCCAACGCTTGTCGCGCCAACGGCTCACTGTCGCGGTTGCGCATGCCGCGATAGCCCAACGGCAGCTGCACCTGCTCCAGCGCGGTCAATGCCGGGAACAGATTGAAGCCCTGGAACACGAAACCGACATGATGCAGGCGGAAGCGCTCCACCTCGCTGCGCGTCATGTGGCTGACGTCCTGCCCCAGCGCGTGCACGCGACCGCCATCGGGCGTGGAGAGCCCGGACATCAGCGACAGCAGCGTGCTTTTGCCGCAGCCGGACGGGCCCGACACCAGGGTCAGTTCGCCGGGATAGATGTCCAGTGACAGGCCACGCAGCACGGGAACGTGCACATCGCCGGAAACGAAGCCCTTCTCCAGTGCGTCGGCACGCAGCGTCGGGGAAGTGAGGGAGGCGTTCGTCATCAGTCGCCCTTCAACGCAACAGCAACGATGGATCAGAACGGACGACGCTGCGCACCGCCATGATGCTCGACAGCATTGCCATCACCGCGACCAGCGCAACGCAGCCGAGAACCACCATCGGCGTGAGCTGTACCGGCACGCGCTGGGTCTGCGCCGCCAACAGCACCACCGTGCTGAAGGCTGCGGCCAGCAGCATGCCGACACCGCCGATCAACACGGCCTGTTCGAACACCACCCGCGCCAGTGCATAGCGGCCTGCTCCGAGCGCGTTGAGGGTGGCGTACTCGCGTACCGACCCGGCCACCACCGCCGCGAACGACTGGTTGGTGATCACCGCGCCGACGAAGCAGACGATGACCGCCATGAACAGCACCGCGATGCCGGCTCCGGTGTCGAACAGCCAGTACTGCTGTGAGCGGCTGGCGAACTCCGGTGCTGTCCAGAATTCGACAGGCGTGGCGCGGCCCGTTGAATCGTTGAGGCGGTCGCGCACGCGACCTGCCAATTCCGGCGAACGCGTGCCCGCCACGAAATAGGTACTGCCTTCATGCGGGTCGGTTCCGGCGATGGCACGCGCGGTATCCAGGGACGCCAGTACGTTGACGCCGCCGAGACCACGCAGGCCGGGTTGTGCGGCGACCACACGCACCGCCTTGCCGTTGATCCACGCACGGTTGCTGCGTAGATCAACGCCCAGTGTGTCCAGGTCGGCGCTGTCGACGATCACCGCGCCAGGTTCACGCAACTGCGCACGCAGCCCAGGCGACAGGATGCGCGAGAACATCATCGCGTGGTCCGCGGTGGAGATGCCGGACAGGTACACCGACACGTTGCCTGTGCCCTGCGCGCTGGAGCGCCACTCGCCGTCGACCCATTCGTAGGGCTCGACGCGGGTGACATCCGGGTCCATGCGCAGCCGGTTTTCGACATCCGCGCTGATCGCATGGCCGTAGTTCACGCTCTGCGTGCCGGCAAAGCCAGCCCAGACATCGGCGCTGGACGCCTTCACATAGATCGCAGCAGTGCCGAAGATGCCCAGCACCAGCGCGGCCTGCACGATCAGCAGCACACCGGCGAAACACATGGCCAGCACGACCGGCAGGAACCTGCGCCACTCGTAGACCAGCGTTTTGCGGGCAAGCGCGATCATTGCGCGTCGCCTTCTGGCTCGACCGGTAAAGGTGCGCCGCCCACGGCGCGGTACAGCGATGCAAAGGCGAGCACGCGCGCCCCCTGCGCGCCGATCAGATCGGCCTGCGCGGACAACGCCGCACGCTGGCCTTCCAGCCCGTCGAACTCACTGGAGAGGCCAAGCTGCACCTGCCGGGCCTGTCGCGCGACCTGCTGCCGGGCAGCGTCGTCGGCCACCTGCAGCGATTGGATGCTGCTGTTCTGGCGGGCCAGGCTGCCCAATGCACCTTCCACTTCAGCCACGCCTTGCAGCACGGCCTTGCGGTAGCCCAGCAATGCCGCATCCAGTTGCTTGTCGTCGGACTGGTAGCGCGCGCGGCGCTGGCCCCAATCCCACAGCGGAATGTCGATGTAGGGACCGATCGATGGGCTGGAATCGGAGTTGGAGCGTGCGTTCTGGGTGAGGTTGTAGGCGTAGAGGATGGAGCCGCCCAGGCTCAGTTTCGGGAACATCGCCGCGCGTGCGCTGCCCTTTTCGGCGGTGGCCTGCAGTACATCGGCCTCGGCCAGCAGGATCTGCGGGCGATGGCGCAGCAGATCGGCCGGCACCTGCTGCAGGGTGAAGGCGCTCAATTGCGGCGGCGTGCGGTAGGCATTCCAGGCCGGATCCGGCCCATCGCGCCCCAGCAGCAGCGCCAGCGCACGCGCGGCGTTGCCTGCGTTCTCATCCGCCAGTGCAATGGCAGCGCGTGTGGCGGCCTGCCGCGCGCGCAGACGATCCAGTTCGCCAGGCTCGTCCAGATGCAGGCGCTGCCGCACCAGCCCAAGTTGCTCGCCGCGTGCGTCAACGGCCTGTTGCTTACCCAACAGATCCGCCTGCGCCTGCGCGACGGAAAGATCCAGATAGCTGCGCACTACATCAGCGATGACCGCCACCTGTGCGGCATTGCGCAGTGCTTCAGCATTTCCGTTGGCCGCCTGCGCGCTCAGCCGCGCACTTTCCGCTGCACCAAACAGGCCGAGATCCCAGATCGCTTCGACGCCGGCGTGGAAGTAGGTGTCGACCGCGGCGGCGTCCTGCACCTGCTTTGCACTGGCCGTTATCTCCGGACGGAAGCGCGCATCGGCGGTGCCCGACACCAGGCGTACCGCCTGCAGCCGCAGGGTGGCCTGCTGCAGGTCCAGATTGCCGGCGATGGCCTCTTCCACCAGCGCGTTCAAGCGCGCATCGGCCAGCACCTTCCACCACTGCCGCGCATCGACCGCCACGCCCCGCTGCACAGGAGCGGGTTGATTCCAGACCGCTGGAGTGCGATCGGGCAGATCCGGAACCGGCACCGACATGCAGCCTGCCAGCATCATGCTGGCCAGGAGCGCCCCGGCAGCCAGTACGATGCGCGGGAGGGGGACATACCTTTGAGCGGACATTGCTGGGGAAGTGAAACGTTTGGCCACCCGCCCGCCTTCGTGGAGAGAGAAGCCGAGGAGGCTACGCCGCGATTGTGGAGTGGACATGGAGAATCGGTCGGAGCTGCGTTACAGCGCGTGTGCGGTGCATGCATTGCGAACCCTCGGCCTTTCCACAGCCTTTCATCGGCGCCGCCAAGCTGAACGCTGGACTGTCCGCGGGCGCTGGGGCACATTGGCCGCAACGCTTATACCGGCAGGCAATACGCTTGAAATCCAGCTCTCGCCGCACGCTCGGCATCTTCATGGCCGTGCTTATCGTGGGCACGATGGCGATCTGCCTGGCGACGCCACTGGCATCGAACGCGGTCATGCTGCTGATGGACCGCAGCAACTTCATTCCCGCGCAGTCGTCGATCTTCTCCTTCGAGCCGTACGTGATCAATGACGGCTCGTCGAACTACTGGCTGTATGGCCAGGACCGCACCTACTACTACCACTTCACGTACCAGGCCGACGCGCCCTATCTGTACATCCCGCGGAAGAACGCCTGCGCCGGTTTCAACCGTGCGGACGTGCGTACCTGGTGCAGCGCGAGCCAGGGCATCCTGCGCTAGCGGGCTGCACCTGCAGAGCGGCGCGCAAACGAAAAACGCCCCCTCGCGGGAGCGTTTTTCTTGAATCTGGAGCGGGAAACGAGACTCGAACTCGCGACCTCAACCTTGGCAAGGTTGCGCTCTACCAACTGAGCTATTCCCGCATATTCCGTTCGACCTGCGTCGAAGGAGCGCTATTGTGTCGGGATTGCTGCACGGCGTCAACAGGATTCTGCCTTCCCATCATGAAGCAGCGTTCAGCTTCCGGATCACACCCGCACGCCCCGCCGATGGAAGTAGATCTGCTCGGCCAGCCGGCGCACCGGGCCGGTACGTAGCAGGGCGTCGACCGGCCAGTCCCGCTGCAGGTGGTCCATGGCCCAGCGCAGCACGCGCTTGCGGTGAAAAGTGGGCGCCGCCTGCCGTGCCACCTGCTCGGCGGCGGGTCCCTTGCCACGCCGGTGCAGGCCGATGGCATCGCCGACCGCCCAGCCATGCCGCCATGACGAGTGGATGCCGCCGGCCGACAGCGGCGAGACGACACCCGCCGCATCACCGGTAAGGATCACGCCTGGCGCGGTGATCGAGCCATCCGGCAACCCGCAGGGCACCAGCCCCGCGCGGGTGCCAGCAGCCTCGGCCGAGAGCGGAAGGCCGACCACGTCGCGCACATGTTCAAGGAAACCCTCGATATCCGGCGAACGGACATGTTCGGGATCGTGACGCAGCGCCAGCCCCACCTGTACACCGGTGGGATTCTGCGCGGCCCAGCCGATGTAGCCGGGTGCGAAGCGGCGGCTGACAAAGCAGTGCAAGGCATCGCCTTCCGGCAGCTGCACGCCGGCAAACTCACGCTCGACGCCGTACAGGTTGTCGCGCACCTGACCGAGGCCGGTGCGCTGCGCGACACGCGAACGCGCGCCGTCAGCGCCGACCAGATAGCCGGTGCGCCCCACTCCTTCGACCAGCCACGCATCGCCATCGCGACAGGCCCCGGTGAACGACTGCTGCAGGCGCAGGTCCACGCCACTGGCGCGCAGTTCGCTGGCCAGCCAGCGCATCAGGTTCGGTGTATCGGTGGTGAGGAAGTAGTAGCCCGGTGCGGCCAACAACACGTTGCGCAGGTTCGGTGCGTACAGGCGCACGCGCGCTACACGCTGCACAAGGTGTTCGGGCATGCGCCCCAGCCAGGTCTGTTCCATCGCCTCTTTCACCACGATGCCGGTGGTGTGCAGGCGCTCGCCGGGGTCGGCCTTGCGTTCGAGCACGCAGACGCGCAGGCCGTACTGGGCGGCGGCGAGCGCGCAGGCGGCACCGGCAAAACTGGCGCCGACGATGACCACGTCGTAATCGTAGGCTGGTGGAGTGTGAGGCATCGCGGCATCACCACTTGAGAAGGGAGATGCAGCATCGAGCCTCCGCATGGTGGGGCGATGGAGTGGCGGTGAAGTGGGTATGAAGCGCGCTGGACGCAAACGAAAAACGCCCCCTTGCGGGAGCGTTTTTCTTGAATCTGGAGCGGGAAACGAGACTCGAACTCGCGACCTCAACCTTGGCAAGGTTGCGCTCTACCAACTGAGCTATTCCCGCTTGGGAGGCGAAATTTTACCTATTCTGGGAATGGCGTCAAGCGGTTTTTTCAGGGGGTTTCGCGAAGCGACCGACATGTTGTATCCATGCCGGTGTACATCCAGCCGAGGCTCGAACATCAACACCGAACCAACTGAGATCTGGGTCTTCCACGGCGCAGGCGCGCGCTTCGTCGGGGGCGTCTTCGGCAATCGTGAGGCAGGCTTGTCATGGGCGGCCAAACACGCGCTGACGGGTGTGCTCACCTGCTATCCGTTGAATGAAGGCGCGTACGACTGGGCGCTTCGATCAGGCGCCTTTACACCCAAGCGCCCAGAGCATCGCGAAGCGCACTTCATTGGCGGATTTACGTCCGCATCAATGGACCATGTGCACGTCGAAGACGGCATACCCCAGTAGATCCACGCTATGCGTGGATGGCTGCAATCAGGGGGTCAGAGCCCTTTCCTGTGGAAAGGGATCCGACCCCGGTGCTCAGTTGCCCAGCTTTTTCTGCCGCGCACGCTCGCGCGCGGCGCGTTCGTCGTCACGCAGGCTGGGCCAGGCGGCGTGCAGGTACTGCAGGCCCGACCACAGAGTCAGCACGGCGGCGATGGCCAGGGTCCAGTCACCGATATGGAATACCGGCGGGCCCATCCAGATGTCGTTGACCGGCACGTTGGGTGCCACCGAGTACAACAGGCACAGCAGCGCGACCATCTGCGCGGTGGTCTTGACCTTGCCGATCATCGCCACGCGTACCTTGGCACGCTGGCCGAGTTCGGCCATCCACTCGCGCAGCGCCGACACCGCGATCTCGCGGCCAACGATCACCGCCGCCCAGAACGCCATCCACGGGGTCGGATGACCCTGCACGATCAGGAACAACGCCACTGCCACCATCAGCTTGTCCGCGACCGGATCGAGGAAGGCGCCGAACGCCGATTCCAGGCCGTAGCGACGCGCTATCCAGCCATCAAGCCAGTCGGTGATCGCAGCCAAGCCGAAGATCGCCGCCGATGCGAAGTTGGTCCAGGTGTAGGGCAGGTAGAACACCAGCACCAGCACCGGGATCATCACGATCCGCAACAGGGTCAGCCAGGTGGGCAGGGTCAACGTCATGCGGCTTGGTTCTCTCTCTACTCGGCCGGATCAGGCGCGGCCAACCCGTGCAGGTTAGCGTAGATGCGCGCTGCGAGGGCGTCATTGATGCCTTCCACCTTGGCGATTTCCGCTTCTCCGGCGGCTTTCAGGCCGACCAGGCCGCCGAAATGCTTCAGCAGGCTGGCGCGCCTGCGCGGCCCGATGCCGGGGATATCTTCCAGTTTGCTGGTCATCCGGGCCTTCTGCCGGCGCCCGCGATGGCCGGTAATGGCAAAGCGGTGCGCTTCATCGCGCACCTGCTGGATGAACTGCAGGGCGGGATCAGCCGCACCCGGGCGCAGTTCGCGGCCATCGGGCATCACCAGGGCTTCATGGCCGGCACGGCGTTCCACGCCCTTGGCCACACCCACCAGCAGCACGCCTTCCACGCCCAGATCGGCCAACGCCGCCTGCGCCTGCGCCAGCTGGCCAGCGCCACCGTCGATCAGCAGCACGTCCGGCAGCACGCCCTGCTCTTCCACCGCGCGGCGGAAGCGGCGGTCGATGGCCTGGCGCATCGCGGCGTAATCATCGCCTGGCTCGATGCCACTGATGTTGAAACGGCGATACTGCGCACGCACCGGGCCGGCAGCATCAAACACCACGCACGAGGCCACGGTGGCTTCGCCCATGGTGTGGCTGATGTCGAAGCACTCCACCCGCTTCACCGGTTCGGCCAGCCCCAGCATCACCCGCAGCGCTTCGCTGCGCGCGTGCTGCGCGGTGCGACTGTTGATCTCGGTCGCCAGGGTCAACTGCGCGTTGCGGCTGGCCAGTTCCAGGTAGCCGGCGCGCTCGCCTCGGACGTTCCACTTCAGCTGCACCTTGCGCTCGGCCGAGGCCGACAGCGCCGAACCGATCAGATCGGCATCGGGAATTTCGCGGTCGAGCAGGATCTCGCGCGGTGGTTCGAATTCGATGTAGTACTGCGAGACAAAGGCCGCCAGCACTTCATCCGCGCTTTCCTCGCCGTTGGTGCGGGGAAAGAACGGTCGGGTGCCCAGGTTGCGGCCGTCACGGAAGGCCAGCAGCATCACGCAGGCCTGCGAGCCCTGCATGGCCACCGCCAGCACGTCCAGGTCGGCCGCGCGGCCGTCCACGTACTGGCGGGTCTGCATGCTGCGCAACGAGGTGATCAGATCGCGCAGGCGCGCGGCCTGCTCGAATTCCAGCGCCTCGCTGGCGGCCTGCATCTGCTCGCCCAGCTCGCGGGTCAGCTCATCGCTCTTGCCTTCCAGGAACATCGCCGCGCGGCGCACCGACTCGGCGTAGTCCGCGGCTGGCACCAGCTCCACGCACGGCGCGCTGCAGCGCCCGATCTGATACTGCAGGCAGGGCCGCGAGCGGTTGCGGAACACGCTGTCTTCGCAGCTGCGCAGTTTGAACAGCTTGTGCATCAGGTTCAGCGTTTCGCGCACCGCGGTGACGCCGGGATACGGCCCGAAATAGCGCCCGGGAATGGCGCGCGGGCCACGATGCAGGGCGATGCGCGGCCAGTCCTCGCGGGTCAGCAGCACATGCGGATAGGTCTTGTCGTCGCGCAGGGACACGTTGTAGCGCGGCGACAGTGATTTGATCAGCTGGTTTTCCAGCAGCAGCGCTTCGGCTTCCGAGCGCGTCACGGTCACGTCCATGCGCACGATCTGCGAGAGCATCGACATGATGCGCGCGTTCTTCGGACTGCCGTTGAAATAGCTGCCCACGCGGTTGCGCAGCGCACGGGCCTTGCCGACGTACAACAGCGTGTCGTCGGCCGCGTACATGCGGTACACGCCCGGGGCGGTACTCAGCTGGGCCGCGAATGCCTTGCCATCGAAGGACGGGACGGGAACAACGGTCATTCGCTGATCGGCACTTCGCTGAGCACGCCGCTGTCAGGGTCCAGACGCAGTACGGTGTGGGAATCGGTTTCGGCGATCCACACGGCACCGGCACCGACGGCCAGGCCGGCCGGGCCGTGCAGGCGCCGCGGCAAGGGCTGGGTGGTCAGTTCGCCGCCGCCCAGGCGCAACGTGCGCAGGCGGCCATTGCCGGTATCGGCGATCCACAGCAACGGCGCATCCGGGCTCAACGCGATCGCCTGCGGGAACTGCAGGCTGGCCTGCGCGCGCGGGCCATCGTCTTCACCGAAACGCCAGGTGCCCTGCCCGACCAGGGTCTGCACCAGATCGCCGCGCAGCTGCAGCGAACGGACCGAAGAACCCAGTGCGTCGGCCACGTACAGCACCTGCTGGACCACGGCCACGGCGGTGGGCTGGGCGAACGCGGCCAGGTGGCCGCTGCCGTCGCGCTCGTCGATGGCGCCGCTGCCGGCGCGCCACTGCAGGCTGCGCTGGCCGAGGTGATAGCTCCAGATGCGGTTGTCGCCGGCCATGGCGATGTGCAGCTGGTTTTCGGCGATGGCCAGGCCGACCGGATGATCCAGCGACACCTGCCGTGGCTGCGCCACGGGCCCTTCCTCGGGAGCGCCCGGGCGCCCGTTGCCGCACAGGGTGTCGACCAGGCCGGTCAGCAGGTTGATGCGGCGCACGGCGTGGTTGCCGGTGTCGGCCACGTACAGCGACTCGCGCTCCAGCGCCAGCGCCTGCGGCCGGTGGAAGGCGGCTTCGGCGAGGTTGCCATCCATGAAGTCGGCGGTGCCGAGGCCGAACTGACGCAGCACGCGGCCGCCGTGACTGCATTCCAGGATGCGGTGGTGGCCACTGTCGGCGATGTACAGCCGTTCCTGGTTCACCGCCAGACCCATCGGGAATCGCAGCGCCTGGCGCGGCTCGGGGTGCAGTTCGCTGCCGCCGCGCGAAGGGGCCGACGGCGCACCCTCGCAGAGGGCATTCAGGGCCCGCTCCAGTTCGCCGGGCGCGCCCTGTCCGATCAAGCGCTGCTGTTCGCGGCCCTGCGCGTCCAGCAACACCATGGTCGGCCAGGCGCTGATGCCGAAGCGGCGCCAGCCATCCCAATCGGCATCGAGCAGCACCGGCATGGTCAGGCCCTGGCGGCGCAGCAGTTTCAATGCAGCCGTGGCATCACGCTCGAAATCGAAACGCGGTACCTGCAGCACCAGGGGTTGCAGCTTGCCGGGGTGGCGTGACAGCCACTGGCTGAACTCGGCCAGCCGTTGCGCGCTCCACGCGGAGGCCGCGTTGACGAACAAGAGGGCGACCGGCCGGCCACGCAGTTCGGTCAGGGTGCAGGGCGCGGCATTGAGCCAGGCGGCGAACTCGGGCAGGTCCGGGACGGGCTGGATGTTCATGGCCCGATTATGCCGGAGTCGGCGTGATGCAACAGGCGTGCCACGGTACGTTCGGCAGCGGCGTCGACCAGCGACCAGACCTGTTCGAAATGATCGCGGCCACCGGTATAGGGATCGGGAATAGCGCGTTCGCCCTGCCCGCCCGACCACGGCAGGTACAGCGCCAGGCGCTCGCGCTGGGCCGCGCTGGCAAGGCGCGCGGCGTCACGCAGATTGGCCTCGTCGGCGCACAGTATCCAGTCGAAGGTGTCGAAGTCCTGCGGCCGCAGCTGCCGCGCGCGCAGGCTGCCAAGGTCCACGCCATGCCCGGCCGCGCACGCGATGGCTCGCCGGTCGGGTGGCTGGCCCACATGCCAGTCGCCGGTACCGGCCGAGTCGACCTGCACCCGTCCCGCCAGCCCCGAGGCATCCAGGCGGGCGCGCAGCGCGCCCTCGGCCATCGGCGAGCGGCAGATGTTGCCGAGGCAGACGACCAGCAGCTTCATCGCGCGGCCATCGCCTGCAGCAGCGTTTCGGCGCGCTGCAGGTCTTCAGAGGTGTCGATGCCCGGCGGGAAGGGTTCGGACGAGAGCGCCACGGCGATCGGGTAGCCCGCTTCCAGCACGCGCAACTGCTCCAGCGATTCCACCTGTTCCAACGTGCCCGAGGGCATCGAGGCGAACTGCTGCAGGAAGCCGGCACGGTAGCCATAGATGCCGATGTGACGCAGCCACTGGTGGCCCTCGGGCAGGATCTCGCGGCTGCGGGCGAAGCCATCACGATGCCAGGCGATGGGCGCACGGCTGAAGTACAGGGCCTCGTTGCGCACGTTGCGCACGAGCTTGACCACGTTGGGGTCGAACAGCGTGTGTGCATCCTCGACCGGCGTAGCCAGGGTCGACATCGGCGCGTTGCCTTCCACCAGTGCCGCGGCGACGGCGCGGATGCCGGCGGCCGGTGCGAACGGTTCATCGCCCTGCAGGTTGACCACCACGGTGTCATCAGCCCAGCCAGCGATACGGGCGCATTCGGCCAGACGATCAGTGCCGGAGGCATGCGACGCAGCGGTCATCGCCACCTTCACTTCCCCCAGGCCTGACAAGGCGTCAGCAATGCGCTGGTCGTCAGTGGCAACCCATACCTCACCCGCGCCGGCCTGCAGCGCGCGGCGGGCCACATGCAGCACCATGGGCTCTCCGCCCAGCAGGCGCAGCGGCTTGCCCGGCAGCCGCGAAGCGGCATAGCGGGCGGGGATGGCAACAACGAAGTCGGTCATGCGGGCGGTACTCGGCAGGCGCGATACAGCAGGAATGCGGCCGGAGGCGTGCATTTGCAAGCGCCGCACGGCTCCTCAGTTCGGTCGCAGCTTGTCCAGGCGATCAGTCAACGCGATCCAGAAAGCAGCGGGCAGCTCGGCACGCAGCGGCACGGCGTACTGCCAGTCGTTGGCGAACGCGCGGCACTTCACGGCATCCTTTTCGGTCATCAGCACCGGCAACTGGCTGCCAAAGGACAGATCCTGCGGCTGGTAGGCGTGATGGTCGGCGAAGGCGTGCGGCACCACCCCGATCGCGCGCGCGCGCAGCATGTCGAAAAAGCGTTGTGGATGGGCGATGCCGGCCACGGCATGCACGCGCTGTCCCGCGAAGTACGCCAGCGGGCGCGCCCGTCCACCAGCCAGCGGTTGTGCACTGTCGATGTGCAGGGCCATCGGCCATTGGCCGAAGCCGCAGGCCTGGGCAGCCGTCGCTTCATCCGCCTGGCCGAGGTTGACCACCCGGAAATCGCATTCGGCGGCGCGGCTGACCGGCTCGCGCAGCGGGCCGGCCGGGATCATCCGGCCATTGCCATAGCGACGCTGGGCATCGACCACCTCGATCTCGATGTCGCGCGCCAGCCGATAGTGCTGCAGGCCGTCATCGCAGACGATCACGTCGCAGCCGGCGGCGATCAGCGCCTTGCCCGCCGCCACGCGATCACCGTCCACGCGTACCGGCACGCCGGTTTTCCAGGCGATCAGCACCGGTTCGTCGCCACCGAGGGCGGTCGGCGTATCGGCTTCCACCCAACGGGCCTTGTCCGCTTCTTCGCGGCCATAGCCGCGACTGGCCACGCCTGGCTTCCAACCGGCGGCGCGCAGGCGCTCGACCAGGGCGATGGTCAGCGGCGTCTTGCCGGTGCCTCCGGCAGTGATGTTGCCGACCACGATGACCGGCACCGCAAGCGCTTGGCGCTTGCGCCAGCCACGGCGGTACAGGCGCCGGCGCAGCGCGGTGACGCCCGCATACAGCGGTGCCAGCAATCGCATCGGCCACGGAACCGGGCTGCCGTCATACCAGTACGGCGGGGTCTGGGTACCTTTGCCCGCCATCAGTCCTGCCTTTCGCGGAACTGCATGTTGTGCAGGTGCTGGTACAGGCCACCCATCGACAGCAGTTCCTGATGGGTGCCGCGCTCAACGATGCGGCCATGGTCCATCACCAGCACCTGGTCGGCATGCTCGATGGTCGACAGGCGGTGCGCGATCACCAGCGTGGTACGTTCGGGCATCAAACGCTGCAGCGCATCCTGCACCAGGCGCTCGGATTCGTTGTCCAGCGCCGCGGTGGCCTCGTCCAGGATCAGGATCGGCGCATCACGCAGGATCGCCCGGGCGATCGCCAGGCGCTGGCGCTGGCCGCCGGACAGCAGCGCGCCATTCTCGCCTACCGGCGTCTGCAGCTGCTGCGGCATGCGTGCGATGAACTCCCAGGCATTGGCTGCCTCGGCAGCTGCACGGATCTGCTCGTCGGTTGCATCCATGCCGTAGGCGATGTTGGCCGCGATGGTGTCGTCGAACAGCATCACCTTCTGGCCGACGATGGCCACCTGCCTGCGCAGATCGGCCAACGGATAGTCATCCAGAGCAACGCCGTCGAGCAGGATGCGGCCGCCGTTGGGTTCGTAGAAGCGCGGCACCAGCCTGATCAGGCTGGTCTTGCCGCTGCCGGAACGACCAACGATGGCGGTGACCGTACCCGGCCTGGCAACGAAGCTGATGTCGTCCAGGGCGATGCCGCTGTCTTCGCGGTAACGCAGCATGACGTGCTCGAACGCCAGTTCGCCACGCACGCGCTGCACCGTGTGCTTGCCCTCGTCGCGCTCGACCGGCATGTCGATGATGCCGAACAGGCGCTCGGCAGCGGCCACGCCGCGCGAGATCGAGGTCTGCACGCTGGTCAGCCGGCGCAGCGACGGAATGATGGCCATCATCGAGGTCATCAGGCCCATGAACTGGCCCGCATTGAGCTTGCCGGCCAGCGCTTCGCGGGTGGACACCCACACGATCACCGCCAGCGCCAGCGCCGCCAGGAACTGGACCACGCTGGAGGCCGCCGCACGGGTCACTTCCACCTTCATGTTCAACGCCAGCATGCGATTGGCCAGGCGCGAGTAGCGCGAGATCTCGTGCTGCTGGGTGCCGTGCACCTTCACTTCCTGCTGCGCGGCCAGCGACTGCTCGGCGGTCTGCGCCATGGTGCCCATGCCGTCCTGGATGCCGCGGCTGATACGCCGGTAGCGCTTGCCCACGTAGGAGACGATCACGCCGATCAGCGGCACCACCACCAGCATCGCCAGGGTCACCTTGACGCTCATCTGCAGCATCACCGCCAGCATGGCGATGATGGTCAGGGTGTCGGCCACCACGGTCTTGAGCGCATCGGCACTGGCCTGGGTGACCTGTTCGGTATCGAAGTTCAGCCGGCTGACCATCACCGGCGTCGCCTCGGCGTCGAAGTGCGAGGACGGGAGGTGCAGGTACTTCTGCAGCACCTGTTCGCGCAGGTCGCGGACCACGCTGCGGCCGGTCTTGGCCAGCGTGTAATCGCTGACCCAGGTGGCCACGCTGCGCATCAGGAACAGGCCGAGGATGGTCAGCGGCAGGATCACCGCCATGCGCGGCTCAGGGTTGACGAAGCCGCGGTTGACCAGCGGCTCCATCAGCTTGGTGAAGTGATAGCCAGCCAGCGCTTCGACCACCATCGCGATGACCGCGCCGATCATGAACACCCAGTAGGTGCGGGTATAGCCCAGCAGACGTTTGTAGATCGGCCACACTGGCGCGTGATGGGAACTCATGGACGCACCTCTGGCGCTGTTGCAATGGCGATACGACGGAAGCCGAGCTGGCCCAGCGCATCCTGCGCTGTGACCACGGCCTGGTAGGGAGTGCGCGCGTCGGCACGCAGCAGTACGGTCTGTTCGCGGTCGCTGCCAGCGACGGCGGCAATCGTCTGCTTGACCGACTCGACGTCGCTGCGCAGTACTTCCTGATCGTTGACGAAGTAGCGACCGTCCGCATTGATCAGCACGCTCAGCGAGCGCGGCGGCTCGTTGGTCTGCTGCTGGCTGGCGGTCGGCAGCTGCACCTGCAGGGTTGATCGCGCATCGAAGGTGGTGGTGACCACGAAGAAGATGATCAGCACCAGAATGACGTCGATCAACGGCACCAGATCGATATGCGGTTCATCCTGGGACCGGTCGTTGCCGATACGCATCGATCAGGCCTTCGCCGTGGCGGCGGAGGATGCACGCGCGACAGGCGCAGGGGTCATCACCCCGGGGCGACCATCCAGCGTATCCAGCAATGCACTGGCTTCCTGCTCCATCTCCACTACGTAGCCGTGGATGCGGCCCTTGAAGAAGCGGTGGAACATCAGCGCCGGGATCGCCACGATCATGCCGGTGGCGGTGCACACCAGCGCCTTGCCGATACCGCCGGCAAGCTGGTTCACATCGCCCACGCCGTGGTCGAGGATGCCCAGGAACATCTGGATCATGCCGACCACGGTGCCGAGAAGGCCCAGCAGCGGGCCGGCCGAAGCGATGGTGCCCAGCGCGTTGAGGAAACGCTCCATGCGGTGCACCAGGTGGCGACCGGTGTCTTCGATGCGCTCGCGGATCTGGTCGCGCGGGCGGTTGCGCGCTTCCAGTGCGGCGGCCAGCAGGGCGCCCAACGGTGAATTGGCCCGCAGGGTCTGCAGGTGCGCCGGGTCGAGCTTGCCGCGCGCGGCCCAGTTGCGCACTTCCTGGCCCAGGCCAGGCGGCAGCACCTCGTTACGCCGCAAGGACCAGAAACGCTCCAGGACGATCGCCAAAGCCAGTACGCCCAACAGCAGCAGCGGCACCATCGGCCAGCCACCGGCCTTGACCAGTTCCCACACGTTTCAACCCTCCGGCCCAACGGCCGCTTGTTCGATCGGCGATAGGATAGCAGCCGACCGTGCCCGCCCAGCGGCATCCCACCACCGGGCTGCGTGGATACGCTGTTCACGCAGCTGCAGGCCTTGTGCGCCAAGCCATACGCGGATCGCGCCGGACTCGGCGGTGGACAGCACTTCGGCGCCGGCCGCCTGCCAGCGCTGCACCACATCACGCTTCGGGTGGCCAAAGCGGTTCTGGTGCCCGGCCGAGACCACCGCCAGCTGCGGCGCCACCGCCTTCACCCAGCCCGGAGTGGAGCTGCCTCCGCTGCCGTGATGGGGCACCAGCACCACGTCCGCACGCAGGGCATCGGCAGCGCCCTGCAGCAGGGCCTGCTCGCCCTGCCGGCCAATGTCGCCGGGCAGCAGCACCGCCCCGTGTGCGCTGGCGACCCGCAGCACGCAACTGGCTTCGTTGTCGGCGCCCTTCATGCCCGCGGCCGTGAGGGCGGCAAGCGGGTGCAGCACCTGGAAATCGACCCCATCCCATTGCCAGCGCAGCCCCGCTTCGCAGGTGCCGGCTGTGGCGATCGCACTGCCGCGCGGCGCCAGCACCTCCAGACCCGGCAGTTGCCGGCGCAGCGCTGCAAGGTTGCCGCTGTGGTCCAGGTGGTCGTGACTGATCATCACCCGCGCCGGCGGCACCTGCCCCAACGCGCGCAACGTCGGCAGCAGTATCCGCTCCTCGCCTTCGCTGCCTGCGGGCGGCCCGACGTCGTACCAGAGTGCGTGGTGGGCGGTCCGCAGCAGCACCGCCGTGCCCTGGCCGACATCGTGCACCACCAGTTCCAACTCCCCTTGCTGCGGCGCCGAGCGTGCCGGCCACAGCAACGGCAGGCACAGCAATGACCCGGCAAGCACCGCACCCGCACCGCGTGGCAACAGCCACCAGAACACCCCCAGCAACGCCGCCGGCAACGCCCAGGCTGGGCCCTGCGCCAGCCACCACATCGCCTGCGGGTGTTCGGCCAACGGCTGCATCAGCTGCCAACTGGCATCGAACACCCAGGCTGCCGCGCGCCAAGGCCACTGCCCTGCTCCGCTGCGCAGGGCCTCCAGAGCCGTTCCCAGCAGAGCCAAAGGCACTACCAGCAGGCTCCACAGCGGAATGACCGGCAGGTTCACCAGCGGCCCCAGCCGTGCGGTGCCGCCAAACAGCGCCACTGCCAGCGGCAGCAGAGCGGCGCTGGCCACCCCCTGTCCTGCCAGAGCGCCGCGCAGCATTGCGGCGAACCCCTTCGGCCGTCCCTGCGGCAGGCACCACAACAACCACAGGACGCCGCCGAAACTGAGCCAGAAGCCCGCAGACAGCACCGACAGCGGGGCCGGCAACAGCATCGCCAGCGCGGCAAGCGCTAAGCCCTGTGCCACCGTCACCGGACGGCGGACGACGCGCGCCAGGGCCACCACCGCGATCATCAACGCGGTGCGCACGGTCGGCAGCTCGCTGCCTGCAACAACGGCATAGCCGGCCGCTGCCACCGCCGCCGCGCAGGCCGACGCCTGCGGTCGTGGCCAGAACCCGGCAAACCCCGGCCAAAATCGCCAGAGCGCGGAACACAGCAACGCGGCCAAGCCCGCCACCAGACCGACATGGAAGCCGGAGATGGCGATCAGGTGGGTGAGGCCCAGCGCGCGCAGCTGTGCCCAGTCGACATCGGACAGGCCACGCGTATCGCCCAGCGCCAGGGCCTGGATGAACCGCGCCGAGGGATGTGCGATCTGCCTGGCGATCGCCGCACTGGTGCGCTCGCGCCAAGCGGACAATCCATGCGCAGGGCGCAGCTGCCGCGTGTCTCCCACATCACGCACGCTGCCGTTCCCGGCTAGCCCGTGCAGCAGTGCATGCCGTTCGCCATCGAAGCCGCCCGGGTTGATGCGTGAGCGTGGCGCCCGCACGCGCAGCGACAACTGCCAGTCCGCGCCAGCGTGCAGGCGATGTCGTTGATCAGCCCCAGCGCCGACCGGGCCGCGCCGGGGCCCGCCCCGGGGGGCGTGCCAGAGCACCTGCAGCCGCTTGCCACGCAGCATTGGCATCGCATCGGACGCATCGACCCGGAACTGGAACCGGGTGTATCCAGCCGCTTCCTTCGGCAGGTCGACGACCTGCCCCCGGACGAGCACATCCTGCGCAGTCGCACCGGCTGGCAGCTGCACCTGCAGTGCCCAATGCCCATGACAGGACGTCCAGGCCAGGCCGAACAGCAACGCTGCCGCCGTGCGTCCGCGCCAGCGCAACCCCCAGCCCAATGCGGCCACGGCGGCTGCCGGAGCAGAAGCCCATAGCGGTGGCAGCGCCGGCAACAGCACGCAGGCCAACGCGCCGATGACCAGAGCGGCCGCGCACGCAGGGCCCAGCAAGGGCGACAAGGTCCGATCGGCATCCATCGCCACAGCGTGCCGGGATGAGGCCGCACACGGCCATCAGGCAACGCCGTGTGGGTCTGTCAGCGCCCCACTAGCGGCGCACACTACCTCGGTGGAAGTTGACCCGGAAACTGGCGCCGCCGCCAACGGCCTCGCCCACACTGACCGTGCCGCCGTGGTGCTGCACGATCTCCTTGACCAGATGCAGGCCGAGGCCGCTGCCACTGCCAGCGGCGCGTAGGCGGTGGAACGGCTCGAAGATCGCCTCGCGGTCACCGACCGGCACACCGGCACCCTGGTCGCTGACTTCCAGCAGGCCCTGCCGGTCCAGACGCACGCAGATGGTGCCGCGCCCGCCGCCGTGGACGATGGCGTTGTGCACCAGGTTGGCGATCACCCGGCCCAGGGCCAGGCCATCGCCGTGGATCCAGACCGGCGTCTCCGGCGCATCAACCTCGAAACCATAGCCGGCGCCAACGACCAACGGAGCGAGGTCTGCGGCCGCTTCGCGAACGACATGCGCCAGGTCCAGGCGCTGCAACGCGGCGATGTTCCGGTCAAGGCGCTGCAGGTCGAGCAGATGCTCGGCGACGTTGCCAAGGCGGGCGACATCGGTCAGCAACTGCGATTTGAGCTCCCCCTGCGGCAACTGCGACAAGCGCGCCTGCACCACCGCAATCGGCACCCGCAGTTCATGTGCCGCATCGGCCAGGAACTTGTCGCGTGCTGCGTAGCCCTGCTGCACCTTGTCGATCGCATCGTTGAACGCTTCGACCAGAGGCGCGACCTCGGTCGACACCAGCTGCGCGTCCAGGCGCGCACCGGGCTGGCCGATATCCAGCTCCTTGGCCTGCTGCGCCGACCGGCGCACGCCACGCATGGCCCGATGGATCACTGTCGGCATCACCAGCAGCGTGACCACGATCAACGGCAGGAAGAACCACAGGCCGATCAACCGCAGCACCATCAATGCGCCATCCAGCAGGCCGCCCTTTGGCGCCCCGCCCACCATCACCGTGATGCGGCGGCCGTCTTCGTTGCGGATCATCACCCGGGCCACGTCCAGGTACGGAGGTACCAGCGACCCCAGCTCGGTGGCGCCCAGTGTCGGCAGGCGGGCCAGCAGCGGCGCGTGGATGGCAGGCAGCGTGCCGCGCTGCAGCCATGCGCCGCGATCGTCGACCGCCGCGAACCACAGGTTGCCACCGGCACGCGCATCGAGCTTCTGCCAGCGCGCTTCATCCAGCACCAGCCGGCCGCCTTCGCTGTGCACGGCGTTGGCCGCACTCTCGGCCATGAACATGTCCATGCCCCAGGTGTCCTTGTCGCCCCAGGTCAGGATCAGCGCGACAACGGCGAACAACACCGTGAAGGCCTGCGCCAGGAACAACCGCCATGCCAGACCCAGGGTGATCGAACGGATCGGTCGCGCCATCTCAGGCCTCCGCCAGCAGGTAGCCGACGCCACGGATCACGTGGATCTCCACGCCTGCGCCGGCCTGCTGCAGCGCCTTGCGCAGCTTGGAGATATGCGCGTCGAGCGCATTGGACTGGATCTCATCATCGAACCCGTACACCGCCGCTTCCAGCGCACTGCGGGTGACCGTGCGACCCTGCCGCATCGCCAGCGCCTGCAGCACCAGCACCTGCCGCCGTGGCAGTGCCACCGGCTGTCCATCCACCTGCGCCTGCAGCGATTCGAAATCAAACTCCAGCCGGCCCAGCCGCAATCGGGGGGTCACCATGGCCGACGGTCGACGCGACACGGCGCGGATACGTGCCATCAGCTCTTCGATCGCCACCGGCTTGACCAGGTAGTCATCGGCGCCGACATCCAGCCCCTCCACCTTGTCCGACAGCCCGCCCTTGGCGGTGAGCATGATCACCGCCAGGTTCGGCCGCAGCGCACGGGCGGTCGCCACGAAACCCACGCCGTCACCGTCCGGCAGCTGCCGATCGAGCAGCATGAGCTGGTGCACCGGTTCACGCAGGGCGAGCGCCGCCTCGGCCAGGCTGCCGACCACGTCGGCGACCACCCCTTGGCGCTCAAGCCCGGACTGCAGCGCTCGGGAGAGATCGGGATCATCTTCGACCAGGAGAATGCGCATCGGGGGCTCGGCGACCGGAAACGGTGCCGATCATAGTGCCTTCAGCGTGCACGTGGCGGCGATTCCAGCAGATTGCGCCTGCGCAATGTTCCGACAATGTTGTGCGCGCAGCATGCATCGCCATCCCCGCAAAGTAGTACGTTGATGACCTCGCTGCCCCCCGCCCTGCTGCGCCCCCTGCTGTGCACCGTCGCTCTCTCCACGCCGCTGCTGGCAAACGCGCAGGAACAGGCTCCGGGCGTGCAGGCCGGCATCACCTTCGGCGCGACCACCGGTGCATACGCGCACTATGACGACAAGCCGCTGGTGCTGCCGGCGCTGTCCTGGCAGGGCAAGCGCTTCTTCGCCAGCCCCGGCTCGCTTGGCATGAACCTCTACAAGGCTGATGGCCTGCGCGTGTCGGCCGTGGCGACGCCCTACACGCTGCGCTTCAAGACCGACGACGTGAACGATCCGCAGCTGCGCCGCCTGCACAGCCGGCAGATGTCGGCGATGGTCGGCATCAACGCCGACTACAGTGCGGACTGGGGTGCGGTGGCGGCCAGCGTGAAGCGCGAAGTAAGCGGGCATGGCGGCGGTGTTGAGTCCAGCCTGCATTACAGCTATCCGATCCAGGCCGGTCGCTTCACCTGGGTGCCGCGCGTGGGCGTGGTGCATTCCAGCGCCCGCCTGCTTGACTACTACTACGGCATCAGCGACGAGGAAGCCCTGCGCTCCGGGCTGGCAGCCTACAAGCCCGGCAGTGCCACCTCGCCGAGCCTGCAGATCGCAGTCAGCACGCCGCTGGGCACGAAATGGCGCGCGACCGGCGTGGTCGCCAACCAGTGGTTCGGTGATGCCGTCGAGGACAGCCCGATGGCACGGCGCAGCAGCCAGACATCCGCTTTCATCTCGCTGATGCGCGCGTTCTGACCGAACCTGCATCCACCCCACGGACAACAAGGATCCCGCATGGCCGCCGTCACCCCCACCGCCGATGCCAACGCGATCCTGCGCGCACCGGATCTGGACAGCGCCGAGCGCGCCTACCTGGGCCTGCTGCCGGACATGGATCATGTCGATGCGCTGACCCGCCGTGCGCTTGGGCTGTCGCGCGCTGCAGATGCGGCGCACGGCTATGCGCTGTCGATGACACTGGTCGGCCTGCGACTGCAGGAACTGGAGATGGGCGAGCCGTGTGCGGCCCAGTATCGGCAGGCAACGCTGCGCAGCCTGCGGCAGGCCTTCACTGCTGCCTGAGCATTGCGTCAGCGGAAAGTTGTCCAGGCCAGGACCGCGGACAGCAGCGCGACCCACACCACCGCTTTGAAGGTGCCTTCCAGCATGTTACCGCCGAACAGCAGATCGATGATCGGGTTCGGCCGTGAAACGGGAGCATGGTCACTCATGGTGGCGTCCTGTGGTTTGGGAACTGCGTCACCGATGATACAAAAGCTTGACATTCCTGTTGCTGTTTCCGGTATGGTCGATGCAACGCGGCGTTCAAGGATGATCGATGCTCAAGCGTGCACTGTTTCCCGTAGTCGCCCTGCTGCTGGCCGCACTGGTCATCATGCTCTCCTGGCAGAACCGCCAGTTGCGGCAGGTCAACGAACAGATGGCGGCGCAGCTGCAGCAGACCCAGCTGGATGCACATGGTCCTGCAATCGGCACCCGACCTGAACTGATGACGCTGCGGACGACGCAGCAGACCCATGTCGATATCGGTGGCGCCCGCGCCGTACCCCAGATCCTTTATTTCTTCTCCACTGCCTGCCGCTACTGCCTGGCCTCGTTGCCGCAACTGCAGCAGATCGCGGCCGCACGTGGCAGCGCCGAACTGGTGGGCCTCGGCCTGCCACCGTATGACCAGCTTGCCGGATACGCCGGCAAACACGCGCTGGCGTTTCCGATCGCCGTCGACGATCAGGGCGAAGCCTCCAGGCGCTACCGCGCCACGCTGACACCAATGCTGATGGTGCTCGCCGCAGATGGCAGCATCGTCTACAAGCACGTCGGCCAGCTCGACACAGAGACGGTGCAGGCCGTCGCCAAGGCAATGAATCCGGGAAGCCACACCAACTGAAGGAGATACACATGATCGGGAAGAAAACGCTGTTCTCGTCCGTCGCCGGTATCGTCATCGTTGCTGCAATGTCATTTGGTGCCGCACAGGCCTTCGCCACACCGGTGAAGACCGGCTTTGCACCGGGTTGTGTGGACACCCCCGGGTGCATGTTCGGCGGCAATGGCCGCGCCGGCGGCACGCGCATCTGCTGCGTCGCCAACTGATTCCGCTTCGACACCGCCCCGCAAGCGGTGACCTCATGTTCCATCGCCACTGCAAGGAGATACACATGATCGGAAAGAAGAAACTGTTCTCGTCCATTGCCGGCATCGTCGTGGTTGCCGCGATGTCGTTCGGCGCTGCGCAGGCCTTCGCCACGCCGGTGAAAAGCGGCTTCGCACCGGGCTGCAAGGAACATCCCAGCTGCCCGTACGGCAATGCTGGCTCCCACGGCCTGCTGGTCTGCTGCGATCCCATGTGATCCACCTCGAAGCGCTGCAAAGGAGATAGAGATGATCGGAAAGAAGAAGCTGCTCTCGTCCATTGCCGGCATCGTCGTGGTTGCCGCGATGTCATTCGGTGCTGCGCAGGCCTTCGCGACCACCCAGGCCAAGGCCGGGTTCGCACCGGGCTGTGAGTACACGCCGGGCTGTCCGTACGGCGGCAACGGCCGCTGGAGCGGCGGACGCGTCTGCTGCCAGGTTCCCTGATCCTCCCCATCCAGCGCAGGACCTGACTTCGGCTTCCCGGCCACAGTTCCTGCATGGACGACGCGCCCCGTCTGCACTGGGCGTTGCACCGGGCCGTCCGATTGGGCGGCCCTTTTTTCTGCGGCCCGGATTCATCCTTGCAGACGGCGCTTGGCACGCGCTTTTCCGGTCTTCGTCGCATGCCGGTTTCACAGCGCAGGCCACAGTGCAACGCTGGGCTCCCTTCTCCGGAGCACCGTGCCATGCCGATGCTTGCCTTGCTGCTGTTGATGGCCGGTCTATGCAACGGCGACGCCGGCGCCGGCACCGGAAGCGATTCGCTGCGGATGCAGATCCTGCAGGCCGATGCCCAACGCGCCGCCGGCGAGCCGGCCACGCACGGGCAGGCGGAGCACCAGAACGTGCAGATCCTGCGCCTAAGTGCGGATCGCGTGCTGCAGGTAGCCCATGGTCGCGTGCACACTGAAGTGCCTGCGGGACAGCGGGGGCAAACGCACTCCCGGGGCCTCATGCAGCTGTGGCAGCGCGTGGATGGTCATTGGCAGTTGCAGCGCAGCGCCAGTGTCGAGCAACACAGTTGACGGTGGCAGCAACCGGCCAGGCGGAAACGACCACGAATCGCAGGCACAAAAAAACCGGCTCAGGGCCGGCTTTCATCGTGTCCACCGTTGCTCCGGCGATGCCGGGAACCGGTGGTGGGCGGTACAGGGTTCGAACCTGTGACCCCTACCATGTCAAGGTAGTGCTCTACCGCTGAGCTAACCGCCCGAAAATTCCGTACAGCCCGCAGACTGGTGCTTCTACGTAAAAACCCGGCGCCAGGGCCGGGCTTTTCATGCTCACGACAGCCCCTTGGGGGACTTCGTGGTGGGCGGTACAGGGTTCGAACCTGTGACCCCTACCATGTCAAGGTAGTGCTCTACCGCTGAGCTAACCGCCCGTGTGTTGCTTCTGCAGCGCCGCGATTGCGTCGGTGCAGGCCGCGTATATTACGGACGACGGCCGGCAAGCGCAATACTTTTGTGAAGAAAAGCCGCGTTACCGCGTTCAGCCCAGGCTGGCTTCCTTCAGCTGCCTGATCTGGTCGCGGACCCGGGCCGCATCCTCGAATTCCAGATCCTTGGCATGCTGGTACATCCGCTGCTCCAGGGCCTTGAGGCGGGCCGCCAGCTGCGCCGGCGACAGCGAACGATAGTCGGCCGCCTCTTCGGCCACACCCGCCCGCCCCCTGCCCTTGCCCTTCTTGGCTTCCTTCTCGGCAGCATCCGAGCGCGCACCCTCCAGGACGTCGACGATCGGCCGCAAGACCGAGCGCGGAATGATGCCGTGCTCCTGGTTGTACTCGACCTGCTTGGTACGTCGGCGGTCGGTCTCGTCGATCGCTGCCTGCATCGAACGGGTGATCCTGTCTGCGTACAGGATCGCCTTGCCGCGCACGTTGCGGGCCGCACGACCGATGGTCTGGATCAATGAACCAGTCGAGCGCAGGAAGCCCTCCTTGTCCGCATCCAGGATCGCCACCAGCGAGACCTCGGGCATGTCCAGCCCTTCGCGCAGCAGGTTGATGCCCACCAGCACATCGAACTTCCCCAGGCGCAGATCGCGGATGATCTCCACCCGCTCGACGGTATCGATGTCCGAGTGCAGGTAGCGCACGCGGATGCCGTGCTCGGTCAGATACTCGGTGAGGTTCTCGGCCATGCGCTTGGTCAGGGTGGTGACCAGCACGCGGTCACCGGCCTTGATCCGCTCGTTGGCCTCGCTCATCAGGTCATCGACCTGGGTGCCAACCGGGCGGATTTCCACCACCGGATCGATCAGACCAGTCGGGCGCACCACCAGCTCGGCCATGTCCTCGCCAGCCTCACGGAATTCGTAAGGGCCCGGCGTCGCCGACACATAGATGCTACGCGGGCAGCGCGCCTCCCATTCCTCGAAGCGCAGCGGACGGTTGTCCAGCGCCGACGGCAGGCGGAAGCCGAACTCGACCAGGGTTTCCTTGCGCGAACGGTCGCCCTTGAACATGGCGCCGATCTGCGGAATGGTCACGTGCGATTCGTCGATCACCAGCAACGCATCGGCCGGCAGGTAATCGAACAGGGTCGGCGGCGGCTCGCCCGCGTTCTTGCCGGTCAAGTGCCGTGAGTAGTTTTCGATGCCATTGCAGAAGCCCACTTCGGCCATCATTTCGAGGTCGAACTGGGTGCGCTGGGCCAGACGCTGCGCCTCGACCAGCTTGTTCTGCGCGTAGAGCTGCTCCAATCGTTCCTTCAGCTCGACCTTGATGGTCTCCACCGCTGCCAGCACCCGCTCACGCGTGGTCGCATAGTGGGTCTTCGGGTACACCGTGAAGCGCATCAAGTTGCGCATGGTCTCACCGGTGAGCGGATCGAACATCGTGATCTTTTCCACCTCCCCGTCGAACAGTTCGATGCGCAGGGCCTCACTGTCCGATTCTGCCGGGAACACGTCGATCACTTCGCCACGCACGCGGAAAGTACCGCGCTGCAGCTCGTACTCATTGCGGGTGTACTGCAGCTGGGTCAGGTGATTGATCAGGTCGCGCTGGTCGATGCGCTCGCCCTTGGACAGGATCAGGCGCAGCGACAGATAGTCTTCCGGCGCACCCAGGCCATAGATGGCCGACACGGTCGCCACCACGATCGCATCCGGCCGCGACAGCAGGGTCTTGGTCGCCGCCAGCCGCATCTGTTCGATGTGCTCGTTGATCGAACTGTCCTTCTCGATGAAGGTGTCCGACGACGGCACGTAGGCTTCCGGCTGGTAGTAATCGTAATAGCTGACGAAGTACTCCACCGCGTTGTGCGGGAAGAACGCCTTGAACTCACCATACAGCTGCGCGGCCAGGGTCTTGTTCGGCGCCATGATCAGCGTCGGCTTCTGGATCTGCTGGATGACGTTGGCGATGGTGTAGGTCTTGCCCGAGCCGGTCACACCCAGCAGGGTCTGCTTGGCCACGCCAGCCTCGAAATTGCTGGTCAGCTTGGCGATGGCATCGGGTTGGTCGCCCGCCGGCGAATACGGCGAGACAAGCTGAAAACTGTCGCTCATGGTGCTGCCAGGTCTCGGGGAAGGTAAGTATAGGGGGCGTCCGGTGACGGTCGGCTGAGGGGAAGCCCGCCTCAAAGATGGGGGTCAGGCTGATGGTTGCAACCGGGCATCGAGGCGCAGGTTGGTGCCTCCACCATCGAAGCCCATCCCATGAGTCTCCCGCCCCCCTGCCGCACGCACCTTGCGGGTCTCACCCTTGTCGAGCTCGCCGCCGCCTTGGCGTTGCTGGCACTACTGGTCGCCGTGGGATTGCCTGCGCTGATGCAGCCCCTGGAACGCAGCCGGGCGGACACGACCCGCATGCGGCTGGTATCGGTGTTCAATACCGCCCGCGCCATGGCCATCACCCATCGCCGCGCGGTCACCGTATGTCCGAGCATTGATGGAACCGGCTGTGATGCCGACTGGGCCCGCGGCTGGTTGATTCAGACGGGCCAATCACCGAACTCGACCGAAGAGGCTGGGCCGCGTCAGTTCATGGATGGAACGAAATCTACGCGAATACGCGTCAGCAGCAACGAAGGCCGTAGTTACCTGCGATTCCAGGCCGACGGCCGTAGTGGTGGCAACACAATGACTGTACGCATCTGCGTGGGAGTACAGCTGCACAGCGAGGTGATCGTCAACAACGTCGGCCGTACCCGCTCGGTCCGCCAACGAACGCCGGCCGCTTGCCCATTCTGAACTGTGGTGGCACGGACGCAGAAAAAACAGAAGCCGCGATTTCTCGCGGCTTCTGCAGGATCTGGCGCCCGAAGTTGGACTCGAACCAACGACCCCCTGATTAACAGTCAAGTGCTCTAACCGGCTGAGCTATTCGGGCGGGGAGGCGCATTCTAGATGCTCACCAGCGACGATGCAAGCCTCCGTTGAAACTGCTCACCAGCAGGTCAGGCTGCCGGAGTTGGCCGGGGTCTTCACGCCCGCCTGGTTGAGGGTGAGCGTGCCACACTTGTCCTTGGCCTGATTGCCCTGCGGCACCGCCGTGATGGTATAGGCAGTGGCGGTCGGCACGATGGTTACCGCATACATCGTGGTCCCGCCCTCCCGGGGTGAATTGATCTTGGTGCTGTTGGTCTCGCCAAAAGTGAACGAAGCGTAGCTGTTGTTCAGCGTGTGATGACGCTCGGCGCGCTGCGCGTACTCCACCATCTCCGCCTTCGCTGCTGCACGGCGCGACTTGCGCACGTGCTCGGAGTAGTTTGGGTAGGCGACGGCGGCCAGGATACCGACGACGATGACCACGATCATCAGTTCGATCAGGGTGAAGCCCTGGGCAGCCGACCGCAGCGAGCTAGGGGAAAAAGAAGGCTTGCTCACTGGATCTGTCTCCACGATTGGCGGCCGCACGGATAGGGAACGTAGAGCGTTTCATCGCCCTTGTTGATGGGCTGTACGCAGGCCGGAGTCGGCGGCGCGGGCGGATTCTCTCCTCCCGGTGCGCCCGGCACCATGTTCGGCGGCGTGTCACGTGACAACGCGCCGGCCTTGATGTCGCGCACGACACCGCCACTGGCGCCGGTCGAGTTGATCTTCAGCGCGGCCGTACCGGATGTCACCTGCGCACCGTCGGGTGAATTGATCGTCGCACGGCCCAGCGCACCGCTGCCGGTCAACGCCTGCAGGCCGAACAACCAATTGTTACCCGACGAAGCACAGCCTGTGCTGCCCACCATCGGCACGTAGGTCGGCATGTAGACAATGCCATTGGAAAGCGTCGGATTGCCGACGAAGCGCTCGCCAGTCGGTAGATCGATGTACCAACCGCGAGCATTGCCCGGCGGAGTGCCCTGCGACAACATGCGCTGATCACCGGTGGTAGTCACTGCACCAGAGGTCAGGCTGGCGCGGCTCAAGGTACCGGTGACAGGGCCGTTCACCGTGTCATTGACGGCATACAGGCTCTGCAGCGAGGTATCGGTCGGATCACCAACGAAGGAGAAGCTGCCACTGCCAAAGTACAGCATCACACCGCCGGTGGGGCCATTGCCTGCGGTGATGCCGCCGGTGATCGGCTGCCGCAGGGTACGACCACCTTCGGTATAGGAGCGCGTGGTGAACAGCGGCGTGGTCAGGCTGGTGGAGGTATCGCGCAAGTCGAACTTCCACACGGCGCCCTTCTGGTCGGTGCCGTAGACGGTATCGGAATAGCCATCACGACGCCGTTCGTTCTGCTTGCTGCCGCCCCAGCGGTCAACCACCACGATGCTGCCCAGGCCATTGTTGCCAGCCGGTGCCGCCGCCTCCACCGCTTCGATCATGGTCACCCGCGGCGTACCCGTGCCGATGTCCACCATGAACAGCACTGCCTTCTGGTTGGCACTGTTGAAACCATTGCCGAAGATCGCCTTCCACACCGGCGCGCCATTCTCCAGCACCGGCACGATCACCGGCTTGCCGAGCACGTGGCCGATGTTCTTGCGCACGGCCTCCGGCAGGCTGTTGTCCAGATCACTGATTTCCCACAGCTTGTTGCCGGCCCCGAAAGTGGTTCCCGCCGTCACATCAAGCGCGAACACACTGCGTCCGCCGGCGCCCGCTGCGCCGACCAGGGTGGTATGCCAATCGCGGGCGTAGTAGCTGTCACCCACCGCAATCTGGCCATCGACGTAGTAGCGATGATCGAACTTCTGGTCGTTGAGATCAGTTGCGTTGTACGGGAACAGCAGGTTGCCCATGTGCCCCAGCGCGGTGGCCGGGATGTAGGCGAATTCTTCACTGCCACCACCACCAAGAACCTCGCCCTTGGCGTTGATGCCACCATTGAAGGCATGCAGCATGCCATCGTTGGCACCCACGTAGACCATGTACTTGGCTGACTTGGCTTTGCCATCCAGATACAGGCCGTAACTGGTGCCCAGGCTGCCGCTGAAGCGCCGGTAGCCGTAATCGTCGATCGGCGCGCTGACCACTGGGCTGGAGGTCACGATGTCACCCAGTCGTGTGGTGCGGTCGCGCAGCTTGCCGCCACTGCGCTTTTCGCCGGCGGTGTCGCCCAGCAGGTAGTTCACTGCCGACGCGGCATCTGCGCCAAGCTTCTCCAGTTCGGCCTTGTTGCAGCGGGACATGCCCGCATACAGCGTGGCGGGCTTGGTGCAGAGGTCGTCCAAGGTGACGTTCTCACCGCTGAACTTGTTGGTGGCGCCGTTCCTGGTGAAATACACCGAACGTGACGTCGCTGCCGGCAGCTGCGCGCTGGCTTCCCATATGGGGGTGGCGATCACCGCGCGCGTCTTCTGATCCACCGACAACGTGCTGGCAGTCAGCCGGCTGAACCAGTCGGTACCTTCATTGGCGATCTCATAGCTGGGTGCCACCGAGATCGAGCCGGCACCGATGCGCGCACCACTGGAACCAACGCCGCCGGACGGCGAGGCACCGCTGGTCACCGCCGACAGAACACGACGCATCG
Source organism: Stenotrophomonas sp. LST15-1-1.1 (assembly GCF_040815575.1). Classification (NCBI taxonomy): domain Bacteria; kingdom Pseudomonadati; phylum Pseudomonadota; class Gammaproteobacteria; order Lysobacterales; family Lysobacteraceae; genus Stenotrophomonas; species Stenotrophomonas sp. LST15-1-1.1. Next base: position 1,284,863 of record NZ_JBFPNJ010000001.1, read on the forward strand.
CCGTTGTGATTTCCTCCGGCGTGCGCGCGTTGATGTACTCACCACGGGTATTGACCGCTGCATGCCAGATATCGTCGACGGTGCTGCGGTTATCGTCCTGGCGAGCCGGCCAGTTGTTGTAGATCGAGGCGTCTGTGTAGGCATCCTGTTTCAGGTCAGGATTGAACAGGTTGCCGCGTGCGCCCAGGGTAACGCCGTAGAAATTCAGGTGCAGATTGGTCTGGCAGTCCAGGCGCTTGTCCGGATTTCCGGCCTTGCACGCGTTTACCACCGGCACTTGGCCGGCCAGGAGGTCCGCGCGCAGCGGCGGCTGCCCAGATTGGTTGTTGTAGTACTGGCTGACGATATCGGCCATGGTGTTGAAGTTGCTGTCGCTGAACGGAACACCCATGGTGCCATCGGCGTTGCCGGCGGTATTCGGTCCGCCCTGGTTGCTGAAGCCGTCGGTGAACAGCATCACGGCGTTCTTCTGGCACGCCAGTTGCACCGGCGCGGTCGAATCGGTCCGGGTGAACTGCAGGGCAGCGGCATCGACGGCGAAACGGTTGGGCGTACCACCACTGGCGGTAAGCGCGATCATGTCCGTATACAGCGCGGCCTTGTCGTTGGGCACCGCCATGTCACGCATCGCCAGGCGCTTGTTGTTGTCGGTGCCACTGTTGTAACTGCTGTACTGATTGATACGGAAATAACCCACGCGGAGATTGTTGACGTCGGCCAGGGAGCGCGTCATGCCAGCGATCATCGCCCGATTGCGGTTTCCGTAGTAGGAATACCAGTTCGCGAAATTCTGCAGTGCCGCGGTGTTGCCCGGCTTGATCGTGTACTTCCACAGCGCACAGCCACTGCCGCAGGCGTCGTTCACCTTTGTGCGGTCGACCCCGGAATAGGCATTCGTCGTGCCGTCCAGTTGCGGGTAGGGGTCACTATTGGAGGACCAGGGGGTGAAGAACGTTGCCGGCCAGTACTGCATGTAGACCGTCGCCGCACCGTTGTTCCAGATGTAGTCGTAGTTGAGGTTGTAGTTGCTGTTGCCATAGCGGAACGGGGTATTGGCGGGAATCACCATGCCGTTCTGCATGCGGAAGCTGTTGCTGGCAACCGTGGTGTAGTAGTTCCCCGCCAGCGCCACGGTATCGGCGTTGCGTGGATCGATCTTCGTCGCACCCAGCGCTGCGTTCGGATACGGCGCACCGGTACCGTCGACCCACGGGCCGTAGTTCACCGCCGGGTTGAAGTAGGTCGGGTTGTACGCGGAAGATCGCGCGAATCCGAGCGAATCGAGCGGCGGGATCCCGTAGTAGTTGTTGATCCGGGGGCCCGGCAGGACGTAGAAATAGTCACAGCTGCCCGACGTATTGATGTTGCCGTTGCGGTCGAAGAAGCTCTGCCGGCTGGTATCCCAGCAGCCTTCGCCATCCTGGCCCGGGAACTGGGTCTGGAAGGTCATCGAACCGGAATCGTCCACCGCCATGATGAAGGCCGGCGGCGTCTGCACCTGGTTGTTGAGCGGCGCCTGTGCCAGCACGCCCTGCGCCTGTGCGGCCGTCAGGTTGTAGGCAACCACCGCCAGACCGGCGACCACGACCGCCGAACCGGCAGCCATCCATTGCGTTCTACGCGTAGCCATCGCCGCGTCCTCAGAGCTTGAAAATGGTATCGACCACCGACGACGACGTCGGATTGGCCGGGTCGTCGGCGGCGAATGCCGTGATCTGGTAGGTACCGGTCGCCTGGTCGTCCGGCAGCCCTTCATCGATGGAATTGCCACCGGGACCACCACACTTGTCGATGCGACGCACGTTGACGCTGGGCACCGAGGTCACCGTCTGCTTCTGCGCCCAGGCAATCGCGTCGAACTGATCTTCGCAGTCGTAGCTGATCGAACTCGAGCTGATGAGGCTTCCCGAGGGCAGGTCCTTGCGGTCGAGGATCGCCTCGGCTGCGCGTTCGGCGTTGCGCACCACCGCCTCGGAGTTCTGGAAGGATCGATTGGCGGCGCGATAGTTGGAGGCCATCTTTTCCTGCATCCCCGCCACCTGCATGCCGGCGATGCCGATCAGGGCAAGCAGCAGGAGCATGATCAGGGCCACGTACAGCACCACGCCACGCTGCTGCTGCGGCAACTGTGGCGGGCGGCGGCCTGGGCGGCGCACGGTCGGGATAGGGCGCATGGTCAGTTTCCGAACAGTCGATTGCGCAAGGCGATGCTCACTTCATAGGAAGTGCGGTAGCGCCCATCGGTGACACCGTCCTGGTCGTAGGTCATCCCCAACACGCCCAGCCTGGCGGCGGCGTCCTTCGGCTTGGACGCCGATGCCGAAGACGGGCTTCGGGCGATCAGCCCTACCTGTACCTGGCCAACCCGTCGCCATTGATTGGCACCGGTCGCGTTGGCCTGGGTGGTAACCGCCGAGGCCGTATTGAGGGTGGTGATGTTGCCCACCGGCGGCGTCGAGGTGGAGATGTTGGTGGTGGTATCCAGGCCGAACAGTACCTGCATGTTCTCGATGCCTTCCACCAGCTCTTCGTTGATGGCGTAGGCGCCGGCCGAATTGGCCCGTGCACGGCGCAGACCGGGACCGCTGGCGCCATTGCCGATGTAGTAGACCAGCGATTCAGCGCGATAGACCACCGTAGGCTCGGGCTGCGGCGCATAGCGCGACAGGTCCACGCCGGACGCGGTGATGGTGCCGGCGCTGGTGGTGCCGCCGAAGAAGTCCACCGACTCGCAGTTGGCCACGCCGAACAGCGTCGGTGACGCCACGCCGCCACCGGTAAGGCGCTGCCAGCGGGTCGCGTCCACAGTCAGTTTCGAGCCGGCCACGCCGAGTACCGGCACCCCTTCCGGGGCGAGAAAACGCAGCACCAGGATGTCACTGCCTGGCATCGGTGCCGGATTGAGGCCGGCAATCGCTGCTGGCAGACCAGTGGGCACGCTGCCCTTGCCCACCGCCAGCGTCGCCGTCGGCCCGGTATTGGGTGCTTCGTACCCCTGCACCGCCACGCTGAAGTCCAACGGGCTGCCGCTGCCGGTGGCGGCGCCGAGGTTGTAGTGCGGCTCACCCAGCCCCAGCGTCAGGTGGGCCTGGTCGTTGACGCAACCGGTGTGGCCCGCCATGCGGATGTCGCGCTCGAGGAAGTCGAGTGCGAAGCGACCATTCTCCTGCGCGCGCGCCACGCCCTCCGACAGCCGTGACGCCGCCTGCGAGGCAATGAATATCTGGATGACGCCCAGCATCAGCAACAGGCCGATGACCATGGACACCATCAACTCGATCAGCGACAGCCCTGCCTGCCGGAACCGGGAGGAGTACGGGAGACTCATAGCTGGGTCTCCAGGGCGAAGGTGGTCGGCGTATCCGGGCTCTTGGCATTCCAGCGCTCATCGGCCCAGGTGATCGCCACGGTGGCCACACCATTGTTGACGGTGACCGTCGCGGCGGCATTGTCGCCCAGCGCCTTGACCACCTTGCACTGCCAGGCGGCCACGTTCTGCGCGATGGTGACCGCAGCGACCGGCCGGGCGCAGACGCCGGTGGCACTCTTGCTGCCGGCGGAGAAGGTTGCGGTGGAGTACCACGCGGCCTGGTAGCGGTTGCTGCGCATCTGCTCGGTCAGGTCGTACGCCAGGTTGGTCGCCTGGGTGCGGTAGTTGGAGCTCTGCACGTAGCGCACATTCATGGTCTGCAGCAGGGCGAAGCCCAGCAGGCCGAAGGCCAGCACGACCATCGCGATCAGCACTTCCAGCAGGCTGAAGCCACCCTGGTGGCGCCGGGCATTGAACGGGGAGCGGTTGTTCATGGGCAGGGTCCCTTGCTGCTGCTTGCCTGGCCGGAGGCGTTGATGGTGACCGTGCTCATCAATGGGTCCTTGCCGCATTTCTCCGGCCGCAGAGTGATGGCCTGGTCGCCGGCGGCGCGGCGGCGGCCACGGGCGTCGAAGGCGATCAATGCCAGTGGGCCGGTCGCGACCATGCCGGGGCTGACCTGGGTGAAGCGCAGGACGGTCTCACCCGTGTCGAACTGGCCGTTACCCGAGGTCGCACTGTTGCTGGAGGCGTCACTGAAAGCCAGCATGCCAGCCGACCAGTTGCCATCGCAGCTGGTTCCGTTGCTGCTGCCACAGACCCCACCGCCCTGGTTGTTGCGCACCGCGTCGCTTCGCGCCAGGTTTATCAGTCCGATCACTTCGTTGTGACCAGCGGCGACCCGGTTGGAACGGATCAGGCCCTGGAAGGCAGGAAATGCCGTGGTCACCAGAATTGCCAGCACGGCAATGGTGACCACCAACTCGACCAGCGTGAAGCCGTTGGACCGGCGAAAGAACATTGGACGCTCCCCAGCGTGTTGGTGGCCACGATGGCGCACCGGCCTGCCGCCGGCAAGCGGCGGCAGGATGAACGGTCAGATCCGGGCGACGGGCGTCAAAGGCTTGACGACCCGCCCTGCCCCAGCCGGTCCGGCACGGTCCCCGCCGCGCCGTCCAGCTGCCCTCGCCTCGCTTACGCCAGCACCTGGTAGCAGGGCTGGTACTCGCCGGAGATCTTCATCCGGCGCTGCTCGACGAAGGCACGCAGCAGCGCGTCCAGGGCCTGCATCATGTCGGGGTCGCCATGGATCTGGAACGGCCCGAACTCCTCGATGCGGCGCATGCCGTCTTCCTTCACGTTGCCGGCGACGATGCCCGAGAAGGCCCGGCGCAGGTCGGCTGCCAGCGCGTGCGGTGCACGGCCGTGGTGCAGGTCCAGCGCCGCCATCGCTTCGTGGGTCGGTACGAACGGCTGCTGGTACTCCCACGGAATCTCGATGGACCAGTTGAAGAAGAACGAATCCTTCTGCGCCAGGCGATGCTCGCGCACGCGCTTGATGCCGGCCGACATCTTCTTGGCCACCGCCACCGGATCGCCGATGACGATTTCGTAGCGCTCTGCCGCAGCGTCGCCCAGGGTCAGGCGGATGAAGCGGTCGATCTGCTCGAAGTACGGCGCAGCCACGGTCGGGCCGGTCAGGATCAGCGGGAACGGCAGATCCTTGTTCTCCTCGCGCAGCAGGATGCCGAGCAGGTACAGGATCTCCTCGGCAGTACCCACGCCACCGGCGAACACGATGATGCCGTGGCCGATGCGGACGAAGGCCTCAAGGCGCTTCTCGATGTCCGGCATGATCACCAGGTGGTTGACGATCGGGTTCGGCGACTCGGCGGCGATGATGCCCGGCTCGGTCAGGCCGATGTAGCGCGTCAGCGTCCGGCGCTGTTTGGCGTGGGCGATGGTGGCGCCCTTCATCGGACCCTTCATGGCGCCCGGGCCGCAGCCGGTGCAGATGTCCAGGCCGCGCAGGCCCAGCTCGTAACCGACCTGCTTGGTATACAGGTACTCGTCGCGCGAGATCGAGTGGCCGCCCCAGCACACCACCAGGTTCGGGTCACCCGGGTTGAGGATGCGCGCGTTGCGCAGCAGCCCGAACACCGCGTTGGTGATGCCTTCGGATGACTCCAGCTCGGCCGCGTAGGCCGGACCCATCTCGATGGCCATGTAGGCCAGGTCGCGAACTACCGCAAACAGCAGTTCGGCGACACCGCGGATGATTTCGCCGTCGACGAACGCCATCGCCGGCGCATTGGCCAGGTCGATGCGTACGCCGCGATCCTGCTGCGCCACCTGGATGTCGAAGTCGGGATACAGATCGCGCGCCGCGCGCGGATCATCGGAAGCGCTGCCACTGGTCAGTACGGCCAGCGCGCAGCGGCGCAGCAGCTCGTGCATGCCACCACTGGAGGCGTCGCGCAGGCGCGCAACCTCGGCCCGCGACAGCACATCCAGGCCACCACGCGGATAGATCCGCGCGTCCTGCACCGGCAGCGTCCGCGCTGCCTTTTCATTCGTTGTCATATCCACTTTTTCTGCTTCCTTTAAGGTGTCCGACTGTACTGCCGCCCCCTTAAAAAGCAAAACGGCCGGGAAGCCCGACCGTTGGATAGGTGCGTCCCGCGTTCGCCGCTCCGGGACCGCTTCGGCGGCATCTGCGCCGCGCACGTGTCCGGATGCTACGCCGATGCAGGCACCCCCGCAAGGACTTTCGCCTGAACGGAAAACGGCCGGGTTTCCCCGGCCGTTTCCGTGCACAGCTGTTGCTACGTCAGTTCATCAGAACTGGTAGCGGAAGCCCAGCTGCAGCGACCACTGCGACACACCCACGTCGAAGCCATCGGCGTCGGCGTTGGCGACGGTCGGGGTATCCGCACCGCGGTAGTTGTATACGTACTTGCCCTGGTACATGCCCTGCAGGGTGGCAACGCGGCTGTCGGCGAAGAAGCCGTAGTCGTAGATGTTGCCCCAGTCCTTGTTGATCATGTTGCCGACGTTCTGGATATCCAGCCAGATCTCCGACTTGTGCCCCTTCATGAAGCCCGGCAGCTGCTGGCTGATACGGATATCGAAGGTATTGATCCAGCCACTACGGAAGCCGTTGGCCGGGGCTGCACTGCCGGCGTACTTGGCCAGGTCCGGATTGGCGGCCAGCCAGGTGAAGAAGTCCTTCTCCATCTGCGCGTTGGCGGTGAACTGGCCATTGGCAGCCAGGTTACCGAACAGCACGTCGCCCGGGCCCTTCGGCACGTAGAACAGGTCGTTGGCCGAACGGCCATCGCCATTGGCGTCGTTGGCGTACACGTAGCTGTACGGACGGCCGCTGCGGCCTTCGTACACCAGGCCGATCTTGGTCTCGTAGTCACCGAAGAACTTGTGCTTCCAGTTCAGCGAGCCCGACAGGCGATCGCGGATCTGGTAGCGCGAGGTGTTCTCGACCGGGCTGTTGGCGTCGAAGGCGTACTGGTAGTTCCAGCCCGAGCTGGCGGTGGAGCTGGTCAGCGAGCCGACTTCGGTGGCATCGGTGTAGGTGTAGCCGATGTTCCAGGACCAGTCACTGGTGTCGCTCCACGGCTTGGACAGCGACGCGGTGAACTGCGAAGTGCGGCCCTTGTCGGTGTTGTTGATCAGGTAGACGTTGTTGTAGTTCTTGTTGCGCTGCACGCGCGCGTCGCCGTTGGCCCACGCGCCGACCTTGTTCTGCGCGTAGTACATGTCACGGCCGTCCGGACCCTGGTACTGCACCGGACCCAGGTTCAGGTTCTGGTAGAACAGGCCGTCCTTGACCTTGGTGACCAGCAGTTCGGCCGAGGCCACGATACCGTACCACGGGGTTTCATGGTCGAAGGCCAGGTTGGCCTTGTAGATCGACGGCAGCTTGAAGTCATTGCCGACGAAGTTGACGTTCTGCTGGGTCGAGCCCGGGCCGGTCGGTACCGGCTGGCTGTCCTTGTCGCCGTTGAACTTCAGACCAGCGTTGTAGGCGTCGGAGCGCAGGCTGTAGACGGTGGTGTTGAAGCCGGTCGCCGAGTAGCTGTTGCTCAGCCACACCTGCGGGGAATCACCCTGGAACAGGCCCACGCCACCGCGCAGCTGGGTCGGACGCTCGGTGTCGAAGGTGTAGTTGAAGCCGAAGCGCGGCTGCACCAGGAACTTGCTCTCGAAGACCTTGCTGTTGTTGTAGCCGAAGAAGTTCGACGCAGCAGCGTTGTAGGTCGGGTTCGGGCTGGTGTCCGGACGGTCGGCGCGCAGACCCAGGGTCAGGGTCAGGTTGCTGTTGACGTACCAGGTGTCCTGCACGAACAGGGCCAGGTTGCTGTACTTGTAATCAGCGGCGATCGAACCCGGGGTGCGCTCCGGGGCGTAATCGTAGGTGCTCCAGCGGCCGGCAGCGAAATTGTCCAGACCGTAGAAGGTGTAGGCACCCCACGAGTTGGCACCGTAGTAGTTGTAGATGTCGTTGGTGTCGTACGAGGCACCGAACTTCACGTCGTGGTTACCCAGGGTCAGGGTACCTGCACCGTAGTAGTTCCACGCCTTGGTGGTCAGGATGTTGTCCTGCGAGTTGACTTCGGTACCGAGGTACAGCGAGTCACCCGACGGTGCAGCCGTGGTGCCATCGAAATAGATGCGCACGCTCGGGGCGTTGGTATTGACCGCGCGGATCGCCGAGAACTCGCGGTACGAGGCCTTGAACTCGGTGGAGAAGGTGTCGGTCCAGTCGCTGAACAGCTGGGCGACGTAGCTCTCGTTGGTCTTGTTGTGCTGGTACCAGTACGAGTTCAGCGACGCCGAGCTCGTGGTCATGCCGTTGATGCGCAGCTTGCTCTGGTCGATCTTGCTGTAGCGGATGTTGGCACGGTGGTTGTCGCTGATGTTCCAGTCCAGCTTCAGCGCGTACTCTTCCATGCTGGTGTCGCCGTTGCTTTCGATGCCACCGGCGTCGATGCCGTAGCCCTGCGCGATCTGCTGCGCACGGGTCACGTCAGCCAGGTTGAACTGGCCATTGGCCTTGCCCAGCGGGGTGGTCGACAGGTCGGCACCCGGAGCGGACTGCTCGAACTTCTCGTAGTTGGCGAAGAAGAACAGCTTGTCCTTGACGATCGGACCACCGACGGTCATGCCGTAGGTCTTTTCCTTGGTGAAGCCATTGAACGGCTGGCCTTCCGGGTTGTCACCGAACCAGTCGCCGTCACGGTAGGTGCCGTACACCGAACCGTGGAATTCATTGGTACCCGACTTGGTCACCGCGTTGACGGTAGCGCCGGCAGCGGCAGCGATGCTGACGTCGTAGTTGGACAGGTTGATGTCCAGCGCTTCGATGGCTTCCATCGCGACCGGCTGGCGGCGGGTCGGCATGTTGTTGCCTTCCAGGCCGAAGGTATCGCTGGCCGAAACGCCGTCGATGCTGATCGAGTTGAAGCGCGGGTTCTGGCCGCCGGCCGAGATCGAGCCCGAGGCGCGATCAATGAAGGTCACGCGCGGATCCAGACGCATCAGATCCTGGATGTTGCCGCCGATGGACGGCGCAACTTCGATCTGCTGCTGGCTGATGTTGGTGCCCGAACCCATCTTGGTGGCGCTGAACACTTCCGAGCCGCCGCCGACAGCGGTGACCTGCACGGTGTCCAGGTTGGTCGCGGCGAGGTCGCCGGCCAGGGTGGCGTTGATGGTGCCGGTCTGGTTCACGCCCAGGTAGACGCCATCTTCGGTCTTGGTGCCTTCACCCGGCTTGGTGATGGTGATCGAGTACGGACCACCCACGCGCAGGCCGCGCGCGTTGTAGCGACCCGCCGCATCGGTGGTCGCACGCGAAACGGTGCCCGACTCGGTGTGGGTGATGGTGACTTCAGCACCGGCGACGGGCTGGCCGGCGCGGGACACGACCTGGCCACCGACACCGGCAGAGGTGCTCTGGGCGAAGGCGGGAGCGGCGGCGAGCGCAGCCACGAGACCAAGGGTGAGCTTGGACATCCGGAATGGGTGAGTCATTGTTCGGTAGCCTCGATGCGAGTTGGCGATGGCGGAAAAAAGCGCATCCAAGCAGCCTTGCGGGCGGCTGTTCGGACATTTATCTGGGGTTCCCTACCGTGAACAGCAGCTGCCGCTACGGTTAACACTAGATTAACACGCTACGCTTTCAATGTGACGGTTGTGCGACAAACGGCACCGGATCGCAACGCTATCGTGACGGAATCTTCATTCCGCTTTACGTACGTCTTCACCCGTCGATGGCGGATTGCCCGCATCGAGCACCTGCCCCCGCCACGCCTGTCCAGCGGCGGACAACAGGGTCACGGCCGCCGCAGCGGCAGCCTCCGGGCCACGTGCGGCCGGGTCCTGATCGATCGAATAGGCCCGCGCCCGCAGGGCAGTGCGCAAGGGGCCGGGGTAAAGACCACTTACCCGCACCGGGCTGCGGGCCAGCTCGTCATGCAGGCTGCCGATCAGCCCGCGCAGGCCATGCTGGGCGGCGCCATAGCCGCCCCAGTACGCCTGCCCGACCCGCTCAGGAGCATCCACGGTGAATACCAGCGCCGCGTCCTCACGCTGGCGCAGCAACGGCAGGCAGGCCTGGGCCAGCCAGGCCGGCGCGGTCAGGGTGACGTGCACCGCTCGGGCGAAACTGGCCGGGTCGGCCAGCTCGAACGGGGTCAGGCCGGGAAAGTGCGCTGCACAGACCAGCAGGCCATCAAGACGTCCCAGCTCCTGCGCCACGGCCTGGGCCAGTTCGGCATAGTCGTCAGGACCCGCACCTTCCAGGTCCAACGGGTACAACAGGGGTTCCGGCCCGACCGCCTGCACCTGGGCATAGACCCGGTCCAGCCGGCGTGGCTTGCGCCCCAGCAGGACCACGGTCGCCCCCGCTTCCGCCGCTGCAACCGCGGCAGCGCTCCCCAGCCCGCCACCGGCGCCGGCAACCAGGACCACGCGATCCTGCAACAGACGGCCATCGAGCGCCCCGTCTGCCGGTGACGTCGATGGCCAGGCGCTCATCCCTGCGCGGCCTCTTCGACGATACGCTTGAGCTCGCCGGCTTCGAACAGTTCCATGACGATGTCGCAGCCGCCGATCAACTCGCCGTTGATGAACAACTGCGGGAAGGTGGGGAGATTGGAGAAACGCGGCAGGTTGGCGCGGATCTCGGGCTCTTCCAGCACATTGACCGTGCGCAGCGCCACCGCGCCTGCGGCCATCAAGGCCTGCACGGCGCGGCTGGAATAGCCGCACATGGGGTACTGCGGGGTGCCCTTCATGAACAGCACGAGCGGGTAACGATCCACCTCGGCCTGGATTTGCTGCATTACCGCCACACCTCACTCCTTGCTTCGCCGGACGAACCAACCGCGATGGTCGGCTAGACTGCCCACGGTAGCCGCCATTGTAAGCCGATGGTACCGGCTGCCGCCGCCCTCTGGCCACGAACCCGTCCATGCCCGTCGAATTGCCCGCCCTGCCCTATCTGCCCTCGTCCCTGCAGCCGCACCTCTCGGCACAGACCGTGGAACTGCACCACGGCCGCCACCATCGCGCCTATGTCGACGCGGTCAATGCCGCCATCGTCGGCACCGAATGGGAAGAAGCCACCCTGGAGGACATCGTCTGCCACGCCCAGGGCGCACTGTTCGATGCCGCCGCCCAGGCCTGGAACCATGGCTTCTACTGGCAATGCCTGCGCCCGCGTGGCGGCGGCGAACCGCAGGGCCGCTTGGGCGAACTGGTCAAGCGCCAGTTCGGCGACGGCCAGCGTCTTCGCGAAGAGTTCAACCGCGCCGCGTTGGGCTTGTTCGGTTCCGGCTGGGTGTGGCTGGTACAGCACCCGGGTGGGCAGCTGGGCCTGCAGGCCACGCGCAATGCGGGCACGCCGCTGACCGGCGACAGCACCCCGCTGCTGTGCTGTGATGTCTGGGAACACGCGTACTACACCGACTACCAGAATGATCGCGCGCGTTATCTGGAAGCGTTCTGGCAACTGGTGAACTGGGAATTCGCCGAGAGCCAGCTGCGCTGATACGGACGGGCATCCGCCGGGCATGGCCCGGCGCTACCGGTATCACGCCAGGCCGTGGTGGATGCTCATCTTGGTCGGCACCGCTCTGGTAGCTGCCCACCTTGGTGGGCATTGCCGGCCAGCGGCCGGCACTACCGGGATCAGCGGCGTCCGCCGGCCGGCACCCGTTTGATCAGCCGTTGCGCAACGCGTGCACGGCCGGGGCCACCTGGGCCTGGCGGTCCAGTTCCAGCCCGACCTGCACCAACGCATCCGCCAGTGCACCGGCATCATCGTCGCGCAGGGTCGCATGGCCGACCTTGCGGCCGTCACGCGATTCCTTGCCGTAGTCGTGCCAATGGCCGCTGGCCTGCTGCAGCACCGGCGTCGGGTCAGGCATCGCTCCAAGCCAGTTCAGCATGCAGGCATGGCCAAGCATGCGGGTACTGCCCAGCGGCAGACCGAGCACCGCGCGCAGGTGGTTCTCGAACTGCGAGGTTTCGCTGCCTTCGATGGTCCAGTGACCGGAGTTGTGCACACGCGGCGCCATCTCGTTGGCCAGCAGTTCGCCGTCGCGGCAGAACAGTTCCAGCGCGAACACGCCCACGTACTGCAGGTGTTCGGCGACACGCTGGGCATAGCCGATCGCCGCTTCGTGCTCGGCAGCGGACAGCACCGCCGGTGCCACGCTGGCCGACAGCACACCGTCGACATGCCAGTTGCCGGTGACCGGCCAGGCCTGGAAGCTGCCATCGCGGCCGCGCACGGCCACCACGCTGACTTCGCGCTGGAAGGCGACGAAGCCCTCGAGGATCAGGCCGGTGCGCTCGACCTGCGCACCCAGCGCCTGCCAAGCCGCATCGATGTCCGCTTCGCTGCGCAGGCGGAACTGGCCCTTGCCGTCGTAGCCCAGGCGGCGGGTCTTGAGGATGCACGGCAGGCCGAATTCGGCCGCCTTGGCCGCCAGTTCGTCACGGCTGCGGATATCGGCGAACGCCGGCAGCGGAATGCCCAGCTGCTGGAACAGGGTCTTCTCGCTCAACCGGTCCTGGGCCACGGCCAGCGCCGAAGGCGGCGGATAGACCGGCACGCGGTCGGCCAGCCATTGCGCGCTGTCAGCCGGCACGTTCTCGAAGTCGAAGGTGATCACGTCGACTTTGGCGGCGAAGTCCGCCAGTGCCTGGCGATCATCGAAGGCGCCTACGGTGAGCGGCGCCAGTGGGCCACTGCAGGCGTCGGCCGCCGGATCATACAGTTGGAAGCGCAGTCCCAGCGGCGCACCGGCCAGGACCATCATGCGGGCGAGCTGACCGCCGCCGAGGATGCCGACGGTCAGGCTCATTGGCGCGGATCGTCGTGGGCCATCACGTCTTCGGTCTGGCGCGCGCGGAAGCTGTCCAGCGCCTGGCCGATGGCCGGCTGGTCGCTGGCCAGCATCGCCGCGGCGAACAGCGCGGCATTGGAGGCGCCGGCATTGCCGATGGCGAAGGTGGCGACCGGGATGCCGGCCGGCATCTGCACGATCGACAGCAGCGAATCCATGCCGTTGAGGGCCTTGGACTGCACCGGCACGCCCAGCACCGGCACCGCGGTCTTGGCCGCGATCATGCCCGGCAGATGCGCGGCACCGCCGGCGCCGGCAATGATCGCGCGCAGCCCGCGCGAACCGGCCTGCTCGGCATAACTGAACAACACATCCGGCGTCCGATGCGCGGACACCACCTTCACTTCGAACGGAACACCCAGAGCTTCAAGCTTCTGGGCGGCGTGCTGCATGGTTTCCCAGTCGGAACGGGAACCCATGACGATGCCGACAAGCGGCGCGATCGGGTTGGGGGTCATTGGCCGTCACCTGCCTTAAAGACGTATTCTAGCCATCTTCCACGCAAGACGAAGAACCATGGATCGCAAGCTGCTCGACCTGCTGGTATCGCCCGACACCCGCCAGCCCCTGTCCCTGCTGGATGGCAAGGGCCTGGAAGCCCTCAACCGGGCGATCGCCGCCGGTACCGTCAACCGCGCCGATGGCAACCCGCTGGCGCAGCCGCTGCGCGAAGCCCTGGTCACCCGCGACCGCAAGCAGGTATTCCGCGTCGACGACGGAATTCCAGTGCTGCTGGCCGAAGAAGCCATCCCGACCGCGCAGATCGCCGACTTCCCGACCGCATGAACGCGCTGCCGACGCCGGATCCAGCCGTCGTCGCGGCCGATGTCGCCCGCGCGTTGGCCGAGGACCTGGGCAGCGGTGACGTCACCGCCGCCCTGCTGCCCGACCAGCCCGACAGCGCCTACCTGCTGTGCAAGCAGGATGCGGTGATCGCGGGCCGCCCGTGGTTCGATGCCACCCATCGCGCGCTCGATGCCGACGTGCAGATCGAGTGGCGGGTAGCCGAAGGCGACCATGTCAGCGCCGGTACCGTGCTGGCGCTGCTGCATGGGCGCAGCCGCAGCCTGGTCAGCGCCGAACGCACCTCGCTGAATTTCCTGCAGACCCTGTCCGGCACCGCCACCACCACTGCCCGCTATGTGGCTGCGGTGGAAGGTACAGGCACGCGCATCCTCGATACCCGCAAGACCCTGCCCGGCCTGCGTCTGGCGCAGAAATACGCGGTGCGTTGCGGCGGCGGCGACAACCACCGTTTCGGCCTGTACGACACGGTGATGCTGAAGGAGAACCACATCCGCGCCGCCGGCTCCTTGGCTGCCGCAGTGTCGGCTGCCCGCCGGCAATGGCCGCACCTGCCGCTGGTGGTCGAGGTCGAGGACCTGGAACAGCTGCGGCAGGCACTGCAGGCCGGCTGTGAACGCATCCTGCTGGACGACTTCAGCCCCGAACTGCGGCGCGAAGCGGTGCGCATCACCGAAGGCCGCATTCCACTGGAAGTGTCCGGCAGCGTCGGCCTCGGCGGCCTGCGCTCGATCGCCGAGGATGGCGTGGACTGCATTTCCATCGGCGGCCTGACCAAGCACGTGCAGGCCATCGATCTGTCACTGAAACTGGGTCCGCCGCCGGCTTGATGCCGGGTACACGGCCCTCGGGGTCAGATCCCTTTTGCCTTGGAAAGGGGATCTGACCCCATTCTCACACCCGGCGTTCACGACGCCACTGCGAGGCTGGGTCCATCCCCCACAGGAGCCGCGCATGCGCCGGATGCTCTTGCCCGCCTGCCTGCTGCTGGCCGCGACGCCCTTCTCGGCCGCCGCCGTCGAAGCCTGCGATGTACCCCCGCGTTTCGGCCTGAGCCCCTTGGCGATCGCCATCCGCAACACTGCCTGCAACGAGCATCGCCTCTGGTTCCGCCCCTTCATCGACCGTGATGGCCGCGCCGCCAGCCTCAGTGTCACCGAGGCCGAAGGCGATCATCTGGCCGACAACGGTCTGATCGCCTGGCAACGGGTCACCAGCTACTGGCGCGAAAGCGGCACGCTCAATGCACTGGGCAGCCAACCCGGCGCCAGCAGCTGCCTGGCCCCGCTGGGAACCCGCTACACCGACAGCGATTGCCGCGCGTTCCTGATTGACAATCCTTGGTCGGCCGCCTTCATTTCCTGGGTGATGGTGCGTGCCGGCGTACCCGGCTTCACTACCTCCCCACGCCATATCGACTACATCCGCGCCGCCTACCAGGCAGGCCCTTCCGGCGTGCCCTACCGTCTGGTGGACCCGGCCACCGCAAAGCCAGCACCGGGCGACCTGCTGTGCTTCCTGCGCGACCGCAGCAGCACACTCAGCTACAGCGGGCTGGTGCAGGCCTTGGGCAACGGCTCGGTCGGCCATTGGAAGTCGCATTGCGAAGTGGTGGTGGCGGCCAACCTCGGTGGCGACCAGACGCTTTACCTGGTGGGCGGCAATGTCATGAACACCGTGGCGATGCGCCTGCTGCTGCTTGATCGCACCGGCACGATCAAGCTGCCACCGCCGCGCGAGCGCGACGCCACCGGCATCGACCCGACCTGCACGCCGGGGCGCGAGGACGAATGCAGCTTCAACCGGCAGGATTGGGCCGCACTGCTGCAGTTGAATGCCACTGCGCCGCGGCTTGCACCGGTTCCATCGGCGGTACCCATCACGCCGACACAGATGCCGCCGCAACCGGCAACGGAGCCTGGCAGCAATCGCTGAGCAGATGCCGCTTGATCCGCTCGCCATTCGTCGCCATCTTTGGCGGATCGACACCTGACGGCTGAAGCCATGCCCACCCTGCTGTTCCTGCTGATTGCCGGCGGTATCGTCTACTTCTTCTGGAACGCCGCGCGCTCGGCCGCCGAACGTGCGATCGAACTGGGCCGCAATGCCTGCCGCGCCGCCGATGTGCAGTGGCTTGACCAGGCGGTGCACGCCACGGGTCTACGGCTGTCGCGCGGAGAAGACGGGCGACTCGGTTTCGAGCGCACCTTCAAGTTCGAGTATTCCTACGACGGCATCGATCGCCATGTCGGCCGCATGGTGCTGCGCGGGGACCAGCTGGTGTCCTTCACTGGCCCGGGCGCGGCGCGGATCAGCCAGATCCGTGCGGACAACGAAGATGCCGAGGATGTGTAACCGCTGAAGGTGTGCCGACCAACGGTCGGCACACACCGTTACTTGACCACGCGCAGGGTCGGACGGCCTTTCGGCGGCGGACCGGCGGGCGGCGTGTCGTCCGGCGGCGTCTGCTCATCGTCGTGCAGCAGCTCGTCGCCGGCCTGTGCCGGTTCGCCACCCGGGATGTCGTCCGGCAGCGCCATGCCCTGCCCGGTCTCACGGGCGTACACCGCGAGCACTGCGCTGATCGGCACCTGCACCGGATAGCTGGTGCCGGAGAAGCGCGCCGAGAAGCTCACCGACTCGTTGTCGATCACCAGCCGCACGACGGCGCGCTCGGCGATGTTGAGCACCACCCGGCCGTCCTTGACGGCCGAGGGCGGAACCTGCACGCCGGGAACGCCGGCGTCGACCAGGATGTGCGGAGTCAGCTGGTTGTCGTTGATCCATTCCACCAGTGCCCGCAACAGGTACGGGCGGTGGCTGGTCATGTGGAAGAAGTCTTCGGTCATGCGTGAAGTGTAGCGCCCGACGCCCCTACCGGGGCGGATCGCCTGCACGCCGGTCGGCGTGCAGACGGGAAAGCGGATGCCGGATCAGCCCGGCAGATCGCGCAGTTTCTTTTCCTGATCGGTCAGGCTGCGGACGAAACCGGGGTGGCGGAAGATCCGGTTGCCATAGTCCTCGATGGCCTTGCTGTCCTTCGGCAACGGCACATCCAGCGATTGCAGGCGCCAGATGATCGGCGCCATCGCGCAGTCGGCCAGGCTCATTTCCGGATTGAGGAAGAACTTGCTGGCTTTGAACAACGGCAGCGAGGCCGTCAGCAGTTCCTTCAGCCGCTTGCGCCCTGCCTCGGCCTGGGTCTTGTTGCCCAACTGGATCGCCTGCACCTGCGGCACCCAGTCGTGCTCGATACGCAGCATGGCCAGGCGGATGCGCGCGCGCGACAGCGGGTCGACCGGCATCAGCGGCGGATGCGGATAGCGCTCGTCCAGATACTCGCTGACCACCGAGGCGGCATACAGCACCAGCTCGCGCTCGACCAGGGTCGGCACCGAATGGTACGGATTGAGATCGATCAGATCTTCCGGCGGGTTCTGTGGATCGACCGGAACAAAGTCGAAACTCACGCCCTTGGCCGCCAGCACCAGGCGCACACGGTGGCACAGTACATCGTCGTTCGAGGAAAACAGCGTCAGTGTATTGCGCATGCGTACGCTCGCCGCCATCAAAGGCTCTCCTACGACAGGAGACCGCCTGCCGCATCGGCGCCGCCAGCACCGTGCTGGCGGTCGACTCCTCCCCGAGTGTGCAACCGACCATCACAAAAGCCAATAGGCCCGATGCAATGGCCGGCTCCGGATCAGTGCACGTCCTTCCAGTATTCCTTCTTCAACAGGTACACCAGGAAGGTCAGCAGGGCCAGGAACAGGATCACCCAGACACCGAGCTGCTGCCGCTTCAGCGCGGCCGGTTCGCCGGCGTATTCGAGGAAGTTGGTGATGTCGCGCACGGCCTGGTCGTACTGGCCCGCATCGACCGAGCCCGGGCTTTCAATGCGCAGGCCGGTCACCGGCGGGTCCATGCCCGGCGCTTCGGCCTTGCCATGCACTGCGTGCTGCAGGCCCTGCATCTCCCACAACGGATTGGGCATGGATGCATTGGCGAACAGCGCGTTGTTCCAGCCCAGCGGGCGGCTGCTGTCCAGGTAGAACGACTTCAGGTAGGTGTAGATCCAGTCGCTGCCGCGCACCCGCGAAATCAGGCTCAGGTCCGGCGGCATCTTGCCGAACCACTTCTCGGCCTGCTCCTTGGGCATTGCCACCGGCACCGGGTCGCCGATCGCCGAGCCGGTGAAGTTGAGGTTGTTCATCACCTCTTCCTCGCTCAGCCCCAGGTCCTCGCCCATCCGCGAGTAGCGCAGATACTTCAGTGCATGGCAGCCGCTGCAGTAGTTCATGTACAACTGGGCGCCGCGCTGCAGCGACGCCCGGTCACCCAGGTCGTTGCCGGCCTGCAGCAGCTTGGTGCCGCCCTCGGCGGCCATGGCCAGGGTACTGCCCAGCATCAGGGCGGCCGCCAGGGCCAGCCGGACCATCCAGCGCTCAGTCATGCGTGGTCACCCTCTCCGGTACCGGCTTGGTCTTGTCCAGCCTTGTCCATATCGGCATGGTGATGAAGAAGGCGAAGTACAGGAAGGTCAGCACCCGCCCGACATAGGTCTCGTGCGCATCGGTACCAGGACCGGAGCCGATCACCATCAACCACGCGAAGCACACCACGAACATGCCCAGCAGGCCGCGCGACAGCCAGCCGCGGTAGCGGTAGGACTTGACCTTGGCGCGGTCGAGCCAGGGCACCAGGAACAGGATGGCGATGGCCGAGAACATCACGATCACGCCGCCCAGCTTGTTCGGCACCACCCGCAACATCGCGTAGTACGGCGTGTAGTACCAGACCGGCTTGATGTGCTCGGGGGTGACCAGGCGGTTGGCTTCGGTGAAGTTGTCGTGTTCCAGGAACAGGCCGCCGAAGGCCGGCGCGAAGAAGATGATGAAGGCCGCGATGATCAGCAGGAAGCCCGCACCGACGCCATCCTTGAGCGTGTAGTAGGGATGGAACGGAATACCGTCGGTCGGCGCGTTCGGTGACCAGCGGTTGCCCTTCGGCCCCTTCTTGATCTCCACGCCATCGGGGTTGTTCGATCCCACTTCATGCAGCGCACCCAGGTGCAGCACCACCAGCAGCAACAGCACCAGCGGCAGCGCGATCACGTGCAGTGCGAAGAAGCGGTTGAGCGTGGCGTCGCTGGGCAGGTAATCGCCCATGATCCATTCGGTGAGGCCGTTACCAATGACCGGAATGGCGCCGAACAGCGAGATGATCACCTTGGCGCCCCAGAACGACATCTGGCCCCACGGCAACACGTAGCCCATGAAGGCTTCGGCCATCAGCACCAGGTAGATCAGCATGCCCAGGATCCACACCAGCTCGCGCGGCTTCTGGTAGCTGCCATACAGCAGCCCGCGGAACATGTGCAGGTAGACCACGATGAAGAACAGCGAGGCACCGGTGGAGTGCATGTAGCGGATCAGCCAGCCCCACTCCACGTCACGCATGATGTATTCAATGGAGGCGAATGCTTCGGCGGCATTCGTCTTGTAGTGCATGGTCAGGAAGATGCCGGTGACGATCTGGTTGACCAGCACCAGCAGCGCCAGCGAGCCGAAGTAGTACCAGATGTTGAAGTTCTTCGGCGCGTAGTACTCGCTGACATGCTTGCGGTAGATCGGCATCAACCCCGGCGCGCGGGCATTGACCCAGTCGGCCACGCCGGTGGCGGTACGGCTGAGGATGTTGGACATCAGGCAGCCCCCTGCGGATCGACACCGATGATGATGGTGTTGTCGTCCTGATAGTGGTGCGCGGGCACCTTCAGGTTGATGGGTGCGGGCACGTCCTTGAAGACGCGGCCGGACATGTCGAAGCGCGACTTGTGGCAGGGGCAGAAATAGCCGCCCTTCCATTGTGGGTCGTAGGGCTCAGGGCGTATTTCACCCACCATTTCCGGCGAGCAGCCCAGGTGCGTGCAGAGACCGACCAGCACCGAGATCTCGGGCTTGATCGAGCGCAGCTCGGGGTTCTGCTTGAGCACGTACTCCGGCTGCTGGTCCTTCTCGCCGGACTCGGGGTCCTTCAAGCGGCCATCCAGCCCATGCAGCGCATCAAGGATCGCCTTGGACCGTTTGACGATCCAGATCGGCTGGCCACGCCATTCCACGATCAGGCGTTGGCCTTCCTGCAGGGCGCTGATGTCGGCCACCACCGGTGCGCCGGCAAGCTTGGCGCGGGCACTGGGGTTCCAGGATTTGATGAAAGGAACTGCGGTGAATCCGACGCCGACGGCGCCCACCACGGCTGTGGTGGCAGTAAGAAAACGCCGACGTCCGGTGTTGACTGGATCGTGTACCCCATCGTTGGCCATCCGGCACTCCGATATTGATTAGGTAGCTTTAAGGCTGCCAGCGGTTCCGGTGGGGGCCAGAGCCGCATTGAATCTCGGTCGAGTGTAGCGGAACCGTCGCGCGCCACACAACGCATTGCAAAAACTCTTTTCAAGGTGTGCCGACTGACAGTTGGCACCTACCCGCTTGAAGATGTGCCGACCAACGGTCGGCACCTACTGATGGGTCAGGGCAGTGCGGTAGCGCTCGGCCAACTGGCCGACCCGGCGTACGTAATACTGGGTCTCGCTGTAGGGTGGCACGCCTCCATGGCGATCGACCGCGCCTTCACCAGCGTTGTAACCGGCCGCGGCCAGGGTCAGATCACCTTTGAAACGCTTCAACAACCACGCCAGGTACTGCACACCGCCACGGATGTTCTGCCCTGCGTCGTAGGAATCACTGACGCCGAAGCGTGCGGCGGTTGGCGGCATCAACTGCATCAGGCCCTGCGCGCCGGCGCGGCTGAGCGCGGTCGGGTTGTAGGCCGATTCGGCGTGGATGATCGCGCGCACCACGGCCTCTTCCACCCCGAATTCGCGTGCGGCCGAGGTGATTTCGCTCTGGAAGGCCGTGGTGTTCAGGCGCACGCTGCCGAAATCGACGCGCGGATTGACCCCGCAGGCGTAGCAGCGCTCCATGAAGCTGTAGCGGATGGTCCGCACCGGGCCGAGGTTGGCGACCTGGGTCGGGCGTGCACTGGTGTAGTGGCGCACCCCGTCCTGCATGTACGAATAGACCTGTCCGCTGACCATCTTGCCGCCGCGTGGACTGGCCGGCGTGGAGGCTGCCGCGGGCGCGGGCGCGGGAGCCGGTGCGATAGCGGGACTGGCAGCGCTGGCGGCAACCGCGACCGGATTGCGCTCGGCGCTGGCCACCACTGCTGCAGGTGCTTGCACCGGCGCCGTCACCGAGGTGGCGACCGGCGCGCGCACTGCCCTGCCCGCGCTGCGGGTGTAGCTGATGGTGCTGCATTGGGCACCGGCCACCCGCTTGCTGACATAGCTGGTGACCCCGTCGGCGCCAAGGCACTTGTACAGGGTGCCGGCGCTGGCCGGCGCAGCGGTCAGCGCAGCGATGATGATCGCCGTTATCCCCAGTCTCCCCTTCATGGCCGCGAGTGTCCCAGCTTCGCTGCGGCTTGCCAAGGCCGTCGGCTCAGACCGTGACGGTGGGCACGGCCAGGACCTGGCCAAGCCCGGTCAGCCGCTGGGCCAGCTCCTCGCGCAGCTCGGCCGGCGTGGTCCACACCTCCACCGGCAGGCGGTCCAGGCTGAGGATCTGCGCCAGCATCATGCCGCGGCTTTCCGCGCCCATCCGCAACAGGCAATGATCTGGCCCATCGGCCTCCAGCACGCCGCACCAGGGCGGAATGTGACCGGCCAGCTCAGTTTCACTGCCGGCCAGGCGCAGGATGGCCTGCAGCGCGAATGGCGCCTGGCTGACCGCCTGCCTCACCATCACATCCGGCGGCGCGGGAGTGCGCCGGTGCAGGCCAGGCTCGGGTAGCTGCCGCACCGTACCCATCCGGTCCACGCGCAGCGTGCGCCAGTCCTGCCGGCCCAGGTCCCAGGCCAGCAGATACCAGCGCCGGCCGTAGTTGACCAGGTGCTGGGCCTCGACTTGCCGTTGCGTCACCGCGTCCTGCGCGCTGCGGTATTCGAAGGCCAGCCGCGCGGCCTGCCGGCAGTGCTGGGCCAGCCGCCCGAGCAGGCGCGCATCGGTGGATGGCAAGTCGGACAGGGTGGCGGTGGCGGCATGCACCTCGCCGGCCTGCTGGCGGCGACGCGCCGGCACCAGCGGGTCGAGCTTGGACAGCAGGCCGCGCGCGGTGTCGTCGATGCCGGAGACCGTGGCCGACGCTGCGCGTAGGGCAATCGCCAGTGTGGTGGCCTCTTCCTCGTCCAGCAGCATCGGCAGCACCGGCGCACCCGCGCCCAGCCGATAGCCCCCGCCAACGCCGGCCGATGCCTGCACCGGATACCCCAGCTCGCGCAGGCGCTCGATATCGCGGCGGATGCTGCGCCGGTCCACCCCCATGCGCTCGGCCAGCTCGGCACCGGACCAGTGGCGGCGAGCCTGCAGCAGGGAGATCAGGCGAAGCAGGCGATGGGCGGTATGGCGCATGACGGATCGCGGACAGAAGTCGTCCGCAATTGTGCCCCAGCATGGGCCCCACTTCACCACCACCTGCAAGGAGCAATGCCATGACGTCACGCCAGATCACCCTCTACCACGCCGCCCGTTCACGCTCGAGCGGCGCGGTGGCCCTGCTTGAAGCGCTGGGCGCCGATTACCGCATGCAGGTGCTGGACCTGAAGGCGGGCGCCAACCTGGCCCCGGCCTACCTGGCGATCAATCCGATGGGCAAGGTGCCGGCCATCGTCCACAACGGTGCGCTGGTGACCGAGCAGGTGGCCATCTACCTGTACCTGGCCGACCTGTACCCGGAAGCCGGGCTGGCGCCGCCGATCGGCGACGCCCTGCGCGGCCCCTATCTGCGCTGGATGGCCTTCTATGGCGCCTGTTTCGAGCCGGCGATGATCGACAAGGCCATGCACCGTGACCCGCCGCCGCATGCGATGTCGCCCTACAACGACGCCGATACGGTGCTGCAGGTGATCGAAGCACAGCTGGCGCAGGGGCAGTACCTGCTGGGCGAGGTAATGAGTGCGGCCGACGTGCTGTGGGGCAATGCGCTGGCATGGACCAGCGCGTTCGGCCTCGTTCAGCCAGCACCGGCGACGGCCGCCTACATCGAACGGATGAGCGCGATGACCGCGTTTGATCGTTCGCGGCAGATCGATGCGGAGCTGATCGCGGCGTAAGGGCACGCGCCGGGCACGGCCCGGCGCTACCAAAGGGTAGCGCGGGTCCATGGCCCCGCGAGCGCGCAGCGCGGCGCCGTTGGCGTTGCGCCGGGCGGGCGGTACGGGATGCAGGTAGAATCGCCCCCTTTCCCGCCACCCGAATGGATTAAGCGCCATGACCGGGACGCCAGACGTCTTTCCGCCCGCCACGCCGGGCGGTACTCCGCTCGTTGCCCTGCCCTATGGTCCGCGCAAGCCCGACCAGGTGAAAGGCAAGCTGTACATCAAGACCCACGGTTGCCAGATGAACGAGTACGACTCGGCCAAGATGGCCGACGTGCTCGCCGCCAGCGATGGCCTGGAACTGACCGATCGCCCGGAGGACGCCGACGTCATCCTGGTCAACACCTGCTCGATCCGCGAAAAGGCGCAGGAGAAGGTGTTCAGCCAGCTGGGCATCTGGAAGAGCCTGAAGAACCAGGGCCGCGAGGTCATCATCGGCGTCGGCGGCTGCGTGGCGTCGCAGGAGGGCGAGGCGATCATCAAGCGTGCGCCGTTCGTCGACCTGGTGTTCGGCCCGCAGACGCTGCATCGCCTGCCGGAGCTGATCCGCGCCCGTCGCGAACAGCAGCGCCCACAGGTGGACATCAGCTTCCCGGAAATCGAGAAGTTCGATCGCATGCCTGAACCACGTGCCGATGGCGCGTCGGCGTTCGTGTCGATCATGGAAGGCTGCTCCAAGTACTGCTCGTTCTGCGTGGTGCCTTACACGCGCGGCACCGAAGTCAGCCGCCCGTTCGAAGACGTAGTGGTGGAAGTGGCACAGCTCGCCGCGCAGGGCGTGCGCGAGATCAACCTGCTCGGCCAGAACGTCAACGCCTACCGCGGTCCCTATGGCGACGGCGAATTCGCCGACCTGGGCCTGCTGATCCGCACCATCGCCGAGATCGATGGCGTTGGCCGCATCCGCTTCACCACCTCGCACCCGCTGGAGTTCAGCGACTCGCTGATCGACGCGTTCCGCGATGTGCCGCAGCTGGCCAACTTCCTGCACCTGCCGGTGCAGGCGGGCAGCGACCGCGTGCTGTCGGCGATGAAGCGCGGTTACACCGCACTGGAGTTCAAGTCGAAGATCCGCAAGCTGCGTGCGGTCCGCCCGGACATCTCGATCAGTTCGGACTTCATCGTCGGCTTCCCCGGCGAGACCGATGCGGATTTCGAGAAGACCATGAAACTGATCGAGGACATCGGCTTCGATCACAGCTTCTCCTTCATCTATTCGCGTCGCCCGGGCACTCCGGCAGCGGACCTGGAAGACACCATCACCGATGCGGAAAAGCATGCGCGCCTGTCGCGCCTGCAGGAACGCATCAACGCGCATGCTGCTGGCATCTCCGAGAAGATGGTTGGCAGCGTGCAGACCGTGCTGGTGGAAGGCCCTTCGCGCAAGAACCCGAACGAGCTGACCGGCAAGACCGAGAACATGCGTTCAGTGAACTTCCCGGCGCACCCGCGCCTGATCGGCCAGTTCGTGGACGTGGTGATCACTGAAGCGTTGACCAATTCGCTGCGCGGCCGCGTGGTGGCGGAATAAGGTGTGCCGACCAACGGTCGGCACCCACCGAGGGATTGAGGTGTGCCGACCAACGGTCGGCACCTACCGGGGTGGATGCCGACCGTTGGTCGGCATGCCTCAATCCAGGCGTTTACGGAAGCGCAGGATGGCCAGGGTCATCATCGCCACGATGAACACCAGCAGTGCCAGCGCGTCCGGCCACAACTCCCACAGCGAGGCCCTGCGCAGCATGATGCCGCGCACCAGGCGCAGGAAATGGGTGAGCGGCAGTACTTCCGCCAGCCACTGCACCGGCCTGGGCATGCCGGCGAACGGGAACATGAAGCCCGACAGCAGGATCGACGGCAGGAACAGGAACAGGGTCATCTGCATCGCCTGGAACTGCGAGCGCGCGCGCGTGGAAATCAGCAGGCCCAGCGCCAGGTTGGCCAGCACCAGCAGCACCGCGGCCAGGTAGACATCCAGCAGGCTGCCGCGGATCGGGACCTCGAACAACCAGGTTCCCAGCAGCAGCACCAGCGTGGTCTGCAGCAGACCGATCGCCGCATACGGCAACACCTTGCCGACCATCAGTTCGCTGCGCGATACCGGCGTGGCGATCAGCAGTTCCATGTTGCCGCGCTCGCGTTCGCGTACCACCGCCACTGCGGTGAACATCACCAGGGTCATGGTCAGGATCACCCCGATCAGGCCGGGCACGATGTTCACTGCCGAGCGCCGCTGCGGGTTGTAGAAGCTGATGACGCTCACCTGCCCGCTGGCGATGCTGCCTTCGCGCAGCGGCCGCACGTTGCTGGTCGGGCGCGTGTCCAGCGGCACCTGCGCCAGCTGGATCGCCGCACTCTGCACCACCGTGTCGCTGCCGTCGACCAGCACCTGCACCGCTTCGCGTCCTTCGTAGCGGCGGCGCTCGAAATCGGAGGGAATGACGATGCCTACGCTGATCCGGCCCCGTCGCAACGCCTCCATCAGTTGATCGGGCGTATAGGCCTGCGCGCGCGGCGTGATCACGCCGGTGGCGACCATGTCCTGCACCAGCGCGCGCGACGCCGCACTGTTGGCCTGGTCGGCGATACCGGCATCCAGATGCCGCAGGTTGAGGTTGATCGCATAGCCGAACAGCAGCAGCTGCATCACCGGGATGCCAACGATCATCGCCAGGGTGATGCGGTCACGGCGCAGTTGCCGCAGCTCCTTGAGCATGATCGCCCATAGCCGTCGCACGCTCATGCGGCCGGCTCCCGACCACGGCCCCGGGTGGCGGCGACGAATACATCTTCCAGGTTGGGCGCCACCGGTTCGATGCTGGCCTGCGGATCGGCGGCGGCAAGTGCCTGCGTCAGCACCGTGGTATCGGCCGCGCCCTCGCTGCACAGCACACGCAGTTCGGTACCGATCTGGGCCACGCTGAGCACGCCCGGCAACGCCGCCAGCGCGCGGCTGGCCTGCCGCGGCTGCAAGGCGGTGACTTTCAGGGTGCGACCCTGCAGCTGCGCGCACAGCTCGGCCGGGGTGCCATCAGCCACCAGGGCGCCGCGATCGAGGATCGCCAGCCGGTGGCAGCGTTCGGCCTCGTCCATGTAGTGGGTGGACACCAGCACCGTGGTGCCGGCATCAGCGAGTTCGAACAGCGCCTCCCAGAAATCGCGACGCGACTCAGGATCGACCGCACTGGTCGGCTCATCCAGGAACAGCAGTTCCGGCGCATGGATCACCGCACCGGCCAGCGCCAGCCGCTGCTTCTGCCCGCCGCTGAGGGTGCCGGCCAACTGCGCCTGGCGATCCTGCAGACGGTACTGCCGCAGCAGCGCATCGACCCGTTGCCGCGCCTGAGCGCGTGGCAGATCCTGGATGGCGGCCAGGAATTCCAGGTTTTCCCGCACCGACAGGTCTTCGTACAACGAAAAGCGCTGGGTCATGTAGCCGATGCGGCGGCGCAGCGCTTCGGCCTGTGCAGGAATCGCCAGGCCCAGCACGTCGATATCGCCCGCGCTCGGCTCCAGCAGCCCGCACAGCATGCGGATGGTGGTCGACTTGCCCGAGCCGTTCGGGCCGAGGAAGCCATACACCTGCCCACGTGGCACCTGCAGATCGACGTTGTCCACCGCCAGCAGATCGCCGAAGCGGCGGCTCAGGCCCTGCGCACGCACGGCAATGTCATCGACAGGATTCAGAAGCGCACCTGCACCGGCAGCCCGGCGGGCAGCGCCTGCATGTCGGCACTGTCGTCGATCTCGATCTCGGCCAGGTAGCTCAGCCGGGAGACGTCATCACCGGTCAGCGCGTAATAGGGGGTAAAGGAAGGTTCGCTGCGGATCGACCGCACGTGCCCTTTCAATACAGTGGTCGCGCCGTCCAGCTGCACCTGCGCCGCCTGCCCAACCTTCAGCTGCAGGCGCAATGGCTGCGGCAGGTACACGCGCGCATACGGGCGTTCGCCCACCAGCATCACCACCAACGGCGCACCGATCGGTGCCTGGTCGCCCTGCCGGTACGGCAACGCATCGACCACGCCATCGCGCGGCGCACGCAGCTGCAGCTTCTGCAGGTTTACGGCCTGCACCACCTCCTGCGCCTGCGTGGCCCGGGAGGTGGCCTGGCCCTGGGCGATGTCCTCACGGCGGTTGCCGCGCTGCAGCTCCAGCCACGCCTGTTCGGCAGCGCGCACGCTGGCCACGGCGTTGTCGGCGGCGGCGCGGGCCCGGTCCAGGTCGGCAGCAGCGACCAGCCGCTGCCGGGCCAGCGGTTGCACCCTGCGATAGTACGCGGTGGCTTCCGCCGCCTGCGCGCGCAACGCGGTGAGCTGTGCCTGCGCCTGGGCGATCTGCTCCGGACGCGGGCCCACCTGCAGTTCCTCGAGCTGTGCCTGCGCGCGTGCGGTTTCGGCCTGCGCGGCATCGAACTGGGCGGCGCCCCGGGCAGGGTCCAAGCGCATCAGCAGCGCGCCCGCCTTGACGGCCTGCCCCTCGCGCACGTCAACGGCACTGATCACTTCCGCCGCCGGTGCAGGCACGCTGATCCGGTCCCATTCAAGGGTACCCAGTGCCGCCGGCGGTGCTTCGCCGCAGCCCGCCAGCAGGCAGCTGCCCAGCAGCCCCATCCTGCGCATCCACGTACCCACGGCCATGCGCCACCTCCTCCGATGGCGCCACGGTGCCATGCTGCCTGTGCACCCGCAATGATCCAGAACAGGGCTGGTCAATAATTGATCACCCGCCGGCAACGCCACTGCCGCAAGGCTCGCTGCCACCTATCCACAGGTTCACGGCAACACCGTCCACACCGCATGTGGAGAACCCTGCTGGCACTGGCGCAATTTTCACCACCGCATCATGTTCCTTGTGGCACAAGCGCTGCGAAGGACTATCCACAGGTTTCTTCGGCGCCGGTCCACACCCGGTGTGGAGAACTGTCGTCCTGCCGCCTTGCGCGTTACCCTTGTCGTCCCTGACGCCATCGCGGTGGACGGCGACCCCGCCCCACCCCAAGCAATGAAAAGCATCGAGCATCGAGACTTCACCCTGTCGCCGGAAGACAACGCGCAGCTGGCCAACCTGTGCGGCCCGTTCGACGGACACCTTCGCCAGATCGAATTGAAGCTTGGCGTGGAAATCGCCAACCGTGGCTTCGTGTTCCGTATCAGCGGCCCGACTGAAGCCAGTGCAGAGGCGCAGAAGCTGATCGAAGCGCTGTATGAAGAGGCCGCCGAGACCACCTTCGACAGCCACGGCATCCACCTGCGCCTGAACGCGGCCAACATCGAACAGATCGCCGATCGCTCCTACGAAGCGCAGGACGTGGCAATCAAGGTCAAGCGCGGAACGGTGCGCGGGCGAGGCTCCAACCAGAGCCGCTATCTGCACCAGATTGTCAGCCACGACATCAACTTCGGCATCGGCCCGGCCGGCACCGGCAAGACCTTCCTGGCCGTGGCCAGCGCGGTGGAAGCATTGAACGAATCGCGCGTGCAGCGCCTGATCCTGGTGCGTCCGGCGGTCGAGGCCGGCGAGAAGCTGGGCTTCCTGCCCGGCGACCTGAGCCAGAAGGTCGACCCGTACCTGCGACCGCTGTACGACGCCCTGTATGAAATGCTGGGCGTGGAGAAGGTGCTCAAGCTGCTGGAAAAGAACGTCATCGAGATTGCGCCGCTGGCCTACATGCGCGGCCGCACGCTCAACGATGCGTTCGTGATCCTGGATGAAGCGCAGAACACCACCATCGAACAGATGAAGATGTTCCTGACCCGACTGGGCTTCGGCTCGACTGCGGTGGTCACCGGCGATCTGACCCAGACCGACCTGCCCAAGCATGTGAAGTCCGGCCTGCGCGATGCGATCGACGTACTGCGCGATGTGGAGGGCGTCAGCTTCACCTTCTTCGAAGCCCGCGACGTGGTCCGCCACCCGCTGGTGGCGCGCATCGTCAGCGCCTACGACCGCCGCGACCTGCATCAGATCCAACCTGGAGCGACTCCATGACCCGTGGTCCCGTGCGACTGGATGTCGCCGTCAGCTATGCCCTGCCGCGTGCCGGCCTGCCCTCGGCCGTCAGCTTCCGCAAGTGGGTCGCGGCCGCGTTGAAGGGCCGCATCCGCGAGGCCGACCTCGCCATCCGCGTGGTCGACAGCAAGGAAGGCCAATCCCTGAACCGGCATTACCGGGGCAAGGACTACGCCACCAACGTGCTCAGCTTCCCGGCCGACGTGCCGGAGGGCCTGCCCAAGGGCGTCAAGTTCCCGCTGCTGGGCGACCTGGTGATCTGCGCGCCGGTGGTGGCGCGTGAAGCCGACGAGCAGGGCAAGGCACTCAATGCCCACTACGCGCACCTGACCGTGCACGGCGTGCTGCACCTGCTGGGCTGGGACCACGAGGACGACAAGGAAGCCGAGGCGATGGAACAGCTGGAGCGCGAGATCCTGGCCGAGCTCGGCATCGACGACCCGTACGCGGGCGAGCGCTGACACCGGGCCAAGCCCTGCGTGACCGAGCCCACGCTCGGCCGTGGTACGCCCTGCGCCCCGCAGACCCGCCCCAAAAGCAGCCGAGCACGGACTCGGCTCTACAACGGAACCTCGCTTGTGCTGCTGCGCACCTTCCTTCCCCTGCCGCTCCTGCTTGCCGCCACCGCTTCCGCCGCGCCGCTGGACCTGCCTGCACTGATCGAGTGCCGCCAGGGCGTGGCCGAGCATGCCGCGCTGGCACCCCTGCTGGCCGATCCGCTGAAGGCCGTGGCCAACGGCCTGCAGCCGCTGCCGCAGGGCAACCAGTTCATGAGCGAGTACCGCCTGGCCAGCCCGATCACCGTGTTCGGCCAGCAGACCGAGCGCGTGGCCGTGGCCGGCGCCAGCATCATGGCCGTGCTCGACCAGGCCGACCCGCGGCCGCTGGCCAGGCAGCTGGCGCTGGAGACCGGCTACGACCAGGACGGCAAGTTCATGGCCGGGCGCGAGCTGGTCAGCCGCGATGTGACCGACCCGAAGACCGGGGAGGCGCAGATCGAGTCGATCATCCTCAGTGTGTCCACCGTCGCCACCCACCCTGGCAAGACCCTGGCCGGCTGCACCTACAGCCTGGACCTGCCAGCCGAGGACGAAGGCCCGGCCGCCGCCCCGGCTGGCGAGGGTCACTGACAGGCCCCCACATCCTGCTAGACTTGGGCCATCGCCCGGCCTGCCGGGTGCCTTTTTTCCAGAGATGTCAGAAGACGACAGTAGTAGCTCCTCCGTGGAGCACAGTGAAAAGAAGCGCGGCTGGCTTGAACGCCTGACGTCTGCTTTTTCCGGCGAACCCCACACCCGCGACGAGCTGGTCGCTGTCCTGCACACCGCGCAGGAAGAAGGGTTGATCGCCGCCGATACCCTGAAGATGATGGAAGGCGCCATTTCGGTAGCCGAGCTGACCGTGGGCGACGTGATGATCTCGCGTTCGCAGATGGTCTCGCTGCCGGTGGAGGCGCCCTTCCTGGAGCTGATGAAGCAGGTGGTCGAGTCTGGCCATTCGCGCTTCCCGGTGCATGGCGAGAACAAGGACGACATCCTCGGCGTGCTGCTGGCCAAGGACCTGCTGCGCGGCGTGGTTGCCGACAATGGGCCGGGCAACGTACGTGAACTGCTGCGCCCGGCGGTGCTGATTCCGGAAGCGAAGAAGCTCAACGTGCTGTTGAAGGAGTTCCGCCTGTCGCGCAACCACATGGCGATCGTGGTGGACGAGTACGGCGGTGTCGCCGGCCTGGTCACCATCGAAGACGTGCTGGAGCAGATCGTCGGCGACATCGACGACGAGCACGACGAAGCCGAGGATTTCTCGGCGCAGATCGCCATCCAGGCCGATGGCCAGTACGTGGTGGATGCCCTCACGCCGATCGGTGATTTCAACGAGCGCTTCGGCGCCTCCTTCTCCGATGAGGACTACGACACCATCGGCGGCCTGGTGACCGAAGCCGTCGGCCATCTGCCGGAAGTCGGTGACGAACTGGCGCTGGACCGTTTCATGTTCCGTGTCGCCCGCGCCGATGCGCGCCGGGTCCAGGCCTTCCATGTAACGGTGCTGGCACCGGACGCGCAGGACGACGCTTGAAACACCGTGGCCTGATCCTGACCCTGTGGCTGGCGTTGTGCCTGCTGGCCACTGCCCTGCCACTGGCTGCGTTCGCGCAGGCGGCGGCGCCGACCGTTTCGACGGCCAGTGATGCCCCCGCCCCGCGTGTCGGCGTGGTCACCATGCAGCCGGGCACCGTGTTCTTCGAGCGCTTCGGCCACGATGCCATCGTCGTGCTGGACCCGGTGAGCGGCGAGGCGATCTCGTACAACTTCGGCTACTTCGATCCGTCCGAACAGGATTTCATCGGCCGCTTCGTACGTGGCGACATGATGTATTACCTGGTGGCGCTGCCACTGCAGCAGGACCTGTCGTACTACGACGAGACCGGCCGCGGTGCCAGCGTACAGTGGCTGGATATCACCCCGGACCAGGCACGCTCGCTGGCCGCCGACCTGGCCGAACGGGCCAAGCCGGAAAACGCGCGCTACCACTACGATTACTACACCGCCAACTGCGCGACGATGGTGCGCGACACGCTGGACAAGGCACTGGGCGGCGGGTTGCATTCACAACTGTCGGGCCGCTCACGCGGCAACACCTATCGCAGCGAGTCGGTGCGCTTGGCGTCGCCGGCCCCGTGGATGTGGCTGGGCTTCGATATCGGGCTGGGGCCGTTTGCCGACCAGCCGCTGTCGCGCTGGCAGGAAGCCTTCGTTCCGATGCGCCTGGCCGACGCCCTGCGCCAAGCCCGCAACAGCGACGGCCGCCCGCTGGTGCAGTCCGAGCAGGAACTGCTGCCGCACCGTATCGATCCCGAGCCGAAGGAGTTCGCGCGCCGCTGGTGGCCGTGGCTGCTGTGTGGCCTGGTGATTGCGGCGGGCGTGCTGGCGCTGCGCAACCGTCCTCGCCTGCTGGCCGGCCTGGCCTTGCCGCTGTGGCTGCTGTGCACGATCGCCGGTGGCCTGCTGGTGTTCCTGTGGGGCTTCAGCACGCACTACGCCGCCTGGGCCAACCGCAACCTGCTGCTGCTTTCGCCGCTGTGCCTGCTGTTGCTGCCGGGGGCGATCAGCCTGCTGCGGCGGCGCGTGCCCGGCCGCATGTTCAGGATCGTGCTGTGGCTGGTGGCGGTACAGGCCGTGGCCGCGCTGGTGCTGCATTGGCTGAGCCTGCAGGCGCAGTACAACGTGCAGTGGATCGTGCTGCTGCTGCCGGTCCACGCTGCATTGGCCTGGGTGCTGGGGCGCCGTCCTCACTTGTCGGAAACGCAGCACTGACGCACGATGGCGGGCATGTCATTGCCCGCCTCATTGCCCGCCCCTGCTGCCGCCTCCGCCGCAGCCAATCCCACCTGCGTCATCAACTGCGTCCACTACGATGACGACGGCAAACGCCACGACATCAGTTTGGATGCCATCAGCGATGTCATCGCCAGCAACAACGGTTTCGTCTGGGTCGGCCTGTACGACCCGAACGAAGACGTACTGCTGAAGCTGCAGGAAGAATTCTGCCTGCACGACCTGGCGGTCGAGGATGCGCGCAACGCGCACCAGCGCCCCAAGGTGGAGGCCTACGGCAACTCGCTGTTCGTGGTGGTGACCACCGCGCAGATGGTCGACGAGCGCATCCAGTACGGCGAGACCCATGCCTTCCTCGGCCCACGGTTCCTGGTGACCGTGCGCCATGGCGCCTCGCTGTCGTACGCGCCAGTGCGTGCGCGCGTCGAGCGCGAGCCGCAACTGCTGAAGATGGGGCCGTCGTACTGCCTGTACGCCGTGGCCGACTTCGTGGTGGACAACTACCTGCCCATCACCAACCGCTTCCGCGACACCCTGGAGCTGCTGGAGAAGGACATCTTCGCCGACAGCTACAAGCGCAGCACGGTGGTGCGCCTGTATGAGCTCAAGCGCGAGTTGAACAAGATGCGGATGGCGGTGGCGCCACTGCAGGATGTGCTGGCGCAGCTGCGCCGCTACCAGGGCGAACTGTTCCCTGACGAAGTGAAGCTGTATATCCGCGACGTGCACGACCATGCGGTACGCATCAGCGATGTGATCGACACCCTGCGCGAGATGCTGGGCACCGCCCTGAGCGTGAACCTGTCACTGGTGACGCTGGCGCAGGGCGAGACGGTGAAGCGGCTGGGTGCATGGGCCGCGCTGCTGGCCGCGCCGACCTTGATCACCAGCTGGTATGGCATGAATTTCAGCCACATGCCGGAATTGAACCAGCCGTGGGCCTACCCGCTGATGATCGTCGGCGTCGGCGGCATCTGCGTGGGACTGTACCGGCTGTTCAAGCGGGTGAAGTGGCTGTAACCCGCTTTTTCGTAGAGCCGAGCCCACGCTCGGCTGTTCCCGGCAAAGAGCAGCCGAGCATGGGCTCGGCTCTACACAGGCAGGTGCATCAAGCCACGTAGATGGTCTTGATGTTCATGAACTCATGGATGCCGTGGTCGGCCAGTTCGCGGCCGAAACCTGATTCCTTGCTGCCGCCGAACGGCAGCCGCGCATCGCTCTTGACGATGGCGTTGACGAAGGCCGCGCCGCATTCCATGCGCTGGGCGAAGGACTCACCGCGTACCGGGTCGCGCGTCCACACGCTGCCGCCGAGGCCGAAGCGGGTGTCGTTGGCCACGCGCAGTGCCTCGGCTTCATCCTTGACCCGGATGACGGCGGCGACCGGCCCGAACAGTTCTTCGTCATAGGCCGGCATGCCCGGCCCCACCTGGTCGAGCACGCTGGCCGGATAGCCGGCGTGGCTGCCTGCCACCGGTTCGCCGCCGATCAGCACGCGGGCGCCTTTGGCGACGCTGGCCTGCACCTGCTTGTGCAGTTCGTCACGCAGGTCGGCGCGGGCCATCGGCGCCAACGTAGTGCCGCGCTCGTTGGGGTCGCCGTACTGGCGCTCGCCTGCGGCCTCGACGAAGCGCCGCGTGAATTCATCGGCCACCGCGTCCACCACGATGAACCGCTTGGCGGCAATGCAGGTCTGGCCACTGTTGTCGAAGCGCGACTTCACCGCGGCGGCCACCGCCTTGTCCAGGTCGGCATCATCGAGCACCACGAACGCGTCGCTGCCGCCCAGCTCCATCACCGACTTTTTCAACTGGCTGCCGGCGTTGGACGCGATCGAGCGCCCTGCCCGCTCGCTGCCGGTCAGGGTCACGGCTTTCACCCGTGCATCGCGCAGCACCTCGGCGGCCTGGTCGTTGTCGATGTGCAGCACATCGAACACGCCATCAGGCAGGCCGCCATCGCGGCACACCGCCAGGATCAGGTCGGCGCACTGCGGCACGTTGCTGGCGTGCTTGAGCAGCGCCACGTTGCCGGCCATGAACGCCGGAGCAAGGAAGCGGAACACCTGCCAGATCGGGAAATTCCATGGCATCACCGCGAACACGCAGCCGATCGGCTCATAGCGCACATAGCTGCGCTGTGCCTCGGTATCGATCAGTTGCGGCTTCAGGTAGTCGGCGGCGTGGTCGGCATAGAACTCACAGGTGCTCGCGCACTTTTCCACCTCAGCCAGCGCCTCGGCCTTCAGCTTGCCCATTTCGCTGGTCATGGCCTGCTGCAGATCGTCGCGGCGCGCACGCAGCTGGCCAGCGATCTGCTTGAGGATCGCGCCACGTTCCTGCAGCGAGCGCTCGGCCCAGCGCGGGAACGCATCAGCTGCCGCCTGCAGGCGCTGCTCGATGGCAGCGGCGTCCATCAGCTCATGGCGGTAGGTCACCTGGCCAGTCGCCGGGTTGATGATCTCGACGGTCATTGGGGGTCTCCATCAGGGTGACCCCCATTGTGCGCCGGCGGCCGTGAGCCGGATGTTGCCGCTCAGCCGTTGTCCTGGCGTGCCAGCTGCAGGTCGCGCTGGCGTCGCTTCTCGGCACGCGCATTGATGTACCAGCCGATCACCGCCGCAATCGACACCGCCGACACCAGCAGCGTGGCCAGCGCATTGATCTTCGGGCTGATGCCCATGCGCACCGAGGCGAACACCTTCATCGGCAGCGTGGTCGAGCCCGGCGTGGCGACGAAGCTGGCCACCACCACGTCGTCCAGCGACAGGGTGAAGGCGAGCAGCCAGCCGGCCACCAGCGCCGGGGCGATGATCGGCAGGGTGATGCGGGTGAACACGGTCAGCCGGCTCGCGCCCAGATCCATCGCCGCTTCTTCCAGCGACAGGTCCATTTCCTGCAGGCGCGAGGACACCACCACGGTGACGAAGCACAGGGTGAAGGTGACGTGGGCGATCCAGATGGTGGCCAGGCCGCGCGCCGGGAAGCCCGGAATCGCGCCCATCGAGGCCAGCAGTGCCATCAGCGAGAAGCCGAGGATCACGTCCGGCATCACCAGCGGCGCGGTCACCAGCGCACCGAAGAATGGCTTGCCGCGGAAGCGCTTGAAGCGGGTCATCACCATTGCCGCCAGCGTGCCGAGCACGGTGGCGGTACAGGCGGTCCAGAACGCGACCACCAGGCTGGTCCACATCGCATCCATCAGCGCGCGATCGGCAAACAGGTCGCTGTAGGCGCGGGTGGAAAATCCGGCCCAGACCATGGCCAACCGCGAGCTGTTGAAGGAATAGAACATCAACAGCAGGATCGGCAGGTACAGGAAGGCGAAGCCGAGCAGCAGCACTCCCAGCCCCAGACCCTTGGCAGAACGCGGGCTCATGCCTGCTTCCCTTCCAGCAGTCGCTGCTGGGACCGGTTGAACAGCAGGATCGGCACCAGCAGCAGCAGGATCATCGCCACTGCCATCGCCGAGGCGCCCGGCCAGTTGCGGTTGTTGAAGAACTCGTTCCAGAGCTGGCGACCGACCATCAGCGTTTCCGAGCCACCGAGCATTTCCGGGATCACGAATTCGCCGATCGCTGGAATCATCACCAGCATGCAGCCAGCGATGATGCCTGCCCTGGACAGCGGCAGGGTGATGCGCAGGAACGCCTGCCACGGCTTGGCACCGAGGTCGTAGGCCGCTTCCAGCAGGCGGTGGTCATGCTTGACCAGGTTGGCGTACAGCGGCAGCACCATGAACGGCAGATAGCAGTACACGATGCCGATATAGGCGGCGGTCGGGGTATCGATCAGCTGCAGCTTGGGCAGGCCCATGCTGGTCATCAGCGTCTGCAGGCCGGTGTACTGCAGGAACTGGTCGAGCAGGCCGTTGCGGTCCAGGATCGCTTTCCAGGCATAGACGCGGATCAGGAACGAAGTCCACGACGGCAGCACCACCAGCATCATCGCCACGTTGCGCGCGGCCGGCGACAGGCGGGCGATGGCATAGGCCATCGGATAGCCGATCAGCAACGTGAGGAAGGTCGAGATCGCGGCGATCTTGATCGAGCTCAGGAACGCCTGGGCATAGATCGAATCACGGAACAGCGCCAGGTAGTTCTCGAGGTTGAGCTTGAGCGAGAGCCCACCATCGACATACTGCAGCAGCCAGGTGTACGGCGGCGAGCCGACCCGGCTGTGCGAGAAACTGATCATCAGCACGATCAGGAACGGCACCGCGAAGAACAGCAGCAGCCACAGGTACGGAATGCCGATCACCGTGGCACGCGTGCCCGGCAGCCAGCGCTTCAGGCCCGCCGTGCTCATGAGGTCAGCACCACGCCGTCGTTGTCACGCCAGTGCACCCACACCTCGTCGCCCCAGGTCAGGCCATCGCTGGCCCAGCGCTGCGAGTTGGCGAAATTGGCCAGCACCTTGGCACCGCTGGGCAGGCGCACGTGGTAGACCGAATGGCTGCCGAAGTAGGCGATGTCCTCGATCACGCCCTGCGCCTTGTTGGTGTGCCCTTCCGGCTCGTCCTTGCCGATCATCACCTTCTCCGGGCGCAGCGCGAACGCGACCGGCTGCCCTTCATAGCAGGTGATGCCGTGAGCGATGTAGACCGGCGCCGGGAACAGCGGCGAGCGCACGGTCACGTATTCGGGCAGGTCCTCGTCGATCACCCCGTCGAACAGGTTGACCGAACCGATGAACTCGGCGACGAAGCGGTTGGCCGGCTGCTCGTAGACCTCGTCGGGCTTGCCGACCTGCTGGATCCAGCCGGCGTCCATCACCGCGATGCGGGTGGCCATGGTCATCGCCTCTTCCTGGTCGTGGGTAACCATCACGCAGGTCACGCCCGAGGATTCGATGATGCTGACCAGCTCCAGCTGCATCTGCGAGCGCAGCTTCTTGTCCAGCGCGCCCATCGGCTCGTCCAGCAACAGCAGCTTGGGCCCCTTGGCCAGCGACCGCGCCAGCGCCACGCGCTGCTGCTGGCCGCCGGACAGCTGGTGCGGCTTGCGCTTGCCCAGATGGCCCATCTGCACCAGGTCCAGCATCTCGCCGACACGCTTGCTGATCGCGTCCTTGCCCAGCCCATCCTGCTTCAGGCCGAAGGCGATGTTCTGCTCGACCGTCATGTGCGGGAACAGGGCGTAGGACTGGAACATCATGTTGACCGGCCGCTGGTACGGCGGCAGCGCGTCCATCCGCTGGCCATCGACGGTGATGCTGCCCTTGGTGGGCGTCTCGAAGCCACCGAGGCAGCGCAACAGGGTTGATTTGCCGCTGCCCGAGCCGCCGAGCAGGGCGAATATCTCGCC
This sequence comes from Stenotrophomonas sp. LST15-1-1.1, assembly GCF_040815575.1. Lineage (NCBI taxonomy): Bacteria > Pseudomonadati > Pseudomonadota > Gammaproteobacteria > Lysobacterales > Lysobacteraceae > Stenotrophomonas > Stenotrophomonas sp. LST15-1-1.1. The sequence goes on from NZ_JBFPNJ010000001.1 coordinate 1,322,280, forward strand.
CTTGCGGACGTCGAGATTGACGTCGTCGACGGCGACAAAACCGTCGAATTCCTTGCGCAGATCACGAATGGAGAGATAGCCGGGCACACCGGTCGTGTCGACGACGGTGGCTACCGGCTGGGCTTCAACGGGCATGGGGGCTCCGGGAGCGGGCGGTGGACAGCGGCCGCCATTCTAACGGCCAGGGGCCGCAAGTGCGTGCCGGCCGACGGGCGGCACCCGCCGGGCCGGGGGATCTGCAGATCTGGTGGGGGCCGACCGTTGGTCGGCCCTGCCGGGAAAGCGTGCCGACCAACGGTCGGCACCCACCTGCCAGCCAGCCCTTACCTGCCGGTCTTCACCTCGGTCCACAGCCGGGTGTAGAGCTTGTCGGTCTCCGGCGTGTTGATCGAATAGGTGAACATCTTCGCGGCCACGTCGGCCGGCGGGTAGATGGTCGGGTCGGTGCGGATCGCCTCGTCCACCAGCGGGGTCGCGGTCGGTACCGGGTTACCGTAGTGGATGAAGTTGGTGTTGGCCGCAGCCACCTTCGGTTCAAGCAGGTAGTTGATGAACGCGTAGGCCGCTTCCGGATGCTTGGCATCCTTCGGAATCGCCAGCATGTCGAACCACTGCGGCGCGCCTTCCTTGGGGATCGAATAGGCCACGTGCACGCCATTGCTGGCTTCGGCCGCGCGGTCGCGGGCCTGGATGATGTCACCCGACCAGCCCACCACCAGGCAGGTGCCACCGTTGGCCAGCGAGCCGACGTACTGCGAGGAGTGGAAGTTCTGCACGTAGGGGCGGACCGACTTCAGCAGGTCGGCCGCCTTCTGCAGGTCGGCCGGATCGCCGCTGTGCGGATCCAGGCCCAGGTAGTGCAGCGCGATCGGAATCATGTCCGCCGGCGTGTCCAGGATGGTTACGCCGCAGTCCTTCATCTTGCTGATGTTTTCCGGCTTGAACACCAGGTCCCAGCTGTTGGCGATGTCGGCGCTGCCACCGAAACGCTCCTTCAGCATGTCCACGTTGTAGCCGATGCCGGTGGTGCCGATCATGTACGGCACGCCGTACTGGTTGTCCGGATCCTGGGTGGCGATGCGCTTCATCACCGCCGGGTCGAGGTTGGCCAGGTTCGGGATCTTCGACTTGTCCAGCGGCAGGAACACACCGGCCTGGATCTGCCGGCCGAAGAAGTTCAGCGTCGGCACCACCACGTCGTAGCCGCTGTTGCCGGCCAGCAGCTTGGTCTCGACCATCTCGTCACTGTCGAACACATCGTAGGTGACCTTGATCCCGCTCTGCTTTTCGAAGTTCGGGATGGTGTCTTCGGCGATGTAGTCGCTGTAGTTGTAGACGTTCAGGACCTGGCTGTCCTGTCCGCCGCCGTTGCCGCCGCCACAGGCGGAAAGCATGGCGGAGGCCAGGCCGAGCGTGAGGATACGCAGCTTCATCGGGTGCTCCAGAATGCGGAAAGGGGGGCCGGCCGGGCCGGCGACGGGTGCCAGCCTACCCCCCGGCGGCGGATTTTTCTATTCGCGGCCTTCACACGTTCAGCAGCAGGAACTCGCGTTCCCACGAACTGATCACGCGGAAGAAGGTCTCGTATTCCTTGCGCTTGACCGAGGTGTAGGCGCGGCAGAAGCGCTCGCCGAGCAGTGCCTGCAGCTCGCTGCACTGCTCCAGCCCGTCCAGTGCTTCACCCAGCGAACGCGGCAGGTCATAGCCCAGCTCCTTGGCGCTGCCGGTCACCGGCGCGTCCGGCGCCAGGCGCTCGCGGATGCCGAGCAGGCCACAGGCCAGGGTTGCGGCCATCGCCAGATAGGGGTTGGCATCGGAACCGGCAAAGCGGCTTTCCACCCGCATGTTCTCCGGCGTATCCAGCGGCACCCGCAGCCCGCAGGTGCGGTTGTCGAAGCCCCAGTGCACGTTGCTCGGTGAGACTTCGCCGAACACCAGGCGCCGGTAGGAATTCACGTTCGGCGCGAAGAACGCCATGGCCATCGGCACGTACTTCTGCAGGCCGGCCAGGTAGTGGGCGAACAGCGGGCTGAAATCCTCACCACCGTGCTCGCCGGTGAAAACATTCTGACCATCGCTGATGCGCAGCAGGCTCTGGTGGATGTGCATCGCACTGCCCGGCTCGTTCTCCATCGGCTTGGCCAGGAAGGTGGCATACACCCCGTGGCGCATCGCCGACTCGCGCATGGTGCGCTTGAACAGGAACACCTGATCGGCCAGATCCATCGCATTGGCATGGGTGAAGTTGACCTCCAGCTGCGCCGCGCCGGATTCGTGGATCAGCGTGTCCACGTCCAGCTTCATCGCATCGCAGTAGTCGTACATCAGGTCGAGGATCGGATCGAACTCGTTGACCGCGTCGATCGAGTACGACTGCCGCGCCGTTTCCGGGCGACCCGAGCGGCCTGCAGGGGGCAGCAGCGGGAAATCCGGATCGGTGTTCTTCTGCACCAGGAAGAACTCCAGCTCGGGCGCGACCACCGGCCGCAGTCCGAGCTCGGTGTAGGCATCCAGCACCCGGCGCAGCACGTTGCGCGGCGCCAGTTCGTGCGGCTCGCCGTTCTTGGTGTAGCAGTCGTGGATGACCTGTGCGGTCGGGTCGGTTGCCCACGGCACCATGCGCACGGTGTCCGGGTCGGGGCGCAGGATCATGTCCGAGTCCGACGGCGAAGTCAGGTCGTAGTAGTCGTCCGGGAATTCGCCGGTGACCGTGGTCGCGAAGATGCCCTCCGGCAGGCGCGTGCCGTAATCGTGCGAGAACTTGTCGGCCGGGATGATCTTGCCGCGCGCATTGCCGGTGATGTCCGGAACCAGGCATTCGACCTCGGTGATGCGCCGCTCCTTCAGCCAGCGCAGCAGGCTGCTTTCCTGCGGGGGCGTGGGCGTAGCCGTCTTGCGCGGGCGCGTTCGCGAACTCATGGGGATTCCAGTCGATTCTGTTGGTGCTGCCGGCAAGCTTGGCCGAACGCACGGAAAATAGCGTGATAGAACGGCGTCTGCATGACCCGCCACTCCGGGTGCCACTGTACGCCGAGCACGAATCGATGGCGCTGGCTGCGTGCCGCTTCAACCAGGCCATCATCGGCCCTGGCCTCGATCTGCAGGCCGTCGGCCAACCTCGCAATGCCCTGCCCGTGCACCGAATTGACCTGCGCCCTATCGCCGGCAGACCACTGTGCCAGCCAACCACCATCGGCCAGGGTGATTCCATGCGCCGGCCCATACTGGACTTCCACCGGCGCCTGCGGATCTTCGCGATGATCGCTCAGGCCAGGCACAGCATGCACCTGCGGATGAAGCGTGCCGCCAAGCGCCACGTTCAATTCCTGGAAGCCGCGGCAGATCGCCAGCACCGGCAGATCCATCGCCAGCGCATCGTGCAGCAGGGCGAACGCCGTGGCATCGCGGGCCGGGTCGTGCAGGTTGCCCTCCCAGCTGCGGCCGCCCTCGTAGTGCTGCGGCTCGATGTTGCTGACCGCGCCGGTCAACAGCAGGCCATCCAGGCCCTGCAACCAGTCGCGTGCGGGCAGCGGCGGCTGCAGGCTCGGCAGCACCAGTGGTGTTACCTGCGCAGCATCAACCAATGCACGTACATATTTTTCCCCGGCCACCGCGAAACGATGATGGCCGAGCACGGTGCTGTCGGTGGGCAGGCCCACCCAGGGCAGGCGGCGCATGGGAAAACTCCTTGGCGTGCAATCACGTTACCCGCCCTGCACTGGCAACGGCAAGCCGCTGCCGTCACACCACGGGCGCTTCGCTTGGGCCAGACTATCGGCGTGAAGCCCGACCGTCCTCCCCCGCTCCGACGCCCTTTCCCGCTTCTGCGAGGCCGCCGGTGAGCGCCGCCTTCCCGCCCAGCTGGTACGCCAGCAGCCTGCCCGAGCCGGCCGCGCTGCCGCCTCTGCGCGGTGAACTGCTGGCCGATGTCGCGATACTGGGCGCCGGTTACACCGGCCTCACCGCCGCACTGGAACTGGCCCGGCGCGGCCAGCGGGTGGTGGTGCTGGAAGCGCAGCGGATCGGCTGGGGAGCCTCTGGCCGCAATGGTGGCCAGGCACTGGTCGGCTACGGATGTGAAGTGGACGAGCTGGAACGCCAGCTCGGCCGGGACGATGCACGCCACCTGTTCGACTGGTCGCGTGACGCGGTACAGGCGATGCGCGCGCGCATCGACCGGCATGGCATCGATTGCCATTGGGTGCAGGGCCACGCCAGCGTCGCCATCCGCGCACGCCACGAGCAGGACCTGCGCGCCAACTGCGAGCATCTGCAGCAGCACTACGACTACCCGATGCAGTGGTGGGAGCGCGACACCCTTCGCGCGCAGCTGGACAGCCCGCGCTACCGCGCAGCGATGTTCGACCCGCTCAGCGCGCACCTGCATCCGCTGGCCTACGCCCGCGGGTTGGCCGATGCCGCGCGCGCGGCTGGAGTGGTCATCCACGAAGCATCGCCGGTGACGCGCATCCAACGTGGTGTACACGCGGTGCTGCATACCGACCATGGCAGCGTGCGCGCGCCCCAGCTGGTGGTGGCCGGCAACGCCCTGCTGCAGGGGCTGGTGCCTGAACTGGAACGGCGCATCATGCCGGTCGGCACCTATATCGGCGCCAGCGCGCCGCTGGGTGCCGCGCGCGCACAGGCCCTGATCGGCAACAACATGGCGGTCTCCGATACCGCCTGGGCGCTGGACTATTTCCGGCTCAGCCATGACCACCGCCTGTTGTTCGGCGGCCGTGCCAGCTATTCCGCGCTGCCACCGCCGGGCCTGCAGCGGGTGATGCAGCGGCGCATGCACCAGGTGTTCCCGCAGTTGGCCGACATCCCGCTGCAGCAGGTCTGGGGCGGTTATGTGGACATCACCCGCAACCGTGCCCCGCATTGGGGCCGGCTGGACGGAAATCTGTACTTCGCGCAGGGCTTCTCCGGCCACGGTGTGGCAGCGGCCGGGCTGGCCGGCGAGGTCATTGCCGCCGCGATTTCGGGCCAGAGCGAGCGTCTGGACGTGTTCCAGCGCCTGCAACATGCGCCCTTCGCCGGCGGACGGCTGCTGCGCATGCCGCTGCTGGTGGCGGCGATGTCCTGGTACAAGCTGCGCGATGCGTTGTGGTGAGCTGATCGGAAACCGAGCTGAATCTACCGCCCCCCGAAAACTGTGAAACTCGTCGCCGTCGGTATTCCTGTGATGACTTCCTCACTTGCCGGGCCGAAGGCTGAGGCGATTGCATAATGGAACGCGTGTCGATACCGTCGGTGAGAACCGGGTCCCGCGGCGAATGGATGCTGACAGGGAACGTACTGTGAAGGGGTAGTGCGATTGAACTGGTGGAATGAAGGCCTGCAGCTGAAGTTGCGCATCCATCCGGCAGGACTTGCCTTGGCTGTGCTGTACGCGATTGCCTGCTGGGCCACACGGCAGCTCTCGCTTGATCAGTTCTATCTTCCCGCCGGCGTACGTGTTGCCGCGGTACTGCTCTGCCCGCCTCGGCTTTGGCCCTATCTGCTGCTCGGTGAGTACGCCTATTTCGCGCAGATGCGTGTGCCGATGATTGATCGGTACGGGTTGACGTGGGTCATTCTTGGCTCGGCGTTCCAGATGCCGGTCGTCATGACGATCGTCTATCTTCACCGCAACGTGATCTCGGCAGTAAAGAATGCCTGGCTCATATCGGTTGCTGCATTCGCCGCAGTATCCGTCACGCTGATCAACCTTCTTCTTGCAAATTTCCTCTGGCCAACACCACCTGATTTCCCGCTGTTGACCGGCATCGTCCGCTTGGTGGTGGGAGACTTCATCGGCATCCTGACGTTCGCACCACTTGTGCTGCTCTGGTCGCGAGGGAAGGCCGAAGTGCAGGTCCGGAAGCGTGACGTCGCACAGATGGCTGGGGCTCTTGCACTGATGGTCGTGTTCGGCCTGTCAGCTGCGGATGTGCCTGCTGATGCAGTGACGACGAAAGTGTCTCTGCAACTTCTCATGGCACTTCCTGCGGTCCTTCTGACATGCGTGTATGGATGGCGGGGCGCCGCCATCGGCGTGCCCACCCTGAACATGATCATCGGCCTGACTACGCCCGCCACTCACCCGGAGTCGTTCGACCCTGCGTCATTCGCTACCCAGCAGATCATGGCCGTCACCGGCGCAGCGCTGCTCATACTTGGCTCCCGGATCACCCACTATTATCGGCGCTACCGACTCCGGGAGGTCGGGGAGAGAAATGCCATAAGACTCGCGCGGAGCTCACATGTTGCCAGTGAACTTGACCTTCGCGAACGTGCGTTGCATCTACGGAAGCTGGGTGATGGCATTGATCACGCGCTTGACGAGGTGATCAACTGGCTATCAGCACAGGGCCATCTTGCGATTGCGGAAAGCCTTGTGCATGTGGCATCGATCCATTCGCGCCAGCTCCGCGAGCAGACAAGCATGATCTACCCGACTGCTCTGGAGCACCTCGGACTCTACGTTGCCTTGAGAGCAGGAGGAGTTCGCGAAGCGTGGGAGAAGACGGCCCGTGTCGCCAATCCGGCGTTGCTCGGCGACCCCTGCCAACTCAGTGTCGGTCTGCAACTGGCCGCCTACCGCACGGTGATCGACGCGGTGTCATTGCTGATCCAGGGTGAAGCAGGGCAGATCCACGTACGGGCACGCTGCGGACGGATCGGTTCGCATCGTGGAATCCTGATGACGGTTTCACTGCTGGATCAACAACGAACCCTCTCCGATGCGACTGTCGCCGCAGCCATGGAACGTTTGGCCGGGAGAACGCTCGCCTACGGGGGCGCGCTGAAATGCACCCGGAATCGCATCGTGCTGGCAATGAAGGAAACGGGCACGGCCGCCCCTCTGGATGTTTTCTCGCCAAATGGAAGAAACAGCCTTTCGGGATTCGAAGCGGATGCCTCACGCGCGAAGGCGTGAATGACAGCACCCTCCGGCTTCTGATTCCGTAGCAGGCATGTACCGCCACCGGTATTGGAGCGGAAACGTGCAAGCGGCTTTAGCCGCCTGCACGTCCAGGATCCTGAAGCACGAGTACTACGGTGCTTCAACGGACCAGATGTCGCCATCGGTGCTCGCGTAGCGCACCAGTACCACATCCTGCGCACGATAGACCTCAAAACGCCGTGCCGAAGCCGGAACAGTGAGTCGCTGACCGGGAAGCGAAACACGCGCCGCAGACTTGCCCGCGGGCAACGCAAAGTAAGCATCACCGGCGTTGCCGATGATCACCTTTACCTGCCCGGCCAAATCGTTGACCTGCAGATAGACCACGCCATCGCGCTGGAATGCGTACACCTGCCAAGCGGGATCGGCGCTGATGTCTGCAGCGGCGGGATCGGTCTCACCGAGCCCTGCGGTCGAGACTGCGGCGCTTGCCAAGGGCTTGCCGTGGTAGTCACCGCCTCCTCTATCACTCGCGAATACCGGAGCTGCGACGAACACTGCTGCAGTGGTTACAACACCAAAAAACATGGATCGCACAATGACCTCCTGGTCGGGGTGAGAGCAAACAACTTCGCAACGATAGTAACGTCTTCCCGCAGCAACGCAGTGATGGCTGGATAATCCGGACGATTTAGTCCCATATGTGCACCCTATGTCCGCGTGCCATGTCCTTTGCAGAAGAACATGGGGTGCCGATTGCGTCCGCACTCATCCGTGGATAGTGTCAATTCCCGGGCCAGCGGTAGCTGAGCGATGGCAAGGTGGGGTTTTTGGACCGATTGAAGAATGCCTTCGAGATGAGCTTCCGCCTCCGGCCGGTCGGACTTGCGCTGGCCGCCGTCTACGCAGCCAGCTGCCTCATCTCACGCCAGTTCTCGCTGGACCAGTTCTTCCTGCCAGCGGGTATCCGGGCGGCTGCGCTGCTGATCGTCCCGACGCGCCTGTGGCCCTATCTACTACTCGGCGAGTACATCTACTTCGCCAAGCTGCGCCTTCCCATGATCGATACCTACGGCCTGGACTGGGTCATCCTGGCGTCGACGCTGCTGATGCCGATGGCGATGCTGGTGATCTATCTGCATCGGATGAGAACACCATCCGAGGCAGCCACCGGCCTCTGGCTGCTGTCGTTGTCGCTATGCACAGCGCTGTTGGTCCCGGGTCTCAATCTGGGCATTTCATATGTCCTCTGGTCCAATCCGCCGCCGAGCAACCTGCTGGACGCGGTCGATCGAACGATCTTCGGCCACTTCGCAGCCATCATCACCCTGGTCCCGCTGGCCTTCCTGTGGACCCTGCGGCACGCAGATCCCAGCTGGCGCCCCCGCTTTGTCGCGCCTACCTCTGTAGCGATCCTGTTGATGCTGATACTGGGGCTGGGTATGCAGCTGACAGGCACCAGCGCCCATACCGCCCGCACACACCTTGTACTGATAGCGGCCCTGCCCGCCATCGCCCTGACCTTCATGCATGGCTGGCGCGGTGCAGCCATCGCAATTCCGCTGTTGAACCTCCCGCTTCATGCCGCAACGCCCAGCACCGGCCTACCCTCCTCCTTCGACCTGGGCACGTTCGCTACCCAACAGAACATGGCGGTGATGAGTGTCGCCCTGCTCGCGCTGGGATCCAGCATCAGCTATCACCATCAGCGCGCAAGATCCCGTGGTCTGGCAGAGGAAACCACGTTGCGCTTGGCGCGCAGCTCCCACCAGACCAGCGAGCGTGAGCTGCGTGAACGAGCCATCCACCTCAAGCATCTGAGCGAGGGCATGGACAGTTCACTCGACGAGATGGTCAACTGGCTCAACTCCCAAGGCCACCATGCGGTGGCAAACAGCCTGCAACATGCGTCGTCCGTGCATTCACGGCTGTTCCGTGAACAGGCCAGCCTGGTCTATCCCACTGGGCTGGAACAGGTCGGGCTGTATGTCGCGCTGCAGGCCGGCGGTGCATGCAAAAACTGGAGCAACACGCACCGCGTGACTCCGCCCAGACTGGCGGGCAACCCTTGCCTGCTGACCGTGGATCTGCAGTTGGCCATCTACCGCACCCTGATCGAGGCGGTCGCACTGCTGCTGGAACTGGAATCCGGGCAGGTCTGCGTAGCGGCCCGGTGCGGCAACTCAGGAAGTCGCCGTGGCATCGTGGTAGTGGTCTCGCTGCTCGACCGGCGCTGCGTGCTGTCGACCCGGACAACCCACCAGGCCGTCGAACGTCTGGCCGGTCGGATACTGGCCTATGGTGGCTCGGTGCATTGCCGCAGCAACCGGCTTCGTCTAGTGCTGCACGAACCCTCCTCGCAGCTTCGAACAGCGATCATACAGCCGGCCTGAACCGATGTCCGTCGGGCCAAGTGCCCTGCCCGGCTAAAGTTACACCCGAAACCGCCGCTATCCGTGCCAAGACTTTCCCACATGAGCCACCGCATCATGCCCGTCCTGTCGCAGGCCGCTCTGGAAGGCGACCTGACCGATCCCCTGCCTCAGCGGATCCTGCTGGTGGAAAACTCGCGCGCCTTCACCGGCATGCTGCGCGAAGCCATCGAACAGCGACTGGAGCTGCCGGTGGTGGTGGCCAGCTCGCTGGCCGAAGCCGATCGCCTGCTCACTGAAGAAGGCGGCTGGTTCCTGGTCCTGACCGGGCTGGTGCTGGCCGATGGCGACCGCGACGCGGTGGTCGAGTTCTTCCTCAAGCGCGACCTGCCGACCGTGGTGGTCAGCGGCGTGTATGACGAGGATCTGCGCAAGCGCGTGCTGCAGCAGCAGATCATCGACTACGTACTGAAGAACACCCCGGGCAGCATCGACTATCTGGTCTGGCTGGTGCAGCGCCTGGAGCGCAACCGGCGCATTGCCGCGCTTGTTGTGGACGACTCGCCGTCCGCGCGTGGCTATGCCGCCGCCCTGCTGCGCATGTACGGTCACGAGGTGTACGAAGCAGCGGATGGCAGCGAAGGCCTGGCGGCGATCGAGGCGCACCCGGCGATCCGCCTGGCCGTGGTCGACCAGGAAATGCCGGGCATGCAGGGCGTGGAGTTCACCCGCCGCCTGCGCACCCTGCGTTCGCGCGACAAGGTGGCGGTGATCGGCATTTCCGGCAATACCGATGCGTCGTTGATCCCGCGCTTCCTGAAGAACGGCGCCAATGACTTCCTGCGCAAGCCCTTCTCGCGCGAAGAGTTCTTCTGCCGTGTGTCGCAGAATGTGGACCAGCTGGAGCTGATCGGCACGCTGCAGGACCTGGCCACCCGCGATTTCCTCACCGGCCTGCCCAACCGCCGCTGCTTCCTGGAACAGAGCCAGCGCCAGCTGCCGCAGCTGCAGCTGCACGGCCAGTGCGTGGCGGTGGCGATGATCGACATCGATCATTTCAAGCACATCAACGACACCCACGGCCACGAGGCCGGTGACGATGCACTGCGCGCGGTCGCCCGTGCCGTTGGCGACCACGCGCGCAGCCAGGACCTGATCGCGCGCTTCGGCGGCGAGGAATTCTGCCTGCTGGTGCCGGACATGGAACAGGACGAAGCGCTGCTCTATTTCGAGGAGCTGCGCCAGCGCATCGCCGCGCTGGAAGTGGACATCGGCAGCGCCACCCTGCGCATGACGGTCAGCATCGGCCTGTGCTGCCTGCGGCCGCAGCGCGATGCCCTGCATCGGCTGATTTCCGAGGCCGATCGCCAGCTGTACCTGGCCAAGGCTGGAGGCCGCAACCGGGTCAGCTGCACCACCGTGGCCAGCCCGCTGCGCCCGCGCGAGGCTGCGCTGTCCTGACCGGCATGCCTTGATCCAGATCAACGCCGCCCCGGCGCGGCGGCTCTACAGTCGGCCCCGACATACGCATGAAGGGGAGCCGGGGATGGCACTACTGGTCTGGCAGGACGATCTGAACATCGGCATCGATGTGATCGATCAACAACACCGCCGCATCATCGAAATGCTCAACCACCTGCACGTGGCGCAGACCAGCCTGCAGCGGGCCGCGGTGGGCGAAGTGATCGACGAGGTGGTGGACTACACCATGTCCCACTTCGCATTCGAAGAAGAGCTGATGGAAGAAGCGGGCTATCCGTTCTGCGCCGCGCACAAGCGCGTGCATGAGGTCTTCATCAAGCGGGTATCGGAATACCGCATGCGCTTCCAGGCCGGTGAGGACATCAGCGACGAGCTGCGCACCATGCTCTCGCGCTGGTTGTTCAACCACATCCGCGGCGACGACCAGGCCTATGCCGAACAGGTCAAGCAGCATCTGAACCAGTTTGCCCGCGAACACCAGAGCGGCGGCTGGCTGGGCCGCACGCTCAAGCGCTTCTTCGGCTGATCAGCGCTGGCGGCGCTGCAGGGCGAGCAGCGCGCACAGGGTGATCACTGCGGTCAGGCACAGGTAGTAGCCGACCGCGACCAGCCCATAACGCTCGGCCAGCCAGGTGGCCAGGTACGGCGCCGGGGCGGCCCCAAGAATGCCCGCCAGGTTGAACGACAGCGAAGCACCGGTGTAGCGCACTTCCACCGGGTAGATCTCGGCGAGGAAGGTGCCGCAGGGGCCGTAGGTCAGCCCCATCAGGAACAGGCCCAGGCACAGGAATGTCAGCACCAGCCACGGGCTGCCGGGCTGGAACAACGGGGCGAACAGCACACCGAAGCCGATGATCAGCAGACTGGCAATGGCCATCGTGCGGCGCGTTCCCCAGCGGTCGCCGTAACGTGCCGACAACGGGATGCCGGCGGCGAAGAACAGCATCGCCACCATCTGCATCAGCAGGAACTGCTCGCGGCTGTAGCCGAGCACGGCGGTGCCGTGGCCGAGGCTGAACACCGTCATCAGGTAGAACAGCACGAAGGTGGCGAACGCGCCCAGCGTGCCCAGCAGCATCGGCAGCGGATGATCGCGCAGCACGGTCCACATTGGCAGCCGCACCGGCGCCTTGCGCTCCAGCGCGCGCTTGAAATCCGGCGTCTCGTGGATGTTCAGGCGCACCCACAGGCCCAGGCCGACCAGCAACGCGCTGGCCACGAACGGAATGCGCCAGCCCCATTGCAGGAAATCGTCCTGGCCCAGGCAGCGACCGAGCAGCAGGAAGATGCCTGCTGACAGCAGGAAGCCGATCGGTGCACCCAACTGCGGGAACATGCCGTACCAGGCGCGCTTGCCCGGCGGCGCGTTCTCGGTGGCAAGCAGCACCGCCCCACCCCACTCGCCTCCCAGGCCCAGACCCTGACCGAAGCGGCACAGGGCCAGCAGCGCCGGCGCCCACAGGCCGATCTGCGCGTGGGTCGGCAACAGGCCGATGGCGACCGTGGACAGGCCCATGGTCAGCAGCGCGGCCACCAGGGTGGCCTTGCGGCCGATGCGGTCACCGAAGTGGCCGAACACCGCCGAGCCGACCGGGCGCGCGATGAAGGCCACCGCGAAGGTCGCCAGGGACTGCAGCAATGCGGCCTGGTCGCTGCTTTCCGGGAAGAACAGGTGCGGGAACACCAACACCGCGGCGGTGGCGTAGATGTAGAAGTCGAAGAACTCGATGGTGGTGCCGATCAGGCTGGCCAGCAGGACACGGCGGGGAGAATTCACGGGTGGCGCGGCAGCGGCGATCGTCGACATCGGCAAGGCGGGTAACGGCGGATCGACCGATTCTGCCACGCTTGACGGTCCCCCCGGGGCAATGGTTTCAGGCGACACCGACGCCAACGAATTCTTTCTGCGTGGATGAATCCCACCATGCCGCCTCTACAGTAGATCCACGCCATGCGTGGATGAATCTGCCCGGCGCCAACCAAGGTTGGCGTCTACCAAAGGCAGCCGGGCGCGGCTCGACGCTACAACTGGATCCAGGTGGCCTTCATCTCGCTATACTTGTCGAAGGCATGCAGCGATTTGTCGCGGCCGTTGCCGGACTGCTTGTAGCCACCGAATGGCACCGTCATGTCACCGCCGTCCCAGCCGTTCACCCACACGCTGCCCGCACGCAGCTGGCGGGCCACGCGATGGGCGCGACCGAGATCCCGCGTCCACAGGCCGGCGGCCAGCCCGTAGCGGCTGTCGTTGGCCACGCGCACGGCCTCGGCTTCGTCGTCGAAGCCAAGCACGGCCAGCACCGGGCCGAACACTTCCTCGCGGGCCAGCGCCTGCTCCGGCCGCACCTGGTCGAACACCGTCGGCTGCACATAACAACCGCCCGCCTCCACCTCGGCACGCTGGCCGCCCAGCAGCAGCCGCGCGCCATCGGCTTCGGCGCGGGCGATGTCGGCCAGCACCTTGTCCACGTGCGCGGCATCGACCAGCGCCCCCATCGGTGCATCTGCCTCCAGCGGATGGCGGGGCTGCATGCGCTGGCCGTACGCGATCACCTGGTGCACGAAGTCATCGCGGATCGAACGCTGCACCAGCAACCGCGAACCGGCCGTGCAGACCTCCCCCTGGTTGAAGAAGATGCCCTGCGCTACGCCCTTGGCCGCCGCATCCAGGTCCGGCGCATCGGCGAACACCACGTGCGGGCTCTTGCCACCGCATTCCAGCCACACCCGCTTGAGGTTGGAACGACCGGCGTACTCCAGCAGCTTCGCGCCGGTCGCGGTGGAGCCGGTGAAGGCCAGCACGTCCACCTCCATGTGCAGGGCCAGCGGCTCACCCACGCGTGAGCCGTGGCCCGGCAGCACGTTCAGTACGCCCTCGGGCAATCCCGCTTCGGCCGCCAGTGCGGCCAGCCGCAACGCACTCAGCGGCGAGCGCTCGGAGGGCTTGAGCACCACCGAATTTCCCATCGCCAAGGCCGGCGCGATCTTCCAGCAGGCCATCAGCAGCGGAAAATTCCACGGCACGATGGCCGCCACCACGCCCGCGGCCTCGCGTGTCACCAGGCCCAGCTCGTGCGGGCCGGTCGGCGCGATTTCACCGTACAGCTTGTCCACCGCCTCGGCGGTCCAGGTCAGGCAGCGCACCACGCCGGGCAGGTCGATGCGGCGCGCATCGCGGATCGGCTTGCCCATGTCCAGCGTTTCCAGCAGGGCCAGTTCATCGGCATGCGTCTCCACCAGCGCGGCCAGTGCCAGCAGCACGCGCTTGCGATGGGCGGGGCTGGCCTGCGACCAGTGGCCTGCCTCGAACGCGCGGCGCGCCGAGGCCACCGCACGGTCCACGTCCTGCGCATCACAGTCGGCCACTGCGCCCAGTACGCGCCCGTCGATCGGGCTGATGCAGTCAAAGCGCGCGCCGCTGGCGGCATCCACATAGCGGCCATCGATGAACGCTTGCCCGGGAATCGCCACGCGGCTGGACAGGGCCTGCCAGTGGCTGCGGTCGGGGAAGTGAGTCATGGGGTCCTCCGCGTATCGACTGTCCGCCGTTATACCGACGCGGCTGCTACCGGGCCGTGACGTGCATATCCATATCCCGGTAGCGCCGGGCCATGCCTGCCGACAGATCCGTGACGCGGCTGCGCTAGAGTCACAACCATCGGACCCGACGGAGCCGGCATGAAAACCCCTGCAAGCGACCTGTACGACCTGGCCACCCAGCGCCCCGATTCACTGGACGCGTACTGGATGCCGTTCACTGCCAACCGCCAGTACAAGGGCGCGCCGCGCATGCTGGTACGTGCCGAGGGCATGCACTACGAGGACGTCGATGGACGCGCCATCCTTGATGGCACGGCGGGCCTGTGGTGCTGCAATGCAGGGCACGCGCGCCGGCGCATCGTCGACGCAATCGCCGAGCAGGCCGCCACGCTCGATTACTCGCCCGCCTTCCAGATGGGTTCGCCGCCGGCCTTCGCCCTGGCGCAGCGACTGGCGGCGCTGGCCCCGGCGGGGCTCAACCACGTGTTCTTCACCAGCTCCGGCTCGGAGGCAGTGGATTCGGCGATGAAGATCGTGCTGGCCCACCACCGCCTGCGTGGCGAAGGCCAACGCACGCGTTTCATCAGCCGCGAGAAGGCCTACCACGGGGTCGGCTTCGGCGGCATGGCATTGGGCGGGCTGCCCAACAACCGCCGCCAGTTCGGCCTGCAGCTGGGCGGCGTGGACTACCTGCGGCATACGCTGGACCTGTCACGCAATGCCTTCAGCAAGGGCCTGCCGCGCCAGGGCGCCGAGCTGGCCGACGATCTGGAACGGCTGATCGCCCTGCACGATCCCTCCACCATTGCCGCCGTGTTCGTCGAGCCCATCGCTGGATCGGCGGGTGTGATCCTGCCGGCACCGGGGTATCTGCAGCGCCTGCGCGAGATCTGCGACCAGCACGGCATCCTGCTGGTGTTCGATGAAGTCATCACCGGGTTCGGCCGGGTCGGCATGGCGTTCGCCGCGCAACGCTTCGGGGTCATCCCGGACCTGCTGACCTTCGCCAAGGGCGCCAGCAACGGCGCGGTGCCGCTGGGTGGCGTACTGGTCGGCGACAGCGTGCATGCCAGCTTCATGCAGGGTCCGCCACAGGCCATCGAGCTGTTCCATGGCTATACCTATTCGGGCCACCCGTTGGCGTGCGCGGCGGCGCTGGCCACGCTGGACGTCTACGCCGAGGAACGCCTGTTCGAGCGCGCGATCGAGCTGGGCGACTACTGGCAGGAGCGCCTGCATGCCCTGCAGGGGCTGCCGAACGTGATCGACATCCGCAACTTCGGCCTGGTCGGTGCGGTGGAGCTGGCGCCGCGCAAGGACGCCCCCGGCAGCCGTGGTTACGAGGTGTTCCGTCGCTGCTTCCACGACGGGCGCCTGCTGGTGCGCTGCACCGGCGACATCATCGCGTTGTCACCGCCGCTGATCGTGGACAAGGCACAGATCGACCAGATCACCAGCACCCTGGGCGAGATGATCCGGGCCACCGCCTGAGGCCGGGGCGGCGGTGGCGAGCGGGTACAATGGGCGGTTCCGCTCCTGCCCGTTGCCGTGCCCATGAACATCGTCGTCAAAGAAGAACTCAAGGCCTACATCGACCCGCTCACCGCGGACGAACACGAGGCGCTGGAGCGCAGCATCCTCGCCGAAGGCTGCCGCGATGCGCTGGTGCTGTGGGGCGAGGTGCTGGTGGATGGACACAACCGTTACGGCATCTGCCAGAAGCATGGCCTGCCGTTCAATACCGTGCAGAACACCCGCTTCCAGAGCATGGAAGACGTGCACCTGTGGATGATCGAGCAGCACCTGGGCCGGCGCAGCGTCTCCGATTTCCAGCGCGGCGTATTGGCCCTGCGCAAGCGCGACATCCTGTCCGCGCGCAAGCAGGTCGAACAGGCGCAGCTGCAGCGCGAAAGCGATGGCACCGCTGAGCCTGCCGACGAGGCCGGCGAGGACAGCCCGCCGTGGGAGCCGGCACCGAAGATCAGCCGTGCCGAACTGGCCCGCGAAGCCAAGCTGAGCACCAGCCAGGTCGGCATGATCGAACGCATCCACGCCCAGGCCGCGGCCGAGGTGGTGGAAGCGGTGAAGGCCGGCATGATCTCGATCAGCGCCGCCGCTGCCGTGGCCGACCTGCCGGAAGAAGAGCAGCGCGCCGCTGCCGCCGGTGGCAAGGATGAATTGAAGCAGGCTGCAAAGCGCGTGCGTGAGTCCAAGCGCAAGCCGCGCGCGCCGAAGCCGGAAACGGAGTCGCCGGAAATGGACTTCGAAGAAGCCAACGAGGATGAGATCGCCAGCCGCGATGCCGAGGTACTGGCTGCGCTGGAGCAGCTGGGCGAGGATGCCCCGGCGCTGCGCCGTCGCGTGGTGAACCTGACCCGCGAGAACGACACCCTGCGCGCACAGCTGGCCCACCTGCGCAAGCAGCTGGAAGCGTTGTAACCGATCGCGTCACGCCGCTGTAGAGCCGAGCATGGGCTCGGCTCTACAGGTAGGCGTCACCGGCCTGCGGGTAGACTCCGGGCATGACGTCTGCCATCGATCCGCGCCGCGCTCAGCTGCGGCGCCTGAAAGCCCTCGCCCTTGGCCTGTTGCTGTTCATGCTGGCTGGCTTCGCAGTCAGCCACTGGCAGGGTGAGCGCGGTATCTGGGCCTGGGTCTCGGCCTTCTGCGAGGCCGCCGCAGTCGGCGCACTCGCGGACTGGTTCGCGGTGGTCGCCCTGTTCCGGCGGCCGATGGGCCTGCCGATTCCACATACGGCGATCATTCCGCGCAGCAAGGAACGCATCGGCGACAGCCTGGCGCTGTTCGTGCGCGACCAGTTCCTGGAACCGACGGTGCTGCTGGCCAAGTTGCAGGTGTTCGACCCGGCCAGCCGCCTCGGCAGCTGGCTGGCCGATCCCGCGCGTTCCCGGATGCTGGCCGACATGGCCCGCGGCTGGGCACTGCAGGCGCTGGACTTCTTCGATGAAGCTGCGGTGCGGCGGCAGCTGCACGCCTTCGTGGTGCAGCAGCTGCGACAGTGGAACGCAGCGGCCACCGCCGGCGAACTGCTGGCCCTGCTGACCGCCGATGGCCGCCACCAGCGGGTGCTGGACGAGGGCCTGCAACGCCTGGGGCGCTGGCTGGAGCAGCCGGAAGTGAAGGAACGCGCCTCGCAGCTGATCGTGCGCTACATCCAGCGCGAATGGCCGACGCTGTCGAGCACGGTGAACTGGGTCAAGCCGATCGATGAGATCGGCGACAGCCTTGCCGAACGCCTGGCCCGGGCGGTGCTGGAAGAACTGCAGCAGGTATTGGCCGAGCCGCAGCATCCGCTGCGCCAGGATTACGAGCAATGG
This sequence comes from Stenotrophomonas sp. LST15-1-1.1, assembly GCF_040815575.1. Taxonomy (NCBI): domain Bacteria; kingdom Pseudomonadati; phylum Pseudomonadota; class Gammaproteobacteria; order Lysobacterales; family Lysobacteraceae; genus Stenotrophomonas; species Stenotrophomonas sp. LST15-1-1.1. The sequence goes on from NZ_JBFPNJ010000001.1 coordinate 1,339,904, forward strand.
CTGGGCAACTACGTGCAGCGCCTGCGCGAAGACCCGGCACTGGCCGAGCGCATCGAGCAGCTCAAGCAGGAAATGATCGACCACCCTGCCCTGCAGGAGTACGTACAGGGCCTGTGGTCGCGCATCCAGGCCAGCCTGCGCGGCGATCTGCAGCGCGAGGATTCGGCCCTGGTCGGCCATGTGCAGCGCAGCCTGGCCTCGCTGGGCGACAGCCTGCAATCGGACCCGGCGTTGCGCGAGGCGTTGAACCAGCACCTGCTGGAAGGCGCACAGCGCCTCACCGGGCGCCTGCGCGAGGGTGTCACCACCCACATCGCGCAGACCGTGAAGAGCTGGGACGAGCGCCACCTGGTCGAGCAGCTGGAACTGAGCGTGGGCCGCGACCTGCAGTTCATCCGCTTCAACGGCACCCTGGTGGGCGGATTGATCGGGCTGCTGCTGCATGCCGCCACGGTGCTGTTCCGGTTCTGAGATGGGTTGCCGGCCGGGCTGCGCCCGGCACCCGCAGCGGCAACATCAACAGCCGAAGCAAACAGCAACAGCCGGATTCCGTGAGATGGCGGGGTGGGTCCGGTGCCGGGGGACGCCGTGAATACGTCCTTGTAGGCTCGGGCGCGCCATCCATGGAGCTCACGCCCCCGCAACCGGACCCACCCCGCCTCCGACAGCTGTCTGGTCAACGGCACCAACTGCATTGGAACCACATCATTCGGGGGACGAATGGGCTGTCACACTTGCTTAACGAAATGCGAATGCCTATCATTTACTGATCGGTTGTACGCTTAGCCAAGCGGGGCACGGAAGCACGCGCCCACCCGCCCCTTCGCCCGTGTACATCCCCCGACCACTGGGTCGCCTGCCTGCCGCAGGTGGCGCACCGTCGATGGGAATCACGCTGGGCGACGTGCGCGGAGCGCATGGCTGCCATGGGTGCGTTTGCCATCGCCTGTTTTTTGTCCTGCATGGAATCGCACCGATGGCATCGCTCCTGACTACTCCCCGCCCAACCCTGCTGGCCCTGGCCGTGACCGCACTGTTGATCGCACCGTTGGCACACGCTGAGGAAGGTTCTGCCGACCCGTCCGCGCGCACCCTGGACACCGTCCAGGTAACCGCCGATGGCGACATTGCCGACAGCTACACCGTCAAGCGGGCCAGCACCGCAACCAAGCTCGGCCTGTCGCTGCGCCACACCCCGCAGTCGATGACCGTGGTGACCCGGCAGCGGCTGGACGACATGGGCCTGTTCTCGCTGTCCGACGTGATGGGCCAGGTCACCGGCGTGGCGGTGTCAGTCACCGACAGCGAACGCATCAACTACGTCTCGCGCGGGTACAACATCACCAATTTCCAGGTCGATGGCATGCTCAACACCTTCGGTGGCTACATCAAGACCAACACCGACAGTGTGATCTACGACCGCATCGAAGTAGTGCGTGGCGCCACCGGCCTGACCACCGGTGCCGGCGATCCGTCGGGCACCATCAACTTCGTCCGCAAGCGCCCCACCGATACGTTCCAGATGAGCGCCAACCTTACGCTCGGGCGCTGGGGCAACCAGCGCCTGGAAGCCGACCTCGGCGGTCCGATCGCCCTGGATGGCCGCATCCGTGCCCGCGTGGTCGCGGCCAAACAGCAGAGCGATTCCTTCCGCGATGTCTACAAGCTGGACAAGGACGTTTTCTACGGCATCGTCCAGGCCGACATCACCGACACCACATTGCTGGAAGCCGGCTACGAGTACCAGTCGCCGCGCACCACCGGCGTGACCTGGGGCGTGGTGCCGTACTGGGGCGCCGATGGCAAGCCGGCCAACCTCCCGCGCTCGACCAACCTGTCGGCGCGCTGGAGCAGCTGGCCGATCGTCGAAAAGAGCGCGTTCGCCCGCCTCGAACAGCAGCTGGGCCATGGCTGGGCCGCGAAATTCGCTTACACCCGCTCCAAGCGCGAGACCGACGGCGCGGTCTGGTACGGCGCGTCCGGTTATCCGCGTGCCGACGGCAGTGGCATCTCGGCCTTCGTCGGCAGCTTCGGTGAAAACGGCGACATGCAGGTGTTCGACTTCAACGTCGGCGGTCCGTTCCAGTTGTTCGGCCGCGAACACGAACTGGTGTTCGGCTTCGGCCAGTCGGTGCGCAAGGGCGAAGTGCCTGCGAGTGAAACCGCCGCTTATCCGGCCAACTACGAACGTGTGCCGGACTGGCGCAGCTGGAACGGCAACGTCGCGCCGCTGCAGGCCACCCGCCTGGGCTATCTCGCCTCGGAAGACGAACTGCGCCAGCGTGCCGCCTACCTGGCCGCACGCCTGCAGCTGGCCGAGCCGCTGACCGCCGTGCTCGGCGCCCGCTACGGCAGCTGGGAAACGCGCAGCTGGAACTACACCCACGACGCCGCCGGCCGCCTGACCGGTACCACCCGCGGTGGCTACAAGCCGGACGACTCGCTCACCCCGTACGCGGGCTTCATCTACGACTTCAACCGTTACTTCAGCGGCTACGTCAGCTACACCGACATCTTCCAACCGCAGAACTACCGCGACAAGGCCAACAACTATCTCGAACCGGTCGTCGGTGACATGTGGGAAGCCGGGCTCAAGGCCGAGTTCTTCGATGGCCTGCTCAACACCTCGGTCGCGGTATTCAAGGGCGAGAAGGACAACGTCGCCGAGCTCGATGATTCGGTACCGGAAAACTCGTTGCCCGGTGGCATCAGTGCTTACCGCTCCACCGGCAAGGGCAACAAGGTGAAGGGCTGGGAAATCGAAGCACAGGGCAGCCTGGGCGAGCACTGGAACCTGTCGACCGGGTTCACCCACACCGTCAGCCGCAATGCGCTGGGCGTGCGCCAGAACACCACCGTTCCGGTCGATCTGTTCCGCCTCAACGCCAGCTGGCGCCCGGGTGGTGCCGAAGGCCGCTTCTGGATCGGAGGCGGCGCAACCTGGCAGAGCGGCATCTGGAGCCTGAGCAACAAGCCGCGCGAGGACTTCCTGGTCAGCGGCAAGCGCGACCGCGTGGCGATCGAACAGGGTGACATCTACCTGCTCAACCTGTCGGCCGGCTATCGCTTCAACGAGAACTTCAGCGCCCAGGTGAGCGTGAACAACCTGCTGGACAAGAAGTACTACAACCGCGTCGGTTTCTACGACGGCGTGTACTGGGGCGAACCGCGCAACGTGATGATGACGCTGCGCTGGAAGCTCTGACGATCTGATGGATGGCGCCGGTTCTGCGACCGGCCACGGCCACGGATGGCCAACCCCGGCGCGCTTCGGTGCGCCGGTCCTCTTTCATTCAACCTGCAGGACCGCCGTGGACCGCTCGCCCGCAACCGCCAGCCCCCGCCTCAGCACCTTCTTCGCCAACCCGCGATGGGGCGTGCTGTCCCGATCCCTTGCGGCCATCTTCGGCGGCTACGCGCTTGCCTCGATGACCACCGTGTTCTGCGCGCTGGCGCTGCCGGGCGCGCGCGGCCAGGCCGTGCTGACCGGCATGCTGCTGGCGATCCTGGTCGCCGCCTGCGCGGCGCTGTGGGCGTTCGCCACCCGCAGTGCGCTGCGCGCCTGGGTCGGCATTCTCGCCCCCACCCTGCTGATGGCCGGCATTTCGCGCCTGCTGGGAGCGTGGGCATGAAGAATGGATTCCGCCAATCCATGGCCTGGCTGCACACCTGGACCGGCCTGCTGGTCGGCTGGCTGCTGCTGCTGATCTTCATGGCCGGCACCGCCAGCTACTACCGCGAGGAAATCAGCCGCTGGATGCGCCCGGAACTGCCGCGCAGCACGGTCAGCACCGACCAAGCGGCGCAGCGTGCGGCCGACTACCTGCTGGCCAATGCACCACAGGCCGAGAGCTGGTTCGTCACCCTGCCGCAGCCGCGCAATCCAGCCATGCAGATGTTCTGGCGGTTGCCAGCCGAGCTGGCGGACCCCGCCAAAGGCCGACGCGGCGCCTTCGGTGATGCGACCCTGGACCCGAACACCGGCACCGAACTGAAGGCCCGCGAGACCCGTGGCGGCGACTTCTTCTACCGCCTGCATTTCGACCTGCACTACATTCCCGTGCTGTGGGCGCGCTACCTGGTGGGCTTCTGCGCGATGTTCATGCTGGTGGCGATCATCACCGGCGTGATCACCCACAAGAAGATCTTCAAGGACTTCTTCACCTTCCGGAAGGACAAGGGCCTGCGCTCCTGGCTGGACTTACACAACGTCAGCGCGGTGATGGCCCTGCCCTACCACGCAATGATCACCTACACCGGCATCGTCACGTTGATGATCATGTACCTGCCGTGGGGAGTGAACGTGGCCTACGGCACCGATCAGGACGCGTTCTATTCGGAGGCCTTTGGTGGCCTGCCCGAGGTCACCGCGCCCGCCGAAGGCAAGGCAGCCCCGCTGCCGCTGCGGCAGCTGCTGGACAGTGCCCGCACGCATTGGCACGGCACCGAGGTCGCCGGTTTCAGCGTTGCCAATCCCGGTGCCGCCAATGCGGTGATCGACATCCGCCAGCGCGACGGCAAGCGCTTGTCCATCGACACGCCCGCGCTGCGCTATGACATGGTCACTGGCGCGCTGCTGCAGGAAACCCCGCCTTCCGGTGGCGCCACCGCCACCCGTGGCGTGCTGTATGGCCTGCATCTGGCTCGCTTCGCCGACTGGGGCGTGCGCGCCCTGTTCTTCCTGTCTGGCCTGACCGGCTGCCTGATGGTGGCCAGCGGCGTGGTGCTGTGGGCGGTGAAGGAGCGTCCGAAACATGCCAAGAGCGGTCGCACCGGCTTTGGCCTGCGCCTGGTCGATGCACTGAACATCGGCGCCGTGGCGGGCCTGCCGATCGCCTTTGCCGCCTACTTCTGGGGCAACCGGCTGCTGCCGCTGGGCCTGGCCGAGCGCTCCAACGCCGAGGCGAACGTGTTCTTCTACGCGTGGGGCGCCTCGTTGCTGGCGGCCTTCATCTGGCCCAAGCGGATGATGTGGGCGTGGCAGCTGTACATCGGCGCGGCTGCGTTCGCGCTGATCCCGCTGGTGAACGCGCTGACCACCCACGCGCACCTGGGCGTGACCCTGTTCAATGGTGACTGGGCATTGGCCGGTTTCGACCTGTCGATGATCGCCTTCGGCGCGATGCTGGCCCTGTGCGGCTGGCGCATGCAGCGCTGGACGCCACCGCTGACTGCGGCCGAGAAGAAGAAGCGCGCGGCGGCCGCGGCAGCGACCAAGACACCGGCCGATGCAGTGGAAGCGGAGGCCAGCGCATGATGCTGCTGGTACTGGGGTTGTCGTTCACCGCGTTCACCGCGCTGTCGATGGCGATGGAAAAGCACCAGCAGGAACTGCATGGCAAGGCAGCAGCTTCACCGGTAAGGCGCACGCAATGGCGGGTGCTGGGCTGGCTGCTGCTGACCGTAGCGTTCGCGCTGTGCGTGGTCGACCACGGATGGGCGATGGGCCCGGTGCTGTGGCTCGGCGCGCTTACGCTGGGTGGAATCGTGCTGGCGTTCGCGCTGTATCCGTACCGGCCGAAATGGATCGCACCGCTGGCGGTCGCGCTGCCGGTGATCGGGCTGGTGGTGGCGTTGGTGTAGCCGAAGCCACCGGGGTCGGAGCCCTTGCGCGAAGCGCAAGGGCTCCGACCCCGGACGTCGGTTCACGCCAGGCGCTTCAGCTCCCACGCACGATGGATGCGTGCATTGCGCTCGAAATCAGGGCCGATGGTGCTGGCGCTGATCTCGCGGCACTGCGCGAATTCGGCGATGGCGTTCTCTTCCAGCTTGAAGCGGCGGAAGTTGTTGGAGAAGTACAGCACGCCACCCGGCGCCAGTCGCGCGACGGCGGCACGCAGCATCTTCACCTGTTCGCGCTGCACGTCGAAGTCCTCGGCGCGGGCCGAGTTGGAGAACGTCGGCGGGTCGCAGAAGATCACGTCGTACTGCCCGCGATCGCCTTCCAGCCATGCCATCGCATCGGCCTGCACCAGCAGGTGCTGGTTGCCGCCCTGCCCGTTCAAGGCCAGGTTGTCGTAGCACCACTGCAGGTAGGTCGCCGACAGGTCGACGCTGGTGGTGCTGGCCGCACCGGCCACCGCCGCCTGCACGCTGGCCACGCCGGTGTAGCAGAACAGGTTGAGGAAGCGCTTGCCGCGCGCCTGCTCGGCCATCAGGCGACGCAGCGGGCGATGGTCGAGGAACAGGCCGGTATCGAGGTAATCGAACAGGTTTACCTGCAGCAGCGCGTTGTTCTCGCGTACCACGAGGAACTCATCACGCTGCTCGAAACGGCCGTACTTGCTGCCGCCCTTGCCACGTTCGCGCGACTTCATCGAGACCTGCTCCGGCGGCACGCCGAACACTTCACGCGCAGCAGCCAGCAGTTCGTTGCGACGCCGGCGCACGTCGTTTTCCGGAATCGCAGCCGGTGCGGCGTATTCCTGCACGTGCAGGAAGGTGCGGCGCTGACCGCCATCCTCTTCGTACACGTCGATGGCCGCTGCGTATTCCGGCAGGTCGGCATCGTAGGCACGGAAGCAGGTGATGCCTTCGCGTGCGCGCCAGCTCTTGAACTTCTTCAGGTTCTTGCGCAGGCGGTTGGCCACCATCTGCGCGCCTTCGCTCAGCTCGCGCACCTGTGCCGGATCGCGACCCGGCACCGCGATCGGATCGCAGACGATCAGTGCACATTCCAGCGCGCCATTGAACATCTGGTACTTCTTGCCCGCACGCAGGCCGGTAGCGAAGGCCAGTTCGTCATTGCCGCACAGCAGGCTGGCGCGCCACTGCGGCACCGCCTTCTGCAGGGCATTGCCGAGCTTGCGGTACAGCGCCGGATCGGCGGCCAGGCGTTCGTCATACGGTGGGTTGCAGACCACCGCGCCGATCTCCTGCTCCGGGGTGGGCAGGTCGGCCACATCGGCGCGGGTGAAGCGGATGGCATGGGCGACGCCGGCAACTTCCGCGTTCTCGCGCGCCGCCTGGATCGCCACCGGGTCGATGTCGCTACCGTGGACGACCGGCTTCAGCGCAGCCAGGCCGGCCGCTTCGCGATCACGCGCTTCGCTCTGGATGGTTTTCCAGGCCGCCTTGTCGAAGCCCAGCCAGCGGCTCGGCGGCAGGCTGCCATGGCGCATCAGTCCGGGAGCGACGTCGGCGGCCATCAGCGCGCCTTCGATCAGCAGGGTACCGCTGCCGCACATCGGATCCAGCAGGCCGCCACCGGCAGCGTGCAGGCGCGGCCACTGCGCGCGCATCAGCAGCGCGGCAGCCAGGTTTTCCTTCAACGGCGCGTCATGGGCAGCACCACGCCAGCCGCGGCGGTGCAGCGGGCCACCACCGAGGTCGATCGACAGCGAGGCGCGGCCCTTGCGCAGCGACAGGTTGACGCGCACGTCCGGCAGATCGGTGTTGACCGAGGGGCGCTCGAGCCCTTCGTCACGCATGCGATCGACGATGGCGTCCTTGATCCGCTGCGCGGCGAAACGGGCATGGGTGATCTTGTCGCCGGACACGTGCGCGTCCACCGCCAGGGTCATCTCCGGCTTGATGTGCTCGTGCCACGGCAGCGCGCGCACGCCGTCATACAGCGCCTGCTCGTCCGGGCATTCGAATTCGTCGATCGGCCACAGCACGCGGCTGGCCAGCCGCGACCACATGACGATCCGCAGCGCCTGCTCCAGTTCGCCCTCGGCGTTGACGCCGGCGATGGTGGCAGTGGCCTTTTCCAGGCCGAGGGCCGACAGCTCATCGGCAAGCAGGTATTCCAGGCCCTTGGCGCAGGAGACAAAAAATTTCACGGGATCGGTTCGCAGGTGGTCAGGCACGGCAGGGAGCCGGGCCATTCGGAAGGGAGGGCCGTAGGCACGGCCGGCAGGCCCGCGCCGGGGGCGGCGGGGCTGCCATTGTAGTCAATGCGGGCGGGCGCGCCGTGCGCCCGGGCTTCACAGCTGCCGCAGCAGGCGCTCGAAGGCCTGCGCGGAGGCTTCCACGTGATGTTCCAGGCGATGGCCGTCGTCCACCAGCAGCAGCTGCGCCGAGCGCGCCTGCGCCCAGGCGATGACCCCGGCGGCCGGTACCACCTCGTCATGCCACGCCTGCACCACCGTGGTCGGCACCGGCGCGGCATCCAGCGCCGGCATCGGGCCCATGGTGGTGGGCGGCACCATCAGGAACAGGCCGGCCACCGGCACCTGCAGCGAGGCGATGGCCGAGATGTAGGCGCCCAGACTGGAGCCGGCCAGCACCACCGGCCCCTGCGCGGCAGCAGCGGCCGTGCGCTCGATCAGACGTTGCAGGCGGGTGCGTACATCGCCAACGCGGCTGACCTCGCTCATCGCGTCCAGGTCGGTGTAATCGGGGCGCTCATGGGTCCAGCCCAGGCGCTCGGCGACCTCGGCCAGGGCGGTGACCTTGGTCGCCTCCGGACCGCTCTCGAAACCGTGCGACAGGATGCAGTGACCGCGGCTCATGCGTGCGCTCCCACGGAGCGGACCGACAGCAGAAAGGAAGGCAGTTTCATTCGGCAATGCTAGCATCGCCGCATGCCCAACCCGCTCCTGCCCGGCCTGCAGCTGCAGCCGCTGCCCTACCACGACCGCCTGCCCGTGCGCGACCCATCCAGCCTGGCGATGGTGGTGATCCACTGCACCGAACTGCCCGACCTGGCGACTGCCCGGGAGTACGGCGAGCGCGTGCTGTACGACAGCGGCGCCGGCAACAGCGGGCATTTCTACATCGACCGCGACGGCAGCGTGGTGCAGTACGTGGCGCCGGAGCGCATCGCCCACCACGTGCGCGGCATGAATGCCGATTCGGTGGGCATCGAACTGGTCAATTCGGGGCGCTACCCGCACTGGCTCGACAGCCGCCACCAGGCGATGGACGAGCCGTATGCCGAAGCGCAGCTGCTGGCGTTGGAGCGGTTGCTGCAGGCGCTGGTGCTGCAGTATCCGTCGCTGCGGCAGATTGCCGGCCACGACCAGCTGGATCTGGAGCAGGTGCCTGCCAGTGACGACCCGGCCGTGACCGTGGCCCGCAAGCGCGACCCCGGCCCGTTGTTTCCGTGGCAGCGGATCCTGGCCAAGGTGCCGCTGCAGCCGCTGGGTTGAGAGGCGGCAGGGCTGCGCCCTGGGTACACGCCATCGCATGCGCGCTGTCGCTCCCACGCTTCGCTGCGCGAACCGCGGGCCCCACTTACCAGCTCCCACACCCCCGCCGCTTCGCGGCCGCCCCCTGACTCAGGGGGCTCTGCCCCGGATATGAACCGGTAGCCAGTAGATCCACGCCATGCGTGGATGAACGTCAAATCGATCTGCCCGCTTCGCTCAGGCGCCGGTAGCCACCGGACGGCTGCTGTCGCTGACCCAGCCACTCCAGGAATCGGCGTAGATGCGCGCACCGGACAGGCCAGCACTTTCCATCGCCAGCAGCAGATGGCAGGCGGTCACGCCCGAACCGCACATCAGCACCACGCGCTCAGGATCCTGGTTGCCGATCACGCCCTGAAGTTCGGCGCGCAGTTCCTGTGCATCACGCAGGCGACCGTCCAGCACGTTCAGCGCGAACGGTCGATTGACTGCCCCCGGCACATGGCCGGCCACCGGGTCCAGCGGCTCCACTTCGCCACGGAAACGCTCGCCTGCGCGGGCATCGACCAGCCAGCCCTGTGCATGCTTGAGGCGCGATTCGATCTCGTCCGCGCTGGCAACCTGGCTGGTATCGAAACGTCCCGGGTACGCCGGCAACCCCGCGGCTTCGCTGCTGCCGGTCGCCAGCGGTTGGCCGGCGGCCTGCCAGGCGGCGATGCCGCCATTGAGCACGGCCACCTTCGTGTGCCCGATCAGGCGCAGCAGCCACCACAGTCGCGCAGCGGCCATGCTGCCATCGCTGCCGTCATACACCACCACCTGCGTGTCGGGGCCGATGCCCCATTGCCCCAGCCGTGTGGCGAACGCATCGCTGTCCGGCAACGGGTGGCGCCCATGTCCGACCCGCGTCAGGTCGGACAGGTCGCGGTTGAGATCGGCATGCACCGCACCGGGAATGTGTCCCTGCGCATGGAGGCCATTGCCCGCCTGCGGATCGGCGAGCGATGCACGTGCATCGACCACGCGTACGGCAGTGCTTGCGGTCGCGCGGGCATCGACCACGCGTACCCCATCGCCCAGCACCGCAGCCAGGGTCGCAACATCGACGAGGGTGGTCCACGGCGGATCGATCGGCTTCATTGCACTTGCTCCAGGCGGCGACGCAGGTTGTACAGGATGGCCGCAGTGGCGCCCCAGATGCGCTGGCCGGGCCAGCCGTATTCGAGGACATGGCGGACGCGGCCGCGATGGTTGATTTCGACCTGGCGCAGGTTGTCGGCGGCCATCAGATAGTCCAGCGGCACTTCGAACACCTCGGCCACTTCGCTGGGCTGCGGTACCGCCACGAAATCCGGATCGATCACCGCCACCACCGGGGTGACGCGGTAGCCGGTGATGGTCACGAACGGATCGAGATAACCCAGTGCCTGCACCTGCGTCGGCGCCAATGCGATTTCTTCCTGGCTTTCGCGCAGTGCGGCGGCCAGCGCATCACGATCATCCGGCTCGGTACGGCCACCGGGAAAACCGACCTGGCCACCATGTTGCCGCAGGGTTTCGGTACGCCGGGTCAGGATCACCTGCGCACCATTGGCGCGCGGCACGATGCCGGCCAGCACCGCCGCCTCGACCGGTGGGCCCGGGGGCAGCAGATCATCCAGTTCACTGCGGTTCCAGCCGTCACCTGCCGGCGGTTCGGCCAGCGGATGCAGCGCGCGCAGCAGGCGCTCATGATCGGCCAACGAGCCTCGCAGCGACTGCTGCAGCTGTTGTCGCAATGGCAGCACGCGCTGCAGGATGTGGGTGCGCTCGCTGTCGCTCATCGACGACCACCCTGCGATTTCGTCGATATGCCGCCCGCAGCCGGCGCACAGCCGGTTGCGATCCAGCTTGCACACGTTGATGCAGGGGCTTGCGACAGCACGCGCCGTTTCTTCCATTATTTGCACCGGTCAACAGTAGCGCGAATGGGCCGGATTTGGGATGGGCCCGCACGGCTGCTACGTACCGCAGAAACAAAAACGCGCCGGTGGGATCACCGGCGCGTTGATGTTGACGCTGTTTCTTATTACTTGACGCTGATCAGCTTGATCTCGAACTGCACAGCCACGTTCGGCGGGAACGGGGTGCGCGGGTCGGCGCCATAGGCCTGATCCGGCGGCAGGGACACTTCCCACTTCGAACCAGCCGGCATCTGCAGCAGGGTCTCGCGCATGGCCTTCATTTCGACTTCGCTGACCTTGATCGACGGAATCTGCTGGGCCGGACGAGCCTCGGTCGGACGCTGGCCGTACGGGAACGGACCAGCCACTTCAAGCTGCACGGTGCTGGCCTGGGTCGGCTTGGCACCCTTGCCGGCTTCGATCACACGGTACTGAACGCCGCTCGGCAGGGTCTGCACGCCCGCCTTTGCCTTGTTCTGCGCCATGAACTGATCGCTCTTGGTCTTGTTGTCGGCAGCAGCCTTTTCGTACTCGGCCTTGGCGGCCTGGGCACGGCCCTGCTCGCGCTTCTGGAACGCTTCAACGGCCGGCTTCAGCTGCTCGGCGGTGATCGCCGGCTGCTTCTTGGCGTAGGCGTCCTGCAGACCCTTCACCACCGAGTTGATGTCCAGCTGCTCACCGCGACCGGTCAGCTCCGCCAGGTTGTTGCCGTAGTCGTAACCGAAGTAGTAGCTCAGCTTGCCCTTCTCGGACGCGATGTCCTGGGCGAAGGCATTGCCCGTCAGGGCCAGGGCCGCGACGGCGACCGCGATAGAACGCAACTTCATCAAACAGTTCTCCAGGGGTGGTAACTCAGGGACGTTCTGCGCCGCCCTGAGGCGACGGGTTAGGATAACGGCCACAACGTGTAACCGCTACTCACCACGCAGGCTATGACCTGTCTGCGTTTACAGAGTTCAATCTCACTTTTTTTTAACGTTCCAGGAGTTTCCCGTGGCCGAGGCCCTCACTCCCCACCCGGTCGGCGTCAGCGACGACGGCGCCATCCGCACCATTACCGTGCAGCGTCCGGACAAGCTCAACGCCCTCAATGCCGCGACCCTGCAGGCTCTGGCCGGGGCGTTCAGCGACGCGGCCGCCGATCCGGCGGTACGGGTGGTGGTACTGACCGGCGCCGGCCCCAAGGCCTTCGTGGCCGGGGCCGACATCGCGGAAATGAACACATTGAGCGCGGTTCAGGGACGTGACTTCTCCCTGCTCGGCCAGGCCCTGATGCGCCGCATCGAACGCATGCCCAAGCCGGTGATCGCCCGCGTGAACGGTTTTGCGCTGGGCGGCGGGCTGGAGCTGGCCATGGCCTGCCACCTGCGCATCGCGGCCGATTCGGCCAAGGTCGGCCAGCCGGAGATCAATCTCGGCCTGATTCCCGGATTCGGCGGCAGCCAGCGCCTGCTGCGCCTGTGTGGACGCGCGGCCACGCTGGAGCTGTGCCTGCTGGGTACCCCGATCGACGCCGCGCGTGCGCTGGCCCTGGGCATCGTCAACGAGGTGGTGCCCGCCGCCGAGCTCGACGCCCGCGTGCAGGCCCTCGCCCGGCAGCTGGCACAGTCGGCGCCGCTGGCGTTGCGTGGCCTGCTCGACGCGGTGCACGTGGGCGGCGAATGCAGCCTGGAGACCGGCCTGGAATACGAAAGTGCGCAGTTCGGCCTGCTGTTCGCCACCGAAGACATGCGCGAGGGCACCAGCGCCTTCCTGCAGCGCCGTCCTCCCGCCTTCCAGAACCGCTGACGCCATGGCATCCCGACCCAACCCCGTGCTGCTGTTCGCCCGGGTCCAGGCAGACGATCCTGATGGCGCGCTGCAGGCTGGACTGATGGACTACCTCGTGCGCGCTGGCGATGACCGGCTGCTGCCCGACCATCCGGACCTGCCGGACCGCCTCTGCCAGATGCAGCTGCAACTGCAGCGTGCATGGGCCGCGCGCGAACGTTTCCGCGCACGTGCGGTGCGCCTGGCCCGACGCGAGGCCGAGCGTGATGCACGTCGCACGCCCGCGCCGGCGCCGGACGCCAAACCCGCCCTGCCCGCCGCAGCGGCCGCCATCCTCGCCCGGGCCAAGGCCCGCGCCGCCGGCAAGGAGCAGTAATGGCGACAGCGAAGAAGACCGCGCGCGCACCTGCGCGCCGCGGCGGTACGATGCCGCGCGCCGACGTGGTGGAAATGTTCACCCGCCTGCGCGAACTCAACCCGCATCCGAAGACCGAGCTTGAATACAGTTCGCCGTTCGAACTGCTGGTGGCGGTCGCACTGTCGGCGCAGGCCACCGACGTCGGCGTCAACAAGGCCACCCGTCGCCTGTTCCCGGTTGCCAACACGCCGGCGAAGATCCTCGCCCTGGGCGAAGAGGGACTGAAGAAGTACATCGCCACCATCGGCCTGTTCAACGCAAAGGCAAAGAACGTGATCGCCACCTGCGCGCTGCTGCTGGAGAAGCACGGCGGCGAAGTGCCACGTGATCGCGATGCACTGGAAGCACTACCCGGTGTCGGTCGCAAGACCGCCAACGTGGTGCTCAATACCGCTTTCGGCGAACCGGTGATGGCGGTGGACACGCATATCTTCCGCGTCGCCAACCGCACCGGACTTGCGCCAGGAAAGAACGTGCGCGAGGTCGAAGACCGATTGGTCAAAGCGATTCCCGCCGAGTTCCTGCTGGACGCGCATCACTGGCTGATCCTGCACGGACGGTACGTGTGCAAAGCGCGCAAACCGGATTGCCCCGGGTGCGTGATTGCCGATCTCTGCCGGTTCAAGGACAAGACCCTCGCCGAGTAAGGGCGGCATCCGCGCATGACGTGGATGCACGGAAAACCATCCACGCAGGGCGTGGATCTACTGCAACCGGGACGCAATCGGGGCGTCATACGTAACCGGTTTCAATGGCAGGCCCAGCCGTGACGGGGCCTGCGGCGGAGCGCGGCCGTGCGCGAACTGTCACATTTACGCAATCTTCACGTTTTAGCCTGCGCGCATCTTCCCACCTGCCTGCAAGGCTCCTCTCCATGAAACTGCATCACCAGCTCCTGACGATCGCCGTGGCTGCTGCGCTGTACGTGCCGGCCGCTCACGCCGAAGTCGCCATCGATGTGATCGGCGGTTCGGAAATCACCTTCGAAGGCCTGGTCCAGGCCGACGGCAACTGGTACGACAATGACGTCGTGGACCTCAACGGCGGTGACGCCGGCAACGGCAAGAACAGCGAATTCGAACTGCGTCGCGCCGAGCTGGTGCTGAAGGGCAAGGGCCCGGGCAACGTGGAATGGGTCGTCGGCTACGACGCCAAGGCCGACAAGTTCCTCGACACCAACGTGAAGTACAAGCTGCTGGGCAACGCCAACCACTTCATCCAGGTCGGCCAGTTCAAGCAGCCCAACAGCCTGGAAGAGCTGTCCAGCACCAAGAACAACGACTTCATCTCCAAGGCTGCGGTCACCAACACCTATGCCGTCGCCCGTCGCCTCGGCGGTGCCTACAGCTACGGCCAGGACAACTGGTCGGTCACCGCCAGCGCCTTCGGCCGCGAGCTGACCCGCAACCTGGCCCACGGCAGCGGCTACGGCGCACGTGGTACCTGGGCCCCGATCAACGAGAAGGGCCAGGTCCTGCACTTCGGCCTGAGCTACGTGAACTACGACACCGACGCAGACACCCTGCGCGTGCGTGCCCGCCCGAACGCTGACCTGGCCACCGCGCGCCTGGTCGACAGCGGCAACCTGGTCGACACCGACCGGGTCAGCACCATCGGTGCCGAAGCGATGTACTTCCAGGGTCCGTTCAAGGCCCAGGCCGAGTACTACACCAGCAAGGCCAAGCGCATGGCCAACGACAACTACACCAGTGACGGCTACTACGTCAGCGGCGTGTGGAACGTCACCGGCGAGACCTGGAGCTACAAGGGCGGCACCCCGGGCACCGGCCTGCCGAACAACCCGGCCGGTGGCCAGTGGCAGCTGGGCGTGCGCTATGACCACATGGATCTGAACGACGGCAACCTCGCCGCCAACCCGGTGGCCGGCCGTCCGCCGATCGTCGATGGCGTGCTCGGCGGCAAGATGGACATCTGGACCGTCGGCGCCAACTGGTACTGGCGCTCGAACTTCAAGCTGATGCTCAACTACGTGATGGTCGACAGCAAGAAGTACAGCTCGACCGCCCGTGGCTTCGTCAACGACGATCCGAACATCCTGGAAGCCCGCGCGCAGTTCTTCTGGTAAGACCGGAAGCACGCGTTCGAACGAAGGCACGGCTCCGGCCGTGCCTTCGTCGTTGTGGGCAGGCGGTAGGCGCGCGATGATGCCCTGCCCTGTCGACATGGACCTTCGGGATGCCCCCTTCCCTCCGCCTGCGCCGCCTGCTGTGCGCTGTCCTGCTCACCGCGCTGCCCGTCACCGCGCTTGCCTGTGACGATGCAGAAGCCGTGCGCGAGGCCGCGTATCGACAGCTGCCGGCTGGCGCGTTGCCAGTAACGGCACGTTTCACCGATGCCGACAGCACCGCCTGCCGTGCGTGGCCTGCGCAGCCCGGCACGACCCTGCTGGCCGTCGCGCAATGGACAGAGCCCGCTTCGGAAGACGTGCGCGGCGGCGACCTGGACCTGCTGCTGATCGACACCGCCAGTAGCCGGCCACTGGCCTGGACGCGCGTCGCCGATGCGGTCAGCAGTGATGCGCTGCGCTTCACCGGGCTCCGCCTGGACACGGCACGCTGGCAGCTGGACCCTTCCACCCGCGCGTTTGGCGTGCGCATGGACTACAGCGGCAGCTCTGGACCCAACCCGTTCGCGCAGACCGAACTGCAGTTGTTCGTGCGCGATGGCCGACAGCTGCGCCGGGTGCTGGCGCCGCTGGCCGTCAGCGGCAGTCGCGGCGAATGGGATACGCGCTGCGCCGGCGAGTTCAGCCGCTTCGAGCGCACGCTGGAAATGGGCAGTAGCACTCCTGCGGGTCTGGCACCGATCGTGGTGCGCGAAAAGCGCACCGATACGATCAGCGTTGCCGTGGGTGACGACTGCCATGCAACCGACACGACGGCACCTGCGCAGCGCTGGACACTGCTGCCCAGCGACGGTCGCTATGCCGTTCCGGAGGCGTTGCGCGGGCTCTGAAAGGGAGGCGTCGGCAGCGCCATGACGGCTGTCACGTTCGCGTCATATGACAGACGCGGGCGTGTCATGGAACCGTTATGGAATGTGCACCGAAACGTCGGGCAGCCGCCCCTCGACCACCCCAGGAGTCTCTCCCGTGATCCACGCCTTCAAGTCGCGCGCCGCCGTCGCCATTCTGGCCGCGTCGTCCGTGTTCGCCGCCAACGCCGCCGATGTCACCGGCGCGGGCGCCTCGTTCATCTACCCGGTGATGTCCAAGTGGTCGGCCGACTACAGCACCGCCACCGGCAAGAAGGTCAACTACCAGTCGATCGGTTCCGGCGGTGGTATCGCCCAGATCAAGGCTGCGACCGTGGACTTCGGCTCGTCCGACGCGCCGCTGAAGCCGGAAGAGCTGGCTGCGGCTGGCCTGGCCCAGTTCCCGTCGGTGATCGGCGGCGTGGTGCCGGTGATCAACGTCGCTGGCGTCGCCCCGGGCGCGCTGAAGCTGGACGGTCCGACCCTGGCCAACATCTTCCTGGGCAAGATCACCACCTGGAACGACCCGGCCATTGCCGCCCTGAACAGCGGCCTGACCCTGCCCAGCGGCAAGATCACCATCGTCCATCGTTCGGACGGCTCGGGCACCACCTTCAACTTCGTCAACTACCTGTCCAAGGTCAGCCCGGAGTGGAAGAGCAAGGTCGGTGAAGGCACCTCGGTGCAGTGGCCGGCCGGCATCGGCGGCAAGGGCAACGAAGGCGTTGCTGCCTACGTGAAGCAGATCAAGGGCGGCATCGGCTACGTCGAACTGTCCTACGCGCTGCAGAACAAGATGTCCTACGCGGCGATGAAGAACGCAGCCGGCAAGATCGTGCAGCCGTCGGACGCCTCGTTCTCGGCCGCCGCAGCCAGCGCCGACTGGGCCAACGCCCGTGACTTCTACCTGGTGATGACCAACGCCCCGGGCGCTGACGCATGGCCGATCACCGCCACCAACTTCATCCTGGTGCGCAAGCAGCCGAAGAACGTGGCGGGCGCCAAGGCCACCCAGGAGTTCTTCCGCTGGGTCTACAAGAATGGCGATGCGCAGGCCAAGCAGCTGGACTACGTGCCGCTGCCGGACGCGCTGGTGCGCCAGATCGAGACCTACTGGACGCAGAACCTGAAGTACTGAGTTCGTTGCAAGGCGTTCCCCCGCAGGAACGGGGTCGGCGGGTCCTCTCTCCCCCGCCGGCCCCACCGGGCGCTGGATCCTTCGGGGTCCGGCGCTCTTCTTTTTTGTGCGGTTGGTTTGTTGGGCTGGTCGTGAAGAGCGCTGCGCTTTCGTTGATCTGTTATTGCGGCGATGGGGTCGTGCAGGAGCATCTGTAGAGCCGAGCCCATGCTCGGCTGCTTCTGGCCTGGCCTCGCGGGCACCCGAGCACGGGCTCGGCTCTACCCTGCCTCCACCCCCATATCGGTGCGCAGATCCGTGGTCTCCGGGACCTCTCCGGGGGCCGGCCAACTCTGTGAAACCCTTGCCAGAACGTGATCCAGGACACCTCTGTCATGGACGTCATACGGCTGTAACAAAAACATCATTTCATAGCCGCATCCGCCGACACCGTCGGCTCTACCCCGCTATGGAGTGACCATGAAACTGCACTCGGCCAGCCTTGCCGCCCTTTCCCTGGCCATCGCCCTGGGCTTGTCTGCCTGCGGTGGCGACAAGCAGGCCGCACAGCAGCCGGCCGCTGACGGCGCCGCTGCTCCGGCCGCTGCCGGCGACAAGGTGACCGCTGAGGTCTCCGGTGCTGGCGCCTCCTTCATCTTCCCGCTGGTGTCCAAGTGGTCGGCCGACTACAACACCGCCACCGGCGCCAAGATCAACTACCAGTCGATCGGTTCCGGCGGTGGCATCGCCCAGATCAAGGCCGGTACCGTTGATTTCGGTTCCTCCGACAAGCCGCTGAGCAGCGACGAGCTGGCCCAGGCCGGCCTGGCCCAGTTCCCGTCGGCCATCGGCGGCGTGGTGCCCGTGGTCAACATCGACGGCCTGGAAGCCGGCAAGCTGCGCCTCAGTGGCGCCCTGCTCGCCGACATCTTCCTGGGCAAGGTCAAGACCTGGAACGACCCGGCCATCGTCGCCGCCAACCCGGGCGTGACCCTGCCGGACGGCAAGATCACCATCGTCCACCGTTCGGATGGTTCGGGCACCACCTTCAACTTCTCCAACTACCTGTCCAAGGTCAACCCGGAGTGGAAGAGCAAGGTCGGCGAAGGCACCTCGGTGCAGTGGCCGGACGGCGTGGGTGGCAAGGGCAATGAAGGCGTCGCTTCGTATGTGAAGCAGATCAAGGGCTCGATCGGCTACGTCGAACTGGCCTACGCCCTGCAGAACGCGATGCCCTACACCTCGCTGCAGAACGCGGCCGGCACCTGGGTGCAGCCGAACGCTGAGACCTTCGCCGCCGCTGCCGCCAGCGCCGACTGGGCCAGCGCCAAGGACTTCAACCTGGTCATCACCAACGCTCCGGGTGAGCAGGCCTGGCCGATCACCGCCACCAACTTCATGCTGATGCAGAAGAAGCCGAAGGATGCCAAGCGCAACCAGGATGCACTGGCCTTCTTCAAGTGGGCTTTCGAAAGCGGCCAGACCCAGGCCAACGAACTGCACTACGTGCCGCTGCCGGCCGAGCTGGTCAAGCAGATCGAAGCCTACTGGGCGACCGAACTGAAGTGATGGACCCGACGGTGCCCGCCACGTGCGGGCACCGCCTCCTGAACATCGTGCTGCCCCGCCCCTTCCTGGCCCTGCCGTCCCCATGAATGCCATCGCCCAGCCTGTAGCCGCCCCGTCCACGCGTGATACGCGTGATGCCCGCAACGACAAACTGTTCCGATGGGTGCTGGTCGGCACCGTCATCTTCGTCCTGATCGCACTGGCCTGCGCTGCACTGTCGATGCTGTGGGGTGGTCGCCACGCCCTGCAGATGCAGGGCCTGAGCTTCTTCTTCTCTTCCGACTGGAATCCGGTCGAAAACAAGTTCGGCGCCCTCGCCCCGATCTACGGCACTTTGGTCACCGCGCTGATCGCGATGGTCATCGCCGTGCCGGTCAGCTTCGGCATCGCCTTCTTCCTCACCGAAGTGGCACCGCGCTGGCTGCGTGGCCCGGTCGGCACCGCCATCGAACTGCTGGCGGGCATTCCGTCGATCATCTACGGCATGTGGGGCCTGTTCGTGCTGGTGCCGGTGATGACCGAGTACGTCACCCCGTTCCTCAACGAAACCCTGGGCGAATGGCCGATCATCGGCCCGGTGTTCCAGGGCCCGCCGCTGGGCATCGGCATGCTCACAGCTGGTTTCGTGCTGGCGATCATGGTCATCCCCTTCATCTCCTCGGTGATGCGCGAAGTGTTCCTGACCGTGCCGACCCGCCTGAAGGAATCGGCCTACGCGCTGGGTTCCACCAAGTGGGAAGTGAGCTGGGACATCGTGCTGCCCTACACCCGCTCGGCGGTGATCGGTGGCGTGTTCCTCGGCCTCGGCCGCGCACTGGGCGAGACGATGGCCGTGGCCTTCGTGATCGGCAACAGCGTGCGCCTGTCGCCGTCGCTGCTGGAACCGGGCACCACCATCGCCGCACTGATCGCCAACGACTTCGGCGAAGCCACTGAAACCTACCGCTCGGCGTTGCTGCTGCTCGGCTTCGTCCTCTTCATCGTCACCTTCGTGGTGCTCGCCATCGCCCGCCTGATGCTGATGCGCCTGTCCCGCAAGGAGGGCAACTGATGTCCAGCACCGCTGACTCCCTGTACCTGCGCCGCCGCATCGGCAATGTCATCGCCATCGCGATGTCCTGCGCCACCGCGCTGTTCGGCCTGTTCTTCCTCGGCTGGATCCTGTTCACCCTGGCCTCCAAGGGCCTGGCCGGCATCAACCTGGATCTGTTCACCAAGATGACACCGCCGCCGATGCAGGAAGGCGGTCTGGCCAACGCCTTCTTCGGCAGCGCAGTGATGTGTGCGCTGGCGATCGGCATCGGCACCCCGCTGGGTGTGCTCGCCGGCACCTGGCTGGCCGAGTACGGCAACGCCCGCAAGGCCGGCACCGTGGTCCGCTTCGTCAACGACATCCTGCTGTCGGCGCCGTCCATCGTGCTGGGCCTGTTCGTCTACACCCTGTACGTGATGCAGACCGGCGGCAGCTTCTCCGCCTTCGCAGGTGCACTGTCGCTGGCCTTCATCGTGCTGCCGGTGGTGGTGCGTACCACCGACGAGATGCTGCGCCTGGTGCCTTCGCAGATGCGCGAAGCCGCCCTGTCGCTGGGCATCCCGCAGTGGAAGGTGATCGTGCAGGTGCTGTACCGCAGTGCCTCGGCCGGCATCATCACCGGCATCCTGCTGGCACTGGCGCGCATTTCCGGCGAGACCGCACCGCTGCTGTTCACCGCCTTCGGCAACCAGTACTGGAACAGCAACGTGTTCCAGCCGATGGCCTCGGTACCGGTGGTGATGAACCAGTTTGCCGGCAGCCCGTATGAATCCTGGCAGGTGCTGGCCTGGGCCGGCGCGCTGGTGCTGACCGTGTTCGTGCTGCTGGTCAGCCTCTCTGCGCGCGGCATCCTGCTGCGCAACCGTATCTCCCATGACTGACCTTTCCGTGGATACCGCCATGAACGACCTTTCCAACGCCGTGCCGATGCAGCGCATCGTGGTGCCGGCCTCGCACGAGAACCTGCACGCTCCGGCACCGGTCAAGCTCGCCGCGCGTGGACTGGACTTCTACTACGACAAGTTCCACGCCCTGAAGGGCATCAACCTGGAGATCCCGGAAAAGCGCGTGACCGCGCTGATCGGTCCCTCCGGTTGTGGCAAGTCGACCCTGCTGCGCATCTTCAACCGCATCTACGCGCTGTACCCGAAGCTGGAAGCGCGCGGTGAGGTGATCCTCGACGGCGAGAACATCCTGTCGCCGAAGTACCCGATGAACCGCCTGCGCAGCAAGGTCGGCATGGTGTTCCAGAAGCCGGTGCCGTTCCCGATGACCATCTTCGAGAACGTGGCCTACGGCATCCGCCACCACGAGAAGCTGTCCAAGGCGGACATGGCCGACCGTGTCGAGCACGCGCTACGCCAGGGCGCGCTGTGGGACGAAGTAAAGGACAAGCTCAACCAGAGCGCGCTGGGCCTGTCCGGTGGCCAGCAGCAGCGTCTGTGCATCGCCCGTGCCGTGGCCCTGCGCCCGTCGGTGCTGCTGCTGGACGAGCCGACCTCGGCGCTGGATCCGATCTCCACCAGCCGCATCGAGCAGCTGGTGGAAGAACTGAAGCACGAGTACACCATCGTGATCGTCACCCACAACATGCAGCAGGCCGCACGCGTGTCCGATTACACCGCCTTCATGTACCTGGGCGACCTGATCGAGCACGACCGCACCGAAGTGATCTTCTCGCAGCCGTCCAAGCAGCAGACCGAGGATTACATCACCGGTCGCTTTGGCTGATCGGCGCTGACGCTTCGCCACATGTCCCAGCCAGGCGCGGCCTGGCTCTACCTGGATTGCAGAACATGAACCTTCCCAACGACCACATCGTCAAAAGCTACGACGAAGAGCAGCAGCGCCTGGTGGCCGAAATCGTGCGCATGGGCGAGATGGCCGTCGCCCAGCTGGAGGCGTCGATGGACGTCATCGAGAAGCGCGACGAGAACGCCGCTCATCGCATCATCGCCAACGATGAAGCGATCGATTCGCTGGAACAGCAGATCAGCCACGATGTGATGCGCCTGGCGCTGCGTGGCCCGATGGCACGCGACCTGCGCGAGATCCTTGCCGGCCTGCGCATTCCGGCCGATATCGAACGCATCGGTGACTACGCGGCCAACGTCGCCAAGCGCTCCATCGCGCTGGGCAAGGTACCGCCGCTGCCGCAGATCCAGGGCCTGCGCGCCCTCGGCCGCCTTGCTGCCCAGCAGGTCCGCCGCGCCATCGCCGCCTATCGTGACAACGATGCCGATGCCGCACTGGAACTGCGCGAGGACGATGCCCGCCTGGATGCGCAGTACACCGCGCTGTTCCGCGAGCTGCTGACCTACATGATGGAAGACCCGCGCAACATCACCCCGTGCACTCATCTGCTGTTCATGGCCAAGAACCTTGAGCGCGTGGGTGACCATGCCACCAACATCGCCGAGAACGTGTGGTTCCTGGTGCACGGCGAGCAGCCACTGCCGCCGCGCCAGAAGCGCGACGAGACCTCCAGCGCCGGCGATATCTGATACTGCACTGCAACACCGGATTCGACTCCAGGGTGGCCGCTGTCCTCGCGACAGCGGCCTTTTTGTTGGCGCTGTAATACTTCTCACGAAAATTTGAATTACCGGCGAGGATTCGTTGAGTAGGATCGCTGCACCATCAGTTCACCCCCGGGCACCCCGCCCACCACCCAAGGAGTTCGACCGATGAGCAGTTCCAACAAGACCCTGTCCCTGCTGACCGCTACCGCCCTGGCCGCTGGCCTGGGCATGGCTTCCAGCGCCTCGGCGCTGAGCATGAGCGACCTCGCCCAGGGTTACCTGGTGGCTGGCCAGGCGGCCGGCAAGACCGCCGAAGGCAAATGTGGTGAAGGCAAGTGTGGCGCCGACAAGGGCAAGACCGGCGATCATGCCGCGGCAGGCAAAACCGCCGAAGGCAAGTGTGGTGAAGGCAAGTGTGGCGCCGACAAGGGCAAGGCTGGCGATGCCAAGGCCAAGACCGGCGGCGACAAGAAGTCGGCCGAAGGCAAGTGCGGCGAAGGCAAGTGCGGTGGCAAGCACTGACGTCCGCGCCGGCGTCGTCCACCCGCGGTCGCCGCTTCCCGCGGCGGCCGTGGGCCTGGGCCTGCGCCGCGCCCTGCTGCAGGACCTGCGCGACGCACCGGCCGGCGATTTCGATTTCCTCGAGTGCGCACCGGAGAACTGGATCGGTGTCGGCGGCCCCGCCGGTGATGCACTGGCCGAACTGGCCACGCGCCATCCACTGAGCTGCCATGGCCTGTCGCTGTCACTGGGCGGCAGCGCAGCGCTGGATACCCAGCTGCTGGCCCAGGTGGGTGCCTTTCTTGAGCAACACCGGGTGCCGCTGTACAGCGAACACCTCAGCTACTGCAGCGACGAGGGCCATCTGTACGACCTGCTGCCGATTCCATTCACCGATGAAGCAGTACGCCACACCGCTGCACGCATCGCCCGCGTGCAGGACATCCTCGGCCGCCGCATCGCCGTGGAAAACGTGTCGTACTACCTGGCCCCGGAACCAATGATGGACGAACTGGCCTTCACCAATGCGGTGCTGGCCGAGGCCGACTGTGATCTGCTGCTGGACGTCAACAATGTCTACGTCAATGCCTGCAACCATGGCTACGACGCTGATGCCTTCATCGGCGGCCTGCCTGCGCAGCGCATCGTCTGCCTGCACGTCGCCGGGCACCTGGACGACGCTCCGGACCTGAAGATCGACACCCACGGCAGCGCGGTGATCGACCCGGTTTGGGATCTGCTGGCGCGCACCTACGCCCGCATCGGCCCACGCCCTACCCTGCTCGAACGCGACTTCAATTTCCCGCCGTATGCCGAGCTGCGGGGCGAGCTGCAGACCATCCACCGCCTGCAGGCCGCGCATGCCGGAGCCGCCCATGGCTGACGCCCCCGAACGACTGCGCGCCCAGCAGCACGCGTTCACCGCACACCTGCGCGATCCAAAGCAGGTGCCGGCGCCGCCCGGCATGGACCCGCGCCGGGTAGCGGTGTACGAACGCCTGCTGTTCAACAACCTGCTGGGATTGTTGAGCAACGGCTTCCCGGTATGCGTGCGCCTGCTGGGCGAACCGGCCTGGAGTGCGCTGGTGCGCCACTATTTCGCCAGCCACCATTGCCAAGCGCCGTTGTTCACCGAGCTGGCCGCCGAGTTCGTGCAGTGGCTGCAGGTGCAACCGGAGCTGCCGCACCCGGCGCTGGCTGAGCTGGCCCACTACGAGTGGGTGGAGACTGCGCTGTACCAGCTGCAGGCTGAACCGCTGCCGGAACCTGGCGACATCGACCCGTTGCAGGTGTCGTTGCAGCGCTCGGCGCTGGCCTGGCCGCTGCTGTATCGCTGGCCGGTGCATCAATTGGGCAGTGAGGATGCACCGCTGCAACCGCCGACAGAACCCACCGGCCTGCTGGTACGGCGCGATGCCGATGGCGCAGTGCGTTTTTCCACCCTGAGCAGCCTGACGGTGCATCTGCTGACCCTGATCGGCGAGGCGCCCGGGGCCACCGGCCAACACCAGCTGCAGCAACTGGCCGCCCTGCACCACCTCGATCCCGAGACCCTGGCCGCCCCAGGTGCGCAACTGCTGCTGCAGTTCCTGCGTGCCGGCGTGATCGGTCCGCTCCCCGCTTCACCCTGACGCCCCTTCCAGGAGATTCACCCATGAAGACCCCGATCCTGGCCGCAGCCCGCGGCCAGCTGGACCGTTTCGCCCCGTGGTTGGCCCCGCTTGGCCTGCGCATACTGCTGGCCTGGGAATTTTTTGAATCCGGGCGCGAGAAACTGCACGGCGAGAACTGGTTCGCCGACCTGCAGGACGCATTCCCCTTCCCCTTCGACCAGCTTCCCGCCGCGCTGAACTGGCAGTTGGCCACCTGGTTTGAGCTCGTGGGCGCGGCATGCCTGCTGTTCGGCTTCGGTACCCGTCTCGCCGCTGCCACCCTGCTGGTGCTGACGGTCGTGGCAACGTACGCGGTGCACCTGCCCGCCGAATGGGGCTCGCTGGGCGACCTGGCGATGGGCTATGCCATCAGCGACCAGGGCTTTGGCAACTTCAAACTGCCGCTGCTGTTCATGGCGATGCTGCTGCCGCTGCTGTTCACCGGCGCGGGGAAACTGAGCGTGGATGCAGTGCTGGCGCGGTGGTATCCGTCGGGCCCCACGGCGCAGCCCGCGCTCCGGTAGATGCCGACCTTGGTCGGCGCGCAGTGTGCCAACCAAGGTTGGCACCTGCCCGGATCCCGGGCGCTCAGGGTCGCTCTGCTAGAATCCGTACATGACTGACCCCACTTCCGCACCTGCCGCCGCCCCTGTTTCCGACGTACCCCAGGCGCAGCGCGCGATGTCACAACGCTTCCGCGGCTTCCTGCCGGTGGTGGTGGATGTTGAAACCGGCGGCTTTGACAGCCAGCGCAACGCGCTGCTGGAAATCGCTGCCGTGCCGATCGAGATGGACGAGAACGGCCTGCTCTACCCCGGCCAGACCGCCAGCGCCCATGTGGTGCCTGCCGAGGGTCTTGAGATCGATCCGAAGTCGCTGGAAGTAACCGGCATCATCCTCGACCATCCGTTCCGCCTGGCCAAGGAAGAGAAGGCCGCGCTCGATCACGTCTTCACTCCGGTGCGTGCTGCGATGAAGAAGTACGGCTGCCAGCGCGCGATCCTGGTCGGCCACAACGCCCATTTCGACCTCGGCTTCGTCAACGCGGCCGTCGCCCGTACCGGGCACAAGCGCAATCCGTTCCATCCGTTCAGCGTGTTCGATACGGTCACCCTGGCGGGTATCGCCTACGGTCAGACCGTGCTGGCGCGCGCGGCCACGGCGGCCGGGCTGGGCTGGGATGCCAACGAGGCGCACAGCGCGGTGTATGACACCGAACAGACGGCGCGGTTGTTCTGCACGATCGCCAATGCCTGGCCGCGGTAAGGCGGCCAACGGCGGAGCCCCTCGTGGCGGGCTGATAGCGATTCGGGGTAAGGCCGGGCGGGTGGACTGCGCAGGGGACGCTGCAAGTACGTCCCTGTAAGCTCGGTCGCCGCATCCATGCGGCTCACGCCCCTGCGCAGCCCACCCGCCCAGCCACGGACACGTTGCTGGGCGCCACGGAAAGATCAGAAAAGCGGGGGCAACAGCGGGTCGCTGCGCTCGATGGGTGGCGCCGGCTGCTGCTGTGGTGAGTCACTTCTTTGGTGGGTGCCGACCGTTGGTCGGCCCTCCAGTAGATCCACGCCATGCGTGGATGCTTCGCGCTGGATCAACCGATACTCGTACGATCGCGGCCGTCGCTCTTCGCGCGGTACAACGCGCGGTCGGCACGCTGGTACAGCAGCGCCGGGGTGCGGTCGTCTCCATCCAGCTCCACCAGGCCCGCACTGAAGGTCACCCGCAGGCCCGGTATGCCGGCCCAGTCCGGATGATCATGGAACAGGCCACGCAGGCGCGCGCACAGTTGCGCCGCCTCCTCCAGCCGCGTGTCGTTGAGCAGCAGCGCGAATTCTTCGCCGCCGGTGCGTGCCGGCAGGTCCGAATCGCGGCTGGCCGCTGCGATCACCTGGGCTACTTCCACCAGTACCGCATCACCGATGCTGTGGCTGTGCTGATCGTTGACATCCTTGAAGTGGTCGATGTCCAGCACCACCAGGCACAGCGGATGACCGCTGCGCTGGGCGCGGGCGAAGTCGCGGGCCAGCGCCTCGTCGAAACCACGACGGTTGGCCAGCCGGGTCAGCGCGTCCTCGCGGGCCTGTCGTTCGAATGCCTCGGCCTGCCGCGCCAGGCGCTCGGCCAGCTCGGTCTTCTCCTGGTTCAGCGCCTGCAGGTGCACGGTCTGCGCCTGCAGGTCGAAGGTCGCCTCATCCACGCGCCGTGCCAGGCGCAGGTTGCTGGCCTTGTACTGCTGCAGCAGGAAGCGGTACAGCGCCACCAGCGCGGCCAGCAGCACCAGCGCGATCAGTGCCTGCACGCTGTGTCGCTGCCACCAGAACGGCTCGACGGTGAAGCTCCACACCGCTTCCTGATGGCCCCAGCTGCCGCCCGGGTGCGAGGCGGCCACATGCAGCGTGTAATCACCAGGCGGCAGGCCGACGAACTCCACGCTGCGCTGCGGGCCACGCTCCACCCAGCCGTTGTCCAGCCCCTCCAGCCGCGTGCGGTAGCGGATGCGGTCGGACATCAGGTAGCTCAGGCCCACGTAGCTCACCGCAAGCCGTCGACCACCGGGAATCAGGTTGCGCTCGGGGCCTTCCCAGTGCACCGGCGCACCGTCAACCTGCACGTTCTCGATCGCCGCAGGTGGCGCCGGACGCTCGCGGAAACGCTGCAACCGCTGCGGATCGACCGTGCTAAGGCCACCGGCGGTCACCACCCAGAACGTGCCGTCCTGGCGCAGGATCGCCGAGGGGCCGGAACTGCCGTTGGCCTGTGCATTGGCCATGCCGTCGATTTCGTTGTAACGCTCCACCGTGACCCGCGGCGCGCGTCCGTCGGCCACGGCGTTGAGCGTGGCCATATCGGTACGCAGCACACCGCGGTTGCTGCTGATCCACACATTGCCCAGCCGGTCGGGCACCAGCTGGAACACCGCATCCACCGGCATGCCCTGCTCCAGGCCAACGCGTGCCAAGGTGCCGCGCTGCCAGCGGTAGAGCCCACGGTCGCTGCTGATCCACATCGCATCGCCGATCTGGTGGAAGCCGAACACGCTGCGGCCCCCACCCAGCGGCGCCAGGTCGATCGGCTGCACCCGATTGCCGCGCAGCACGCGGATGCCTTCGATGGTGCCGATCCACAGATTTCCCTGGTGATCGTGTTCCAGCGCCGTGGTCAGGCCCGCCGGCATGCCAGGGATCGTGGGCACGCTTACCTGGTCACCCTCGATACGGACCACGCCCTTCTGCGTCCCCGCCCAGACCACGCCGTCAGGCGCGATGCTGATCGCACGGATGTTGCCGCCGGGCAGGCCATCGGCCGCCGCGTAGTTGTGGCGAAGGCGTCCATCGGCGTGCAGCCGGTAGATGCCATCGCCGAAGGTACCCACCCACAGATCGCCGCCGGCATCCTGGGCCAGGCTCAGTACCGAGGGCGCCTTGCCACCGCGGTTGTGCAGCGGCATCGCGCGGAATCGACCGTCGGCGGTCTGCAGGTCCAGGCCGCTGGCACTGCCCACCCACAGACGGCGATCACGGTCTTCGAGCACCGTGCGCACGTAGTCGCCGCTGAGGCCGTCGCGTTCGGTGTAGCTGCTGAACAGGGTTTCGCGCAGGCGATACAGGCCGCCGTTGGCACCCACCCAGATGCTGCCCTCGGCATCCTCGCGCAGGCTGACCACACGCCCGCCGGGCAGGTTCAGACCGGCCGGCAGGCGCTCCAGGCCATGCGCCGAAATGCGCAGCAGGCCCTGGTTCTCGGTACCCAGCCACAGGTCGCCATGACGGTCCTGCAGCATCGCGGTCAAGTGCAGCTGGCCGGGCAGCCGGTGCACCAGCACCAGGCGATCATCCTCCACCCGGTACAGGCGCTCGCCCGCGACGATCCAGAGCGCACCATCGGGTGCGCGGTAGGGCCACGACAGCCCCTTGTCCACGCCCCAAGCCGCCGGCGCGCGCTGCAGCACGCCGTCGTTGTCACGCAGCACCAGGCCGTCGAGGGTGCCGATCCAGACCCGGTCCTGCGCATCGACCGCCATCTTGGTGAAGCTCATCGCCAGCGGCAGGTCCGGCGGTGGACGCTGGTAGACGATGCCCTTGTCCGGGGTCAGATAGGCGATGCCCTTGCCTTCATACAGCAGCCACAGGCGCCCCTGGCTGTCCATCTGCATGGACTGGATCAGCACCTGCGGCGTATCCGGTTGATGCTCCCAGACCCGCCACTGGCCATCATTGCCGCGGTGGCTGACATTGCCGCGCGAGTCGCTGATCCACAGCCCGCCCTGCGTGTCGACCAGCAGCGCACCGATGCCGTTGTCGCGCAGCCCCGGCCGGGTGCTGCGGTCGAACACGGTGAAATCCAGGCCGTTGTAGCGCACCAGGCCTTCCCACGTGGCGAACCACAGGTGGCCTTCCGGGGTCTGCGCGATGTCGCGCAGCGAGTTGTGCGGAAGACCATTGCGCGAGGTCCACACATCGATGGCGTAGTCGCGCAGGGGCGGCGCGCCACTCTGCGCGGCCAGCGGCGCGGCAACCAGCAGCAGCAGCCACAGCACGCCCCGTCGCAGCAGGCGACCGATGCTCTCCGCGTGGCGCCCCGCCCGGCGCCTGCCCGCCCCCTGCCCGCCCATCAGCGCAGCGGCGGCGGCCAGCTGCGGATGCCGGTGGCGGCAGCAGACGCGAACGGGGACAGCCGCACCGCGCAGGGCGGCATGCCGGCAGGAACAGGCAGGCTCATCGGACGAAGAATGGGGAAGTACGCAGATGATAGGGCAAACCCCACCGCTGGCGTCACCGCGACCGGGGCAGCCCAACGCAATCGGGCCTGCACCGGGATTGTCGCTGCTAGCGGGCCTCGGCGCTGGTCGACCACTGCACCACTGCTTCCAGGCCCCCTTCAGGGCGGTTGCGCAGCCACAACCGGCCGCCGTCCTTCTCGGCCAGCGCGCGGGCGATGGTCAGGCCCAGGCCGGCACCGCCGGTCTCGCGCGAACGTGAGGTCTCCACCCGCACGAACGGGTCGAACACCGCTTCCAGCTGGTCATCCGCCAGCCCCGGGCCATCATCGGCGATGACCACCGTGATCGTGCCTTCGCCGCGCTCGACACGCACCCGGGCGCGTTGCGCGTACATCACCGCGTTGTCCACCAGGTTGGAGAACAGGCGATGCATCGCCAGCGGGCGCAGCATCAGTACTGCGCCGCTGCGGCCTTCGAAGACGACGTCGGCGCCGTCCTCGACAGTGTCCTCGACGATGCTCTCCAGCAACGAATCCAGGTCCAGCGCGGCGCGCTGTTCGGCACTCTCCGCACTCCGGGCCAGTTCCAGGCCCTCGCGGACCAGTGCCTGCATCGCGGCCAGATCGCCAATCAGGCGCTCGCGCAGCGTCTCGTCGGTCACGTTTTCCAGGCGCAGGCGCAGCCGGGTCAGCGGCGTCTGCAGGTCGTGGGTGATCGCCGCCAGCATCTGCGTGCGTTCGGCCAAGTGGCGCTGCAGCCGATGCTGCATGGCATTGAAGGCCTCGGCGGCGCGCTGCACTTCGCGTGGCCCACGCAGCGGCAATGGCGCTCGCTGCAGGTCATCGCCCAGGTCCTCGGCAGCGGCCGCCAGCTCCTGCAGCGGCGCACTGGCCATGCGTGCGACCACGTACGCCAGCACGGCGATGGCCAGCACCAGCAGGGTCAGGAACAGCGGGTCCACGGCGAGGATGCCGTTGTGCGCGATCGCTGGCGAATCCAGGGCGAGCTTCAGCAACGTGCCGTCGTTGAGCACCACGTCCACCGCCCGGCACTTGGGCGGGATGAAGGTGGGATCGCGTTCGCGCGGCGGCTTGTGGTGGCCCGGCGGCGGCGGCGGCAGCAGGTCCTGCAGCTTGGGAATGCACGAACGGAACGAGGCGAAGTGCACATGTGCGCGCGACACCGGGCCGGGGCGGTCCTCCAGCACTTCCATCAGCGCCTTGTCGGCCCGCCCGATGCGCGCGCCGGGCTGCAGTGCGCGCACGCTGGGGCCACCGATCTCCAGCAGCCGCTCGCGCAGTTCCGGGTTGCCGTCGAGCAAATTGATGTAGCCCTGCAGGCGATCGGCGATGCGGTTCAGGTTCTGCCGCTCGAACTCCTGCTGCCGCTTGGAACTGGCCAGCATGGTCGCGCCGATCGCAGCCACGCTCATGCCCAGCAGCAGGATCACGAACAGCCGTCCGACCATCGAGGACAGGAAGTGGCGCAGGCGCTTCATCGCGGCTTATTCCAGGTTGACGGCCG
This sequence comes from Stenotrophomonas sp. LST15-1-1.1, assembly GCF_040815575.1. NCBI lineage: Bacteria > Pseudomonadati > Pseudomonadota > Gammaproteobacteria > Lysobacterales > Lysobacteraceae > Stenotrophomonas > Stenotrophomonas sp. LST15-1-1.1. Next base: position 1,370,744 of record NZ_JBFPNJ010000001.1, read on the forward strand.
AGGCCAGCACGTAGCCTTCGTTGCGCACGGTCTTGATCAGGCCGTCGGGGCCACCATCGTCGGCCAGCTTGTTGCGCAGCCGGCTGACCTGCAGGTCGATCGCCCGGTCCTGCGCTTCATAGTTGCGGCCGCTGCTGAGGGCCACCAGCTGCTCGCGCGAGAGCACCTTGTTGGCATGGGCGATGAACACCCGCAGCAGGCGGAACTCGGCGCCGGACAGCACCACCACGCGCCCGTCCGGATCGACCAGGTGGCGGTGCTCCAGGTCGAAGATCCAGCGCGAGAAACGCGCACGGCGCACCGCCAGCGGTTCCAGGTTGGCCGGCAGCGCTTCGGTACGGCGCAGCACGTTGCGGATGCGTGCCAGCAGTTCGCGCGGTTCGAACGGCTTGGCCAGGTAGTCGTCTGCACCCATTTCCAGGCCGAGCACACGGTCGATCGGCTCGGCGCGCGCGGTGAGCATGATCACCGGCGTGTTCGAGCGCGCGCGAAGGTCGCGGCACAGGGTCAGGCCATCTTCGCGTGGCAGGTTGAGGTCGAGCACGATCAGGTCCACGTGTTCGCGTTCCAGCAGCTGGCGCATGCTGGTGCCATCGGCGGCGGTGCTGACCTGGTAGCCAGCGCGGCCGAGCTGCTCGGCCAGCAGCGTGCGGATATCGTTGTCGTCATCGACGATCAGCAAACGGTGCATCGGGTTTTCAGTCTCCATGTCGCGAATCATCCCGTGTCGGCAGCTGAACCGCATCCAGGCCAATACGTACCACTGTATCCCCTGCAGTGCGGGATACCTGCTGATACGCAGTCTCGGCGACAGTGTTACATAGAGACACACCCCGAGGATTGAGCACAGCATCGCTCGATCTTCACAATGCCCACCAACGCCGCCACTGCGGCCCCCAGAGTGAAGCCGCCACGTGATCTCCCGCCTGTTGCCCGCGACCCGCAAGGGTCGCCTGATGTTGATCGCCCTGCTTGTCCTGATCGCCGCCGTTTCCGCCTGGTGGCTGCTGCGCAAGCCGGCCGCACCGGCCCTGGCGACCACCCCGGTCAGCCGCGGCGACATCGAGCAGACGGTGGAAGCGACCGGCGTGATCGACGCCTACAAGCTGGTCAGCGTCGGTGCGCAGGCATCCGGTCAGATCAAGTCGCTGAAGGTGCAGCTGGGCGATACGGTGAAGGAAGGCGACCTGATCGCGGAGATCGACGCCACCACCCAGCAGAACCAGGTGCTCAACGCACAGGCCTCGCTGGACCAGGTGACCGCGCAGCGCGCGGTGCAGCAGGCCACCCTGCGCCAGGCCGAACTGGAGTTCGCACGCCAGCAGCAGATGCTGGCTGCCGAAGCCACGTCACGCCAGGAATACGATGCCGCCGAGGCCCAGCTGAAGACCGCGCGTGCGCAGCTGCAGTCCTACGAGGCGCAGATCAAGGGCCGCGAAACCGAACTGGGCACCGCCCGTGCCAACCTCGCCTACACCCGCATCGTCGCGCCGATGGACGGCACCGTGGTGGCGGTGGTGGCTGAGGAAGGCCGCACGGTGAACGCCAACCAGACCGCGCCGACCATCGTGATGCTGGCGCGGCTGGACGTGGTGACCGTCAATGCCGAGGTCTCCGAGGCCGACGTAGTGAAGATCAAGGCCGGCATGCCGGTGTACTTCACCACGCTGGGCGACCCGGACCGCAAGTACCACGCCACGCTGCGGCAGATCAATCCGGCGCCGGCATCGATCGCCAACGAGAGCTCGTCCAGTTCCAGCAGCTCGTCCAGTTCCAGCTCCAGCAGCGCGGTCTACTACAACGCGTTGTTCGACGTCGAAAATCCCGATGGCACCCTGCGCATCGACATGACCGCACAGGTCTCGGTGCTGCTGAAGCAGGCCAAGGGCGTGCTGATGGTGCCGGCCGTTGCACTGGGCCCGAAGTCGCGCGACGGCGAGCGCATCGTGCGGGTGGTCGATGACAAGGGCCAGCCGCAGCCGCGCAAGATCAAGGTCGGCATCAACAACGGCGCCAACGTCGAGGTCCTGTCCGGCCTGAAGGAAGGCGAGCGTGTGGTGGTCGGCGAAGGCGGCGCTGCGGCAGCCGCAGGCGGCGGCAACCGTGGCGGCATGCAGATGCGGGTCGGCGGCCCGGGCATGGGGCGCCGATGAGCACGACGGCGCCGCTGCTGCGCCTGCGCGACCTGCGACGCGAGTTCCCTGCCGGCGAAGACGTCATCGCCGTGTTGCGCGACGTCAACCTGGACATCCATGCCGGTGAGATGGTGGCCATCGTCGGCCAGTCCGGTTCGGGCAAGTCCACGCTGATGAACATCCTCGGCTGCCTGGACCGCCCGACTCGTGGCAGCTACCAGGTGGCGGGCCGCGAAACCGGGAAAATGGCGCCCGACGAGTTGGCCGAGCTGCGTCGCGAGCACTTCGGTTTCATCTTCCAGCGCTACCACCTGCTGGGCGATCTCGATGCACGCGGCAATGTGGCCGTACCTGCGGTCTATGCCGGCAGCCCCGGCCCGGTGCGCACCGCGCGTGCCGAGCAGCTGCTGCAGCGCCTCGGCCTGGCCGACCGCATGCACCACAAGCCCGGGCAGCTGTCCGGTGGCCAGCAGCAGCGCGTGTCGATCGCGCGTGCGTTGATGAACGGTGGCGAGGTGATCCTGGCCGACGAACCGACCGGCGCCCTCGATACGAAATCCGGCGAAGAGGTGATGGCCATCCTCGGCGAGCTGCATGCCGAAGGCCATACCATCATCATCGTCACCCACGACATGAGCGTGGCCGAGCACGCACAGCGCATCATCGAGATCCGCGACGGCGAGATCATCGCCGACCGCGCCAATCCGGCCGCGCCCAGCTACCGTGCGCAGCGCGAACCAAGCGCAGGCGTCGCCCATGGCAGCAGCTGGCAGGCTGCCCGCGACCGCTTCACCGAAGCGTTCCGGATGGCCCTGCTGGCGATGAACGCGCATCGTCTGCGCACCTTCCTGACCATGCTCGGCATCATCATCGGCATCGCTTCGGTGGTATCGGTGGTGGCACTGGGCAACGGCTCGCAGCAGCAGATCCTGCAGAACATCAGCGCACTGGGTACCAACACCATCGACGTCTACCCCGGTCGCGGGTTCGGCGACATGCGGTCGGCGCGGGTGCAGACCCTCAAGGCCAGCGATGCCGATGCCCTGTCACGGCAGAGCTACGTCGACAGCGCCACCCCCAGCGTGTCCAGTTCGGTCACCGCGCGCTACCGCAACCAGTCGGCCACCGCGCAGATCAGCGGCGTTGGTGAGCAGTACTTCCGGGTGAAGGGCGTGAGCCTGCTCAGCGGCAGCTTCTTCGACACCGATGCGGTGAAGGGACTCGGCCAGGTAGCGGTGATCGATGAGAACACGCGCACCCAGTTCTTCCCGGACAGCGACCCGATCGGCCAGGTGATCCTGCTCGGCAACGTGCCGGTGCGCGTGGTCGGCGTGGCCAAGAAGCAGAGCTTCGGTTTCGGCGGCAGCACCAGCCTGAGCGTGTTCGTGCCCTACACCACGGTGATGTCGCGCATGCTCGGGCAGAGCCACGTTTCCAGCATCACCGTGCGGGTGAACGACGAAACGCCGATGGATGCGGCGCAGGAAGCGATCACCCGGCTGCTGACCATGCGCCACGGCACCGAGGACTTCTTCCTCAGCAACAGCGCCGAGATCCGCGACACCATCGAGCAGACCACGCGCACGATGACCCTGCTGATCGGCGCCATCGCCGCCATCGCGCTGCTGGTCGGTGGCATCGGCGTGATGAACATCATGCTGGTCTCGGTGACCGAGCGCACCCGCGAGATCGGCGTGCGCATGGCGGTAGGTGCGCGGCAGAGCGATATCCGCCAGCAGTTCCTGATCGAAGCGGTGCTGGTGTGCCTGCTCGGCGGCCTGCTCGGCATCGGCCTGGCATTGTTGATGGGCGTATTGATCGGCCGTTTCGCCAGCGATTTCCAGGTGCTGTTCTCCACCGCTTCCATCATTGCCGCCTTCGCCTGTTCAACGCTGATCGGTGTGGCGTTCGGCTTCCTGCCGGCACGCAGTGCCGCCCAGCTCGACCCGGTGGAGGCCCTGGCCCGCGAATGAAGATGATGACCCGACTGCCCTTCCCGGCTCCCTCGCGCCTGCTGCTGGCCGGCGCCGTGCTGCTTGCACTCTCCGCCTGCGCTTCGGTAGGCCGCTATCCGGTCGCAGACCCCAGCGTTGCCGCCACTTACGGCCGTGGCGATGCGACCCTCAACGCACCGGCCGACGACCCGCGCAGCGGCCTGGACACCCCGGCGCGCGACATCCGCCAGGACCGCTGGTGGACCGGCTTCGGCGATGCGCGCCTGGACCGCCTGGTGGCGCAGGCGCTGACTGCCAACAGCGACCTCGGTGCCGCCGGCCTGGCCGTGCAGCGTGCGCGCCTGCAGGCCGGGCTGGCCAGCAACGCACTGTGGCCGCAGCCTTCGTCGTCCGGCGTGAGCGGCAGTGGCAGCCGTGCCACCGACCAGGCTGACGACTGGCGCCGCAGCTATTCCACCGGAGTGTCGCTGGGGTGGGAAATCGACCTGTGGGGCCGCCTGCGCACCCAGCGCGACATCGCCCGCTGGGAGGCAGACGCCAGCGAAGAAGACCGGCAGAACACCGCCCTGCTGGTGATCGGCGATGTCATCAACCAGTACTGGGCACTGGCCTACCTCAACCAGTCCATCGCCACCGGCCAGGCCAACCTCGAACGTCTGCAACGCACGCATGAACTGGTGCAGGCACGCTTCGATGCCGGTGCGGTATCGCGGCTGGAAGTCCGCCAGGCACTGCAGAACCTGCAGTCGCAGCGTTCAGCGCAGAGCGCGCTGGAACAGCAGCGGGTGGAAGTGCGCAATGCGCTGACCGTGCTGCTGGATGGCACGCCATGGCCGCAGCAGGACGAGCCGCAGAACCTGCTGGAGGCGCAGAGCCCGACCATTGCCGAAGGCCTGCCGGCAGACCTGCTCGGCCGCCGGCCCGACCTGCGCGCGGCCGAGCTGCGGTTGCGCAACAGCCTGAAGACGATCCGGGTGACCGCCACCCAGTACTACCCGGCATTGAGCCTGACCGGCAGCCTGGGTTCCAGCGCGACCTCGCTGGGCGATGTACTGCGCAATCCGGTGGCGACGCTGGGGGCTGGCCTGTCGCTGCCCTTCCTCAACCTGCAGCGTGCGCAGCTGGATACGGACGTGGCCGGTACCAACTACCAGATCGCAGCCACCACCTTCCGCAAGACGCTGTACACCGCGCTGTCGGAGGTGGACAACGCCCTGTCCGCACGTGAGCAGCTGCTGCGCCAGGTGACGGCGTCGCAGGCGTCTTATGACGAAGCGGTGGAAGTGGAGCGCGCGCAGGAAGTGCGCTATCGCGTGGGCGCCACCGACCTGCGCACCTGGCTGGAAGCGCAGCAGACCCGGCGCGACGCGGAACTGTCACTGGCACGGGTGCGGCAGAGCCAGTTGAACAACGACGTGACGCTGTTCAAGGCACTGGGCGGTAGCGCGGGGTGACGTCTTCTGTAGAGCCGAGCCCACGCTCGGCTGCTTTTCGTCTCGATGCCGGTGCCGCGCGGTGCGCGGTGCGCGGCAGCCGAGCGTGGGCTCGGCTCTACAGGGACGGTTGCCCGATCAACCGCGCTGGCGCACGACCTCGAACAGGCTGACGCCGGCAGCGACCGAGACGTTCAGGCTCTCGATCTCGCCCGGCATCGGAATCTTGACCAGACCATCGCAGTTCTCGCGGGTCAGACGGCGCAGGCCATCGGCTTCGCCGCCCAGCACCAGGGCGATGTTGCCCTTCAGGTCCAGCTGGTACAGCGACGCAGTAGCCTCACCGGCCAGTCCGTAGATCCACACGCCCTGCTTCTGCAGGTCCTTCAGGCAGCGCGACAGGTTGGTCACCGCAACCACGGGAATGCGGTCGGCAGCACCGGCCGAGGTCTTGCGCACGGTGGCATTGACCGTGGCCGACTTGTCCTTGGGGATGATCACGGCGGTGGCACCGGCCGCAGCGGCCGAGCGCAGGCAGGCACCGAGGTTGTGCGGGTCCTGCACCTCGTCCAGCACCAGCAGCAGGGCCTTGCCTTCCGCAGCAGTGACCAGGCCTTCCAGCTCGTTCTCGTTGTAGGTGCGGGCGGCGGCATAACGCGCGGCCACGCCCTGGTGGCGCACCGAACCGCCCACGCCGTCCAGCGCCTGGCTGTTGACCTTGCGCACGTCGATGCCCTTGCGGCGGGCGTTTTCCTCGATCTCGGTCAGGCGCGGGTTCTTCGCACCGGCCTCGACCAGCACTTCGCGGACGTTCTCGGCGTCGTTCTCGATGGAGGAGGCGACGGCGTTGACGCCGACGATCCACTGGCTGTTCTTGCTCATGCGGGCAGGACCGGAAAGGGGGTGGCTATGGTAGAGCATCAGGGGCGGCCGCGCTTCGCGCTCGCCGGGCATGGCCCGGCGCTATCCGCCGTTCACCCTTCGGCCGAACGGCTGCGCGGCGGCCAGTGCGGGGTGTCGTGGTCGGGGTGCTGGTGGGACACGATCGTGGCCAGGAACTCCAGCGCGGCGACATCCTCTTCGGTGCGGCGCGCCGGCAACCTGCCCAGCGCGTCGACGAAGGGCAGCTTGCGCTCGACGCCATACTGGATGGTCGGCGGCAGGCGCTCAGGCTGGTCGAAGGCACCGGCGGCCACCGCCACGCCATCGGGGGCTTCATAGGTCAATGGCGTGCCGCAGTCGGCGCAGAACCCGCGCCGCACGACGTTGGACGACTGGAAGTAACGCGGTTGGCCGCGGGTCCAGCTGAACTGCACGCCGCGCACCGAGACCAGCGGCGCGTAGTACGCGCCGAAGGCCTTCTGGCACATCCGGCAGTGGCAGATCGAACTGTCGGTCAGCTCGCCCCGTGCCTGGAAGCGGATTGCACCGCACTGGCAGCCGCCGCTGTATTCGGGTTGGCCCTGCATTGCTGCTTTCCTCCGAAACATCGTGCCAACCAACGGTTGGCACCTACCGGGCGAGGCGGGTGCCGACCGTTGGTCGGCACCTACCGGGCGAGGTGGGTGCCGACCGTTGGTCGGCACACCTTTCAATACTTCTTCTTCGTACGCTTGGCCGGCTTGCCGCGCTCGGGCAGCGGAGCCGGGCTTGCCTCTTCTTCCTCGCCCTTGTGCTCGACCAGGCGGAAGTCGATCTTGCGCTCTTCCATGCTGGCCTTCAGCACCAGGATGCGCACCTGGTCGCCCAGGCGGTAACTGCTGCCACGGCGCTCACCGGTCAACGTCTTGCGGGTCGCGTCGAACTTGTAATAGTCCTGCGGCAGCTGGGTCACGTGCACCAGGCCCTGCACCTTCGAGTCGGCCAGTTCCACGAACAGGCCGAAGCTGGTCACGCCGCTGATCACGCCGTCGAACTGGCCACCGACGTGCTTCTCCATCCATGCGGCGCGGTAACGCTCATCGACTTCGCGCTCGGCCTCATCGGCACGGCGCTCACGCTCGGAGCACTGTAGTGCCAGTGCGGCCATCTCGCGGGCGTTGTAGGTGAACTTGTCCAGCGGCTTGCCCGACAGCGCATGCTTGATCGCACGGTGCACCAGCAGATCCGGGTAACGACGGATCGGCGAGGTGAAGTGCGCGTACGCCTCCAGCGCCAGGCCGAAGTGGCCGTTGTTGTCGGGGCTGTACACGGCCAGGCTCTGGCTGCGCAGCAGCACCGATTCCAGCAGCGTGGCATCGGGACGGTCGCGGATCTTCTTCAGCAGCTTGGTGTAGTCGCCCGGGCGCACCTTCGACCACGGCGGCAGGCTCAGCTTGAACTCCTTGAGGAATTCCAGCAGGTCGGCGTACTTGGTCTCCGGCGGCTTCTCGTGCACGCGGTAAGGCGCCGGCACATGGCGCGACAACAGATACTTCGCCGCCTCCACATTGGCCGCGATCATGCATTCCTCGATCAGCTTGTGCGCGTCGTTGCGCACCAGCATGCCGGCCTGGGTGACTTCGCCGCGGTTGTCGAGCACGAAGCGGACTTCGCTGCTTTCGAACTCGATTGCGCCACGCTTGCTGCGCGCCTTGGACAGCACCTTGTACAGCTGGTGCAGGCGCTGCACCTGCGGCAGCAGGTCGCCGATGAAGGCCTTGGCACCGGCATCGTCCTCGCCCACCGCCTGCCACACCTGCGTGTAGGTCAGGCGCGCATGCGAATTCATCACCGCTTCGTAGAAGCGAGAGTGGGTGACGACGCCTTCGCGGTCGATCTGCATGTCGCAGACAAAGCACATGCGGTCGACCTTCGGCATCAACGAACAGATGCCGTTGGACAGCGTCTCCGGCAGCATCGGCACCACGAAACCCGGGAAGTACACCGAGGTCGCGCGCTTCTGTGCTTCATCATCCAACGGCGTACCGGGACGAACGTAGTTGGAGACATCGGCAATGGCCACCACCAGGCGGAAGCCGTCGGCGTTCGGCTCGCAGTACACCGCGTCGTCGAAGTCCTTGGCGTCCTCGCCATCGATGGTGACCAGCGGCGTGCTGCGCAGGTCGACGCGGTCACCGATCATCGCCGGCTCGACCACCAGCGGCACCGAGGCGGCTTCGTCCAGCACCTCCTGCGGGAACTCGAACGGCAGTTCGTGGCCGTGAATCGCAGTCTCCACCACCAGCGAGGCGGTCAACTTGTCGCCGAGCACGGCAATGATGCGGCCGATCGGCGGACGGCGGCTGTCCGGTGCCTGGGTCAGTTCGCAGACGACCAGCTGGCCGTCGCGCGCGTCGCCGGTCTGGTCCGGCGGCACCTGCACGTTGCGCTGGATGCGCTTGTCATCGGGCACCACGTAGTTGATGCCCATCTCGACGCTGAAGCGGCCGATCAGGCGCGTCATGCCGCGCTCGAGCACACGGGCGATGCTGCCTTCGCGACGGCCGCGGTGATCAATGCCGGTGACACGGGCCAGCACCTTGTCGCCGTGCATTACCTTGCGCATTTCATACGGCGGCAGGAACAGATCGTCACCGCCCTCGACCGGGCGCAGGAACCCGAACCCTTCCGGATTGGCAATCACCACGCCGGTGACCAGGTTCAACGTCTGGATGGGCGCGAAGCCGCCGCGGCGGTTCTGCACCAGCTGGCCATCGCGGACCATGGCACCGAGCCGGCGCGACAGCGCTTCGGCACGATCCGGTGCGGTCAGGCCCAGGCGCGCGCCGAGTTCTTCAGCCGTCTGCGGCCCTTCGCAGCGTTCCAGCAGGGCCAGGATGGCCTCGCGGCTGGCGATGGGTTGTTCGTACTTTTCTGCTTCGCGGGACGCATAGGGATCGTCGATCACCTTGCCCGTCGGCGGCAGCTTGCGGCCCGGCGCAGGGCCAGGTGCCTCTGCGTTGCGGCGGCCACGCGCTGGAGGCGGTGCACCGCCTTCGGCCAGTGCGGGGAGCCAGCCCGGCAACGGCTTGCCCGGCTTGTTGTTGCGGGCAGCGCCCGGCTTGGTGCCCTTGTTGGGGGCTTCACTGCGGGACTTGCTCCCGCCCTTGCTTGGTTTTTTGGTAGTCATCGCCCTCCATGGTAGCCGTTGCGGGCGTGCAGAACGGGTCAGCAGACCGGTTGACGCATCCCCATTAAGAATTTTCGGGAAATCGTTGACAGGTCCCCGGTTCATCTTCACAATTGCGCCTCTGGAACGCCCAGATGGCGGAATTGGTAGACGCACTAGTTTCAGGTACTAGCGGGTAAAACCGTGGAGGTTCGAGTCCTCTTCTGGGCACCAACGAAAAAACTCCTCGCTTCGGCGGGGATTTTTTTTGTCTGTAATCCGGGGACGGCCGGCAGTAGGGTCGGATCCCTTTCAACAGGAAAGGGCTCTGACCCCAGCGCGAGACCCCGGATCCACCAAGGTGTTGACACCTCCGTCACGGCACCGCATAATTCTCCTCCTCGACGCCCAGGTGGCGGAATTGGTAGACGCACTAGCTTCAGGTGCTAGCGGGGGCAACTTCGTGGAGGTTCGAGTCCTCTCCTGGGCACCATGTCGAGAATGAAAACAACCCGCGAAAGCGGGTTTTTTCTTGTCTGGCGTCCGGCCAGCATCACCACCACGAACGCAGCACCAGCTCCAGGCCCAGCAACAACAGGAAGCCGAGGAAGCAGGCACGGAATACCCGCGCACTGATGCGCTGGCGGATCACCTGCCCCAGCCACATGCCGGCCAGCGACGGCACCACCGCCAACGCGCTGAGGCCGAGCTGCTGCACACCGAACGCACCGTGCAGCACCAGGCCCGTGGTCAGCGAAATCGTGGACACCGTGAATGCCAGGCCCAGCGCCTGCACCAGCTCGTCGCGCTGCAACCCCAGCGACTGCAGATAAGGCACCGCTGGCATCACGAATACGCCGGTTGCGCCGGTCACCACACCGGACATCGCGCCGACCAGCGGCCCCAGCCAGCGCTCGCGCCGAGCCGGTACCCGCAACACCGGCGCCAGCAACGCGTACCCGGCGTAGACCACCAGCGCAACGCCCAGCGCGGCCCGTGACACATCACGATCCACCCGCACCAGCAGCGCGGCGGCACCGAGCGTGGCGATCACCACCGCCAGCATCATCGGCCACAGCCGCCGCACGATCTGCCCCACTGATGGCCCGGACAGCAGCTGCCAGGCATTGGTGACAAAGGTGGGAATGAACAGCATCGAGGCCGCCGCAACCGGCGACAACGCGCCACCCAGCAGCCCCATCGCCACGGTCGGCAGGCCCATGCCGGTCACCCCCTTGACCACCCCGGCCAACAGGAACACAACCACCAGCAACACATAGAAGTAGATCGTTTCGTTCATGCCTTCATTGGAGCGGGCGGCACTTCAGCGCACAATGCGGCATTCCCGCCCCACCCTTCGGCTACTCCGAAGGCAACGGCCACTTTGCGAGGTCACGACATGCGCCTGGACATTGCCGATCTGCGCCTGTTCCTGGCGGTGGCCGACGCCGGCAGCATCACCGCCGGCGCCATAGAGGCGAATCTGGCACTGGGATCGGCCAGCGAACGCCTGCGCGCCATCGAAACCGACGCCGGCACCGCGCTGCTGACCCGGCACCCGCGCGGCGTCAGCCTCACCGAAGCGGGCGCCGCACTGACCCATCACGCGCGCCTGATCCTGCAACAGCAGGCGCAGCTGCGCGGCGAACTGCAGGCGTTCGCCCACGGCGCGCGCGGCACCCTGCACCTGTATGCCAACACTGCGGCATTGACCAACTATCTGCCCGCGCGACTGGCGCCATGGCTGGCCGAACGCCCTCGCCTGCGCGTCGAACTGCACGAACGCACCAGCACTGAAGTCGTGCGTGCGATCCGTGCCGGCCAGGCAGAGGCCGGCATCATCAGTGACGCCGTCCCCGCCGACGGGTTGCGCCGCCACGTGGTTGCGGAAGACCCGCTGATGATGCTGCTGCCGGCTGGCCATCGCTTCGCCGCGCGGCGCTCGCTCGACTTCAGCGACGTGCTGGGCGAAACCTTCGTCGCACTGGCCGACGGCAATGCACTGCAGACCTATATCGAAGAACTGGCGGCAGAGGCCGGACGCGCGCTCGACGTACGCATCCGCATGAAGACCTTCGAAGGCCTATGCATGATGGTAGGCCATGGCATCGGCGTCGGCATCGCGCCGCGCACGATCGCACGGCAACACCGACGGGCCACCGGCATCGTCGCCGTTGCACTCGGCAACGCGTGGGCACAACGCCGACTGTGCGCCGCGTTTGCCGACTGGAAAACGCTCTCGCCGCCGATGCGCAGCCTGCTGCTGCATCTGGACGTGGACGCGGAAGCCGGTGCAGAAAAAAATGTGTGAAATGGTGTTGACACATATCCGGCCTTCCTGCAAAATTCTCCTCCTGAGTCGCCCAGGTGGCGGAATTGGTAGACGCACTAGCTTCAGGTGCTAGCGGGGGCAACTTCGTGGAGGTTCGAGTCCTCTCCTGGGCACCATGACTCAGACAATGATCAAACCCGCGCAAGCGGGTTTTTTCATGTCCGGATTTTGAAACGCGATCGTTATCGCGGGGTGCATCCACGCATGGCGTGGATCTACTGCAAACAAAAAACCCCGCCTTGCGGCGGGGTTTGTGCGTTTCAACAACAACGATCGATCAGTGCCCGCCACCGGCGGCGGCACCGGCGCCTGCACCGAACGGTGGCTTGGCCAGCCACAGGAAGGTGATGATCGCCAGGAAGATCCAGCCCAGCAGGAAGAAGATGTCGTTGAAGCCCATCTGCGACGCCTGGTGGTTGATCATGTTGTTCAGCACCGCCGCACCATGTTGCAGGTCGCCCTGCCCCATCGCCGCCACCTGGTCCTGCATGCCCGGCTGATACACCGAGATGTGCTCGGTCAGGTCCGCGTGATGCACCTGCGTACGACGCGCCCACAGCCAGGTGGTCAGCGACGCGGCGAAGCTGCCGCCGAGCGTACGCAGGAACGTGGCCAGGCCCGAGCCAGCCGCGATCTCACGACCATCCAGGTCCGACAGCAGGATCTGCAGCACCGGCATGAAGAACAGCGCGACACCAATGCCCATGATCAGCTGCACGCCGGCCACGTGCTGGAAGTCCACCTGCAGGTTGAACCCCGACCGCAGGAAGCTGGTCATCGACAGCACCACGAACGCGATCGTGGCCAGCATGCGCATGTCGAAGCGCGATGCGTACTTGCCCACGAACGGGGTCATGATCACCGGCAGGATGCCGATCGGCGCCGTCGCCAGGCCCGCCCAGATCGCGGTGTAGCCCATGTCGCGCTGCAGCCACTGCGGAATCAGCAGGGCCACGCTGAAGAACGCGGCGTAGGCCACCACCATCGCCAGCGTACCGGCGCGGAAATTGCGGTGCCGGAACAGCTTCAGGTCGACGATCGGATCCTTGTCGGTCAGTTCCCATATCAGGAACACGGTCAGCGCCACCACGGCCACGCAGGCCAGCACCACGATCTTCATCGACGAGAACCAGTCCTCGTCGTTGCCCAGGTCGAGCACCAGCTGCAATGCGCCTACGCCGATCACCAGAGTGACCAGGCCAACGTAGTCCATCTTCGGCTTTTCGACGTGTTCCGGGCGCCCCTTCAACTGATTACCCACCACCAGCGCAGCGAAGATGCCCAGCGGCACGTTGATCAGGAAGATCCATTCCCAGCTGTAGTTGTCGGTGATCCAGCCACCGAGGATCGGCCCGCAGATCGGCGCCACCACGGTGATCATCGCCAGCAGCGCCAGCGCCTGTCCGCGTTTCTCTCTTGGATAGATCGAGACCAGCAGCGACTGGGTGATGGGGTACATCGGGCCGGCGACGAAGCCCTGCAGCGCCCGTGACAGCACCAGCATGCCCATGCTCTGGGCCAGGCCGCACAGCAGCGAGGTGATCACGAAGGCCAGCGTGGCCCACACGAACAGCTTGCGCTCGCCGAAGCGGCGGCTGAGCCAGCCGGTCAGCGGCAGCGCGATGGCGGTACTGACCGCGAACGAAGTGATGACCCACGTCGCCTGCTGCGAACTGGCGCCAAGATTACCGGCGATGGTCGGCAACGAGACGTTGGCGATGGTGGTGTCGAGCACCTGCATGAACGAGGCCATTGCCAGGCCCACGGTGCACAGGGCCACACTGGGTGGCAGGAAGCCGGCGGCCGCACCCGGCGCCGCCGGTGCGCCCGGAGAGACGGGCGCAGCTGGAGCTTGTGCGGACATGGCCGACCTCAGCTCGCCTTGCCCTGCTGCGGCAGGTTGCCCTGGATGATCGTGTGGATCACCTCATCGGCATCGTGCAGCTGCTTGGCGTACACGTCGGTGTCGAACACCGTGCCCTTGGCGGCCGCGCTCGGCAGCACTTCGCCCTTCTGGTCGCGCAGGCTCACTTCGGCCTTCATCGACAGGCCGATGCGCAGCGGGTGTTCGGCCAGCTGCTTGGCATCGATGGCGATGCGCACCGGCACGCGCTGCACGATCTTGATCCAGTTGCCGCTGGCGTTCTGCGCCGGCAGCAGCGAGAACGCCGAACCGGTGCCCAGGCCGAGGCTGTCGATGCGGCCCTTGTACTTGACGTCACCGGCGTACAGGTCGGACTTCAGCTCCACTTCCTGCCCCAGGCGCATGTGGCGCAGCTGGGTTTCCTTGAAGTTGGCTTCGACCCACATCTGCTCGGTCGGCACCACCGCCATCAGGGCATTGCCCGGCTGCACGCGCTGACCGACCTGCACCGAACGACGGGCAACATAGCCGGTGACCGGCGCGACGATGCCCGAACGCGCATTGTTGAGGAAGGCCTGGCGCAGCTGCGCGGCGGCCGCCTGCACGTCCGGCTGGGTGGCGATCACGGTGTCATCGACCAGTGCACGGTTGCGCTCGACGGTCTCGCGCGAACCGGCCACGGCCGCTTCGGCAGCCGCCAGCTCATCGCGGGCGTGGGCCAGTTCTTCGTTGGAAATGGCGCCGGTGGCGGCCAGGCCCTTGCGGCGTGCGAAGTCGTCGCGCACGCGCTTCAGGGTCACCTGACGCGCGTTCAGCTCTGCCTGCGCGCCTTCGACGCTGCGGTACAGGCCGCGGGTCTGGCGCACGGTCTTGGCCAGGTTGGCTTCGGCCTGCTGCAGGGCCACCGAGGTATCGGCCGGGTCCAGCTGCACCAGCAGCTGGCCGCGCTCCACGCGCATGCCGTCATCGGCGTTGATGGCGACCACGGTACCGGCCACCAACGGGGTGATCTGCACCTGGTTGCCCTGCACGTAGGCGTCGTCGGTCTCTTCGAACCAACGGCCGAACATGAAGTACCACAGCGCCAGTGCCGCCAGCAGCAGCACGACGATCACGAACAGGCCGCGCAGCAGCTTGCCGCGACGGTTGGGGGCGGCAGGGGCCGCAGTGTCTTGGGTCTGGCTCATGGCAGGCGTCTTCAGGAATGCGAGGAATCGGAATGGGAGGCAAGCGGTGCGGCGTCGGCGTCACTGGGCTGGAAACCACCGCCGAGGGCCTTGCTCAGGCGCACCGAGGTCTGCAGCTGCTGCGACTGCAGGCCGGCCAGCTGCTGCTGCGATTGCAGCAGGGTGGACTGCGCGGTCAGCACGTCCAGGTAGCTGCCGATGCCGGCGCGATAGCGCTGCTGGGCCAGGTCGAATGCGGCGCGTGCGGTATCCACCGCCTGCTGCTGCGACTGCGCCTGCTGCGCCAGTGAGCGCACTGCGTTGACCTGGTCGGCGACGTCGCGCAGTGCATCGAGCACCGCCTGGTTGTAGTTCGCTACGGCCAGGTCGTACTGCGCATCGGTGTTGGCCAGGTTGGCGCGCAGCTTGCCGCCTTCGAAGATCGGCATGCTCAGCGCCGGGCCGATGTAGGCGAAGCTGGAGCTGCTCTGCAGCAGGTCGCCGACATTCGGTGCGACCACGCCGGCCAGCGCGGTCAGGTTGAGGCTCGGGTAGAACTTGGTCTTGGCGACCTTGATCTGCTTGTCGGCCGCTTCCACCCGCCAGCGCGCGGCGACGATGTCGGGGCGGCGACCGAGCAGCTCACTGGGCACCACGCCCGGCAGCTGCAGGGCCAACGGGTTCATCGCGCGCGGGCGTTCGATCGACAGACCACGGTCCGGGCCCTTGCCGACCAGCGCGGCCAACGCGGTGCGGCCCGCGTCGATGCGCTGCTGTGCCGCCAGCAACTGCTGCTGTGCGGCCGGTACGCGGGCTTCGGCCTGGCGCACCTGCAGGTCGCTGTCGATGCCGGCGCTACGACGCTGACGGGTCAGTTCCAGCGACTTCTGCGAGCGCGCCAGTTCTTCTTCGGCTACGTCATTGAGCTGCCAGGCATAAGCCAGGTCGGTATAGGCCTGGGCGATGCCGGTGGACAGGTTCAGGCGTGCGGCCTGGGCCTCGACGGTAGCGGCATGGGCGCCGTCCACGGCAGCTTCCCAGGCGGCGCGCTTGCCGCCCCACAGGTCGATGCCGTAGCTGAAATCGAAGGCAACCTGGCTGCTGCCGGCGTAATGACCACCGATCTCATCGCCGGCCATCGATTCGGGCAGGCGCAGGCCGGTGTAGCCACCGGACACGGACAGGCTGGGCAGGCGATCGGCGCGCGCGGTGCCGACCTGCGACTGTGCCTGGCGCAGGCGGGCGTCGGCGGCGTCCAGGCTCGGATGGCCGGCGAGGCCTTCGGCGATCAACGCATCCAGCTGCGTATCGCCCAGTGCCTTCCACCAGTCCTGGGCGGGAAAACCGGCAGCGCTCAGGTCGCTGTCAGCCAGGGTGCGTTCGCTGTGCAGGCTGTCCACGTCGAGCACGTGGCCCTGCGGGGTGAGGCCACGGCTGCTGGCGCAGGCGGCCAGGGCCAGGGCCAGCGCTGAAACCAGCAGCGCGCGTCCGGACCGGCGGAGAGTGGGATGCGGGATCGGGTTCATGGGGTCGTCAGGGAATCGCGGATTCGGGTCAGGAGGGACAGCAGCTGGGTGCGTTCGTCGGCGGACAGATCACGCAGGGCGTAATCCATCACCGCGTCGCCGCGCAGCTTCAACCGCGCCCACAGCGCGCGGCCTTCATCGGTCAATACGATCTGCAGCGCACGCCGGTCCTGGGCATGCGGCTCGCGGCGCACGCAACCGAGCGCTTCCAGCTTGTCCAGCAGGCGGGTGACCGCGCTGGGCACCTGGTCGATGGCCTGGGCCAGTTCGTTGGCCGTGCACGGCGCCATGTTCGAGAGCACCTTCAGCCCGATGTAGTGGGTGAAGCCGATGCCGAGGTCTTCTTCGGCCATGGACGCGTCGAGCTGGCGGACCAGGCCGTCGCGCACCTGGCGCAGCAGCAGGCCGAAGCTGGGGGGAGTGGTTGCAGGACAGATCATGGGGGAGCATTCTCTTCCAAAAAAAATATTTCTCAATGGAAATATTCGATCTGGCATCGAATGCTGTGTTGCAGCAATGGGCTGGATCAGGTGAAGGCGCCACCTTAATGGCGCTCCCAACTGGCCCGGTAGTACAATCCAGCCAATGAATGTCACATTCAAGCCACCCCCAGCCCATGTGAAGGCGGGCGAACCCGGCCCTGCCACCCTGCTGCGTGAAGAAGCGCTGGACTGGTTCGAGCGCAATGACGGCCCGCCGGTCATCGCCTTCCGCTTCGACAGCCCGCAGGGCCTGGCGCGCGAAGTGGACTGGCATCACCACGTCCGCGCGCAGCTCATCTGCGTTGAACGTGGCCTGCTGACCACCCGCACCTCGCATGGCACCTGGTCGCTGGCGCCCGGCTCGGCGGGCTGGATGCCACCGGCCGAACCGCATACGGTCCACATCGATGGCCCCCTGCGCGGCTGGGGCATGGTGCTGGCCGCACCGCTGTGCGCCGAACTGCCGGCCGATCCGTGCGTGCTGGGCATCTCGCGGCTGGCGCAGGCGGTGGCCGAACGCATCTGCGACTGGCCACAGGACTACGAGAGCACCACCGAGCGGCAGCACATCATCAACGTGCTGCTGGACGAGATCCGCACCGCGCCGCGCCAGCGCATGCATCTGCCGATGCCGCGCGACCGGCGCCTGCTGAAGATCGCCTCACAGTTGCTGGCTGACCCGGCCGACGAGCGCGGCCTTGCGCAGTGGGCGCATTGGGCTGGCCTGTCGCCGCGCAGCCTGACCCGCCATTTCCGCGACGAGACCACCCTCAGTTTCGCCCAGTGGCGCCAGCAGGCGCGGCTGGCCGAAGCGCTGCGGCAGCTCAGCGAGGGCCGCAGCGTGGCCGATATCGCCCACGCACTGGGCTTCAGCAGCGCCAGCGCCTTCGTCACCGTGTTCCGGCGACACTTCGGGTTGCCGCCCGGACGCTACCTGGCACGGGCCGGCCACGGCCTGGAACCGGGCCTTGACCCTGCACGCGGCTTGGCATCCCCCGCCGCATCCGGATAATCACTGGATTGAGAGCGGCGACCGCCGTCACCGCCTCCCGACATAGGTAACAACGCCGCATGACCGATCTTGCCCGCCCCGTGTTCCACGGTTTCGAACAACTGCCGCTGCGCGAGTACGCCGAACGCGCCTACCTCGACTACTCGATGTACGTGGTCCTGGATCGCGCCCTGCCGTTCCTCGGCGACGGCCTGAAGCCGGTGCAGCGCCGCATCATCTATGCGATGAGCGAGCTGGGCCTGAATGCCGCGTCCAAGCCGAAGAAGTCCGCGCGTACCGTCGGTGACGTCATCGGTAAGTACCACCCGCATGGCGACAGCGCGTGCTACGAAGCGCTGGTGCTGATGGCGCAGCCATTCTCGTACCGCTATCCGCTGATCGAAGGCCAGGGCAACTTCGGTTCCAGCGACGACCCGAAGTCGTTCGCGGCGATGCGTTACACCGAATCCAAGCTGACACCGATCGCCGAAGTGCTGCTGGGCGAACTGGGCCAGGGCACCACCGACTGGGCGCCGAACTTCGACGGCACCCTGCAGGAACCGACCTGGATGCCGGCACGCCTGCCGCATCTGCTGCTGAACGGCACCACCGGCATCGCCGTGGGCATGGCCACCGATGTGCCGCCGCACAACCTCAACGAGATCGTCAGTGCGTTGCTGCATCTGTTGGACGATCCGGACGCCAGCGTGCGCGACCTGTGCGAGCACGTGAAGGGCCCCGACTACCCGTCCAACGCCGAGATCATCACCCCGGCCAACGACCTGCGGAACATGTACGAGACCGGCAACGGCAGCGTGCGTGCGCGTGCGACCTACATCAAGGAAGCGCACAACGTGGTGGTCACCGCGTTGCCGTTCCAGGTGTCGCCGTCGAAGGTGATCGAGCAGATCGCCGCGCAGATGCGTGCCAAGAAGCTGCCGTGGCTGGAAGACATCCGCGATGAGTCCGACCACGCCAACCCGGTGCGCGTGGTGCTGGTGCCGCGCTCGAACCGCGTCGACGCCGAGCAGCTGATGGGCCACCTGTTCGCGACCACGGACATGGAGCGCAGCTACCGCGTCAACCTCAACGTGATCGGGCTGGACGGCCGTCCGCAGGTGAAGAACCTGAAGACGCTGCTCAGCGAATGGCTGGCGTTCCGCAGCAGCACCGTCACCCGCCGCCTGCAGCACCGCCTGCAGAAGGTGGAGCGTCGCCTGCACCTGTTGGAAGGCCTGCTGGTGGCGTTCCTCAACCTGGACGAGGTGATCCACATCATCCGTACCGAGGACGAACCGAAGGCGGCGCTGATCGCGCGCTTCGGCCTGTCCGAGGACCAGGCCGAGTACATCCTGGAAACCAAGCTGAAGCAGCTGGCCCGCCTGGAAGAGATGAAGATCCGCGGCGAGCAGGACGAGCTGGCCAAGGAACGCGACAAGATCCTGAGCATCCTCGACAGCAAGGCCAAGCTGAAGAAGCTGATCCGCGACGAGCTGCAGGCCGATGCCAAGAAGTTCGGTGACGAGCGCCGTTCGCCGCTGGTGCAGCGCCAGGCGGCGCAGGCCATCGACGAGACCGAGCTGGTGCCGAGCGAACCGATGACGGTGGTGATGTCCGAGAAGGGCTGGATCCGTGCCGCAAAGGGCCACGACATCGATGCCTCGACCCTGTCCTATCGCGATGGCGATGCCCTGCAGGGCGCGGTGCGTGCACGCAGCACCCAGCAGGTCGCGTTCCTCGACAGCGAAGGCCGCGCCTACTCCACGCCCGTGCATACCCTGCCCTCGGCGCGCGGCAACGGTGAACCGCTGACCGGCCGCTTCTCGCCGGCCGCCGGCACCAGCTTCGTGACCCTGGCCAGCGCCGAACCGGATACCCGCTTCGTGCTGGCCTCGACCCACGGTTATGGTTTCGTCACCCGCTTCGAGAACCTGATCGGCCGCAACAAGGCCGGCAAGGCGATGCTGAACCTGTCGGCGGGCTCGTCGGTGCTTACGCCGTCGGTGGTGGCCAACGTCGCCACCGACCGCATCGTCGCGGTGACCAGTTCGGGCAACCTGCTGGCGATCGCCGCCAACGACCTGCCGGAACTGGACAAGGGCAAGGGCAACAAGATCATCGAGATCCCCAAGGCCAAGCTCGCCACCGAGCGCGTGGTGGCAATCGTGGCGATCAGCCCGGGGCAGACCCTGCAGGTACGCAGCGGCCAGCGCACGATGGGCCTGAAGTTCAACGAGCTCGAGGCCTATCTGGGCGCCCGCGCCACCCGTGGCCACCTGCTGCCGCGCGGCTGGCAGAAGGTGGAAGGGTTGTCGGTCGAATGACGCGCGGGGTCGGATCCCTTTCCAGCGGAAAGGGCTCCGACCCCATGCAACGCCTCTGGTAGATGCCAACCTTGGTTGGCACGCCTCACCCGATGGGGTCAGAGCCGTTTTCTTCGAAAACGGATCCGACCCCGGACGTCAGACACAAAAAAGCCGGGGCATTCCCCGGCTTCCTTGTTTGTCGGCTGGCGGGCGGTGGAGCAGCTGGCTGGCGAGGGCTGGCTGGCGGTGCTCCGGTGCTGGCGGGCGACAGGACGTTGTGCTTCTGCGGAAAGCAGCCGAGCATGGCTCGGCTCTACCGAAAGCGGCGTCGGTCAGTGCGCCGGGGCGCCGCTGCCGTCGATCTTGCTCAGCTGGTACAGCTCCAGGCCGATGCGCTTGATCAGGCCCAGCTGCTGCTCCAGCCACCAGGCGTGGTCTTCCTCGGTGTCCTTCAACTGCGCCAGCAGCATGTCACGGCTCACGTAGTCACCCTTCTCCTCGCACAGCTTCATGCCGGCGGCGAGGTTGTTGCGAACGGCGTATTCGGTATCCAGGTCCTTGCGCAGCATCTCCTCCACGGTCTTGCCCGGCTCGGTCGCATGCGGGCGCATGTCCGGGTCGCCGCCCAGGAACAGGATCCGGCGCAGCAGCGCGTCGGCATGCTGGGTCTCTTCTTCCATCTCGTGGTTCAGGCGTTCGTACAGCGCGAACAGGCCCTGGTCCTCGTAGCGGCGGGAGTGGATGAAGTACTGGTCGCGGGCGGCGAGTTCGCCGCGCAGCAGTTCCTTCAGGCAGGCGATGACGTCCGGGTTGCCTTTCATGGGGGGAGCTCCTGTGAATCGATGGCGCCCATGGTGCCCCATCTGCAAATACGGTGATCTAATCGGAATCAGTCGCAGTTGCGCCTGCGGCTACAATCGGTCGACATGCTCGGGAAGGACCTGCAATGCGTCGTACATGGCGGTGGATTCTGGGTGCGCTGGTCGTGATCGTGCTGCTCGCGGTACTGGTCCTGTGGTTGCTGCTGCGCGGCAGCCTGGCCGAGCTGGACGGCGAGCGCCCTTTGCCCGGGCTGGCCGGCAAGGTCACCGTGGAGCGCGATGCGCTGGGGGTGGTCACCATCACCGCTGGCAACAAGGCCGATGCGCTGCGGGCGCTCGGCCGTATTCACGCGCAGGAACGTTATTTTGAAATGGACCTGATGCGGCGCAGTGCCGCAGGTGAACTGTCCGCGCTGTTCGGGGCAAAGGCGATCGAAGCCGACAAGCGCATGCGCGTACACCGCCTGCGCGCGCGCACCGAGGCCCATCTGCAGGATGCGCTGGGCAGCGACCCTGCGGCCGTGCGCGCCTATGTGGACGGGGTCAACCAGGGTCTGGGCAGCCTGGCGGTGCGGCCGTGGGCCTACCTGCTGCTGCGGCAGGCACCGCAACCGTGGCAGGCCAGCGACAGCGTGCTGGCAGGCTTGGCCATGTACGCCGACCTGCAGGACCCCGGCAACCAGTCCGAACTGGCTCTGCAGCGCATCCGCGCGGTGGTGCCGCCTGCCCTGTACGCCCTGCTGGCGCATGACGGCAGCGAATGGGACGCGCCGCTGGCCGGCACTCCGCGCGGCAACGCCGCCCTGCCCGACGCCAGCCAGCTGGACCTGCGCACGCTGAAGGCCTCGACCGGCGCAGCTGCCGAAGATGCCGAAGATGCCGACGCAGTCGGCAGCAACAATTTCGCCGTTGCCGGTGCGCTGACCGCCGATGGCCGTGCGATCGTCGCCGACGACATGCACCTGGGCCTGCGCGCGCCCAGCCTGTGGTTCCGTGTGCGCCTGCGCTACCCCGATCCGCAGGCCGCAGGTGGCCAGGTCGACGTCAGCGGCTTCTCGCTGCCGGGCGTGCCCGCGGTGATCGTCGGCAGCAACGGCCATGTGGCCTGGGGCTTCACCAACAGCTACATCGACACCGCCGACTTCCGCAGCGAGCCCGCCGGCGCCACGGTGACCGTGCATGAGGAGCGGATCGTCGTGGCCGGCGGCACCGACGTGCAATTCCCGGTGCGCGAAACCGCGTGGGGGCCGATCCTGCACACCCACGCCGATGGCAGCGGCGACGCTCTGCGCTGGGTCGCGCAGTTGCCGGGTGCGGTGCGCATGGACTTCGCCGACATGGCACGCGCCGCCGATCTGCACCAGGCCCTGCAGATTGCCGACCACGCCGGAATTCCCGCGCAGAACCTGGTGGTCGGCGACCGCAGCGGGCGCATAGCGTGGCGACTGATCGGCGCGCGGCCTGACCGTGGCCCGGGCTGCGCGCCACTGGGTTTCAATGAAAATCAGGGCAACCAGGGCTGCGCGCCCTGGCCGATCCGCAGCGACGCCGCGCCGAGCCTGATCGATCCGCCCAGCCATCGGCTGTGGACCGCCAACAGCCGCGTGGTGGACGAGGCGACCTTGGCCACCGTCGGCAACGGCGGCTACGACCTCGGCGCACGCGGTCGGCAGATCCGCGATCTGCTGGCCACACAGGAACGCTTCGACGAGCACGACCTCCTGGCAATCCAGCTGGACGAGCGCGCGGTGTTCCTGCAGCGCTGGTGGGTGCTGCTGCAGGAGGTGATCGAGCACAGCGACGATCCGGCACTGAAGCGATTGGGTGCTGCGAGCGCGCATTGGGAAGGACGCGCCGCGATCCATTCGACCAGCTACCGGGCGGTGCGCGAGTTCCGTACACAGGTGCTCGACACGCTGACCGATGCGCTGCTGGCACCGGCCCGGGCGCAGCTGGGCGAGGATTTCCTGGCACCGCGCCTGGCGCAGCTGGAAGGCGTAGCCTGGCCGATGCTGGAACAGCGGCCCGCCAACCTGCTGCCGCCCGCGTACACCAGCTGGGATGCGCTGCTGGCCGATGCTGCACGTCGCACCGAAGCGGAGCTGTCCACGCAGGGTCCGCTGGCACACCGCAGCTGGGGCGAGCGCAATACCGCAGCGATCTGCCATCCGGTCGCGCGCGCCCTGCCCGCCTTCGCCAGTCGCTGGTTGTGCATGCCGGCCGATCCGCTGCCCGGCGACCGTGACATGCCGCGTGTACAGACGCCGTCCTTCGGTGCCTCGCAGCGGATGGTGGTCTCGCCCGGCCACGAAGCCGACGGCATCGTGCACATGCCGGGTGGGCAGAGCGGCCATCCGCTGTCGCCTTACTGGGGCGCGGGACACGAGGATTGGGTGCATGGTCGCCCCACCCCGTTCCTGCCCGGCAAGGCGCAGCACACGATGACGCTGGTACCGGTGCACTGACGGCGGCCCCCACTGCGCTGCACGCTGTAGTGCCGAGCCCATGCTCGGCTGCTTCTGGTGCGGAGCCGAGCATGGGCCCGGCTCTACAAAATGCCCGCCCGCGCGACAGGGTCAGGCCCTGCGGCGCTCGATCAGGTTCAACAGCGGCCCGGTCATCGCGGTGGTCACCAGCGCCATGATCACCAGCACCGCGAACAGGCGGTCGCCGAGCAGGCCCAGTTCGTAGCCCAGGTTGAGCACGATCAGTTCCATCAACCCGCGGGTATTCATCAGCGCCCCCAGTCGCCACGCTTCGCGCGAGGCCATGCCGGTACTGCGCGCCGCGCTCCAGGTGCCCAGCAGCTTGCCCACCGTGGCCACGGCGATCACCACCACGCACAACAGGATGTCGCTGCTGTGCAGCGCATCAGCACGCATGCGCAGGCCGGTCATGGCGAAGAACAGCGGCAGCAGCAGGGTCACCGCGAACGGTTCGACCTTGGTCACCAGCAGCTGCCGCAGCTGCGCGTTGGACGACACCGCCACACCCGCAGCGAATGCGCCGAACAGCGCGTGGATGCCGAGCACTTCGGTAACCAGCGCACTGGCCAGCGACAGCAGCAGGATGCCCAGCAGCCAGCGCCCTTCGCGACCCGGCGCGATGGTCTGGCGGGCAAACCATGGCTTCACCAGCCCCAGCATCAGCGCGATGAACGCCACCACGCACAGCAGGTTGAGGCTGGCCGGCAACCAGCCAGTGGCCTGCGCAGCCGCCACGATCAGCGCCAGCAGGCACCACGCGGTCGCATCGCCCAGCGCAGCGCAGGCGATGGCGGTCTGCCCCAGCGATGTATGGGTGATACCGCGATCAGCGAGGATGCGCAGCAGCACCGGGAAAGCGGTGATGCTCATCGAGATGCCGACGAACAGCGCGAACGCGGTGAAACCCACGCCCTGCGGACCGTGCTGCGGATACAGCCAGATCGCCAGGACCACGCCGAGCACGAACGGCACCGCGATGCCGGCGTGGCTGACAGTGAAGGCGAATCGGCGACGCCCACGCAGCGCGCCCAGATCCAGCTCGGCGCCGGCCACCAGCAGGAACATCAGCACGCCCAGCTGGCTGAGCATGCCCAGCGGCCCCAACGAAGCTGCCGGGAACAGCGCGCCGTGCACCTGTGGCAGCAGACTGCCCAGCAACAGCGGCCCCATCATCAGGCCAGCGGCCATCTCGCCGATCACCGCCGGCTGTCCGAAACGCTTCAATAGTCCGCCCGCGCCTTTGGCGACCAGCAACAGCACCAGCAGCTGCAGCAGGAACAGGCCCAGCGGCGAGGCCAGGTGATGCGCCCAATCGCTGCCGACCACGGCCTCGGCCTTGCTGGCCACCGTCGGCAGCCCGGGCCCGGCATAGCGGGCCAGCAGCAGGCCGACCAGCAACGGCACGCCAGCCCATACCAGGTACCGCCACGCCCACTTCGTCGGCCGCACGGGACCTCCGGTCTGTACGTCCATGAACATTCCCCAATGTGCAGGGCGCCGATGATACGTCCTTGCCTGCTCCGGCGCTGTGCGCTCGCCGGGCATGGCCCGGCGCTACCCTTGTCAGGCGACCGGGCACTGCCGGTCAGGCCAACGCCTGCTCGTGCACGCCGGCGATGGCGCGGCCCGACGGATCAGCGGCGGCGGCGAAGCTGGCATCCCAGGCAATGGCTGCCGGCGAGGAACAGGCGATCGACTTGCCACCCGGCACGGTTTCAGCCGCCGCGTGGCTGGGGAAGAACTGCTCGAACAGGTGGCGGTAGTAGTACGCCTCCTTGGTCTGCGGCGGGTTGTGCGGGAAACGCTTGTCGGCCGCGGCCAGCACGCGGTCGCTGACCTGCGCTTCGGCGTGCGCCTTCAGACCGTCGATCCAACCGTAGCCGACGCCATCGCTGAACTGCTCCTTCTGCCGCCACAGGATGCTGTCCGGCAGGTAGCCCTGGAAGGCCTCGCGCAGCACTGCCTTCTCGATGCGGCGACCACCTAAACCGGCGCCGACCATCTTGTGCGCGGCATCGAAACGCATCGCCACGTCGAGGAACTCGCGGTCCAGGAACGGCACGCGCGGCTCCACGCCCCAGGCCATCATCGACTTGTTGGCGCGCAGGCAATCGTAGTTGTGCAGGGCATCGAGCTTGCGCACCAGTTCCTGGTGGAACTCGCGCGCATCCGGTGCCTTGTGGAAGTACAGATAGCCGCCGAAGATCTCGTCGCTGCCCTCACCGGACAGCACCATTTTCACGCCCATCGCCTTGATCCGGCGCGCCAGCAGGAACATCGGCGTGGACGCGCGGATGGTGGTGACGTCGTAGGTTTCGATGTGGCGGATCACCTCCGGCAGCACGTCCAGGCCTTCTTCGAAGGTGTATTCGAAGCCGTGGTGCACGGTGCCCAGCGCTTCGGCGGCCACCGCAGCAGCGGCCAGATCCGGCGAACCCTTCAGGCCGATGGCGAACGAATGCAGGCGCGGCCACCAGGCTTCGCTCTGGCCGCCATCTTCAATGCGACGGCGCGCATAACGTGCTGCCACGGCGGCCACCAGCGACGAATCCAGCCCGCCCGACAGCAGCACGCCATACGGCACGTCACTCATCAGCTGGCGTTCGACCGCATGTTCAAAGGCCTGGCGCAGCTCGGCGAGATCGGCCTGGCGGCCCTGCACGTCGTCGTACTCGCGCCACGGCTGCTGGTAGTAGCGCACCAGTTCGCCGCTGGCACTGTCGTAGTAATGGCCCGGCGGGAACTGGGCAACGTCGGCGCAGGTGTCGACCAGCGCCTTCATTTCAGAAGCGACCCGCAGCCGCCCCTGCGCATCGTGGCCCCAGTACAGCGGCACCACGCCGACCGGATCGCGCGCCACCAGCACACGGCCGGCTGCACGGTCCCGCAGGGCGAAGGCGAAGATGCCGTTCAGCTGTTCCAGCCACTGCGCCGGCGATCCACCCTGGCGGTACAGCGCGTTGATCACCTCGCAGTCCGAGCCGGTCTGGAAGGCATAGGCTTCGACGAGGCCGGCCTTGAGCTGCTGGTGGTTGTAGATCTCGCCGTTGACCGCCAGCGCCAGCTGCCCGTCTGCGGACAGCAGCGGCTGCGAGCCGCCGGCCGGATCGACGATGGCCAGGCGCTCGTGGACCAGCAGCGCGCCGTCGTCCAGGTACACGCCGCTCCAGTCCGGGCCGCGATGGCGCTGGCGCTGCGACAGCTCCAGCGCATGGCGGCGCAGGGAAGGAAGATCGTCACCGGCCTGCAGGCCGAAAATACCGAAGATCGAACACATGGGTGGAGCTCCTGTTGTGGGGAAGTACACGGGGGGAAGGTGTTCGACCGGCCATCCAGGCCCGGGTAGGCCTGCGCCCGGGCACAAAAAAACCCGCATCGGCCGATGCGGGTTTTCTGGTGTCCGGGCGTATGTTGCTGTCTATCTACCCAGGGCGCAGTCCCGCATCGGCCGCGCGCGATTATTCGCACGCAGATTATTGCGGTTGGTGTTGTTGACGGCGGTGGCCAGGCGGAGCGACATGGATCCGACCGTAACCGGGTTTCCGGTGCGGCGCAACAGTTGCGATGGCAACCGATTCAGCGGCCACGCCGGTTGCGACCCGGATAATCCCCTGCCCGCTTTCCGGAACTCATGGATGAACCCTTCCTGCCGTCGCCTGCTGCCCCTCCTGGCCCTGATCGCCCTGGCCGGCTGCGCGACCACGTCCACCCGCCCGGTCGATGACAGCGAACGCGACGCCTTGGCGGCAGCTGCCGATGGTCAGTTCGATTCGGCGTTGCGCGTGGCCAAGCTGTACCAGTACCGCAACGACGTGCGTGCGCTGGACTGGTACGCGCGCGCCGCTGCCACCACGCCGCGCACGCACCGCACCACAAGCGCCGAGGAACAGCTGGGCACGATCCTGGAACGCGGCCGGCTGGACAGTGCTGATACCCCGCAGAAGCCCGACGCGGTGGTGCTCAAACCCTCCGCGCGCAAGGCCTACCGCTGGTACCACAGAGCCGCCTATCACGGCTCGCCGTATGCGATGAGCGACCTGGAGACGTGGTATGAGCGACGTGGCGACATGGAGGGCGCACTGCGTTGGCGCCTGCGCCGCGCGGTCTACCTGCGCCACCTGTACAAGCTGCAGCCGTTGCGCGATGCCACCAGTGGGTCCGCGAAACCCGGCACTCCGCTCAGTGCTGATGCCTCACCGAACCCGGTGATCGCGCGCATCCAGCGCCGCGCCGCGCGCGGCGATGCCGAAGCGCAGGTGGACCTGGGCACGCTGTACGAGGCCGGCATCGGCGTGGTGCAGGACAAAACCGAAGCGCTGCGCTGGTATGAGCGTGCCGCTGCACAGGGCAACGTGTATGGCCAGTACCTGGCCGGGCTGGCACTCGGCCGCGGCGGCGATGGCCTGCAGAAGAACGTGGATGCGGCGGCGGCGTGGTTCGCCAAGGCCCACGCGCAGGACTTCTACATGGCCGACGAGTCGTATTGGCGCGAAGCGATCAAACCGCCGTTCTTCCAGTTCTCGGAGTAGCGCCGGGCCATGCCCGGCGCATCCACGGAAACCCGGCAAACGGGTGCTACACCAGCAGGCGTTCAACCAGTCGCTGGTACAGCCCCGGCAGCGCTTCCAGCTCGTCCACGCGCACGTTCTCATCCACCTGGTGGATGCTGGCGTTGACCGGGCCGACTTCGATGCATTGCGCACCCAGCGGTGCGATGAAGCGCGCATCGGAGGTGCCACCCCCGGTGCTCTCTTCCGGCGCGCGTCCGGTGTGCTCGGCCAGCACCGCGCGCGCCGCTGCGCGCAATGTCCCTTCCGGGGTGTAGAACGGCTCGCCGCTGCGGTGCCACTTCAGCGTGTACTGCAGGCCATGACGGTCCAGCAGCGCGGTGATCTCCGCTTCCAGCTTCGCTGCATCCCAATGCGGGTTGTAGCGGATGTTGAAATCCACCTCCAGCTCACCGGGAATCACGTTGTTGGCGCCGGTACCGGCATGGATGTTGGAGATCTGCAGGCTGGTCGATGGGAAGCTCTCATAGCCCTCGTCCCAGCGCCGTGCGCTCAGTTCGGCCAGCATCGGCGCGGCAAGATGGATCGGATTGCGCGCCTTGTCCGGATAGGCCACGTGGCCCTGCACGCCCTGCACGCGCAGCTTGGCCGACAGGCTGCCACGTCGTCCCACGCGCAGCAGGTCACCCAGCGTGGCGGTGGACGACGGCTCGCCGGTGATGCACCAGTCGATGCGCTGGCCGCGCTCGGCGAACAGCCGCGCGACATGGCGCACGCCGTCGATGGCATCGCCTTCTTCGTCACTGGTCAACAGCACCGCCAGCGTGCCGGTGTGCTGCGGATGGGCCGCGACGAACTGTTCGGCAGCGATCACGAACGCGGCCACGCTGCCCTTCATGTCCGCGGTGCCGCGACCGTACAGCACGCCATCGCGGATCTGCGGTGCGAACGGATCGCTCTGCCATGCCTCCCGCGGGCCCGGCGGCACCACGTCTGTGTGGCCCAGCAGGACCAGCACTGGTGCGCCGCTGCCGTGGGTGGCCCACAGGTTGTCGACCTCGCCCAGCCGCAGGTGCTCACAGGTGAAACCGGCTGCCTGCAGCCGTTCACCGATCAGCGCCTGGCAACCGGCATCGTCCGGGGTAACCGACGGCCGTGCAATCAGATCGCAGGCCAGGTCGAGGACGGGGCTCACGCGCCGCCCACGCCGAAGCGCGCCTTGAAGCCGTTATCGCTGAAACCCTGGCTGACCTTGCCGTCGGCGGTCACCACCAGCGGACGCTTGATCAGCTGCGGGTACTCGCGCAGCAGCAGCTTCCACTCCGCCTCCGAATCGGCGGCCTTGCGGTTGTCCGGCAGCTGCCGCCAGGTGGTGGAGGACCGGTTGACCATCGCCGCCAGGCCACCCAGCTGGGCGGCCCATTCCAGCAGCGTTTCCGGGCTGGGTTTGTGGTCGCGGTAGTCGACGAAGGTGTACGGCACGCCGAAGCGGTCCAGCCACTTGCTCGCCTTCTTGCAGGTATCGCAGTTCTTCAGACCGTAGACGGTGGTGCTCATGCGTGCGGCTCCGTCAGTCGGCCAGGCCGCGCAGCAGGTCGTTGACGCTGGTCTTGCTGCGGGTGCGCGCATCGACCTGCTTGACGATCACCGCGCAGTACAGCGAGTGGGTACCGTCCTTGCTCGGCAGCGAGCCGGACACCACCACGCTGTACGGCGGGATGTAGCCGTAACTGATTTCGCCGGTGGCGCGGTTGTAGATGCGGGTGCTCTGGCTGAGGAACACGCCCATGCCGATCACGCTGTGATGGCCGACGACCACGCCTTCCACCACTTCCGAACGCGCACCGATGAAGCAATGGTCTTCGATGATGGTCGGGCTGGCCTGCAGCGGCTCGAGCACGCCGCCGATGCCGGCACCACCGGACAGGTGGCAATGCTGGCCGATCTGCGCGCAGGAACCGACGGTGGCCCAGGTATCGACCATGGTGCCTTCGCCGACGTACGCACCGATGTTGGTGAAGCTCGGCATCAGCACCACGTCCTTGCCGAAATACGTGCCGCGACGGGCGATCGCACCCGGCACAACGCGCACGCCGCCACGGCGGAACTTCGCCTCGTCATAGCCGGCAAAGCGCGATTCGACCTTGTCCCAGAACGGTGCCGGGCGTGCATCGACCACGGCCATGTCGTTGACGCGGAAATACAGCAGCACCGCCTTCTTCAGCCATTCGTTGACCTTCCAGCCACCATGGCCGTCCGGCTCGGCGACGCGGAATTCGCCGCTTTCCAGGCCGTCGATCACGCGGTTGACCAGCGGCCGGGTCGAGCCTTCCAGTTCGTGCAGGGTCAGCGTGGCGCGGCGCTCGAAGGCGCTTTCGATGCCGAACTTCAGTTCTTCCACGCCCGGGCCGGCCGGCTTGCGCAGCGACTTGCGTGCAATGTTCTCGGCGCGCGCGGCTTCGGCGGTCTTGGCCGGGGCCTTCTTCGCCGGGGCCTTCTTCACCGCAGCCTTCTTCGGCGCGGCAGTCTTCTTCGCAACCGGCTCAGCGGCAGTGGTCTTTCTGGCTGCTGCGCTCTTGGCGGTCGCGGCAGTCTTCTTTGCAGGCTTGGTGGCCATCAGGCGGGGTCTCCGGCGTTTCGATCGGGGTCCAGGCAGGCCAGCATTGCGTCATGCAGCTGCTGCCGGGCGGATTCAGTCAGGGGGAGGTCGTGTTCGTCACTGATCACGAAGGTGTCTTCGGCGCGTTCGCCGAATGTGGCAATGCGCGCGTCCTGCACGCGCAGTCCCTGGTTGCGCAGCACGAACGCCACGTCGGCCAGCAGGCCGGGGCGGTCGGGTGCCACCAGGGCGAAACGGGTTGCGCCGGGTTCATCGCGGAACTCGATGCGCGGGGCGAAACGGAAGTGGCGCAGCTGGCGTGGCACCACCCGGCGCGAGGGGCGCAGCCGCGTCAGGTCGCCACTGAGCGCCTCGCGCAGGGCAGCCTCCAGGTTAGCGCTGCTGCCATCGGCAAACGTATCGGCCGGGCTCACTTCAAAGTTATCGAAAATCGTGTTGGCCGGACCATCCAGCACGCGGGCGCGGTGGATACCGTAGCCCTTGCGGTCCAACGTCATCACGATCGCGGCGAACAGGCCATCACGGTCCGGCGAGTGCACGAACACTTCCAATGCCGGGTCGTCGACGCTGATCCGGCGAACCTTCACCAGCGTCTGGCCCTGCTTGATCGGCACCAGCGCAGCGGCCTGCCAGGCCAGCTGTTCCGGGCGCAGGCGGATGAAGCCTTCGTCGGGCATCACCGCGAACTGGCGGTCGATGGTGGCATCGTCGTAGCCCTGCTCGCGCACCAGCCCACGCACACTGTCGCGTGCTTCGGCCACGCGCTCGGCAGCCGGCACCGGATGCTCCAGGCCTTCGCGCAGCGCGCGCCGGGTCGCGAAGTACAGATCGGCCAGCAGCCGGTCCTTCCACGCGTTCCACAGCTTCGGGCTGGTGCCGGCGATGTCGGCGCAGGTCAGCAGGTAGAGGTAATCCAGGCGGTCGCGGCTGCCGACCAGGGTCGCGAAACGATGGATCACGTCCGCATCGGCGATGTCCTGCTTCTGCGCGGTCACCGACATCCGCAGGTGCTGTTCGACCAGCCAGGCAACCAGTTCGGTATCCGAACCACTCAGCCCCTGCGCGTGGCAGAACGCCCGTGCATCGACCGCGCCCAGTTCGGAATGATCGCCGCCACGGCCCTTGGCGATGTCGTGGAACAGGCCGGCCAGCAGCAGCAGTTCAGGCTTGCGCAGGCGCGGCCAGACTTCGTGGGCGATCGAGAAACGTTCGTCGGCGCGACTGCTGGCGAACAGCCCCATGTTGCGCAGGACCATCAGCGTGTGCTGATCGACGGTGTAGACATGGAACAGGTCGAACTGCATGCGCCCGCTGACCTGGGCGAACGCGGGAATCCACTGCCCCAGCACGCCCAGCCGCGCCATGCGCGATAGCGTATCGACCGGGCGCTGGCCACGCAGCAGGGCCATGAACTGTTCGCGCGCGTCCGGGTCCGCCTGGTCATAGGCAGGCAGCAGCGGCAGCGATTCGGCCAGCGCGCGCGCGGTCAAAGAATGCAGGCCACGGATCTGCGGATTGTTCGCCCAGCTGGCGAACAGCGCGAAGACCTGGCCGATGTCCGCGTTCGGCCAGTCGGCATCGTTGGCCGCCAGATAGCCACGGCGCAGGGCGAACCCCACGGTCAGCGGCTCGGGCTGTGCCTCGCCATCGAACTGTTCCTCGAACCGCTGCAGCAGGCGATCGCTGATCCGCCGCACCACTGAAGCGGCGCGGTAGAAGCCCTGCATCATCTTCTCGACGCCCAGGCTTTCGGCGTCGTCTTCAAAGCCCAGGCGCGCGGCCAGGGTTTTCTGGTAATCGAAGCGAAGGCGCTCTTCCGGGCGTCGCGCCACCAGATGCAGGCCGAAGCGAAGTCGTGCCAGCACCGCGCGTTCGCGCTTCAGCGCAGCGGCCTCGTCTGCGCCCAGGTGGCCCAGGCCGACCAACGCTTCCAGATCGCGCACACCAAACGCACGCAGCGCCATCCAGCCCAGCGTGTTGAGATCGCGCAGGCCACCGGGGCCATCCTTCAGGTCCGGCTCCAGGTTGTCGGCAGTGTCACCGAAGCGCTGGTGACGGTTGCGAAGTTCCTCGAGCTTGGCCAGGAAAAACGCACGCGGTGGCCACAGTTCGCGGTCATCCACCGCCGCACGCAGCGCGCGCCGTGCTGCCTCATCGGCCATCAGCGGGCGCGCTTCGATCAACGCCGTCAGCACGGTCTGGTCGGCCGCGGCCTCGCTGCATTGAGCGGCCGAACGCACCGCATGGCTGACCGCCAGGCCGCAATCCCACAGCAGCGCGAACAGGCGCGCGAGCGCCTCCTCGTGGGCCAGCTGCGCCTGCGGATCACCGAACACCAGCAGGTCGATGTCCGAGCGCGGAAACAGCTCACCACGCCCATAGCCACCCACGGCGAACAGCGACAGGCCACTGTCGGCCGGCAGGCAGCGCTGCCATGCATGGCGGATCAGGTGATCGGCCGCGCGCGCGCGCAACGCCAGCAGGCGCTCGATGTTGTCGCCCTGGTCGAAGCGGCGGTACAGGCGCGTATCGGCCTGCTGCAGCGCATCGCGCGCGGCAGCAGCCCAGTCCGGGTCGTTGAGCGACGCGGCCGGCGTGTCCAGCAGCGAACTCGCCGGCAGCATCCTCAGGAGACCTGCGACTCGCCCGGCGACAGGGTCAGCACGTCCACGCCGGTCTCGGTGACCGCGATCATGTGCTCCCACTGCGCCGACAGCTTGCGGTCCTTGGTCACCACGGTCCAGCCATCGGGCAGCACCTTGTTGTAGCGGGTGCCCTCGTTGATCATCGGCTCGATGGTGAAGGTCATGCCCGGCTGCAGCACCAGGCCCTGGCCCGGGCGACCGTAATGCACCACCTGCGGTTCATCGTGGTAGACCTTGCCGATGCCGTGGCCGCAATACTCGCGCACCACGCTGAAACGCTCGCCTTCGGCATAGCTCTGGATCGCATGGCCGACATCGCCCAGGGTTGCGCCCGGACGCACCGCGCGGATGCCGCGCCACATGGCTTCGTAGGTGGCGTCGACCAGGCGCTTGGCCATCACCGACGGGGTGCCGACGAAATACATGCGGCTGGTGTCGCCATGCCAGCCGTCCTTGATGACGGTGACGTCGATATTGATGATGTCGCCATCCTTGAGGACCTTCCCTTCGCTGGGAATGCCGTGGCAGATGACATTGTTGACCGAGGTGCAGACGGTCTTGGGGAAGCCGCGGTAGCCGACGTTGGCCGGAATGGCGCCCTGCACGTTCACGATGTGGTCGTGGCAGATGCGGTCCAGTTCCTCGGTCGTGACACCGGGCTTGACGTGGGGGGTGACGATGTCGAGCACTTCGCTGGCCAGGCGGCCGGCGATGCGCATCATCTCGATTTCCTGCGGGGTTTTGATATTCACGCTCATGGCACCCATTATCGCCGATCCAGCCGCAATCTGAACGAACGCCACCCAACTGGCGATCCGGGCCATGCACGGATCCGGCAAGGAATGTGAAAGCGTGATGACCCACACCCTTTCGAATCCCTGATTCTCACGCAATACAGACACTTGCGGTGCCTACGCTGGCCCCACTGTCGTCAAAACGGCGCCGAACGTGCCGTTTTCGCCCTGTTCAACGGACCTTCGGGTCAGGGAGGTTGTCCATGCGATCCGCAGCTCGTTCCCCTTTGGCCTGGGCCCTGGCCCTGCTGCTGGCCGGCCCGGCGGCCGCCGCCGACACCACCACGTTCAACGTCACCCTGGTGGTCACCAAGGCCTGCACCATCACTGCCGCTGCGGCCACCAACGTCGACTTCGGTACCGCCGCCTCCACCACCGCCACCCCCACCCTGGGCCAGGGCACCGTGACCGCGCAGTGTTCGGCGCTGACCCCGTACACCATCTCGCTGAATGCAGGTGCCAATGCCGGCACGGCCAATGACGTCACCACGCGGCGGATGAAGAACACCAACGCCGCAGTGACCGCGAACAACTACGTGGGCTACCAGCTCTACCAGGATGCCGCACATACCCTGGTCTGGGGCGCCACCACCGGCACCAACACCCAGGCCGGCATCGGCACCGGGCTGGCGGTGCCCTACATCGTCTACGGCCAGATCCTCAACCTGAGCACGGCCAACGCTGCTACCGGCAACTACCTGGATACCGTTACCGCCACGATCACCTATTGATGGAGCACGCCTGCATGGCCGGATCCCGCCCGTGGCGCGCCACCGGCGTGGCGCTGCTCGTCTTCTTCAGCCTGCTTGGGGTCAACGAGGTCTCGGCGACCAGCCTGCAGGTCGCCCCCACCAGCCTGCAGCTGGAGGCGCGCCAGCGCGCTGGCGAACTGTGGCTGACCAACAGCGGCACCTCGCCGGTGAAGCTGCAGGTGCGGGTGTTCCGTTGGATACAGCAGGACGGGAAGGAACAGCTGCTGCCCACCGAAGATCTGCTGGCTACGCCACCAATGCAGGAACTGGCAGCGGGCCAGCAGCAGCTGGTGCGGGTCATGCGCGCCGTTGCCGACGCACCGGCTGCGCAGCAGTACTACCGGCTGATCGTCGATGAGGTGCCCGATCTGGCCACGCGCACCGAAGGCATGCAGTTCGTACTGCGCTATTCCATCCCGGTGTTCGTGCAACCCGGCGCCGGCAGCCGGCTCGCACCGCGGCTGCATGCCCGCCTGGTGCGGCTGGAGGACGGCCGCAATGGCGTGGAAATAGGCAACACGGGCGACAGCTACGCGCAGATCGCCGACCTTGCCCTGGGCAGCCCGGAACGGCCGCGCATCGTCCATCCCGGCCTGCTGGGCTACGTGCTGCCCGGCCAGGTCATGCGCTGGCCGCTGGAGCGCACGGCGATCGACCGCGACAACGACCAGATCACGGCCAAGCTCAATGGCGAGTCGGAACAGACGTCGCTGCCGCCACCACCGGCTCGCTGAGGCGCTGATGAGCGCAGCGCTCGGTGCGGCCCTGTCCCCGGCGGCCCATGCAGCCGATGTCTCCGGGGTCTCCGCCGATGCCCTGCTGCCGCCACCGACCCCACTCACGGCCAACCAGACGCTGTACCTGGACGTGACCCTTAACAGCACGCCACGCGGCCTGCTGCCCTTCACCGACAATCGCGGCCGCCTGCAGGCCAGCCCCGAGATCCTGCGCCAGCTCGGTTTCAATGCCAGTGGCGATGCTCCCGTGTATCTGGACCAGATCAGCGGCGCGGTGGTGCGTTATGACGCCCACCTGCAAACCCTCGCGCTGGACGTGCCACTGGACCAGTTGACCCTCCCCACGACCGTGCTCAGCCGCCCGCAGGCGCGCGCGCCGCGCAGCAGCGCCTCGCCCGGCGTCCTGCTCAATTACGACCTGTATGGCAGCCGCGTCGACCGCCTCGGCAATCTGACCCTGAGCTCTGAACTGCGGGTGTTCGGCGTGGGTGCCGGCACCTTCGAGAACACCGCGGTCAGCCGTCGCTACCAGACCGGAGACCGCCACTGGCGCAGCGACAGCGTACGCCTGGACACGCGCTGGACCCTGGATTTCCCGGACAGGGCGCTGACTCTGGAGGTGGGCGACTTCTACAGCGGCTTCGTCGACTGGAGCCGCCCGGTACGCCTGGGCGGCCTGCAGATCGGCCGCAATTACGGATTGCAGCCGTACCGTGTGCTTACCCCGACGCCGGCCTTCCTCGGCCAGGCGGTGGTGCCATCCACGGTCGAGCTGTATGTCGATGGCCTGCGCCAGTACAGCGGCCAGGTGCCGGTCGGACCATTCCAGCTGGCCGCGCAACCGGGCATCAGCGGCAACGGCAGCGCGCAGGTCGTGGTCACCGACGCCTTCGGCCGCATGCAGACCCTGGATTTCAGCTTCTACGGCACCCAGCAGCTGCTGGCCAAGGGCCTGTCGGACTGGTCGCTCGGCGTCGGCCAGCTCCGCGAGCAGTTCGGCGAGCGCTCCTTCGCCTACGACGACCGTACCGTGGCAAGCGCCAGCTGGCGCGGCGGCGTCAGCGACACGTTCACCGGCGAAGCACACGCCGAAGGCGGCGGCGGCCTGGCACAGGCCGGCGCGGGCGGCTGGTGGCTGCTGGGCGGTGCGGGCGTGTTCAATGCCGCCTATGCCCACAGCCGCTACCAAGGCCTGCAAGGCGGCCAGTGGGCGCTGGGATACAGCTGGAACAACCGTCGTTTCAACGTCAATCTGCGCAGTGTGCGCAGCCACGGCGACTACCGCGACCTGGGCGCGCTGCAGGCCAACCTGCCGCCGAGCATCAGCGAGCAGGCCACGGTCGGCCTGGACCTGCTGCGCCTGGGCACCCTGAGCGCCAGCTACCTGCGCCTGCGCTATCCCGATGGCGAGGACAACCGCTATGCCAGCCTGTTCTGGTCACGCAGCTGGAGCCAGCGCTGGTCGGCCTACCTGTCGGTCAACCAGAACCTGGACAACAGCGATGACCGCAGTGTCTACCTGTCGCTGACCGCAAGCCTGGGCAACAACCGCCAGGCCAGCCTGTCCAGCCAGCGCAACGGCGACAGCCAGAGCTGGGTCGCCGATGTCACCCAGCCGGTAC
This sequence comes from Stenotrophomonas sp. LST15-1-1.1, assembly GCF_040815575.1. Lineage (NCBI taxonomy): Bacteria > Pseudomonadati > Pseudomonadota > Gammaproteobacteria > Lysobacterales > Lysobacteraceae > Stenotrophomonas > Stenotrophomonas sp. LST15-1-1.1. Next base: position 1,407,949 of record NZ_JBFPNJ010000001.1, read on the forward strand.
CGGGCGACGGCAGTGCCGGCGGTATCGGTTGGCGCGCACAGGTCCGCCATGGCGACGGCGGCAGCGGCGGCCTGGCCGAAGTCGGCATCCTCAACGATGTCGGCCGCTATGCCTTGGGTGCCTCGCGCCAGTCCGGCCTCAACTACGCCTATGGCAGCGCCAGCGGCAGCCTGGTGTGGATGGCCGGGCACACCTTCGCCGCCCGCGAAGTCGCCGATGCGTTCGCTGTGGTCAGCACCAATGGCGTGGGCGGTGTACCGGTGCGGCTTGAGAACCGCCTGATCGGTGTCACCGACGATCGTGGCCTGCTGCTGATCAGCCCGCTGCTGTCCTGGCAGCGCAACCGCGTCTCCATCGATACCCTGGACCTGCCGGCGGACATGCGCGCTGATCGCATCGAGGACTGGGTAACACCACGCCAGCGTGCCGGCACCGGGCTGACCTTCAACCTGCGCTCACGGCCTTCGCTGACCCTCACCGTGCAGGACATGGCGGGGCAGCCGCTGGAAGCGGGCAGCGAGGTGCAGCTGGCGGATGGCCGCCAGGCCTCGGTCGGTTACGACGGACTGCTGTATCTGGAAGACGTGGCCGCTGGCACCGTGCTGTACATCACCACCAGCAGGGGGCAGTGCCGTGCGCGGGTACCGGCGTCGCCACAGGTGGTCGCTACGGGAGCACGGCCGCGCCCGGCCCCGCTGCAATGCGTGCCGGAGGTGGCGCCATGAGCCTGCGCCTGCTGCTGCTTGGCCTGCTGCTGCTTGCATGCCTGCTACCCAGCACGCCGGCCCGCGCCGCTGCCGTATGCACGGCAACCGCAGACGTCCTGCTGCCGTTCGGCAACGTCAACAGCGGCGCCGCCGGCCCGACCTCGGGCACCCTGAACATCACCGTGACCTGCACCACCGCCGCACTGAGCCTGCTCGCCACCACCGGCGTGCGCGTCTGCGTGGGCATCGGCAGCGGCACTGGCGGCAGCACCACCACGCCGTGGCGAACGATGGTCAACGGCAGCGGCGACACACTCAACTTCCAGCTCTACAACACTTCCAACTACAGCCAGGTGACCGGCCTGACCCCGCGCGGCGTACCGCCGGCGCAGGAGCTGACCATGACCTACAACGTGCCCCTGCTGACCGGCGGCAGCGGCGCGCAGAGCGTGCAGTTGTTCGCGCAGATCCCGGCCAACCAGGTGCTGGCATCGGGCAGTTACAGCAGCACCTTCAGCGGCGCCAACGTGGTGCTGACCTGGGCCTGGAACGAGGTGCTGCTGGGGAACGCCACCGTACCGGCCACCTGCAATGGCGGTGCTACCGGCACCAACACCGCCAGCAGTGCCTTCAGCTTCAATGCCACTGCCACCGTGCTGCCGCAATGCGGCAGCTACCTCACCACCACCATGAATTTCGGCAACGTCACCGGAGGCATTCCCGCCAATATCGACCAGACCGCGACCCTCACCCTGACCTGCCTCAAGCGCACCGCGTTCCAGGTCAGCCTCGACAACGGCCAGAACAACCCTGCCCTGAGCAGCACCCGGCGCATGCGCACCACCATCGGCAGCAACAACTACTACCTGGCCTATGAGCTGTACCGGGATGCTGCGCGCAGCCAGCGCTGGGGCAATACGCTCAACGTGGACACCTTCAGCGGCGTCGGCACCGGCAGCGCGCAACCGTTGACCATCTACGGCCGGGTACCGCCGGTGAGTGGCCAACCGCCGGCCGGCACCTACAACGACCTGGTACAGGTGACGATCACCTACTGAAGGACGCCCCGCACTACAGAATCGCCCATGTCGGCCGATACCGCGCATCAGATCGACAACAGGGTGGATGGCAGGTGGTTCGCGCAGTACTGATCACAGCGATGTCCATCGCCAGCACGACAGCGTGGGCCGATCCGGCACCCGCGCCGCTGCAGATCCGCCTGACCGTGGTTGAAGGCTGCGCCGGTACGGAAGGCGGACCGCGTTGCCCGGTGCCGCGGCAGCACAGCGACGCCCCATACCTGCCGCCACAAGTCCGTGAGCTGGCCCCGCCAGCGCAGGACGAGCAAGGGCGTGCGACATCCGAACCGCCCACCACCTACTACTGATGCACCGGCTGCTGCCCCTGTTGCTGGCACTGCTGCCCATGCCCCTGCAGGCGCTGGATCTGATGCCGACCACGCTGCGCCTGCCGGCCGCACAGGGGCGGTCCGAGCTGTGGCTGCACAATCCCGGCCCTGGCCACTGGCGCGGTCAGGTGCAGATCTGGGCGTGGGACCAGCAACCGGGCGCCGAACACCTGCAACGCAGCGCGCAGGTGCTGGCCAGCCCGACCCTGCTGGACCTGCCCGCCGGCGCGCGCCAGCGCGTCTGGTTGCTGCCGGCATCCTCCATGCCCGTGGCCGCCGAACAGGCGTTCCGTATCATCCTTGCACCCGCGGAACCGACAATGCCGCGCTATTCGCTCCCCCTGTTCCGTGGCGAACCGGCCGACCCGGCTCCGCCCTGCCTGCAGGCAGAAGTGGTAGCCAACGGGTCGCAGTTGATGCTGCGACTATTGAATGGCGGCAGGGCGCACGCGCGGCTGAGCGACCTTGCCTATGAGGCGGCGGACGGCCACCGCAGCCTGCTGCTGCCCGGCCTGGCTGGCTACGTACTGGCGTCGCGCCAGCGCCAGTGGCAGCTGCCACCGCGCGCCGATGGCTATGCAGGCGGCCGGTTCCGCGCACGCCTGCAGGACGGCGCAGAGGTGGTCCTGGCCGCGTCGACTGCCACAATTGCAGCGAGCCAGCCAAGCGGGCTATAATCCCCCGGATGTCCTGCCGCCCCGTGCGCGGGACACCGTCCACACCGGACGTCACCGGTGAATCCACACCTGCTGCCCCCATCCGTGCCGGGGTGCTCCGCAAGGAGTTCGGCCACGGAGGCAACAGGGAAGCCCAACCCCGGAACCATCAGCGCGTCCACGCGTCCCGCATACCTATCCCGCGGGCGGATTCGCCGGTTCCCCATCAGGAGTATTGCAATGCCCCAGGTCACCATGCGTCAGATGCTGGAAGCCGGCGTCCACTTCGGCCACCAGACCCGCTACTGGAACCCGAAAATGGCTCCGTACATCTTCGGCGCCCGCGGCAAGATCCACATCATCAACCTGGAAAAGACCGTCCCGCTGTTCAACGACGCGATGAACTTCATCTCGTCGGTTGCCCAGAAGCGCGGCACCATCCTGTTCCTGGGCACCAAGCGCAGCGCGCGTGAGTCCATCCGCGAAGAAGCCGAGCGTTGCGGCATGCCGTTCATGAACCAGCGCTGGCTGGGCGGCACCCTGACCAACTTCCGTACCGTCAAGCAGTCGGTTGCCCGCCTGAAGGAACTGGAAGCCGGCGAAACCGACGGCAGCTTCGAGAAGCTGGTCAAGCACGAAGTGCTGGGCCTGCGTCGCGAGCGCGACAAGCTGGAAGCCTCGCTGGGCGGCATCAAGGACATGAACCGTCTGCCGGACGCGATCTTCGTCATCGATATCGGCCACGAAGACATCGCCATCAAGGAAGCCAAGAAGCTCGGCATCCCGGTGATCGCTGTCGTCGATACCAACTACAACCCGGAGCTGGTGGATTACGCGATCCCGGGCAATGACGACGCCATCCGTGCCGTGCAGCTGTACGCACGCGCCGCTGCTGACGCCGTGCTGGAAGGCAAGGCTGCTGCACCGCACGCTGCCACCGTCCGTGAAGAAGAGTTCGCCGACGCTGCTGCCGAAGAAGGCAAGCCGGCTCGCCGCGCTCCGGCCAAGAAGGCCGCTGCCGACAAGGGCGAAGCCCAGGCCTGATCCAGGCCGTGGTGGGCGCCACGCGCCCACCTTTCCTGTCCGCTGCCGATGGCGCGACGACAGGAAGCTGTCACACGGGCCGGCCACCATGCCGGCCCAACCCCTTTCTTTCGTGAGGTAATCCCGTGGAAATCACTGCTTCCCTGGTCAAGGAACTGCGCGAGCGCACCGGCGCCGGCATGATGGAATGCAAGAAGGCGCTCACCGAGGCCGGCGGCAACATCGACGCCGCTGCTGAAGCGCTGCGCAAGTCCGGCGCTGCCAAGGCCGACAAGAAGGCTGACCGCGTGGCCGCCGAAGGCCGCCTGGGCCTGGCCCAGAACGGTGGCAAGGCCGTGCTGGTCGAGATCAACTCGGAAACCGACTTCGTCGCCAACGACGTCAACTTCAAGAACTTCGTCGATTCCGTCGCTGCCGCTGCCCTGGCATCGGGCGCCGCCGACGTGGAAGCCCTGAAGTCCGCCACCCTGCCGACCGGCCAGACCGTCGAAGAAACCCGCGCGACCGCCGTGCAGACCCTGGGTGAGAACATCCAGATCCGCCGCCTGGTCAAGCTGGACACCACCGGCAACGTGGGCTCCTACGTCCACACCAACGGCAAGGTCGGCGTGCTGGTCGACCTGATCGGCGGCGACGCCGAACTGGCTCGCGGCCTGGCCATGCACGTGGCTGCGCTGAAGCCGCCGCACAACAAGGCAGCCGATGTGCCGGCCGAGTTCGTGGAAAAGGAAAAGGAAATCGAACTGGCCAAGATGTCCGAGAAGGACAAGTCCAAGCCGGCCGACATCCTGGAAAAGATCATCAGCGGCAAGATCAACAAGATCGTCAGCGAAGTGACCCTGTACGGCCAGAGCTACGTGCTGGACGGCGACAAGACCGTCGAGCAGGTGGTCAAGGCTGCCGGCGCCGACGTGGCTGGCTTCCAGCTGCTGGTCGTTGGCGAAGGCATCGAGAAGGTGGTGGAAGACTACGCCGCCGAAGTTGCCAAGGCGATGCAGGTCTGATTCCAGCCTCCCGGCTGTAATGAAACCAGAAGGAGCCGCGGGAAAACCGCGGCTCTTTTTTTGTGCCTGCTCCTGCGGTGGGCGCCTTTTCTGCGGCTGCGCACCGTTGGTGCGCTGCATGTGGGCTGTGGGTGCGCACGATTGGTGCGCACACCGGAACCACGGGACTTTGCGTTGCGTGCGAATCAAGCCGATACTCGGCACAGGGAACCTGCAGTCACATAACAGGAACGAAAGTCGCGGACTGTGATGCATTCCTAGGTATTCTTGTCCTAATGGAATTGAACGACCCGACATGCCTCCCGAGCTGACAGCTGCCCTGGCGCTTTGCCGCAACCTCCCCTCGCCGCCCGGTATTGCCCTGCGCATCATCGAACTGGCCCAGGACCCGGAAGCGGACATCGCAACCGCTGCGGACATCATCGCCATCGACATGGCGTTGAGTGCACGCATGCTGCGTATCGCCAATTCACCGCTGTATGCCAGCCGGCGCCGGATCGAGAACCTCGGCCAGGCGCTGACCATGCTTGGGCTGAACGCTACGATCAGCCTCGCCCTGGGTTTCACCGTCACCCAGGGCCTGACCGGCAACGGCGGCGCCGACCACGACCTGCGCCAACGTGCCTGGAAGCGCAGCATCCTCAGCGCGCTGGCGGCCAGCCAGCTCGGCCAGGCCCGCGGCCTGCGCCGGCTGGAGGAGCTGATGCTGGCCGGGCTGCTGCAGGACATGGGCGTGCTGTGCCTGGCCCAGGCCGAATCCGAACGCTACCTGCCGCTGCTGCGCGAAGCCCGTGACAACCCCGACCTGATCGCGCGCGAGCGCCAGGAACTCGGCTGCAGCCACGCCGACGTTGGTGCATGGGTAGCCGAGGAGTGGGGCCTGCCACGCTACCTGGTGGACAGCATCCGCCACAGCGAAGACGAAGGCACCGCCGAGAATCCGTTCCAGGCCTGCGTACAGCTGTCTGGCGCCGTTGCCGACATCTGGCTGGATGAAGACGCCGATGCCGCCCGTGAGCGCGCCCTGCAGCAGGTCCACGACCGGCTGGAGTTGGACAGTGCACGCTTCGACCAGGTCCTGGCCCGGATCAGCGAAGCGCTGCCGGACATCGCCAGCCTGTTCGAGAACGGCCTGAATTCGCCAGCCCGCGTGCGCGAGCTGATCGACCACGCCCAGGAACTGGCCACCCTGCGCAACCTGCGCGAACTGCAGGACGCCGACCAGGCCCGCCGACGCGCCGATGAATTCGAGGCCCGTGCCAAGCGCCTGGCCGACCAGGCCCATCGCGATGCCTTGACCGGGGTTCTCAACCGCCGCCAGCTCGAAGCCGTGCTGGAACAGGAATTCCTGCGTGCCGGCCGCCACGGCTGGCCGTTGTCGGTGGCCTTCATCGACCTGGACGATTTCAAGAAGATCAACGATGCGCACGGCCACCTGACCGGCGACGAGGTGCTGCGCGCCTTTGCCGGCAAGCTGCAGGGGCAGCTGCGCAACAGCGACACCGTGGCCCGCTTCGGCGGCGAGGAGTTCGTCGCCCTGCTGCCCAACACCAGCGAATCGGTGGCTTTGGACGTGATCCGCCGGGTGCTGGCCAATATTGTCGCCACCCCGATGGCGGAACTGGAAGGCGGCCCGCTGTTCATCACCTTCTCGGCCGGCGTCGCCACCCAGGGCGGCTACGAGCGTTTTGCCGGTGTGCAGGACCTGCTGCGCGCCGCCGATGATGTGCTCTACCGCTCCAAGAACCTGGGCCGCAACCGGGTCATCGCCCGCTCTCCCGGCGAACTGGGGCATGATGAACTGTCTGCCACCGCGGGCGCCGAGCTTGGCTGAATGGTGCGCCCCGGATGTACGGGGCACACCGGTATTTTGCGCCGCAGTGCACAAAACGCTTTGGCCGCGCGCCGCTTGCGCGTAGAATCGCCCGCGATTTCCACGCACCCGAGGTCCCTATGTCCAAGCTCGCCTATCGCCGCATCCTGTTGAAACTTTCCGGGGAGGCGCTGATGGGAGATGAGGACTACGGCATCGACCCCAAGATCATCAACCGCCTGGCCCGTGAAGTCGTCGAGGCCCAGCAGGCCGGCGCCGAAGTCGCCCTGGTCATCGGTGGCGGCAACATCTTCCGCGGTGCAGGCCTGGCCGCTGGCGGCATGGATCGCGTCACCGGCGATCAGATGGGCATGCTGGCCACGGTCATCAACGCGCTGGCCATGCAGGATGCGCTGGAAAAAGTGGGCGCCAAGGCCCGCGTGATGAGCGCGATCAAGATCAACGACGTGTGCGAGGACTACATCCGCCGCCGCGCCATCCGCCACCTGGAAAAGGGCCGCCTGGTGATCTTCGCCGCCGGCGTCGGCAGCCCATTCTTCACCACCGACTCGGGCGCCGCCCTGCGCGCGATCGAGATCGGCGCCGACCTGCTGCTGAAGGCCACCAAGGTCGATGGCGTCTACGACAAGGATCCAAACAAGTACAGCGACGCCGTCCGCTTCGACAGCCTGAGCTACGACGAAGTGATCCGCCGTGGCCTGGAAGTGATGGATACCGCCGCCTTCGCCCTGGCCCGCGACAGCGACCTGCCGATGCGCGTGTTCGACATGGGCCAGCCGGGTGAACTGCTGAAGATCCTGCACGGCGAGAACATCGGCACCCTCGTCCAGGGCCGCGACCCGGCCTGAGGCTGAGCGCAAGGCGACCTCCGGGCCGATTCAGGCCCGGCGGCGTCCCGTATTCGCCTATAATCGCCCGATTCCAGTTACATCCAGGACCCTGGCGATGCTCAACGACATCAAGAACAACGCGCAGACGCGCATGGCCAAGAGCATCGACGCTCTTAAGCACACCCTCACCTCGATCCGCACCGGTCGCGCAACGCCGGCCCTGCTGGACCGCGTCACGGTCAATGCTTACGGCAACGCCAGCACGCCGCTGAACCAGGTCGCGTCCGTCTCCAACGCCGACGCCCACTCCCTGCTGGTCACGCCCTTCGACAAGAGCATGATCAAGGAGATCGAGAAGGGCCTGTACAACATCGAGCTGACCCCGAACACCATCGGCACCTCGATCCGCGTCAACCTGCCGCCGCCCACCGAAGAGCGCCGCAAGGAACTGGCCAAGCAGGTACAGAAGGAAGGCGAAGGCGCCAAGATCGCCATCCGCAACATCCGTCAGGACGCGAACAAGGAAATCGCCAAGCTGCTGAAGGACAAGGCGATCAGCGAAGACGACAAGAAGCGCGGCGAAGACGATATCCAGAAGTTGACCGACGCCAACATCAAGGATGTCGATAAAGTCGTCGCCGACAAGGAAAAGGAACTGATGTCGGTCTGAAGTCGATGCCTTCAGTCCCGCCTCCCCTGCCGGCCGCCCTGCCGCGCCACGTCGCCATCATCATGGATGGCAACGGGCGTTGGGCACAGCAGCGCCGTCGCCCGCGCGTGATCGGCCATCGTGCCGGCGCGCGTGCGGTCAACCGCACCATCGAGCGCTGCCTGGAACTGGGCATTCCGGCGCTGACCCTGTTCGCGTTCTCCAGCGAGAACTGGGGCCGCCCGCAGGACGAAGTCGACGCGTTGATGAAGCTGTTCCTCGGCGCGCTCGACCGCGAAGTGGACGAGCTGCATCGGCGCGGCGTGCGCGTGCGCTTCATCGGCGAACGCGAGCGCTTCGGTGCTGCCCTGGTCAGCCGCATGCAGCTGGCCGAACAGCGCACCGCCGACAACAGCACCCTGACCCTGTCGATCGCCGCCAGTTACGGTGGCCGTCAGGACATCGCCCGTGCCGCACGCGCACTGGCCGTTGAAGTGGCCGCCGGCCGCCTGCTTCCCGAGCAGATCGACGAATCCCTGCTGGGGCGACAGGTGGCTCTGGCCGACCTGCCGCCACCGGACCTGTTCATCCGCACCGGCGGCGATACCCGCATCAGCAATTTCCTGCTGTGGCAGCTGGCGTATACCGAGCTGTGGTTCACCGAAGCACTGTGGCCGGATTTCGACGCCGCGCAGCTGCAGCTGGCGCTGGATGCCTACGCCAGCCGTGAGCGCCGCTTCGGCCTGACCAGCGCCCAGATCGCCGCCTTGGCCACCGAGACGTCCAGCCCATGACCAAGACCCGAGTCCTCGCCGCGCTGATCATGGCGCCGGTCGCCATTGCTGCGATCCTGTTGCTGCCCACGCAATGGCTGGCCGCCGCCGCCGCTGCCGTGCTGCTGATCGGCCTGTGGGAATGGCTGAAGCTGGCCGACGTCGAAGACACCCTCGCCCGTACCGTGCTGCTGGTTCTGAACCTGGTGCTGATGGTGCTGCTGGTATGGGCCGATGCCGGCACGCTGGTGCTGTTCCAGATCGCGACCCTGGTGGGCGTGGCCTGGTGGCTGGGCGCGCTGGTGTGGCTGCGCTTCTTCAACTTCGGTGCGCAGCCCGGCAGTCCGGCGCGCATCCTCAAGCTGCTGGCCGGCACCCTGGCGATCGTGCCGGCGTGGGCTGCACTGGTACTGATCCATGCCGGCGGCGACCCGCCGGGCCATCAGGGCCACCTGTGGCTGCTGGCCGCGCTGGCGCTGGTCTGGGCCGCCGATTCAGGCGCCTACTTCGCTGGCCGTCACTTCGGCAAGCACAAGCTGGCACCGCGGATCAGCCCGAACAAGACCTGGGAAGGCCTCGTCGGTGGACTGATCGCCGGTGTCGCGGTAGCCGTCGGCCTCGGCTGGCTGGCCGGCATCGATGCCGCACACCTGCCGGGCCTGCTGATCACCTCGGTGGTAGCCGTATTCGCCTCGGTGCTGGGCGATCTGTTCGAAAGCCTGATCAAGCGCCATGCCGGCGCCAAGGATTCAGGCCACCTGATCCCCGGCCACGGCGGCGTGCTCGACCGCGTCGACGGCGTGCTGGCGGCCATCCCGGTGTTCGCACTGGGCAAGGAAATCTTCGGGTTCTGACCATGGATGCTGCTGCAGACCTTCGCCGGGTCGCCGTGTTCGGCGCCACCGGCTCGATTGGTGCCTCCACGCTTGACGTGATCGCCCGTCACCCGCGGCGTTACCAAGCCACCGTGCTCGCCGCCGGCCGCCAGGTACAGGCGCTGCTGGCCCTGTGCCGGCAGTACCAGCCCGCGCACGCGGTGATCGCCGATGAAACCCTGTATGCCGAACTGCGCGACGGCCTTCGCGATGCCGGCCTGGCCACCCAGGCCCATGCCGGCCATGCCGCGCTGGACCAGCTGGCGGCCAGCGACGCCTGCGACACCGTGGTTGCCGCGATCGTGGGCGCCGCCGGCCTGTCCTCGACCCTGGCCGCCGCCGCGGCCGGCAAACGCATCCTGCTGGCCAACAAGGAGTCGCTGGTACTGGCCGGCGAGCTGCTGACCCGTACCGCCGAACGCGCCGGCGCAGAGATCATCCCGATCGACAGCGAGCACAGTGCGATCTTCCAGTGCCTGCGTTCACGTGATGCCAGCCTCGACGGTGCCGGCGTGCGCCGCATCCTGCTGACCGCCTCGGGTGGACCGTTCCGCGGGCGCAGCCGCGCCGAGCTGGAACAGGTCACCCCGGCGCAGGCCGTGGCGCACCCGAAGTGGTCGATGGGGCCGAAGATCTCGGTTGATTCGGCGACGTTGATGAACAAGGGCCTGGAAGTGATCGAGGCCCACCATCTGTTCGGCATCCCCGGCGAGCGCATCGAGGTGCTGGTACACCCGCAGAGCCTGGTGCATTCGCTGGTCGAGTTCGTCGACGGCTCCACGCTGGCGCAGATGGGCCTGCCGGACATGCGCACCACCCTGGCCGTGGGCCTGGGCTGGCCGCAGCGGATCGAATCGGGCGTGTCCGGGCTGGATCTGCTGACCCAGGGCCGGCTGGATTTCGAAGCCCCTGACACCGACGCCTTCCCCTGCCTGGCCTTGGCGTGGCAGGCGATGCGCGCCGGCGGCACCGCCCCGGCCGTGTTGAATGCCGCCAACGAAGAGGCTGTTTCAGCGTTTCTTCAGGGCCGCATAGGCTTCCTGACCATTCCGACGCTGGTTGCTAACGCTCTTTCAACACTGCCGACCGAACCAGCCGATACACTTGAGGTTCTGTTGTCCGCCGACCAGCGGGCCCGCCAGCTGACCCTGAACGCCATCGCCGCCACCTGAACAGCGCACCCATCCCGTATGACGCCGCCGCCCGTGTCCGCCAATGTGAACCTGCATGACTGACTTCATCGGATCGGTCTGGTGGATGATCGTGAGCCTTGGGCTGCTGGTCACCTTCCACGAATTCGGGCATTACTGGGTCGGGCGCCTGTGCGGGGTCAAGGTACTGCGCTTCTCGGTCGGCTTCGGCCGTCCGCTGTGGTCGCGCCGCGACCGCCATGGCACCGAGTTCGCCATCGCCGCCATTCCGCTGGGCGGCTATGTGAAATTCCTCGACGAACGCGAAGTCGAGGTCCATCCGCACGAGCGCGGCCAGGCCTTCAACCACAAGACCGTATGGCAGCGCATCGCCATTGTCGCCGCCGGCCCGATCGCCAACCTGCTGCTGTGCATCCTGCTGCTGTGGGCGATGTTCGTGATCGGCAAGCAGGACTATTCCGCAACCGTGGGCCGCGCTACGGGCATGGCCGCCACGGCCGGGCTCGGCAGTGGTGACCGCCTGCTGAGCGTGGACGGCCGTGATGTGATCACCCTGGGTGAGGCCAGCATGGCCCTGACCGCGGCGGCGATGGACCGTCGCGATGTGACCCTTGAAGTTCTGGACCCTGCAGACCAGCTGCGCTCGCGCACCCTGCCGCTGTCGCAGCTTCCGGCCGGTTTCGATGAACGCCGGGTTCCGATCCTGGCCGGCGTGTACTGGCGTGCGTGGCTGCAGCCGCCGCTGGTGGACAACATCGTGAAGGGTTCGGCGGCGGAAGGTCACCTGCAGACCGGCGATCTGATCGTGGCGATCGACGGCCAGCGCATCGACAGCGTCGAGCAGGCCATCAGCGAAGTGGGCAGCCTCGGCCGCCGCGGTGGCCCGGCGATGATCGAGGTGCTGCGTGGCGGCGAGCGCCTGGCGCTGGAGATCACCCCGCGCGAGGGCAAGGACGGCAAGGGCCAACCCACCTGGCAGATCGGCGCCGGCTTTGCCCAGAGCTACAGCCCTGCCTACGACACCCTGCTCAAGTTCGGCCCGCTGCAGTCGGTGACGGTGGCGGTGCGTGAAACCGGCAGGATGGCCGCCGATTCACTGGCCATGATGGGCCGGATCGTTACCGGCAAAGCCTCGCTGCAGAACGTTTCCGGCCCGGTCACCATTGCCCGGGTCGCCAATATTTCGGCAAAACGCGGCGTGGACTGGTTCATCCAGTTCCTCGCCCTGCTGTCGCTGAGCCTGTGCATCATCAACCTGCTGCCGATCCCCATCTTGGACGGCGGCCACCTGCTGTATTACCTTATCGAGTTGGTCAAGGGCAGCCCGCTGAGCGAGCGTGCCGTCGCCGCCGGCCAATACATCGGCCTGGCGTTGCTGGCCGGGCTGATGGGATTGGCGTTCTACAACGACATCCTCGGCCTGGTCCCGCGATGAACTTTTCCATGTTTTTGCCGTCTACAGCGTCGGCATCCCTTACCAATGAAATCGACCTTCCTACCGGACGTGACATGACGCGACTCCCCAATCGCCGCCTGCTGGCCCTCGCCCTCGCCGCCGTCACCGGCGCTCCCGCCCTGGCCCAGGCAGCCGAGCCCTTCACTGTCAGCGACATCCGCGTCGACGGCCTGCAGCGCATCAGCTCCGGTACGGTGTTCACCTACCTGCCGGTCGAGCGTGGCGAGACCGTCACCGACAGCAAGGTCGGCGAGACCATCCGCGCCCTGTACAAGACCGGCTTCTTCGAAGACGTGCAGCTGGATCGCCAGGGCAGCATCCTGGTGGTGACCGTCAAGGAACGTCCGGCGATCAACAAGCTGACCGTCACCGGCAACAAGGACATCAAGTCCGACCAGCTGCTCAAGGGCCTGTCCGACATCGGCCTGACCGAAGGCGGCACCTTCGATCGCCTGAGCCTGGACCGCGTGACCCAGGAACTTCGCCGCCAGTACAACGATCGTGGCAAATACACCGTCGACATCACCCCGACGGTGAGCCCGCTGGACCGCAACCGTGTCGACATCGCCATCGCGATCAAGGAAGGCAAGGCCGCCAAGATCCGCCACGTCAACATCGTCGGCACCGAGAAGTTCGAGAGCAAGGACATCCTGGAATACTGGGAGTCCAAGGAGCACAACTGGGCGTCGTGGTACCGCCGTGACGACCAGTACTCCAAGGAAAAGCTGTCCGGCGACCTGGAGAAGCTCAACTCCTGGTACCTGGACCGCGGCTATGTCGACTTCAGCATCGACTCGACCCAGGTGTCGATCAGCCCCGACAAGCGCGACATGTTCATCACCGCCGGCGTGACCGAAGGTGACCAGTACAAGATCTCCGAGATCAAGGTCAGTGGCGATACGATCCTGCCGCAGGAAGACGTCGAGCGCATGGTCGTGCAGAAGCCCGGCGACACGTTCTCGCGTGCGCTGCTGGAATTCAGCTCCGACTCGATCACCAACTCGCTGTCCAACATCGGTTACGCCTTCGCCAAGGTGAATCCGATTCCGACCACCAACCGCGCCGAGCAGACCGTGGCGGTCAACATGCAGGTCGTACCCGGCCCGCGCGTGACCGTCCGCCGCATCATCTTCAAGGGCAATACCCGCACGTCCGACGAGGTGATGCGTCGCGAAATGCGCCAGTTCGAGAACAGCTGGTACTCGCAGGCCGCGATCGACCGTTCCAAGATCCGCCTGCAGCGCCTGGGCTACTTCGAAGGCGTCGAAGTGGAAACCCCGGCCGTCAGCGGCAGCAACGACCAGGTCGACGTCGTCTACAACGTCAAGGAAACCACCTCGGGCAGCTTCGTGTTCGGCCTGGGCTATTCGCAGTCCTACGGCATGACCACTTCGGTGCAGCTGTCGCAGAACAACTTCCTGGGCGGCGGCAACCGCGTGTCGGTCGAAGCCTCGCGCAGCAGCTACCTGCAGCGCTACGGCTTCAGCTACACCAACCCGTACTTCACCGATGACGGCGTCTCGCTGGGCTACAACCTGTCCTGGCGCGAACTGGACTACTCCGACTTCAACACCGCGCAGTACAACAGCACCAACGGTTCGGCGCAGGTGGTGTTCGGCGTGCCGATCACCGAGACCGATACCGTCTCGCTGATGTTCGGCATCGACAGCAACCAGATCACCACCTACCCGGGCTCGACCCCGCAGTCGATCATCGATTACATCAACGTGATCGGGCGCCGCACGTTCCACTCCTGGCGCACCGAGCTGGGCTGGGCACGCGACTCGCGCAATGACTACTTCATGCCGACCCGTGGTACCTACCAGCGTGTGGGCCTGGAAACCACCCTGCCCGGCTCCACCGTCGAGTACTACAAGCTGAATTACCAGATCAGCAAGTACTGGCCGATCATCCCGTCGCTGGTGATCAACACCCGCGCGGAAGTCGGCTACGGCGACAGCTACGGTAACGACAAGACCGCGATGGTGCCGGACAAGGACGGCAACCTGCGCTCGGTGACTGCCTCGGGCCTGCCGTTCTACGAGAACTTCTACGCCGGTGGTACCAACTCGGTGCGCGGCTTCGAGGACAACACCCTCGGCCCGCGTGAAGTCACCACCGGCTACCCGAACGGCCAGCCGCTGGGTGGTTCGCTGAAGACCGTCGGTTCGGTCGAAGCCTACTTCCCGCGCCTGTTCGACAGCCCGTCGGCCCGTGTGTCGGCCTTCGTGGACTTCGGCAACGTCTACAACGGCACCGACAACTTCAAGGCCAACGAGCTGCGCGTGTCCACCGGTGTGGCCCTGCTGTGGCGCGCCCCGGTCGGCCCGATCTCGATCAGCTACGCGTTCCCGCTGAAGAAGAAGGACGGCGACGAAATCGAACGCCTGCAGTTCACGTTCGGTGGCCAGTTCTGAGGAACGACGCTCCTCAGAACTGATCCACCTCCGGTGAATTGCCCGCGCATTTCACCTATCCCCCGCGCCGCTGGCGCGCCCCCTTAACAGAAGGGGGGCTCTCCACCAGACGGGTTACGAAGCGCCGGGCATTGCCCGGCGTTTTCGTTATTGAAGCGCACGCTGACGCGCGGTGAGCCGAGTATGGCTCGGCGCTGCAGGGGACTGTGGACGTTGGATCCGCTCGCGCGCGGAAGACTATCCGGCGCTGGCGCAGGGGGCTGACCAGGACCGTTGGCGCCATGGATGGCGCCATCGAGCCCCCAGGGATGGGTTTACGGCGTGTCCTGGGCAGCCCCCTGCGCCAGCGCCCCACGGATCGACCGGGCGCCGGCTTTCGCTCCCGCATGACCGCAATGGCGTCACACGTTAAACTCCCGCCGTGAATACTCCTACCTACACCGCCCAGCAACTCGCCGATCAGTTCGGCCTGCAGGTCCATGGCGACCCGAGCACCGCCATCCATGGCGTGGCCACCCTCGCCCATGCCGGTGCCGGCCAGCTGACCTTCCTTGCCAACCCGCGCTACCGCGCCCAGCTGGCCGACAGCCAGGCCGGCATCGTGGTGCTGCGCGCCGAGGATGCCGACGCGGCTCCCGGCACCGCGCTGGTTGCCAAGGACCCTTACACCACCTTTGCCAAGATCGGCGCGCTGTTCGACATCGCCCCGACCCGCCCGCCCGGCATCCACCCCAGCGCGGTGATCGATCCGCAGGCGCAGGTCGCCGCCAGCGCGCACGTCGGCCCGTTCGTCACCATCGGCGCACGCAGCGTCATCGGCGAGAACTGCATCATCGGCGCCGGCAGCATCATCGGCGAAGACTGCATCCTCGACAGCGGCTGCGAACTGATCGCCCGCGTCACCCTGGTCACCCGCGTCAAGCTGGGCAAGCGCGTGCGCATCCATCCCGGCGCCGTCCTGGGCGCCGATGGCTTCGGCTTGGCCATGGACGCTGGCAAATGGATCAAGGTGCCGCAGCTTGGCGGCGTGCGCATCGGCGACGACTGCGAGATCGGCGCCAACACCTGTGTTGACCGTGGCGCGCTGGAAGACACCGTACTGGCCGAAGACGTCCGCCTGGACAACCTGGTGCAGATCGCGCACAACGTGCAGATCGGCGCCCACTCGGCCATCGCAGGCTGCACCGGCATTGCCGGCAGCGCCAAGATCGGCCGTTACTGCCTGCTCGGCGGCGCCGTTGGCGTCGTCGGTCATCTTGAAATCTGCGACAAGGTCGTGATCACCGGCAAATCGGTGGTCCGCAACTCCATCACCGAGCCGGGCGAGTATTCCTCCGGCACGCCCCTGACCGACAACCGCACGTGGCGCAAGAATGCCGCGCGCTTCAAGCAGCTCGATGCACTGGCCCGTCGCATCCTGTCTGTGAGCAAGGAGAAAGAATGAGCCACACCCAGACCCTGCCGGACATGGCGCAGATCCAGACGCTGCTTCCGCACCGCTACCCGTTCCTGCTGGTGGACAAGGTGGTGTCGATCGACTATGAGAAGCGCACGATCGTCGCGACCAAGAACGTCAGCATCAACGAGCCGTTCTTCCAGGGCCACTTCCCGGGCCAGCCGATCATGCCCGGCGTGCTGATCATCGAAGCCATGGCCCAGGCCGGTGGCGTGCTGACCCAGCTGACGCTGGGCCGTGATGCGCAGTCCAAGCTGTTCTACATGGTCAAGGTCGACAAGGCCCGCTTCACCAAGCAGGTGGTGCCGGGCGACGTGCTGGAGATGCACGTGGAGATCAAGCGCGTGATCCGCAACATGGCCGTGTACGACTGCGTGGCCAAGGTCGACGGCGAAGTCGTCGCCTGTGCCGAGGTGCTGTGCGCCGGCACCCGCGAATGACCCTGGCTGGAGGCCCGAGATGAGCGACAACGCCCCCCTGATCCATCCCACTGCCGTGATCGATCCGTCCGCGCGCCTGGCCGACGATGTCCGCGTGGGCGCGTTCACGATCATCGGCCCGGACGTCGAGATCGGTGCCGGCACCCAGGTCGGTCCGCACTGCAGCATCCACGGCCCGACCCGGATCGGCCGTGACAACCGCTTCATCGGCCACGTCGCGGTCGGCGGCGAGCCGCAGGACAAGAAGTACGCCGGTGAACGCACCGAACTGGTGATCGGCGACCGCAACGTGTTCCGCGAGTTCGTCACCCTCAACCGTGGCACCGGCGGCGGCGGCGGCATCACCACCATCGGCGATGACAACTGGATGCTGGCCTACACGCACGTGGCCCACGACTGCCACGTCGGCAACTTCTGCGTGTTCTCCAACAACACCACGCTGGCCGGCCACGTGACCGTGGGTGACTACGTGATCATCAGCGGCTTCGCCGGCGCGCATCAGTTCTGCCGCATCGGTGCGCATGCCTTCCTCGGCATGGGCGCGCTGACCAATGGCGACGTACCCCCGTTCACCATGGTCGGCACCGATTCGCTGGGCCGCCCGCGCGGCATCAACAGCGAGGGCCTGAAGCGCCGCGGCTTCGACCCCGAGCGCATCACCGCCATCAAGCGCGCCTACCGCACGCTGTACGTGGCGGGCCTGCCGCTGGCCGAAGCCAAGGCGCAGCTGGCCGAGCAGGCGCGCGACAGCGACGACGTCAAGGCGATGCTGGACTTCATCGAACACACCGAGAGGCACCTGCTGCGATGAGCAGCGCGACCGGCCAGGCGCCGGCCGGCGCCGACGTGATTTCGCTGGCCTCGATGGCCGGCAGCGTGCCTGCGCATCGGGTGCTGAGCGATCGTCCGTTGCGGATCGCCCTGGTCGCCGGTGAAGCCTCCGGCGACCTGCTCGGTGCGGGTCTGATACGCGAACTGAAGGCCCGCTTCCCACATGCCGAATTCGCCGGCATCGGCGGCGATGCGATGCGCAGCGCCGGTTGCCAGACCTGGCACGATGCCAGCGAACTGGCGGTGATGGGCCTGACCGAAGTGCTGCGCCATCTGCCGCGCCTGCTCAAGCTGCGTTCGGCGTTCCGCCAGCGTGCGCTGGAGTGGCAGCCGGATGTGTTCATCGGCATCGATGCTCCGGACTTCAATCTGGGCATCGAACGCTGGCTGAAACAGCGTGGCGTGCGCACCGTGCACTACGTCAGCCCTTCGGTATGGGCATGGCGCGAGAAGCGCGCCGAGAAGATCGGCAGCAGCGCCGACCTGGTGCTGTGCCTGTTCCCGATGGAACCACCGATCTACGCCAAGCACGGCATCGACGCGCGCTTCGTCGGCCATCCGATGGCCGATGACATCCCGCTGCACGTCGACCGTGAAGCGGCCCGGATCGAACTTGGCCTGCCCGCCTCGGCCAAGGTGCTGGCCGTACTTCCCGGCAGCCGCCTGGGCGAGATCTCCAAGCTCGGCGAAGCCTTCTTCGAGGCCGCCTGGCAGGTGTCCGAACGCATTCCCGGCCTGCACGTGGTGGTCCCGGCGGCCAACGCGGCCTGCCGTCGCCTGATCGAAGAGCAGCTGTCACGCTCGGCACTGCCGGTGGCCTATTCGCATGTACTGGACGGCCAGGCGCGCAACGCGATGATCGCCGCCGACGTAGTGGTGCTGGCCTCCGGTACCGCGACGCTGGAAGCGATGCTGGTGAAGCGGCCGATGGTCGTCGGCTACCGGGTCAACGAGCTGACCTACCGCCTGGTGAAGGCGCTGGGGTTGATCAAGGTCGACCGCTTCGCCCTGCCCAACATCCTTGCCGGGCAGGACCTGGCGCCGGAACTGATGCAGCACGACTGCACGCCGGAGAAACTGGCTGCGGCCGTCCAGCAGTGGTTTGACCATCCGCAGCGGATCGCCGACCTGCAGGGCACCTATACACGCCTGCATGAACGCCTGCGTCGCAACGCATCGGCGCGTGCAGCCGATGCTGTCGGCGAACTGCTGGTCCGTGGCCAGGAAAAAGCATGAGCCGCCGCCATGCCGCCGCGGCCAGCCTGGCCCTGTTCGATGGCGCAGCGGTGATCGATCCCGGCCACCGCATCGCCGGCGTCGACGAAGCCGGGCGGGGGCCGCTGGCTGGCCCCGTCGCGGTGGCAGCGGTGGTATTCGATCCGCAGCGGCCACGACTGAACGGCCTGGATGATTCCAAGCAGTTGACCGCGGCCCGCCGCGAGCAGCTGCATGACCGCATCCTCGACCGCGCCCTGGCCTGGCACGTGGTGCTGGTGGACGTGGAGGCCATCGATCGCCTGAACATCTATCAAGCCACGCTGCAGGGCATGCGCGATGTCGTCGCGGCGGTGGCCCATGTGGCCGGCTTCGCCCGCATCGATGGCAACGTGGTACCCAAGGGGTTGGTGATGCCGGCGCAGGCGCTGGTCGGCGGCGATGGCATCGACCGCGCGATCATGGCGGCCTCGATCCTGGCCAAGGTCTCGCGCGACCGCTACATGCTGGACCTGCATGCACGCCACCCGCAGTACGGCTTCGACCAGCACAAGGGCTACGGCACCCCGGCACATCTGGCTGCCCTGCGTGAACACGGGCCGTGCGCGGAGCACCGGCGCAGCTTCGCCCCGGTGCGCGAGTGCCTGGAAGCGCCGGCTGTCGCGGCCACCGCCTGAGCCTGCTGGAGTTGTAGAGCCGAGCCCATGCTCGGCTGTCCACAGCAGCCGAGCATGGGCTCGGCTCTACAGAAGACTGCCTCCCGCACGCCTGAATCCGGCGCCACGCCGTGCCCCTGTCAAGCCTTGTGGCAACCCCCTGCCCTCGCTACCCTGACCGGGCACTCCAGCGCTTCCCGACCCCGGCGACGATTCCCGCGTCTGCACCCGGGGCCTGCGCGCTCCAACCTGGTCCGGCATGTCCAACTCCCGCTTCGTACATCTCCACGTCCACACCGAGTTCTCGCTGGCGGACTCGACCATCCGCGTGCCGGCCAAGCCGGACCAGGCTGACCCGAAGAAGGCCAAGCAGGCCAACCTGCTGTCGCGCTCGGTCGAACTGGGCCTGCCTGCGCTGGCGGTGACCGACCTCAACAACCTGTTCGCCCTGGTCAAGTTCTACAAGGCCGCCGAGGGCGTGGGCATCAAGCCCATCGCCGGCGCCGACGTGATGATCGCCGAGGAAGGCCAGGACCCGTGGCGGATGACCCTGCTGTGCCGCGACCGCGAGGGCTATCTGAGCCTGTCGCGGCTGCTGACCCGGGCCTGGATGGAAGGACATCGCGCCGAGGGCGGCGTGGCCGTGCATCCGGACTGGCTGAAGGCCGGCAACGCCAGCCTGTTCGCCCTGGCCGGACGTGAGAGCCTGGCCGGGCGCCTGGCCCTGGATGGCAAGCATGACCTGGCCGAACAGCAGCTGGCCGACTGGCAGCGCGTGTTCGGTGATGGCCTGCACCTGGAGCTGACCCGCACCGGTCGCGACGGCGAAGAGAGCTTCAACCAGTTCGCGCTGATGGCCGCCGGCCAGCGCGGCCTGCCGGTGGTCGCCAGCAACGACGTGCGCTTCCTGTCGCCGTCCGATTTCAGCGCGCACGAAGCGCGCGTGTGCATCTCCACCGGCCGCGTGCTGGATGATCCCAAGCGCCCGCGCGAGTACAGCGACCAGCAGTACCTGAAGTCGGCCGAGGAGATGTGCGCGCTGTTTGCCGACATCCCCGATGCAATCGACAACACGCTGGCGCTGGCCGAGCGCTGCAACATCGAGATGCGCCTGGGCACCTACTTCCTGCCCGACTATCCGGTGCCCGACGACGAAACGCTGGACAGCTGGATCCGCAGCGAATCGCGCAAGGGCCTGGCCGCACGCCTGGAAAAGAATCCCATCGCGCCCGGCATGACCGCGCAGGACTACAGCGACCGCCTCGAGTTCGAGCTGGACACCATCATCAAGATGGGCTTCCCCGGCTACTTCCTGATCGTGGCCGACTTCATCCAGTGGGGTAAAGCGCAAGGCATCCCGATCGGTCCGGGCCGTGGTTCCGGTGCCGGCTCGCTGGTGGCGTGGGCGCTGCAGATCACCGATCTGGACCCGCTGCCGTACAACCTGCTGTTCGAGCGCTTCCTCAACCCCGAACGCGTGTCGATGCCCGACTTCGACATCGACTTCTGCATGGACCGCCGCGACGAAGTCATCGACTACGTTGCGCGCAAGTATGGCCGTGAGCGGGTCAGCCAGATCATCACCTACGGCACCATGGCGGCCAAGGCGGTGGTGCGCGACTCCGGCCGCGTGCTCGGCTTCCCCTATGGCCTGGTCGACGGCGTCGCCAAGCTGATCCCGAACATCCTCGGCATCTCGCTGAAGGACGCGATGGGTGAGGGCAAGGACAGCGAGATGGCCTCGCCCGAGCTGATCCAGCGCTACCAGAGCGAGGACGATGTCCGCGACCTGATCGACCTGGCGCGGCAGCTGGAAGACCTCACCCGCAACGCCGGCAAGCACGCCGGTGGCGTGGTGATCGCGCCCGAACCGCTGAGCGAGTTCTGCCCGCTGTTCGCCGAACACGATGAAGAGGGCCGCGGCAAGAATCCGGTCACCCAGTTCGACAAGAACGACGTTGAAGAAGTCGGCCTGGTGAAGTTCGACTTCCTCGGCCTGCGCACGCTGACGATCATCGACTGGGCGGTGAAGGCGATCAACAAGCGCCACGAGCGCGCCGGCATTCCGCCGGTGGACATCACCCAGCTGCCGCTGGACGATGCGCCCACCTACAAGGACATCTTCGCTTCGGGCAATACCGGTGCGGTGTTCCAGTTCGAATCCTCGGGCATGCGCCGCCTGCTGAAGGACGCCAAGCCCGACCGTTTCGAAGACCTGATCGCGCTGGTGTCGCTGTACCGCCCCGGCCCGATGGACCTGATTCCCTCCTTCGTCGACCGCAAGCACGGGCGCGAAGACGTGGAGTATCCCGATCCGCGCACCGAGCGCATCCTGCGCGACACCTACGGCATCATGGTGTACCAGGAGCAGGTGATGCAGATGGCGCAGATCGTCGGCGGCTACTCGCTGGGCGGCGCCGATCTGCTGCGCCGTGCGATGGGCAAGAAGGTGCCGGCGGAAATGGCCAAGCACCGCGAGATCTTCCGCGAAGGTGCGGCCAAGGACGGCGTCGGCGAGGCCAAGGCCGATGCGATCTTCGACCTGATGGAGAAGTTCGCCGGCTACGGCTTCAACAAGTCGCACGCCGCCGCCTACGCCCTGGTGAGTTACCAGACGGCCTGGCTCAAGCGCCATTACCCGGCCGAGTTCATGGCCGCGACGCTGTCTTCGGACATGGACAACACCGAAAAGGTGGTCGGCTTCCTGGACGAGGTGCGGAATCTCGGCCTGACCGTGCTGCCGCCGAAGGTGAACCAGTCCGCCTTCATGTTTGAAGCGGCCACGCCGGACACCATCCAGTACGGCCTGGGTGCGATCAAGGGTGTCGGCCAGGGGGCCTGCGAAGCCGTTGTGGACGAACGCCTGCGCGGCGGCGACTACACCGATCTGCTCGATTTCTGCACCCGCATCGGTTCGGCCAAGCTCAACCGGCGCACGCTGGAAGCGATGATCAACTGCGGCGCGCTGGATGAGCTGGGCCACAACCGTGCCTCGCTGATGCTGCAGTTGCCGGAAGTGATCAAGGCCACCGAGCAGATGGCGCGCGAGCGTGCGTCCGGCCAGAACTCGCTGTTCGGCGGTCCGGATCCCGGCGCGACGACGATCCAGCTCGACCTGCCGCAAGCCGAGGAGTGGCCATTGCTGCAGCGCCTCAACGGCGAGCGCGACACGCTGGGCTTCTACCTCAGCGGCCACCCGTTCGACCCCTGGCGCGATGACGTGCGAGATCTGGTCGGTACCGATCTGGGCTCGGTGGAGAAAATCTGGAGCGCCAACAGCAACAGTGGCGGCGGCGAGAAGCGCTGGCGCCCGGAAGTGCAGACCGTACTTGCCGGCCAGGTGGTCGGCGTGCGCCGCAAGGGCGAGAGCCAGATCTTCATCCAGCTGGAAGATGGTCGTGGCCGCGTCGAATGCAGCGCATTCTCCGATGCCATGGCCGAGTTCGGCCACCTGATGACCAAGGACCGGATCCTGGTGGTCAAGGGCGGCCTGCGCGAAGACGAATTCAATGGCGGCTTCGCGTTGCGCATCCGCCAGTGCTGGGACTTCGACGAGGTCTGTGCGAACTACGCCACGCGCCTGTCGCTGCGGCTGGACCTGCGCCAGCAGCGGCCGGTGTGGGAGCGCATCGATGCCCTGCTCGACCGCCATCGCCCCGGCCGCACGCCCCTGCGCCTGGACCTGCTGCTGAAGGGACCCGATGGCGGCATCGCCGGCATGCTCGATGTCTCCGGACAGAGCGCGGTGCGCGTCGATTCCAAGCTGATGGAGGCGCTGCGCGCCGAGCCGGCCGTACGCACGCTGAAGGTGCGCTACAGCCCGCCATGGGCCAGCTGAGGCTGGCCTCGAATCCGTTGTTGTTTTCCCGCTGCATACGTCAAGGACGATTGCCCGCAATGAAGAACCTGTTGTTGCCGATGGTGGCCGCGCTCGCGCTGGCCGGCTGTTCCTCCAAGGTCGATTTCGAGATCGACAACCCGACCGATGCGCCGCTGGCGATCAGCATCGATGGCAAGGACCTGCCGGTGGCCGCGCACGCATCGCGGTCGATCAGCCTGGCTGCCGGTGAGCATCACCTACACACCGACCGCCTGGGTGAGGTGCGCTTCATCGTCTACGCCGACGGCCGCGGCGGCCTGATCAATCCCAGCCTCAGCGAGTACGTGACTGCGCGCGAGATCTATGTGACCGGCGAGGACAAGCTGAAGAACTTCGGCGTCAGCGGCCTGGGCATCGAGCTGGGTGGGGTCGAATTCAAGGGACCGTACGAAAAGCACCACGGCCTGTTCATCGACAAGACCTGGAACTTCGGCGTGCGCGAGCCGTTCCCCGACGAACAGGTGGTCGCCCATGTCGACTCGACCGGCGGCAGGATCAGCACCAAGATCTTCACCGCGCCGGACTTCATCGCCTATGTCGAGGCCGGCATGGGCGAGCCCGGGGCCTACAAGCGCGAGCAGCCCGCCGGCTATGTTGCGCCCGCCTACACGCTGGAAGCGGCGCCCGCGCTGCCTGCGCTGGACCCGGCCTTCGAGGCCCATGCCGGTCCCGTGCGCGACATCTATGCGCGCTGGCTGAAGGCCACCACGGCCAGCGAGCAGAAGGCCCTGCGCAAGGAGGACTTCCAGGCGCAGATGGCCTTCACCCACGCCACCATGACGCTGGGCGCGAAGCTGCCGGTGGCGGCCAACCAGGCCTACAACGACTTCGTGACGATCCGCAGCACCGAAATGGCCCGCAGCGCGCTGGTCCTGCCCTGAACCGGCGGCCGGCGGCCCGACTGGCGCCGCCGGCCCCCACTGCGCTACCGTCGGTTTCCAGACGAAGGCGTACGGGCCGTTCCTGCGCATTCGGCTAGAATTCCCCTCTTCTTTACACGACGGCTTCCGATGAATCCGAACTACCTCGACTTCGAGCAACCCATCGCCGACCTGGAAGCCAAGATCCAGGAACTGCGCAACGCCAGTGCCGGGCCGGCGGTCAATGTCGAGGCCGAAGTGCATGCGCTGCAGGACAAGCTGCGCGTGCGTACCGCACAGATCTTCCGCAACCTGACCTCGTGGCAGGTGCTGCAGCTGGCCCGCCATCCGTCGCGCCCGTACACCGCCGACTACATCCGCATCATCTGCGATGAGTTCCAGGAACTGGCCGGCGACCGTGCCTTCGCTGACGACAAGGCGATCATGGGCGGCCTGGCCCGCATCAACGGACGTTCGGTGATGGTCATCGGCCACCAGAAGGGCCGCGACACCAAGGAAAAGATCAAGCGCAACTTCGGCATGCCCAAGCCCGAGGGCTACCGCAAGGCGCTGCGCCTGATGAAGATGGCCGAGCGCTTCGGCCTGCCGGTGCTGACCCTGATCGATACCGCCGGCGCCTGGCCGGGCATCGATGCCGAGTCGCGCGGCCAGTCCGAAGCGATCGCGCGCAACCTGATCGAGATGGCCGAACTGAAGGTGCCGATCATCTGCACCGTGATCGGTGAAGGCGGCTCCGGCGGCGCGCTGGCGCTGGGCGTGGGCGACCGCACCGTGATGCTGGAATACGCGGTGTACTCGACCATCACCCCGGAAGGCTGCGCCTCGATCCTGTGGAAGGACGCCGGCAAGGCCAAGGACGCTGCCGAGCAGCTGGGCCTGACCGCGCCGCGCCTGAAGGGCCTGGGCCTGGTCGACAAGGTCGTGCGCGAGCCGACCGGCGGCGCCCACCGCAACCCGACGCAGATGGCCAAGCGCCTGAAGGCCGTGCTGCTGAACGAACTGGACGCGCTGGATGCGCTGTCCACCGAAGAGCTGCTGGACCAGCGCTACAAGCGCCTGCGCAGCTACGGCACGTACGAAGCGGCGTGATCGTTTCCTGACGTCGGATACGCAAAGAGCCGGGCAGACACCCGGCTCTTTTGTTTGCGCCCTGACGGCATCCACGCATGGCGTGGATCTACTGGGTAGCTGCGGCTGTTGACGTTCGGCGCCGCCCCCTGATTCACCGAGAAGCGCAGGGAACCGGTGCGCAGCACCGGCTCGCGTTCGGCGGCGTGTTCTTTGGTTACTTTCTTGCACGAGCAAGAAAGTGACATGTTCGAACGCGCGGGATGCGGGATCTCAGAACGGCTTGGCCAACACCAGCCACACGATCGGAATGAACGCCAGCAACGGAATCTCGTTGATCCAGCGCAGCGCGCGCGAGGACGGCAGCGCCCTGCCCTTGGCCACCCCCTTGAGCAGGCGCCCGATCCAGATGAAGTACGCCAACAGCACCACCACCAGGCCCAGCTTGGCATGCAGCCAGCCCGCACCGCCCGGGGCGACCATGGTCGGGAAATCCGGAATCACCTTGTAGCCCAGCCACAGCACCAGGCCGAGCACGAACGCCAGGCCGAACATCGAATGGCCGAAGCGGTACAGGCGCATGCCCATCAGCTGCAGGCGCTCGACCACCGCCGGCTGCCCCGCCGTCTCGGACAGGTTCACCAGGATGCGCGGCAGGTAGAACACCGTGGCCATCCACGCCACCACGAACACGATGTGGAAGGTCTTGACCCAGTAGTAGCTCTGCATGCGCTCGCTCCGGCGGCTGGCGTGGATGTCCGCCATTCTCGCATGCGGTGACGAGGCCACCGCACGCGCACCCGCCGCGACACATCGACGCATGGTGTGCTGCAACACCGTACGATAGGCGCCGATTTCACGACTGCACCGGACCGCCATGGACAAGACCTACGACGCCGCCTACTTCCAGCGCTGGTACCGCCGCGCCGACATCGGTGGCAGCGCGCGCCTGGCACGCAAGGTCGCCCTCGCCGTGGCCACGGCCGAGTACTACCTGGAACGACCGATCCGCAGCGTGCTGGACATCGGCTGCGGCGAAGGCGCTTGGCGCGCGCCGCTGCTGAAACTGCGTCCGAAGGTCGAATACCTCGGTTTCGACAGCAGCGAGTACGCTGTGCGCCGCTACGGCCGGACCCGCAACCTGCACCTGGCCAGCTTCGGCGATTTCGCCTGGCTGCGGCCCTGTGCCCCGGTCGATCTGCTGGTCTGTTCGGACGTGATGCACTACGTGCCCAACCGCGAACTGCGCGCGGGGCTGGCCGGCGTCGCCGAGCTGACCGCAGGCGTGGCCTTCCTCGAGACCTTCGCTGCTGAAGATGAATTCGAGGGCGACCATGACGGCTTCCAGTCGCGACCGGCCCGCTGGTACCGGCTCGAGCTGACCCGGCAAGGCCTGCAGGCAGTCGGTTCCCACCTCTGGCTGGGGCCAGCACTGGCCGGTGAAGCGGCCGCGCTGGAGCAGGCGACCCGCTGAATACGGCCTGTGAGTCTGCTTAACGTCCGGGACAGTCGGATGCGCTATGCTGCGCGGCAACATAAGACCATACATATTCGGTCGGCATGCTCTATCAACTGCACGAACTGACCCGCAACCTGCTCGCCCCCTGGGTGCACCAGGCCCAGGCCAACGCCAAGTTCTTCGCCAACCAGGGACACTGGTGGTCGCAGATGCCCGGCGCTGATCGCCTGGCGGCGGTCAATGAGCTGTTCCATCGCATCGGCAAGGATTACGAGAAGCCCGAATGGGGCATCAACGAAATCGAGGTCGAGGGCGAGCGCGTGCCGATCGTGGTGCACGAGGAACTCAACAAGCCGTTCTGCAAGCTGCTGCGCTTCAAGCGCCACAGCAATGAAGCCGACCAGCTGCATACCATGCTCAACCAGCCGTTCGTGCTGGTGGTGGCGCCGCTGTCGGGCCATCACGCCACACTGCTGCGCGACACCGTGCGCACGCTGCTGCGCGACCACCGCGTGTATGTGACCGACTGGGTCGACGCGCGCATGGTGCCCGGCAGCGAAGGCGAGTTCGGGCTGGACGACTACATCGCCTACATCCAGGAGTTCATCCGCCATCTCGGCGTCGAGCGCCTGCACGTGGTCAGTGTCTGCCAGCCGACCGTACCGGTGCTGGCCGCGGTGTCATTGATGGCCAGCCGCGGTGAACCGACGCCGCGCACGCTGGTGATGATGGGCGGCCCGATCGATGCGCGCTGCAGCCCGACCGCGGTCAACAATCTGGCCACGCAGAACCCGCTGTCGTGGTTCGAGAACAATGTCATCCACACCGTGCCGGCCAGCTATCCCGGTGCCGGTCGCCGCGTGTATCCCGGCTTCCTGCAGCACGCCGGCTTCCTGTCGATGAATCCCAGCCGCCACTTCAGTTCGCACTGGGATTTCTACACCGACCTGGTGAAGGGCGACCTGGAGGATGCCGACGCGCATCGCAATTTCTACGACGAGTACAACGCCGTGCTGGACATGCCGGCCAAGTACTACCTGGACACCATTTCCGTGGTGTTCCAGGACTTCCTGCTGCCGCGTGGCGAGTGGGTGGTCAATGGCGAGAAGGTCGATCCGTCGGCGATCCGCGATACCGCGTTGCTGAGCATCGAAGGCGAACTGGACGATATCGCCGGCCTCGGCCAGACCGAAGCGGCGCAGGCCCTGTGCAGCGGTATTCCGGCAGAACGCCGTGAACACTTCATCGTCGATGGTGCCGGCCACTACGGCATCTTCAGCGGCCGCCGCTGGCGCGAAGTGGTCTACCCGAAGGTGCGTGACTTCTTCGCCGCGCATGCCGAAGCCCCGGCAGCGAAGGCGACGAAGAAGAAGAGCAACGTCACCCCGCTGCGCCGCAAGGCGGGGTAATCCCCCGCCTTGGGGTCGGAGCCCTTTCCAACGGAAAGGGCTCTGACCCCAGCATGATGGGATGCGGGGTCAGAGCCCTGTTCGCAGAACAGGGATCCGACCCCTGGTCCGTTACAACCGCACCAGCAGGTTCTTGGCCAGCATGCCGTGCAGCTTGCCGATGCCGCGTGCCAGGTGCATCGTCAGCAGCAGCAGCAACACGCCCACCGCTGCAACCACGATGGCCACCAGCGGTGAGGCCGCCATCGGCAGCACGTTCACGTCGTTGATGTAGATGCCGGGGATATCGCCACTGAAGATCGCCGCCACCGGCGCCCAGATCAAACCCAGCGACAGCGACAGCAGGGTCACCGCGATGGTGAAGTAGATGATGCCCAGCGGCAGCATCAGCACGAAATACAGCAGGGTCAGCCAGGTACGGCCATCGGTGAACATGTCGCCGATACGCTGCAGCCAGCTGCGGCTGCGGTCGGTGTACTGCGGCCGGCGCGGCATGCGCTCACCCAGCAGCGCTTCCACCAGCCGCCCTTCCAGCAACGCCAGCCCACGCACCGAGCCGAAGAACAGCACGGTCAACGGCACGCCGATGATCAGGATCAGCAGGCCCAGCGACAGCGACAGGCCGGTGACCACCCAGGTGAAGAAGAAGATGCCGGTGGCCAGCGACAACAGCATGTAGAACAGTGCGCCGTAGGTGTGCGGGTCGGTCACCACGCCGAAGAAGCGCGCCAGCAGCGAGCGCTGCACGGTGGCGGCCGGCTGCGCCGCCGGCGCAGCACCGCTGGCCTCGGCCGCTGCACGCAGCACCGGGCCCGTGTCGGCCCGCGGCGTACGCAGCGCGCGGTTCACCGTGAGCTCGGTTTCGCGATAGATCTCCGCCACCTCGTCCGGTGCACCGTAGCTGCCGGCGACATCGGCGATGACCTCGGCTTCGCTGCGGCCGGGTTGCGCTGCCAGTTCAGAGCGCAGGTATTCCTCGGCGTCGTACAGGGCGTCCTGCACCATCGCCGGATCGGCACCGTCCAGTGCCGCACGCAACTGCGCCAGGTACTGCGGAATGGTGCTGGGCAGACTGTTGCCTGCCAGGTTCAGGTCGTTCATTGCGGTACCCCCTCCAACACGGAATCGACGGAATCACGGGTGTCGCGCCAAGCCTGGCGCCATTGCTCCAGCACCTCCCGGCCACGCGCGTTGATGCGGTAGTAGCGGCGCGGCGGCCCGCTGCTGGATGGCTCCACATGGCTCTCCAGCAGGCCGGCGCCTTCAAGGTTGCGCAGCACCGGGTACAGCGCGCTCTGCTTGCCGCTGAGCACGCCCTCGCCCACACGCTCCAGCTCCTTGGCGATCAGGTAGCCGTACAGCGGCTCACCGGCGCGGGCCAGCACCGCCAGCAGGGCCAACGAGACCGTGCCGGCGCTGAGCTCCTTCTGGAACTTCTTCAGGTGGACATCGTCTTCGGACATGACCGGCCCTCCACTACGTTGAAGTCAACAGTAGTGCGAAGTCCGCTATAGCGAATGTGTCGTTAGTCACTCTGCCGGTTGGCGTGGGCCGGCTGACCACCTGGCCGGCAGGCCCATTGGCTGGCTTGCCCCTCTGCGAGCCGCGACATACCGTCACCTTCCAACGCGCAGCGGCTGATCCAGCTCCTGCGAGCACGACGATCCCGGGATCATCCACTTATGACTGAGTTTTACTATTGCGACTTCTGGTTTGGCGCAAAGAAGTCCGCCCGAAACATAATCAGTGAATCCGAGGCCAAAGCGAGACATGAGAACCAGGCCCGCTACACGGTTCTCGTTGGCTCCCCCACCACGCCATCAGCGATTATCGATGTGCTATTGGGCAAAGACATGATTGGCGTCGACTTTCTGGATGAACATCTAAGGGAGCGCCTGACGTATCAGTTCCAGCAGGTAGCACCGGGAAATCTGTTCCTGAGCATGGCGGTACATACAACGTTCGATGAGAAGAGTGAAAGCATTGCCGAAGGGACCAGCTACCTCTTCAATGAAGATGGTCGGCTTACGATAACCAGGGAGAATTTCTCGCCTCATCATCTGGAAGAGTCTTCAACTACGCACGATCCGACAGGCAACTATGAACCTGTTCCTGTCTTCGGCCATTACTCCGGTCTAATTGCAGAAGAAAGATAGGCGTTGATGCCAGACCGATTGGATCGTCCAAGAGGTGGCGCGCAGGCTGACGCGAATGCCCCGCATGTCACTTGGCGATACGGTATCTCGTCGCGCAGAATCGAAGCCTTGTTCATGTTCCGGGGTTACCATGCCGCACCGCCGTCGCCTTGCCCTGACCGCCCTCGCCCTGTGCTGCCTGCTGCCCTCGCTGGCCAGCGCAGCCACGCCCTACCGCAGCCCGCAGCAGATCCTGGATGCCTCGGCGGCCAGCGACTGGCGCACCCCAGACCCGGCCAACCTGCTGTACATGGACCTGCCGGCCGGGCGGGTGATCATCGAGCTGGCGCCGCAGTTCGCCCCGCGCCATGTCGGCAACATCCAGACCTTCGCCCACGAGCACTTCTGGGACGGCACCAGCATCTACCGCTCGCAGGACAACTTCGTGGTGCAGTTCGGCGATGCCGACGCCGACGATGCGACCAAGGCCAAGCCGTTCGGCAGCGCGCAGCGCAAGCTGCCGGCCGAATTCGAGCGTGCCAACAGCGGTTTGAAGGTGAGTGTGCTGCCGGATCGCGATGGCTGGGCAGCGCAGACCGGCTTCGTCGACGGCTTCCCGGTCGGTCAGGACCCGCAGGCCGGCAAGGCCTGGCTGGCGCACTGCTACGGCATGCTGGGTGCGGGCCGCAGCAACGAAGAGGACAGCAGCATCGGTGCAGAACTCTACGTGGTGACCGGCCAATCGCCGCGCCAGCTGGACCGCAACATCACCCTGGTCGGCCGCGTGCGGAAGGGCATGGAACTGCTCAGCGCGATCCCGCGTGGACCGGCACCGATGGGCTTCTACGTCGACCCGAAGCTGCGCACGCCGATCGTGTCGATCCGTCGCGTCAGTGATGTACCTGTGGCCGAACGCACACCGATCCAGGTGCTGCGCACCGATTCGAAGACCTTCGCCGACACGGTGGAGGCACGGCGCAATCGCGTGGATGACTTCTACAAGCGCCCGGCCGGGCATATCGATCTTTGCAATATTCCGGTGCCGGTGAAGTAACGCCGTCGGGGGTTCTGCGCGTGGCGCGTGCTGAAGGTGCTTCACTGTCCATGGGCGTCGCTTTTCTTTTCGCGCGAAAAGAAAATTAACCAAAAAAACGCGCCGCCAGGTCACGAGCCGCCGTGCTTCGCACGTCGGTCCCCTGCGATGCTCGGCTCGCTCAAGGCGGACTGAAAGGTCAAGATCAACAGCAAATGCCTCCGCGCATGGCGTGGATCTACTGGGTGCAGCTGTGGCCTTTGATC
The DNA here is from genome assembly GCF_040815575.1 of Stenotrophomonas sp. LST15-1-1.1. Classification (NCBI taxonomy): domain Bacteria; kingdom Pseudomonadati; phylum Pseudomonadota; class Gammaproteobacteria; order Lysobacterales; family Lysobacteraceae; genus Stenotrophomonas; species Stenotrophomonas sp. LST15-1-1.1. The sequence goes on from NZ_JBFPNJ010000001.1 coordinate 1,439,482, forward strand.
TGGGTCCGCCTTGAGCGAGCCGAGCACCGCAGGTCCGGCGAGGGCGAAGAGGCGCGGGTGTCTGAGCGCAGCGAGTTCCCGCGCCGTCCCTCGGCGGACCGAGGAGCGCAGGGTACCGATGCGCAACGCGCATCGGCTCGTGACTGGCGGAACGTTTCTTTTGGTTACTTTTCTTTGCGTACAAAGAAAAGTAACGCCCATGAACAATGAAGCACCTTCAGCACGTGCCACGTGCAAAATGCCTCAGCCCTTCTGGCTGACGGCCACGCTGCCCAGAATCAACGCACCGGCAATCAACATCTGCACCGTCACCGCTTCGCCCAGGAACAGCCAGGCAAACGCAGCACCGAACAACGGCACCAGGTAGGTCACCGTTGACGCACGCGACGGCCCGATGCGGCCGATCAGGCGATAGAACATCAGGAAGGCGAACCCGGTGCAGACCACGCCCAGCGCGATCGCCGCACCCCATGCCTTGCCCGGAATCGGGCCCTGCGGCAGATGCGTGAGCGCCATCGGCAACAACCACAATGAGGCGCACGACAACGTGGCAGCGGCTGCTGCAGCCGAGGGCAGACCGGTCATGTGCCGCTTCACCAGGTTCACGCCCAGGCCGTACAGCAGGGACGCCGCCGCACCGGCCAGCACTGCCGTGCCGATGCTCAACCCCGAGATTTTGGCCGTAGCCAGCACCACCACGCCGGCAAAGCCGACCAGCAGTGCGCCTGCGCGACGCACACCGATCTTCTCGCCGAAGAACAGGAACGCAATCAACGCGGCGAACAGCACCGTCATCGCATTGCAGATCGCCCCGATGGCCGCCGGCGCACGCTCTGCGGCGTAAGCGAACAGCACGAACGGCAACGCCGAATTGACCAGACCGATCGGTGCCAGCCACAGCCAGCGGCGTGGCGGGAACTGCGCGCGGGCGCGCCACAGGAACGGCAGCAGCACCAGTGCGCCCAGCACCAGCCGCACCTCGACCAGGGCGAACGGACCGAACGAGGGCACCGCCACGCGCATGAACAGGAACGAGCAGCCCCAGATCGCGCCGAGCAGGGTCAATTCCAGCGGTGTGCGCCAATCGCGCTCGGTCGCCTGGGATATCGCATTCATCTTCTATGTCCGTCCGTCAACGTGGCGCTGGCCTGGCCACACAGGATCGGCCGCAGACGCCCACTGCACAAGCGCGTAGTATCGCTGCTGGCCACAAATATGGTTTGAGGCTCGACATGCTGCTGCGTCCTTCCCTGCTCCCTGCGCTGGCCGTATTCGCGGTCGCCGCGCGCCACCAGAACTTCGCCCAGGCGGCGGAGGAACTGCATCTGACCGCCAGCGCGGTCAGCCACCATGTGCGTCGCCTGGAGGAAGTGCTGGCCACGCGCCTGTTCCTGCGCCATGCGCGTGGGGTACGCCTGACGGCCGAGGGCCGGCAGTTGGCCGACGCCGCCAGCGCGGCGTTCACCGATGTCGCCGCCGTCGCCCACCATCTGCAGCCGGATGCGGACAGCGTGCCGCTGCGGATCTCTACGCTGCGCTCATTGTCGTATTGCTGGCTGCTGCCACGGCTGCCGCGTTTCACCCAGGCCCATCCGCACATCCGCATCGAACTGCACACCGGCAGTGGCCTGGACCGCTACGACGAAAACGGCCCGGAGGTGGGCATCCGTTATGGACTGGGCCAGTGGCCCGGACTGCACGCGCAGCACCTGATGGACGACAACCTCTTTCCCGTCGCGTCCCCGGCGCTGCCCGGTGTCGAAGTACTGGAAGATCCGGCACGCATCGCTGAGTTGCCGCTGCTCAGTGATCTGTCACCACAGGGCTGGCGTGACTGGTTCCGCCACGCCGGAGTGCGCCCGCCGTCGCCGTTGCCGGCGATGCACACCTTCGCCGACAGTACCGACGCGATGCGCGCGGCGGTGTATGGCATGGGCGCGGTGCTGGCACGCACCCACGTCGCTCAGCCTTATCTGCAGCGCTATGAGCTGGTGCGCCTGCCAGGTCCTGCACTGAAAGCACGCTATGCCTATTACGTGGTGCATGCCGAAGGGCGGCCGCCCAGCCCCGCCGCGCGGCTGTTCATCGACTGGTTGCTGGTCCAGGCGCAGGACGAACGCACGCCGGTTCCCGCGTTGCCTGACAGCCTGCTGGGGCGCCCGAGCACACCCGGCTGACTGCGCCCTCACCCGATCTTTGCCCGGCGCTGGCTAGGCTGCAGGCGAACCCCACAACGTGCTTCCGCCATGGCCCTGCTGCGACTGCGAATTACCGGAACCGAAGACGATGCCCGTGCGATCAGCGACCTGCTGCTCGGCCTGGAAGGCATCGAACACGTCGAAGAGACCGACGACCTGATGCCGCACATGGATGACGATGATTCCAGTTCGGCTGGCCTGTCCGACGACATCGGCCCGGGTACCCACGAACTGGAAGTGGAAGTGGGCAACGAAAGCACCGCGCAGAAGGTGCGCGATGCGGTGCAGGAACTTGCGCTGGAACTGGATGTGTTCGTCGAATACGAGACCGACGAAGGCTGAGCGTCCGCCGGGCATGGCCCGGCGCTACCCGATGCTCGAGGCACCTCGGTAGCGCCGGTCCACGACCGGCGAGCGCATCGCCCGGTGTCGATCAGGCTTTACGACGGCGACGACGGATCAGCACACGGACGATCCAGGCCATCACCAGCGCCACCACGCCCACCGGCAGCAATGCGGCTGCGGCACGGATCAGGAATGCCACGCTGGTGCTGAGGATGCTTCCCGACTCGCTCAGGGCTTCGCCGATCTCGCTGCGGCTGCGCTGGCCCGAGGTGGTATCGAAATGCATCGTCACCAGCTGGGTATCGATGCGCCTGCGCTGCTGGGCGGCGTCCTTGGTGGCCTGCTCCACACCCGCCTCGATCTCCGACAAGCGCGTGGTGATCGCCATCAGATCCTCGATCTTCAGATCGCCGCGGTCCTGGTAGGACAGCAGCCGAGCGTGCTCCTTCTCCAGCCGTGCCTTGGTCAGCGCGGTGTCGGCCACCTGCTGGGCCAGGTCCTCGGCACGCGTATTGCGCGCCTGCAGCTTGCCCCCCTCGCCGGCCAGGCCGATCAGCGATTCCACGCCCTTCGGCGCGATGCGTACCTTGACCTCGCCACTGGGCTGTTCGCCGCTGCGCTGATCCACCTGCAGCACCGCGCACTCGCCGAACTTCGCGTTCTGGCAGGCCTGTGCCACCTGCTGAATGCGTGGCGCGATCTGCGCCGCTTCCAGCTGCACCTGCACATCGTGCTCATAGGCCAGGAAGGCGCCTTCCGGCGAAGCGACAGCGACAGCGGCATCGGCATCGGCAGCGACTGCACCGGCCTCCTGCGCTCGCTCACCGTTCTTGGCGCAGGCCGCCAACGCCAGCAGCAATGCCGGCGCCATCACCACGCGCGTCCACACGCGAGGCGCCGTCATCGCGAAGCTCCGTCGAACGAGGTGATCGACAAGCCACCAAGCTCGACCTGCGGCAGGCAGCGCACGTTGATCGCCACCATCGGCAGGCCACTGCGCGGATCCACCGCCTCGCTGTACGGCGCGGTGCCGCACGCGCGGCAGTGATGGTGATCGATGTTGTGGGTGTTGAACTGGTAGGTCGCCACGTCGGCAATGTCGGTGCCCAGCTGGAACGCCTCGCGCGGGGCGAACCAGAGCAGGCTGCCGCGGCGACGGCACATCGAGCAGTTGCAGTCGATGACGTCCTTGATGGGGGCATCAGCCTGCACGGTGAATGCGATCCTGCCGCAATGGCAGCTTCCCTGGTATTCCATGTCCTGCGCTCCGCTGGAGGGTCCTTGTGTGCGCCCATGGTAATCCTATGGCACGGGGACAAAGCAGCCCCGGGGGCCTATGCTCGTGGATTGACCCCGTACAGGAATGCCGATGCGCCCGCATCTTCTTGCCCTCGCCCTCGTCGCCGCCCTCGCCGGTTGCCAGCCGGCCGATGCCCCGACCAACGGTTCCACCCCGGCCGCCAGCCAGCAGGCTGGGGACGCGGCGGTCGATGCCGCCTTCGCAGACCTGTCCAAGCGTGCCCTGGACACCTGGATGCAGCTGTCTCCGGTCAGTGCCACCCAGATCGGCGACCACCGCTATGACAGCGAGATCGACGATCTGAGCGCCGCCGGCCAGCAGAAGACCGCGGATGCCTACAAGGGCCTGCTGGGCGAGCTGGACAAGATCGAGGTGGCCAAGCTGGGCCGCGAGAACCAGGTGGATGCCGCGATCCTGCGCAACCAGCTGCAGTCGGAAATCTGGAATGCCGAGGTGATGCAGTCCGGCAAGTGGGACCCGCAGCTGTACAACGGTATCGCCGGCAGCGCGATCTACGGCCTGATGGCGCGCGAGTTCGCGCCGCTGCCGGAGCGCCTGAAGTCGGCCACCGCGCGCATGGAAAAGCTGCCGGCGATCTTTGCCCAGGCCCGCGAGAACCTGGATCCGGCACGCGTGCCGAAGATCCATGCCGAGACCGTGGCCAAGCAGAACAAGGGCATCCTCAGCATCGTCGATACCTTCATCACCCCGCATATCGGCGAGCTGCCGCAGGCCGACCAGCAGCGCCTGCAGGCTGCCATCGATGGCCTGAAGAAGGCCGTGGACGAGCAGCAGACCTGGCTGGACAAGACGCTGGTGCCGAACGCCAAGGGCGATTTCCGCATCGGTGCGGAAAAATACGACCAGAAGCTGAAGTTCGCGCTGAATTCCTCGCTGTCGCGACAGGAGATCGGTGAGCGTGCACGTGCCGAGCTGAAGCGCGTACGCGAGGACATGTACGGCATCGCGCAGACCGTGCTGAAGGACAAGCCGGGCGCACCGGAAATGCCGGCGCAGCCGAGCGACGAACAGCAGCAGAAGGCGATCGAGGCCGCGCTGGAGCTGGCCTACGCTGACAAGCCGGCGCGCGACAAGGTGGTCGACGATGCCAAGGCGGCACTGGAACAGTCCACCGCGTTCGTCCGCGAGCACGATCTGATGACCCTGCCCGACGCGCCGGTGGACATCATCCTGATGCCGGAATTCCAGCGCGGCGTGGCCGTAGCCTACTGCGATTCACCGGGCCCGCTGGACAAGAACCTGAAGACGTTCTACGCCGTCTCGCCGATTCCGGACGACTGGAACGACAAGCAGGTTGACTCGTTCCTGCGTGAGTACAACTCGCGCATGATCCACCTGCTGAGCATCCACGAAGGCACCCCGGGCCACTACCTGGAAGGCTGGCATTCGGCCAAGTTCCCCTCGACCCTGCGCGCGGTGCTGCGTTCGGGCCTGTTCGCCGAGGGTTGGGCGGTCTACACCGAGCGGATGATGCAGGAGCAGGGTTATCTCAACAACGATCCGCTGTTCCACCTGGTGCAGCTGAAGTTCTACCTGCGCACGATCTCCAACGCGATCCTCGACCAGGGCGTGCACGTGGACAACTGGGATCGCGAGAAGGCGATGCACCTGATGACCCACGACGCCTTCCAGCAGGAAAGCGAAGCCTCGGGCAAGTGGGTGCGCGCGCAGCTGACCTCGGCACAGCTGCCGACCTACTTCGTCGGTGCACAGGAACACTTCGACACCCGCAAGGCGATGCAGGACAAGCTGGGTGACAAGTTCAACCTGAAGGCCTACCACGACCAGATGCTGTCCTACGGCGCACCGCCGGTGCGCTTCGCCCGCCAGCTGATGCTGGACCAGCCGATCGAGTGATGGATCGGTTGTGAGTTGAATGAAAACGGCCCGGGGAGACCCGGGCCGTTTTCATCTGTGTTGTACGGCATCCACGCGTGGCGTGGATCTACTGCTGCTCAGCCACCGTCCAAGGTCCGTTATTGCTCGGCCGCCACAAACCCACCGGTCTGCCGCGCCCACAAGCGCGCGTACAGGCCGCCGGCCTCGATCAGCTCGGCATGGGTACCGGTCTCGACGATGCGGCCCTGGTCCATCACCACCAGCCGGTCCATGCGCGCGATGGTCGACAGGCGATGGGCGATCGCGATCACCGTCTTGCCACCCATCAGCTCGTCCAGATTGTCCTGGATCGCCGCTTCCACTTCCGAGTCCAGCGCCGAGGTGGCCTCGTCCAGCACCAGGATCGGCGCATCCTTCAGCAGCACGCGGGCAATCGCAATTCGCTGACGTTGGCCACCGGACAGCTTCACGCCGCGCTCGCCGACATGCGCGTCGTAACCACGACGCCCTTCGCCGTCGACCAGCGTATCGATGAACGCCTCCGCGCGCGCTTTGGCCACCGCCGCGCGCAGCTGCTCATCGGTTGCATCCGGGCGGCCGTACAGCAGGTTGTCGCGGATCGAACGGTGCAGCAGCGAGGTGTCCTGGGTCACCACGCCGATCTGCTGGCGAAGGCTTTCCTGGGTGACGTAGGCGATGTCCTGGTCGTCGATCAGGATGCGCCCGCTTTCCAGGTCGTACAGCCGCAGCAGCACGTTCACCAGCGTCGACTTGCCGGCACCGGACGGGCCAACCAGGCCGATCTTCTCGCCCGGCTTCACCACCAGGTCCAGGCCAGCGATCACGCCACCCTTCTTGCCGTAGTGGAAATGGACGTCCTGGAAATGCACACCGCCACGTGTCACCTGCAACGGCACCGCATCCCCGCGGTCCTGCACGGTCAGCGGCTGGGCGATGGTGGTGATGCCATCCTGCACCGTGCCGATGTCCTCGAAGATGCCGTTGATGGTCCACATGATCCAGCCGGACATGTTGTGGATGCGGATCACCAGACCGGTCGCCAAAGTGATCGCGCCGACGGTGATATGTCCGCCATTCCACAACCACAACGCCAGGCCGCAGGTACCGGCGATGAGGAACCCGTTGACGATGGCGATGGTCAGGTCCATGCCGGTGGTGATCCGGGTCTGCGCGCGGTGCTTGACCGCCAGTTCCTGGATCGAATCGGCGACATAGGCCTGCTCACGGCCGCCGTGGGCGAACAGCTTCAGCGTGGGAATGTTGGTGTAGCCGTCGACGATGCGTCCCATCGCCTTGGAGCGCGCCTCCGACGCGATCCAGGCCCGCTCCTTCGCGCGCGGCACGAAGTAGATCATGATCACCACGTAGGCCAGCAGCCACAGGATCAGCGGCACCATCAACCGCCAGTCGGCCTGCGCGAACAGGTACAGCGCGGTGCCGGTGTAGACGACGATGTACCACAGCGAATCGACCATCTGCACCGCCGACTCGCGCAGCGAGGTGCCGGTCTGCATCACCCGGTTGGCCATGCTGCCGGCGAAGTCGTTCTGGAAGAAGCTCAGGCTCTGCCGCACCACGTAGTTGTGCATCAACCAGCGCGAGCGATTGCTCAGGCCCGGCACGATGGCCTGGTTGACCAGCAGGTTGTGCAGGCCGACCAGGATCGGGCGCGCGATGACCGTGATGAACAGCATCCAGCCGAGGGTGTCGGCATGGCGCTGGAAGAAGTCCGCGCCGGGCTGCTCGGCGACCATGTCGACGATGCGGCCGAGGAAATCGAACATCGCCACTTCCACCAGCGCCAGCAGCAGGCCGGCGATCAGGGTGGCCAGCAGCACCGGCCACACCGGCCGCAGGTAGTGCAGGTAGAACGGCACCACGGTGCGCGGCGGCATGCGCCCGTCAATGGGCGGGAACACCGGAATCAGGGATTCAAACCAACGGAACATCGCATTCCCTCGCCATCGATAGCCGGCGGAGTATCCCACGCCGCGTGTGTACGCCGGCCGACGATCGCCCCCGTTCCCGGGTAGCGCCGGGCCATGCCCGGCGGCGTTATTTCACCGGAGTGAACAGCAGATCCTGGAAATCGAAGCTGAAATCGGTCAGGTCGGAGATCGGCTGCATGCGCACCTCGCGCACTTTTCCATCCGGGTCCAGGCTGAAATTCACGAACGCATCGGCATTGAGCGAGCGATCATCCCAGCGCACGATGAAGGTGTCGTGCTGCCAGTGTTCCAGGCGGCCGCTCAGCTGTGAGGTCTTCGCAAAGCGCAGTCGCAGACCCTTGCCTTCCGCGCGGATGACCATGTCGCCATACCAGCGGTCGCGGTAGGTCGCCGCATACCCGGCCAGCGGCAACGACGGCCTGCTGCCCTTGTCACGCTCCGCCTGGTGCTTGGCCCAGGCTTCGTCGGCCTTGTCCTGGCCCTTGGCCACGCCCTTGGCATAGGCATCCACCCAGTCGTGCTTTTCACCGCCCAGGTAGGCATCGAGCACGCTCAGCGTGATCGCATTGAACGCCGCACCCACTTCCTGGTTGGTCAGCACCACCACGCCCAGCTTCTCGCCCGGCACCAGGGTCAGCCGCGAAACCATGCCCGGCCAGCCACCGGTGTGCCAGACCAGCTTCTGCCCGCGATAGTCGCTCAGGCTCCAGCCCTCGCCATAGCCGGCGAAGTTGGCCCGCGCCGGCGCCAGCTCCGGCACGCTTGGCGCCGGAATCGTCTGCGGCGTGATCATCTGCCACATCTGCTGCTGGCTCTTGGCGGTGAACAGCGGCGTGCCATCGGCCAGCTTGCCTTCGGCCAGCTGCACCTGCATCCAGCGTGCCATGTCATGGGCACTGGAATAGATGCCACCGGCACCGGCGTTGTTCGACCAGGTCAACGGCGCAACGGTACGCAGATCCTTGAAATCGTACTTGGCATGACCGACCGCAGCGTTGTCGCCGGCCCTGAGGTGATCGGCGTTGTAACGCGTGCCGGCCATACCGACCTTGTCGAAGATGCGCGTCTGCAGGAACTGCTGGTAGCTCATGCCCGAGACGTGCTCGATCACCTGCTGGGCGACCGCATACAGGATGTTGTCGTAGGCATAGCGCTCGCGGAAACCACCTTTCAGCGGCACCTGGCCAAGGCGCTGCACGACTTCGGCATTGCTGTAGGAGGTGGTCGGCCAGAACAGCAGGTCGCCCGCGCCCAGGCTCAGGCCGCTGCGATGCGAAAGCAGGTCGCGGATCGTCATCTGCCCGGTCACGAACGGATCGGACATGCGGAACGATGGCAGGTGATCGATCACCTTGTCGTCCATCTTCAGCTTGCCGTCCTCGGCCAGCAGATTCAGCGACGTGGCAGTGAAGGCCTTTGTGTTGGAGGCGATGGCGAACAGGGTATCGGCCTCGACCGGCGCCGGCTTGCCCAGTTCACGCACGCCCCAGCCGCGCTCCAGCACCACCTGCCCGTCCTTGACCACGGCCACGGCGATACCGGGCACGTCGAACTGCGCGCGCACGCGCTCGACGGTCGCATCCAGGTCCTGCAGCTGCTGCGGCGTCGCCGCATTGGCCATGGTCGTGCACGCGAGCAGCACGGCTCCTCCGATCCAGGTTTTCATCCAGCACCATCTCCGAACAGGGGTAGCGGCCATGTGCAGGCCGTCACCGGGGTTTCGCGCGATGGTAACGGTCCCGGGTGCAGCCTGCCCTGTGCCATAGGAGGGGTGTCATGGGTGCGAACGGCCAGAGCAGCAACGGCTCCACCATCATTCCGTGCCTGCGCTATCGCGATGCGCTGGCCGCCATCGACTGGTTGCAGCGCGCGTTCGGTTTCCATGCGCAGGCCGTGTATGCCGACGGCGATACCGTGCACCACGCACAGCTGGTGTTCGGCCAGGGCATGATCATGCTCGGATCTGCCAGCAACAGCGGCGAATGGGCCAAGCTGGCGGTGATGCCCGATGAAGTCGGTGGCCGGCAGACCCAGAGCGCCTGCGTGATCGTCACCGACGCCGACGCCCACTACGCGCGGGCCAAGGCCGCCGGTGCACGCATCGTCATCGATATTGCCGACCAGCCCTACGGTGGACGTGGCTATGCCTGCGCCGACCCGGAAGGCTACCTGTGGTGGTTCGGCAGTTACGATCCGTGGCGGGCGGAACACGCGCAATGACGGCACGATCAGCGTCTGCGCTGCCGGTCCGCTGCGGTATCGGCGGCTGGGTGTACCCGCAATGGCGTGGTGGCGCCTTCTATCCACAAGGGTTGATCCAGCGCGAAGAGCTGGCCTACGCCAGTCGCGCGTTGCGCTGCATCGAAATCAACGGCACCTTCTACCGCACCCCGACAGCGACCCAGTGTGCGCAGTGGGCCGCGCAGACGCCAGACGGTTTCCGCTTCTCGATGAAGGCGCCGCGCCATCTGGTGCAGCGCCGCGATCTGTCGTCCACGGTCGAGGCAGCGGGCTCGTTCCTGCAGGCAGCCATCGCTCTCGGCGACAGGCTCGGCCCGTTGCTCTGGCAGTTCGACCCGCAGCACCCGGCCGATGCCGAGGCGCTGGACGCCTTCATGGCACAGCTGCCACAGCAGCGGGAGGGAACAGTGCTGCAACATGCGCTGGAGGTGCGCAACGCCAGCGTCCATGGGCCGGAACTGGTTGAAGCGGCGCGCCGGCATGGCGTGGCCCTGGTGATCGAAGACAGCGACGAGTCACCGTTGCACGGCGACATCACCGCCGGCTTCGTCTATGCACGGATCAAACGCAGCCAGGCCCGGCTGACCGAAGGTCTTCCCATGCCGATGCAGCAGCGCTGGGCCGGTCGCGCGCGGAGGTGGGCGCGAGGCGAGGCGGTGGATGACCTGCCCTGCCTGGCCCCACCGGCCGCTGCTGTGCCGCGCGAGGTCTACCTGTTGTGCATCGGCGCCGGCAAGGTGCGCAACCCAGCGGCGGCGATGGCGCTGCAACGGCTCATCGAGGGCGACTGAACGCCTGCAGATGGGCGTTGCGCGCGGCCTTGCCTCACAATAGGGCGATGACCACACCCGACACCCGCAAAGCGCTTTGGCAGATCCACTTCTGTGTCCTGCTGTGGGGCGTCACCGCCATCCTGGGCAAGTTGATCACCCTGCCCGCACTGCCGCTGGTGTGGTGGCGGATGCTGCTGGTGGTGGCGATGCTGGCACTGCTGCCGCGGGTCTGGCGCGGGCTGCGTACGTTGCCGCTGCGGCTGGTCGCCGGCTATGCCGGCATCGGTGCACTGGTCGCGCTGCATTGGCTCACGTTCTATGGCGCGGTGAAGCTGGCCAATGCCTCGGTTGCTGCGACCTGCATCGCGCTGGCACCGGTGTTCACTTCGATCATCGAACCCTGGGTGGCCAAACGCCCGTTCCAGATGCGCGAGCTGGCGTTTGGCCTGGCCGTGCTGCCCGGTGTGGCGCTGGTGGTGGGCGGCGTGCCCGACGGCATGCGCCTGGGCGTGTTGATCGGTGCGCTCTCGGCCCTGCTGGTGGCGGTGTTCGGCTCGCTCAACAAGCGCATGGTCAGCCATGCCGATCCGCTGACGGTCACCGCGCTGGAACTGGGCGCCGGCACCATCACCCTGACCCTGCTGGCACCGCTGATGCCGTACCTGCTGCCGGCGCTGGCCAGTCCGTTGTGGATCGTTCCCGACCTGCACGACGGCATCCTGCTGCTGGTGCTGGCCGGTGTCTGCACGCTGCTGCCGTTCGCCCTGGCCCTGGTCGCGCTGCGCCACCTCAGCGCCTACACCGTGCAGCTGGTCACCAACCTGGAACCGGTCTACGCCGTGTTGCTGGCCGTGGTGCTGCTGCGCGAGCAGCATGAAGTCACCCCGTGGTTCTACCTGGGCGTGGCGATCATCGTCGGTGCCGTGTTCCTGCATCCGCTGCTGAACCGCCGCAAGCGCGTGCAGCATCCGGAGATCCTCGGCACATCCGAAGCGCGCAACATCGCCGATTGAGTGTGTCCGCGCATAGCGCGGATCTTCCCGGTACCCGTCTCAGCGCTGCGGCCAGTGCCAGGCCGGCGCATCCAGCAGGCCCTGCCCGCTCAGCAGCGTCCGCCCGTGCTCCTTGAGCAGGTGCATCGAGTGGCAGTGCGGCGCCTGCTCCAGCGCGGCGATCAAGCGCGTGGCATGCGAAACGACCCAGACCTGGCTGCGCGCACTGGCGGCGATGATCAAGCGTGCCAGCGCCGGCAGCAGGTCTGGATGCAGGCTGGTCTCTGGTTCGTTGAGTACCAGCAGCGGCGGCGGCCGAGGCGTGTGCAGCGCCGCTGCCAGCAACAGGAAACGCAACGTGCCGTCGGACAGTTCGGCCATCGACAGTGGCCGCAGCAGCCCGGGCTGGTGGAAGCGCAGCGCGAGCCGGCCATCCAGTTCCTCGAAGCTCACCGTCGCCCCCGGGAATGCATCCTCGACACTGCGCGCCAGCGCCTGCGGATCGCCAATTTCCAGGATCGTCACCCAGGCGGCGGCGAGGTCGCGGCCGTCGTGGTGCAGCACCGGGGTGCGGGTCGCCATTGCCGGTTGTCGCGCCGGGGCATCGGCATCGCTGCGGAAGTGGTCGTAGAAGCGCCAACGTCGGATGTATTCGCGCAAGGTGATGGCTTCCGGCATGCGCTGCGGATCACCCACCTGGGTGAACAGGCTGTCGAACAGCGACAGTCGGTCGTCCACCAGATCCCAGCCGCGCGCGTGCCGCTGCCGCACCAGCGCACCGCGGCGGTCGACCAGCAGATTGGCGCTGCGCAGGAAGGGGCCCGCCCAGATTGCTTCGGCCTTGATCTGGGGGTCCAGCGCAAAGGCCGATCGGCTTGGCGGCGGATAGCCGAGGTCGATGGCGTAGCCGAATTCATCGGTGGCGAAGCCCAGCTTGAGCCCCACCGATTCCTGCCGCGGTCCGCCCTGAAGCGGAATCTCACCGGCCAGCACGCGGCGGTCGATCTTTTCCGGACCGGCCCAGAGTGCCGAACCCAATCCGCCCTCGCGGGCGAGCACTGCGGCAACACCGCCCTGCGCGGTTTCCGCCAGCAGGCGCAGCGCGCGGTACAGGCTGGATTTGCCACTGCCGTTGTCGCCGGTGACCACGTTGAGCCGCTGCATCGGCAGCACCAGCGCATGCAGTGATCGGTAGTTGGCGATGGCCAGGGTCTGCAGCATGGTCGACGTCCTTGCGGTGAGACGTTGAGGGTGCAGCACGGGTATCGCAATGGCTGCGACAGCACTGGAAGGCGCGGGCCAACCACGCATGGCGTGGGTCTACCGCAGCCGCGCGGGCGCTCAGGGCGCCACTTCCACCCGGTTGCGGCCGGCGCCCTTGGCCCGGTACAACGCGGCATCGGCACGGACCAGGGTCTGTTCAGACGTTTCACCGGGCTGGTGCTGGGCCACACCGATGCTGATCGTCACTGGAAAGCCCAGTGGTAGGTTGGACACCGCCACGCGCAGGAACTCGCATTGCAGTTCTGCGGTGCGCAGGTCCACGTCCGGCATCAGTGCGACGAATTCCTCACCGCCATAGCGTGCGGCCATGCCGCGCCCGGCGAAGTGCGAGCGCAGCAGTACCCCAAGTTCGGCCAGCACCCGGTCACCGGTCGCATGGCCCTGGAAATCATTGATGTGCTTGAAATGGTCAATGTCCACCAGCGCTACGCAGGTCTGCCGATGGCTGCCATCGGCGGCGGCCATCGCTTCCTCCAGCGCTACTGCCATCGCACGCCGGTTGGGCAGGCCGGTCAGGGCGTCGGTACGGCTCTGTTCGGCCAGGTCGGCGTTCTGGGCCAGCAGCACATCGTGGTACTCCGACAACAGGCGTTCGTAATCGTGGCGCTCGAGCATGTGCCGCTGGATATCCAGCGCGAAACGGCGCAGCTCCATCACCACCATCACCTGCCGGGACAGCGCGGCCAGCGCTTCGGCCTTGTCGGCCGCCAGCTGCTGCGGCCGCGCGTCGAACACGCACAGGGTTCCCAGCGGCAGGCCGTCGCTGCTGATCAACGGCGCACCGGCATAGAAACGCACGTGAGGGTCGCCGGTCACCACCGGGTTGTCGTGGAAGCGCACGTCCTGCAGCGCGTCCTCGACCACCATGATCTCCTGCGGCTGCAGGATCGCATGGCCGCACATCGATTCACTGCGCAGGTTCTCGGCCGCATCGATGCCCTGTATCGCCTTGAACCACTGCCGCTCGACGTCGATCAGGGTCACGGCCGCCATCGTCGTGCCGCATACCGCCTTGGCAATGGCGACCAGATCATCGAACGAGCGTTCCCGTTCGGAATCGAGGATCCGGTAGCGGTACAGCGCCTCCAGACGCAGCGCTTCGTTGGCGGGCTTGTCGGGCTTGATCATGCAGCGTCACGTTCCGGCAGGTCGCCGCAAAGTCTAGCTGATGTAGAGCCGCACCCATGCTCGGCTGCACCCGGGCAACGGCAGCCGAGCATAGGCTCGGTTCTACACACGTCGTTTACCAGTCCTGCTGCTGCGGCAGCAGGCCATGCAGCTCCTGCTCGGTCAGGTTGCGCCACTGGCCCGGTTTCAGCGCACCGATCTTGATGTTGTCGATGCGTACGCGCCGCAGCTGCGTCACGCGGTAGCCGAACTCGGCCGACATCAGCCGGATCTGCCGGTTCAGGCCCTGCTGCAGGATGATGCGGAAACCGAACTTGGCGATCCGCGAGGTCTTGCACGGCAGCGTCATCTGGTCATGGATTCGCACGCCGCGAGCCATCGCGCGCAGGAATTCGTCGGTGACCGGCTTGTTCACCGCCACCAGGTATTCCTTCTGGTGGCCATTCTCGGCGCGCAGGATCTGGTTGACGATGTCGCCGTTGCTGGTCATCAGGATCAGGCCTTCCGACTCTTTATCGAGGCGGCCGATCGGGAAGATGCGCTGTTCGTGGCCGACGAAGTCGACGATGTTGCCCTTCACCGTGCTTTCGGTGGTGCAGGTCACGCCCACCGGCTTGTTCAGCACGATGTACACGTGACGGCGGGCGCCCGGCTTGCGGGCAGTGCGCACGCGCAACGGCTGGCCATCGACCAGCACCTTGTCCTCCTCGCCGACCACCGCGCCGGTGCCGGCGGCATGGCCATTGACGGTGACGCGGCGGGCGGCGATCAGGCGATCGGCCTCGCGACGGGAGCAGAAGCCGGTGTCGGCGATGTATTTGTTGAGTCGGCTGGTCATCGCCCCATTATCCGGCATCGTCGCCCTTCCCGCCTCATGCCGTGGTCAATGGATCTTCGGTCTCTCCATCGAACACCCGGTTGCGGCCACTGCGCTTGGCCACGTACATGGCGTGGTCGGCGCGCCGCAGCAGGGCCGCCAGGTCATCTTCGGCCGGCCGCCACTGCGCCAGGCCGATGCTCGCGGTCACCTCCAGGCCATGCACCTGCAGGTCCCGGCAGGTCTCGGTGATGCGCTGGCGCAGGCGTTCCAGGCGGGCGGCCGCGATCTCCCGCGGCATGCCCGGCAACAGCAGCAGGAACTCCTCGCCCCCCATCCGCACCACCTGGTCCTCGCTGCGGACAGCGGCGCGAAGCGCGCGGGCCACGGCCACCAGCACCTGGTCGCCGACCTCATGGCCGTGGCGATCATTGATGTCCTTGAACAGATCGATATCGAGGAAGCCGATCACCAGCGGCCCCCGCTCGCGCTCGCCGCCCTGCAGATGCTGGGCCAGCTGGTGCAGACCGGCGCGGCGGTTGGGCAGGCCGGTCAGCATGTCGGTCTCGGCGAGCTGGCGCATTTCGTCACGCTGCTGGCGCAGCCGGCCCAGGCGCAGGTTGAGCGCGTAGGCCGCCATCATCAGCAGCCAGGTGACCGCCAGCTGCAGGGCCTCCACCCGGTACTCCATCAACCAGTGCGCACTTGCAGCGTCGGCCACGATCAGCACCAGCATCGGCGCCAGTGCGGCCAGTCCTGCCAGCGACCAGACATCGCCGCGCAGCCGGGCCCAGATGCCCATCGCCAACGACAGTGCGCAACCGACAATGAAGGTCCCCTGCAGGATCTGCGCGACCACGCCCAGTCCATCGCGCTGCAACCACGGCACCACCGCCGCCAGCATCAGCAGGGACCACAACACCA
Source organism: Stenotrophomonas sp. LST15-1-1.1 (assembly GCF_040815575.1). Taxonomy (NCBI): domain Bacteria; kingdom Pseudomonadati; phylum Pseudomonadota; class Gammaproteobacteria; order Lysobacterales; family Lysobacteraceae; genus Stenotrophomonas; species Stenotrophomonas sp. LST15-1-1.1. The sequence continues at coordinate 1,455,314 of NZ_JBFPNJ010000001.1, forward strand.
GTTGCTGGCCAAGGCGCGAACGTGGCAGTACGCGGTCACCGCCGTTCAGGCGCCACAACGCCGGCAACACCAGTGCCTGGGTCGCCGCAGTCAGCGCCAGCAGCCACCCGTCCCCACGCCCGCCAACCCGCAGCCAGGGTTCGGGATAGCCGCTGAGGCCACCGAGGATCGACTGCCACAGCACCAGCACGAGGGTGGCGCCGATGTACATCAGGAAACTGCGGTCACGGGTGGTCAGATAGGCCATCAGCGCCGACAGCGCCAGCGCGATTGCCACGGCGATGCAGGCGGCGCGCACCAGCAGCCGGGCCGTGTCGTTCTGCTGCACCGGGCTGGGTGCGCCCAGCTGCAATGTCGGCACCCAGCGCGCCTTCAGCGGCGTCTGCCAGGAGACCAGGAAGGGTTCGTGGCTGCCGGCAGCAGGTACCGCCACCATGCCAATGCCCGCCCGGAAGCGCGAATCGCGGGTGCGCGCGTCCTGCATGTTGCCGCAGATCTCGCGGTCACCGTGCTGCAGCCGCACTTCGCCGGCGAAGACATTGAAGACATCCAGCGCCTGCGGCTCGCCGGACCAGCCTTCCGGCGGTGCATTCACCTGCGTCTGCTGGCGCGGCCCGGCCAGCATCTCCGGCGTGCACGCGCGATGGGGCGTAGGTTCGGCCGTCGCGGTGCCGACCAGCAGGTAATCGCGGCCGGCGTCGACGCTGCGCGCATGGCCCAGCCACGGCAATGCCAACCACACCAGCAGCAGGACAAGCACCGCCCCTGTTTCGAAACGCACCTGCCTGCCGCCCACGCCACGTCCTGTTACTGCTTACGTCCGCGCCCACTGCGCGTCGCCCCTGGCGGCATTATCGCAGCGGAATGCACCACCGATGTGTAGACCAAAGTGGCGGGGTGCTGGCCGGGCTGCCGCCCGGCACCCGCAGAGGCCGGAGCCGAAGCAACAGCGAAAGCGGGCTACCGAGGTGGGCGGGGCGGTATGGGCAGGCAGGACACGCCGTAAACCCATCCATGGGGGCTCGATGGCGCCATCCATGGCGCCAACGGTCCTGCCTGCCCATACCGCCCCACCCCTGACAGTGTCCGGCCATCTGGTAGATCCACGCCGTGCGTGGATGGATGTTCATACCGATTTCGAAATCATTGAATGGATTGGATGTCATCCACGCATGGCGTGGATCTACGCGTCGACCAAGGTCGACACCCACCAACAGCCGCGTGAACCTGTCGAAGGCGGGGTGGGTCCGGTTGCGGGGGTGTCCGCGGCATGGATGCCGCGGCCAAGCCCCCAGGGATGGGTTTACGGCGTCCCCCGCAACCGGAC